>NZ_JAJOMA010000018.1 GCF_021129235.1 Kineosporia mesophila
GTCCGGGGTCCGGGGTCCGGGGTCCGGGGTCCGGGGTCCGGGGTCCGGGGTCCGGGGTCCGGGGAAGGGTTACCAGCGGCCGCGGTCCAGGGGTTTCCGGTACTGCCTCCGCAGGGACTTGTGCATCACCTTGTGCCGGCGGATCTCCTCCTGACGCAGGCGGACGTCGTGGCGGAGTTCCTGGCGGAATCCCTCGGCCACGAGCTGGCGGTAGGAGTCGAGGCGGTCGGGGTGGAGGCCGCCGGCGCCGATCGCGGCGATGACGGCACAGCCGGGCTCGACGGCGTGGGTGCAGTCGGCGAAGCGGCACTGCCCGGCCAGGGTGGTGAGGTCGGCGAAGGTGGTGAGGTCGGCGAAGGTGTCGTCCAGGCCGACGGCGGTGTTGATACCGGCGCTGCGCAGTCCGGGGCCGTCGATGACCCAGCCCCCGGCCACGGGACGCAGTTCGCGGGTGACGGTGGTGGGGCGTCCCTGGCCGTCGCGACGCGGGGCGTCGAAGCGCCTGACCTCGTCACCCGACAAGGCGTTGACCAGGCTGGACTTCCCCGCCCCGGGCGCACCGAGCAGGGCCACGGTGCGCCCGTCGGCGAACAGGGCGCGCACCTGCTCCAGGCCGGTCCCCCGGGCCGAGGACACCGCGTGCACCGGACAGGAACTCAGGGCCTGCAGCTCGGCGGCGATGCGCGGGGCCTCGGGTTCCAGGTCGGCCTTGGTCAGGATCACCACCGGCTGCGCGCCCCCGGCCCGGGCCGGCGCCAGGAGGCGGGCGATGCGGTTGCGGTCGGGGTCGGGCACCAGGCCCTCGACCACGGCGACGACGTCGATGTTGGCCGCGAGGGTCTGCCGCCGGGAACTGCCGTCGGCGTCGGCACGGGTGAGCAGGGTGGTGCGCGGATCGACGCTCTCGACGGTGATCCGTTCGTCCGGCCAGAACCGCAGCCGCACGCGGTCACCGGTGGTCGGGGCGGCATCGGGATCGCGGTGGACGGCTCCCAGCAGGGCACCGCCCCAGCTCGCGCGGAACGTACCGCCGCCGGGCAACTCGACCGTGGACACCCCCCGGTCGACACGGACCACGACTCCCCGTCGCAGCTGGAAACTGTTCATACCGATTTTCGGGCGCGCTGAAGACATGGCTGGTACCTCTCGGATGAAGGTGCCCGACCGGTCAGGCGGGCGCGGGAGGAGCGGCGGGAGGGGTACGCACGCAGATCTGCGTGGGACGTCGCTCCCGAACGGGTATGGACATCTCGACCTCCTCCCCGCGCGCGGGCGCGCTTCGCTGCGACTCCCGCGCCACGACCGGGTGGGGCCGGCGGTGGCTGGGACGGCTCCCGGGACCTCCCCGGGCGCACTCACCACAGTAAGAACCGCGTTGGGGGTTGTCGCCTGATTTACCGGCGAGGTGCGGGCCGATGACGGACGTCGTCGAGACCCGGTGCGTGGGCGCCGGTGAGCGGGTGTCCGGTCAGGGGGCGGACGTCAGTGGGTGCGCTCACCGGGCTCGCCGGCCGGGTCCAGATCTATCCAGCCGGACCGGTCAGTGAGGCCGGTGCGGTTCGTGAGGTCGGTGCGGTTCGTGAGGTCGGTGCGGTTCGTGAGGCCGGACCGGTCAGTGAGGCCGGACCGGTCAGTGAGGTCGGGTCCGGCGATGAGGTCGGGCCGGGGTCCGGGCACGGCCGGCGGCAGGGCCACGAGGTCGGCGTCCAGATCCATCTCGTCGTGACGCGGGGCCAGCGGGGTGAGGGTGCTGGGCTTCTCGTCCTGCGGGACCCCCCGGGCGGCCCGCTCGGCGCGGTCGTCCGCCTGGCGCTCACGCACCAGGGCGCGGGCCTCGACGCGGGCCTGAATCGGCCAGCGCTCGTCGATGGCGGCGTTCAGCGCGGCCCCGATGAGCAGCGCGATGGCCAGGAAGTAGAGCCAGATCAGGATGACGATGGGGGTGGCCAGCGGGCCGTAGATCGAGGTGCCGCCGACCGACTCGTTCAGGGTCCAGCGCAGCACGAAGCTGGCGACCACCCAGATGATCAGCGCCAGCGCAGCCCCGGGCACGTCGCGGTAGAACCGCGAGCGGATCGGGGTGGACAGGTGGTAGAGCCCGGTGATGCCGGTGAGGGCGGCGATCGAGACCACGGGCCAGTACACCCAGTCCGAACCGCCGAGGTCACCGAGCAGGTCGAAGTGGGCGCCGTACATCACCTTCGACAGCCAGCCGGGACCGATCAGCACCAGCGGGATGAGCACGATGCCGACGACGAGCGCCAGGCAGTAGAGGGAGAAGGAGAGCACCCGGGCCCGGACGATGCCGCGCAGGCCGCCGAGCCCGTACATGATCGAGACGGTGTCCAGGTACACGTTCAGCACGCGCGAGCCGGACCACAGCGAGAGCACGAACCCGATGGAGACGATGTCGGCCCGCCCGGCCCCGATGACCTGGTCGAACGTGGGCAGGATGACCGAGCTGACACTGTCGGCGGTGAGGAAGGTCAGGGTCAGTTCACGCAGCCGCTGACGCAGGTCGCCGACCGCCTCGTCCCCCATCAGGTCACCGACGAAACCGAGGCTGCCGACCATCCCCAGCACCAGCGGCGGCAGCGAAAGCAGGGCGAAGAAGCCCACCTCGGCCGCCAGGCCGGTCACCCGGTAGCGCAGGCAGATCCGGACCGTCTCGCCCGCCAGCCACCAGACCAGGGCCAGGACCCGGCGGACGTACCCCCCGGCGGAGGGCCGAACTGCCCTCCCCGTGGCCGTCGGCCCACTGGTACCCGTCTCTGCGACCACGCCGGTCACCGTACAGACCTTTCGACCTGCACTCGTAACGGATGGGACGAACACCGCCCGGCCTGGTGACGAGGAACACGAGGCGTGTTCCCCGGGCGACAGGAAGGCGACAGCACCGGGGACACGAAAGGTGGCACGACGCGCCGCCGACACGGCCCCGGCTACCGGCCTGTCGGAATAAGCGGGTGGTCATGGGTACGGTGACGTCCGTGGCCGACTCCGACGATGCACTGAATCTGGTGCCCGCCCCGGTCGACCGCGACGTCTTCTCCGAGGACCTGGTGCTCGTCGAGGCGGTCGAGCGGCACGAGGGCAAGCTGCACCTGGCCAAGTTGCGCGACCTGGGCCGGCTGGCCGGGGCGCCGCGATCGCTGGGCTGGGCCGAGGCCGTCGACCGGTTCCCGCCGACGCTGCGCACCCACGACCCCTTCGGCCGCCGGGTGGACGAGGTCGACTACCACCCGGCCTGGCACCGCCTGATGCAGACCGGGGTGCGCACGGGCCTGACCGCCGCGGCCTGGGACACCGACGCCCCGCCGGCCGCACACACCGGCCGGGCCGCCGCGATGATCATCTGGTCACAGGTCGAGAGCGGGCACCTGTCCTCGCTGAGCACCAGCTACGCGGCGATCCCCTCGCTGCGGGCCGACGCCCAGCTGGACAGCATCTGGCGCCCCCGCCTGGCTGCCCGCTCGTACGACTCGGCGTTCCGCGCCCCCGGCGAGAAGCTGGGCTGTCTGGCCGGGCTGGCCGTGACCGAGCGACAGGGCGGTTCCGACCCCAAGGCCGGCACCACGGTCGCCAGCCCGCAGCCCGACCTGACCGGCAACGGCCCGGTCGAGGGCGAGCACATCTACCGGCTGACCGGGCAGAAGTGGTTCGTCTCCTCGCCCATGAGTGACATGTTCCTGGTGCTGGCGACGGCGCCCGGTGGGCTGACAGCGTTCGTCGTGCCCCGCGTCCTCCATGACGGATCACGCAACACCTGGCGACTGCTGCGCCTCAAGAACGCGGTCGGGACCCGCTCCAACCTGCCCGCCGAGGTCGAGCTGGACGGCACCTGGGCCGCCCGGCTCGGTGAGGAGGGCCGGGGCCAGCACACGATCACCGGCATGCTCACCGCCAGCCGTCTCGACGCCGTGCTGCGCTCGGCCGGGCAGATGCGCCAGGCCGTGGCCCGCGCGGTACACCACTGCCGGCACCGCGAGACGTTCGGCTCGCCACTGGCCGACAAGCCGCTCATGCAGAACGTGCTGGCCGACCTGGCGCTGGAGAGCGAGGCCGCGACCGTGCTGGCCATGCGGCTCGCGGCGGCGGTGGACGCCGGCGAGACCGAGCTGTTGCGCGCGGCGGTGCCGGTGGCCAAGTTCTGGATCTGCAAGCGCGCGACCGGGGTGGTGGCGGAGGCCCTGGAATGCCTCGGTGGCAACGGGTTCGTCGAGGAGCACGGCCTGGCCCGGGTGTTCCGCGACTCGCTGGTCGGGCCGCTGTGGGAGGGCCCGGGCAACATCAGCGCCCTCGACGTGCTGCGCGCCATGGCGATGCAGCCCCGGTCGATGGAGGTGCTGCTCGCCGAGATCGACCGCGGTCGCGGCGCCGACCCGCGTCTGGACCGGGCGATGGACGAGGTGGCCGGGTTCCTGATGGCCGCCTCCCGCGAGGCCCGCCGCGACCCGGCGGCGGTGGAGGCCGGGGCGCGCTGGATGGTGGAGCGGCTCGGGGTGGTGCTCCAGGCGTCCCTGCTGGTGCGCAACGCCCCCGAACCGGTCTCGTCCACCTTCCTCACCACCCGGGTCGCCGGCAGCGGCGGCACCCTCTACGGCACCCTGCCGGTGGGACGTAAGGCCACCCGGATGATCGTCGAGCGCTCACTGCCCGGATAGGCAGAACGACGAACGGTCACCATCGGCTGGATACCCTGGACCGACGGCCCACCCGCAGGCCTGGACATATCGGCCGCTTCCGGTTCCAACCGGCGCGTCGGCACCCCCTCACTCCGCATCGGGGTGCGGGAGCCGCAACAATGCACGTGTTCCCGGCGCCTCGCGCAGCGTGGCGGGACGTGCCGGTTCCGCACACCTGTTGATCGACGCACCAGACGCAGATTCGGGACGTACATGGAGATCTGGCCAGGCCATCCCTACCCTCTGGGTGCCACCTACGACGGCGCCGGGACCAACTTCGCGCTGTTCAGCGAGGTGGCCGACCGGGTGGAGCTCTGCCTGATCGACGACCACGGCACCGAGTCCCGGATCGAGCTGTCCGAGGTCGACGGCTTCGTCTGGCACGGTTACCTGCCCAGCGTCGGGCCGGGCCAGCGCTACGGCTACCGGGTGCACGGCCCCTTCGACCCCGATCGCGGGCATCGCTGCAACCCCTCCAAGCTGCTGCTCGACCCGTACGCCAAGGCGATCGAGGGGCAGATCGACGGCGACGAGTCGCTGTTCTCCTACCACTTCGACGCCAACACCGACGGCACCGGGGAACTCAACTCCGACGACAGCCTCGGCCACACCATGCTCTCGATCGTGGTGAACCCCTACTTCGACTGGGGCAGCGACCGACCGCCCCGTCGCGAGTACCACGAGACCCTGTTCTACGAGGCGCACGTCAAGGGCCTCACGATGACGCACCCGGGGGTTCCCGAGGAGATCCGCGGCACCTACGCCGCGATCGCCCACCCGGTGATCATCGACCACCTGGTGGAGCTGGGTGTGACCGCGATCGAGCTGATGCCGGTGCATCAGTTCGTGCAGGACACCACGCTCGTCACCAAGGGCCTGTCGAACTACTGGGGCTACAACACCATCGGCTTCTTCGCCCCGCACAACGCCTACTCCGCCGCCGGCCAGCGTGGTCAGCAGGTGCAGGAGTTCAAGGTGATGGTGAAGGCGCTGCACGAGGCCGGCATCGAGGTCATCCTCGACGTCGTCTACAACCACACCGCCGAGGGCAACCACCTCGGGCCGACCATCGCCTTCCGCGGCCTCGACAACAACGCCTACTACCGGCTGGTGGACGACGACCGCTCGCACTACTACGACACCACCGGCACCGGGAACAGCCTGCTCATGCGCAGCCCGCACGTGCTGCAGCTGATCATGGACTCGCTGCGGTACTGGGTGCTCGACATGCACGTCGACGGTTTCCGCTTCGACCTGGCGGCCACCCTGGCCCGGCAGTTCCACGAGGTCGACCGGCTCAGCGCGTTCTTCGACGTGGTGCAGCAAGACCCGGTGATCTCGCAGACCAAGCTGATCGCCGAGCCCTGGGACCTGGGCGACGGCGGCTACCAGGTCGGCAACTTCCCGCCCCTGTGGACCGAGTGGAACGGCCTGTACCGCGACACCGTGCGCGACTTCTGGCGCAGCGAGCCCTCGACGCTGGGCGAGTTCGCCTCCCGCCTGACCGGCTCGTCCGACCTCTACCAGGACGACGGCCGGCACCCGATCGCGAGCATCAACTTCGTGGTCGCCCACGACGGCTTCACGCTGCGGGACCTGGTGTCCTACAACGAGAAGCACAATGACGCGAACGGTGAGGGCGGCGCCGACGGCGAGAGCCACAACCGGTCCTGGAACTGCGGCGTCGAGGGTGAGACCAACGACGAGAACGTGCAGGCCCTGCGCGCCCGGCAGCAGCGCAACTTCATCCTCACGATGATGCTGTCGCAGGGCGTGCCGATGCTGGCCCACGGCGACGAGTTCGGCCGCACCCAGAACGGCAACAACAACGTCTACTGCCAGGACAACGAACTGGCCTGGATCGACTGGAAGATGGCCGGGCCGGACAACGACCTGCTGGCCTTCACCCGGCGCGCGGTGCGGCTGCGGCACGAGCACCCGGTGTTCCGCCGCCGCCGGTTCTTCAACGGCGCCGCCTCCCGCGGTGGCCAGAGCGAGGTCGGTGACATCGCCTGGTTCACGCCCGCCGGGCAGGCGATGGCCGACGACGACTGGCACCAGAGTTACGCCCGGGCCGTCGCCACGTTCCTCAACGGCGAGCGCATCATGGCCCCGGACAAGCGGGGCCGCAAGATCGTCGACGACTCGTTCCTCATCCTCTTCAACGCCCACTACGAAGACCTGCAGTTCACCGTGCCCTCGGTGGAGTACGGCACGTGGTGGACGGTGCTGCTCGACACCGCGGTGGACGACGTGACCGCCGAGGACGGCGGGGACGCCTACGCGCCGGGTGAACTCGTGCACGTGGTGGCCCGGTCGGTGGTGGTGCTGAAGCGCCCGACGATCGACGCGAACACCCCTCCGCACCAGATGGCCACGTCGAAACGCGGTTCCGGCCCGGGCGGCCATACTGTGTCGGCGAACAGCGACCAGTCCGCCGGATTCGGGCAGCGACCGATCGACATGGTGCCAAGGGCGGCACCCCGGCTGACCCCGACCCCGGCTCCCCGCGTTGGAAGGTAGACGACCCGAGTGAGCGTGCCCGTCAGCACTTATCGTTTCCAGGTCCGCGACTCGTTCGGGTTCGCGGACGTGGGTGACCGGGCGGCCTATCTGGAACGGCTCGGGGTGACCCACGCCTACCTGTCCCCGATCCTGCGGGCCACCCCCGGTTCGGCGCACGGGTACGACGTGGTGTCGCACGCCGAGCTGAGTGAGGACGCGGGTGGGCGACCGGCTTTCGACGCGATGGTCGCGTCGTTGCGGGCCGCGGGGCTGGCGGCCGTGGCCGACGTGGTGCCCAACCACATGGCCGTGCCCACGCCGGCCCGGCTGAACGCGCCGTACTGGTCGCTGCTGCAGCACGGGCCGGAGTCGGAGTTCGCCTCCTGGTTCGACGTGAACTGGGCGCCCGGCCGGATCATCGTGCCGGTGCTCGGCGACCGGCTGCCGACGGTGCTGGCCGCGGGTGAGATCGCGGTGGACGGTTCGGTGGTGCGCTACTTCGACCATGAGTTCCCGATCCGGCCCGGCACCGAGAACCTGCCGCTGGACGAGCTTCTCGAGGCGCAGTGGTACCGGCTGGCGTTCTGGCGCACGGCCGACGAGGAGCTGAACTACCGGCGTTTCTTCGACGTCACCACGCTGATCGCGGTGCGGGTCGAAGACCGCTCGGTGTTCGACGCCACGCACGAGCTGATCGCCTCCCTGATCAAGGACGGCTCGCTGGCCGGCCTGCGCATCGACCACCCCGACGGCCTGGCCGACCCGCGCGGGTACCTGCGCGACCTGGCCGCCGCGACCGACGGTGCCTGGGTCGTCGTGGAGAAGATTCTCGAGGGCGACGAGACCCTGCCGACGGACTGGCCCTGCGCCGGCACCACCGGGTACGACGCCCTGAACCGGATCGGCGGCCTGTTCGTCGACCCGGCCGGCGCCGCCCCGCTGACCGACCTGCTGACCGAGTTCACCGGTGACGAGCGCACCCTCGAGGAGATCGTCGGGGCCTCCAAGCGCCAGATCACCGACTCCAGCCTGAACACCGAGGTGCGGCGCCTGGTCGACCTGCTCGAGGAGATCTGCGACGCCGACCGCGAGCTGGCCGACTTCACCCGCCGCGGGCTGCACGCGGCCGTGGTCGAGCTGCTCGTGGCGATGGACCGTTACCGGGCCTACGTGGTGCCGGGCGAGGCCGCGCCGGCCGAGGCCGTCGCGACCATCGACCGGGCCTCCACGATCGCCGCGCAGCGGGTCGCCCCGGAACTCGTCCCCGCCCTGGACCTGGTGAAAGACCTTCTGCTGGATGGGGTCGCGGCCGGTCAGGACCCGGTCCGGGCCGAACTGGTGGCCCGGTTCCAGCAGACCTGCGGCCCGGTGATGGCCAAGGGCATCGAAGACACCACGTTCTACCGCTACCACCGGCTGATCGCGCTGAACGAGGTCGGCGGTGAGCCCGCGCACTTCGGCGTGAGCACCGACGAGTTCCACGCCTTCAGCGCCCGCCTGGCCCGTGACTGGCCGGGCACCATGACGACGCTGTCGACGCACGACACCAAGCGCTCCGAAGACGCCCGGGCCACCCTGGCCCCGCTCAGCGAGATCCCGGCGGAATGGGCCGAGGCCGTGCGGGAATGGTCGGCGGCGGCCGCGCCGTACCGGTCGTCCGGCGGTTATCCCGACGCGTCCACCGAGTACCTCTTCTGGCAGACGCTGCTCGCGGTGCCGGGCATCTCGCCCGAGCGCCTGACCGACTACCTGTCCAAGGCCACCCGCGAGGCCAAGCAGCTCACCACCTGGACCAGCCCGAACACCGAGTTCGACGAGGCCGTGGCCTCCTATGCGCGCTCGGTGCTGGCCGACACCTCGATCCTGGAGTCGGTCGCGCGGTTCAGCGCCCGCACCGCCCCGGCCGTGCGGGCCACGGTGCTGGGCCAGAAGCTCGTGCAGCTGACCATGCCCGGCGTGCCCGACGTCTACCAGGGCACCGAGATCGTCGACCACTCCCTCGTCGACCCCGACAACCGCCGCCCCGTCGACTACACCTACCGGGAGCGGCTTCTCGACCTGGTCGAGTCCGGGTCACTGGGCCGGCTCACCGGCGAGGAACTGGCCGACGCGGAGAAGCTCCTCATCACCCGCGCCGCCCTGCACCTGCGCCGCGAGCACCCGGACTGGTTCACCGGCGGCTCGTACGCACCGATCCCCACCTCCTCGGCGCACGCCGTGGCCTTCGGCCGGGGCCCGGATTCGGGCTCGGTGAAGGCGGTCACCGTAGCCACCCGCCTGGCGCTGTCCCTGGGCGAATGGGGCGACGCGGTGGTGGTGCTCCCCGAGGGCACCTGGACGAACAAGCTGACCGGACAGGAGTTCCCGGGGGGCGCGGTCAAACTGGCCGACCTCCTGAGCACCTACCCGGTCGCCCTCCTCACCACCTCCTCCTAAAACCTTGGTGATCAGGCAAGGCATCCCCGGAGTTCTGGAACTGCCGAGCGAAGTTCTAGAGCCCGGGGACACCTTGCCTGATCACGAACGAGGTTCAGCCGGCCGTCAGTAGCGCCTTCAGGCGCGCCCTCTCCGCCTCGACGTCGAACTTCGCGGCCGGCCACTGCGGGTCCAGCGTGGTCAGGGTGTTGAGCAGCAGGCTCTGAACAGCCCAGCGGGCGTACCACTTCCGGTCGGCGGGCACCACGTGCCAGGGCGCCACCGCCGTCGAGCAGCGGGTCAGGGCCGCCTGGTACGCCTCCTGGTAGGAGTCCCAGTACGCGTGCTCGTCCAGGTCGGCGGTGCTGTACTTCCAGTACTTGTCCGGCCGGTACAGCCGCTTCTCCAGGCGCCGCAGCTGCTCGTCCGGGGAGATGTGCAGCATGACCTTGACGATCGCCGTGCCCTGGGCCGCCAGCTCGGCCTCGAACGCGTTGATCGTGTCGTAGCGGGCCTCCCACTCGTCCGCGGGCACCAGGTCGTGCACGCGCACGATCAGCACGTCCTCGTAGTGCGAGCGGTCGAAGACCCCGATCAGGCCCGGTCCCGGTACCTGGGGCCGCACCCGCCAGAGGAAGTCGTGGGCCAGCTCTTCCGGGGTGGGCGCCTTGAACGCCGTGTGCCGCACACCCTGCGGGTCGACCGCCCCGACGACGTGGCGCACGATGCCGCCCTTGCCGGAGGTGTCCATGCCCTGGATGATCAGCAGCACCCGGTCGGCGCTGGTGCCGCTGAATCCCCCGGCGAAGAGCCGCTCCTGTAGCTGGGACAGGGCGTCCGCCCCGGCCTCCAGGGCGGCTTCTCCCTCGGCCTTCGAGCCGGAGAACCCCGGCGTACCCGACGAATCTGTCGCGGCAAGGTCGAAACCCTCCCCCACCCGAAGCAACTCGGAAAGATGAGCCGGGTCGTGCGTCCGTTGCTGGTTCTTCGCCTTCTTCGCCATGGGACCGATCCTGTCAGTTGCGGGAGCGGCCACCCAGCCGGGCCGCGACGAAACGCGTGACGCCCCGCGGCACCAGCCGCGAGAAGGTGACCAGCGCCTGATAGCGCAGACTGGGGATCGAGACCACGGCGTCCCTCTGCAGATCACGCAACCCCTGGTCGACCACGTAGCCGGCGTCGAGCCAGAGCAGGTCGGGGGCCCAGGCCATGTCGATACCCGCGCGGGCGTGGAACTCGGTGTGGGTGAATCCCGGGCACAGGGCCAGCACCCGCACGCCGGTGCCCTGCAGACCGTTGGCCAGGCCCTCGCTCAGCGCGATCACCCACGCCTTGCTCGCGGTGTAGGTGGAACCTCTCCCGGGGGTCAGCCCGGCCACGCTGGCCACGTTGATCACGCCACCCGCACCCCGCTGCTTCATGCCGGGCAGCACCGCGTGGGTCAG
Organism: Kineosporia mesophila; assembly: GCF_021129235.1. Taxonomy (GTDB): domain Bacteria; phylum Actinomycetota; class Actinomycetes; order Actinomycetales; family Kineosporiaceae; genus Kineosporia; species Kineosporia mesophila. The sequence continues at coordinate 11,051 of NZ_JAJOMA010000018.1, forward strand.
CTCCATCACCGCGGTGACGTTGAGCTCGAGCTGATGGTGCAGCTTCTCGAAGGGTGTGGTCCAGAACTCGCCCTGCCCGCCGATCCCCGCGTTGTTGACCAGCAGATCAACCGGGCGGGCCGCGTCCGTCAGTCTCTCCACCACGGACCGGCGCTGCTGCGGATCGCCGAGATCGGCCACGATCACCTCGGCGTCACCCAGTTCGGCGCGGAGGGTCTCCAGACGGGCGGCGTCGCGCGCGACCAGGACGAGGTGGTAGCCGTCCCGCGCGAGGCGACGGGCGAAGGCGGTACCGATTCCGGCGGTGGGGCCTGTCACGAGTGCGGTAGGCATGCGCCACCGTAACCCGTGAGCAGGTGTTTCAGCCGATCTTCTGAGAGGCTGGACCCGTGCACGAGTTCACCCTCTGGGCGCCTGGCGCCAGTCGCGTCATGCTTCATCTGCCCGGCCTCGACCGCCGTGAACCACTGAGGCCGGTTGCCGACCCGGCCCTGGGGCAGGAGGCCACTCCCGAGACGGCCGGTCTCTGGCACGTATCCGTGGCCGAGGCGGAGCACGGCACCGACTACGCGTTCGCCCTCGACGGCGGCGACCCCCGTCCCGACCCGCGCAGCGCCTGGCAGCCCGACGGTGTGCACCAGGCCAGCCGGGTGTTCGACGCCGCGCGGCACTCCTGGTCGGACGGTGCCTGGCCGGGTCTGGACAGCCGCGGGGCCGTGTTCTACGAGCTGCACATCGGCACCTTCACCCCCGAGGGCACCCTCGACGCCGCGGTCGGCCGGCTCGACCACCTCGTCGAGCTCGGCGTGCGGATGATCGAGCTGCTGCCGGTCGCCGAGTTCTCCGGAGTGCGGGGATGGGGGTACGACGGGGTCGGGCTCTACGCCGTGCACCACTCCTACGGCGGGCCCGAGGCACTGCAGCGGTTCGTCGACGCGGCGCACGGCAAGGGCCTGGGCGTCTGTCTCGACGTCGTCTACAACCACCTCGGCCCCGACGGCAACTACCTGAGCGAGTTCGGTCCGTACTTCACCGACGCCCACACCACGCCGTGGGGCGACGCCATCAACCTCGACGACGAGGGCTCGCACGGCGTGCGCTCCTGGATCGTCGACAACGTGCTGCGCTGGTTCCGCGACTTCCACATCGACTGCCTGCGGCTCGACGCCGTGCACGCGCTGGTCGACTCCTCGCCCCGGCACATTCTGGCCGAGATCTCCGAGCGCACCGCCGGCCTGTCGAAAGAGCTCGGCCGCCCGCTGGGCCTGGTCGCCGAGAGCGACCTGAACGACCCCTTCATGGTCGAGCCGGTCGCCGAGGGCGGGCGGGGGCTGACCGGGCAGTGGGACGACGACGTGCACCACTCGATCCACTCCTTCATCACCGGCGAGACCCAGGGCTACTACTCCGACTTCGGCACCGCGTCGGTGCTCGCCCGGGTCTTGAAAGAGGCGTTCCGGCACGCCGGCGACTACTCCACCTTCCGCGGGAAGCACTGGGGCAAGCCGATTTCCCCGGGAAAGCACCGCGGGCACCAGTTCGTGGTCGCCACCCAGAACCACGACCAGGTCGGCAACCGCGCCACCGGCGACCGGCCCAGTGCCACGATCGCCCCCGGCCGGCTGGCCGCCTCGGCCGCCCTCATGCTGACCAGCGTCTACACGCCGATGCTCTTCATGGGTGAGGAGTGGGGAGCGCTCACCCCCTGGCAGTTCTTCACCTCGTTCGAGAGCCCCGAACTGGCGGACGCGGTGCGCCAGGGCCGGCGCGCGGAGTTCGGCTCCCACGGGTGGGCACCCGAAGAGGTCCCCGACCCGCAGGCCCTCTCGACCCGCGACGCGTCCGTGCTCGACTGGTCCGAGATCGGCCGGGTGGACGGCGAACTCGACCACGGCGCGATGCTGCGCTGGTACCGCGACCTGATCGCCCTGCGGGCCTCCTCCCCCGACCTGCTGAACGACTCGTTCGATGCGGTCACGGTGACCCACGGCGAGAGCTGGATCGCCATGCGGCGCGGCTCGTTCACCACCGTGGTGAACATCGGCCCGGAGGCCGACATCGTGGTGGCGACCGGTTCGGTGCCGCGGCTCACCTGGGGTTCCATCCAGACAGTGGACGAGGAAACCGTGCGGCTCCAGCCGGATGCCGTGGCTGTGCTGCAGATCCAGGGCTGACCGTGGAGGGCGCCTCCTACGCGGCCGCGCTCGCCGACGAGTCGTACGAGCGGTACCGGCGGCACGCCGACCGTTCCCGCAACCGGTACCGCCTGACCGAGGTCCTGTTCGTGGCGCTCTCGGCGGCGATCCCGGTGGCGGCCGTGATCGCGCCCGGGGTGCCGGTCGTGCCGGCGGTGCTCGGCGCCTGCCTGGTGGTGCTGACCGGACTGCGCAACCTGTTCCAGTGGCACGAGAACTACGTGCGCTTCAGCCGGGCGCGCGAGGCCGTGAACGCCGAACGCCGCCTCTACACCATCGGTTCCGAGCCGTACGACTACGACTCCACCCGCGACCGGGTGCTGGTCGAGACGATCAACCGCATCGAGCAGGAAGAGATGGGGCAGTGGGTGCGCGTGGTCACCCAGCGCACCCCCGACCCCGTCCGCGACAACCCGTCATGAAGAGCGCCCCTGATTCACCGGCCGGCCAGGAGCTTCACCAGGCGTTCCACCTCGTGGGCCACCGCGTCACGGCCCGGGGCGACGTACTTGCGCGGGTCGACCAGCTTCTCGTCGGCCTCCAGACGCTGCCGGATCGCCCGGGTGAACAGGCCGTTCAGGTGCGTGGAGATGTTCACCTTCACCAGCCCGGCCCGCACCGCCCCGGCCAGCTGGTCGTCGGAGACCCCGGACGAGCCGTGCAGCACCAGCGGCACGGGCACGGCCCGGGCCAGGCCGGCGATCAGGTCGAGGTCGAGCCGGGCCGTGCGCTCGGTCATCGCGTGGGAGCTGCCGACCGCCACGGCCAGGCTGTCCACGCCGGTCGCGGCGACGAACGACACCGCGTCGGCCGGGTCGGTGCGGACTCCGGGGGCGTGCACGCCGTCCTTGCCCCCGACCTCGCCGAGCTCCGCCTCGATGTGGACACCGGCCGCGTGGCAGAACTGCGCCATCGCGGCCGTGCGGCGCACGTTCACCTCGTAGTCGTCGCGCGAGGCGTCGAACATGACGCTGTGCACGCCCAGCTCGACGGCCTCCTTGACCAGGTCCTCGCTCTCGGCGTGGTCCAGGTGCACGACAGCGTCGACCCCGGCCCGGCGGGCCACCGCGAGGGTCCCGGCCAGGATCGGCTCGAGCGCGCCGTGATAGCTGACGCAGTTCTCGCTGATCTGCAGGATCACCGGAAGGTTCGCCGCCTGCGCCCCGGCCACGATCGCCTCGGCGTGCTCCAGCAGGATCACGTTGAAAGCACCGACACCGACGCCGTTCTTCCGGGCCTGCTCCAGCACCACGGGTTTGCGCGCGCTCATCTGAATTCCTCTATTCCGCTGACAGCTGCTGGTCGAACGCCCGCACATCGGCGAGATCGACCTCGCCCGCCGTGGGCTGCTTCACGGCGGCCGCGCCGAGCCCGGCGGCCCGCCGCAACGCCGTTTCCGTCGATTCGCCCCGGGCCCAGGCCAGGGCCAGCCCGGCGGTGGCGGCATCGCCGGCACCGGTGGGATTCCCGGTGACGCCCCGCACCGCTCGCTGGGTGATGGGGTCGGCGCCCGGGGGAAAGGCGATCAGGCCGTCGGCTCCCCGGGAGACGACAACGGTTGAGGCGCCGAGACTCTGGAGGTACTGAACGGCCCGCACCAGGCGGTCGGCCTCACCGGCCGGTGCAAGCCCGTTATCGCCACCGCCATCCTGTGCGACCGCCTCGATTGCCTCTGCCGCATTGGGTTTCAGTAGATCAGCCCCGGCCCGGGCGGCTGCGATCAGCGCCGGGCCGGACGTGTCGACCAGCACCCGGGCGCCCGCCTCGCGCACGGCCCGGACCATTCGCCCGACCCAGTCCGCGCCCACACCGCGCGGCAGCGATCCGGAGACCACCACCACACAGCCCGGCTCGCAGTGCTTGACGGTGGCCTCGATCAGGCGGTCGCCCTCGGCCGGTGACAGCGCCGGGCCGGGTTCGCTGAACAGCGTGGGATGCCCGACCGGATCGACGATCGCCACCGTGCTGCGGGTCTCCCCGTCCACGGTGACGACCTCGGAGGCGAGGTGTTCCGCGTCCGTCATCGACGCGACCCACCGCCCCGCCGACCCACCCAGCGGGAGTACCGCGACCGCCTCTTCGCCCAGCGTGCGCAGCACGCGCACCACGTTGAGACCCTTGCCGCCGGGACGCCGCTGCACCTGCGAGACCCGCACGGTGGCACCGACGTCGAAGGCCGGAACGTCATAGGTCACGTCCACGGCCGGATTCGGCGTGAGCACGATCAGCCGAGCCATGTACCCCTCCGGGCCACCCGGGCGACCTCCGCGACACCGTCGGGGAAGTGCAGTTCGATCAGATCGGCGGGATCGCCGGTCTGCAGGGAGTGCCCGCCGAGGCCGAAGACCCCGGCCGCGGTCGCGCTGGACACGGCGACCACCTCGGGCAGCGGCACACCACGGTTGAGCAGCGCGACCGCCGCCCGCACCAGCTCGGTCGTGCTGCCGGCCAGGGAGTTTCCTTCCTTCAGCACCGCGACGCCGCCCGCCACCACGACCTCGGAGCCGGCCAGGTCGTACGACCCGTCGCCGAGACCGGTCGCGGACATCGCGTCGGACACCAGCACCATGCGCCCGGTCGCGGCCCGGCGGGCCACGTCGATGACCTCGGGGCTGACGTGCTCACCGTCGGCGATCAGCTCGACGGTGACGCGGTCGTCGCTCAGGGAGACCCCGACCGTGCCGGCCCGGCGGTGGTGCATCGGCGCCATGCCGTTGAACAGGTGCGTGGTGACGCGGGCCCCGGCGTCGACGGCGCGGTGCACGGTGTCGGTGTCCGCGTCGGTGTGTCCGATCGCGACCACCACCCCGGCACGGACCAGTTCGTCGATGGCGTCGAAGGCACCGGGCAGCTCGGGCGCGATCGTCACCATGCGCACGGTGCCGTCGCCGGCGGTGAGCAGGTCGGCGACGTCGGCGCGGCTGGGTTCGCGCAGCAGTGAAGGGTTGTGGGCGCCCCGCCGGGCCGGGGAGATCCACGGCCCTTCCAGATGCAGCCCGGCGAGCCGACCTTGGCGCACCAGTGGAGCGAGTTCCTCGACCCGGGAACGAGTGTCGTCGATCTGCCCGGTCGCCAGCGAGGCGATGAGCGTGGTGCTGCCCGCCCGGTGATGGTGATCGAGGGCCGGCTGCGGATCGACGCCGGGCGTGGCCAGGTCGATACCGACGGCCCCGTGCACATGGGTGTCGACGGCGCCCGGGATGACGACGTCGAGCGTCTCCACCGGTGCCGACGGCGGCTCGCCGCCGCCGCGGGCGGTGACCACCCCGTCCTCAATGCGCAGCCAGCCCGGACCGTCGTGACTGACCGCGTCGACGAGCCGGCGGATCGCGAAAATGCCGTTCACGCGGCCACCTCCAGACCCAGCAGGGCCGCACCGACGGCCGCGGCGGCATCGCCGTGAGCGGCCGCGACCAGCTCGGGCACCCGCAGACCGGGCAGCAGCCGGGCCAGTTCGTCGCCCAGCGGGCCGATCAGCTGACGACCGGCCAGGGCCAGGCCGCCCCCGACGACGATCACCGACGGCGCGACCGTGGCGCTCAGACCGGCCAGGGCGTGCGCGAGCACCTCGATCGTCTCGGTCCAGACCTGCTGCGACACCGCGCTTCCGCGGGCGGCGGCACTCGCCACCTCGCGAGCGCTGGCCACCCCGGCGCGCAGGGCCGTGGCCCGGGCCGAGGCGACCTCCTCCACTCGCCGGCCGGCGAAGTCGCCGTGGGTGATCAGCAGCTGGCCGATCTCCCCGGCCCAGCCGCCGGACACCACGGGACGGCCGTCGACCAGCACGGCCGCCGCGATGCCGGTACCGATCGGCACGAACGCCACCACCCCGGTGACGTCGCGCGCGGCCCCGGTGCGGGCCTCGGCGACCCCACCGGCGCGCACGTCGTGCGACAGCGCGACCGGGGTGCCGAGCCGCTTCACCAGCAGGTCGTGCATCGGCAGGTCCCGCCAGCCGAGGTTGACGCTGACCACGGCCAGACCGTGCTCCTCGTCCACCACCCCGGGCAGGGCGACACCCACCGGCACCCGCAGATCGCCGGTCAGGGCGTCACGCACCTGCGCCACGGCCTCGACCACGCCCTCACCGGTGGGATCGGGGCTCGGGGTGGGCAGCCGGTGGACGGCGAGGATCGAGCCGTCCTTCCCCAGCAGCACCCCCTTGATCGAGGTGCCCCCGACATCGATGCCGACGGACTGCCCGTCACTACTGGCGTCACCGCTCATGCCATTCATGCCCCTGATCGTTCCACCTGTACGCCGGACGCCCTCAGCCGATCCCGATCAATCTCCGGTGAGGATCACCGAGCGGGTCAGAGAGCGCGGGTTGTCGGGGTCCAGACCCCGCGAGTGCGCCAGCCCGATCGCGAAACGCTGGGCCACCACCAGGGCGGCCAGGGGGTCGAGGTCGTGCTGCACGAAGGTCGCGCCGGTGGCGGCGACGTCGTCGGCCAGCCCCTCGGGCACCTCGCCGAACGCCCAGACCAGGCGGCCGGGCTGAGCGATCGCGATCGGGCCGTGCCGGTAGTCCATCGCCGGGTACGACTCGGCCCAGAACTGGGCGGCCTCACGGGTCTTCAGCGCCGCCTCGCTGGACAGGCCGACGGTCCAGCCCCGGCCCAGGAAGGTGACCTGGCTCGCGCCGAGCAGCTCGTCGATCGGCGCCTCCAGCGCCTTGGCCCCGTCCGCGGCCAGCGCCGTCAGGTCGGGGGCCGTGCTCAGCGAGCTGCGCAGCAGCACCAGCGCGCTGGTGGCGAACCGGGTCTGCACCACCGACTGCTCGTCGGCGAAGGGCATGCCGATCACGGCGTCGGCGTACTGTGCGGCGGGGGCGTCGGGCACGGCGGTGATCAGCGTGCTCGGGGTGCTGAGTCCCTGCAGCAGCTCGATGATCTCGGTCGTGGTGCCGGAGCGGGAGATCGCGATCACCCGGTCGTACCGGCGGCTCGCGGGGTACTCGGAGCCGGCGAAGGCGTCAGTGACGCCCTCTCCCGCGCTCTCGCGCAGAACGGCGTAGCTCGCGGCGATGAACCAGCTGGTGCCGCACCCGACGACAGCCACCCGCTCGCCGCTCTTCGGCAGGTCGTTCGTGACGGTGGAGGCGAGTGCGCCCGCGAGCTGCCAGACATCCGGCTGCGAGGCGATCTCGGCATCGACGAAGGTGGTCATGCCCTCTTCCCAGGTGTCGGGGGATTGATATCAGACTAGTTCTGATCAATATTGAGCCATACGATCAGAATTGAACAGAGCGAGTCAACCCCTCTCCGCGTGAGAGCATGGACGACCCCCGGATGGAGAGAGATGACGGCCCAGCAACGCCTCAACAAGGTTCTCGAGTTCGTCACCGAACGCGGCAACGTCTCGATCGCCGAGGTGGCCGACGCACTCGACGTCTCCCCCGCGACCGTGCGCCGCGACCTGAATCTCCTGGCGCAGCAACGACTTGTCACCCGTACGCACGGTGGCGCGTCGGCGCTCGGCTCGGGCTACGAGCTGCCGCTGCAGTACAAGCTGGTGCGCCAGGCCGAGGGCAAGACGGCGATCGCGAGGGCGGTGGCGGCGCTGGTCTCGCCCGGTGACTCGGTGGGCCTCAACGGGGGCACCACCACCAGTGAGGTCGCCCGCGTGCTCGGTTCGAGCGAACGCCTGCTCGCCCGCGGGTCCACACCGGGCATCACGATCGTCACGAACGCCCTGAACATCGCCTACGAACTGAGCGTGCGCGAACACGTGAAGATCGTCGTGACCGGCGGTGTGCCCCGGGCCCAGTCGTACGAACTGGTCGGCCCCCTGGTCGCGGCGTCGCTGCGGGAATTCAGCCTGGACCTGGCCGTTCTCGGCGTCGACGGGCTGACGGGCCGCTTCGGGGCCACCACCATCCACGAGGGCGAGGGCGAGGCCAGCCGGCAGATCGCCGCCGTCGCCCGCCGCGTGGTGGTAGCCGCCGACTCGACCAAGCTCGGCAAGACCACCTTCGCCCGCATCTGCCCCCTGGAGCAGATCGACACCCTGGTCACCGACCTCCCCCTGACCCCGGAACTCAACGCCGCGATGGAGACCGCCGGCGTGGAGGTGCTGGTAGCGGGCTGACCTGCGGTTTCATGGTCAGGCCAGGGCCGATGGTGGACGCCCACCACGGCGATGCCCGCCGGTCCCGTCCGCGGGGTGACACAAGGCCGCCCCCCAACCTTTCCGTGATCATGCAAAACCTCCCCAGTCTTCTAGAACTCTCGACCTCACAGTTCTAGAACTCCGGGGAGGTTTTGCATGATCACGAGGGGGGCGGCGGCGATCGGGCGGACCCCAGGGGGTCAGGAGTCGCAGGGGTCTCGGGGGCTGCGGGGACTGCGAGGGCTGCGAGGGCTGCGAGGGCTGCGAGGCACCCCACGTGCCCCTTTCGTACTGCTTGCGCGCCCCCTTCGCCCCGTTCGAGCCCTCTTATGTTGCGTGCGCGTTACTTCTGTGGATCCAGCACCGGAACACCCCTAGGCGGACCCGGGATTCGCCGCTACTGTCTATTCACGCTCATTAGGAGCCACGATCAGTCAAAATCGCTCAGGAGCTTGCGCAGGATGATCACATCAGGCCTCTCGGTAGCAGTTATCGGCTGCGGCGCTCGCTCGGTCATCGGGCTGCACGTGGCCGGCGTACGGCCCGGATCGCGGGTCACGGCCGTGGTGGACACCGAGCCGGAAGGGCGACGCCGGGGTGCGGAGATCTTCCCCGGGGCGCAGGTGCTCGACAGTGTCGAGGCCCTGATCGCGCTGGGGGTGGACGCGGCGGTCGTCACCACGCCGGACCACACGCACGCGGACATCGCGGTGCAGCTGCTGCGCGCGAAGATCGCCGTCTACCTCGAAAAGCCGCTCGCCACCACGCTGCCCGACGCCGACCGGGTGCTCGCGGCGGCCACCGAGACGAACACTCCGCTCTACGTGGGCCACAACTTCCGGCACGCGGGCGTGGTCCAGGGGCTGCGCCAGGTGGTGGAGCGCGGCGAGATCGGCGAGGTGAAGGCCGTATGGGTGCGGCATTTCGTCGGTAACGGCGGCGACTACTACTTCAAGGACTGGCACGCCGACCGCTCGAAGACCAACACCCTGCTGCTGCAGAAGGCCAGTCACGACATCGACGTGGTGCACTACCTGGCCGGCGGTTACACCCGCCAGGTGTCCGGGATGGGCGGACAGGTGATGTTCGCAGGTCTCACCGACCGCCGGGAACGGCCGGGAGAGACCATGCCCGACTGGTTCTCGTTCGACAACTGGCCGCCGGAGAGCCACACCGGGCTGAACCCGGTGGTCGACGTCGAGGACGTCTCGATGATGCTCATGACCCTGGACAACGGGGTGCTCGCGAGTTACCAGCAGTGTCACTTCACGCCGGACTACTGGCGCAACTACACGGTGATCGGCACGCACGGGCGGGTCGAGAACTTCGGCGACACGGGCGGCGGCGTGATCCGGGTCTGGAACCGCCGCCACCTGTACCAGCCGAACGGCGACGCCGAGTACCCGATCCCGGGCGTCGTCGAGGGCCACGAGGATGCCGACCGCCTGACCATGGCCGAGTTCCTCGAGCACGCCGCCACCGGCGCCCCCACTCTCGTCTCCCCGATCGCCGCCCGCGAGGCGGTGGCCGCGGGAGCCCTGGCCGCACAGTCCCTCCGCAACGGCTCCCGTCCGGAGACCGTCCCCGAACTGCCCCCGCACGTCTTCCAGCACTTCTCCGCCGGCGCAAGCGAAAGGTCCCCCCGATGACCACCCAACTCTCCCGCCGCAACATCCTGGCCGGTGCTCTCGGCCTCGGCGTCATGATCACCACCGCGGCCTGCGGCGGGGACAGCGACTCCGGCTCCGACACCGCCGGTGCGGGTTACACCGAGCCGAGCGCCGACCTCAAGGCCAAGCTCACCTACGGCGTCTGGGACCAGACCCAGGTCGACGCGATCCAGAAGAACATCGACGCGTTCAACCAGAAGTACCCGGGCATCGAGGTGGCCATCAGCGTCACCCCGTTCGCGCAGTACTGGACCAAGCTGCAGACCCAGGCCTCCAGCGACACGCTGCCCGACCTGTTCTGGATGAACGGCCCGAACTTCCAGCTCTACGCCGGCGGCAAGAAGATCGACCCGATCACCGGCCCGGTCAAGGCCGGCGCGATCGACCCCGCGAACTACCCCGAGGCGCTGACCAGCCTGTACAGCCTGGATGGCGTGCAGTACGGCGTGCCGAAGGACATGGACACCATCGGCGTGTGGATCAACACCGAGATCTTCAAGAAGGCCAAGGTGGACGTGCCCACCGCCGACTGGACCTGGGACGACTTCCAGACGGCGGCCACGGCCATCTCCACGGCCCTCAAGAGCGACGGCATCTATGGCGGCGCGGGCGGCATGGACGGCCAGACCACCTACTACAACACCATCTTCGAAGCCGGCGGCAGCGTCGTGGCGGACGGCAAATCCGGCTACAACACCCCGCAGTCCCAGGCCGGCCTGCAGTTCTGGGCCGACCTGATCGCCTCCGGCGGCTCCCCGACCATCGCCCAGCTCACCGACACCACCGCCGACCAGTGGTTCACCTCCGGCAAGCTGGGGATGTACTGGGGCGGAAGCTGGTTCCGGGCCGCGCTGGCCGGCACCGACCTGGAGAAGTCGATCCAGGCACTGCCGTTGCCGAAGGGCGCGCAGCAGGCCACGGTCATCCACGGCGTCGCCAACCTGGTCGCCGCGAACTCGCAGAACAAGCAGGCCGCCCACGCCCTCCAGGCCTACCTGGTCAGCCAGGAGGCGCAGCAGGCGCTCGGCGAGGCGGGCTCGGTGATCCCGGCGTTCACCGGCACCCAGGCCGCCTTCACCAAATCCATGCCGGACGCCGGGCTGCAGGTCTTCCTGGACGCGGTCGAGTACGCCAAACCGCTTCCGGTCAGCGCCAACACGGCCGCCTGGAACGCCTTCGAGACCAAGCTGCTGCCCGACGCGTTCTCCGGCTCCAAGCCGGTGGCGGACGTGACGGCCGACCTGGCCTCCCAGATGGACGCGGCCCTCGCGAAGGAGTAGTACCGGTATGAGTTCCGTGACGTCACCCCCGCGTGGTGCCGCCCCCGCCACCACGGTCAGGAAACGCGGCCTGCGCCGCGACGGCTTCTGGCCCTGGCTCTTCGTGGCACCACTCGTGGGTGGCGTCGCGGTGTTCTTCCTCTGGCCGATCGTCCAGACCGCCTGGTTCTCCCTGACCGAGTTCGGCGTGTTCGGCGGCACCACCTTCACCGGGCTGGACAACTACAAGACGCTGTTCCAGAACGGCGACCTGTACAAGTCCATCGGCAACACCCTGATCTACACCGTGATCACGCTGTTCAACGTGCCGATCGCGGTGGTCGTGGCCAGCCTGCTCAACACCCCCGGCCTGCGCGGCGCCGCGGTCTACCGGGTGCTGTACTTCCTGCCCTACGTGGCGATGCCGACGGCCGTGGCGATGGTCTGGCGGATCATCTTCAACGGTGACTTCGGCGTGCTGAACTACGTTCTGGGCTGGTTCGGCATCGACGGCCCGTACTGGATCAGCACCCCGGGCGCGGCCATCGTGGCGGTCTCGATCGTCGGCCTCTGGTCGCTCATCGGGTTCTCGGTGATCGTGCTGGGTGCCGGCCTGAAGCAGATCCCGCCCGACCTGTACGAGGCCGCCGAGCTGGACGGGGCCTCGCGCCTGCGGCAGTTCCGCTCGATCACCGTGCCGCTCCTGACGCCGAGCATCGCCTTCCTGTCGATCGTCAGCGTGATCCAGGGTTTCCAGATGTTCGACCTGCTCTACGCCGTGCTCGGCACCACGAACATGAACCCCACGGTGTTCGACAGCATGTCCATCGTCTACCTGTTCTACCAGGCCGGTTTCGTCACCAACGAGAAGGGCATGGCCGCCGCGATCGCCATGGTCGTACTCGTCCTGGTGGCCCTGGCCACCGTGGTGCAGTTCCGGCTGCAGAAGAAGTGGGTGCACCTTGACTGAGCTGACCACCACCCCGGCCCGGACCCCGAAGCGGCGCCGGCCGGCCGGCCCCCGCCGCAACAACGTCTGGATCCACCTGGTGCTCTCGATCGGCGCCGTGGTGATGATGTTCCCGTTCGTCTGGCAGATCCTGATGAGCCTGTCGACGAACGCCGAGGTGCAGTCGGTGACGCCGCACCTGTGGCCGGCGAAGATCCAGTGGGGCAACTACGCCGAGGTGTTCCGCCAGCTGCCGTTCCTCGACCAGCTGCGCACCTCGGTCGTCATCACCGTGATCCGGGTGCTGGGCCAGATCGCGTTCTGCACGCTGGCCGGTTACGCGTTCGCACGCATGCATTTCCGCGGCAAGAACCTGGTGCTCGGCGCCGTGTTGTCGATCCTGATGGTGCCCTCGCAGGTCTACCTGCTGCCGCAGTACCAGATCATCAAAGACCTGGGCCTGCTCGGCACCATGACCGGCCTGCTGCTGCCGGGCCTGTTCAGCGCCTTCGGCACGTTCCTGATGCGCACCGCGTTCCTGGCCCTGCCGTCCGAGCTGGAAGAGGCCGCCCGCCTCGACGGTGCGAACCCGTTCCAGGTGTTCTGGCACGTGATGCTGCCGCTGATCCGGCCCAGTATCAGCGTTCTCGCGATCACCTCGACCCTGTGGTCGTGGAACGAGCTGCTCTGGCCCCTGGTGGTCACCACCAACAGCGACGACATGCCGCTGTCGGCGGGCCTGGCCACCCTGATCAACGACCGCACGGTGAACTACCCGATCGTGCTCGCGGCCAGCCTGCTCGCCACCGCCCCGGTGCTGATCCTCTTCATCGTGCTGCAGCGCCGGGTCATCGACGGGCTGGCGACGTCGGGCATGAAGTAGCACCGGCCGGATCACGGACGCGTCGGTGGACCGGTTGCCCGGTCCACCGACGCGTCCGTTGCGTTCGGGAGCGACTACTCTCCGGCCGCCAGCAGCAGCGTCACCCGGCCCGGCCGCGGGGTGAGCCGGTAGCGCGGCAGCACGCCCGGCCCGCAGGTGGCCGTGCCGACGCCGGACTGGAACACGTCGAGTGACAGGTGTGTGCGCCCGTCGGCCTCCAGCTCGTGGTGGTGCGCGGTCGCGGCCAGCGTGTCGCGGCTCCACGGGGAGACCGTCACGGCCACACCCTCGGCCGAGAGCACCGTGACCTTCAGCGCACCGCCCGAGGTACGGATCAGGGCCTCGCGCACACCGGCCCGGGCCCCGCTCTCCTGCGGCTTCACGTGCGGCGTGTACAGGCCGTCGGCCTCTACCGAGTGCGAGCCCCAGAAGGTGCCCGCTGCCAGGTCGGGATACGACGGGCCGGGGCCCTGACCCTGCCAGTCCAGACCCACCGGAGCGCCCTCGAGCACGAAGTCCAGTCCCAGACGCGCCCATTCGACCGGCCAGGCGCCGAACGGGGTGAGTGTGACGTCGAGGGTCAGGGCCGTCGCGGAGACCCGGCGCCAGACCAGGTCGGCGTCGACCGAGAAGTCCCGGCCGGCCGGGGTGGTGCGGGTGGCGACCCGCAGCGCGTCCTCGTCCCACGACGACGACACCACGCGGGTGCGGGCGCGGTCGAGCCCGGCCGCGTGCCAGCGCTCGGCGTAGGGCGGCAGGTCGCGCTCGTCCCAGCCGGGGTAACGGTCGTTGTCGGTCGGGGCCCGCCAGACACCCACCTGCGGGCCGTCCAGGGTCAGGCCGCCCAGCGAGCGCAGGCGCAGCGTCACCGGGTCGAACGCCTCCGGGGCGGGGGCGTGCAGATCGGCGGGGGCCTCGGCCGGGTTCAGCCACAGCCGCTGGCCCCGGCCGACCGGGTGACCGGCCTGTGCCCAGGCCGTGTCGGAGGCCAGAAGGGCCTCCACCGTGAGGATCTCGGGCAGGTCGAGGTCGGGCAGCGGTACCTCGGCGCTCTGGCCGGCGGGCACGTCACCGACCTTCAGGTCACCGGACTGCGCGTCGGCCGACCAGACGAACCGCAGCCCGCTCAGGTCGGCGAAGGCGTAGCGGTTGGTGATGCGCACGGACGCGTCGAGCACCTCGATGCGCACCGGCGAGTACCAGTGGGCCAGGGCGACCAGACCCGGCCGCACCTCGCGGTCGGCACTGACCAGGCCGTCGATGACGAAGTTGCTGTCGTGCACGTCCTCGCCGAAGTCGCCGCCGTAGGCGTAGCCGCGGCGCCCGTCCGGGCCGGTCACGGCCAGGCCGTGCTCGATCCACTCCCAGATGAACCCGCCGGCCAGGCGTGGGTAGGCGTCGAAGAGCTCCTCGTACTCCTGGAGGCCGCCGGGGCCGTTGCCCATCGCGTGCGCGTACTCGCACTGGATGAACGGCAGCGAGCGCCGGTGCACCTGCGCCGCGGTGGCGTCGAAGGGAGCCGGGACGAGCACCTCCTCACCGATCTGCCGCACCTCCCGATGAGAGGCGTACATCCGCGAGTAGACGTCGACGTAGGTGCTGCTCCAGTCACCTTCGTAGTGGATGAGCCGGGACGGGTCGAAACCGCGCGTCCAGGCGGCCATCGCCTCGAGGTCGGTGCCGGTGCCGGCCTCGTTGCCCAGCGACCACATCACGATGCTCGCGTGGTTCTTGTCGCGGTGCACGGTGCGCTGCATGCGGTCGACGTAGGCCGAGCGCCAGCCCGGGTCGGCGCTCGGGTTCTGCTTCCACCCGATCTCCTCGAAACCGTGCGTCTCCAGGTCGCACTCGAGGATCACGTAGAGGCCGAGCTCGTCGGTCAGCGTCAGGAAGTCCGGGTGCGGCGGGTAGTGCGAGGTGCGCACGGCGTTGACGTTGTGCTGCTTCATCAGCAGCAGGTCCCGCTTCATCAGCTCCGGCGACATCACCCGGCCGCGCTCCGGGTCGTGCTCGTGCCGGTTGACGCCGTGGAACTGGATCGGCGTGCCGTTGACGAGCAGCACCGAGTCCTTCACCTCGATGCGGCGGAAACCCAGCTGCAGGGTGACGGTCTCGCCCGGCGCCGTGAGCGTGGCGGTGTACAGGCGCGGGTTCTCGGCCGACCAGGGCTCGACCTCGCCGACGCCGATCACGCCACCGGACGAGGCGTCCAGGTCGATGTCCAGCTCGGGGATGCTCAGGCGCACGTCGGCACCGGCCGCCCCGGCGACATCGATGAACAGGTCGATCGTGCCGGTGCCGTCGGCCGCCTCGTAGTCGGTGACCGCGAAGGCGTCCCAGATGCCGTCGGCGGGCGTGGCCACCAGGTCGACGTCGCGGAAGATGCCCGGCAGCCACCACATGTCCTGGTCTTCCAGGTAGCTGGCGTCGGAGAACTGGGCCACCCGCACGGCCAGCAGGTTGCCCGTGGCGTTCAGCTTGCCGGTCACGTCGAACTCGTGGGTCAGGCGGCTGCCCCGGGTCTCACCCAGCAGCTCACCGTTCAGCCAGACCTCGGCCGCGGACTCGATGCCGTCGAAGCGCAGCACGGCGCCGGACCGGAACTGCGGCGAGGCGTCGAAGACCAGGCGGTAGTCGCCGATCGGGTTCTCGTCCGGCGGGTTGGGCGGGTCGATGGCGAACGGGAACCGGGTGTTCGTGTAGGCGGGCCGGCCGTGCCCCTCGAAGACCCAGTGGGCGGGGACCGTGATGTCGGTCCAGTCGTCGCCCGGCACCCCGGAGTCCGGCTGCTCCGGCTGGTTCCAGGCGTCCGCAGGAGCCACGGCGAGCCCTCGGGACCACCGGAACCGCCAGGTTCCATTCAGGCTCTGACGTGGGGCGGACGACTGCAGTCGGGCGCGAGGGGACCGGGCTCCGGTACCGGGCCCCTTCCGGGCGATGTTCATGCCCGACAGATTCCCAGACGCCTGGCGGCACCCGGAAGCCCGGGGTGTCCCGGAGCGTCGCCCGACATGACAGGATCGCCTCGTGGCAGACACATCGAGCACGGAAGAGGGCCCTGCCCTGCCCCCCGCCTTCACCGAGATCGTGGACGACTTCCACGCGCTCACCCAGAAGGACCGTCTCGAGCTGCTCCTGGAGTTCAGCCGGGAACTGCCCCTCCTGCCCGCGAAGTACGCCGGTGACCACGACGCGATGGAAGCCGTCAGCGAGTGCCAGTCGCCGGTGTTCGTGAAGGTCGAGACCGGCGCCACCCTGGACGAGCCGGCGCACGTCTACTTCGACGCCCCGCCCGAGGCCCCCACCACCCGCGGGTTCGCGAGCATCCTCGCCTCCGGCCTGGAAGGACTGACCGGGCAGGAGATCCTCGACGTGCCCGACGACGTCCCCCATCGTCTGGGTCTGTCGGAGGCCGTCAGCCCGCTGCGCCTGCGCGGGATGGCCGGGATGCTGGCGCGCATCAAGCGCCAGGTGAGGGAGGGCACGGCCGCGTGACCGTGCTGCAGCTCCTGCTGCCGGGGCGGGCCGAGGTCGGCAACCTCACCACCGATCCGGAACCCACGGTGCAGGCCCTGGCCGACCTGTACGCCTATCCCGAGCCGGTGTCCTCGCGCGGCTGGGTGCGAGCCAACATGGTCAGCACGCTGGACGGCTCGGCCAGCGGCCCGGACGGCGTGTCCGGTTCGCTCGGCGGAGCGGTCGACCGGGCGACCTTCAAGGTGCTGCGAGGTCTTTCCGACGTGGTCCTGGTCGGCGCCGGCACCGTGCGCGCCGAGGGGTACGGCGCCCCGCAGACCGACGCGGCCTTCGCCGACCGCCGCCGGGCACGGGGTCAGCGGCCCGCGCCCGCGCTGGCCGTGGTGACCCGCAGCGGCCGGATGCCGGGCGGGAACGGCCTGTTCGAGGGCTCCTCCCCCACCTTCGTGATCACCACCGCCCAGGCCGACCTGGCCCGGCTGCGTGATCTGGCCGGGCGCGACCAGGTGATCGTGGCCGGTGACGACGACGTGGACCTGGACGACGCGGTGCGGGTGCTCGCCGGGCGCGGTTTCCGGCGCATCCTGCTGGAGGGCGGCCCGTCGCTGCTCGGGCAGGCCCTGGCCCAGGGCCAGGTCGACGAGCTCTGCCTCACCTGGGCGCCGCTGATGGTGGCCGGTGACGGCCCGCGCATCGCGATCGGCCCGCCGGCCCTGGTCCGGGCGCGCCCCGCCCACCTGATCGCCGCCGAGGACGTCCTGCTGGGGCGCTGGCTGGTCCAGCACATTCCCAACAACTGATGGCGGACGCGTACCCGCACCGGTGCGGGTACGCGTCCTCCATGTGGTTCCTGGGCTCACAACCGCAGCAGGAACCGGGCCACGGCCGCCTCCCAGGCGGTCTGGTCGACGTTCCACTCCTTGCAGTGCCGCGCCCCGTCGATCGACAGGTAGGTGGCCAGGTCGGGACGGGCCTGGGCGAACTTCTGCGAGGGACCCGCGGGCACGTACTCGTCGTCCTTGCTGTGGATCAGCAGGATCGGGTGCCGCACCTCGGCCGCCCGCGTGACCCAGTCCAGCCGGTCCAGGTCGACGGGTGCCTCGGTGCCCGCCAGACGCCACACCGAGCGGTGCGACAGCACGCTCTGCCCGAGCCGGCCCACCACCGGCGGGAGCTTGTTCATCCGGGCCTGGTGGGCGAGCGTGTCGCGCCAGTCCATCACCGGCGCGTCCAGCACGATCCCCTTGATCCGGTCGGCGGTCCACGAGCGGGCCACCGTCTGCATGACGATCGCGCCACCCATCGACCAGCCGGCCAGCACGATCTCCTGTGCCCCGTGCTCGGCGGCGTAGACGATCGCGGCCTCCACGTCGCGCCACTCGGTGTCGCCCAGGTGGTAGCGCGCGGTCTGCAGCGGCGCGGTCAGCGGCAGCCCGGCGGTCGAGCGGTAGCCCGCGACCAGCGAGGTCACGCCCAGCCGGTGCAGCACCGGCAGCGCCCGCAGGCACTCCTCCCGGGTGGCTCCGCGGCCGTGCACGAGGATCGCCCAGGTGCTCCCGGTCGGCGGTAGCGACGCCAGGTCGGCCTTGCGCCCCTCGGTGACGGCCGCGCGGTCCACCACGGCCGTCGTACCCACCGTCGCGGACACCGAGGTGTTCAGCTGCGCCCCCGGCACCACCCAGCCGTGCAGCAGCGAGTCGCCCTCGACGGTCACGTCGGCGAACGGCAGACCGAGCGCGGTGAACGGGTCACCGGCGTAGTAGTAGTGGTTCAGGCGGGCCCGCCCCGGACGCAGCCGTCCCGCGTCCACCCCGATCAGAGGACGCGTGACGGTGCCGGCCGTGGGATCACGGCGGGTCACCTCCCCCACGCGCACGTGGGTCTTCCCCCCGTCCTGCCAGACCCCGTACCGGCCCGGCATCGTGGTCTCGTCGTCGGCCCGGAACTTCACCGCCGTGTCCGTCACCGCGACGACCTCGACGTTGTCCGGCCGGTTGGCGTCGGGGGTGACCACCCGGCGGGCGAACACGGTGGCCGCCGTGGCCGCCGCGACCCCCGCCGCGACCGCGGACGAGGCACCCGCGACCGCCGCGGCCAGCGCGAGCCGGCGCACGCCGTCCGGCACCGGCTGCCCTCCGAGCGGGCTCATCGAGCAACTCCAGCCGTCTCCGCAACGCTCATGACACCCATACTGCCGACCTCCCGCCCACACAGCGATGCCGGGCACCCCCGCACCGTCCGGTGACGGGGAGGTTTTGCATGATCACGGACAGGCTCTGGCCGGTGATCATGCGGAACCTCCCCGTGATCAGCGATGGCGCGCGACCATTAGGCTGGGACCGTGACCGAGACATCGTCGATCCTGGTTCTGACCGAAGAGGCACTGAGCGA
Source organism: Kineosporia mesophila (assembly GCF_021129235.1). GTDB lineage: Bacteria > Actinomycetota > Actinomycetes > Actinomycetales > Kineosporiaceae > Kineosporia > Kineosporia mesophila. The sequence goes on from NZ_JAJOMA010000018.1 coordinate 29,986, forward strand.
GGAGGACGCGCTCCGCCTGACCTCGGTGCACGCGGACGAGCAGCTCGCCTACCACCTGCTGGTCCCGGCCGACGTCGAGCGCAACCTGCTCGCCGACGTGCTCGACCACCTGAGCCTGTTCCAGCTGCGCGAGGCCCTGGAGGCCGTGCGCCGCGACGACGAGCCCACCCGCACCGGGGCCGCCGCGGCGCTGGCCCAGTCGCTGACCGCGTTCGTCGCCGCCGGCACCCCCGCCACCGGCGAGGTCGTCGAGGGTGACCCGGTGGCCGTGCTGCAGAAGAAGGTCGGGGCCGGTGAGACCGTGCGCGAGGTGATGGTCGTGACCCGCCCGCACGCGGTGGAAGACACGTTCCACACCGACTGGGCCTCCCGCGCCCGGGAGGCCCTCGGCGTACCCGTGCTCCACGTCTACGCCGGAAGCAGCTTCCTCGGCTGATCCACTGCGTGAAAGGCCCGCCTCCCGGACCGGGACGGCGGGCCTTTTCACAGGACGGGCGAGTTACCGCTGACGCGGCGGGATCATCGTCCAGCCGAGCGCGAACAGCACGAACGCCGACAGCATCGACAGGCTGCTGAACGACGACGAGGCGTCGGTGACCCGCAGGTCGGCCAGGCCCAGCCAGACGGCCAGGACGATCACCAGGGCAGGCAGGCCCAGCGAACCGGGATCGGTGCGCAGGGCAGCCATCCCGGCCCAGGGGCGGGGGCGCACCGAGGTGTGGGCGTGCCCGGGGTCGGAGTCGTCCATCACCTCGACCACCTCGACCTCGGTCTCCCGCGGCAGCCCGCGCAGGATCAGCTGAATGCCCTGCGCCACCATGATCAGCGCCGCGAGCAGCGCCGGGACACGCAGCATCATGCCGGCGTCGTCGGCCTGCTGGGCGGAGATGCCGAGCAGCACACCGAGCACGAGAACCGCGACGCCGAAACCCATCCGGCCCGGCGAGGAGACGCTGGCGGTACGGGTCACGGGTGCGCCCGGCGACGGGGCGTCGGAGGCGTAACCGGCCTCGTACCCGGGCTCCACGTAGTCCGGGTCCGCGTAGGCCGGAGCCGTGCGGGTGGGCGCGTCGTAGCCGCGCGGCGGGGCGGTGCGGGCCGTCGGGGCGGGCTGGGCCTGGGCGGTTCCGCCCGGGTCGGCCACGGCCGACGGGGCTTCCTGCTCGTGCCACGACTCCTCGATGGGCGCCCCCTTGACCGGCTGCTGGAGTGAATCTCTGGTCGGCCGGTCGTTAGGGGGGATCGGCAGGCGGGAATTCGTGTCGCTGGTCATGGGTGTCATCTCCCCGAAGCATGCGCACTGGGACGAGCGCTCTGTACTCGCTGTCACGGTACGTCCGAACGGGTGACCCCGAAACTTGAGAAGGCCTGCCCCTAGGCTGGGGAACTACCCGGCGGACAACCTTGTTGAGGCGGTCATGGCAACCAACAGCACCCAGAAGATCTACCCGCTGCAGCTCACGAACGACCAGTGGCGCGAGAAGCTCACGGCGCAGGAGTACCAGGTGCTCCGTGAGGCCGGCACCGAGCGCGCCTTCACCGGCGAGTACTGGGACGACCACAGCGAGGGCGTCTACACCTGTCGCGCCTGCGGCGTGGAACTGTTCCGCAGCACCGAGAAGTTCGACAGCAACTGCGGCTGGCCGTCGTTCTTCGCCCCCGCGGCCGAGGGCAAGGTGGAGTACATCGAAGACCGTTCCCTGGGCTCCGTGCGCACCGAGGTGCGCTGCCTGAACTGTGGCTCGCACCTGGGTCACGTGTTCGAGGGTGAGGGCTTCGACACCCCGACCGACAAGCGGTACTGCATCAACTCGATCAGCATCCGCCGCGAGCCGGCCCAGGGCTGACGGACGGCCGAATTACGCCGAAGGGGCGCCCGGGTGGCACCATCCGGGCGTGACCGAACCAGATACCGCAGCACCGCATCCCGCCCTGCACCGCTCCCGATGGACCGGTATCGACCCGCTTACGGCCTACGCCCTGATCAAGCTGCGGGTCGACGTGTTCGTGGTGGAGCAGGAATGCCCGTACCCCGAGCTCGACGGCCGTGACGTCGAGCCGGGCACGGAGCATCTGTGGCTGGACGACGAGACCGGGCCGACGGCGTACCTGCGGGTGCTCCGGGACCCGCAGGACACCCTGCGCATCGGCCGGGTCTGCACCCGGACCGATGCCCGGGGCCGGTCGCTGGCCGGGCGCCTGATGGCCGCGGCCCTCGACCGGGCGACGGGCCCCGTGGTGCTCGACGCCCAGGCCCACCTGGTCGGCTGGTACGCGCGGTTCGGGTTCGCCGCCGCCGGGCCGGAGTACCTCGAGGACGGCATCCCGCACATCCCGATGCACCGGCCCGCGGCAGCCGAATCGCAGCCGAAAGCCGTTACGGCAGAGCGTTGACCAGGTCGCCGAGGCTCATCCGCAGGCCGGTGAAGAACGGGATCTCCTCGCGCACGTGCTTGCGGGCGTCGGTGGCCCGCAGGTCACGCATGAGGTCGACGATGCGGTGCAGCTCGTCGGCCTCGAAGGCGAGCAGCCACTCGTAGTCGCCCAGGGCGAACGAGGCCACCGTGTTCGCGCGCACGTCGGCGTAGCCGCGGGCGGCCTTGCCGTGCTCGATCAGCATGTCGCGGCGCTCCTGCTCGGGCAGGATGTACCACTCGTAGCTGCGCACGAACGGGTACACGCAGATGAAGGGCCTGGGGTCCTCGCCCGACATGAACGCGGGCACGTGGCCGCGGTTGAACTCGGCCGGGCGGTGCAGGCCGGCGTTCGACCAGACACCCTCCAGGTACGAGCCCAGCTCGGTGCGCAGCAGGCCCTTGTAGGCGGCCTGGAGCGCGGTGATGTCGTCCGAGTGCCACCACACCATGATGTCGGCGTCGGCGCGCATGCCCGAGAGGTCGTAGATGCCGCGCACCTGCACGCCCTTGGCCTCCAGGCCGGCGAAGAAGGCCTCGGCCTCCTCGATCAGGAGGGTGCGGTCCTCGGCCTCGTCCGGCAGCCGGTTCGCGGCGAAGACCGACCACATCGTGTAGCGGATGGTGTCGTTGATCTTGTCCGCGTCGGGTGCGGTGTGCGGTGCACTTTCAGTCTGGCTCATTCTTCAATTCTCTCGTGTCAGACCCGTGGCCCGCTGGCCAGGGTGCGCAGATCGATCCGCACGGTGGTGCCCAGGTCGTGCACGGCCCGGTCGGCGGCGGCGATGCAGGCCGGGATGCCCACGCCGTCGAACACCGCGCCGCACACCGCCAGACCCCGTACGCCGGCCACAGCCTCGCGGATCCGATGCACCCGGTCCAGGTGCCCCACCTCGTACTGCGGCAGCGCGCCGCCCCAGCGCACCACCTTCGTGTCGGCCGGCCGCACCTCCCGGCGCAGCACGTCGCTCAGTTCGGCCACGGCCAGGTCGGAGAGCTCGGTGTCGTCGCGCTGCAGCACCGTCTCCTCGCGGGCACGGCCCAGCGACAGCCGCACGATCAGGTGCTCGGAGCGGTTCTCGTCACTGACCCAGCGCCACTTGTTCGAGGAGAAGGTGGCGGCCTTGATCAGCCGGTTCTCGATCGGCGGGATCAGCAGGCCGGTGCCGGTGACGCCCTCCAGCTGCTCGCGGGGCACGGCGGCGGCGACCACGGCCACGCTGGCCGTCTCCACCGCGCCCAGACCCTCCGCCGCGGCGGGCACCTCGGCCGCCAGCAGCCGGGCGGCCGCGGCCGGCGGGACCGCCAGGATGACGCCGTCGGCGTCGAGGAAGTCCGGGGAGCCGGCCGGGCCGGTCTCCAGGCGCCAGCCCTGCCCGGTACGCGTCAGCCCGCGCACGGTGACCCCCGTGCGCACCTCGCCGCCCGCGTCCTCAATTCCGCGGGCCAGCACCAGCGGCAGCTGCCCGACGCCCCCGCGCAGTCCGGCGAACACGGGGCCACCGGGGCCGGTCACCTCGGGCTGGGTGTAGGCGTCCAGCAGAGGACGACCCGCCCGGGCCCGCTGCCACAGTTGCGGAACCGTGGCGCGCAGGGACAACCGGTCGGCGTTCCCGGCGTAGACGCCACCCAGCAGCGGCTCGACCAGACGGTCGACCACGGCCCGGCCCATCCGCCAGGTCACCCAGGACGCCACGTCGATGTCCTCGGTGACCCGCAGGACCTCCCGCCGGCTCTCGTGCCCGACGCGGGCCACCTCCTCCTCGTCGAGGATCCCGGCCAGCCCGGACAGGCGGGTGCGGTCGACGGGGACACCCATCACCGTGCCGGGGGGAAGGGGGTAGAGGTTTCCGCGGGAGAGCACCGAGGCCGACGCGGCGCGCGGATGCACCACCTCGTCGTCGAGCCCGAGCTCGGCCAGCAGGCCGACGCCCTCGGGACGGCGCGCGAGCATCGACTCGGCGCCGACGTCCACGGTCACCCCGCCCACCTCGGCGACCGCGAGCTTCCCGCCGACCGTGGGCGACGACTCCAGCACCACGATCTCGGTGCGGCCCTCCGGCTGCGGCCCGGGATCCGCCGGACCCGCCTGGGTCGCCAGCCGATAGGCCGCGACCAGCCCCGAGATACCTCCACCGACCACGACTAACCGCCGCACCGCGGTTGTCTGCTCCATGGTGTCCAGTCCCTTCCTCATGCCTCGATCCTCCCCGGTCACCGGGTACACCGGGCCAGGGTCGAACGGCCCTTCCGGGGGGATCACTACGCCTGACGGTACGAGGTGTCCCGGAGCGCATCGAGGGCGGGTACTACACGAGGTAGTACATGGGGGATTTCTACTCTTGCGCGGGCTTCCAGGCGTGCACGGTGTCGACGACGAACTTCACCGCGTCCGGGTCGGTACCGGGCATCACGCCGTGCCCCAGGTTGAAGATGTGCCCGGGCGCGGCGCGGCCGGCCTCCAGGATCGCGTGCACCCGCCCGCGCAGCACCTCCCGCGGGGCGAACAGCAGCGCCGGGTCGAGGTTCCCCTGCACGGCGCGGTCCGGGCCGATGCGCGTCACGGCCTCGTCGAGCGGCACCCGGAAGTCCACCCCGACCACGTCGGCCCCGGCCTCGCCGATCGCGCCGAGCAGCTCGCCGGTCTGCACGCCGAAGTGGATACGGGGAACGCCGGGATCGAGCTCGCGCACGGCGGACAGCACGCTCGCCGACGCCGGCTGCACGAAGGCGAGGTAGTCGGCCAGCGGCAGGGCCCCCACCCAGGAGTCGAACAGCTGCACGGCGCTGACCCCGGCCGCGACCTGCACCCGCAGGAACTCGCCGGAGATCTGCGCGAGCCGGGCCAGCAGGTCGGCCCACAGCTGGGGGTCGGAGTACATCAGGGCCTTGGTCCTGGCCAGGTCGCGGCTCGGGCCGCCCTCGACCAGGTAGGAGGCCAGGGTGAACGGCGCCCCGGCGAACCCGATCAGGGGCGTGGCGCCGAGCTCGGCGGTGAGCAGCCGCACCGACTCGGCGATGTCGTCGATCATGCCCGGGTGCAGCTGCGGGATGCGCTCGAGGTCGGCGCGGGTACGGAACGGCTGCTCGATGACCGGGCCGACGCCCGGCTTGATGTCGAGCCCGACGCCGACGGCCTTCAGCGGCACCACGATGTCGGAGAAGAAGATCGCCGCGTCGACCCCGTACCGCCGCACCGGCTGGAGGGTGATCTCGGTGACCAGTTCCGGCCGCCGGCAGCTCTCGAGCATCGGGATGCCCTCGCGCACCTTCAGGTACTCCGGAAGGGAGCGCCCGGCCTGCCGCATGAACCACACCGGCGTGACCGGGGGCTGCCGGCGACGCGCCGCGGACAGCAGCGGTGCATCGTTCAGACGGGGATCACGGGCGGCGACGGAGAGGGCGGGGGACTCGGTGGGCACCGGCCGATTCTCTCAGGTCTTTCCCCCTGGTCCGTGCCGACGGGCGGGCACCGCAGCGCACACCCCCGGCGCCCGGCGAGGCGTTCGTCGTCACACGGTGTGCGCGAAAAGGGTGGGGCCGGCCCCGGGATTGGGCGCGTCGTCCCCGATAGTGGCGATCCGTCACCGTACGCTGCGAGCGTGGCTGCCATGAGGATGTCCGACGAAACCCCCGAGGATTTCCTTGACGTGGTCTCGCGGCTGCGCGCCGCCAAGCTGCGCCCGGAAGTAGTTCTGGAAGAGGTCCCCGCCCCCCAGCGGATCGCGCCCTTCGCCCTGGCGCTCTCGGCGGACGTGGTCTCCGAGGACGACGAGGACCTGGCCACCGGACGGTTCGTCCTGCTGCACGACCCGTCGTCGCCGGAACCCTGGGAGGGCCCCTACCGCGTCGTCAGCTTCATCCGCGCGGCGCTGGAGAGCGACCTGGCCACCGACCCGCTGATGGGCCAGGTCGGCTGGGCCTGGCTGCAGGAGTCGCTGTCCGCCGCCGGGGCACAGCACCGGGCCTCCGGCGGCACGATCACCCGCGTGGTGTCGGAGTCGTTCGGCGCCCTGGCCGGGCAGACCCCCACGGTCGACATCGAGCTGCGGGCCTCCTGGACCCCGGTCGACGACGCCGTGGTGCATCTCACCGCCTGGTCGGAGCTGCTCTGCACCGTGGGCGGCCTCCCACCCCTGGCCCCCGGCGTGACGACCCTCCCCCGCAAGCGCAAGGCCTAGCCAAACCCCGCCAACCCCGCCAGACCCGCCAGACCCGCCAGACCTCGGCGGCCCCGGCCCGCCCCCGCCGCGGGCGCCCCCTCACCTCCTCCGTGATCATGCAGAACCTCCCCGGCGTTCTAGAACTCTTGCCGCCAGAGTTCTAGAACGCTGGGGAGGTTCTGCATGATCACGGACAAGGGAGACCTCAACCGTGGCGAGAACTAGCCGTCCGGGCTCTGGACCGTGCCCACCGGCGGATCCCGCCGTTCTCAAGTCGACACCGGGCGGTGCCGACCCTCTTGGGGAGCAATCACTCCGGCAGCTGAGGTCCAGCCTGGCCGGGCCAACCCTGGGAGGCTGAGGTGACCACACTCGTGGAGCGAACTGGAGTGGCGGTGCCGCGGCCGGGCCGGTTCGCCGCGATGGTCGTGGTCAACAGTCCCGCCGTGCGCGAGACCGTGGCGCACACGTTGCGGGCCATGGGCGCCCGTCACGTGCTCGAGATCAACACCGTCGCGGAGGCCCGTCAGCGGGCCGCCGCCGGTATCGCCGACCTGGTGGTGGCCGAGGCCGGCCTGCCCGACGGCTCGGGCATCGCGCTGGTGCGGGAACTGCGTCAGGCCGGCTGGCAGCGCGGCATGGTGGTCGCGACCAGCGACGACCCGTACAGCGTGCGGGCCGCCGTAGGGGCCGGCATCCGTTGCTACGTGGTCTCCGCCGCGGGCACGGGGACACCGCGTCCGTCGGCCGATCGCGGGGAGGGCGTCGACTCGCTCTCGGCCCGCGAGATCCAGGTGCTGCAGCTGGTCGCGGAGGGCAAGTCGAACAAGGACATCGGCGTGGCCCTGGGCCTGTCGGCGCTGACCGTGAAGAGCCACCTGGCCCGGATCGCCCGCAAGCTCGGCACCGGTGACCGCGCGGAGATGGTGGCGACCTCGTTGCGCTCCGGCGTCATCGCCTGACCCGGCCACCTCGTTCGGCGCCCCGGGCGCCGGGAGGGCAACCTCGTCCTTAATTGTGAGTCTCCCGAAGAAAAGGCTCGATTTCTGCGCCTTGATCGGGTGATATAGGGACAGCAACGCCGAACGGAGCGGGAGAGTGACGAGGGTCACGCTCTGGCAACGGCCCGGCGCTGCCCCGGACACGGACGCCGATCGGTGGCACCCTGACAACGTCGGCCGGACTCCCGTCCGGCTCTCGTGGCAGGGCCCATTGGCCCCATCCGCCACTGGCGAGTCGCATCGCACACTGCACGTGACGCAGTAGAACAGGCGACACCGGCAGGCGGCAGGCTACGGTGGGGTTTGTGTCGATTGACGAAGGGAGGAGCGATTCATTGACCCCGGACGGCGCCCCGGCAGCCGGTAGCCCCGACAGCGAGCGTGCGGCAGAGCGCGTGCTGGAGCGTCTCGACATGCCCCGGGACGGTGTTCCGCCGGTAGTCAGCGACATCGCGACCCTGAACCAGGTCATCGACGCCTTCGCGTCAGGTACCGGTCCGGTAGCGGTGGATGCCGAGCGAGCCTCCGGTCATCGGTACGGCCAGCGCGCCTTCCTGGTGCAGCTGCGGCGCGAGGGTGCGGGAACCGCGCTCATCGACCCGGTGGCCCTGCCCGACCTGAGCGGGCTCAACGCCGCGATCGTCGACGCCGAGTGGGTGTTGCACGCGGCCTCCCAGGACCTGCCCTGCCTCTACGACGTGGGCCTGCGCCCCCGCCTGATCTTCGACACCGAGCTCGGTGCCCGCCTGGCCGGCTACCCCCGGGTGGGCCTGGCCGCGATGGTCGAGGAGATGCTCGGCCTGAGCCTGGCCAAGGAGCACTCGGCCGTCGACTGGAGCACCCGCCCGCTGCCCGAGCCCTGGCTGCGGTACGCCGCGCTCGACGTGGAGGTGCTCGTCGACCTGCGCGACGCGGTCTGCGCCGAGCTGACCCGCCAGAACAAGCTGGACTGGGCGATGGAGGAGTTCGCGGCCGTCGCCGCCACCCCGCCGCCGGCCCCGCGGGTCGACCCCTGGCGCCGCACCTCGGGCATGCACCGGGTGCGCGACCGTCGTCGCCTGGCCGCCGTGCGCGAGCTCTGGCAGACCCGTGACGCGATCGCCCGCCAGCGCGACCTCTCCCCCGGCCGCGTGCTGGGCGACGCCGCGATCATCGAGGCCGCCCTGGCCATGCCCACGACGCAGAGCGGCCTGATCGCCCTGCCCGCCTTCAACGGCCGTGGCGCCCGCCGCTACGCCCGTCAGTGGACCGAGGCCGTGACCCACGCCAAGGCCCTCGCCGACTCCGACCTGCCGCCGCAGCACCTGCCCAGCGAGGGCCCGCCCCCGCCGCGGGTGTGGGCCGAGCGCGACGCCGCCGCGGCCGCGCGGCTGGCGGCCTGCCGGGCGTCGATGAGCGAGCTGGCCGGTGAGCTGGGCATGCCGGTGGAGAACCTGATCTCCCCCGACACCGTGCGCCGGCTGAGCTGGACGCCGCCCCCGGAGATCACCGAGGGGGCCGTGCGCGCCCGCCTGGAGACCGCCGGCGCCCGGGCCTGGCAGATCGGCCTGATCACCGATCGCCTGGTCGAGGCCCTGCACACGCAGGCCCCGGAACCGACCGAGGACTCCCCCAGGGCGTAACCGCGTCGGTGCCCACCTCGTCCTCAATTTTTCGTTCGTGATCCTGCGAAGTGTCCCCGGACCGACGATTCGGTCCGGGGACCTTTTGCATGATCACGAACAGGGGAACGCGTAACGTCTCCTCCGACGGGGCAATCTCTTCACAACGGGTGACGGAGAGGTTTCACGCCTACTGTTACTAGCGAGTAGCATTCAGGTGGTTACGCCAACGCCGGCGGCAGCTGAGCCGGCTCATGATTCTGGGGAGGTCACGTGCCCGGCACTTCCAGAGATGTCGTCTTCGTCGACGGCGTCCGCACCCCTTTCGGCAAGGCCGGTGAAAAGGGGATCTACGCCCAGACCCGCGCCGACGACCTGGTCGTGCGCTGCATCCGGGAACTGCTCAGACGGCATCCCGAGCTACCCCCGGAGAAGGTCGACGAGGTGGCCGTCGCGGCCACCACGCAGACCGGCGACCAGGGGCTGACCATCGGCCGCACCGCGGCGCTGCTGTCCGGACTGCCCAGGAGCGTGCCCGGCTACGCGATCGACCGGATGTGCGCGGGGGCCATGACCGCCGTCACCACCTCCGCCTCGGGTATCGCCTTCGGTGCGTACGACGTGGTGATCGCGGGTGGGGTGGAGCACATGGGACACCACCCGATGGGCGAGGGCGTCGACCCGAACCCGCGTTTCCTGTCGGAGAAGATCGTCGACCCGGCGTCGCTGGTGATGGGCGAGACCGCGGAGAACCTGCACGACCGGTTCCCGCACCTGAGCAAGGAGCGGGCCGACGCGTTCGCCGCGGCCAGCCAGGCCAAGGTGCAGGCGGCGTACCAGGCCGGGCGGATCCAGCGCGATCTGGTGCCGATGGCCACGCGCAGCGCCGAGCAGGGCTGGGGTCTGGCGGTGGCCGACGAGCCGCCGCGTCCCGGCACCACCGTCGAGGGACTCGCGAGTCTCAAGACACCCTTCCGCCCGCACGGCCGCATCACCGCGGGCAACGCCGCCGGCCTGAACGACGGCGCCACGGCCTGTCTGCTGGCCGACGCGGAGACCGCGGCCGAGCTGGGCCTGCCGGTGAAAATGCGCCTGGTGAGCTACGGGTTCAAGGGCGTCGAGCCCGAGGTGATGGGTTACGGCCCGGTGCCGGCCACCGAAAGAGCCCTGAAGCTGGCCGGTCTCACGATCGACGACATCGGCCTGTTCGAGATCAACGAGGCCTTCGCCGTGCAGGTGCTGAGCTTCCTCGACTTCTACGGCCTCAAGGACGACGACCCGCGGGTCAACCCGGACGGCGGCGCGATCGCCCTGGGCCACCCGCTGGCGGCCTCCGGGGTGCGACTGATGACGCAGCTGGCGCGGCATTTCGAGGAACACCCGGAGGTGCGGTACGGCCTCACCACGATGTGCATCGGGATCGGCATGGGTGGTTCGGTGATCTGGGAGAACCCGCACCACTCCGATTACGGCAAGGGGGCCGCGGCGTGACCACTCTTCGCGAAAAGGCCGAGGCCGCAACCCCGGACGAGGTGGTGACGCAGGCGCTGGCCCGCGACATCGCCCTGCCCGGCGACGCCGGCACCCTCGTCCTCATCACGCTCGACAACGGACTCGACCACACGCGTCCCACCTCGTTCGGGTTGCGGGGGCTGCGCAGCCTCGAAGAGGCGCTCACCGTGGTTCAGCGCAGGGCCGCGGACGGCGAGATCGTCGCCGTCGCCGTCACCGGCAAGCCGTTCTTCCTCGCCGCCGGCGCCGACCTGAACCTGATGAAGGGCTCCGGATCGCGCCAAGAGGCCCTGATGGTGGCCCGGCTGGGGCACGACGTGTTCCGCCGCCTGGGTGAGCTGCCGGTGCCCTCGTTCGCCTTCGTGAACGGCGCGGCACTGGGCGGTGGGCTGGAGATCGCCCTGCACTGCACCTACCGCACGATCTCGGGCGGGGTACCGGCCGTGGCGCTGCCGGAGTGCTTCCTCGGGCTGATCCCGGGCTGGGGCGGCACCTACCTGCTGCCGAACCTGATCGGCCCGGCCGCCGCGTTCGAGGTGATCATCAAGAACCCGCTCAGCAACAACCGCATGCTGAACGGGCCCAAGGCGTACAAGGCCGGGATCGCCGACGCGATCTTCGAGCCGGCCGACTTCCTGGAGCAGTCGCTGTTCTGGGCGTCGGCCGTACTGCGGGGTGAGATCGCGGTGGCCCGGGAGCCCGGGGACCGCTCCGAGGCGACCTGGGCCGCGGCCTGCGCCGAGGCCAGGGCGTTCGCCGACTCCAAGATCGGTGGTGCCGCCCCCGCGCCGTACCGGGCGATCGAGCTGGTCGCCGGGGCCCGCACCGCGAGCCGCGACGAGGCCTTCGCGGCCGAGGACGAGGCGCTGGCCGACATGGCCACCAGCCCGGAACTGCGGGCCGGGCTGTACGCCTTCGACCTGGTGAACAAGCGCGCCAAGCGGCCTTTCGGGGCTCCCGACAAGTCACTGGCCCGCAAGGTCGGGTCGGTCGGCGTGGTCGGCGCCGGGCTGATGGCCAGCCAGCTGGCGCTGCTGTTCGTGCGCCGGCTGAAGGTGCCCGTCACCCTCACCGACCTCGACCAGGCCCGTGTCGACAAGGGCGTGCAGTACGTCCACGACGAGATCGACAAGCTGCTGCTCAAGGGCCGCCTCAGCCCCGATGCGGGCAACCGGCTGAAGGCCCTGGTGCGGGGCAGCACCGACAAGGCCGCGTTCGCCGGGGCCGACGTGGTGATCGAGGCGGTGTTCGAGGACCTCGCCGTGAAGAAGCAGGTGCTCGCCGAACTCGAGGCCGTGGTGCCCGAGACCTGTGTGCTGCTCACCAACACCTCGTCCCTGTCGGTGTCGGACATGGCCGCCGACCTCGAGCACCCCGAGCGGGTAGCGGGTTTCCACTTCTTCAACCCGGTCTCGGTGCTGCCGCTGGTCGAGGTGGTGAAGGCGAGCAAGACCGACGACGCCACGCTGGCCACGGTGTTCCAGCTCGGCAAGGCCCTGAAGAAGACCTGCGTACTGGCCGAGGACGCCCCCGCGTTCATCGTCAACCGGCTGCTCACCCGGATGATGGGCGAGGTGGTCACGGCCGTCGACGAGGGCAGCGACCTGCACGTGGCCGACGACGCGCTGGCCCCGCTCGGCCTGCCGATGTCGCCGTTCCTGCTGCTCAACCTGGTGGGCCCGGCGATCGCCCTGCACGTGTCGCAGACCCTGCACGGCGCCTTCCCCGACCGCTTCGGGGTGTCGGAGAACCTGGGCCGGCTGGTCGCGGCGGGCAAGCCGGCGATCTGGTCGTACGACTCTTCCGGCCGGCCATTTGTGGACGAGGAGACTGCCGCGCTGTTCGAGACCGGTTCGCGGGCCTCGAGCGGGGAGGAGATCCGCGAGCGCACCCTGGTCGCGATCACCCAGGAGATCGGGCTGATGCTCGACGAGGGCGTGGTCCGGCACCCGCAGGACCTCGACCTGTGCATGATCATGGGCGCCGGCTGGCCGTTCCACCTGGGCGGCATCACGCCGTACCTGGACCGCGAGGGCTACAGCGAGCGCGTGCTGGGCCGGCGGTTCCTGCCGGCGGGTGAGTCGACGCTGCCTGTTTGAGCCCGTCACCCAGTTCGTGATTATGCAAACCTTCCCCGGGGAAGGTTTGCATAATCACGGCGGGTTCCATGAGGGACGCACGATCTGTCACCTTGGGTGCGCGGCTAGTAAGGATTTTCCGACGCACGGGTACACAGCGTTTACGATTGGGCCTCAGACCGGCTTCTGGTGGCTTCGATGGCACTCTCCGCTATTACGGTGGGCATCATGCCCGACGTCATCGGAACAGACGGAACCTCGCTGCGCCGCTGCGTACTCGCCGTGAGCGTCATCGACGACATCGACCTGACGCCCGGCGACGACGGGGTGTTCGTGCCCGACGCCGACGGTGTGCTGATCACCTGGTCGATGATCCGCCAGGTCATCGGCGGCCAGGCGCCCGAGGGAGCGACCGCCCGGCACCGCGTGGCCACCCTGCTGCAGCTGCACCGGGTCGCCGTCGATCTGGGTGCCGACGCCCCGGCCACCTTCCGCGACGCCCTGCGGCTGATCGCCCTGCCGCCCGGCCATGTCGACCATCTAGGCCCGGACTGGGCGGTGCAGACGCTGCCCGGCGGGGCCCTGGAGCTCGGGTACGGCGTCTACGGCCTGCTCGACGAGCCCGACCGGTGCGTGCCGCTCGCGCCGTCCCTGGCCGAGCAGGTCGGGGTCACAGGACTCCAGACCTGGGCCTCCCTGCGCGAGTACACCGAGCGGATGGGGGCTCTCGCGGCGGCCCGGCTCTCGCGGGACGGTCGCCAGGGGGTGATCCGCCCGGTCGGCGGCTGTGACGTGCTGGCCCTGCTGACCTCTCGCACCCTGCGCCGGCACCTGGCCGAGGGCGACGGGGTGGGCATGCGGGCCGTGGCCTCCCCCACCCGGCGGCGGGCCTGGTACGACCTGCGGCACATGGACCCGGGTTTCGTGCAGGCCGCCTGGCACCTCACCGACGAGCCCGACCGGGGCCTGGAGATTCCCCTGCTGGTGACGGCCGACGAGGTGGCGGTGCCGAAACAGCACCGCCGAGGCCGGCACGCGTCCCGGTGAGGGAGCCGCCTCCTCCGCGATTTTCCTCTCCGTGATCATGCAAAACCTCCCCGGCGTTCCAGAACTCTTGGCCTCACAGTTCTAGAACTCCGGGGAGATTTTGCATGATCACGAGGGATTCTGGGCGCGATCAGGCGCGGGGGACGTCTGCCATCGCGTGCTCGGACTGCCGGGAGAAGTGCTCCACGACCTCGCGGGAGACCTCCTGCGCGGTGAGGCCGACCTGCTCCAGCACCTGGGTGCGGCTGGCGTGGTCGAGGAACTCCTGCGGGATGCCGAAACTGCGCACCGCGGTGGGCACCCGGGCCTGGGCGAGCGCGGCGGCGACCTGGGCGCCGATACCGCCGGCCACCCCGTTGTCCTCCACCACGACCACCAGCTGGTGGCGCGCGGCGAGGGTGGGCAGGGCCTCGTTCACCGGCACCACCCAGCGCGGGTCGACCACGGTGACCCCGATGCCCTGCTGGTTCAGCCCCTCGGCCACGGACAGCGCGAGGGCGGTCATCGAGCCGACGGCCACGACCAGCACGTCCTCGTCGCCCTCCCGGTGCAGCAGATCCATGCCGCCGATCCGCTCGGTGGTGGGCACCTCGTTTACCATCTGCCCCTTCTGGAACCGCAGCACCGTCGGGCCGTCCTCGACGGCGACGGCCTCGCGCAGCAGCTCGCGCAGCCGCACGGCGTCGCGCGGGGCGGCGATCCGGATACCCGGCACCAGGCCCATCAGCGACAGGTCCCACATGCCGTTGTGACTGGCACCGTCGTCACCGGTGATGCCGGCCCGGTCGAGCACGAAGGTGACGCCCTCGCGGTGCAGCGCGACGTCCATCAGCACCTGGTCGAAGGCGCGGTTGAGGAACGTGGCGTAGACCGCGACGACCGGGTGCAGGCCGCCCCGGGCCATCCCGGCGGCGCTGGTGACGGCGTGCTGCTCGGCGATGCCGACGTCGAAGACGCGCTGGGGGTACTTCTCGGCGAAGCGGTGCAGGCCGACCGGGATCAGCATGGCGGCCGTGATACCGACCACGTCGGGCCGCTCGTCGGCGATCTTCACGATCTCGTCGGCGAACACGCTGGTCCAGCTCTGGCCGGACTTGCTGCTGACCGGCTTACCGGTCTCCGGGTCGATGATGCCGATGGCGTGGAACTGGTCGGCCTCGTCGTTGCGCGCGGGGGCGTAGCCGCGGCCCTTCTCGGTGATCGCGTGCACGATGACCGGGCCGCCGAAGCCCTTGGCCCGCTGCAGGGCGAACTCCATCGCCTCCAGGTCGTGGCCGTCGACCGGGCCGACGTACTTGATGCCGAGATCCTCGAACAGGCCCTGCGGGGCCACGATGTCCTTGATCCCCTTCTTCATGCCGTGCAGGGTGCCGTAGGCCAGCCGGCCCGGCGTACCCCCGCGCTGCAGTACCGACTTGCCCAGGTCGAGGACCTTCTCGTAGCTGTTCAGGGTGCGCAGCGTGGCCAGCCGCTCGGACAGGCCGCCGATGGTCGGGGCGTAGGAACGCTCGTTGTCGTTCACCACGATCACCAGGTTGCGCTCCTGGCCGACGGCGATGTTGTTGAGCGCCTCCCAGGCCATGCCGCCCGTCAGCGCACCGTCACCGATGATCGCGACCACGTGCCGGTCGCCGCGACCGGTCAGCTGGTTGGCCTTGGCCAGGCCGTCGGCCCAGGACAGGGACGAGGAGGCGTGGCTGCTCTCGACGATGTCATGCTCGGACTCGGCACGGGAGGGGTAGCCGGACAGGCCGCCCCGGCGCTTCAGCGCACTGAAGTCGTGCCGGCCGGTGATCAGCTTGTGCACGTACGACTGGTGCCCGGTGTCGAACACAATCGCATCGCTCGGGGAGTCGAACACCCGGTGCACGGCCAGGGTCAGCTCGACGACGCCCAGGTTCGGGCCCAGGTGGCCGCCGGTGCGGGAGACCTCGCGGATCAGGAACGCCCGGATCTGCTGGGCCAGATCGGTGAGCTGGGTCGCATCGAGCGCTCGCAGGTCGTCCGGGCCGTGGATGTCCGTGAGCGCCACCATCGACTACGCATCTCCTCAGCTGCCAGGAATCCAGAACGTGCAGATGGACGGCGAAAACCGCTGACGAGTTCGCCGCCCCGACCACGATTCTAGGGTCGCCCGGCGGGGCGTGCTGCGTACCCGTGCCCGTAATGGATTAGATCCACGAAACTTTCGTAATTCAACCGGATCACACCATCACCCTGTGCACCCGTCACGGCACTCACAGGCGCGGGATGTACCTCTCCCCGCGGAGCGCCCGCGCGATCAGCTCGACCCCGCGCGAGGCCGCCATCAGCCGGGCCTGCTCGTGCTCGACGGCCTCGATCATGTCGTCCAGCGCGGCGGGCGGGAGGTCGCGGGAGAGGTCGGTGCGGATCCGGCCCAGCCCCCGGGCCAGGGCCTGCCGCTGCGCCCCCACGTGCTGGTAGGCCAGCCAGGCCAGGCCGAGGGGCTGGCGGCGCAGCACGCCGTACCCGCGGAAGTCGGCGGGGCACAGGTCGAGCAGCCAGGCCGAGGCGGTCTGCTCCCAGTCGGTCGTGTCCGGGGGCCGGACCGCGTCCGGCCAGCCCGGCGGAACCGGCCCATTTCGGTTCGTGATCATGCGAACTTTTCCCGGGGAAGGTTCGCACGATCACGGACAGAGATCCCGGGGGGCCTCACGACAGGGCCGCCACCGGGTCGGCGAGGATCCCCTGCCAGGCGTACTCCCCCGCGCCGAGCAGCACCGCGTCCGGGCCGAGCTCGGGCAGCACCAGCCGCACCTGCTCCATCGGGGCCCGCAGCGCGGTCTCCCCGAGCACATCCCTCACCCGGTCCGCCACCAGCGGGTAGAGGTCCTGCAGCAGACCGCCGAGCACGACGAGCTGCGGGTTGAACACGTTCACCACATTGCCCAGGCCGATGCCGAGGTAGTCGGCCACCTCGTCCAGCCGTGAGGCCAGCGCCGCGCCGCCGGACCGCAGCAGCACACCCACCTCGCCCTCGTCGGCGTCCTCCCGCAGACCGAGGGCGCGAGCCATCGAACCGGCCCCGATCTCGGTCTCCCAGCACCCCCGCGCACCGCAGCGGCACCGCCGGCCACCGCGCCGGACCGTGATGTGGCCGAGCTCACCGGCGTACCCGCCGGATCCGGCCAGCGGCAGACCGCCGCTGATCACACCGCAACCGACACCGGTCTCGCCCTCGACGAACACCACGTCGTCGTAGCCGCGGGCCACGCCGCGCTGGTGCTCGGCGAGCACACCCAGGTCACCGTCGTTGGCCAGGCCGACGCGCAGGTCGTCGACGCCCTTCTCGGCGAGTGCCTCGTCCAGCAGTTCACCCAGGGGCTGGTCCTCCCAGCCGAGGTTGGGCGCGAACCGCACGTTGCCGTCCCGTCCCCGCACCACCCCGGGCACCGCGACGCCCAGGGAGAGCACGTGCCGGCCCGCCCGGGGGCCGGACAGCAGCTCCCGGGCCAGGGAGGCGAGCAGCCGGGCCACCGTGCGGGCGGAACCGTCGGAGAACTGCCGGCTGCGCCGGGCCACCACCACACCGCCCAGACCGATGAGAGCCATCGAGACCCGGCCGATCGCGATGTCCGCGGCCAGCACCTGCACCGTCTCCGGGCGGGTGCGGACCACCGCGGACGGCCGGCCGGCCTTGCCCTTGCGGCCGTCGCCGGGTTCCTCCAGCACGGCGCCGAGGGTGGCCAGCTCGGCCACCAGCCCGGCCACCGTGCTGCGGTTGAGCCCGGTCAGGTCGGTGAGCCGGGCCCGTCGCATCGGGCCGCCCAGGTGCAGCAGCCGCAGCAACTGGGACAGGTTGTGCCGGCGGACGTCCGGGGCCTCCCCGGTCAGACCGACGGGAAGGCGGGTCGTCACCTGCCGGTCGCGGCTGACCGCCGTCGGGACAGGGCATCGACACTGGCGGCGAGAAGAAGAACGGCTCCGGTCACGATGAACTGAATACCAGACTTCTGGGTAATCAGTGGAAGGCCGTTCTGGATCACCGCGACCACCAGGCCACCGAGGATGGCGTCGATGATCCGGCCCTTGCCGCCGAACAGCGAGGTACCACCGATGACCGCGGCACCGACCGCGTACAGCAGCGTCGAGGAACCACCGGTGGTGGGCGAGACACCGTTGTTGTACGAGGCGAACAGCACACCGCCGAAGGCGGCGAGCACCGAGCCGATGGCGAAGCAGACGATCTTGATCATCGGCACGTTGATACCCGCACGCCGGGCCGCCTCGGCGTTGCCGCCGACCGCGTAGACGTGCCGGCCGAACGCGGTGCGGCCCAGCAGGAAGGTCAGCACCAGCAGGAACACCAGGGTGACCGGGACGATCAGCGGCAGGCCCTTGAGCGACTTGATCGCCGGGTTCACCGCCCGCTCCTGGTTGAACAGGATCGTCACCGCGACCATGATCACCGCGAGCGCACCGACCTTCGCCGCGGTCACCGAGGTGCTGGTGACGGGCAGGTCGGCCTTACGGCGGGAGATCGAACCGAGCACCGCGATCGCGGCGTACCCGCCGACGACCAGCACGGTGAGCACCCAGCCGAGGGCCGGGCTGAGGTTCTTGTTCATGATCGCCAGGATCGTCTCGTTGGTGAGGCTGATCGTGCCGCCCTCACCGACCACGAGCAGCAGCACACCCTGCAGGGCCAGGAAGAAGGCCAGGGTGACCACGAACGAGGGGATGTTGAGCTGGGCCACCAGGGCGCCCATCACCGAGCCGATGACCAGACCGGTCGCCACGCAGGCGATCACGGCGACCGGCCAGGCCACGCCGTGGTTGGTCATCAGCACCACGAGCACGGCGGCGCCGACGCCGGAGGTGAAACCGGCGGCCAGGTCGATCTCGCCCAGCAGCAGGACGAAGATCAGGCCCATCGCGATGAAGATGACCGGGGCGGCCTGGTTGAGCAGGTTCGCGGCGTTCCGGGTGGAGGCGAAGCTGTCGGGCCGCATCGCGGAGAAGAAGATCACCAGCGCGATGAACCCGAGAATGGCCGGGAGAGAACCGACGTCGCCACCACGAAGTTTGTCGACGTAGGCCTGGACGGTTCCGCCGATGCTGTCCTCCGGCCGCCGGGGCGCGGACGGCCGGCTCGGGGCTGCGGTTCCGGTGGTCATGCGACAGCCTCCTGGGCGAGCGCGGGCGGCAGCCCGAGGTCGCCACTGCGACCGGATGTGATGAGCTCGACGATCTGGGTGGTGCTCGTGGACCGGGCGTCGATCTGGGCGGCGGTGCGGCCCAGATACAGGGCGCAGACGCTGTCCGCGACGCGCAGCACATCATTCATGTTGTGCGAGATCAGGATCACGGCCAGGCCGTTGTCGGCCAGCCGCCGCACCAGCTGCAGCACCTGCTCGGTCTGCGCCACGCCGAGGGCCGCGGTGGGCTCGTCGAGGATCACCAGCTTGCTGTTCCACAGCACCGACTTGGCGATCGCGACGGTCTGCCGCTGACCTCCGGAGAGGCTGGAGACCTTCTGCCGCACCGACTTCAGCGTGCGCACGGACAGGCCGGCCAGGGTCTCCTGGGCCCGCCGTTCCATCGCCGTCTCGTTCAGGGTGAGCCCCGAGCGCATCTCCCGGCCGAGGAACATGTTCTGCACCACGTCCAGGTTGTCGCACAGCGCGAGGTCCTGGTACACGACCTCGATGCCCAGCGCCGCCGACTGTTTCGGGTGGTTGACCGTCACGGTCTTCCCCTCGAAACGGTATTCACCGGAGTCGAAGGCGTAGATGCCGGCGATGCCCTTGACAAAGGTCGACTTGCCCGCCCCGTTGTCACCGACCAGCGCGGTCACCTTGCCCGCCCAGGCGTCCAGGCCGACGTCCTTGAGCACGTGCACCGCACCGAAGCTCTTGTTGATTCCCCGCAGGCTGAGTATCGGCTCCCCGCCTGCGTTCTGGGTGTTCTCTGTCATCTGGTCGCTCCTACCGCAGCCGGGTGATGAAGGCCGGGTTCCCGGGCCGGATACCCGGCCCGGGAACCCGTGGAACCGAAGACGTCAGGAGACGCCGTTCTCCGTGCAGGCCTTCTTCAGCTCCGCGGTGGTGCAGAGCTTCGCGACGGTGGTCTGACCGGCCGAGATCACGTCCTTCACCTTGTCCGCGGTGATCGCCTCGGGCACCAGCAGAACCGACTTCACGTCCTTGTTCAGCTTGGTGTCCTTGGTGGTGCCGGTGGCCAGCGCGTCCGCGGCCGAGGTGTCACCCTTGGTCAGCGCCACGGCGAGGTCGGCGGCCGAGACGGCCTCCTTGTTCTTGATGTCCTTGAAGATCGTCACGCACTGCGTGCCGAGCAGCACCCGCTGCAGGCCCTCGTCGGTGGCGTCCTGGCCGGTGACCGGGATCTTGCCGGCCTCACCGGCGGTGTCCAGACGGGCCACGACCGCACCCGCGAGACCGTCGTTGGCGGCCGCGACGCCGACGAAGTCACCCTTCTGCTGGGTGTAGATCTGCTCGAAGAGCGTGCCGGCCTTCTGGTTGTCCCAGTCCGGCACCGCCTGCGAGTCGGTGACCTTGTAACCGGCGTCGGTGACGACCTTGTCGTAACCCTGCTTGAACAGGGTGGCGTTGTTGTCGGTGGGCGCGCCGTTCAGCTCGACCACGTTGCCGGTCTTGTCGCCGTTGGCCTGCATGCACGAGACCAGGGCGGTGCCCATGGCCGTGCCGACCGCGACGTTGTCGAACGAGACGTAGTACGAGGCGCCGCCGCCCAGCGTGAGGCGGTCGTAGTCGATCACGGGAACGCCTGCGTCCGTAGCCTTCTTGATCGCCGCGGTGCCGCTGGCGTCGTCGAGGCTGTCGATGAGCAGGACGGTCACACCGCTGGAGAGCATGCCCTCGGCGATGGACTGGAACTTGTTCTTGTCGCCGCCGGCGTTCTGGATGTCGTAGTCGACACCGGCCTTCTCGAAGGCGGCCTTGAGAGCGGGGCGGTCGATGCTCTCGTAACGGGCCGAGGACGCGGCGTCCGGAAGGATGACGCCGACCTTGCCCTTCGCCGTGCTGGTGCTGCCCGAACCACCGGAACCCGACGAGTCGGACGAACCGCCGCCACAGGCCGAGAGGGCCAGAATGCCGGCGGTACCGACCGAAAGGGCCGCAAAGAGGTGCTTGCGCATGTGCTGTGGTCCTCCTCCGCACCGGCAACTCTGCCGGTGCTAGCTGGGGACCCCGCAGGTCAGCGGGATCCCGACGGCGACTCCTCACGCGTCAGAACCCCATCGTCGGCCCTGACGCGAATATGTTGCCGCTCACAACATATGCACGTCGGTCCCCGATGCGCCAGCGCCGGATGTGGCCTGCGTCATTACAGGTCGGTAACGCCAGAGCCACTGATCGCTCGAAGTCATCTGCGAACGCCACATCGGCAGGCCGGACGCGGGACTTGCGGCCCAAACACACGGGGCCCGCCCGGGTTCCCCCACATGGAGGGAACCCGGGCGGGCCCGGTAGCTCTGTGTGACGAGCGGGAGCTACGCGACGAGTGACCGCAGCACGTACTGGAGGATGCCGCCGTTGCGGTAGTAGTCGGCCTCACCGGGCGTGTCGATGCGGACGACCGCGTCGAACTCGACCGTGGAGCCGTCCTCCCTGGTGGCGGTGACCTTCACGGTGGACGGGGTGGTGCCGTTGTTGAGCTCGGTCACCCCGGCGATCGCGAAGGTCTCGGTGCCGTCCAGGCCCAGTGACCCGGCGTTCTCGCCGGCCGGGAACTGCAGCGGCAGAACACCCATGCCGATCAGGTTCGAGCGGTGGATCCGCTCGAAGCTCTCGGTGATGACGGCGCGGACGCCGAGCAGGCTGGTGCCCTTGGCGGCCCAGTCCCGGCTGGAACCCGAGCCGTACTCCTTGCCCGCCAGCACGACCAGCGGCACCCCGGCGGCCGCGTAGGCCTGGGCCGCGTCGTAGATCGTGGTCTGCTCGCCCCCGGCCAGGAAGTTCCGGGTGAAGCCGCCCTCGACGCCGTCCAGCAGCTGGTTGCGCAGCCGGATGTTCGCGAACGTGCCACGGATCATCACCTCGTGGTTACCGCGACGGGAACCGTAGGAGTTGAAGTCCTTCCGGGCCACACCGTGCTCGGCCAGGTAGATGCCCGCGGGCGAGTCCACCTTGATCGAGCTCGCCGGGCTGATGTGGTCGGTGGTCACCGAATCGCCCAGTTTGGCCAGCACCCGGGCGTTCTCGATGTCTGTCACGGGCGCGGGCGTGCTCTGCATACCCTCGAAGTACGGGGGCTTGCGCACGTACGTCGACTCGGCGTCCCAGGCGAACGTGCCGCCCTCGGGCGTGGGCAGCGACTTCCAGCGCTCGTCCCCGGCGAACACGTCGGCGTAGTCCCCGACGAACATGTCCTTGGTGATGGAGTTCTCGACCACGGCGGCGACGTCCTGCGCGCTCGGCCAGATGTCGGCCAGGAACACGTCCTCGCCGTTGCCGCCGGTGCCGATCGGGTCCGTCGCCGGGTCCCAGTCCATGGTGCCGGCCAGCGCGTACGCGATCACCAGGGGCGGCGAGGCGAGGTAGTTCATCTTGATGTCCGGGTTGATCCGGCCCTCGAAGTTCCGGTTGCCCGAGAGCACCGAGACCACCGAGAGGTCGTTCTCCTGCACCGCGGCCGAAACCTCTTCGGGCAGCGGGCCGGAGTTACCGATACAGGTCACGCAGCCGTAGCCGACCAGGTGGTAACCGAGCTTCTCCAGGTACGGCGTCAGGCCGGCCCTGGCGTAGTAGTCCATCACCACCTTGGAACCCGGCGCCATCGTGGTCTTCACCCACGGCTTCACCGAGAGACCGCGCTCCACGGCGTTCTTCGCCAGCAGCGCCGCCGCCACCATCACCGAGGGGTTCGAGGTGTTGGTACAGGAGGTGATGGCCGCGATGGCCACGTGGCCGTGGTCCAGCTCGGTCTTCGTGCCGTCGGCCATGGTGATCGGGACCCGCTGGTGCGGGCGGCCGTTCGACTCGTGCGGCGCGGCCGGCTCGTCGGCCGCGGTCGACTCCGAGGCCGTCGGCGAGTCACTGGCCGGGAACGACTCGACCAGGGCCTCGTCCTGCGGACCCTCCTGCGTCACGTAGTCGAGAATCGTTCCGCGGAAAGACTTCTTCGCGTGCGACAGCTCGATGCGGTCCTGCGGGCGCTTCGGCCCGGCGATGCTGGGGACCACCGTGGACAGGTCGAGCTCGAGGTACTCGGAGTACTTGGCCTCGGTCGAGGGGTCGTGCCACAGACCCTGCTCCTTGGTGTACGCCTCGACCAGCGCCACCTGCTGGTCGCTGCGGCCGGTCAGGCGCAGGTAGTCGAGCGTGACCTCGTCGATCGGGAAGATCGCGCAGGTGGAACCGAACTCGGGGCTCATGTTGCCGATCGTGGCCCGGTTGGCCAGCGGCACGGCGCCGACGCCCTCGCCGTAGAACTCGACGAACTTGCCCACCACACCGTGCTTGCGCAGCTGCTCGGTGATCGTCAGCACCACGTCGGTGGCGGTCACGCCGGCCGGGATCTCGCCACTCAGCCTGAAACCGACCACGCGCGGGATGAGCATGCTCACCGGCTGGCCCAGCATCGCGGCCTCGGCCTCGATACCGCCCACGCCCCAGCCCAGCACGCCGATGCCGTTGACCATCGTGGTGTGCGAGTCGGTGCCCACGCAGGTGTCGGGGTAGGCGATGCCGTCCCGCTCGAAGATGACCCGCGCCAGGTGCTCGATGTTGACCTGGTGCACGATGCCGGTACCCGGGGGCACCACCTTGAAGTCGTCGAAGGCCGTCTGCCCCCAGCGCAGGAACTGGTAGCGCTCACCGTTGCGCTGGTACTCCAGGTCGACGTTCTTCTCGAACGCGTCGGAGCGGCCGAACACGTCGGCGATCACCGAGTGGTCGATCACCATCTCGGCCGGGGCCAGCGGGTTGATCTTCGCCGGGTCGCCACCCAGGTCGGCGACGGCCTCACGCATCGTGGCCAGGTCGACGATGCAGGGCACACCGGTGAAGTCCTGCATGATCACGCGGGCCGGGGTGAACTGGATCTCGGTGTCCGGGTTCGCGTTCGGGTCCCAGCCGGCCAGGGCCCGGATGTGGTCCGCGGTGATGTTCGCGCCGTCCTCGGTCCGCAGGAGGTTCTCCAGCAGGACCTTGAGGCTGAACGGCAGCCCGGCGGCACCGGGCACGGCCGAGAGCCGGAAGATGTCGTAGCTCGCGTCCCCGGCCGAGAGCTCGCCGCGGGCGCCAAAGCTGTCGAGGCTGTCACTGCTCAACGAGAGCTCCTTAGATCGTCGTAGATCGTCGTTTCCCCAGGCACCATACTAAAGTATCTCGACGTCAAGATAGTTAGCCGAACCTAACTCGAGGGTGCCCCGTCAAGAGCCGGGGTGCAGGTTGACGCGCGGGAGCTTCCGGGCCGCCCCGTGATCTCCGTGATCTCCGTGATCTCCGTGATCTCCGCGGCCCCGCGAGCCGGGCGTCCCCGCGTCCTCTGTTCGTGATCATGCAAAAGTTCCCCGGCGTTCTAGAACTCTTACGCGCAGAGTTCTGGAACGCCGGGGAGACTTTGCCTGATCACGAACAAAAATAAATGAGGGACGCGGGTCAGCCCCGGCGCTCGGGTCGCCGGCCCGGTCGTTCGGGTCGGCGGTTGGGGCGGTCGGGGCGGCCCGTGCGCACCGGGCGCTCGACCGCCACCGGCAGGTCCTTCGCCACGGGACGCTCGCCCTTCGGCACCAGCACGGCCACGCACTCCACGTGATGGGTCATCGGGAACAGGTCGAACGCCCGGATGCCCTTCAGCTCGTACCCGGCGGCATCGGCCGTGGCCAGGTCACGGGCGAGCGCGGCCGGGTCGCAGGCCACGTAGACGACCACCCGCGGGGCCAGGGCCACGATCTGGGCGATCACTTCCCTGCCCGCACCCGACCGGGGCGGGTCGAGCACCACGACGTCGGCTCCCCCACGCGTCCCCTGCTCCCCCTCGGGTGTCAGGGGACCACCCTGCGCGGCCAGGCGGGGCAGCACGCGGGACACCGAACCGGCCTCCACGCGCACCTGCCCGAGGTCGTGCAGCCCGCGGCGGGCGTCGGACGCGGCGCGGGTGTCCCCCTCGACGAGGATCACGCTGCCCGTGACGCCGACCTGGTCGGCCAGCCCGGCCGCGAACAGGCCGACACCGCCGTACAGGTCCAGCGTGCGCTCGCCCGGCTGAGCCTGCGCTGCTTCCAGCACGGCGTCGAGCAGGGTCTGCGCGGCGGCCGGATGCACCTGCCAGAAGCCGGTGCCGGTCACCCGGAACGGACGCACCTTGCCCCCGACCAGCACCTCCTCGGTGACCCAGGTGCGACCCTTGACCTGGTGCAGACCCTCGGTGTCACGGGTGGCGACGTTGGTGCCGGCCGGCAGCCGGGGCAGGCGCAGCTTGTCGCCGGCCCGCCCGGCCACCGCCTCGGCCACGACCAGCGGGGTGCCGGTGGTGGGGGCGATCACCTCGACGGCCAGGGTGTTCGGCCAGCGGGCGCCGGTGACGCCGAGCTCCGCGGCGGCCGGGTGCGCGATCAGGCACTCCTTCACCGCGATCACGTCGTGCGAGCGGTGCCTGCGCAGGCCGGGACGGCCCTCGGTGTCGGAGGTGAAGCGCACCCGGGTGCGCCAGCCCAGGCCGTCACCCTCCGGACCCTCGACCACCACGGCGGGCGCCGGGTCGAGCTTGGCGATGCGGCGCAGCTGCTCGGCGACCACGTCACCCTTCATCCGGCGCTGGGCGTCCAGGTCGGCGTGCTGCCAGTCGCAGCCACCGCACAGGCCCGGCCCGGACACCGGGCACGGCGCCGTCACCCGGTCGGGCGAGGGCTCGATCGCCTCGACCGCGTCGGCGCGCCAGAACTTGGCGTCGGGGGCGGACTCGGTCAGCCGGGCCAGCACCACCTCACCGGGCAGCGCGTGGCGCACGAAGACCACCCGTCCGTCGTAGCGGGCCACGCAGTGGCCGCCGTGGGCGACCGGACCGATCTCGAGCTGGATGAGCTCGTCGGTGACCAGTCCGGGACCGTTCTGGTCCCGGGTGGTGTCCGGTGTGGCGGGGCGGCGTTCGCCGTCCCCCGTCGGGCCCTCAGGCATCCTGCTCCTTCGTGTTCGGTTCAAGCTGTTCCCCGTGCGGCGGCACCGCGCCCCGACGCGCGTCACCGGGTGCGCCCCGGCGCAGTTCTCCCAGCCGGTGCCGCGACGACCTCAGCTGCCACGGCACGCTGGCCACGATCACGCCGGGCATGAAGTGCAGCCCGCCCTTCAGCCGCAGCGCGCTCTGGTTGTGCAGCAACTGCTCCCACCAGCGTCCGACCACGTACTCGGGCACGTAGACGACCACCAGGTCGCGCGGGCTCTCCCGGCGCACGCTGCGCACGTAATTCAGCACCGGGCGGGTGATCTCACGGTACGGGGAGTCCAGGGCCCGCAGCGGCACCGGGATGTCGCGGCGCTCCCACTCGTCCTGCAGACGCCGGGTCTCGTCCCCGTCGACGTTGACGGTCACGGCCTCCAGCAACGACGGCCGCGAGGCCCGGGCGTAGGCCAGGGCCCGCATCGTCGGCTTGTGCAGCTTGGAGACCAGCACGATGGCGTGCACCCGGGAGGGCAGCATGCGCCCGCGGGCGTCGTCCTCCTCGGCCAGTTCCGCGCTCACCGAACGGTAGTGCCGGCGGATGGCCAGCATCAGCACGAAGAGCAGGGCCATGAAGATCAGGGCCAGGTAGGCGCCGCGGGTGAACTTGGTGATGAGCACCACCACCAGCACGCTGCCGGTGATGGTCACGCCGATCGCGTTGATCACGCGGGACTGCTGCATCTTGCGCCGGGCGGCCGTCTCGGTCTCCTGCCGCAGCAGCCGGGTCCAGTGCCGCACCATGCCGGTCTGGCTGACGGTGAAGGAGATGAAGACGCCCACGATGTAGAGCTGGATCAGCCGGGTGACCTGCGCGTCGAAGGCCAGGATGAGCAGGCAGGCGCCGACCGCGAGCGCGACGATGCCGTTGCTGTAGGCCAGCCGGTCGCCGCGGGTGTGCAGCTGGCGCGGCAGCAGGTCGTCCTTGGCCAGGATCGAGCCGAGTACCGGGAAGCCGTTGAAGGCGGTGTTCGCGGCGAGGATGAGGATCAGGCCGGTGGCGAACGTGACCAGGTAGAAGGCCGGCGGGAAGCCACCGAAGAGCGCGCCCGCGATCTGCCCGATCACCGGGTCCTGCACGTAGTCCTCGCCGACCGACCGGCCGTCGCGGAACAGCTGCTCGGCCGGGAACTCGGCGAAGCGCACGTGCATCAGCCGGGCCAGGACGATCGTGGACATCAGCATGGCCACCGCGATGCCGCCGAGCAGGGCCAGCGTGGTGGCGGCGTTGCGGCTCTTGGGCTTCTTGAACGCGGGCACCCCGTTGCTGATGGCCTCGACCCCGGTGAGCGCGGCGCAGCCCGAGGAGAAGGCCCGCAGCAGCAGGAAACCGCCGCCCAGGCCGACCAGACCCTGCTCGAACTGGGTCTCGGGCCGCAGCACCAGGTCGGCGCTCTCGGCCAGGGGCAGGTCGCCGAGGAAGTACCGGACGAAGCCCCAGGCGCTCATGCCGAGGATCGAGACCATGAACACGTAGGTGGGAATCGCGAAGGCGGTGCCGGACTCCCGCACCCCGCGCAGGTTGATGGTGGTCAGCAGCACGACCACCGCCACCGCGAGGAGGGCCTCGTGCCCCCGCAGGAAGGGCAGGGCCGAGGCGGCGTACTGGGCGCCGGAGGAGATCGACACGGCCACGGTCAGCACGTAGTCGACCAGCAGGGCGCTGGCCACGGTGACGCCGGCCATCGGGCCGAGGTTGACCGTGGCCACCTCGTAGTCGCCGCCGCCGGAGGGGTAGGCGTGCACGTTCTGCCGGTACGAGGCCACCACGATCAGCATGACGAAGACCACGGAGACACCGACCCACGGCGAGAGCGCGTAGGACGTCAGGCCGGCGGCCGCGAGCGTGAGCAGGATTTCGTCAGGTGCGTAGGCGACGGACGACAGTGCGTCGGAGGCGAAGACCGGCAGCGCGATCCGTTTGGGCAGCAGGGTCTCGCCCAGACGTTCGCTGCGCACCGGCCGCCCGACGAGCAGCCGCTTGACGGCGCCGGGATAGTTGGGCACGACGGGTCATGGTAGGCCTGTTCGTGGTGGTGTCGTCACGGGGTGGTCACTTCTGCCCAGGCTTGACCCGCCCCTGGGCGAAGGCGGGCGCGGGAACGTGTACCTTCGCTGGCGGACAGCGCCGAGTGGGCTGACCACGGCGAAGGTCATCTGAGAGGGCCGGGCGAACGTGCACTTCGTGATCATGGGTTGCGGCCGGACCGGTTCGACACTGGCCCAGATGGTCGAGGACCGGGGCCACACCGTCGCGGTGGTGGATCAGAACGCGAACGCCTTCCGCCGTCTCGGGCCGCACTTCGAGGGCCGGCGCGTGGTCGGGCCGGGTTTCGACCGGGACACGCTGACCGAGGCCGGCATCGAGGACGCGTACGCGTTCGCCGCCGTCAGCAACGGTGACAACTCCAACATCCTGGCGGCCCGGGTGGCCCGCGAGACGTTCGGCATCAGCAACGTGGTCGCCCGGATCTACGACCCGGGCCGCGCCGAGGTCTACCAGCGCCTGGGCATACCCACCGTCGCCACCGTGCGCTGGACCGCCGACCAGATGGCCCGCCGTCTGCTGCCGGCCGGCGCGATCTCCGAGTTCCGCGACCCTTCCGGGGCCGTGATCCTGGCCGAGGTGCAGGTGCACACCGGCTGGGTGGGCCGGCGGATGCCCGTGCTGGAAGCTGCCTCCGGCGCCCGCGTGGCCTTCCTCACCCGGCTCGGCGAGGGCATCGTGCCCGGCGCCGACACCGTTTACCAGGAGGGCGACCTGGTGCACTTCGTGCTCCGGCACGACCAGCTGACCTCGGTGGAGCAGCGCCTGTCCGTCCAGCCCTCGAAGGATCAGCTCTGATGCGGATCGTCATCGTCGGCGCCGGCAGCGTCGGCCGCTCCATCGCGCGGGAACTGCTCACCAACGGGCACCGCGTGCTCCTGATCGACAAGGACCCGAACGCCATCCGGGTCACCAGCGTGCCCGAGGCCGAGTGGCTGCTCGCCGACGCCTGCGAGATCAGCTCGCTGGCCGACGCCGGGCTGGCCGACTGCGACGTGGTGGTGGCCGCCAGCGGTGACGACAAGGCGAACCTGGTGGTCTCGCTGCTGTCGAAGACCGAGTACGGCGTGCCCCGCACCGTGGCCCGGGTCAACACCCCGGCCAACGAGTGGATGTTCGACGAGGCCTGGGGCGTCGACGTGGCCGTGTCCACCCCACGCATCATGACGGCGCTGGTCGAGGAGGCCGTGTCGATCGGTGAGCTGGTGCGGATCTTCACGTTCCAGCAGGGTCAGGCCGCGATGGTCGAGCTCACCCTGCCCGATGCGTCACCCCTGGCCGGCACCACGGTCGGCGAGATCGCCTGGCCCGACGACACCGTGCTGGTCGGCATCATCCGCGGCGAGCGCCCCATCGCCCCGAGCCGGGACGACGCCCTCGAGGCCGGTGACGAACTGATGTTCATCACGGTGCCCGAGAGCGAGGACGCGCTCCAGGAGCTGCTGAACCCCCGCACGTGATCCGCCCGCTCACCCCCGCCGGCATCCCGGCCGGCCAGGCCGTGGCCACCGCCCACGGCTGGCCGCCCCGGCCGGGGCGGGCAGGGCATCGGGGGTGCGCCGCGGACAGCGTCTTTCTCCACGCCCCGGCCGCGGGGCGGCCGATCCACGAGAATCTGGACTTCCGGTGCGTGGACGAACTGGTGACGCACGCGGGGCCCTGGCCCCCCGCCGGCTTGAGGACGACGGTCAGGGTGACGTCGAGGGACGAGGTGGTCACGGCCCTGGACGCCGAGGCCGTCGGCTACTCCCGTAGGGCTCTGCGGCGCCGTCCTCCAGCCTTCGCGGAGCAGATCCGGGTCGCGCACGACGACGCGGGCCGGCCCTCGGCCACGCCGCCGCGGGGGGCACCACCGTCCGGACGGCGATCGGCCCCGTGGTGGCACCGGACAGTGCCGTCGCCCGGGCCCTGGTGACCGATCCGGCGACCTCGGCCGAGGGACCGGTGCGCGTGGACCTCCTGGCGAGGGCCGACCCTCCGCTGCACACGTGGCTGACCGCGAACGGCCTGACCGAGATCATGCGGGCGACCCTGATGGTACGCGGCGACGACCTGCCCCCGGGCAACGGAAGCGACCTGGCGCCCCTCATGCAGTCCCGGGGCTGACCTGCCCCCAGACTTCTCCGTCAGTACGGGGTTTGGGGGGTCTCGTCCGGGTCGACCAGGATCACGGGTTCGGCCGGTTTGACCACCGGCACCGAGCGCAGCACCAGCCACATCAGCCAGAGGGCCAGGGCGAAGAGGGGCAGGCCCAGCACGGTGGCGTTCAGGGTGCCCAGCAGCGCGGTCTCGTCGGCCAGCCACAGCGGGATCTGCACGGCCAGGCGCACCAGGAACAGGGCGGCGAAGATCCAGGTGGCCAGCACGTAGACCCGGCTGCGGGCCGGGTGCTTGCGCCACTCGAACATCTCACCGGTGATCGGCCCCACGAAGATGCCGACGATCGGCCAGCGCACCAGCGCCGAGATGATCGCACCGGCGGCGGAGGCGGCGTTCTTGAGAATGCTGGGCAGGAAGAAGTCCGAGGCCCGGCCGGTCTTGCTGGCCACGTAGGCACCGATCGCGATGCCGATGACCCCCGAGAAGACCTGGGTGAGGGGCTCGCGGGCGATCAGCCGCCAGACGATCAGCACGGCCAGGGGCACACAGGCGGCGATGACCGACGGCCGCAGCTCGTTGGTGATCGCGAAGACCAGTGAGAAGACCGCGTACGGCAGCACCGACTCGATCACGCCGCGCGGGCCGCCGATGCTCTTCTTCAGGTCGAACTCGGCCGCCACGGCCGCGCCGAACTTGCCCTGGGCCACGGCCTCGGCCGCGTGCTCCGCCTGTTCGGCCACGTGGTGGTGCTCCCCCGGCATCCGCGACTCGGTCATCAGCTTCCCGTACCGGGGACGAGTTCGTACCGCGGGTTGAAGATGGTGGCGGTGCCGCTGGCCTCACAGACCACGCCCTGTACCCGGATGCGCCGGCCGGGCTCGACCCCGCCGATGTGGCGGCGCCCCAGCCAGATCACGGAGATGCTGCCGCTGCCGTCGTACAGCTCGGCCACCAGCGCCGGGACACCGGCCCGGGGCCGCAGCGTGACCGCGCGCAGCGTGCCGCAGACCATGGCGGGCTGCCGCGACTTCAGCTGGGCGATCGGCGTACCACCCAGCCGCACCGCCTGCTCCCGCTCCTCGTCCGCGTGCACCACGTGCTGCGGTGCCGTGAACTTGGCCAAGGCCCGGCGGAGGCCGAAGCGCTCGGCCGCTCTGTTCTCTACCGACGCGATCGTCGCCTGATCACCGGTGATCTGCTTACCCACAGTTTTCAGCGTACCCATCCCGGACCCGCTCTCCGACCGTCCCCCGGGTATCGGAAGAGTGGCCAACAGCACTCTTTCCCTGTCTGGCGAACTCCTGCTCAACAAGGTAATTCAGATTTTATTCCCAGGCGCGGGAGGAACCTTGATCAAGTCTTGACCCGCACGAAAGAGCCGCCCGCCAGGCACCCGAGAGGGATGCCGGACGGACGGCTCACGAGCGCGTCCGGGCCGTCGAGGGGCCCACGGACTCAGCGCAGTTCGGTGATCTCCGGGCCGCGCTCCGGCGGGCGCAGGGAGTCGCCGGCCGGCTCGGCCGTGCCCTCCTCACCCTCCGACTGGGCGTTCTCGGGCAGGCGCAGCGGCAGCAGCTCGCGCGGGGCCATCGCCTCGGCACCGCGCACCACCACCACGTCACGCACCAGCCGCTCCAGCTCCTGCGCCTTCTCCTCGTCCAGCGCCGCGGCACCGTGGAAGACCGCCCGCAGGAACCAGCGCGGACCGTCGACACCGGAGAACCGGGCGGGCTGCAGCACGGTGCGGCCGTCGGGGGTGCGGGCCGGCACCTTGGCCAGGAGCTCCCGGCCGAACACCCCGGGGACGTCGTCCACCTCGCCGCCCTGACGGCTCACGCTGGCGGAGATCTCGCTGCGGATCTCGTCCCAGATGCCGGAGGTGCGCGGGGCCGCGAACGCCTGCAGCTGCACCGCGGAGTCCTCGAGCTGCACGGTCGCCGCGATCACCTTGCTGGTCTCCTCCTCGATCTCGAGGCGGATCTGGATCGTGCCCTCCTTGGCGGGCAGCCGGATCGCGCCGAGATCGATGTAGGTCTCCTCGGCGTCGGCCTCCGACTCGTCCCAGGGACCCTTCGACCGGTCGTAGACGTCGGTGAGGGGCGACAGTTTCCTGCCTGCGCTCTCCTCACCCGGCGTCCCGTCCGCGTCGGCCACCGCGTCGTCCGTGAAGCCCGTGGACGCCGTGCCCTCGTCGACGCCGGAGGCGTCGTCCCCCTTGTTACGTCGGAACCAGCTCATCAGTGTTCTCCTCGTTGCGTTGCCTGCCCCGTCGCCTGCACCGTCGCCGTGCCCGTGGACCCGAACCCACCCTCACCGCGGGCCGAGCCCGGCAACCGACCGGCCTCGACGAAGTACGCCCGGCTCACCGGTTGCACCACCAGCTGGGCGATCCGGTCACCCCGCTTCAGCTCGACCGGCGTCTCGCGGTCGGTGTTCAGCAGCGTGACCCTGATCTCCCCGCGATATCCGGCGTCGACCGTGCCGGGGGCGTTGACCACCGTCAGACCGCACCGCGCGGCCAGACCGGACCGCGGGTGCACGAAGGCGGCGTACCCGTCGGGCAGCGCGATCGCGACACCGGTCGGGACCGTCTGGCGCTCACCGGGCCCCAGGGTCACGTCGACGGTCGTGACGAGGTCGGCCCCGGCGTCACCGGGATGGGAGTAACCGGGCACGGGGATCTCGGGGTCGAGGCGCTGCAGCAGCACCTCGACCTGGCCGGGCGCGAAGCCAGACCGGCCGGGACCCTCGTCGATGGCGCCGGCGGGCGCGGAAGGCGTGCTCACGGTGGAACAGCCTAGCCAGCGCTCGCCACCACCTGGCGCACACTCCGGATCCGGGCGTGGGAAGCTGATTTCATGAGCTCGGATCAGCAGCGCAAGACCGGCGTCACGAACCTCGTGGAGTCCCTCCGCCCCTCCCCCGTGATGTGGCTGGTCCTCGTCGTGCTCGGTGCCTCGTTCGGGCTGATCCCCGGCCCCATCAACACCACGATCGCCGTGGTCACCGGGGTGGCCACGGCCGTGCTGGCGGTGGTGCTGGTGGTCGTCTTCACCCCGCGCCTGCAGCTGGCGAAGGGCGTCTTCTCGGCCGGCCGGGCCAAGGTGCCCGCATCGCTGGTCGCGAAGGTCGAGCCGCTGGACGCGGCTCAGATGAGGGCCGCGCACGGCGTCGATCTGGACGCGCGCGCGTACCTCTGCACCCGGGCCTGGGTGCACACGGGGATCAGGGTCACCCTGAACGACCCGCAGGACCCCACGCCCTACTGGCTGATCTCGACCCGCAGGCCGCAGGAATGGGTGCGGGCGCTGGGCTCGTGACCGAACCCGCGCGCCCCCCACTCAGTTCGTCCGCCGCCTGAACCTCAGGCCGCGCACTCCTTGCAGATGAGCTGACCGTTCTTCTCGCCCGCCAGCTGGCTGCGGTGGTGTACCAGGAAGCAGCTCATGCAGGTGAACTCGTCGGCCTGGCGGGGCAGGACCCGGACGGAGAGCTCCTCGTTGGAGAGGTCGGCGCCGGGGAGCTCAAAGCCCTCCGCCGCTTCGGTCTCGTCCTCGTCGACCGAGCCGGTCGACTTGTCGACCCGGCGGGCCTTGAGCTCTTCGAGCGAGTCCTCGTTGAGGTCGTCGTCGGTCTTGCGCGGCGCGTCGTAGTCGGTTGCCATGGTTGAGTCACGCTCCGGTGTGTGGAACCCAGGAGGACGGGCCCTCCCTCCGCGCCCGCACGTGCGGCAACGGTCGAGGTCGCGTTTGCCCCCTGGGAACGGGGATTGCTGATCGTTACTGGTGGTACTGGCCTTGCTGTCTTACGCCGAGGTGACGGTGCTCGCGCCCTGCACGTTCGAGGTCGTTGCTACCGGACTGTGGACCAACGCATCCGGAGCCTGATTTGTGCCCGCTCTCGCGGCAGGGATTGTGCACCAGTCCAGCGCCGTTGGCCATACCGCCACCCCGGCAGACCGCCACGAATTCCCGTCACTGTGCGGATGAGCGCTCACTGTCCGTCGTCAGACAGGGCCCCTAACGGGTGGTCGTCACGAAATGTTCCCGCACCGGTCGGCTCCCCGGGCCCTGGGACCCGTTACGACCACGGAGGGTAGAACGTAGAGTGGCAGGCGGTGCAGTGCGCCTCACAGATGACTCCGGCCTGTTCGCAGTACGTCGTCATCTGTGGGAAACACCATGCACCAGCGCCGGGTGGAGATGGCCCCCGTCGCTGAAGGGCTCGCCGGACACTGTTCGGGGGCGAGTGAGGGAGATAGCTCATGAGCGAGTTCGTCGCGCAGATCCGGGGCCGTGCGGAAGAGGCGCTGACCTGGCTGCAGCAGGCGCAGGCCAGCGGGGACGAGTACCTCGTCAACGTCTCGCTCGACCAGATCGAGTCGATCGCCCGCGTCGCGGCCGACCACCAGATCCCGCTGGAAGGGCTGGCCGAGTCACTGAGTGCCTACGGCCTGCCGGTCCCCCAGGGCCGCGCCAACGGGGCGACGGCCTGAGGGACCGGGCCGGAACCATGGTTCAGCGGTGTGGGCGCCCGTAAGGGGTCACACCGGGTCGGAGTCGGCGTCCAGCTGCCCAAGGACGTCGCAGAGCCCCTCCAGGAGGGGTGACGCCGCTCCGACGACCATCGCCCCGCCCGCCGGGGCACCCCGCAGGCCGCTCAGCACCCCACCGGCCTCGGTGAGCACCAGCACCGCGGCGGCGATGTCCCAGACGTTCACCCCGCGCTCGTAGTAGGCGTCGACCGTTCCGGTCGCCACGCCGCACAGGTCGAGCGACGCACTGCCGATCCGGCGGATGTCCCGGATTCGCGGCAGCACCCCCGTCAGCACCCGGGCCTGGCCCGCCCGACGGGTCGCGGCGTAGCCGAACCCGGTGGCCACCAGGGCCTGATCGAGCTCCGGCGGGGTGCCCAGCTTCAGCTCCCGCACCCCCGACCCGTCACCGGGAGCCAGCGCCGCTCCCAGCCCCCGGCCGGCCGTCCAGGTGTCCCCGGTGGCCGGGTTGTGCACGCAGGCCGCGACCGGCGTCCAGGCACCGTCGACCGTCGGGTCACCCTCGACCACGGCCACGCTGACCGCGTACGCGTCGATGCCGTACCGATAGTTCACGGTGCCGTCGATCGGGTCGAGCACCCAGGTCAGGCCGGAGTCGCCGGGGGCGTAGCCGTTCTCCTCGCCGAGCAGGCCGTCGTCCGGCCGCTGCGCCGCCAGCTGCTCGCGCAGCAGCCTCTCCACGGCCCGGTCCATCGCCGTGACGATGTCGGTCGCCGTGGACTTCGTCGACTCCACCGCGCGGGCGTCCGGGTCGTCGGCCAGGCCGGCCCGGATCAGGTCGCCCCCGGCCCGGGCGACCCGCTCGGCCAGGGCGCGCAGGGCCGCGGCGTCGTGGCTCATCGGGACACCGGCGCCGGGGAACCGCTCTGAACCGGCTTGTCGATGGGCAGCACCCAGTCCACCCCGCAGGCCGCGGGCTTGTCCGGGTTCCGCAAATTGGCGCAGCAACCGGCCGGGCAGACGTCGTGCCAGGGACCCGGACCGGCCTTCGAGGGCCGGTCGGGGTTCTCCCCGCGTTCGGCGGCGGCGCGCTCGACCACCAGGGCGGCCAGCGTCTGCGCGAACGCCGCGGCCCGGCCCGAGGTGGCGGCCCGCACGAACGGCAGGTCGAGGTCGTGGGCGATCTCGAGCGCCTCGGTGTCCAGGTCGAAGACGACCTCCATGTGGTCGCTCACGAACCCGATCGGCACGCACACCACGCCCGGGGCGCCGGCCTGCTTCAGCGCGGCCAGGTGGTCACCGATGTCCGGCTCCAGCCAGGGCTGCGACGGCGGGCCGGAGCGCGAGCAGTAGACCAGGTCCCACTCGGGCACGGTGTCGAGGCCGAGCCGGGAGACCACGGCCTCGCAGGCCTGGCGGTGGGTCGTCGTGTAGGCGTTGCCGTCGGGACCCGAGGCGTCGTCCATGGCATCCGGGATCGAGTGCGTCACGAAGGCGATGCGCGAACCGGCCGGCAGCGACCCCAGACCCTCGCGGATCGAGTCGGCGATCGGCTGCAGGAACCCGTCCTGGTCGAAGTAGTGGCGGATCTTGTCAACCCGCATCGAACGGCCCTCGTGGGCCAGCGTGACCAGGGCCTCGGCCAGGTCCTCGCGGTACTGGCGGCAGCCCGAGTAGCTGGGGTAGGCGCTGGTGACCACGGCCAGCACGCGCCGGGCCCCGGCCTCGTGCGCCTCACGCAGCACGTCGGTGGTGAACGGCGCCCAGTTGCGGTTGCCCCAGTAGACCGGGGTGGTCTCCAGGTCGACACCGGCGGCGGCGAGCTGCTCGCGCAGGTTCGCCAGCAGCAGGCGGTTCTCGTCATTGATCGGGCTGCGGCCGCCGAAGTGCTGGTAGTGCTCGGACACCTCCAGCAATCGCTCCCGCGGGATGCCCCGCCCCCGGGTCACGTTCTCCAGGAACGGCATGACCTCGTCCGGGGCCTCGGGGCCCCCGAACGAGAGCAGGAGGACTGCGTCGTACGGCTTCAAGGAGCTCACGGGTTAGATCCTGCCAAGCCGGGGACCGAACCGCGCGCCCGGGTGGCGTGTCGGGGCTC
Organism: Kineosporia mesophila; assembly: GCF_021129235.1. Lineage (GTDB taxonomy): Bacteria > Actinomycetota > Actinomycetes > Actinomycetales > Kineosporiaceae > Kineosporia > Kineosporia mesophila. Next base: position 66,707 of record NZ_JAJOMA010000018.1, read on the forward strand.
GTGTCGGGGCGCGTGTCCCGGCGTGCCGCATCATCGGCGGTGCCCACCCGCGTCCATAATCGGGTTCGCCTCCCCATCAACCGCACAACGTGATTTCATCGGCACCCAGGTCACGATGGACACTGGGTGCTCAGCCGTGGAATCGGCCGCCGGGCGAAATCGGCGCCGACTCGCCCATGCACGTGCTTCGCCGACGAGGTACGAAGTGGCACAGTCTTCACGCAGGCCGCGGTTGCCGGAGGGAGTGGACATGGAAGATCTTTCGCTCGTCGGCGTCCATGATGACGGTGAACACCTACTGGTGGCGGGCCCCAACGGCCAGCGGTTCCGGTTGCGGGTGGACGATGCGTTGCGGGCGGCGATCCGTCGCGACCGCGCCCGTCTGAGCCAGATCCAGATCGAGTCGGAGGGGCGGCTGCGCCCCCGCGAGATCCAGGCGCGGATCCGGGCGGGAGAAACGGCCGAGGAGGTCGCGGAGACCGCCGGCCTTTCGATCGACCATGTGCGGAAGTACGAGGGCCCGGTCCTCGCCGAGCGCGGCTATGTGGCCGAGCAGGCCCGCCGGGTGCGGGTGCGCCGTGGTGGTGGCGCCGAGTCGCTGTCGCTGGACGACACCGTCGCCGAGCGGCTGTCCGCCCGCGAGGTGGACTCCGACTCCGTCACCTGGGACGCCTGGCGCGGAGACGACGGGCTCTGGGTGCTGGTACTCGAGTTCATCGCCGGCTCCACGCTGCGTCAGGCCCGCTGGCTGTACAACGCCGGGCTGCGCAACGTCTCGGCGCACAACGACGAGGCCCGCTGGCTGACCGAGGACGAGCCGCAGCCCGACCGCGGCACCGGAACGGCCCCCACCGCCACCTCCCCCAACGGCATGCGCCGCCTCAGCCCGGTGCGCGGCTTCGACCCCTACGACCAGGAACGGGCCGACTCCCCGGTGGCCCGGGCCCCGTACGAGGAGCCCGCCGCCGTCAACCTGCTCGACACCCTGCGCGAGCGCCGTGGCCGCCGCAGCCGCGTGATCAGCGATGACGACGGCCACACCGGGCACGCCGACCCGGTGCGCGAGGCGATCGACTCCCTGCTCAGCCGCTCCGACACGATGGGTGAGCCGCCGGCCGCCCACCCGGCCCGCTCCCGGCCGCAAGACGCCCGTGACGGCGAGGTCCTGGTGCTGCCCGACGCCGAGTCGCTGTACGACCTCGACGACCTGAGCGACCCGGACGATGATGATGATGACGACGACACCGAACCCCCGGTGACCCGCACGGCCCAGCAGCGCAGCGACCGCAGCGACCGGGATCGTCTCGACCGCGACCGCAGTGAGCGGGAACGCTCCGAACGGGAGCGCGAGCGGGCCGAGCGCGAGCGCCGGGAACGCGCCGAACGGGAGCGGGCCGAGCAGGACCGCCTTGAGCGGGAGGCTTCCGCCGCCGACACACCGGAGAAGGCCGAGGTGGACGTGGACGCGGTGGCCCCCGAAGAGGCGCCGGTCCCGGCCGGCCGCCGCACCGGTGGCAACCGCAAGCAGCGCCGCGCGAGCGTGCCGTCCTGGGACGACATCGTCTTCGGGCAACGGCGCGACTGAGTTCCCGTCAACCACTGATGAAGGACGCCCACCACGACAGTCGTGGTGGGCGTCCTTCATCGTGTGGTCGGCGGCAACCGCGAACGTTCGCGGCCACCGCTCTAGCTCTGGTGCACCAGCATCGGGATCTCGGTCTCGACGCTGGTGCGGGAGCCGTGCAGCCCGAGCAGCCGCAGCACCTGGGGCCGGGCCGTGCGGGAGTCCACCACCGCGACCGGCCCGGTCGCGGCCGTCACCACGTCGCCGATGCGGGGCAGCACGTGCGGTGAGACCGGCCCGAACCAGTTCTCGGCCACGGCCTGCTCCCTGGTGACCACGACCATGTCGCCGCCGACCCGGGCGTGCCAGGCCGCGGCCACGTCGTCAGCCGCGCCGTTCTCGCAGTAGAGCTGCAGCGAGCGCGGTTCCCCGCCCAGGTGCCGCACCCCGGTGAGCATCTCGGGCTCGTTCGCGAGGTCGAGGCGGTTCTCGAAGGGGACGTCGACCATGCCGTGGTCGGCGGTGACCACCATCAGGCAGTTGCCCGGCAGGCCGGCCGCGAGCTGCTGGGCGCAGGCGTCGATGCGCTCCAGTTCACCGGTCCAGTTCCAGGAGCGGCAGCCCTGCTCGTGGCCGATCTTGTCGAGGTCGCCCCAGTAGACGTAGATGAGCGCGCCCTGGGACCTCCGGGCAGCGGCGATCGCGACGTCGACCCGTTCCTCGAGCGACCGGGCGGCGATGAACTGGCCCCCGCGCTGCACCGCCTCGGTGAGGCCGGAGCCGTCGAAGAAGGCCGGGCCGATCCGGAACACATCCCGGCCGGTGGCCACGACCTGCTCGAACACGGTGGGCGCGGGTTGCCAGCGGCGCGGGTCGACCTCCGGGTCCCACATCAGCTCGTTGAACACGCGGTCACGGTCCGGGTCGAGCACCTCCAGGCCGACCAGGCCGTGGGCACCGGGCAGGAGCCCGGTGCCGAGCATGCCCAGGCTGGTGGCCGTGGTGCTGGGGAAGCCGGAGGTGAGGGTGCGGGAGTGCGTGTGCTCACGGAGGCGGCGCAGGAACGGCGCGTGCCCGGAGCTGGCCGCGAGCAGCTGGTCACCCAGGCCGTCGACGAGCAGCACCACGACGGTGCGGGCCTTCGGCAGCAGCCTCCCGCCCTTCTTCGCGGACAGCGAGAGGGCCGCGGACGGCAGGACGTCCGCGAGGGTGGGGAGAGCCAAGGGTCAGACCCGGGCCGTCGCCGCGGACAGGGCCCGGGCGAAGGCCTTGGCCGCCTGCACGGCCGGTTCACCCTCGGCCTCGGCGGACAGCCGCACGGTGATGTCGTCGGCGGCCAGGGTGCCGGTGTAGCCGTGGTCGGCCTCGCAGTCCGGATCGGCGCAGGAGGCGGGCTCCAGGTCGACGCGGGTCAGGGAGCCCCAGCCGATGGTCAGGCTCAGCTCGCGCGGCACCACTCCCTTGCGGTGGTGCTCGGGGGCCGTGACGGCGTGCGAGAGCACCACCGACGTGACCTTGCTGAGCGGTACCGCCTCGGTCGAGGCCGAGGCGTAGGGCTCCGGGCTGAGGGCGTCCGGATCATGGTCGTCGGCGTGCGCGACCACCAGCCGGGTCGGGGTCAGTGACAGCACGGTGACGTGCCGGCGCACCTCCACCCTGTCGAAGGTGGTCTCCTGCTGCACCAGGTACGACACCACCTCCTCACCGGCGATGGCGACGTCCAGCGCGTCGAGCACGAGCGAGGGGTAGAAACCCGCCCGCTCCACCTCGGCGACCAGTTCGTCGGGCAGGCCGCTCTTCTCGCTCACGGTGGCGTCCGTCCCGGGTCCTTCACGCATTGCCCCATCTTGTCACTCCGGGAAGAGGTCGGCGCAGGCCCACGCCCGGCGGAGGCGTTCCTCGTCCACCATTCGGCTTTTCCGGCCGGGCCGGTCGAGGCTCCGTCGGGCTCAGGTGGAGAGCTCGCGCCGGACCGTGTCGGACCGTTCGGCCGGCCGGGACACCCGGATCACGGCGTCGAGCACCGCGAGCCCGCTCCCGGCGACGACCACCGGGTTGAGCTCAAGCTCCGCCACCTCGGGCAGCTCGTCGGCCAGGCAGGCGAGGCGGCCGAGCACGTCCTCCAGGGCGGGCACGTCGACCGGCGCGGCTCCCTGGTGGCCGAAGAGCTTGGGCGCGGCGCGCACCGAGCGCACCAGGTCGGAGATGTCCACCGTGGTCAGCGGCGGGATGCGGTGGGCGACGTCACCGAGCAGGCCGCTCGCGTCACCGCCCAGCCCGAACGAGACCACCGGGCCGAACAGCGGGTCCTCCACCGTGCGCAGCACACAGGCCACGCCGGGCTCGGCCATGCTCTGCACCACCAGCCCACCCGTGCCGAGCGTCGCCCGCATCTGGGCGAAGTCGGCCACCAGCTCGTCCTCGTCCTCGATGTTCAGCCGCACTCCCCCGAGATCGACGCGATGACGCAGGTGGGGTGCGGTGGTCTTGAGCACCACCGGATATCCGATCCGGTTGGCGGCCGCGGCGGCCTCCGGCGCGGTGGTGACCGGGGTCCGCGGCCAGAGGTCGATGCCGAAGGCCTTCAGGAGTACCGCCGAGGCATCGGGATCGAGGGTGGCGCTGTCTTCCCAGGGGGACGCGGCCAGTGCCCGCGCCACCACGGCCCGGGCGGCGTCCAGGTCGAGGTCGTCCGGGTCGAACCGCTCCCCCGGGTCACGGCGGCGCCAGCGGGCGTACCACTCGGCCTTCGCCAGGGCCCGCACGGCCTCTTCGGGCGTCGGGTACGACGGGATCAGGCGCGGGTTGGACAGGGCCCGGTTCACCCCGTGCACGCCGAGGAAGCACGCGGCCACCGTGATGTCCGGGGCCTGGGCGGACACCTCGGACAGAGCCCGGGCCACCTCCCCGGCCTCGGTGGCGATGGGCGGGATGAACGCGGCCACCACCGACTGCACGCCCTCGGCGGCGAACGCCTCGGTGAGGGCGGCGCGGAACTGGGCCGGGTCGGCCTGCGGGTGCAGGGCGACGGGCTTGTGGACGACGACCAGGCCGGCCGCCACGCACCCGTCCGCGATCAGGGTACTGAGGGCGTCGCTGTTGCCGACGATGGCCACGTTGGGCCCGGCGGGCAGCGGCTGGTTCATCACCAGCTGCGCCACGTCGAGCATCTCGGCCACGGTCTGCACCCGGATGCAGCCCGACTGCCGCAGCATGGCGTCGAACGCCTCCCGCGGCGCGGTGCTCGCCCGCACCGAATGACCCGGCGGCACACCGAAACTCGACAGGCCGGACTTCAGCACGATGACCGGCTTGGACCGGGCCAGGCGGCGGGCGATGCGGGAGAACTTGCGCGGGTTGCCGAAGCTCTCCAGGTACAGGCCCACGGCGTCGGTGCCCGCGTCCTCCTCCCAGTACTGCATGCAGTCGTTGCCGGAGACGTCGGCGCGGTTGCCCGCGGACAGGAACGTGGACACCCCCAGACCTCGCCGCTCGACCGCGTCGAGCACCGCCACGGCCAGCCCGCCGGACTGGGAGAACAGGCCCAGACGGCCCTCTTCCGGCAGGACGGGGATGAGCGAGACGTTCAGCCGCACGGCCTGGCCGGCGTTGATCAGGCCCCACGAGTTCGGCCCGACCACGCGCATGCCGTGCGAGCGCGCCAGCCGCACCAGTTCGCGCTGGCGGGCCAGGCCCTCGTCGCCGGTCTCGGCGAAACCGCTGGAGACGACCACGATTCCGCGGACCCCGTGCTCGGCGCACTCGCGCACCACCTCGAGCACCCCCTCGGCCGGGATGGCGACCAGGGCCAGGTCGACCGGGCCCTGGATGTCGCGCAGGCTCTTCACGGTGGCCAGTCCGAGCAGTTCGCCGGCCTCCTGGTGCACCACGTGCAGGGTGCCGGTGAAGCCGCCCGCGATGATGTCTTCCAGCAGCCGGTGCCCGACGGTCGCCGTGCGGCGGCTCGCCCCGATCAGCACCACCGACGAGGGGTTGAGCAGCCGCTCCATGCTGCGCGACTCGGCGCGGTGCTCCCGGGCCTCCATCACCGCCCGCGACCTCTCGGTCGGGTCGATGGTGAACCGCACCTCGATCACCCCGTCGTCGAACCGTGAGGTCAGCTCGTACCCGGCCTCCTGGAACACGGTGATCATCTTGCGGTTGCGCGGCAGCACGTCGGCGACGAACCGGCGGATGCCGTTCTCCCGGGCCGCCGCGGCCAGGTGCTCCAGCAGCACCGAGCTGACACCCCGGCCCTGGTGCGCGTCGCTGATGTTGAACGCGACCTCGGCGGCGTCGGAGCCGGAGTCGAGCCGGTCGTAGCGGCCCACCCCCACGATGTCGTCACCGAGCATCGCGATCAGGGCCACCCGGTCGGCGTGGTCGACGTTGGTGAAGTGATGCAGGTCGCGCGGGGACAGCCGGGGCATCGGCGCGAAGAACCGCAGGTAGATCGATTCCGGTGACTGGTGCACATGGAACCGCTGCAGCGCGTCGGCGTCATCGGCCGTGATCGGGCGCAGGTGCGCCGTCGCGCCGTCCCGCAGGACGACGTCCGCTTCCCAGTGCAGGGGGTAGTCCCGGGCCATCGTCCCAGGCTACGCAGGAAAGGGGCGGGCCGGGCAGGGCCCTGGTCCCCCCACCTTTCCTTTGTTCGTGATCATGCAAAACCTCCCCGACGTTCTAGAACTCTCCGGGCCATAGTTCTAGAACTCCGGGGAGGTTTTGCATGATCACGACCGGATTTGTGGTCGCCCGCACGGCAGGATCGGGGCATGGAATTCGAGGACGTCGTCCGCGGACGACGGATGGTGCGCACCTACGACCCCGATCGCCCCGTGGGCCGGGAGGTGCTGGGCCGGATCCTGGATCTCGCGGTCCGGGCCCCCAGTGCCGGGTTCAGCCAGGGGTGGGACTTCGTGGTGCTGAGCACTCCGGAGCAGGTGGAGCGGTTCTGGGACGCCACCGCGCCCGGGGAGGGCGAGGCGGACCGCTGGCTGCGCGGCATGCGCACGGCCCCGGCGCTGATCCTGTGCCTGTCCGACCGTGACGCCTACCTGGACCGCTACGCCGAGCCGGACAAGGGCTGGACCGACCGCGACGAGGCGCGCTGGCCGGTGCCGTACTGGGACGTGGACACCGGCATGGCCTCGATGATCATCCTGCTGGCCGCGGTGGACGCCGGGCTGGCGGGCTGCTTCTTCGGGGTGCCGCCGGAGCGTCGTGAGGCGGTGCTGGAGACCTTCACGATCCCGGCCGGCCGGCGCATCGTGGGGGTGATCAGCCTGGGCCATCCCCCGGCCCCGGGCACCGACCGCCGGTCCCCGTCGCTGCGCCGGGGCCGCCGTGGTGTCGAAGAGGTCTCACATGAAGGAACTTTCGGGAATCCGTTCCGCCCCTGAGCAGTTCCCTGTCAATCCTGTCAGAGGTGACTACCAGGATTCCCGCCCGGTCCTGCCAGGAAGCACCGGCAGAGTTCTTCTCACGACAGCGAAACAGTCGCTGGCACAGCGAAGAAGGAGTTCCACCATGGCGAGGATCCTGAAGGCCCGCAAGCGTCGCCCGGTCGAGAAGGTGCAGGAGCAGCCCCAGCGTCGGCCGGAGGACCGGGACAGCGGCCCCGCCCCCGACCAGCGCGGCTGACCCGACCCGACCACACCGTAAACCCCACTCAAGGAGCAACAGTCATGGCGAAGATCCTCAAGGCCCGCAAGCGCCGTCCCGTCGAGAAGCCGCAGCCGAAGAAGCGCCAGGACGAGCAGCAGCCGCAGCCGGAGCAGGGCCCCGCACCGCGGGACTGAACCGTTCGCTGACGCCGATCTCACCCTCGGCAGGCCGGGGCCGGTGGACACCTCAGGTGTCCACCGGCCCCGCCGGATTTTGCCGCCCGACCCGGAGAGCCGGTCAAAGACCGCTCCCAGCAAGCAATCGGCCACCGGTCAGGCAGCACCGGGAGGATCACCGGCGAGAGTGCCGCTGTCCCGAAACCCGAAGGAGCTCATCATGGTCAAGGCCCCGCCAGCGCGTCACCGGCGTGCAGTGACCTGATCCGCCCATGACCACCACAGATTTCGACGACGACGGGACCGGGGACGACTCGGCCCGGCTGAGCTGGCCCGCGGTGCTGCGCCGGTTCTGGCCCCTGACCCGCGGCCGGCGCCTGGCCGTCGGGGCCGCGCTGATCTTCTACACCGCGGCCGTGACCGGCGACGCGATCGGCGTGGGGCTACTGGCCACCCTGATCGACGGCGCGGTCGAGAACGGCAGCCTGGAAGAGTTCTGGCACCCGGCCGCGCTCTGGGCCGCCATCACCCTGGGTGCCGCCCTGCTCACCTACCTCGGTTCGGTGCTCACCGCGTCCGCCGCCGAGCGGTTCAGCCGGCGCCTGCGCGCCCGCACCCACGACCACCTGCTCACCGTGGCCCCCGAGGAACTCGACCGCCGGCGCCTGGGCGACGTGCTCTCCCGGGTGGTCGACGACACCGAGGAGGTGGAGCACCTGGTGGTCACCGGCCTGCTCGACGCCGCCTGCTCGATCCTGGCGGTGATCGTGTTCGGGGTGGCGGCGTTCCGCCAGAGCTGGCTGCTGGCCCTGGTGGTCGTCGCCGCGGCGCCCGTGCTCTGGCTGCTCAACCGCTGGCTGACCGGGCGCACCCACCAGGTCTCGATGCGCACCCGGGTCGCCCTCGGCGAGCTGACCTCGGCCCTGGAGCAGAGCCTGACCAACTCGGCCCTGGTGCAGGCCTACAACGGGCAGCGCAGCGAGCACAGCCGGCTGGCCACCGTCTCGGGCCGGCTGATGCGCGCCCGGCTGCGCCAGACCCGGCTGGCCGCGGTGCAGGGCCCGCTCACCGAACTCGTCGAGATGGGTGGGCTTCTCGCCGTCATCGGAATCGGTGTCTACGACATCGCCCGCGGCGAGCTGACCACCGGCGGGCTGCTGGCCTTCACCGCGTACCTGACCTACCTGTACCCGCCGATCACCGCGGTCGGCCGGCTCGGCCTGACCGCTGCCTCGTCCGGCACCAGCGCGGCGCGGCTGACGGAACTGCTGGACCTGAAGCCCGCGGTGACCCCGGCCCGGGCCGACGGCGCCCTGCTGCTGCCCGCCCCGGCCCACCGGCCGGCCTCGACCGGGCCGCTGCAGTCGGGCCTGCTGATCGAGGATGTCACCGTGCACTCCCCCGGCCGGGCCGACCGGCTGCACGACGTGCGCCTGTGGATCCCGCCGGGAGCCCTGGTGATGGTGACCGGGCCGAGCGGTGCCGGGAAGTCGACCCTGGTCGAGCTGCTCGTGCGGTTCCGCGACCCGGACCGCGGGCGGGTGCTGCTGGACGGGCGCGATCTGCGGGACTATCCGCTCAGTGAACTGCGCAACCAGGTGACCCTGCTGCCCCAGGAACCCTTCATGTTCGACGAGAGCGTGCGGGAGAACATCACGTACGGCGTCGCCGACGATCCCGGCACCGGGGCGATCACCCGGGCCGCGCGGGACAGCGGCGCGGCCGAGTTCCTCGATCGGCTGCCCGACGGCCTGGCCACCCAGGTCGGCCAGCGGGGCCGGGCCCTGTCCGGCGGGCAGCGGCAGCGGATCGCCCTGGCCCGGGCCCTGCTGCGGGAGGGACCGGTCCTGGTGCTCGACGAGCCGACCACCGGTCTCGACCCGGAGGCCGCCGGCCATCTGATCGGTACCCTGCGGCTGCTGACGGCCCGGGGCCGCACCGTGCTGCTCGTCACGCACGACCTGGAGCTGACCCGGCACGCCGATCAGGTGATCGAGCTGAGAGCCGGCCAGGTGCACCGCACGGTCGTGGCGCCCGAGGCCGCGACCCGGCCGATCGATCAGGGGCGGCCGGGACCACACCGCAGCCGGGCCGAGCGCATCCGATCCGAACGCGCGCGTTCCCCCCGGACCGCGGTGGCCCGGGCGGGACTCAGAGAATGACGATCCCGGCGATCCAGACCGCGGTGGCGAGGAGGCCGGCAGCCAGTTCGATGAGCATGGACAGGCCGACGGCCTTCACCGCCTGGACGGTGGAGGGCCACGCGGACGCATGGTTGCCCAGCCGCAGGATCTCGGCCAGGTAGATGCCCAGGACGAAGCCGATGGGCAACCCGATCACCGGGATGATGAAGAATCCGAACACACCGAGTAACGCCCCGGCCGCCATGGTGATCCACGGCACACCGTCTTCCCGGAGCCGCCGGCCGGGCAGGATGTACTTCACCACCGTGCCCAGAACCAGCACGGCGGCGGCCAGGCCGAACACGGCCCAGCCGCCGGCGGAGCTCTCGGCGTAGGCCCAGAGCAGCACGCCGACGGCCACGAGGACCAGTCCGGGCAGCACCGGCACGATCACGCCGGCGAGCCCGCACACGACGAACACCGCGGCCAGGACGGTCGCGGTGTTCATCGGTAGCCCATCAGATCGGTCTAGGAGTGGTGATTAGGGAGTTGGGGTGGCCCCTGGCTCAGCGCTCGCCCTCGGGAGCGGTGGCAGGGGTGGGCGAGAGATTCTTCGTCTCGTCCTGGATCAGGGCCTCGGCGGCCGCCAGCGCATCCTTGTGCGCGTGCCCGTGGTGAGCACAGAAGAGGAGCTCGCCCCCGGCGGGCAGCGTGACCCGCATGTAGGCCCGGGCTCCGCAGCGGTCACAGCGGTCGGCCGCGGTCAGCGTTTCTTGAGCAATGGCAGCACCCACAGGTGACCTCCTTGAACATCCCGTCCGGGACCCTGACGGGAATGGACATCGGTGACACTGAGAGAACAGTCAAGCAGGCTTTACCCTTCCCTGGCACGGTCAGATCGGTCCGTTCGCTGTCCGCGTAGTCACAGCGGGACCACTGGACGCATCCCGACGGTCACCCAGTGCTACCGAGAGCGACGGGTCCGGAGTGACGGGAGAGACCCCGGGTCCGGCGCGTTGGTAACCGCGGCTTGCGGGCATCCGGGTAATCTGCCCGGAAGCGGGCCGAAACCACGCTGTCCGGTGCGGTCCGGGGACCTGTCGCGCCCCGGGTATATTCGAACGGACGTTCGACCCGCACGCACACCCGACCCACGCCAGACCCCAGCCGCACCCCCAGACGCACCACCGACAGCAAGGAGCCGCCCGTGGCCGTGCAACCCAGCGAGACGGCCCGTTCCCGCGCCGGCAGCAACGGCAAGCGGCCGTCCACCGCGGGCTCACGCTCTTCCGGGGGTTCCGAGTACACCGCGCGCCACCTGTCGGTGCTGGAGGGCCTGGAAGCCGTCCGCAAACGTCCCGGCATGTACATCGGCTCGACCGACTCCCGCGGTCTCATGCACTGCCTGTGGGAGATCATCGACAACTCGGTGGACGAGGCCCTGGGCGGCCACTGCCACCACATCCTGGTGATCCTGCACGCCGACGGCTCGGTCGAGGTCCGCGACGACGGCCGGGGCATCCCGGTCGACGTCGAGCCGAAGACCGGCCTGACCGGTGTCGAGGTGGTCTTCACCAAGCTGCACGCGGGCGGCAAGTTCGGCGGCGGTTCCTACACCGCCTCGGGCGGTCTGCACGGTGTCGGCGCGAGCGTGGTCAACGCGCTCTCCGCCCGCCTCGACGTGCAGGTCGACCGGGGTGGCTCGATCCACGCGATGAGCTTCCGCCGCGGCGAGCCCGGTGTCTTCGCCGACCCCGAGAGCATCGATCCCGACTCCGAGTTCACGCCCTACCTGGACAGTTCCGGGCTGCGGGTGGTGGGCAAGGTGAAGCGCGGCGTCACCGGTTCCCGGGTGCGTTACTGGGCCGACCGGCAGATCTTCCTGAAAGACGCCGCGTTCTCCTACGACGAGCTGGTCACCCGCGCCCGGCAGACCACCTACCTGGTGCCGGGTCTGGAGATCGTGCTGCGCGACGAGCGCGGCCTGCCCGGCACGCCGGGCGAGGAGAGCCCGGTCGAGGAACGCTTCCTGCACGAGGGCGGCATCGGCGAGTTCGTCGACTTCCTCGCCACCGACCCCCAGGTCACCGACGTCTGGCGGCTCGAGGGCACCGGCCACTTCAAGGAGACCGTGCCGGTTCTCGACGCGCAGGGCCACATGGCGCCGACCGAGGTCGAGCGCGAGTGCGCGGTCGACGTGGCGATGCGCTGGGGCACCGGGTACGACACCGAGCTGCGGTCGTTCGTCAACATCATCGCCACGCCCAAGGGCGGCACCCACGTCACCGGGTTCGAGCAGGCGATGCTCAAGACCTTCCGCGGCGTGATCTCCGAGAACGCCCGCAAGCTCAAGTTCAACGAGAAGAACGACAAGATCGAGAAGGACGACGTGCTCGAGGGCCTCACCGCCGTCGTCACCGTCCGCCTGGCCGAGCCGCAGTTCGAGGGCCAGACCAAGGAGGTCCTGGGCACCAACGCGGTGCGCGCCATCGTCGCCCGGGTCATCGAGCGCGAGCTCACGGCGCAGCTCAACTCCGCCGGCCGGGCCGAGAAGGCGCAGTCGGCCCTGGTTCTGGAGAAGGTCGTGGGTGCCATGCGCACCCGGGTCACGGCCCGCCAGCACCGCGAGACGCAGCGCCGCAAGAACGCGCTGGAGACCTCGTCACTGCCGACGAAGCTGAAAGACTGCCGCAGCGAAGACGTCGACCGCTCCGAACTCTTCATCGTGGAGGGTGACTCGGCGCTCGGTACCGCGAACTTCGCCCGCGACAGCGAGTTCCAGGCACTGCTGCCGATCCGTGGCAAGATCCTGAACGTGCAGAAGGCGTCCATCGCCGACATGCTGAAGAACGCCGAGTGCGGGGCGATCATCCAGGTGATCGGCGCCGGCTCGGGCCGCACGTTCGAGCTGCCGGCCGCGCGCTACGGCAAGATCATCCTGATGACCGACGCCGATGTCGACGGCGCGCACATCCGCACCCTGCTGCTGACGCTGTTCTTCCGCTACATGCGCCCGCTGGTCGAGGCCGGCCGGGTCTACGCCGCGGTGCCGCCGCTGCACCGGGTCGAGGTCATCGGCTCCGGCCGGCAGAAGAACGAGATGATCTACACCTACTCCGAGCAGGAGCTCCACACGCTGCTGGCCGACCTGAAGAAGCGTGGTCGCAGCTGGAAGGAGAACATCCAGCGGTACAAGGGTCTGGGTGAGATGGACGCCGACCAGCTGGCCGAGACCACGATGGACCCGCGCCGCCGCACGCTGCGCCGGGTCCGGATGGCCGACCTCGCCGTGGCCGAGAAGGTGTTCAACCTGCTCATGGGTAACGACGTCGCGCCGCGTAAGGACTTCATCGTCGAGGGCGCCGCCCAGCTCGATCGGGAGCGCATCGACATCTGAAACTTCACCCTGTGGGCTCAAGGCGGAGCGGAGTCGGCCCGAAGATCTGGCCATGAAGCGCCCGAGGTTGTCATCAGCCACTCCCTCCAGCCTCAGCCCGCGGGGGAAGTCCATCAGTACGCAACTCATGTCCCACCTGCAGAACCTGCAGGTACCGAGCACGCTGCAGAACCATCTGCCGGGTCTCGGCCCCGGCCGGAAACAGCGCCGCAGCCGCCGGCTCCTGGTCGGTTCCGGGATGGCGATCGCCCTGATCGCCGCGGTCGGCGCGGCCTACGCCGCGCGGGGTCGCCTGCGTCAGCTGGTGGGCAGGCCGCCGGCCGAGAACTCCGAACGCGGCCTGGACACGCTGACCGGCCTGCCCAACCGGGCCGAGGCCCAGTGGTGGCTCAACACCCGGCTGGCCCGGGCCCGGAACCGGAACCACCGGCTGGCCGTGATGATCCTCGACATCAACGGTTTCGCGGAGCTCAACGAGATCCACGGCCGTGAGGTCGGCGACCACGTGCTCCAGGTGACCGCGGCCCGCATGCAGTCGCAGCTGCGCACCGGCGACATGGTCTGCCGCGTCGCGAACGACACCTTCATGGTGATCATGGACGCGATCGGCCCCGACCACCTGATCGCCCGCATCGGCGAGCGCGTCGTGAACACGGTCAGCGAGACGGTCAGCTTCCACGGCGAGCCGATCGCCATCTCGGCCAGCGTCGGGTTCGCGATCTCGCAGGACAAGGACAGGACACCGGATCTGCTGCTGGACCGCGCCGATCGGGCGCTGGTGCAGGCAAAGGCCTCCAACCGCAACGTGGTTCAGTACTGACAGCCAACCGATGGTGGACGTCCACGCGCTCGGGCCGTGGGCGTCCACCATGGTGGTTTGTGGTTGCCTTTAAACTTCTTTCGCGGCCTGCTGACGACGGCGCAGCGCCGCGACATTCATCCGGGTACTGCACCGCGTCGAGCAGAACCGTCGTGACCGGTTCGCTGACGTGTCGATGAAGGCGTTGTCGCAGTCGGTGGCCGCGCAGCGACCGATCCGGGTGGCCCCGTGCTCGGCGACCAGCAGGGCCAGGCCGAACAGCGCCTCGGCGCAGACCGTCTCACCGGCGGAGCCGGACTCGTCGTAGACGTGCAGGTGCCAGCTGCTCTCGTCGTGTCCCGAGATCATCGGCCGGATCGGGTGTTTCGCGAGCAGCTGGTTCAGTGCGACCACCGCCGCCGCACCGTCGCCGACCGCCGACGCGTCGACCATCCCGGTCAGCCCGGCCCGCAGACCGGCGAGCACGCCGACGTCGTCCGCCGTCAGCCGGTCGGTCACCCAGGGGCGGTCCCCCACATAGGTGCGCACGTCGTCCTCCGTGTCGATCGGGGTGTTCACCAGATCCACGGCCCGTTGTGCGTAAGCGGCAAAGTCCACTTGTGTAGCTTACAGCCGCCGGGTTAGCGTAATGAGCAGATTGCCAATCAGCCCATTACAAGGACAGGGGACGCCCATGACCAGCACCTCCGCCCGGCCGGACTGGCAGGCCTGGCAGGACCAGTGGGACGCGCAGCAGGAGGCGTACCTGCCCGATCGGGAGCAGCGGTTCGCCGCGATGCTCGACGCCGTCGAGGCGACCCGGCTGCCCGCCGGCCCGGAGCGCTCCGCCGGCCGGCACGACGAGAGCGTCGAGGTGCCCCGGGAGCAGATCGCCCCGCGCATCCTCGACCTGGCCGGGGGCACCGGCTCGATCAGCCGCCGGGTGCTGTGGCGGTTCCCGCAGGCCTCCACCGTGGTGCTCGACGTGGACGCGGCCCTGCTGGCCATCGCCCGTGGAACCTTCGCCGACGACCCGCGGGTGCGGGTCGCGTCCGTCGATCTGGGGTTCCCGAACTGGCCCGCCGCACTGGCTTCCGAGCTGGGCGAGGAGGTCACCGGATCGTTCGACGCGATTCTGACCGCCACCGCGCTGCACTGGCTGACACCGGAACGAGTGACCGGCGTCTACGCCGAGGCCCGCGACCTGCTGCGGCCCGGCGGGCTCTTCATCAACGCCGACTACATGCCCGACGAGGGCCTGGCCTCGCTGACGGACGGCCTGGCCCGGGTGGAACGACGGGAGCGCACCGCCCGCTGGGAGGGCGGGGTGCCGAGCTGGGAGAAGTGGTGGGAACTGATGCGCGCCGACCCGGACCTGGCCGGGCCGACGGCCGAGCGCGACGCCTTCTACGCCGAGCGCCGCGGTGACCACCACACCGAGTCGCTCAGGCCGTCGGCGTGGCACCTGCAGGCGATGCGCACGGCCGGCTACCCCGAAACCGGGCTGGTGTGGCGGGGTCTGCTGGACGCCGCGGTCACTGGCCGCGTCTGAGAAATCCGTTCGTGATCATGCAATCCCCCAGCCTTCGGCCGGGAGGTGCCCCCACTTCACCGGAGAGGGATTGCATGATCACGGAAGGGATCACTCCTCGCCGGGCGCCGTTTCCCGGCTGGTCTCACCCGTGGCCGCGGCCTCGACGTCCGCGCCGAAAAGTGGCCTGGGGCCACTGATCGCGGCCACGGCGGACTTGAGCGGCAGACCCGAACCGTCGCGACGGGAGTCGGGGGCGGGCAGCTCGACCGCCGCCCCGGTGGCACCGGCGGCCAGGGCGGGCGAGGGACCGGCCCAGGCGAGCAGCAGGGTGTCTTCGCCCCGCACGAAGCGGTGGCAGCGGACGCCGGCGGTGGCCCGGCCCTTGGCCGGGTACTCGGCGAACGGGGTCAGCTTGGCGGCCCCGGTCTGGGTGCCGGGCAGCGCCGAACCGGCGCCTGAGACCGTCACCACGACGTTGCCCCACTCGCCGTCCTTGACGGTGAGATCGATGGCTCCGAACCAGATCACCCTGGCCCCGGCGGGCAGGTTGATACCGGCCATGCCACCGGCCGCGCGGCCCTGCGGGCGCACCAGTTTGGCGCCGAACCGCAGTAGCTGTGCCTCGGAGCTGATGAACACCAGGTCGACCTCGTCGGTGGGCAGCTCGACCACGCCGACGACCTCGTCGCCGTCGCGCAGGCCGATGACCTCCCACTCGTCCTTGTTGCCGGGGTAGTCGGTGACGACGCGCTTGACCACGCCCTTCGCCGTACCGAGCGCCAGGCCGGCGGTCTCGGTGGCCAGCGAGGTCAGGGCCAGCAGCCGCTCGCCCTTGGCCAGGGTCACGAACTCGGTGGCCGGGGCCCCGCCCGACAGCGTCGGCGCGGAGGACGTGGGCGGCAGCGCGGGCATGTCGACCACCGGCACGCGGATCATCCGGCCCTGGCTGGTGATCGCGGCGACCTCACCGCGCACGCTGGTGCGCACGGCCGACACCAGCACGTCGTGGGCCTGACGCTGGGCCGGGTCGGACGGGATCAGCGGCTCGGTGTTCGTGGTGCGGGCGAGCAGTCCGGTGGAGGAGAGCAGCACCCAGCACGGCGCGTCGGCGACCTCGAGCGGTGTGGCCGAGGTGGTGACCGCGGTGCCCGATCCCTCCAGCAGCACCGTGCGACGGGGCGTGCCGTAGGTCTTGGCGACCTGGGCGAGCTCGCCGGAGATCAGCTTCCGCAGCACCTTGTCGTCGGCCAGGATCACGCTGAGCTCGTCGATCTCGCGCTGCAGCTCGGCCTTCTCCTTGTCGAGCTCGAGCTTGGAGTACTTGGTGAGGCGGCGCAGCGGCATCTCGAGGATGTAGTCGGCCTGGGTCTGAGTCAGCTCGAACGCCGCGATCAGGCGCTCGCGGGCCATCGCCGTGTCGTCGCTGGAACGGATGATCCGGATCACCTCGTCGATGTCGACGATGGCGATCAGCAGACCGTCGACCAGGTGCAGCCGGTCCTGGCGCTTCTTGCGGCGGAACGAGGTGCGGCGGCGGACCACGGTGATGCGGTGCTCGACGTAGACCGTGAGCAGCTCGACCAGGCCCAGGGTGCGCGGCTGGCCGTCGACCAGCGCGACGTTGTTGATGCCGAACGACTCCTCGAGCGGGGTCAGCCGGTAGAGGTGCTCGAGCACGGCCTCGGGGTTGAAGCCGGTCTTGATCTCGATGACCAGGCGCAGGCCCTGGGTGCGGTCGGAGAGGTCGACGACGTCGGAGATGCCCTGCAGCTTCTTGGCCTGCACGAGCTCCTTGATCTTGCCGATCACCTTCTCCGGGCCGACCAGGTACGGCAGCTCGGTGACCACGACACCCTGCTTGCGGGCCGTGACGTTCTCGATCGCGATGGTCGCGCGGGTCTTGAAGCTGCCGCGGCCGCCCTTGTAGGCGTCGCGGATGCCCTCCAGCCCGATGATGCGCCCACCGGTGGGCAGGTCGGGACCGGGGATGAACCGCATCAGGTCGTCGAGCGTCGCGTTCGGGTGCATCAGCAGGTGCCGCGCCGCCGCGATCACCTCGATCAGGTTGTGCGGCGCCATGTTCGTCGCCATCCCGACCGCGATCCCGCTCGCGCCGTTCACCAGCAGGTTCGGGAACGACGCGGGCAGCACCTCGGGCTGGCTGAGGCTGTTGTCGTAGTTCGGGACGAAGTCGACCGTGTCCTCGTCGAGACCGTTGGTCAGCTCGGTGGTCAGCGGGGCGGGCCGGGCCTCGGTGTACCGGGCGGCCGCCGGGCCGTCGTCCAGGGAGCCGAAGTTGCCGTGCCCGTCGACCAGGGGTGCCCGCATGGTGAAGCCCTGGGCCAGTCGCACCAGCGCGTCGTAGATGGCCGTGTCGCCGTGCGGGTGCAGCTTGCCCATCACGTCGCCGACCACGCGGGACGACTTCACGTGCGGGCGCTCGGGCCGCAGGCCCATGTCCTGCATCGTGTAGATGATGCGCCGCTGCACCGGCTTCAGCCCGTCACGCGCGTCGGGCAGGGCACGCGAGTAGATGACGGAGTATGCGTACTCGAGGAACGCGCCCTGCATCTCCTGCTCGACGTCGATGTCGACGATCCGCTCGGTGAAGTCCTCAGGCGGCGGGGTGTTGCGCGAACGACTGGCCATGCCCGCATTGTCCCCCGTCCGGACACCTGTTCGTACACCGGGCACGCGGGATGCGGTGAGAATTACTCCGGAGTGGCTCCGGTGAGGCCCTGTTCGGTGTTTTCAATTCGGTTCGGACGGGTTCGGTGCCTGCAGGAAGGCCAGGAAGCGAGCCACCGCGGGGCTGTGCCGGCCGTGCGAGGGCCAGGCGATACCGATCTGCCGCTCCGCCCCCGGGTCGGTCAGCGGCAGGTGCACGGTGCCGGGCGTGGTGCTGGTGGTCGGCTGCGGGATCACCGCCACGCCCAGCCCGGCCGCCACGAGGGCCCGGGCGGTGGCCACCTCACCGGTCTGGAGCGCCACGGACGGGACGAAACCGGCCTGACGACAGAGATGTTCGGTGAGCAGCCGGAGCTCCGCCCGGGGCCAGAAGGTGATGAACGGCTCGTCGGCCGCCTGGACCAGGGCCACCCGTCCCCACTCCGCGAGCGGATGATCGTCGGCCACCACCAGGCACAGCCGTTGCCGCTCGATCGGGGTCCAGGTCACGTCCTTCCAGTCCGGCACCGTGTCCGGACGGGTGCGCCCGGTGAGCGCCAGGTCGACCCGGCCCTCCGCCAGCCAGTCCGCGATGTCGTTCGAATGCCCCTCCTGCAGAACGAATCTCACCTTGGGAGCCTGGGCCCGATAACGATTGAGGACGAGGGGCACCACCGACTCCCCCAGCGACGCCACGAAACCCATCCGGATCAGGCCCCGCTCGGGATGGTTCAGCTCGGTGATGCGCTCGCGGGCCGTGTCGATCTCGTGCACCACCCGCCGCGCGTGGCCCACGGCCAGCCGCCCGCTCGCGTTCAGCCGCAGCCGCCCGCCGACCCGGTCGAACAGCGGCGCCCCCAGATCCGCCTCCAGCCGGGCCAGGGCCCGGGACACCGTGGGTTGCGGCACCCGCAGCTGGGCGGCGGCCAGCGACACGTTCTCGGTCTCCGCGAGCACCGTCAGCCAGCGCAGATCCCGGTCATCCATACCGGGACTATACGTCTGACGCATATTTGCGCGCCGGTATATGCATTTCACAGATGGGTGCCGCGAATCGACCATGGAGGCTGTGTCCCCGGCCCCCAGCTTCACCCGCGCCGCCCTGACGGCCGCGGGCATCGCCTCGCTCGGCACCCTGCCGATGCAGCTGCTCAGCAACCAGTCCGTGCTGATCCGCGTCGACCTGCACTTCGGTGACGCCGCGCAGGGACTCCTGATCTCCGCGTCCTCCGCCACCGCCGCCCTGGCCTCCGTGGCCATCACCGGGTTCGGCGAGCGCCGGGGCCGTCGCGCCCTCACCCTGCTGGCCGCGTCCGGCACCCTGGTCTGCGCCCTCGGCGCCAGTGCGGTCGCGCACTCGTACTGGGTGCTGCTCGCGTTCATCTGCGTCGGTGGCATCGGCAACGCCGGTCTCACCACGGCCGCCAACTTCAGCCTGTCGGCGAACGTCCCACCCGGCCGGCAGGGCCTGGGCTTCGGGATCAAGCAGTCCGCTCCCCCGGCCGCCGCGCTGATCGCGGGCCTGGCCGTGCCCGCTGTCGGCCTCTGGCTGGGGTGGCGCTGGAGCTACGCGATCCTCGGCCTCCTGGCGCTGGTCCTGATCCGGGTGGCCACCCGGATCCCGCGCCCGTCCTCGTCCTCCATCTCGAAGGTGCGGGCCGCGGACGGTGACCCGGACGCCGCACCCCGCCTCGCCCTCCTGCTCACCGCCGTGGCGATGTGCACGGCCAACGGCGCGGCGATGGCGCTGGTCGCCTTCCTGCCGCAGTGGGCCCACGAGTCGGGACTGAGGACGTCGGCGGCGGGTTTCCTGGTGGCCGCCGGCAGTGCGCTGGCGATCGCGGGGCGGTTGTTCGTGGGCTTCGGGGCCGATCGCCGGGTCGGCCGGAACCTGCCGGTCGTGACCGGGCAGATGGCGCTGGGTGCGATCGGTTTCGCCGTGCTGGCGCTGGGCACCGGGCCGGCGGTGGTGATCGGTGGGCTGCTGGCCTTCGCGATCGGCTGGTCGTGGCCCGGCCTGCTGATCTTCGCCGTGGTGCGCCTGGGCCGCGACCGCCCGAACAGCGCGGCGGCGGTGGTGCAGGCGGGCGCGTTCGCCGGCGGAGGTTTCGGCCCCCTCCTGTTCGGCCTGGTCGCGAGTGTCTGGGGCTACCCGGTGGCCTGGTGGGTGATGGCGGTCGGGATGTGCGCCGGCGCGGTGCTGCTGTTCGTGGCGAGGCGCCTGTTCGTGAGCGACCTGAACCTCCGCCCGATGCCCCAGGACGCCCACCCCACATCCCTGCCCACGCCTGCGTGACCCCTCCTTTCTTCCGTGATCATGCAAAACCTCCCCGGAGTTCTAGAACTCTTGCGCTCACAGTTCCAGAACTCCGGGGAGGTTTTGCATGATCACGGGGAGGGTGGGGCATGCACCAACGCAAGAAGCCCCCGGTCGTGATGACCGGGGGCTTCTGGGCGGGCTGGATCAGTCGAGGTAGTCGCGCAGGACCTGCGAGCGGCTCGGGTGACGCAGCTTCGACATCGTCTTGCTCTCGATCTGCCGGATGCGCTCACGGGTGACCCCGTAGACCTTGCCGATCTCGTCGAGGGTCTTCGGCTGGCCGTCGGTGAGACCGAAGCGCATGGAGACCACGCCGGCCTCCCGCTCGGACAGGGTGTCGAGCACCGAGTGCAGCTGTTCCTGCAGCAGGGTGAACGAGACCGCGTCGGCCGGGACGACCGCCTCGGAGTCTTCGATCAGGTCACCGAACTCGCTGTCACCGTCTTCACCGAGCGGCGTGTGCAGCGAGATCGGCTCGCGGCCGTACTTCTGGACCTCGATGACCTTCTCGGGGGTCATGTCGAGTTCCTTGGCCAGCTCCTCCGGGGTGGGCTCGCGGCCCAGGTCCTGGAGCATCTGGCGCTGCACGCGGGCCAGCTTGTTGATGACCTCGACCATGTGCACCGGGATACGGATGGTGCGGGCCTGGTCGGCCATGGCGCGGGTGATGGCCTGACGGATCCACCAGGTGGCGTACGTGGAGAACTTGTAGCCCTTGGTGTAGTCGAACTTCTCGACCGCGCGGATCAGACCGAGGTTGCCCTCCTGTATCAGGTCCAGGAACTGCATGCCACGGCCGGTGTAGCGCTTGGCCAGGGAGACGACCAGTCGCAGGTTGGCCTCGAGGAGATGGTTCTTGGCCCGGCGACCGTCTTCCGCGATCCACTGCATCTCGCGGCGGGCCTTGGTCTCCATCTTCTCGCCGGAGTTCAGCTGCTCCTCGGCGAACAGACCGGCCTCGATGCGCTTGGCGAGCTCGACCTCCTGCTCGGCGTTGAGCAGCGCGACCTTACCGATCTGCTTCAGGTAGTCCTTGATCGGGTCGGCGGTGGCGCCGGCCGTCATGACCTGCTGCGCGGGCGCGTCGTCGTCGTCGTTGTTGGAGAGGACGAACGCGCCCTCCTCCTCCTTCGCCGGCGCCGCGGGAGCAGCTTCCTTGGCAGCCGGGGCCGCACCGTCCTTGGCGGCGGGGCTCGCGGAGTCGTCCGTCTCGTCGTCCGAGTCGTCGACGACCTCGACCTCGACCTCTTCGAGGTCACCGTCGACGAGTTCGACGTCTTCGATCTCCTCGTCGCCGTCGGCGGCGTCCTTCGGCTTGGCCGCGGTCTTCTTGGCCGTCGCCTTCTTGGCGGCAGCCTTCTTCGCCGGCTTGGCCGGCTTCGCCGCGGGAGCGGCCGCGTCGGCCCCACCCTCGGCGGAACCCACGGTGGCGGTCGTGGTGGTGGTGGTCTTGACCACGGCGGGCTGCACCCGGGCCGGGGTCTTGGCGGTGGCCGCGGTGACCCGCGAGGCCGTGGCCGCGACGGCACGCCGCGAGCTCTTGGCCTCCTGCGGGACCTCGATCACGACCCCCGCGTCGTCGAGTGCGCGGAGGACGGGGCGCATACGCGCCATCGGGACGGCCGCCTCCTCACAAGCGACCCGCACGGCGGCGGCATCGACCGAACCACGCGTGGCGCCGAGGCGGAGCAGCTCTTGGAGTGCGGGGTGACCGAACTCGGGCGGGAGAGGCCGGGGGGACGGAACCGACGACACGGACTACCTTTCGTCGTGGGCGTATGCGGGCTCGACTGAGCCACGCTGCGCTGTTAACTACGGCTTGGAACTACGTCTGATGAGTGAGTGGGCGACCCAAGTACTCAACGCAGGAAGGGCCCCGATGATGCCCAGTTAGCGTCGGTGATGTTGTGCGTCAAGCCCAGTCAACTGTTCATTGTTGCACACCTACGGGCAGGATGGCTAAACCCGCCGCAACATCCAGGGTAAGGCCTACAGGCCGTCTGACCACCTGGATTGTGGCGCGTGCCGACCGTATGAAGCCGCTGTGACTACTCCCCGTTCACCGGAAGGTCATCCCCGAGCAGCTTTTGCTGCCGCTTTGACCGACTTCTTGTGGTCACGGACCTTCAGCAGAGAGTCGTCGTCGGTGACGTCGGCCACCGAGCGGAAGCCCTCCAGGCCGTAGTCACCGGCCGCCTTCCGCCACCCCTCCGGGCGTACCGCCGCCTGCTTGCCCAGCAGGGCGACGAAGATCTTCGCCTTCTGCGGGCCGAAACCGGGCAGCGCGTTCAGCCGCTGGTACAGCTCCGTGCCGGTGGTCACATCGCGCCAGATCGCCGCGGCGTCGCCCTCGTACTCCTCGACCACGGCCCGGGCCAGGTCTTGCACGCGAGCACCCATCGACTTGGGGTAACGGTGCACCGCGGGCGGCCCGGACATGATCTCGGTGAAGCGCTCCGGGTCGGTCGCGGACACCCGCTCCGGGTCGAGACCGTCGGTGCCGAGGCGGTCGGCGATCAGCCGCGGCCCGGCGAAGGCCTTCTCCATCGGCACCTGCTGGTCGAGCAGCATGCCGGTGAGTAGGGCGAACGGGTCACGGCCGAGCAGTTCGTCGGCCGTTTCCTGCTGAGCCAGACGGATCCGCAGGGTCACCGGATGCCCTGGTGCTCGTCGACACTGCTCACGGAGAGAGTGAAGACCTCACCGTCGTGACCGGAGTCGTCGAGCGGCGAGCGCTGGTCGACCTTCACCGCCAGGACCGGGCAGGAGGAGTCGAGCAGGATGCGCTGGGCGCTGCCCCCGAGGATGCGCTTGCCCACCCCGGTGCGGCGGCGCAGGCCGATGACGATCAGCTCGGCGCCGGTCTCCTCGGCCACGGCGAGGATGTCGTCGGCCGGCTCGTAGGCGTCGCGGATCCAGCGGATCTCGAGTTCGCCCCCGTCGAGCCCCAGTTCGGCGCAGACCCGGCGGACCTCGGCCTCCGGGGCGACCGGGGCCGGACGGCGATTGCCGAAGGGATCCACCGACGGTTGCTCGGAACTCACCACAATCAACCGGGTTCCGCGCAGGCGGCACTCCTCGACGGCGCGCCGCAGTGCGGCCCGCCCCTCGGTCGTGGGCACAAATCCGACCAGTACTGGCATAGGAAACCTCCTGCCCGGGACGTTACCCCACCGGACACCCGGACGACACCGGCAACGTACGGTGATCCCCATGGCCGGCGGCGATGGCAATGGATGGGTGACCTGCGGGTGCGGCCATCAGCACTGGGGCGTACACGGGGCAGCCGGTCTGGCGCTGGTGCGCCCCGGCGCGCGGGGGCCGCAGATGCTGCTGCAGTTACGGGCCGAATGGACGCACGAGGGCGGCACCTGGGGTCTGGTCGGGGGCGCCCGCGACAGTCACGAGACCGTGGCCGAGGCCGCCCTGCGCGAGGCCGCCGAAGAGGCGGAGGTCGACCCCGCCCTGGTGACCGTCTCCGGCGAGTTCGTCGGCACGGACCACGGCGACTGGTCGTACACCTACGTGATCGGGCTCGCCGGCCCGTCTTTGACCGTCGCCGACGTGACCCCGGAGAGCGACGCCCTGGAGTGGGTCGACCTGGACGATGTGGCGTCCCGCACCCTGCACACCGCCTTCGCCCGGACCTGGCCGACCCTGCTCGGCGCGATCCGGGCCGAGCCGGCCGTCGTTCCGGACTGACGGCAGCACCGCCCCGGCCACCGGGCCGCGGCGGTCGCTCTGCTCCCGGCGGCATCGTGTGCATTCGTGACGGGCGGAACGCCACGAACGCACACGGTCCGGCGGGGAGACCCGGTGAGCAGGCCGGCCCGGCTCAGTGGGTCGCGAGGGCCGGCTGCGCCGGTTCGCCCAGCAGCTCGACGAGGATCTCCCCCACCCGCTCGACCTCCACCAGGAAGCCGTCGTGCCCGTACGGCGAGTCGATGACACGCAGCGGGGCGCAGTCCGGGATGCCGGCGGCGATCTCGGCGTTCTGCCCCGGTGTGTAGAGCCGGTCGCTGGAGATCGCGGCGATGGCGGTGCGGGCGGTGACCCGCCCCAGCCCGGCGGCCACGCCGCCCCGGCCGCGACCGACGTCGTGCGAGTTCATCGTCTGGGTGAGCACCAGGTAGGAGTTGGCGTCGAACCGGTGGGTGAGCTTGTCCGCGTGGTGGTCGAGGTACGACTCGACCGCGAAACGCCCGTCCCCGCCGAGCGGGTTCTCCCCGGGCTGGGGCAGACGGCCGAAGCGCAGGTTGATCTCCGCCTCCGACCGGTAGGTGGTGTGCGCGATCCGGCGGGCCACGCCGAGACCGTTGTGCGGGCCCTCACCGGGCCCGGCACCGTAGTAGTCACCGCCGTGGAAGTTCGCGTCGCACCGGATCGCCATCATCTGCGCCGAGCACCAGGCGATCTGGTCACCGGTCGCGGCCGCGGTGGAGGCCAGGACGAACAGCCGTTCCACCCGCTCCGGCTCCATGACCGCCCACTCCAGGGCGCGCATGCCGCCCATCGAGCCGCCGACCACGAGGGCCCAGCGGTCGATGCCGAGCCGGTCGGACAGTGCCACCTCGGCAGTGACCTGGTCCCGCACCGTGATGTAAGGGAACCGGCTGCCGTACGGGCTGCCGTCGGCACTGCCCGGGTCGGGGCTGGACGGCCCGGTGCTGCCCTGGCAGCCCCCGAGCACGTTGGGGGCCACCACGAACCAGCGATCGGTGTCGAGCTCGCGCCCGGGACCGATCAGGCCGTTCCACCAGCCCGGGGTGGGATGGCCGGGACCGGCGTCACCCGTGACGTGGCTGTCACCCGTGAGGGCGTGCAGCACCAGCACGGCATTGTCACCCGTGGGCGAGAGCGTGCCCCAGGTCTCGTAGGCCATCTCGACGTCGTCGAGACGCCCGCCGCGTTCGAGCGTCACATTCCCGATCCGGCTGAACTTGCGGCCCCCACGGGAATCTCCGGCCCGCCAGGCCCCGGATGCCGGTGGCACAGCGGGCACGGAAACCTCCTGCGTACTCATTCAGCCGACCTTAACCGCCCGGAATCCGGTCTCCAGGTCGGCGAGGATGTCAGTGATGTTCTCCAGGCCGACGGCCAGGCGCACCAGCCCCGGCGTGACGCCGGTGGCCAGCTGCTCCTCCTCGGAGAGCTGGCTGTGGGTGGTGCTGGCCGGGTGGATGACCAGACTGCGGACGTCTCCGATGTTGGCGACCAGGCTGTGCAGCTCGAGGGCGTCGACGAAACGGCGACCGGCCTCGACCCCACCGTTGATCTCGAAGGCCACGACGGCCCCGGCACCCTTCGGCGCGTACTTCTGGGCCAGCTCGTACCAGGGACTGCTGGGCAGACTGGCGTAGGCGACCGAGGCCACCTCGTCCCGCCCCTGCAGCCAGGTGGCGACCGCCTGGGCGTTCTCCACGTGCCGTTCGATCCGCAGGCTCAGCGTCTCCAGGCCCTGGGCGATCACCCAGGCGTTGAACGGCGACGCGGCCGGGCCGAGGTCGCGCAGCAGCTGCACCCGGGCCTTGAGGATGTAGGACAGGTTCGCCCCGAGCGGGCTGCCGACGCCGAGATCCCGCCCGTAGACCAGCCCGTGGTAGCTGGGGTCGGGCTGGTTGAAGCCCGGGAAACGCTCCGGCTGGGCGGTGTAGTCGAAGTTGCCGCCATCGACGATCACGCCGGCGATCGCGCCACCGTGCCCGCCGATGTACTTCGTGGCCGAGTGCACGACCACGTCGGCGCCCCACTCCAGCGGGCGGATCAGGTACGGCGTGGCCACCGTGTTGTCGACGATCAGCGGCACGCCCACCTCGTGCGCCACCCCGGCCACACCCTCGATGTCGAGGATGTCCTGCTTGGGGTTGGAGATGGTCTCACCGAAGAAGGCCTTCGTGTTCGGGCGCACCGCGGCCCGCCAGGAGGCGAGGTCGTCGGGGTTCTCGACGAAACTGACCTGGATGCCGAGCTTCGGGAAGGTGTAGTGGAACAGGTTGTAGGTACCGCCGTAGAGGCTCGGGCTGGACACGATGTGGTCACCGGCCTCGGCCACGTTCAGCAGCGCGAGGGTCTCGGCGGACTGCCCGGACGCCACCAGCAGCGCCCCGACACCGCCCTCCAGGTTGGCCAGGCGCTGCTCCACCACGTCGGTGGTGGGGTTGTTGAGCCGGGTGTAGATGTTCCCGAACTCCTTGAGCCCGAACCGGTTCGCGGCCTGCTCGGTGTTCTCGAACACGTACGACGTGGTCTGGTAGATCGGCAGCGCCCGCGCGCCGGTCACGGGGTCGGGGCTCTGCCCCGCATGGATCTGACGAGTTTCGAACGACCAGCCGGTGCTCATATGGGCACTCCTCCAGGCTCAGGGGCACAGGCCATCGACCCGTGCCCGGGCGGACCCGGAGGTCCGCCGGCAATGAGACGGGTCGACTGACGTCGACCGCGCTTGCTGTCGCATCTGCGACAGCCTGGTCATCACCCGGGGCACCCCACCGCGGAACGAGGGTTGCCGACCAGCAAGCCGGGGCTTGTCGCTGGTACTCATGACCTAGGACTGCACAGTAATTGAGCCGGCCGGGGTTGGCCACGACCGTCTCAGGATCTGGACTATTCCGGGGATGTCGTGCGGGACACGTCATTCCGCGTCCGCCTGCACCGGAACCTCCACCCACGGCGGGGCAATGCCTGCGGT
Source organism: Kineosporia mesophila (assembly GCF_021129235.1). GTDB lineage: Bacteria > Actinomycetota > Actinomycetes > Actinomycetales > Kineosporiaceae > Kineosporia > Kineosporia mesophila. The sequence goes on from NZ_JAJOMA010000018.1 coordinate 93,582, forward strand.
GCAGAGCATCTCGACCAGCCCGGCGAGACGGGGCAGGGCATCGGGCAGTTCCGGCCCCTCCTCCCGCAGCCGCTCCATCAGCAGCCGGGTGCGCACCCCGTTGCCCCGGTACCAGGCCAGCAGGGCCAGAATCGCCAGCAGGGGCGCGCGCTCGGCGGCCGTGCCCCGCCGGGCCAGCGCCGCGAGGATCTCCTCGCCCCGGGCCAGCAGCACCCGGTCGGGCAGCTCGCCGAACAGCTCCTCCCAGTAGCCGGACAGATCGGGTGGGGACTGCCCCGCCAGTAACTGGTTCAGGAACCGCTGCCGGGTCGGGCCGGGCGCCGCCGCCAGCCGGACGAAGATCGCATCGCGCAGGAACGAGTCGTGCAGCGGCGCCAGCCCCAGCTGGTCGGTGCTCCAGCCCTTCGCGTTCCCCAGGAGGGCGTTCCAGGTACGCCACCAGATCCGCCGGGCCCGCTCGCCGGGCTCGCCGGGCACCTGAGGCCCGTCTCCCTCCCCGGCCGGCACGGCCTGCCCCACGTCACCGATCACGTCGGCCTCGCTCGGGGCCAGCCGGTCACCGCGCAGCACGTGGGCCATCGCCACCCGGCTGGCCTCCACCTCGCTCAGCGGCCGCCCGTCCGGTGGGCAGCACGACCCGTCCGGGCAGAGCAGCGACCGGTAGGCCGTGGGCGTGACCCCGATCAGGTCGTACAGCCACACCCCGGCCCGGGAGATGCGCTGCGGCAGGGCCCGGACCACCATCGGCGGCGGCACGGCGAGTGCGTCCGGCACCGCGACCAGGGCGACCACCCGGGAGGGCAGGCCGTCCTGCGCGTCTTTCCCCGGTTCCCCCGGCGCCCCGCCGAAAGCGGCCGCCGCCGGACCGGTCAGGGCCTCGACCGCGGCGTCGAGCACCGCGGTCACCCCGGAGGGGCCGAACCAGGCCGGGGTCATGTCGATGCGCAGCATCGAGCCGACCCGCCCCCGCGGGCCGTTCAGGGCGACCAGGACGAGACTGTTGAGCGGCCGGAAGCCGAGGGTGTACCAGACGGCCGCGATCAGGTCGGCGGGCCCGGCTTCGTTCACGGTGAGGTCGGAGGAGGACATGCCCCGACCCTGCCCGGAAGCCCTGCCCCGCCGGGCGGTCCCGGCCGCCCCTGTGGACAACCCCGGCGTCGTGCCTGCTGTGGACGGCAGGACCGGAGGACGGTTCAGAAGTCGCGGAAGCACGGGCCGCCGGACAATTGCGCCAGCCCGCGCCGGTCGCCGACCTCGAACCCGGCGGTGTGCGGCTGCGCGGTCGGGGTGCGATACATCAGCTCGGCCGGGTCGTCGACGTGGTCCAGGCCGATCACGTGCCCGAACTCGTGCAGCACCACGGCGTCGATGCGGGCCTGCCCGTCGGCCCAGGCGGCCACCTCGGACAGGTGCTCACGGTTGAGGTAGACCACCCCGCTGACGTAGCGCCGGGTACCCGGCCCGGCCCCCGACACGGTGTCCGGGCCGCCGAGCCCGGCGTAGCCCTTCATGTGCGGGTACTCGGTCGGGTCGGTCCAGGCCACCAGCACCGGCGACCAGCGGTCCCCGTAGCGCTCGCGGTTCTGGGCCGGCCGGTTGACCGTCGGCACCTCGTCGGTGGCGCCGTCGTAGGTGAACCGCAGCCCGGTGATCCGCCCGGCCTCGGCGACGGCCCGGTCGATCGCCTTCTGCCCGCCGGGCGGGGCGCCCGCGCCGCGCACCACGTAGTGCACCGGCCGGCACGGGTCCCAGCGCACCGGGACGGTGGAGCCGTCGTCCTGGTACGCCAGCAGCTTGTAGCCGCCGGTGCCGGACGGCGCCGGGGCCGGGGCGGCCAGGGGGGAGCTGGCCAGGTCCTGCGGCAGGGCGGGGTGCATGCCCTCTCCACCACCGCGCATCCAGCGTCCGGTGGAGTCGGAGGCGAAGACCAGGGAGATGCCGAACATCAGCACCAGGCCGACGGCGAGGGTGACCGTCAGGAGGGTCGATAGGCGTGGCGCGCCGGAGGCGCCCGGAGCGCCCGCCGACGGCTCCCGACGGGCCGTGTCCATGGAAAGGAGGTCGTCCGGGAGGCCGGGCGGCTACATCGGCCCAAAGGGTGGTAACGCCGGTTCACCCGGGTGGACAGGACGCCGGAGCCGACCACCGGACCGGACGGACGTGCGTCCTCAGCTGTCGATCCCTACCCGACCACCGCGGAATTGCCACCCGCGCGCTTGGCCGCGTACATCGCCTCGTCGGCCCGGCGCAGCCATTCGTGCTCGTCGATGGGCGCGGTGCGCACGGCCACACCGATGCTCGCACTGATGTGCGCCCCCGCCGACTGCGGGCAGTGGCGGATCGTCTCCTGCAGGCGCTCCGCCAGGGCCACCGCGCGCCCCTCCTCCAGGGCCGCGATCACCACGAACTCGTCCCCGCCCCACCGGGCCACCACGTCTTCCAGCCGGGCCGCGGTGCGCAGGGCCGTCGAGACCTCGCGCAGCACCACGTCGCCGGCCAGGTGCCCGTGCGAGTCGTTGACCTCCTTGAACCCGTCGAGGTCGATGAGCAGCAGGGCCACGGGCTCCCCGACCGGCAGGGAGGCCGCCTCGGAGATCGCGTCGGCTCCCCCGCGCCGGTTCACCAGGTTGGTCAGCGAGTCCAGCCGGGCGGCCCGGGCCAGCACCTTGCGCTCGTCCGCGCCCCGCAGCAGATCGACCCGGGCCCGGAAGAGCGCGTCGAGCAGGGTGGAGGTCTCGTCCGCCCGCCGGCCGGCCAGGGTCAGGTACTCGATCGTCCCGCTGCCCGGGTCGTTCAGCGGCGGGTGCTCGGCCAGCGCCACCTCGTAGGCGAGCACCTGCCGTTCGGAGTCCACGACGTGCCCGCGCACGACCGCCAGGGCCCGGGCCCCGATCGCCGCGCCCTCGACGGCCCGGCCCTGGCGGGCCAGGGCCCGGACCACGCCGATCGCCCAGAAGACCTGTGCGGACGCGGCCTCGGGACCCCGCTCGAGAACGCCGGGGATGGCGGTGAGCTGGGTCAGGGCCGGGGCGGGGTCGCCGAGCATCGCCTCGTACAGGGCGATGAGCACCTGGCGTTCCAGCTCGACCACCCGGTACGTGCGGCCACCGTCGGCGTCGGCGGCCCGGGTGATGGTGGTGACCGCCTCGGCCAGGTCGTCGCGACCGGGGGCGAAGGGCGGGCGGTGCGCTGCCCGGACCCCGCGCTCGGCGTGCTCGAAGGCCAGGTTGCTCAGCTGGGAGACCTGCTGGTGACGGGGCAGGAACTGCTCCACGGTGTCGAGGCGCAGCCGGATCTCCCGGGCGCCCTCGCGGACCCCGATCATGCGGTGGGCCAGGACCAGCGCGGCCAGCGCGGTCTGCACCTGGGGGTCGAGCAGGTCGTCCAGGGCCGAGGCGGCCGCCGCGCCGTGGGCGAGCTGCTCGACGGCCTGCTCCAGCTGCCCCTCGCGGCGCAGCAGTTCGACCAGCAGCGCGCGGGCCTGCACGGCCCCGGCGACCTGCCCGGTGCGGCGGCACAGCGCGATCAGCTCCCGGGCGACCGTGACGGCGATGGAGGTCTCCCCCAGCGTCATCAGGCACAGGCCCTGCACGTAGAGGGCCGCCGCGTGGGCGTGGGGTTCGGGTACGGACCGCAGCGCCTCCTCGACCTCGGCGAGAACATCCTCGGCGAAGCCGTCCTGGGCCCGGACGACCCAGTCCTGCCGCGCCTCGAGCACGGCCTCGGCGGTCCACCGCACGTGGGCGCCCGCGCCGGAACCGGCGAGCGGGACCAGGCCCGGGCCGGACATCGACGGGGCCGGGTGTGCGTGGTGGGCGTCGGACGAACTGATGGTGCCCACCTCCTGGTGCGGGTGCGTCTGCTTCGTAGGGCTAACGTCACTTCCTGTCGCTACGGCACGCACAGTGCGACGTACCGGGCTTTCCGTAGTATTCCGCTCACGGCCGCGTCGCGCTTCCCTCCACGCCGATGTTTCGGCACCGAGCGCCAGAATCGGGGCCTCACCCGCCGATAAACGACAAAGTATTCTTCGGCGTTTCATCGGGGCGAAGAGTTCAGCTGAGACTAATGTCACGATTCGCTACTGATCCATCGCGCGACGTGTCCGACCCGAAGGGCCCGGAGCCCAGCCGGGCGAAGGTCCCCGGCTAGTGTGGAAGCCGGAACAGCCACTCGGTTTCTCGGGAGCGCCCAGCATGTCCGTACGTCGTGTCGCACTGCTCACCGCAGGTGGCCTGGCCCCCTGCCTGTCCTCCGCCGTCGGCGGCCTGATCGAGCGCTATACCGAGATCGCGCCGGATGTCGAGATCATCGGCTACCGCAACGGTTACGCCGGCCTCCTGGGTGGTGACCACATCGAGGTCACACCGCAGATCCGCGAGCGCGCCCACCTGCTGCACCAGTTCGGCGGCAGCCCGATCGGCAACAGCCGGGTCAAGCTCACCAACGTCGCCGACTGCGTGAAGCGCGGTCTGGTGCAGGAGGGCCAGGTGCCGCTCCAGGTCGCCGCGGAGCAGCTCACGAAAGACGGCATCGACGTGCTGCACACGATCGGCGGCGACGACACCAACACCACCGCCGCCGACCTGGCCGCGTACCTGCACGAGAACGGCTACGAGCTGACCGTGGTCGGCCTGCCGAAGACCATCGACAACGACGTGATCCCGATCCGCCAGAGCCTGGGCGCCTGGACCGCGGCCGAGCAGGGCGCCGTCTACGCGCGCAACGTCGTCGCCGAGCACTCCTCGAACGAGCGCATGCTCATCGTGCACGAGGTGATGGGCCGTAACTGCGGCTGGCTGACCGCCGCCACCGCCGCCGAGTACCACGAGTGGGTCACCACCCAGCAGTACGCGGGCTTCGGCAACGACCCGAAGGCCTGGGACGTGCACGCCGTGTTCGTGCCGGAGCTGAGCTTCGACATCGAGGCCGAGGCCACCCGCCTGCGCCGGCAGATGGACGAGGTCGGTGCGGTGAACATCTTCCTGTCCGAAGGGGCAGGGGTGGAGACCATCGTCGAGGAACTCATCGCCCGCGGCGAGGAGCCCGACCGCGACGCGTTCGGTCACGTCAAGCTGGACACGATCAACCCGGGTCAGTGGTTCGCGAAGCAGTTCGCCGAGAAGGTCGGCGCGAACAAGGTGCTCGTGCAGAAGAGCGGCTACTTCGCCCGCTCGGCCGCGGCCAACGCGCAGGACCTGCGCCTGATCCAGGGCTGCGTCGACCTGGCGGTGCAGAGCGCGCTGGAGGGCACCAGCGGCGTCATCGGCCACGACGAGGAGCAGGGCGGCCGGCTGCGGGCCATCGAGTTCCCGCGGATCAAGGGCGGTAAGCCCTTCGACACCGAGCAGGCCTGGTTCGGCGGGCTGCTCGGCGCGATCGGCCAGGAGAAGGGCAAGCCGGTGGCGACGAGCCACTAGGTTTCCGCGCATCGGATGCAACCCCCACCGGCTCTACCGCGTCAGCGCACCGGTGGGGGTTTTCATCTGCCCAACCGCACGGAAGCTAAGGGGTCCCCATGAGCGCCATCCGATTCGTCCTCAATGTTCTCTGGTTCGTTCTCGCCGGGTTCTGGCTGTCGCTGGGCTACGCGCTCGCCGGCGTGCTCATGTTCCTTCTCATCGTCACGATCCCGTTCGGTGTCGCGTCGTTCCGCCTGGCCGGGTTCGTGCTCTGGCCGTTCGGGCGCACGATCGTTCCCCAGCACGACGCGGGCACTCCGTCGCTCGTCGGTAACGTGCTCTGGTTCGTTCTGGCCGGGGTCTGGATCGCGATCGCCCACGTGATCACCGGAATCGGGCTCTGCCTGACCATCATCGGTATCCCGTTCGGCTGGGCCAACATCAAGCTCGCCCTGGTGGCGCTGGCGCCCCTGGGCAAGGAGGTCGTCTCCTCCGACGACCCGCGCGCGCTGCCGGTGGCCTGGGCGTAAACGATTTGGCGAGCGGGGCGCCCATGCAAGACGCTTCTCCTCATGTCTGCAACCCTGCTCGCCCGCGACCTCGCAGCCGGGCACGGTGACCGTCAGCTCTTCGCCGGGCTCGACCTGGTCGTCGGCCCCGGTGACGTGGTGGGCCTGGTCGGCGCCAACGGCGCCGGCAAGTCCACCCTGCTGAAAATCCTTGCCGGGCTGGAAGATTCCGAGAACGGCACGGTCTCCCTGAGCCCCGAGCAGGCCATCGTCGGTTACCTGCCGCAGGAGCACGAGCGGCGGCCCGAAGAGACCGTGCTCGAGTTCCTGGCCCGGCGCTGCGGCATCACCGCCGTCCAGGCCGAGTTCGACGCCGCCACCGAGGAGCTCGCCGGAGGCGGGGACGGTGACGCCTACTCGGTCGCGTTCGACCGCTGGATGGCTCTGGGCGCCGCGGACTTCGACGAGAGGGCCGAGCAGGTCGCCGGCGAGATCGGCCTGAGTTCGGGTCTGGTCGGCGGACTGGGGACGCCGATGGTGTCGTTGTCGGGCGGCCAGGCCGCCCGCGCGGGGCTGGCGTCGCTGCTGCTCAGCCGGTACGACGTGATTCTGCTCGACGAGCCGACGAACGACCTCGACCTGGCCGGACTGGACCGGCTGGAGCAGTTCGTCACCGACCTGCGCTCGGGCGTCGTGGTGGTCAGCCACGACCGGGAGTTCCTGGCCCGCACGGTGACCCGCGTGGTGGAGCTCGACCTGGCCCAGCAGCAGGTCAGCGTGTACGGCGGCGGGTACGAGGCGTACCTGGAAGAGCGGGAGGTGGCCCGGCGGCACGCCCGCGAGGCCTACGAGGAGTACGCCGACACCCGGTCCGGCCTGGAGGAACGCGGCCGCACGCAGCGGAACTGGATGGAGAAGGGCGTGCGCAACGCCCGGCGCAAAGCTCCCGACAACGACAAGATCGGCGCGGCACACCGGGCCGAATCGTCGGAGAAGCAGGCCGCCAAGGCCCGGCAGACGCAGAGGATGATCGAGCGGCTCGACGTGGTCGAGGAACCCCGCAAGGAGTGGCAGCTGCAGTTCGAGATCGCGACCGCCTCCCGCTCCGGCGCGGTGGTGGCCTCGCTCGACAGCGCTGTGGCCGAGCGTGGCGACTTCCGCCTCGGGCCCCTGACCCTGCAGATCGACTGGGCCGACCGGATCGCCATCACCGGGCCCAACGGCGCGGGCAAGACCACGCTGCTGTCCCTGCTGCTCGGCCGGCTCGCCCCCACGTCGGGCCGGGCCTCGCTGGGTTCGGGCGTGGTGGTCGGCGAGATCGACCAGGCCCGCTCGGCCTTCACCGGTGAGAACACCGTGATGCAGGCTCTGGGCGCGCAGGTGCCGGACTGGCCCGACGCCGACGTGCGCACCCTGCTGGCGAAGTTCGGGCTCGGCGCCCGCCACGTGGCCCGCCCGGCCGGCACCCTCTCCCCCGGCGAGCGCACCCGCGCCGGGCTGGCCCTGCTGCAGGCCCGGGGGGTGAACCTGCTGGTGCTCGACGAGCCCACCAACCACCTCGACCTGCCCGCCATCGAGCAGCTGGAGCAGGCACTGGACTCGTTCGGCGGCACCTTGCTGCTGGTCTCGCACGACCGGCGGATGCTGGAGGCGGTGCGGGTGACCCGCCGCTTGAGTGTGTCCGCCCAGGACGGGATCGGCACGGTCACGGAGTCCTGACGGGGAGGTGCTCCTCCTTCCCCGGTGATGGTTTCGAAGTGTTCTTGTCGGTGGTCGCGGGCAGAGTAGGTGCGTGCTCCTCACCGAGATCGCCGCGGCCTCCGAGGCCGTGGCCGCCGCGTCCGCCCGGCGCGACAAGGTCGCGCTGCTGGCGGCCTGCCTGCGCCGGGCCAGCGGTTCGGACGCGCCGGTGGTGGCGGCCTGGCTGTCCGGGCGCACCTTCCAGCGGCGTACCGGGCTCGGGTGGGCCTCCTTGCGGTCGGCTCCCCCACCTGCGGTGTCGCCGTCCCTCACGGTGCAGATGGTGGACGCGCAACTCGCCCGGGCCTCTCTGCTCACCGGTGCGGGGTCGAGCGGTGAGCGGCAGAAGATCGTGCTCGAGCTCCTCTCCGCGGCCACCGCCGGCGAACAGCGGCTGCTGTCCGGCCTGATCTCCGGCGAACTGCGCCAGGGCGCCGCGGCCGGGCTGATCGTCGACGCCGTGGCCAAGGCCGCCGAGGTCCCCCTGGCCTCGGTGCGCCGGGCCCTGTCGGTGCACGGCGACCTGCCCGACGTGGCCGCGGCCGCGCTGGAGGGCGGCGAGAGCGCCCTGTCGGCGTTCCAGCTCTCGATCGGCCGGGCCCTGGCCCCGATGCTCGCCGCGCCGGCCCCCGAACTCGGTGCGGCCCTGGCGAAGACCGGTCCCGCCGGGGTGGAGTGGAAGCTCGACGGGGTACGGGTACAGATCCACCGGCAGGGCTCCGACGTGTCCGTGTTCACCCGCACCCTCGACGACATCACCGCGCGCGTGCCCGAAGTGGTCGAGGCGGTGCGGGGTCTCGACGTGGCCGACGCCATCCTCGACGGCGAGGTGATCGCGTACACCGCCTCCGGCCGGCCCGCACCGTTCCAGGTCACCTCCGCCCGGGTGGCCCGCCATGACCTCGAGAAGGCACGGGCGGCAACCCCTCTGAGCCTCACCCTGTTCGACGCGCTACACGTGGACGGCGACGACCTGATCGACCGGCCCGGCGCCGACCGGCGTACCCGCCTCGAGGTCGCGGCCCCGGAACTGATCGTGCCCCGGCACGTCGTCGACGACCCGTCCGACGAGGCTGCGGTGACCGGGGCGCAGGCGTTCGCGGCCGACACCCTGGCCCGGGGGCACGAGGGTGTGGTGGTGAAGTCGCTGGCCTCCGCCTACACGATGGGCCGGCGCGGCGCGGGCTGGGTGAAGGTCAAGCCCCGTATCACCCTCGACCTGGTGGTGCTCGCCGCCGAGTGGGGCCACGGCCGGCGCACCGGAAAGCTCTCGAACCTGCACCTCGGCGCCCGCGACCCGGAGGGCGAGTACGGCCCGCCCGGCGGTTTCGTGATGCTGGGCAAGACCTTCAAGGGCCTCACCGACGTGATGCTCGACTGGCAGACCGGGAAGCTGCGCGAGCTGGCCGAGCGTGAGTCGAAGTGGGTCGTGCACGTGCGCCCCGAACTGATCGTCGAGATCGCCTTCGACGGCGTGCAGCGCTCGCCGCGCTACCCGGCCGGCCTCGCCCTGCGCTTCGCCCGGGTCCTGGCCCACCGTCCGGACAAGCCCGCGGCTCAGGCCGACACGATCGCGACCGTCCGCAGCCACCACGTCGTGGAAGACGGCGCAGAGAACTCATCCGCCGACGAGGCCGAGACATGAGACACGGGGGTGCACCGGCCGGGTGGTCCCGATGAATGAGCCGCCGGACGCCGGCCCGCACCGGGGACGGACCGCACCGTGACCCCGGACGCGGGCCAGGCCGGACCGGCAGGACTCAGGCCGGCACAACCCAGAGCAGCACCACGCAGGCCAGCACGACCCGGGCCAACACGACCCGGACCCGCACGACACCGGCCCGGACGGAGCAGAACAGCCGGGGCACCTCACGGGGGCCCCGCCGTACGACGAGGGAAAGGCGCGCGACCGCATGGCATCACAGCCCGGCAACGCGGCCTCAGGACCTGAGGCCTCGACAGCGGTGCACGACGACGACCACCTGGACCCCGGCAACCTCGAGTCGCACCTGGCCGGTGACACCCCGTCCGAGCACGAGGGCCGGCTGGTGCTGGCCGGGTTGCTGCTGTTCCTCGGGACGGCGCTGCTCGGTGGCTTCGTGCTGATCGGTGTGCTCGTGGCGACGGGTCTTCCCGACGTGCCGAAGATCGATCACGACGTGTCGACCGGGGCGCACGGCTACGTGGTGGACCGGCCCTGGCTGGCCGACATCCTGACGGTGATCGGGCACGCCACCGAGCCGTTCGCGATCCGCGCGATCTTCCTGGTGCCGGCGATCGTGCTCTGGCGACGGGGAGCCCGCCGGGCGGTGTCCTGGATGGTCGCCACGCTGGTCATCGGCGGCACGCTCAACCCCCTGATCAAGCTGCTGGTCGAGCGGAACCGGCCGGACCTGCCCGACCCGGTCTACCTGGCCTCCGGGTCGAGTTTTCCCTCGGGCCACACCACCAACGCCGTGATGTTCGCCGGCATCGTGCTGGTGCTGCTCGAGCCCAGCCTGCGCCACCACGTGCGGGCCCCCGGCGACGGCCGGTCCGTGCGCAGCACCCGGGGGCGGGTCGCGCTGTGGGTGGGAGCGTTCGCCTGGCCGGTCTTCGTCGCGCTCGACCGGCTCGGCCTGGGCGTGCACTACCTGACCGACGTCGTCGGCGGGTTCTTCTTCGGCCTGTCGGTGCTGCTGATCACGCTGGTGGCGTTCAGCCGGAGCAGCACGCTGAAACACTGGCCGCGGAAACAGGCGAACACCTGACCCGAACCCGACAGCCCCGCCGGGTGACGGGCACCGGGCGGGGCTGGTGGACGTCCACCATTGGTGCAGGTGAAAGGCGCCCCCCTACACGAGGTGGTCGAACTCGCCCTTCTTGGCGCCGTCGAGCCACGCGTCCCACTCACCGGGGGTGAAGGAGAGCACGTCGCCCGTCTCGCCGTCTTTCGAGTAGCGCACCTCGATCATCTCGCCGCTGCGACGCATCTCGACGAACTCGTCACTGCCGTCGGCGCCGCTGGCCCTGATCCACCCGCTGTCGATGCTCATCACGAACTCCCCGTATGCCGGAAATCACCGTACGAACACCGGCAGCGTAGCGATAGGTCAGACGTCGCCGCGGCCCTTGCGGTCGTTCTCCTCGGCGAGGAAGCGCTCGAGCTCGGCGCCCAGCTCGTCGGCGGTGGGCAGCTCGCCCGGACCGTCCGCGAGCGGCAGCGCATTGCCCTCACCGGCGACGTAGGCGTCGTACTGCTGCTCCAGGGCACTCACCACGGCGGCCACCTCGGGCTGCCCGGCGACCTGCTCCTCGATGGCGGCGCGGGTCTCGATGCCGGCCTCGATGAGCGTGCCGGTGGGCAGTGTCAGGTCACTGACATCGGCCACGGCATCGACCAGCACCACGGCGGCGTCGGGGAACTCGGCCTGGGTCAGGTAGTGCGGCACGTGCACGGCGAAACCCGCGGCATCCTTACCCGCCTGGCCCAGCCGCAGCTCCAGCAGACCGGCGACGTTGCCCGGGACCTGCACGTTGCCGGCCCAGATGTTCTTGATGTCGATGAGGTTCTTACGGGTGGCGTGCGCGGTCATACCGGAGGGGCGCGTGTGCGGCACCGCCATCGGGATCGCGTGCACACCGATGGTCAGGCGCACGTTGTAGTGGTCGACGAGCTCCGTGACCGCGGCCACGAACCGTTCCCACTGAATGTCCGGCTCCGGCCCCGTCAGCATCAGGAAGCCGCGCCCCTCGACGTCTTTGACCTCCTCGAGCACCAGCTGGGGAGCCTCGTAGCTCTCCCAGCGGTTCTCCATGAAGGTCATCGCCGGGCGCCGCGCGCGGTAGTCGTACAGCTGGTCGACATCGAACGTGGCCAGCACCCGGTGCTCCAGCGAGCTGAGCAGGTGCTCGCCCGCCAGCCGGCCGGCGTTGCCCGCGTCGATGAAACCTCCGAGCGCGTGCAGCAGTACAGGGTGTTCGAGAGCGCCCTCGTCGGGCTGCTCGTCGGCGAGCGTGTAAAGATCCCGCGGATCCAGCACGAGCGTCCTCCTCCATCGCCGGGCGCGGTTACTCACCGTCGCGCATTGTGCTCGTCCCGGCCCGTTCCGCGACGAGCATCGACGATGGCGCCGATGCGCCGAAACGGGCACCCGGCATCTACAACGCTACCGGCACGTCGGTAAATCCCCGATCCGGCTCCACCCTCAGCGAACAGGCTGCCGCACACCCGGGGATGCCGCATCCGGCCAGGTACCGGACGCGACATCCACGGTGCGGATCAACCGGTTCACTCAGCGTCATCCGAAGCGCCGTCCGGAGCGCCGTCCGAAGCGCCGTCCGAAGCGCCGCCCGAAGCGCCCGGCTCCGGGGCCGGCCCGGCGGCCTGGTCCTCGGCGAGGATCAGGTAGATCCGGCGCCGGGCCTCGTCCAGCGCCAGCCGCGCGCGCTCGACCTGCTCGTCCGAACCCAGCCGCGCGACCTGCTGCGTGGCCTGACCGAGAGCACCCATGCCCTCGAACAGGGTCTGGACCCGCTGCCGCTGGCCGGGACCGGCCATCGCCCACGGCTCGGCATACTCGGACGGGTTCTGCTGCACCGACTCGCGCCCGGCATCGGTGATCGAGAAGACCTTGCGGCCTCCCTCGGCGTCCTCCGCCCGGACCAGTCCCTCGTCCTGCAGCTGCTGCAGCACCGGGTAGACCGATCCCGGGCTGGGACGCCACAGGCCACCGCTGCGCTTGGTCAGTTCACCCATGATGGCGTAACCGTGGTAGCCCTGAGCGGGCTCCTCGGCCAGCAGCGCGAGGATCGCGGCCCGCACGTTGCCCCGCGGACGACGCCCGCCCCGGCCACCGCGTCCCTCCCCGCGACCGGGACCACCACCACCGGGACCCCAGCCACCCCGGCCGAAGCCGCCGGGACCGAACCCACCCGGGCCGAATCCCCCCGGACCGAACCCGCCGGGACCGAAGGGCCCCTGCCCGAACCGGCCGAAACCCCGATGCCCACCGGGACGCCCGTCACCGAACCCACCGCGACCGTCCTCGTCCTCCGGGAAGTCCTCGGGGTCGATGCCCCGCCCGGCCGCCCGCGGCCCGAAACCCGGACCGAAACCCAGACCGCCGGGACCGAAACCCGGACCGGACCCGCGTCCACCAGGAGAACCGAGCCCCCGACCAGGACCGAACCGGCCCCGCCCGAACCGCCGGCCCCGACCGCGCCGCCCGTCACCCTCGTCGGCATCCGGGGAACCCCAGGCCGGGTCGTCGTGGCCGGCCTCGTACGCCTGCTCATCGTTGTTCTTCTCTGCCTGCTTCATCGATTGCTCCTTCAGATCGGCCGGAGCTCCCGATGAGCTTCGGCGATACGTTGACGATATATCGGTAACGTATCGCTGTCGATAGGGTTCCCGAAAAGAGCAGCCGCCAGAGGACGAGGCGACCGGCGCCCGAACCAAAAAAACCCGCCGTGATCATGCAAAACCTCCCCGGAGTTCTAGAACTCTCGATCCCACAGTTCTAGAACGCCGGGGAGGTTTTGCATGATCACGAACGGGTTGTGGGGTTCTTCGCCTCCCTCAAGCCACCCTCAGCGGCCCGAGAGGTCCCGGGCCACCGCGATCTTGAGTGGGTAGCGGGCCGGGTCCCAGTCCTGCTCGGTGAGGGCCCACTGGTTCTCCGGCTCGTGCCCGCCGGAGGGGATGGACAGCCGGTTGCGTGGGGGCAGGGGCTGCGCGTCGCGGGTCGACTCCAGCATCACGCGGGCCGCCCGACCCTCGAGAACCAGCGTGGAGATGGCGTTCCCGAAGATCGGCCCACCGATGGACCCCCACGACATCACGGTCTCGGGGATGGTGCGCGGACGGGTGAACAGCAGGCGGGCCAGGCGGGTGACGGGGCTGGTCCAGGAGATGCTGAACGCCAGGCGCATGACCCACGGGATGGTGTTGTGCACCGGCGAGCAGGTGAGCTGGTAGACCTTCGAGGCCCTCTCGGGCACGGAGGACATCAGCGCGGTGACGTCGGCCTCGCAGATGTAGCTGTGGTGCACGTCGCCGGACAGCACGCACACGGTGGCCGGGGCCTGCGGGCCCGACGCCACGTCGGCGATCAGCCGGGCCAGCCGGTCGAACGACTCCCGGAACGCCGGCCAGTGCTCCAGATCGGCCGCACGGCGCAGCTTCTCACCCAGCACGGCCCGGCGGCCGGTGCCCTCGGCGAGGTGCTCGCTCCAGGCCTCGATCTGGTGCAGGGCGGGAGCCATCAGCCAGGGCAGGGAGGTGCCGATGAGCAGGTGGTCGTAGTCGCCCCGGGTGTGCTCCTCGACCCAGGCGAACTCGTCCTCGGACAGCATCGACCGGTGGTCGCCGTCGAGCATCCGCCCGCACCGCGAGTCGATCACCACCAGCCGGGTCCGCCCCAGGTCCCGCCAGAACGACCAGCGGTAGCCCTTGCCCCCGTCGGCCTCGGCGTCGGCCATCACCGCGAACTCGCGCAGCATCGGCGCGCAGTCCTGCCCGGCGGCGGCCAGCGCCCGCACCCGCTGGTACACCTCGTCGTCGGCCAGCTCGTCCGGTGAGAGGTTCCCGATGTGCTGGTACACCCAGTACGAGACCAGCCCGCCGACGATGCGCTCGGCCCACCAGCCGGTCTTCTTCACGTCGGCCCGCCACGAGCGCGAGGTGTTCCAGTCGTCGTGCACGTCGTGGTCGTCGAAGATCATCGCGATCGGCACCGTGGACATCAGCCAGCGGATCTGCGGGTCGCTCCACGACTCGTGATAGAGCCAGGTGTACTCCTCGAAGTCGGCGACCTCGCCGTGCGGAGGCTTCGAGATGTCCCGGTGACCGGCGATGCGCCGCTGGGTGATCTCCGTGGTCTCGTCCGCGTAGACCTGGTCGCCGAGCATGACCATCAGATCAGGCCGGCCGTCACCGGGATCGTGGGCCACCCGGACGGCGTAGGCCTCCAGGGCGTCCACCCCGTACTTGCGCTGTCCCTCGACCGTGCGCTGGGTGGCGACCCGGCACGATCCGTAGGCGATGCGCTGCGGGCGATCGGGGTCGAGCGTGCGGATCTGTGAGGCGGGGAGAACGCCGGGGGCCGGATGTGGCGAATCCGACACGCCGGGCGTCTGCGGCAGTCCGGAACTGTGTACCGGTGGCCACACCAGTTCGCCGTCCAGGCGCACGTCGTACTCGATCACCTCTCCCCGAGGAAGACCGGTGACCGCCACGAGGGCGTAGTGATGGCCACTGACCTCGAAGGTCTTGTCGGTCGTGCCGAGCACGGAGACTTCACATCGAGTGTCCACCTCGACCCAGACAGTGGCGTGAGCAGCACCGACGTGCCGGAGGACAGGACCGAGGATCAGGGAGGGCACCTTCCCTTCGTACCGCAGGCCCGGCATGACCGCTACCGTCGGGCACCGTGAACCGTCGTGTCCTGATCTATGTCCTGGTGGCCGTGCTGGTCCTCGCGGGAGCAGGGGGTACAGCCCTGTACCGGTTACGCGGGGGCGACAACAGCGGAGCGCAGAAGACCGCGGCCGAGGCCTTCGGCCGGGCCTGGTCCGGCGGAAATCTCGGCACCATCGGCTGGGCCAGTGGCCAGGCGGGCACCACGGACGACCCGGCCAAGGCCGTCCAGACCACCACGGCCGGCCTGACGTCCGAGAAGACGGACAAGCCCTCCGGCATCACCGTGGGCAAGGTCACCGAGTCGGCGAGCGGCGACACGGCGACCGCCCCGCTGCACGTGACCTGGACGCTGGCCCGCGACCGGACGTGGGAGTACGACACCACGCTGACGCTGGTGGACCAGGACGGCAGCTGGCGGCCGCAGTACGCGTCCACTCTGGTGCACCCGGACCTGACCGGTGACCTCGCCACGGCCACGCTGAAGGCGAGCACGGTGACGGGCCGGCGTGGCCAGATCCTCGGCGCGAACGACAAGGTGCTGGTCGAGGACCGCCCGGTGGTCGTGGTCGGGATCCACAAGGCGAAGACGGACGACGTGGAACAGACGGTGACCAAGGTCGCCGGCGTGGTCGGCGTGGACGGCGCGGCCCTGCTGAAGCGGGTGAAGGCGGCCGGCGCCGACACCTTCGTCGACGTGATCACGCTGCGCAAGGCCGCCTACAACCAGGTGAGCGCCCGGCTCAAACCGATCCCCGGGGTGGTGTTCCAGACCAAGGACGTCGCGCTCACCCCCTCCTCCGACTTCGCCCGGCCGCTGTTCGGCAACGTCGGGGCGGCGACGGCCGACATCGTCAAGGAGTCGGACGGGCGGGTGCAGGCCGGTGACGAGACCGGCCTGTCCGGCCTGCAGCGCACCTATGACGAGCAGCTGGCCGGCACCCCGGGCGTGGTCGTGACGGCCGAGCCGAAGGAGGGCGAGGGAAAGGAGCTCTTCCGGGCCGACGCGACCGACGGCAAGGACCTGAAGCTCACCCTCGATCTGGAGATCCAGAACGCCGCGGACAAGGCGATCGCCACGGCGACGCACCTGGCCGGCATGGTCGCGATCGACACGAAGACCGGCAACATCCTGGCGATCGCCAACGGCGGCCCGAACGGCAACAGCTACAACCGCGCCCTGCTCGGCCAGTACGCACCCGGCTCGACCTTCAAGATCGCGTCCGGCCTGGGCCTGGTGGAGTACGGCGGGATGACCGCGAACAAGATCGTGGCCTGCCCCAAGGCCCTGACGGTCAGCGGCAAGAAGTTCACCAACGCCGAGGACGAGGTCCTCGGCAAGGTGCCTTTCTCCAGTGACTTCGCCCACTCCTGCAACACCGCCTTCGTCGGCAGCGCGAAGCTCATCAGCCAGGCGCAGCTGGCCCAGGCGGCGGGCTCGCTGGGCTACGGACAGCCCAACGCCACCGGCGTGACGGCCTTCACCGGCCAGGTCCCGGCCAAGGGCGACACCGTCGCGCACGCCGCCGCGATGATCGGTCAGGGCACTGTGCTCGTCAGCCCGATGGCCGTGGCGAGCGCCTCCGCCGGGATCGCCTCCGGCACCTGGCACGCCCCCCGGCTGGTGCTCGACGGAACCGGGAACGACAAGGCCACGGCCGATGTCGACCCGGTGAAGCTGGATGCCAGGAGCGTGCGGACGATGCGCTCACTGATGCGCACGGTGGTCACCAGCGGGACGGGTACCGGCATGAAGAACGTGCCCGGCGGGCCGGTCTCCGGCAAGACCGGCACGGCCGAGTACGGCACCGACACGCCCCCGAAGACGAACGCCTGGTTCACCGGTTTCCAGGGCGACATCGCGTTCGCGATCCTGGTCGAGGACGGGGGTTTCGGCGCCAAGAGTGCGGTGCCGGTGGCCAAGAAGTTCCTGACCGATCTTGCGTCGTAGTGCCCACCCACGGGAAGGATCGGTAGAGTCCCGGCCGATGACCGGGATGACCAGCAGATTCGACCGAGGGCTGCGGATATGGCTGGTTGTGATGCTGCTGGCCTGCGTGGGCCTGGCGGTGGGCTGGGCCGCCAAGGCCCCCTGCGTCGACACGTACACCACCCCGGACGGCCAGGTGGCGCTCGACTGGCGCGACGCGCGGCAGTACTCGCTGCACTGTTACTCCGACGCGATCCCGCTCTACGGGGTGGACCACCTCCAGGACGGCACGCTGCCGTACAAGACCACCTGGACCGACGCCGACGGCACCGTGCGGGCGATGGAGTACCCGGTGGTGACCGGCATGCTCCAGTACGTCGGCATGCGGTTCACGAAGGTCTACGTGGGCGTCACCGGCGACACCGGGCCGGAGGTGGTGCCCTACTTCGTGATCATGGCGATCGTGCTGGCGATCTCCTGGCTGGTGGCGGTGGCCTGCACGATCCCGCTGGCGGTGCGCAAGTGGGACGTGGTGCTGATGGCGCTCTCCCCGCTGGTGTTCGTGCACGCCTTCACCAACTTCGACACCCTGGCCGTGGCCCTGGCCGCCGCCGGGATGCTCGCCTGGGCCCGGCAACGACCGCTGCTGGCCGGGCTGCTGCTGGGGATCGGCGCGGCGGCCAAGCTCTACCCGTTGTTCATCCTCGGGCCGCTGCTGATCCTCTGCTGGCGCTCGGGAACGCTGAAGCCGTGGTGGAAGGCCACCCTGGCGGCCGCCGGGGCCTGGATCGCCTGCAACGCCCCGTTCGCGCTGCTCTACCCGCGCGGCTGGTGGGAGTTCTTCCGGCTGAACTCGACCCGTCCGGCCGACCACGACTCGATCTACAACGCGCTCACGACCTTCACCAGCTGGCGGGGGTTCGACGGCCCGCTGTACGCGGGTCAGTCGCCGGAGAAGCTGAACACCTTCAGCCTGGCGGCCTTCCTGGTGCTGTGCCTGGTGATCGGGGTGATCGGTCTCACCTCGCCGCGCCGGCCCCGGCTGGCCTCGCTGGTCTTCCTGGTGGTGGCCGCGTTCCTGCTGACCAACAAGGTGTGGAGCCCGCAGTACTCGCTGTGGCTGGTGCCCCTGGCCGTGCTGGCCCTGCCCCGGGTCTGGGTGCTGCTGGTCTGGATGGTCACGGACGCCTACCTCTGGTACCCCCGGCTGGGGTACTTCCTCGGTCTGCAGGACCCGGCCCGGGGCAACTCCCCCGAGCGGTTCCTCACCGTGGTGGTGCTGCGTGACCTGCTGGTGCTGCTCATCTGCGCGATGATCGTCCACACGATCTACCGGCCCCAGGCCGATCCGGTGCGGCAGCGGGGTGTGGACGATCCGGCCTTCGGGCCCGTCGATGATCAACTTCCGGACCGCAGACTCGTTCCCCGACGGGCATGACCCCTACCCTTGGCGAAATGTCAGCGGTGAACTCCGATTTCTCCTGGGACAACCTCTCCTGGGACTCCCTCGGCGACGAGCGCGTCATGGTGATCGTGCTGGGGGTCGCGGCCATCGTGCTGACCGGCGAACGCACCACCTGGCACGTGCTGCGCAACGTGGTGACGATCGCCCACGAGGGTGGCCACGCCGTGATCGCGCTGCTCATGGGCCGCGAGCTGGCCGGGATCAAGCTGCACTCGGACACCTCCGGGGTGACGCTCTCCCGGGGCAAGCCACGCGGCCTGGGCATGATCTTCACCGCGCTCGCGGGCTACCCGGCGCCGGCCGTGATGGGTGTGGGGCTGGCGGCACTGATCGGGCTCGACCTGATCACCGTGCTGCTGTGGGTGGTGGTGGGCCTGCTGGCGGTGCTGCTGACCCAGATCCGCAACGCCTTCGGGGTGCTCACCGTGGTCGTCACCGGCGGTGCGGCGGTCGCGGTGATGGTCTGGGGCAACGAGCGCACGGCCCTGGGCTTCGCCTGCGCGGTGACCTGGCTGCTGCTGATCGGCGGGCTGCGCGCGGTGATCGAGCTGCAGAGTTCCCGCCGGGCGCAGGGCAGCGGGCGGCGCGGTGGGCCCCCGGTGACCTCCGACGCCGATCAGCTGGCCTGGCTGAGCCACGTCCCGGGGGTGTTCTGGGTCACGGTGTTCTTCCTGCTGTCCCTGGCCTCGATCGTGGCCGGGGGCTGGCTGATGCTGAGCTGGAACCCGTAAGTCGTCACGACGGGCCCCCGGCCGGGTTCACACCGACCGGGGGAATCCAGGTCCTAGAGACAGACCTGGGCGAAGTCGTCCAGCCGGTGCTCCCACTCCTCCTGCATGTGCGGCCGCTGGTCCGAGGGCAGGCCCTCGTGCCACAACCGCAGCCGCGTACCGCCCGCGACCGGGGTCAGATCGAGCTCGACCAGGCTGGGCTCGTCCTCCGCGTCCCCGGAGTGCCACGACAGCCGCAGCTGCTCCAGCGGGTGGTAGCTCCGCACCATGCCCGCCTCCCCCTCGTCACTCATGAAGCTGTGCCCCTCGCCGCGCAGCACGGCACCGGGACCCAGCCAGACCGAGGTGCCGACGGGACTTACCAAGATGTGCCAGACGTGACCCGCGCTACCCGCGAGCACCCTGCGCACGAACACCAGCTGCGGTCCGGGTACGACATCATCGTCGGTGAGTGCGGGTGGCAGCCCAGCCTCCACCCGACCCAACTGCACGAATGTGGACATGTAGCCCCCTTGCGATTCAGCCATACCGATCAGCACCCCCTCCCCGAGCCGGAGGGGCCAGTTTTCGGTCATCGTCGATACACCGTCGGCCGATGGGAAGGGTGCTTCAATCCCCCAAAAGCTTGTCGCATGAAAAGTCTGGGAACATGGCGGCAACACCCCCGTGAGAGGTACCGCTGGTGAATACTGTTTCGATCCAAAGCCGGAAGACGCTCCAGGTCTTCTCCGGCCGGGCATACCCAGAGCTGGCTGAGGAGATCGTCAAGTATCTCGACGTGAGCCTGACGCCTCAGTCCGCCTACGAATTCGCCAACGGCGAGATCTTCGTGCGCTTCGAGGAGTCGGTGCGTGGGGCGGACGCGTTCGTGGTCCAGTCCTGCGGCGCAGGCATCAACACCTGGGTGATGGAGACCCTGATCATGATCGACGCGCTCAAGCGCGCGTCGGCCGACCGGATCACCGTGGTGCTGCCGTTCTACCCGTACGCACGGCAGGACAAGAAGCACCGGGGCCGGGAGCCGATCTCCGCCCGGCTGATCTCCGACCTGCTGCGTACGGCCGGTGCCGACCGCCTGATGACGGTCGATCTGCACACCGACCAGACGCAGGGCTTCTTCGACGGCCCGGTCGATCACCTCTTCGCCCTGCACCTGCTCACCGACCACGTCGCGAGCAAGTACAAGGGCGAGGAGATCACCGTGGTCGCGCCCGACTCCGGCCGCGTGCGCGTGGCCGAGCGCTGGGCCGACCGTCTGGGCGGCACGCCACTGGCCTTCATCCACAAGACCCGTGACCCGCGCATGCCGAACACCGTGGTCACGAACCGGGTCGTCGGTGACGTCGAGGGCCGCACCTGTGTGCTGGTCGACGACATGATCGACACCGGTGGCACGATCACCAAGGCCGCCACCAAGCTCTTCGAGCAGGGCGCGAAAGACGTGATCATCGCCGCCACCCACGGCATCCTGTCCGACCCCGCCACCGAGCGGCTACGCGACTGCGGTGCCACGGAGATCGTGCTGACCAACACGCTGCCGATCGACTCCGACCGGCTGCTGCCGAACTTCACCGTGCTCTCGATCGCCCCGCTGATCGCCCAGGCGATCCACGAGGTCTTCGAGGACGGGTCGGTCACCTCGCTCTTCAACCTGGACGAGGTGTCGGGCGAGTAGTACGCCCCACTGCGCCTGTCGCCGTCTCCGGGGTCGTCCCCCGAGGCGGCGACCTGCTTTGGTGGGCCCTGAACGGCAGGCTCACCGTCGCTGACGATCACGGGTCCCCGGGGGATCCTGCTGTATTCGAAACGTCCTGACCGGCGGACCCGCCCGCGCCGAGTCCACCCTCCCGCTGCACGCCCAGGTGAGGAACGTGCGACTCCTGGGGCCTCGTCCACCGGTGTGGCCGTGCTGTGGCAATACTTCAATCGAACTGAACCCCCCAAGACCCTTCGTGATCATGCAAAACCTCCCCGGCGTTCTAGAACTCTCGGAACCACAGTTCTAGAACGCCGGGGAGGTTTTGCATGATCACGGAAGGTTGGGGGGGTCGAAGGGGTGGTTTTGCGGCGGGTCCCTTCCAATTGCGGACGCGGTCGGTGAACGGCACGCGGGGTGGACCGGTTTCAGGCCTTCGTCGTGGGCCCGCATCGAGGTGGGGCTGGTGGGATGCGTGCATCCACACCGTTCCGGGGGCACCATGCCCAGGTGTCCGGATCCACGGTGGGAGAACCTCAGATGAGCCGCGCGACGCCGGTCGCCCCGTCGCTGGTCGTGCGTCCGCGCTCGGCCCCGGATCTGGAAGTCCGGATCTCGCCCGACGACGACCTCAGCGTGTCCCGGACCGTCCCACCGACCCCGCCGCCCGCCGGTGTCCATCCGTCGGAGAACCCACCGGACAACGCGATCCGCTACGCCCGCCTGGCCCCCGGCGTCCTGGCGCTCTCCCTCGTCCTCACCGGCGCCGTCGACGCCCCGGACAGCACCGGCGAACCGGTCCGCACCCGGGCCCAGGCCCTGGCCGCGCGCACGGTGGCGCCGGCGGCGACGCTGCGGATCGCCGGGCACCCGGCGTCCACCGCGGTCCGGCTGATCGGTGCCTCCGAGGACGGCATCGCGATCTGGCAGGGCGCCCCCCAGGGTGTCGGCAGCGACGGGACGCCCGCCCCCGCCACCGTCTACACCGGGGCCCTGACCAGCCGGGACGGCACGATGCGCCTGGCCGCGCGGCCCGGAGCCGGGGCACCCACCCGGGCCGGGTCACTGCTGCGCCTCAGCGTGACCGGCCCCACGCTGGCCTGGTACGAACTCGGCGGCGGGGACGGCGGCAGCTCCGCCTACCCGCAGGAGCACCGCCTCGACCTGGCCGGGGGCCGTGACCTCACCGACGACCGGGCCGGTTCGCTGGCCGTACGGCAGAAACTGCAGGGCGGCGACGCGACCGCGCCGTACGCCCAGATCGACCCGGACGGCCTGCTCGCCACCCAGAAACCGGGCCGCTGGCTGGAGTTCGGCGGGATGCAGGCCCGGATCGTGGCCCGGGAGGGCCGCTGGGTGCTCGAGTCCCGCCGGGCGAACCGGAAGAAGGTGACCCGGGCCCTGCTGCCGCACGGCATCAACGTCAACTCCGGGCTCGACGCCGTGGGCGACCGCTTCTACACCGCCTCCAGCGGACTGGACCCGGCCGTCTACGTGGTCCAGGGCCGTTCGGTGACCCAGGTCGCGAAGATCCCGGCCGCCCGCTACCCGATCACGTCGTGGGCCCTGTCCGCCGGCACGCTGCACTTCACCGACCAGTCGGCCGGGAAGAAGACCACGAACGTCTTCAGCACCACCCTGACCAGCACGGCGGACACGGTCACCCGCAGCCCCTCGGCCCGGCTGCCGCAGACCACCGGGCCGGTCCCGCTCGCCTTCTCGGCCGGTCGCGGTGCCCTCGCCGCCCCGGGTGCCCCCGGGGAGTGGCAGCTGCTCGACCAGGGCGCCACCACCGCGCGGGTGGCCCAGCGCCTGATCACCCGCAAGGGCGTCCAGCAGCGCATCGACGACGACTCCCCCGCCGTCTCCGGCCCGTACGCGCTGGTCGCGGGCCAGGTGTTCCGGCCCGACGGCGAGCTGGTCTGGCGGGAGCCGGCCGCGGCCGCCCTCGCCGGGCAGGACGACCTGTACGGCGCGGACGTCGTCTACTCGGTACCCGAGGGCGGGAAGGACACGAAGGGCCACGACCTGGCCGGGGTCTGGTCGGTCGGCGTCGAGCGCCCGCTGCCGGTGCGCCTGGACACCACCCGCTGTGCGCAGGCCCCGCCGGTCGCGATCTGGGCGGGTTCGGCCGCCTGGGCGAACTGCGACGGCAGCCACATCACCGTGCAGGACCTGCGGACCGGCGGGATCCGCGACGTCGACACCGGGCTGGGCCTGATCATCGGCTCCGGCCCGGCGCCGATCACCGGCCTGAGCCTGCGCGAAGGGGTGCTGGCCTGGATCGACGGCGACGCGCTCAGCCTGCTCGACCTGGCCGACCCGCACTCCTCACCCCTCGTGCTGCCGGGCTCCACCGCCCGCTTCATGCTGGACGGGAACCTGGTGGCCCGGCAGACCGGGCAGGGGCTGGTGGTCGACCGGCTGCCGTTCCCGGTGAACTCCCGCCCGCGCCTGATCGCCGCCGCCGCACCGCTGGGCTTCACCCCGGACGGCGACGGGAAGTTCGACCGCTGGCAGCCGCAGTTCGATGTCACCCGGCCGGTACGCAACGCCCGGCTGCGCATCGTGGCCCCGTCGGGACGGGTGGTGCGCACGTTCCGGATCCCCGGCGGCGCCGACGGCAGCCTGCGCGGCATCACCTGGGACGGGCGCTCCGACGCGGGCCGGCCACTGGCCGAGGGCCCCTACACCTGGGAGCTCACCGCCCGGGCCGTGGACGGCGGCGGCACCCTGACCTCGGCCGCCTCCCTCGCCCGGGCCCGGGGCTCGATCGAGATCAGCTCCACGGGCCCGAGCAGGCCGAAGGCCCGATAAAGTCGGTTGACTCATCGGGCCCCCGGCTGAAAACTGGGCGGGAATGGGTCAGGACGTGACGATGTTGCCGTCCTCGACCGAAACCGTGATGGGGGTCAGCGACTTGTTCGCCGGCCCGGAGACGAAAGCGCCCGTGGTCTTCTCGAATACCGAATTGTGCAGCGGGCACACCAGCTGGTCACCCTTGACGGCCACGGTGGCACCCTGGTGCGGGCAGACCGCGGAGAACGCCGCAGGCTGGTCGGCCTCGGGCATCGCGACGATGATCGGTGCGCCGTCGAGCGTGAAACTGGCGGCGTCGCCCACCGCGATGTCGGACACCGGGGCGATCACCTCCGCGCTTCCCGCACCGGCCGACGTGGTCGCGTCGGCCGCGGCCGACGTCTCCCCGGCCGCCGAGGTCTCGCTCGAGGTGCTGCCCGCGCCCGACGAGGCAGTATCGTCATCGCTCCCGCCGCCACAGGCCGCCAGGCCCGCGGCACCCAGCAGGGTGAACGAGCAGACCGCCATGGCCCGCCGGCGGCTCAGCCCGTTGGTCCCTGCGGTGGCTTCCTCGGTGACGGAAGTCTGCGTCTCTCCGGTGCTGCGGAGGGTTGCAGTCATGGTTGGTCCTCCCCTGAGGTCGTTGAATGTGCAAATAGTAGTGACAGGGACTGTGCGAAACGCAAGTTCTTCTGCCGTGTCGAGGATTTCGCGAAGATGAGCACACAAACCTGGGACCGGGCTGTACGCGAGCTGCGGGTTGACCTGAACGACGTGTCCCTGAGTGACGCCCGCCGGATCGGCCGTCAGCTCGATTCCGTGCTGCACTCACGCCGCCGCAGCGACGACGAGAAGACGGCCGAACTGGCCCGGATCGAACGGGAGATCGGCACGGCGCGGGCGAAGGTTGAGACCCGCCGCGCCGCCGTGCCCACGATCACCTATCCGGAGCAGCTGCCGGTCAGTCAGCGTCGTGACGACCTGATGAAGGCGATCGCCGAGAACCAGGTCGTGATCGTCGCGGGCGAAACCGGTTCGGGCAAGACCACCCAGCTGCCGAAGATCTGCCTGGAACTGGGCCGCGGCGTGCGCGGGCTGATCGGGCACACCCAGCCCCGGCGCCTGGCCGCCCGTTCGGTGGCCGAGCGCATCGCCGAGGAGGTCGGCTCCGAGCTCGGCGAAACCATCGGCTATACAGTGCGTTTCACCGACCAGGCGAGCGACTCGACCCTGGTCCGGCTGATGACCGACGGCATCCTGCTGGCCGAGATCCAGCGCGACCGGCTGCTGTCCCGCTACGACACGATCATCATCGACGAGGCGCACGAGCGCAGTCTGAACATCGACTTCCTGCTCGGTTACCTCAAGCAACTGCTCCCCCGCCGCCCCGACCTGAAAATCATCATCACCTCGGCCACGATCGACCCGCAGGCGTTCTCCCGGCACTTCGCCGACGCGCCGATCGTCGAGGTCTCGGGCCGTACCTACCCGGTCGAGGTGCGCTACCGGCCCCTGGTGCTGGTCGAGGAGACCGACGAAGAGGGCATCGTCAGCGAGATCACCCGCGACCCGATCGAGGCCGTGATCGAGGCGGTCGACGAGCTCGAGGCGCAGGGACCGGGCGACGTCCTGGTCTTCTTCAGCGGCGAGCGCGAGATCCGCGACGCCGCCGAGGCTCTCAACCGGCACGTGGGCGCGCACACCGAAGTGGTGCCGCTGTACGCCCGCCTCAGCGCGGCCGAGCAGCACAAGGTCTTCTCCCCGCACAGCGGCCGGCGCATCGTGCTGGCCACGAACGTCGCCGAGACCTCGCTCACCGTGCCGGGAATCCGCTACGTGATCGACCCCGGCACGGCGCGCATCAGCCGCTACAGCTTCCGCACCAAGGTGCAGCGGCTGCCGATCGAGCCGGTCTCGCAGGCCTCGGCCAACCAGCGCAAAGGCCGCTGCGGACGGCTCTCCGACGGCATCTGCATCCGCCTCTACAGCGAGGACGACTTCGAGAACCGGCCCCCGTTCACCGATCCCGAGATCCTGCGCACCAACCTGGCGGCGGTCATCCTGCAGATGACGTCGCTGAACCTCGGCGAGGTGGAGAAGTTCCCCTTCCTCGACCCGCCCGACCCGCGCCAGATCAAAGACGGTGTGGCGCTGCTGCACGAGCTCGGGGCGATCGACCCGGCCGAGACCGACGCGCGCAAGCGCCTCACCGGCATGGGCCGCACCCTGGCCCAGCTGCCGGTCGACCCGCGCCTGGCCCGCATGCTCGTCGAGGCCGACCGGAACGGCTGCCTGGGCGACGTTCTCGTCATCGTGGCAGCGCTGTCGATCCAGGACCCGCGCGAGCGGCCGAGCGACCAACAGGCCCAGGCCGACCAGTCGCACGCCCGCTTCAAAGACCCGCGCTCGGACTTCCTGGCCTACATCAACCTCTGGAACTACGTCGTCGGCAAGCAGAAGGAGTACGGCTCCGGGCGCTTTCGCCGGATGTGCCGCGACGAGTTCCTGCACGGCCAGCGCATCCGCGAGTGGCAGGACCTGCACGGTCAGCTGCGCCAGGTGCTGCGCAGCGCCGGGATCCGGGTGGCGGGTGGACGCGCGACGTCCAGTTTCGATCCCGACGCGGCCGATGTGGAGGAGATCGAGGACGCGTTGGAGCCCGTCGACGACGGGACGGCCGAGAAGGTGCATCTCTCCCTGCTGTCCGGTCTGCTCTCGCAGGTCGGCCTGAAGGAGGGTGAGACCCGGGAGTACCTGGGCGCCCGAAGCGCGAAGTTCGCGATCCAGCCCGGTTCGGCCCTGGTGCGCAGTACTCCCCGCTGGGTGATGGTGGGCGAGCTGGTGGAGACCACCCGGCTCTGGGGCCGCACCGCCGCGCGCATCGACCCGCTGTGGATCGAGCGGCTGGGCGGGCACCTGGTCAGGCGGCACTACAGCGAGCCGCGCTGGGAACGGAAGCGCGGCTCCGCCGTGGCGACGGAACGTGTGACGCTGTACGGCATTCCGGTGGTCACGGGCCGCACGGTGGGCTACGGCCGGATCGACCCGGAGGTCTCGCGCGAGCTGTTCGTCCGGCACGCCCTGGTCGAGGGCGACTGGCGCACCCAGCACGAGTTCTTCCACGAGAACCGCAAGCTGCTGGGTGATGTCGAGTCGCTGGAGGACAAGGTCCGGCGCCGCGACATCGTGGTGGACGACCAGGCCCTGTTCGACTTCTACGACGAGCGCATCCCCGCCGACGTGGTGTCGGTGGCGCACTTCGACTCGTGGTGGAAGAAGGCCCGCCGCGACCGGCCGGACCAGCTGAGCTTCTGGACCTCCATGCTCTTCGCCCCCGAGGCCCCCCAGGTCGCGGCCGAGGACTACCCGGCCGCCTGGCGGGCCGCCGGGCTGGACCTGAAGGTGACCTACCAGTTCGAGCCGGGCACGGCCGCCGACGGCGTGACCGTGCACCTGCCCCTGGCCGCGCTGAACCAGGTGCGCGAGCAGGACTTCGAGTGGCAGATCCCGGGCCTGCGCACGGAACTGGTCACCGAGCTGATCCGCTCACTGCCCAAGCCGATCCGCAAGGGCCTGAGCCCGGCCCCCGACCGGGCCAAGGGGGTGCTGGATCGGCTGGCCGACACCGAACCCGGCTCCGAGCCGCTGTTCCCGGCGCTGGAGGACGAGCTGTACGAGCTGACCGGGGTCGACATCCCGGAGGGCTCGTGGGACCTGACCAAGGTGCCCGACCACCTGCTGGTGACGTTCCGGGTGCACGACGAGAAGGGCGCGCGCCTGGCCGAGGGCAAGAGCCTGGCGAAGCTGCGGGAGAAGCTCCGGCCGAAGCTGCGTCAGGAGATCTCCTCCGCCGTCGCCCAGGTCGAGGCGAAGAACCTGAAGACCTTTCCGGAGAAGGCCGTTCCGCGCAGCGTGGAGCACCGGGTCGCGGGTCTCACCGTGCAGGGCCACCCGGCGCTGGTCGACCGGGGCGACCACGTCGACGTGAAGGTGCTGGAGACCCCGGAGGAACAGCGCCGGGCGATGAAGGCGGGCACCCGGCGGCTGCTCCTGCTGAACATGGCCTCGCCGGCCAAGAGTGTGCTCGCCCGCCTCAGCAACCGGCAGAAGCTGGCGCTGGCCCAGGCCCCGCACAAGACGCCGTCCGACCTGTTCGACGACTGCCTGGGGGCGGCCGTCGACCATCTCGTCGACCTGTGCGGCGGACCGGCCTGGGACAAGCCGGCTTTCGAGTCGCTCCTGCTCCTGGTCCGGCAGGATGTCCACCCGACCGTGACCGACGCACTGGCCACGACGTCCACCGTTCTGGGTCTGGCCCGGGAGATCGAGCTGGAGCTGAAGACCACGTCGAGCCCGGCCCTGCTGCCCGGCCTGACCGATCTGCGGTCGCAGCTGGCGGCGCTGGTGTTCCCGGGCTTCGTGACCGCGACCGGTGCGACCAAGCTGCCCGACCTCGTCCGTTATCTCCAGGCGATGCAGCGCCGGCTGGAGAAACTTCCCGAGCGCTACCAGCGCGACCGGGGCCTGCAGGAACAGGTTCTGGCCCTGCGGGCCGAGTTCCAGGCGGCCGTGGCGAAACTGCCGGCTCCCCGGCGGCACAGCGACGACGTGATCGGGGTCCGCTGGATGCTCGAGGAACTACGCGTCAGCCTCTTCGGCTCCGGCCTGAAAACCGCCTACCCGGTGTCGGAGCAGCGGGTGCGCAAGGCGATCAGCGACCTGCGGTGAACCACCCTGTTCTCACTCGCCGCCGGGCGGGGGCGGTACCAGCGTGCCGTCCGGGTCGATCTTGGCCAGGATCGCCGAGGAGATCTCGTTGAGCTGCTGCACCTGCTCGGCGGTGAGAGCGTCGAACACGAAGCGGCGCACCGCCCCGACGTGGCCCGGGGCGAACTCGGAGATGGCGTTCATGCCGTCGTCGGTCATCTGGGCCACCTGGCCGCGACCGTCTTCGGCGGCCCGGGCCCTCTGCACGTAGCCGCGGTTCTCCAGCCGGCTGATGGTGTGCGAGAGCCGGCTGGGCGAACTGCTGGAGCGGGCGGCCAGCTCACTCATCCGCAGGGCCCGGTCGGGCGCCTCGGAGAGCATGGCCAGCGCGAAGTAGGCGAAGTGGGTGAGCTGCGCGTCGTGCTGCAGCTGGGCATCGAGGGAGGCCGGTAGCAGGGTGAAGACCGCGGCGAACTTCCGCCAGGCCTTCTGTTCCTCTTCGCTCAGCCACTGCGGTTCACTCACCGGGACACCTTATCCAGGGTTTTTGCCCCGTGACCCCGTGGGACGCTCCGGCCGTTTCCCCCAGCAACAAGTGGCATGACTCACAACGCTGTGCACACGGTCGAACACTCGTTCGAGATTTTGCCCGGTGATGCGTGCGCGGACCGGATCCAGGCGGCATCCTGGAACGCGTGCCCGTACCCCTGCTGCTGGCTGTCGACGGCAACAGCCTCCTGCACCGCGCTCACCACGCGATGTCGCAGGGGGATCTGCGCGATGCCGACGGCGCGCCGATCTGGGCGCTGAAGGGTCTCATCAGTTTCCTGGCCACCGCCTCGGCCCGGCTGCGACCCGATGCGCTGGTGGTCGGCTTCGACTGCGCGGCCGGTGAGTCGGTGCGGCGCGGGGACTACGACGGGTACAAGGCGCACCGCCCGGAGAAATCCGAAGACCTCTGTCTCCAGCTCGACGCCGCCCCCGGTTTCCTGGCCGCCGCCGGCGTCACCGTGGTGGTGCCGAAGGGCTACGAGGCGGACGACGTGATGGCCTCCTCGGCCCGGGCCGCCCGCAAGCACGGCTGGCAGGCCACCGTGGTGACCAGCGACCGCGACATGTTCGCCCTGGTCGACCAGAACACCTCGGTGCTGCGGGTGATGAACGGGGGCATCGACGGCTCCCCGCTGATCGACCCGCAAGGGCTGCAGGCGCAGTACGGCGTGCGGCCCGACCAGTACAAGGACTTCGCCGCCCTGCGGGGAGACGCCTCCGACAACCTGCCCGGCGCCTTCGGCGTCGGCCCCAAGCGCGCCGCGAAGCTGCTCGCCGAGTTCGACACGGTCGAGAGGGTCTACGAGATCCTCGACGAGGGGCGTGAGGACGAGGTGGCCACCCTGATCGGGCCGGCCGCCACGGCCGCGCTGGCCGGCGAGGAGGCCCGGGCCAACGTCGCCCGCAACCAGCACCTGATGGAGCTGCGGCGCGACCTGCGTCTGCCGAAGATCGCCACGATGGCCCTGCCGCTCGATCAGGACCGCCTTCAGGGCACGCTGCGCGCCCGCGACATCCGGCTCGGTGGTTCGTTGTGGTCGCTCACCGGCGGCGAGCCGCCGTCCTGGTACGGCGAGCGCGTCTACGGCCAGGGCCCGCGCCGGCCGGCCGCGCCTCCCGACCGGGTGATCACCCTGCCGCGCCCCCTGGGCAACCGGGCGTCCCGGAAAGCCGCGGCCCTGGCCGACGCCGGGCAGATGTCGCTGTTCTAGCGGTCCCACCGCGGCGCAGGACAGGGTCTCCCGGGCGCCGGTACACGCCAGCAGGGCGAAGGCCTGCCCGGCGGTGGCGATCAGCAGGACACGCCGGGCGCCGAACCGGTCACACGCCCGTCCGGCCCCGAAAGACCCTGCGACACCGATTGCTCCGGCGATCGTCAGCCCCAGGCCGACCGTGGTGGCGGGCAGCCCGGATGTTCGACGGCCCTTCCCCCACGCCGGGCTGCTCACCTCCGACCGGTCCGGCCGGTCGGTGCTCTACCGGCAGTCCGGCCTGGGCGAGGCCCCGGTGACCCGCCCGGGCACCGATGACCGGCGTCCTGGGGTGCAAAAGCCCTGTTCACCCCGATACCGTGCGCGGATGAGCCACGGACGGCGTTCAGCACTGCTCGACCAGCTCGAGCCACGCCGCACCGGCAGCCCGCAGCAGGCGATCCTCGACGAGCTGCGGCGCGTGATCCTCGACGGCGGGGTGCCGCCCGGCACCCCGATCCCCCTCGCCGAGGTGGCGGCGCTGTTCGGGGTCAGCCCGATCCCGGTGCGCGAGGCCCTGAAGACGCTGGTGGGCGAGAATCTGGTGGCGCACCGGCCGAACGCCGGGTACGTGGTGGCGCAGCTGACCCGCCGCGAGCTGGCCGAGATCTACCTGGTGCGTGGAGTGTTGGAGTCCGCGGCCCTGCGGGCGGCGATCGAGACGGCGACACAGGACGATGTGGTCGCCGCCCGTGAGGCCCATGCGGCTCTCGAGGCGCTCCAGACCGACTGGGATCCGCGCAGTTATCACCGGGAGAGCCGGCACTTCCATCTGGCGCTGATCATGCCCTGCCGGATGCAGCGCCTGCTGCGGATGTTCGAGTCGGCGTGGAACGTGACCGAGCCGTTCCAGCCGATGCGCTGGCTGGAACCCTCCGCCCGCGAGCACCTGCACGGGGAACACACGGCGATGCTGGAGGCATTCGTCGCCCGCGACGGTGACGTGCTGCTCGACGTCGCCGCGCGGCACCACCAGCGTCTGGAGTCGGTGATCGCCGTGCTCCCCGAGCGGGCGGGACTGCTGGCCGACCCCGGCGGGGAAGATATATGAACTGCGTCATCGGCCAGCAACAATCCGCACCTAGCGTCATGAGGGCCCCTTCACCCCTGATGCCCGCCGGGAGCAGTCGATGGCCGAAGACCTCTCAGTCCACCTGACCCCCGATCACCCGGCCGGTGTGCCGCTGATCAAGGAGGGCTACGACCCCCGCCTCACCAACCAGGACCTCGCGCCGCTGGCCGAGCAGAAATGGGGCACGTACAACATTTTCGCGTTCTGGATGTCCGACGTGCACAGCGTCGGCGGCTACGTGACCGCGGGAAGTCTCTTCGCGCTCGGCCTGACCTCCTGGCAGGTGCTCATCTCGCTGGTCGTCGGCATCGTCATCGTCCAGTTCTTCTGCAATCTGGTGGCGAAACCCAGCCAGGTTTCCGGTGTTCCGTACCCGGTGATCTGCCGCGCGCCGTTCGGCGTGAAGGGCGCGAACATCCCGGCCATCATCCGGGGCTCGATCGCGGTGGCCTGGTACGGCATCCAGACCTACCTGGCCTCGGCCGCGCTCGACGTGGTGATGGTGCGCCTGTTCGACGGCCTCGCGCCCTACGCCGACGCCTCGCGACACGGGTTCCTCGGGCTCTCCACCCTCGGCTGGGGCACGTACGCCCTGCTCTGGGTGCTTCAGGCGGGTGTGTTCTGGATGGGCATGGAGAGCATCCGCCGGTTCATCGACTTCTGCGGACCGGCCGTCTACGTGGTGATGTTCGCGCTCTGCGGCTACCTGCTGTGGAAATCGGAATGGCATGTGGCGCTAAACCTGTCGTCGGAGAACCGGTCTGGCTGGCAGGTGGTCACCACCATGCTCTCGGCGATCGCCCTGGTGGTCTCGTACTTCTCCGGCCCGATGCTGAACTTCGGTGACTTCTCCCGCTACGGGCGCAGTTTCGACGCGGTCAAGCGTGGCAACCTCCTCGGTCTGCCGGTGAACTTCCTGGTCTTCTCCATCCTCACCGTGGTCACCGCGGCCGCCACCCTGCCGGTGTTCGGCGAGCTGATCACCGACCCGGTCGAGACGGTCTCGCGCATCGACAACACCTTCGCCATCGTGCTCGGCGCGCTGACCTTCACCACCGCCACGATCGGCATCAACATCGTCGCGAACTTCATCTCACCCGCCTTCGACTTCTCGAACGTCAGCCCGCAGCGGATCAGCTGGCGGATGGGCGGCATGATCGCGGCGGTCGGCTCGGTCATCCTGACCCCGTGGAACTGGTACGACAACGACGACGCCATCCACTACACGCTGGGTGTGCTCGGCGCCCTGATCGGCCCACTGTTCGGCGTGCTCATCGCCGACTACTACCTGCTGCGCAACCAGCGGGTGGTGGTGGACGACCTGTTCACCCTGTCGGAGAGCGGGCGGTACTGGTACTCGGGCGGCTACAACCCCGACGCGGTGATCGCCACGGCCCTGGCCGGTGTCTTCTCGATCGCCTCGGTGATCATTCCCCAATTGATGGACGCGGGTCTCTGGGTGAGCGACTACAGCTGGTTCATCGGGTGCGGCATCGGTTTCGTGGCCTACTACGTCATCGCCGGGCGCCTGAACTCAGCCACCCGGCGGGCCCTGCGCGCATGATCCTGCGGGTGGTCAACCCGAACACCACCGCCTCGATGACCGGCCTGATCGGGAGGGCCGCCCGCGCGGCGGCCTCGCCCGGCACGGTCGTCGAGGCGGTGAACCCGGCGACCGGGCCGGTGTCGATCGAGAGTCACTACGACGAGGCCCTGGCCGTGCCCGGGCTGCTGGCCGAGATCGCCCGCGGCGAGGCCGACGGTTACGTGGTGGCCTGTTTCGGTGATCCCGGCCTGGACGCGGCCCGGGAACTGGCCCGGGGACCGGTGATCGGGATCGCCGAGGCCGCCATGCACGCGGCCTCGTTCCTGGGGCGGGGCTTCAGCGTGGTCACCACCCTGGCCCGCACCACCGGCCGGGCCTGGGACCTGGCCCGGGCCTACGGTTTCGGCGAGCGCTGCCGGGGCGTGCACAGCTGCGAGATCCCGGTGCTGGAGCTGGAGACCGATCCGGCCGCCCGCTCGGTGATCACCCAGAAGTGCCGGCGGGCGCTGGAGACCGACGGGTCCGACGCGATCGTGCTGGGGTGTGCCGGGATGGCCGATCTGTGCGCGGAGATCTCGGCGGTGATCGGGGCACCGGTGGTGGACGGGGTCGCGGCGGCGACGGTGTTCACCGAGTCCCTGGTGCGGCTGGGACTCAGCACGGGCAAGCACGGCGAGTTCGCGCGTCCACCGGCGAAGCCCTACACCGGCCTCCTCAGCCCCTGGAGCGTCGCCCGGTCAAGCGCTCGTTCGTGATCAGCTTCGGGCGGGCCTTCATCGCCAACCCCGACCGGGTGGAGCGGCTGCGCACCGGACTGCCACTGGCGACGGCCGACGAGGAGACCTCTTACACAGGCGGCGACCAGGGTTACCTGACCTACCCGGGGCATGCCTACTGACGCGGTTGCGCGGGCTTCACCCGAATTGACGCGCTCACCCGATCCTCCACACTGGGTTCCGGCCGGAATCACGATCCAGGAGGACGACGCTTCACATGACCAGGTTCGCGGCCCGCGCCATCGGCCTGGTCGGAATGCTTCTCGTCCTGATCGCCTGCGCCCCAGAGGGCACGCCGCTGCCGGGTGCGTCCCCGGGCGTGGCGATCACGCCGGACCCGGCCCGGGCGAAGCAGGACTCGGGTGACCTCTACGCCCGGGGATGCGCCTCGGGCTATCAGGACGCCGTGGTGCGTCCCTGCGTGTTCGACGACTCCGCGACCGGCGGCTCTCCCCTGGTCGTTGCGGTCGGGGACTCCAAGACGGCCCAGTGGGCACCCACGCTCCAGGTGCTCGCCGCCCGGCACCACTGGAAGCTGATCACCATGACGAAGTCCGGGTGTGCCTTCTCCGACATCCACCGGGTGCGGGTGGGAAAGGAGTACCGCACGTGTGTCGCCTGGAACGCCTCGGCCCTGAAGGCGGTACGCCGGTTGAAACCCGCCCTGGTGGTGACCACCGAGCTGGACCACTACCCGACGATGGTGGACGGAAAACCGCTGAAGGGCGCCGCGAACCGGGCGGAGATGGTGCGGGGCCTGAGCACCCGGATCAACCAGGTGAAGGCCGCCGGCATCCCGGTGGTGACCGTCGCGGAGACGCCGCGCATGGGCTTCGACGCCGCGGCCTGCGTGCAGGCCCACCCCGGCCGTCTGGATTCCTGCTCCCGGCCACGTGAGCAGGTACTGGGCGGAGCCGGGGTGGTCAGCGCCGCGGCCGAGCGCAGCGGTGTGCCGGTCATCGACCTGACCAGCCACTTCTGCTCGGCCACGACCTGCCCGGCGGTGCTGGGCAACCTGCTGCTCTACCGTGACGACCACCACATCACCGCCACCTTCGCCCGCAGCCTGGCCCCGTCCTTCGAGGCCGGGCTGCAGCGCGGCCTGACGCCCGCCCAGGCGCGGAAGCTGCTGACCTATAGTTGAGCGGGTGCTGGAAGCCGCTCTCCTGATCGTCGTCATGCTCGCCGCCGTCGTCGTGATGGGCCTGACGCTGCGCGTGGTGATCACGGCGGTGAAGCAGTCGCGACGCGGCTACGTACCCACCGAGGAGCAGCGCCAGCAGATCATGAAGCTGGGCGGGGCCGGCCTGATCCTGGCCCTGATCGCGCTCCTGATCCCGTCGATCTTCTAGGGCGTGTTCCAGTAGGCGACGAGCCCCCCGCCGATCAGGAACAACACGACCGCCGCCGGGAACAGGTTCCCGGCGAACGCGAGCCCGGCCGCGATGAACAGCGCCACCCCGCACAACACCCACACCCACGCCGACGCCTTCATCCGCGACCTCCCACGCTCCGCCCCCGCGCCCTCACACTACGTCGCGGTGGCCGGATTGCCCAGGTTCGCAAGGCCCTCCCGGACGGGTTCAGAGCACGTCGAATCCCACGCAGACCACCAGGGTGGCGTCGGTGATCTCGTTCCCACCGCGCTCCCAGAACGCCCGGTGCGCCCCGGCCCACTCCCGCTGATCGGCGTACCCCTCCCCCTCCGACCGCGCGAACCCGTCGCTGACCGCCCCGAAGGCCACCACGTCCACCGCCGTGATCCGGATGCGCCCGATCTCGGCGATGTCGTCGTCGACGAGCACCATCACCTCGCCGACCCGCTCGAGCTCCTCACCCTCGTCCGCGTACTCGGACAGCAGCCCGGCGGTGCCCCGCTTCGGCCCGGCCAGCACCAGCCCGGTCAGCTTCTTGCGCATCGCCCCCGGCGTGCCGATCTCCATCGTCCGCAGCCCGTCGATCCGTGGCCAGCCCATCGTCCGCCCCTTCTCGTCCCTGGGTCGCAGACGAATGTCCGTCCCGCGACCGAAGAGACGCAGCCCTCGTCGAGATCAGCCTTGACGGTACGACATCGACGAGAACAGTGATCGAGGCCGAAGGACCGGTCTCACCGATCAGTTCACGCCCTGGGACACCATCACCGATGTGCGCGCCGGGAACGGCCCGGCACCGTCGTTCGTCATCGACTTCGCGCTGACCTCCGGACTTCGGGCCCGCACTTCCCTGGGCCGATTCGGAGACGATGTCCGGGAACTGCCATACATCGTCGGCCCGGCCGCTACGTTCCGCGGCCAGACGGTCCCGGCCTACCGCGCTGTCCGTCACTACTGCGAGAACCCCGACCGGCGGCCCGGGATCGGCCGGTAGGACTGACCACAGGAATGAGGGACGCCTACCAGCCCGCGGGCTGGTAGGCGTCCCTCATTCCTGATCGAAAGTCAGCTCACACAGCAGCCAGCTCGCGGGCCTCGGCCGGCTGGACCTGGGCCTGCTCCAGCCCCTCGGACGCCTTGCGCTTCGGCCACCAGGACGGGTTGCCCCGGCCCTGACCACCGAGTGCGGCGGAGACGCGGTCGAGGTAGATCGCGAGAACCACCACGGCCAGGCCGCCTTCGATCGAGTCGCCGATCGCGAGGCTCTGTACCGAGGAGACCACGATGCCACCCAGGCCCTCGCCACCGACCAGACCGGCGACGACCACCATCGACAGGGCCAGCATGATCACCTGGTTGACGCCGGCCATGATCGAGGCGCGGGCCAGCGGGAGTTGCACCTCACGCAGGATCTCCCAGCGCGAGCCTCCGAAAGCGGCCGATGCCTCCACGGTCTCGGGGTCGACCTGGCGGATACCGAGCTGGGTCAGGCGCACGGCGGGCGGGGCGGCGAACACGATCGTCGCGATCATGCCCGGCACCGCGCCGATGCCGAAGAACAGCACCGTCGGCAGCAGGTACACGAAGGTCGGTACCGTCTGCATGAAGTCGAGCAGCGGGGCCACGATCGCCCGCACCACCGGGTTGAACGCCGACCAGATACCCACCGGGATACCGATGGCGAGCGCGATGATCGTGGCCACCAGCACGGTCGCCAGGCTCTGCATGGTCTCGTACCACAGGCCCATCGAGTCGACCACGAGCAGGCCGACCACGAGCAGGGCGGTGAGCCCGATGCGACGGGTGATGACCAGGGCGATCACGGCGAACACGATCGTCATCGGCAGGGGCTGCAGCCCGGCCACGATGTCGTAGGTCCAGCGCAGCAGGTGGCTCAGCCAGGTGGTGAGGAAGTCGAAGAGACCCTCGAAATGCTCCTGGAACCACCGGATGACATCTTCGCCGTACTGACCGATCTTCAGATCAGGCATTGACGGTCGCCTCCTCGCGGACCTCGGGAACACTCGACAGGCTGGACAGGATCGCCGCGCGGGGCACGACGCCGGCCAGCTTGCCGTCCTCGTCGACGACGGTCACCGGCACGACCTGACGGCCGGCCAGGTGCATGAAGTCGCCGATCACGGCGTCCGGCTTCACGGCGTGGTAGTCCTTCGTGACGGCACCGGACAGGTCTTTCTGCCCGCGGTTGACGGCATCCAGGAGGTTGGTGTCGGTGACGACGCCGAGCAGGTGCCCGTCGTCCTTCAGCACGAACGCCCCGTTGGCCTCGTTGTCGGCGAGTCGGGTGAGGGCCGAGCGGGGTTCCTCGTCGACCTTGAAGGTGAGAAGGGCGGGACGCACCAGGTCGGTGGCGGTGAGTACCCGGGCCCGGTCGACGTCGGCCACGAACTCGCTGACGTAGTCGTCGGCGGGCCGGGCCACGATCTCGACCCCGGCGCCGGTCTGCACGACCTGGCCGTCACGCATGACCATGATCCGGTCGCCGATGCGCATGGCCTCGTTCAGGTCGTGCGTGACGAAGACGGTGGTGCGCTTGTCCTCGGCCTGCAACTGCATGAGCAGGTCCTGCATGTCGCGGCGGATCAGCGGGTCGAGGGCCGAGAACGGCTCGTCCATCAAGAGGATCGGTGGGTCGACGGCGAGCGCCCGGGCCAGTCCCACACGCTGGCGCATACCGCCGGACAGCTCGTGCGGGTACTTCGAGCCCCGCCCGTTCAGCCCGACCCGGTTCAGCGCCGCGTCGGCCTTCTCGAACCGCTCGCTCTTGGAGATCCCGCGCACCTTGAGCCCGTACGCGGCGTTCTCCAGCACCGTGCGGTGCGGGAAGAGCGAGAAGTGCTGGAACACCATGCCGATCTTCTCGTTGCGGATCTGCCGCAGCCGGGAGTCGGGGATGCCCACGATGTCCTCGCCGTCGATGAGCAGCTGACCGCTGCTCGGCTCGTTCAGGCGGTTGATCATGCGCAGAACGGTGGACTTGCCAGAACCGGAAAGTCCCATCACGACGAACATCTCGCCGGTCTCGATGGTGAAGTTGACGTCGTGCGCACCGAGGTAGCCACCGGCCCGGGCCACCGCGGCGGCCGGGTCGTCACTGGCCAGCGCCCGGCGGGCCGCGCTGTCGCTCAGCCCGTAGGCCTTGCTCAGTCCCTTGCCCTCGATCATTTGAGGATCACCGACTCCGCGTCTTGACCGTCACTGGACTGCACACCCTTGAGGAACTCCCGGACCTTGTCCGGGTTGTCGTTGATCCAGGCCTTGGCGATGTCGGGCAGGGACTTACCGTCCTTGTCCTTGTCGTAGTAGAACTGGCCGGCCTCGTCCGTGGTGAAGGTCAGGTTCTTGAGGAAGGCCGCGATGTTGGGGTTGTCCGCGGCCCAGCCCTTGCGCGACACGGTGCGGATCTCACCGGCGCCGCCCCAGACCTTGTCCGGGTCCTGCAGGAACGTCGCCCCGAAGTCCACGGTCATCCAGTGCGGGCTCCAGCCCAGGAAGACGATGGCCTTGCCGGAGGAGTCGGCCTTCTGCACCTGGGTCAGCATGGCCGCCGTACCGCTGGCCACCAGCTTCCAGTCGCCCAGACCGTAGGCGTCGTCGTCGATGGCCTTCTGGATCGTCTCGTTGCCGGGGGAACCGGCCTCGATGCCGTAGATCCGGCGGCCGAACTCGTCACCGTGCTGGTCCAGGTCGGCCAGCGACTTGATGCCGAGGCGCTCGGCGGTCTTGGCCGGCACGGCCGGGGCGTACTCGGTGCCCTTGAGGATCGTGCTGTCGACCTCCACGTCACCGGCGTCGATCAGGTCGCCGTAGGTGGGTTCCTGCGAGGGCCACCAGTTGCCCAGGTAGGCGTCCGCGTCGCCGGTGGACATCGCCTGCGCGCCGAGCTCGACCGAGACCTCGTCGACCTTCACCGAGTAGCCCAGACCCTCCAGGATCTGCTTGCTGATCTCGTTCTCGGCCTGAAGGTCGACCCAGGGCTGCTGGATCAGGGTGACGGACTCGGCGCCGCCACCACTGTCGTCACCACCGCCACCGCTGTCGGCGACCAGGGCGAAGTCGCCCTTGTCCTGCGCGCTGGAGCAGGCCATGGTGGTCGCGACCGCCGTCACGCAGACCGCGAGGGCCAGCATCCTGCGACCGCGGCGTAGGCCGGGAGGCTTCATCGGACTTCTCCTTCTTCCGGTGCTGCTGCTGATGCTGCCGATTCAGTGGTCCACCCGGGCCGGAGCGTCACAGAAACTGCGCCGGGCGGCCGCTCTTGGACCAAGACACGTCAAGGTGCGGCCGAAAGTTCATGTCCTGCAAGAAACCGGACCACCGCAGGGTTGCTGGTCCCGGAAAGATCCGGTCCCGCTGGGCGGGTCATGGCCTCGAACAGGGTCGTTCTTCGGGTTCACGTCATCGTCGGCAGGTGGATACGGGACGCACCACCCTGCCAGGAAACGCGCCCGGAAGCTCGCCGGGGGCGAGAATTATGCGCCGATTACCACACGTTGTCCCCGTGTCCGCAGCGGGGTGTCCGCGTCCACGACCCATAGCTCCGTCCTCTCGGCTGCCCCTGATCGTGGCAGCCGGGAGAACCAGGGTCGATAGTCCCGAACTGGAGAGAGAGACCAATTCTCTCTCAATCCTATAGAGATTATCTATGCCTCGTCGCCGTACATCGACGCCGCGAGGGTACGGAAGTGCTGTCCCGGGCTGCTGAGCCCCCGCGCCCGCCAGATCAGGTGCACGGCCGCGACCGTGGGCCGGCGCAGCGGCAGCACCCGGGCCCCGCGCTGGGCGGCGTCCTCGGCCAGCCCTTCCGGCAGCAGGGCGGCCCCGGCCCCGGCCAGGACCAGCGGGATCACCGCGGCCAGGTGCGCGGTCTCCACAGCCAGCTCCGACGCCTCGCCGGCCACCTGGAGTTCGGTGTCGAGCAGTTCCCGCAGCGCGGTGCCCCGCAGCGTACAGATCAGGCCGAGCGGCACCAGCTCGGTGACGCTCACCGTGGTCTGGCCGGGCAGGGCGTCGGGCGGCAGCACCGCCACCAGCCGGTGCTCGACCAGCCACTGGCTCTCCAGCACCCCGGCCGGCGGGGTGCCGTCGACCAGGCCGAAGTCCGCGTCGCCCGAGCGGACCTGGTCGAGCACGTCGGAACGCCGCGCCGGGTCGCCGATGCTGAACTGCACCGCCGGGTGGGCCTGCCGGAACTCGCCGATGATCTGCACCAGCGGCTCGACCGCCCACAGGGTGTTCGAGATGATCGTGAGCCGCCCGAACCCGATGTCGGTGACGCTGCGTACGGCGGTGGTGGCCAGCTGGAACGAGCGCAGGGTCCGGCGGGCCGGCACCATCAGAGCCTGCCCGGCCGCCGTCAGGCGTACTCCCCGCCCCAGACGCTCGAACAGCGGTGAACCCAGCTCCCGCTCGAGCAGGCCGATGGCGTGGGAGAGGCTGGGCTGGGCGATGGTGAGGGCCGCCGCGGCCCGGGTGAAACTCCCGCACTCCGCGACCGCGAGGAAATACTCCAGCTGTCGACGGTCCATCGGCCACAGAGTAGGGCTCGCCTGTTACAGGTGGGGGTCTTCCAGCGCCCACCGGTTCATGAGAGGGCCTTCATGTTCCTCTCCTGCGGCGCTCACCTGCGCCCGGTGAACTTCTCTTGCCCGGAAGGACAATCCGAAGACCTCAGGAGCCAGCCATGAAGCGCATGACCCGCACCCTTCCCCTCGCCGTCACCGCCGCGGCCGCCCTCGGCGCCGGCACCCTCCTGCTCGCGGGCCCGGCCAGTGCCGCCGCCCCCACCGCCGCGGCGACCCGCACCTGCAACGGGGTGAAGGCCACCATCGTCGGCACCGGCGGGGCGGACGACATCGAGGGCACCCGCGGCCGGGACGTGATCGTGGCGCTCGGGGGTGCGGACGAGATCGACGGCCACGGCGGCAACGACCTGATCTGCGGTGGGGCCGGTTCCGACGAGATCGACGGCGGCTCCGGGAAGGACGTGGTCTTCGGCGGGTCGGGGAACGACGAGATCGACGGGGACTCCGGGGCCGACCGGCTGCACGGGGGCAAGGGCCACGACGAGATCCAGGGCGGCTCCGGCAACGACCGGCTGTGGGGCAACTCGGGCAACGACCTGCTCGAGGGTGACTCCGGCAAGGACAAGCTCTCCGGCGGGGCCGGCCGCGACCGCGTCTACCAGGGCGAGG
This sequence comes from Kineosporia mesophila, assembly GCF_021129235.1. Taxonomy (GTDB): domain Bacteria; phylum Actinomycetota; class Actinomycetes; order Actinomycetales; family Kineosporiaceae; genus Kineosporia; species Kineosporia mesophila. The sequence continues at coordinate 134,744 of NZ_JAJOMA010000018.1, forward strand.
AGCCGGACAACGACTGAGGGGACCTCAGCGGTCCTGCGGGGTGCGGCTGAAACCCTGGTAGCGGGTGCCCTGGTAGGTGACCTGACCGCGGTCGCCCTCCAGGAGCGTCCCCCATTGGTTCCCCTCGACCGGGAACTCGATGCGGTCGTGCCCCTGGATCTCGAACGTCACGAAGTAATCGGTGTGTGAATGTTCGTTGCTCCGGCGGTGGTCCTGGCGCTTGGCCACGACCGTGCCGGGCACGGTGAGCACGGGCGCGGCGTTGTCCCGCCTCCGCTGCTGCATCCCCTGGATCGTGGCCCTGCCGATTGCCACCACGAAGGCCAGGAAGACCAGCGCGATCACACCCGCGAAGGCGAACCAGACGTAGAAGAACGGGTCGATGGAGCCGTCGAAGTCCCTGAATCCATCCATCGGTGGTTCTCCTGAGCGTGAGCGGTTGGGCGCGACACCGTACAGACACGGTGAAGGGGTCATTCGATGCATGCAGGATCTGTGACTTCTGACGCCTCATGTGCCCCACAGCGCGCTTCGATAGTGTCGAAGAGGATTCACGCCGCGCGAAGGAGCATTCATGGGCCACCTCGTCAACGATGTCGACCACGCCGTGCAGGACTCGATCGACGGGCTGGTGCGGGCCTCGGGCGGCAAGCTGGCCCGGCTCGACGGCTATCCGGACATCAAGGTGGTCGTCCGCACCGATGCCCAGCGCGACCGGGTCGCCGTGGTCTCCGGGGGTGGGGCCGGTCACGAACCCGCCCACGCGGGGTTCGTCGGCCAGGGTCTGCTGACCGCCGCCGTCTGCGGTGACATCTTCGCCTCCCCGAGTGTGGACGCGGTGCTCGCCGCGATCGTGTCGGTCACCGGCGACGCGGGTTGCCTGGTGATCGTGAAGAACTACACCGGCGACCGGCTGAACTTCGGCCTCGCCGTCGAGCGTGCCCGGGCGCTGGGCCTCGCCGTGGAGATGGTCGTGGTCGGCGACGACATCGCGCTGCCCGACGCACCTCAGCCGCGGGGCCTGGCCGGGACCCTGTTCGTGCACAAGACCGCCGGGGCCGCGGCCGAGTCGGGCGCGTCGCTGGCCGAGGTGGCCGCCGTCGCCGGGCGCGTGGCCTCCACCGCCAGGACACTGGGAGTCTCCCTGACCGGCGTGGCCATCCCGGGCCGCCCCTACACCGAGCGGGTCGAGCCGGGCACGGCCGAGCTGGGTCTCGGCATCCACGGCGAGCCCGGAGCCCACACCATCCAGCTTGAGGACGCGGCTGCTCTCGTTGCGTCGATGGCCTCCTCCCTGGAGGAGGCGCTTCCGGGATCAGGGCCTCTCGCCCTCCTGCTGAACAACCTCGGTGGCGTGGCCGCCCTGGAGCTCGGCATCGTGCTGCGCGACCTGCTCGCCACTCCCCTGGGGGCCCGGGCGTCGCTGCTGACCGGCCCCGCCCTGCTCATGACCTCGCTCGCGGCCCAGGGTTTCTCGGTCTCGGCCCTGCCGGTCGACGCCGAGCTGACCGCACTGCTCCAGGCCCCGGTGGCCGCGCACGTCGCCTGGCCGGGAGCCCTGCCGGTGGGTGAGGTCGCCGTCGTCGAGGTGCCCGCCGCCGGGCACCCGACGTTCACCGCGTCCGCCGACCACGACGTCCGCAAAGTTCTCTCCGCCGTCTGCGACGGCATCGTCGAGGCCGAGGGCATGCTCAACACCCTCGACTCGTACGTCGGCGACGGCGACACCGGCTCGACGTTCGGCACCGCCGCGCGCCGGGTTCTGGCCGGGCTGGACGACCTGCCCCTGGCCGAGCGCCCCGCCCTGTTCTCCGCCCTCTCCGGGATCCTCGCCACCAGCATGGGCGGATCCAGCGGCGTGCTCGGCTCGGTGTTCTTCGCCGCCGCCGGAACCGCTTCTGCGGAAGGTGCTTCCGTGACCGACGCACTCCAGGCCGGGATCGGCGCGATGCAGCGGTACGGCGGGGCCTCGGTCGGTGACCGCACCATGCTCGACGCCCTGGTACCGGCCGTCGCCGCGCTGTCGTCCGGATCGGTCACAGACGCTGCCGAGGCAGCCGAGAAGGGCGCCGCCGCAACCGCTTCGATGACGTCGGCGCGCGCCGGCCGATCGGCCTACGTACCCTCCGAGCACCTGGCCGACGTCCAGGACCCGGGCGCGGCGGCGATCGCGGTGATGTTCCGGGCCGCGGCCACCACCACCCGCCCCGCCTGAGACAAGCCGCCACCCCCTTTTTCCTCCGTGATCATGCAAAACCTCCCCAGCGTTCTAGAACAGTCGGCGCTGGAGTTCTAGAACTCCGGGGAGGTTTTGCATGATCACGGAGGGGTTTGAGTTCCCTCTCGGCGTACATCGCATGTCGTACGCGGCCCGGCCGGGCCGCTCCGGATGCCATCTCGCGGCGGACGCGGGGGCCGGCCTCTCCCGGCGAGGCTCGGGGCATGGACGAGAAGAGTTCACCCATCAGCCGCTTCGTGCGGCTCCTGCATGCCGCACCCCGCCGCTCCCTGCTGGCCGTGCTGCTGTTCGTCGCTCTGGCCGGGGTTTTCGGGGGTCCGGTGGCCGGGGCCCTGCAGACCGAGGGCGGTTTCGCTCCCCCGGACGCCGAGTCCTCCCGGGCGCTCGAGCGGATCGAGGCCGCGACCGGCCTGCAGCCCAGCGCCGGGGTGCTCGTACTGGTCGAGAGCCCGGCGAAGGTCGCCGACACGGTCGCCACCCTGTCCGCCGTGAACGGTGTGGCCTCGGCCGATCCCGCCGGTCCCGCCACCGACGGCAGCTCCACGCTGGTCACCGCCACGCTGCGGGCCGGTCTGGACGAGGAGAAGATCGCCCACGACGTGCTCCAGGCGTTCGACGGGCGCGGGGGCTTGACCGTCGGCGGGGAGGCCGTGCTGGGTCTCCAACTGGGCGAGCAGACCGAGAAGGACCTGACCCGGGCCGAGCTGTTCGCCTTCCCGGTGCTGGTGCTGCTGTCGATCCTCTTCTTCGGCGGGCGGGGTGCCGTGCTGCCGCTGGTCGTCGGCGTCACGACCGTCCTCGGAACGTTCCTGGCACTGCTGGGCGTCAACCAGCTCTACGGCCTGAGCATCTTCGCCCTCAACCTCGTCATCGGCCTGGGACTGGGCCTGGCCGTGGACTATTCGCTGTTCCTGCTGAGCCGTTACCGCGAGGAGCTGACCCGTCAGGGAGACGGCGCCGAAGCCGTGCTGACCACGATGCGCACCGCCGGCCGCACGGTCGTCTACTCGGCCGCGACCGTCGCCGTGGCCCTGGCCACGCTCGCGGTGTTCCCGATGGGCTTCCTGCGGTCGATGGGCATCGCCGGGGCCGCCGTCGCCGTGGTCGCGGCGCTCGCCTCGCTGATCGTCTCCCCGGCCCTGTTCGGCCTGTGGGGCGCGAAACTCGCACGCCACCGGCGCACCTCGGGCGAGGGCCGCTGGTACCGGTTCTCCCACGCGGTGATGCGCCGGCCCGGGGTCATCGCCGTCGCGACCGCCGCCGTGATGCTGCTGCTGGCCGCCCCGGCCCTGCGGGCGAACTGGACCCCGGTCGACGAGACCATCATCCCGCCGAGCCTCAGCTCCCGGGTGGTGGCCGACACCCTGACCGAGCACTACGGCACCGACGCCGGTACCCCCGTGAGCGTTGCCGTGCACAGTGACGACGCCGCCCGGGTCACGGACTTCGCCGGGGCGGCGTCCGCCCTGCCCGGCGTGGCGGCCGGCGCAGAACCGACCGAGCCCGCCGACCTGGGGGCGGGAACCTGGCAGCTCGACCTGCTCGTCGACGGCGACGCCACCGGTGACCAGGCCCGCTCCGTCGTGAACGACGTCCGTGATCTGGCCGCCGACACCGGTGTCGACGCCCTGGTGACCGGGCCCGCCGCGTCCTTCATCGATCAGCAGGACGCCATCGCCGGCACCCTGCCGATCGCCGTGACCCTGCTGGTGGCGCTCACCATGCTGGTGCTCTGGCTGATGACCGGGTCAGTCGTGCTGCCGGTCAAGGCCGTGCTGATGAACGTGCTGACCGTCGGCGTCTCGCTGGGGTCGATCATCGTCGTCTACCAGGACGGTCGCCTGACCGGACTGCTCGGCTACACGCCCAACGGCGGGGTGGAACCGACCAACTTCCTGGTCGCCGCCGCCCTGGTCTTCGCCCTCTCCACCGACTACGGCGTGTTCCTGCTCGGCCGGATCAAGGAGGCCCGGGAGGAGGGCCTGGGTGAGCGGGAGGCCGTGGCCTCGGGTCTGGGGCGCACGGGCAGCATCGTCACCGCGGCCGCGATCCTGCTCGCGGTGGCCATCGGGGCCTTCAGCACCAGCGAGATCTCGTTCATGCAGCAGATCGGGATCGCCACGGCCGTCGGGGTGCTGGTGGACGCGTTCATCGTCCGCTCGCTGCTGGTCCCGGCCCTGATGGCGCTGCTGGGCAAGTGGAACTGGTGGTCGCCGATGTGGCTGCGGCGCGTGCACGACAAGGTCGGCCTGTCCGAGGGTCGGCCCGAACTGGTTCTGGCGCGCTGACTTTCATGAGCGAATGTCGATCCGGATCATCCCCGGCTAACCTGTCGGGGATGATCCGGTTCCGTCCTGCCCCCTGGGACGTCGCACTGACCGTGCTCTGCGCGGCCGCGATGTTCGGTGAGGCCGTGTACCGGTACGAGTTCCCGGGGGTCCTGGGCTCGTCCCTGATCGTGGCCGCCTCGCTGCCGGCCCTGATCCGCTGGCGGGCCCCCACGGCCTCGCTGGTCCTGGCCTTCGTCACCCTCTACGCGCTGGCCCGGCTCGAGATCGAGGTCGACATCTTCACCACCATCCCGGCCCCCGCCGTGCTCTGCGCCTACGCCGTCGCCGACCGGCACGGGCGCCGGGCCGCGATCGTCACGGGGATCGCGTGCCTGCCCCTGACCCTGGCCATCCTGCAGATCTACAGCCCCCACGCGCTGTTCAGCGTGCCCACCGCGCAGAACCTCGCCTGGGTGGTGCTGCCGCTGGCCCTGGGCGTGGCCGCCCACGAGCGCCGGGCCGCCATGACCGCCCTGGTCGAGCGGGCCCGCACGGCCGAGCGCACCCAGGAGGAGACCGCGCGGCGGCGGGCCGGTGAGGAACGGCTGCGCATCGCCCGCGACGTGCACGACGTGGTCGCCCACGCCCTCGTCACCATCAACGTCCAGGCCGGGGTCGGGGCCTACCTGGTGCGCAACGACCCGGACGAGGCGCACGCCACGCTGCGCACGATCAAGCAGGTCAGTGGGGACGCCCTGGGAGACCTGCGCTCCACGCTCGGTCTGCTGCACGCGGGTGAGCCGGCGGTCTCCGAGCCCGGGCCTCCGGTGCAGGGAATCGCGGCGCTGGACGAACTCGCCGAGAACCTGCGCACCGCCGGGCTCGACGTCACCGTCGAGCTGGACCCCGGGCCGGTTCCCACCCCGGTCGGCACCACCGCCTACCGGATCGTCCAGGAGGCCCTGACCAACACCCTGCGGCACGCCGGACCCACCACCGCCCGGGTCAGCGTGCGGCCGGTGCAGGACCGGCTGGTCGTCGAGGTGGTGGACGAGGGTGGGGCGTCCACCGGTCCGTTGAGTACCAGCGGGTCGGGCAACGGCGTGCGGGGTATGCGTGAACGGGCGGCCGCCGTCGGGGGCACACTCGAGGCCGGGCCCCGGCCCACCGGCGGGTGGCGGGTCAGCGCCGCTCTGCCCCTGTCGGCCAGGAAGGAGGCACCGTGACCATCAAGGTGATGCTCGTCGACGACCAGCCGTTGCTGCGCGCCGGTTTCCGGGCCCTGATGAAGGCCGTGCCCGACCTCGAGGTGGTCGGTGAGGCCGGCGACGGCGACCAGGCGGTGCTGCTGGCCGGGCAGACCCGGCCCGACGTGGTGCTGATGGACGTGCAGATGCCACGCTCCGACGGGCTGCGGGCCACCGCGCGGATCACCGCGGACCCCGCTCTGTCCGGCACCCGCGTCATCGTGCTGACCACGTTCGAGCTCGACGAGTACGTGTTCGGCGCCCTCAAGGCCGGCGCCTCGGGATTCCTGCTCAAGGACATCGAACCGGAGGCGCTCATCGACGCGGTCCGCCTTGTGCACGACGGGCAGGCGCTGCTGGCGCCCCAGGTGACCGGCCGGCTGATCCAGGCCTACGTCGGTGCGCAGACCGCTCCCCCACCGGCCCCGGCCGGACGGACGGAGGTGGAGGGGCTCGACAGCCTGACCCAGCGCGAACGCGACATCCTGCGCCTGGTCGCGGCCGGGATGTCGAACAAGGAGATCGCGGAGGAGCTGGTGCTGTCGCCCCTGACCGTGAAGACCCACGTCTCCCGGGTGCTGGGCAAGCTCGGGGCCCGCGACCGGGCACAGCTGGTGGTCATCGCCTACGAGGGCGGACTGGTCGGCCGCGGGTGACATACGCGAAATTCTCTGGCCGAAAGCGATTGCGTAACCCAGGATGGGCCCCGTGGTAACGGTCCTCTCCAGCAGTACCCTCGTGCTCGACGTGATCCGTAGCGTCGCGAGTGGCGACGCCGGCGAGATGGCGGCCACCGGTCGCGTGCTCGACCGGATGGACAGCCGGGCCTGGGTGGCGCTGAGCCGGTACTGCGGCTACCTCGACCACACCGACCACAAGCTCTGGGTCCCCGCACCAGCGGCCCGCGAGCGTCTGCGGCAGCCGGAGGTCCCGGTCGTCGCCGCCGCGGTGCTCAGCCGGCACCCCGACGGGTACGTGCGGCAGCAGGCCACCCAGGTGCTCGCCGCGATGCCGGGCACCTCCGCCGTCGCCACCGCCCTGGCTCTGGCCCTGCTCGACCCGGTACCCCAGGTGCGCACGGCCGCCGCCGACGCCCTGCTGCCCCGGTTCGACGTGACACAACACCTTTCGGCCCTGCGATGTCTGGTCGAGGCCCGGCGCCGCCGCTGGGCCCAGTCCGGCACCGCGCTGAACGCCCTGCTGGACCTGCTCTTCCAGCAGATGACGGTGCCGGTGCTCCTGGAGACGTTCGACCGGATCGGCAGCCGCAGCGAACGGCGCTGGGCCCACTCCCTGGCCCGCTCGCTCGGGGAACTGTCGCCCCCGCAGATGGTGACGATCGCCTTGTCCGACCACGACGCCTGGTTGCGGCGGGCCGGTGCGGGATGGCTGTCCGAAGACCGGATCGCCGTCCCCGCCGGACTTCTCGCCTCACCCGACCCCGACGTGCGGTGGATCGTGCTGCAGGATGCCGACGATCTCGACGCCTCCGACCTGGAGCCCTTGCTGGCCGACCCGGCCCCGGCCACCCGGGCGCTCGCCTGCCTGCACGCCCAGCGACTGGGCCTGGATCTGGGCGAGTGGTACCGCACCAGCCTGTGGGCCGGCGACTCCCAGGTGCGGGCCGCCTGCCTGGAGGGCCTGGGCCGGTTCGGCGACACCCGCGACGTGCCGGAACTACGCAACCACCTGGCGCACGGCACCCGGAAGGTGCGCCTCGCCGCCGAGCGCTCGATGGCGAAGATCCTGCTGCGGTTCTGACCCTCACCCCCGGTGACGCCGGGTGCGGATCGCGTGGGCCGCGGGACGGTCCGGGTAGGTGCGGGCCCGGACGGCCGAGGGGACGAGGTCGTCGAAGCCACCGTGCCACTCCCACCATTTCGGCCGGTGCCGGCGCAGCTCGCCGTGGGCCCGCGAGAGCAGCAGGTAGTGGTGGTTGTGCAGGTAGTAGAAGTTCTCCGGGCCCGAACCGGCGAAGTGGGTGGCGGCCTCCAGCGCCCGGCGCTCCGGAGCACGGTGGGGGCTGGCCTCCACCCGCACCGACATGCCCTGCTCGTCCCCCAGGTCGTAGGTCACGTGCGGCAATGTCACCGGTTGGCAGCACATGCACATGACCTCACGCTCCCCGATGTCCCCCGGATCCACCGTCGTCGGGGTGACGCCCGGAAACAGCCGGTGAGCAAGGTGTTCGGGCTCGAGGTCGGTGATCATGTAGAGGACGTAGTCGAGCGCCACGGCCCCAGCATAGGCGCGGAGCTCAGGCGGCCGCCCGGGCCAGGAGTCCCTGCGTCGCCTCCCACAGCCGTGCCTCCCTCGCCCGGTCGTGGGCGACGGGCGGCAGTGTCTCGCGGAGCTTTCCGCGCACCACGAAGGCGCCGTCGCGCAGGTGCGCCCACCGCTCGTCCACGGCCATCGACGCCAGTTGCGGCCCGGACTCCCGCGGGGTGGCCACCCCCGGCAGACGACCCAGCCCACGCCCGATCGCCTGTGCAGCCGCCGGGGTCTGACGGCCGAGGGCGGTGCCGGGCATCCAGCCGGGCTCGAACACCGACACGTTGATGCCGTCCCCGGCCCGGCGCTGCAGTTCGTGGGCGTAGTAGAGCACCGCCAGCTTGGCGTTGGAGTAGGCGACGCCCGAGGCTTTGAAACCGGGCGCACTGTCCCGCGGCGCGGGACGGGCGATGTCGACGGGGTCGCGCCAGTCGGCCTGCGGCACACCGAGCAGTCGGCGCCAGATGTTGGCGTGATACGTGTTCGAACCCAGCAGCACGATGCGGGACGCCGGCTCGAACGAGGCGAGCAGATCCCCGACGAGCTGAGCGTGGGCCAGATAATTGACGGCGAAGGTCATCTCGTAGCCGTCGGCCGAGGCGGAGCGGGTGTCGGCCGACATCGTGCCGGCGTTGGCGACCAGTGCCCGCAGCGGGCGCACGGACCCGGCGTCCAGCAGGTCCCGGGTCGTGGCCGCGGCGGCTCGCACGTCGGCCAGCCGGGACAGATCGGCGCCGATCTCGTGGACCACGGCCCCGTGCGCCCGGGCCCGGCCGGCGACCTCGCTCAGGGCGGGACCGCTGCGGCCCACCAGCAGGAGATCAGGGCGCTCGGCGGGTGGGCGCCGGGCCAGGGCGAGGGTGGCGGTGCGACCCAGGTTTCGGGTCGGGCCGGTGATCAGTACGGTTCCGGTGCTCATGGACCTGATCCTGGCTCCGGCCCCGAGGCACAGCCAGCAGCCTGGTTGTCGTAGGACTGACAGACCCACGACAACGCCCACGACCTGTCGCAGACTGTTCCGGTGGAGTCATGGGAGTTCGGGCGGGCACTACGCCGGTGGCGTGACCGGGTATCGCCGGAGACGGCCGGGCTGCCCCCGGGTGGCCGTCGCCGGGCCATCGGCCTGCGCCGCGAGGAGCTCGCCGCACTGGCCGGGATCTCGACCGACTACCTGACCCGCCTGGAGCAGGGCCGGTCCACCGCACCGTCTCTCCCGGTCGTCGAGGCGCTCGCCCGGGGCCTGCACCTGCACGACGCCGAGCGGCACCTGCTCTTCCACCTGGCCGGGCACGTACCGCCGGGGCCGGACATCGTGCCCACCCGCATCACCCCGAGCGTGCAGCGCCTACTCGGCCGCCTCGACCACACCCCGGTCGCGGTCTATGACGCCACCTGGACCCTGATCATCGCCAACCGTGCCTACGACGCCCTGATGGGCGAGACCACCACCTGGCGCGGCCTGGAGCGCAATGCCCTGTGGCGCAACCTGGTCGGGCCGGGCAACCGGGTCGTCCACAGCGCCGACGAGCTGGCCGCGCTCCGGGCCGGGCAGATCGCCGACCTGCGGATGACCGCGAGCCGCTACCCGGCCGACCACGCCCTGCAACGACTGGTGGAACAGCTCACCCGGCACAGCCCGCTCTTCGCACAGCTGTGGGACTCCCCCGGACTACAGCGCCCGGCCGGGCCACCGTCGCCGAAACGCAAGACGGTGCTGCACCCTTCGGTTGGGCCGATCGATCTCGACTGCGACGTCCTGTTCGTCGCCACCGACGACATCCGGATCATGATGTACACCGCCGAACCCGGCACCGGGCACGCCGAGCGCCTGGAACTGGCGCTGGTCCTGGGAACCCAGTCGCTGGTCGCGGAAAAACTGTCCGGGAAGCCAGGCCTCTGATACTTGAGGACGATGCCCGCCCCGCCGCGGGCGGCCACCCTTGCGAGGGTGTCCCGGACAACCAGCCACCACGTCACCGACTCCCTGCGCGCCGGACTGATGGTGGGCGTCCTCAGTTTCGTGATCGGCGCCCTGACCGCCTGGGCCCAGACCGTGCTGCCGTATTCGCTGTACTCCCTGGCCAATTCGGCGAATGCCTGGGTGCTGGTGATCGTCGTGCTGATTCTCGGGGTCCGGGCCGGCCCGGCTCTGGCCACCCTGCTGGGATCGGCGAGTTCGGTGCTGCTCATGCTCGGCTTCACCGCGGGCCTGGCCCTGTACGGCAAGCCCTACGACCCCCTGCTGTGGACACTGTCCAGCGCTGTCGCAGGGCTTTTCATCGGCCTGTCGGCGGCCTGGCTGCGCGGCGACGGCGTGCGCCCGGCCCTGGCCACCGCGGCCCTGGCCGGTGTGACGATCGGCGAGGCCCTGTTCGGCCTCACCTACGTGCGCGAGACCACCAGCCCGGTCTACTGGATCCTGAGTGGGATCGCCGGGATCACCTTCCTGGCCGCCATGCTCGCCCGGCGCATCCGCGGGCCCCTCCCGACGGCCGTGGCCCTGGCCGGTGCGGTGGCGGTGATCGTGGTGTTCATCCCGGTCTACGGGACGGTGGGCACGTACGCGTGAGAAGAGCCGTTGCCTCCCACCCTGATCAGGGTGGGAGGCAACGGCTTCTGTCCGATGTGGCCCGGAGCGTCAGCTGCAGCCGGAGGTGCTCCCGCAGCCCTCGCAGACGAAGCAGGAACCGGCCGGGCGCATCTTGGTGCCGCAGGTGAAACACATCGGGGCGTCGGCGGTGCGGCCCTGCATGGCCTCGAACAGCTCGGCCGAGGAGTGCACGGCGGTCGGGGCGGACTTGGCCGTGGCCGCGCCGTTCACGTGGACGACGGGCAGCTGGCTGGTGGCCTTGCCGGTGGTCAGGGGCTGGGAGGTCTCCTGCGACTGGGCGGACTGGGCGAGGCTTTCGAGCTCTTCCTCGACGTCCTCGCCGTCCTCGTCCTGGGGCAGGTACGAACCGGTGGCCAGTTCCCGGGCCCGCTCGTCGGCCGAGTAGATGCCCAGCGCCGAGCGCTCCTCGAAGGACAGGTGGTCGAGGGCGAGGCGGCGGAAGACGTAGTCCATGATGCTCGCGCTCATGCGCACGTCGGGGTCGTCGGTCAGGCCGGCCGGCTCGAAGCGCAGGTTCGTGAACTTCTCGACGTACGTCTGCAGCGGAACCCCGTGCTGCAGGGCGATACTCACGGCGACGGAGAAAGAGTCCATCATTCCGGCCAGGGTCGAGCCCTGCTTGCCGAGCTTGATGAAGACCTCGCCGAGGCCGTCGTCCGGGTAGGAACCGGCCGTCATGTAGCCCTTGGCGCCGCCCACGGTGAAGCGGGTGGTGATCGACGGGCGGGACTTCGGCAGACGGCGGCGGGTCGGACGGTACTCGACGACCTTCTCCACGACCTTCTCGACCGGGGCGTCGGCCTTCTTCGCCTTGGCGTCGGAGAGCGGCTGGCCGACCTTGCAGTTGTCGCGGTAGACGGCCAGCGCCTTCAGGCCCAGCTTCCAGCCCTGGAAGTAGACGTCGGCGATGTTCTCGACCGTCGCGTTCTCCGGCAGGTTGACCGTCTTGGAGATGGCGCCGGACAGGAACGGCTGGGTCGCGGCCATCATGCGCACGTGGCCCATCGGGCGGATGGCGCGCTCGCCCATCGCGCAGTCGAAGACCTCGTAGTGCTCCGTCTTCAGGCCGGGCGCGTCGATGACGTGACCCTTCTCGCCGATGTACTCGACGATCGCCTCGACGGTCTCCTCCGCGTAGCCGAGCTTGCGCAGCGCCCGCGGGATGGTCTGGTTGACGATCTGCATCGAGCCGCCGCCGACCAGCTTCTTGAACTTGACCAGCGAGAAGTCCGGCTCGATACCGGTGGTGTCGCAGTCCATCATGAAGCCGATGGTGCCGGTGGGAGCGAGCAGCGAGGCCTGGGCGTTGCGCCAGCCGTTGACCTCACCGATCTTGAGTGACGCCTCCCACTCCTGGGTGGCTGCGCGCTGCACCGCGGCGTCCGTCGGATGCACGGTGCGGATGGTGTCGTTCGCGGCGGCGTGCTTGCGCATGACGCGACGGTGGGCCTCGGCGTTGCGCTGGTAACCGTCGTAGGCGCCCACCACCCCGGCGAGCTCGGCCGAACGACGGTACGCCGCACCGGTCATCAGCGAGGTGATCGACGCGGCGAGCGCCCGGCCGCCCTCGGAGTCGTAGCCCAGGCCCGACTCCATCAGCAGCGCACCGAGGTTTGCGTAGCCGATGCCGAGCTGGCGGTAGGCGCGGGTGGTCTCGGTGATCGCCGGCGTCGGGAAGTCGGCGAAGCAGATCGAGATGTCCATCGCGGTGATCACGATCTCGACGGCCCGGGTGAACTTCTCGACGTCGAAACCGCCGTCGGCCTGGACGAACTTGAGCAGGTTCAGAGAGGCCAGGTTGCAGCTGGAGTTGTCCAGGTGCATGTACTCCGAGCACGGGTTGCTGGCGGTGATCCGGCCGGACTCCGGCGTGGTGTGCCAGTCGTTGATCACGCCGTCGTACTGGATGCCGGGGTCGGCGCACTCCCAGGCGGCCCGGGCCAGCTTGCCGAACAGTTCCTTGGCGTCGACGTGCTCGATGACCTCGCCGCTGGTGCGGCTGGTCAGGCCGAACTGCTCGCCGAACTCGACGGCGCGCATGAACTCGTCGCTGACACGGACCGAGTTGTTGGCGTTCTGGTACTGAACGCTGTGAATGTCGCGGCCGCCGAGGTCCATGTCGAAACCGGCGTCGCGCAGGGCGCGGATCTTGTTCTCCTCGCGCGCCTTGGTCTCGATGAACTCCTCGATGTCGGGGTGGTCGACGTCGAGCACGACCATCTTCGCCGCGCGGCGGGTGGCGCCGCCGGACTTGATGGTGCCCGCGGAGGCGTCGGCACCGCGCATGAACGACACCGGGCCGGAAGCCGTGCCGCCGCTGTTCAGCAGTTCCTTCGAGGACCGGATGCGAGAGAGGTTCAGGCCGGCGCCGGAGCCGCCCTTGAAAATGAAACCCTCTTCCTTGTACCAGTTCAGGATCGAGTCCATCGAGTCGTCGACGGACAGGATGAAGCAGGCGCTGACCTGCTGCGGGGCGCTGGTGCCGACGTTGAACCAAACCGGCGAGTTGAACGCGAAGACCTGGTTGAGCAGCATCCAGGTGAGCTCGTGCTCGAAGACGTCGCCGTCGGCCTCGGTCAGGAAGTAACCGTTGTCGCGGCCGGCCTTGGTGTAGGTCAGCACGACCCGGTCGATGAGCTGCTTGAGGCTCGACTCGCGCGCGTTGGTGCCGACCGCGCCGCGGAAGTACTTGGTGGTGACGATGGTGGACGCGTTGAGGCTCCAGAAGGCGGGGAACTCGACTCCCTTCTGCTCGAAGATCGTCTCACCCGATCGCCAGTTGGTCTGGACGACGTCGCGTCGCTCCCAGGTCACCTGGTCGTAGGGGTGGACCCCCTCGGTGGTGTAGATCCGCTCGATGTTCAGGCCGGTGCGGCGCACCTGTGGTGCGGCGTCGCGGGTCTTCCGCGAGCCTCGGCCCGACGCGGTCTCCGTCATACGTCCGTTCCCCTTTGGTTGCTGCCGGCGGTGTCAGCGACCGCACGACGGCGTGGTTGTGCCAGTCATGGCTCGTGCTCACCGAATTGACGTGCGTTGTTGTGGACCGCCGCCGCCCGGCCTTCCCCAGCCGGGCGACGGCGGTGACTCAGCGGTAATTCAAGAGGTGCTCGACGGGGACGGGGAGCCCGGCTCGACGCCGGTCGGTTCCCGCTCGGCCCGGAGCACCGTGATGGCCGACTCGAAGTCCTCGAGCGACTCGAAGGCCTGGTAGACGCTGGCGAACCGCAGGTACGCGACCTCGTCGAGCTCGCGCAGGGGTACCAGGATGGTGAGGCCCACCTCGTGGGCCTCGATCTCGGCGCACCCGGTGGCCCGGATGGCCTCCTCGACGCGCTGGGCCAGCCGGGCGAGATCGTCCTCGCCGACCGGGCGCCCCTGGCACGCCTTGCGTACGCCGGTCGCGATCTTCGCGCGGCTGAACGGTTCTGTGGCTCCCGACCGCTTGACCACGGTCAGGCTGGCGGTCTCCAGCGTGCTGAAACGGCGGCCGCACTCGGGGCACTGCCGGCGGCGGCGGATGGCGGCACCGTCGTCCGTGCTCCGCGAGTCGACGACCCGGGAATCGGCGTTACGACAGAAGGGACAGTTCACGGCGCGACTCCTTCCGGGACACTCGCAGGGCAGGACCGTGGGTGGATCTGGGGACGGCCCGAGGATGCGTGACTTCGCCCTGTGGGTAACCACTGACTGGCTGTTGACTAGATGTGGATGCTTTACAGCTCTGTAACTACTACATCTGGGGGCAACGCTAGGCCGGAGGCGGACTCGTTGCAAGCTGCCCACGTGGGAGCCCCGATGCGATATTTGTCGAGCCACACACCCGCCCGCGCCTTTACGGGCAGAACTACTCCAGTCGGGTGACTACCTGGCGCAACTATAAAGCTACAGAAAGTCGCGGCCCAACGGCGTCCGGATAGCGGATGATCACGAGGTACGGCCAGGACGGACGACGGCCCGAACGGGCGGGCGTCAGGTGCCCGGAAGGGCGATGCGTCGGCCGGCACTCACGGCCGGACCGGGAAGAGCATTGAGCTCGATGATGTCGGCGACGGTGTCACGCCGATCGGCGTCCGGCGCGATCCGGCCGGCGATCCCCCAGAGCGTCTCCCCCGGGAGCACCGTGTGGTAGCTGACCGGAACCGGCCGGGCCTGCGACCCGGCCTCGGCGGGGCGGTCGAGGAGCAGCACCCCGGCGAGGACGGCGAGGACGGCGAGCAGCAGACCCCCACCGCGCAGGACGACCCGGCCCCGGCGGGTCAGGCGCAGCGGCACGACCCCGGACACCGGGGCCGGCCGACGAGGGACAACCCTCTCCCCGTCGCGCACGACGCGCAGCCGGGGGCGCCGACCCGGAACACCGACGGCGCCGGAAGCACCGGCAGCCCCTCCGGTGCCGGGCGAGCCGGCGGCCCGCAGCAACGGATGGGCCGTGACCCGGCGCGGCCGGGACGGCACCCGGGACACACGCGAGCGGCCGGATCGCACGCGCGGCGCGACCCCGGAACGGGTGGACGGCGGAGCAGACGTCAGGCTCATCCTCGACTCCTATCGGCGGGCCTGTGACCAGCTGTTCGAACACAGGTTCGATCGAACAGGTGTTCCATGTCTACCACTGCGCGGCGGAAAATCCGCGACACGTTCGAACACTTGTTTGAAAGTGTCGCCGCGCTTTCCTAGGGTGATCGTGTCCGGCGGACCGCCGGGCACAGGGTCATGGAGGTGGCAGATGGCAGACGATCGGACCGCCGGCGCGGCGGTACCGGAGAAGGGGAGTGCGACGGTGCGCACGCTCCCCGACGGCCCTCCCGACGGCGACGGCCTCACCGTTCGTCAGCGGCGGGTGCTGGAGACCATCCGGGAGACCGTCGACCGGCGCGGCTACCCGCCCACCATGCGCGAGATCGGTGAGGCGGTCGGCCTCACCAGCCCCAGCAGCGTGGCCCACCAGCTCACCAGCCTGGAGAAGAAGGGCTTCGTCCGCCGCGATCCGAACCGGCCGCGCGCGATCGAGGTGATCATGCCGGGCGAGCGGGCGACCCTGGGCCGGACCGCGACCGCGGGTGGGGCGGCCTTCCAGGTGGAGACCGCCGGTGACACGCAGCCCGCGGCGTCGTACGTGCCCCTCGTCGGCCGGATCGCGGCCGGTGGCCCGATCCTGGCCGAGCAGGCCGTGGAAGACGTCTTCGCGCTGCCCCGGCAGCTGGTCGGCGACGGTGAGCTGTTCCTGCTCAAGGTCGTCGGTGACTCGATGATCGACGCCGCGATCTGCGACGGCGACCTGGTGGCGGTCCGCCGTCAGCCGGTGGCCGAGAACGGCGAGGTGGTGGCCGCGATGATCGACGGCGAGGCCACGGTCAAGACGTTCAAGCGCAAGGGCGACGACATCTGGCTGCTCCCGCACAACGAGGCGTACAAGCCGATCCCGGGGAACGACGCGACGATCCTGGGCCGCGTGGTCGCGGTCATGCGCCGGGTCTGAAGCAACAGATCTGAGGCAACGGGGTCTGAGACAACGGGTCTGAGGCAACGGGTCGAGAACACCAGCAGCAACTGCCGCAACACCACCCGAAGGGCGTCCGCACGGAAGTGGACGCGAGAGCCGAGCCGGTTCCGCCCGACCAGCGGAGCCGGCTTCGCCGTGTCCAGGGCCGTTCGGCCTGCGTCCGGGTGTTCGATCTCACCGGGGCCGTTCAGGGGTTTGACCGGCCGGGGCCCGGTGAGCGCCCCGGCGTCGCGCTACTGTCCTGCGGGCGTCGAAAGTGTTTCGTTCCGGTTGCCCCGGGAGAAACACCGGTGAACGCCCCACCGGCAGATATGGCACCGAACCGGCCCGAAAACGCGGGCCGGACGGACGGAAAGGATCGAGCTGTGTCCGATCTCGTGGTTGACCTCACGGTCGTGGAAATCGACTCGACCGTGCGCGCTGTGCTCGCCCGCCAGCTTCAGGTCCCCGCCGACGCCCTGGCCGGGGCCGGCCCGCTGGCCCCGGTGCTCGACGACGCCGCCCGCCCGGCGCTGCTGACCGCGATGGGTGAGGCGCTCGACGCGACCTTCCCCGACGACTTCCTCGACGGCGTGCACACCGTCAACGACCTGACCAGCGCGGTCCGGGTCTCGCTGCGCGCCTGAGCCCTACTCCTGTGCGGCCTCGTCGATCCGCCGCAGTGCCTTGAGCACCACGTCCTTGTCGGTCGTGGTCCAGAACGGCGGCAGGGACGCCCGCAGGAAACTTCCGTAGCGGGCCGTGGCCAGGCGGGGGTCGAGCACCGCCACCACACCCTTGTCGTCGGACGAGCGGATCAGCCGCCCGACCCCCTGCGCCAGGCGCAGGGCCGCGTGGGTGGCCGCGACCGACATGAACCCGTTGCCGCCGGCCTTGGCCACAGCACGCTGCCGGGCCGAGGCCAGCGGGTCGTCGGGTCGTGGGAACGGGATGCGGTCCACCACCACCAGCTGACACGAGGGCCCGGGCACATCGACGCCCTGCCAGAGCGTCAGCGTGCCGAACAGGCAGGTGCGCGGATCCGCCGCGAACTCCTTGACCAGCGTGTTCATGCTGTCGTCGCCCTGACACAAGATCGGCAGGTCCAGGCGCTCGCGCAGTGCCTCGGCGGCGGCCTCGGCGGCCCGGCGGGACGAGAACAGCCCGAGGGTGCGCCCGCCGGAGGCCTTGATGAGCTCCTCGAGCTCGTCCATGGCCTGCGGGGAGGCGCCGTCCCGGCCGGGCTGGGGCAGGTGCTTGGCCAGGTAGAGGATGCCCTGTCTGGGGTAGTCGAAGGGGCTGCCGACGTCGAGGCCGGTCCACTCGGGCGCGCCCTCGCCGCCGAGCCCGACCGCCCCGGCGGCCGAGTCGAAGTTGCCGCCGATGGTCAGCGTGGCCGAGGTCAGCACCACGGTGCGGTCGCTGTACAGCCGTTCCTGGAGCAGCCCGGCCACCGACAGCGGGGCCACGTGCAGGCTGACCCGCTCGCCCCCGTCCGGGCGCCGGGTGCGGGAGACCCAGATGACGTCGTAGGCCTGGGCCTGCGCCGCGGCCTGGATGAACCGCTCGGCCACGTCGAAGATCTCGGTGACCGCGGCCCGCGCCACCTGGAGGGCGCCCTCGCCGTCGCCGCCCTTCTCGTCTTTGGCCAGCTGCTGGATCGAGGAGGTGACGGCCCGGGCGGAGTCCCGGATCTGCGAGATCGAGGCCAGGAGCCCGTCCGGCACACCGTTCTCCAGGCGCCCGGCGGGCGTGTCCTCCAGCACCGCCTCGAGCGTCTCACCGGCCACCTCGAGCATCGTCGTGTCGCCGACGCCCACGCGGCGGGCCATCCGGGCGGCCGACTCCACCATCGCCGGGGTCATCTCGTCGGTCGTCACCGAGGTGACCCGGTCGGCGAACTCGTGTGCCTCGTCCAGCACCAGCACGTCGTGCTCGGGCAGCATCGCGCGGCCCTCGAACGAGTCGATCGCCACCAGCGCGTGGTTGGTCACGACGATGTCCACGTCCCGGGCGCGTTCCCGGGCCAGCTCGACGTGGCACTCTCCCGCCATCGGGCAGCGGGAGGCGCCCAGGCACTCGTGCGCGCTGACCGAGACCTGCCGCCAGGCCTTCTCCGAGACGCCGGGCACCAGCTCGTCCCGGTCGCCCGTGCGGGTCGTCTCCGCCCATTCACGCAGGCGCACCACCTCACGCCCGAGCCGGCTGGCGGCCGCGCTGAAGGTGACCCCGGTCTGGCCCGTCCCCGGGGCCGGGTGGCTGACACCCCGGTCGGTCTGGTCGGCCACCGGCAGTTCGGCCGGGGCGTCGAACAGCGCGTCCTCGTCGGGGAAACCGCCGGCCAGCTTGTGCACGCAGACGTAGTTGCGGCGCCCCTTCACCAGCTGCCAGCTGGGGGAACGGCCGAGCTCGTCGGTCAGGGCACCGGCCAGGCGGGGCAGGTCGCGCTCGACGACCTGGGCCTGCAGAGCCAGCGTCGCGGTCGAGATGATCACCGGGCGCTCGGAGTTCACGGCCTTCTTCACCGCGGGCACCAGGTAGCCCAGCGACTTACCGGTGCCCGTACCGGCCTGCACCAGCAGGTGCTTGCGGGCGTTGATCGCCTCGTCGACGGCCTCGGCCATCTGCACCTGGCCCTCGCGCGGCACGCCCCCAATCTCCTTCACCGCGGCGGAGAGCAGCTGGGTCACCTTGCGCCGGCGGCCGCCGGTCTTCTTCGGGGTGGTTTCTGCTGGGGGACGCCGGCCCGCTCGCGCGGGGGTGTCGGCGACATCGTCGCCGGCCGCCTCGTCCTCAATTTCGGCACCGGTGTTCTCCCCCTCGATCCGCTCGTCGTGCCCGGGATCGATGGTGGAAGACATCGGACCAGCCTAATGGGCGGTCGGCCAAAGACCTGAATGTGCCGCTCTGACCCCCGGGACACCGCCCCCGTACTGCACCGTGGGTCTGAGCCTGTGCTGAATGCGGGTATTAGATGTCGAGGAGCGAGCGCATGAGCATCACCCGGCGGTCCGGGGCTGGGCGAAAATCTGGCCGCCACACCGTCACGGCGCTGTCCGCCTGGCGCCGCGAGACCTGGGCCCTGACCGCCATGGCCACCTGGGTACTGCAGGCCGGCGACGCGGCGAGGATCCCGGCCGTGCGACACCAGGTGATCGCCGCCCTGCGCTGCCGGGCCGCCCTGGGCAGTGACCTGGACTCGGCCGAGATCGTCGTGGCGGAACTACTGACCAACACGTTCGCCCACACCCCGGGACCGGCCTGGGTGACGCTGAGCTGGAACGGCACGCATCCCCTGCTGAGCGTGGCCGACATCGGGCCGGGCTTCGGCCGCCGGCCGGGGCTCCTCGACGAGATGCACCGTCTGGTGCCGAAACTCCCCGACGACGAGCTCTCCGAGCACGGGCGCGGGCTCTACCTGGTCGCGCAGCTGACGCACGACCTGGTGGTGACCCCGCGCCCGGCGGGCGGCTGCGTGGTATCGGCGACGCTCCGGCTACGTCATCGATAACGCCTAGGCGACAGGCGTTCCCACGCGGTACGAGGCGAGCAGGTGGGCCAGTCCGGCGTTCACCCGGGCGTTGATCCGGGTGCCCTGCTCGACGTGCTCGGAGGTGAGCACCTCGCCCCGCTCGTGGATCTTGCTGACCAGGTCGCCGCGGTCGTACGGCACCAGCACGTCGATCTCGACGTCCGGGCGCGGCAGCTCTTCCTGGATCAGGTCGAGCAGCTTGTCGATGCCCTCACCGCTGCGCGCGGACACCGCGATGACCCGCGGCTCCCGCAGGACGATGCGGTTGATCACCTCGGGATCGGCGGCATCGATCTTGTTGATGACGACGATCTCCTTGGGCACATCGCCCTTGAGCTCGGCGAGCACCGCGCGGACGGCGCTGATCTGGCCCTCCGGGTCGGGGTGGCTCCCGTCGACCACGTGCAGGAGCAGGTCGGAGTCACTGACCTCCTCCAGCGTGGAGCGGAAGGCCTCGACCAGCTGTGTGGGCAGGCTGCGGACGAACCCGACCGTGTCGGCCAGGGTGAACTCGCGACCGTCCGGGGCCATCGCCCGGCGGATCGTCGGGTCCAGCGTGGCGAACAGCGCGTTCTCCACCAGCACACCGGCCCCGGTCAGGCGGTTGAGCAGGCTGGACTTGCCGGCGTTGGTGTACCCGGCAATGGCGACGGCGGGCACGGCGTTGCGGCGACGGGAGTCGCGCATCGTCACCCGCGACGTCTTCATCGCCGCGATCTCCCGGCGCAGCTTGGCCATCTTGGTGCGGATGCGCCGCCGGTCCAGCTCGATCTTCGTCTCACCCGGACCTCGCGAGCCCATGCCGTTACCGGCACCCACCTGGCCACCGGCCTGGCGGGACATCGACTCACCCCAACCGCGCAGACGCGGCAGCAGGTACTCGTACTGGGCGAGCTCGACCTGGGCCTTGCCCTCCTTGGACTTGGCGTGCTGGGCGAAGATGTCGAGGATGAGCGCGGTGCGGTCGATGACCTTGACCTTCACCTTGTCTTCCAGGCCACGACGCTGCGAGGGCGAGAGCTCCCCGTCGCACACGACGGTGTCGGCCCCGGTCGCCTCGACGATGACGCGCAGTTCCTCGGCCTTGCCCTGCCCCAGGTAGGTGCCCGGGTCGGGTGAGGTGCGGCGCTGCATGACGCCGTCGAGGATCTGCGAGCCGGCCGTCTCGGCGAGCGCGGCGAGTTCCCGGATGGAGTTCTCCGCGTCGGTGGCGGTCCCGGTGGTCCAGACCGCCGCGAGCACGACCTTCTCCAGTCGCAGCTGCCGGTACTCGACCTCGGTGACATCCTCGAGTTCGGTCGACAGCCCGGAGACTCGCCGCAGGGCCTGGCGATCGGCCAGGTCGGTCTGGTCCCCGTCATGCTCGCCCCAGCGGGTGGTTCCCTCGGAGAGCGCCGTCCCCTGGCGGGACAGGATGCGCTCGACGGCCTCGCTGCGGTCGGCAATGCTGCGTTCCTTGTTACTCAGGGCATCCTCCGTAGTTCGGTGTGGCTGGCCTAGGGCATCCAGCCTTGCATGTCAACACCACAGGTGGCTACTGAGATTCCCGACGGCCTTGCCGGCGTGGCCGGAACTGTCGGCGGGTGGCTCTACAGTATTTCTCGCGATGACCAGCGAATCTTCTGAAGCGCCCGCCGAGGGCGCCCACTATTTCCGAACGCCGAAAGAGACCACCCACCGGCGGGACGTCGAGATCATGCTCGCAGGGCGTGAACTCACCGTCACCACGGCCGGGGGTGTGTTCAGCGGCGACCGTATCGATCTCGGCACGCGGGTGCTGCTGCGTGAGGTCCCGCCGCCGCCTCCCGAGGGCGAGATCCTGGATCTGGGGTGCGGCTGGGGACCGATCACGCTCAGCGCGGCCCTGCTCGCGCCGCAGGCCTCGGTGTGGGCGGTCGACGTGAACGAGCTGGCCCTCGAGCTGACGGCGCTCAACGCCCGCCGGGCGAAGGCAGCGAACGTGCGCACGGCGACGCCCGGCCAGGTGCCCGACGACGTGCGGTTCGCGGCGATCTGGTCGAACCCGCCGATCCGGATCGGCAAGACCGAACTGCACGCGATGCTGCTGCACTGGCTCCCCCGCCTGCTGCCCGAGGCCTCCGCGCACCTGGTGGTGCAGCGCAATCTCGGCGCCGACTCCCTGCAGGGCTGGCTGCAGACGCAGCTCCCGTCCGGCTGGACGGTCGTGCGGGCGGGCAGCGCGAAGGGTTACCGGGTCTTGCGGGTCACGGCTCCTGCGTCGAATTAACGGACGAGTAGGTCACCTTCACACGCTGGGTGGCCCAAGCGCCCCAAACCTCTTCGTGATCGTGCAAAACCTCCCCGGGCGTCCCTGGACCCCGCCTTTGTTCGTGATCATGCAAGGTGTCCTCGGAGTTCCGGAACTCCGAGGACACCTTGCATGATCACAAGCGAATCCGGGTCAGACGAGTTCGCCCTCGGCCACGATCACGGCGGGGCCGGACAGCTTGGCTGAGTCGCCCTCACTGGCGGTGCCCTCGGTGTCCACGTAGAGAGTTCCGCCCAGCACGTCGATGCGCCAGTGGTCGGGGGCCAGGTTCGCGCCCCAGGCCCGGGCGGCGAGGGCGGCCGCTACGGTTCCGGTTCCGCAGGAACGGGTCTCGCCGGAACCGCGCTCGTGCACGCGCATCTTCAGGTGACCCAGCTCGGAGCGCACGCTCTGGTCGTGCAGCGGCACCACGATCTCGACGTTCGTGCCGTTCGGCGGAGCCGGCTCGACGATCGGCGCCACGGTCAGGTCGAGGGCTTCGAGGATCTCGACGTCGGGCAGCGCGACCACCACGTGCGGGTTGCTCAGCGCGATGGAAAGCCCTGGCAGGGGCGGCATCCCGGGAAAGGTGACCTTCACGTCGCTGCCGGCCGCGACCGCGGCCGGGCCCCCGGCCACGCGCCAGGCACCGAGGTCGATGGTGAACAGGTCGCCCCGGCGCTTCACCGGCATCACCCCGCCGCGCGTGGTGATGAGCACCTCGTCGCCCTCGTCCAGCGTGATCCAGCCCCGGCGCAGCAGGTGCGCCACGAACACCCGGCTGCCGTTGCCGCACATCTCGGCGGCGCTGCCGTCGGAGTTCCAGTAGTCCATGAACCACTCGCCGGCCGCGTCCTGCCCGGCCGCGGCGCTCCGGACGACACGGATGACACCATCCGCACCGAGCCCGGCCCGGCGGTCACTGAGGTGCCGGATCAGCTCGGGGGTCAGGTCGAGCCGGCCGTCGGGGTCGTCGAGCAGCACGAAGTCGTTCTCGGTGCCATGGCCCTTCGCGAACGTCGTCACGGGGTAAGGCTACGCGGGCCGGTGACGACCGCGAGCGCCCGCTCGCGCAGATCGTCCGCGTCGTACGGCAACCAGGTGACGCGATCGTCGCGACGGAACCAGGACTCCTGCCGGCGGGCGAACTTACGCGTCGTGTTCACGGTGTCGACCTGGGCCTCCACCTCGTCCATCTCCCCGTCGAGCATCCGCAGCACCTGGGCGTAGCCGAGCGCCCGCGGGGCGGTCTTCCCGTCGAGCAGCCCTTCCGAGACCAGGCGCGCCGTTTCCTCGACCAGGCCGTCACGCCACATCCGCACGACCCGGGCCGCGATCCGGTCGTCGAGTTCCTCCCGCGGTGCCATCAGGCCGATCTGCACGGCGGGAACGTCGTACTCCGGCCGGGGCAGCGTCGCGCTGAACGGACGGCCGGTCAGCTCGATCACCTCCAGCGCGCGCACGATGCGCCGGAGGTTGCCCGGCAGGATCGCGATCGCCGCCGCCGGGTCCTGCGCGGCGAGACGGCGATGCATCTCCGGGGCCCCGGCGCTCTCGGCCTCCCGCTCCAGCCGCAGCCGGACCTTCGGGTCGGTCGGCGGGATCTCGAGCTGGTCGAGCACCGCGCGCACGTACAGCCCGGAACCTCCCGCCAGGATCGGCACCTTGCCCCGGGCCAGGATGTCGTCCCGGGACGCGCGGGCGTCGCGCTGGTAGGCCGCGAGACTGGCCTCCTGCGTGACGTCGAGAACATCGAGCAGGTGGTGCGGAACTCCCCGCCGCTCATCGGCCGGGAGCTTGGCCGTGCCGATGTCCATGCCCCGGTACAGCTGCATGGCGTCGGCGTTGATCACCTCACCATTCAGTGCCTCGGCGAGATCCAGTGCCAGGTCGGACTTTCCGGTCGCCGTGGCACCGACCACGGCAATGGTCAGCCAGTTCCGGGTGGGGTCGTCCAACTGCTGCCCAATGCCCTGGTTCGGACGGCCCGGGTTCAGGTGACCCTGGTTCAGACCGGCCTGGTCCTGGCCACCCTGGTCCTGGCCACCCTGGTCCTGGCCACCCTGGTCCTGGCCACCCTGATTCTGGGCGCCCCGGTCCTGACCGCTCTGGCTCTGGCTGTTCTCGTGCTGACTGCTCATGTCCTGGCCACTCATCTTCTGGTCACTCGAGCTCGGGTTACTCATGCCGGGAACCGCCAGTCGGCCACGAAGTACCCGACGCCGAAGGGCGCGCCTTCGTACCGCAGGGTGGCCGTGGCCGATCCGGGCCCGCCGAGCCCTCCGGCGGCCACCTGCCAGCCGGCCCGGCCCACGCATCCCAGCTCGTCGGCCACGGCGGGGGCGATGTCGGCCAGTTCCTTCGGGTCGGCGCCGGTCAGGGCCTTCACCACCGCGGCGTCGAACGACTCCGCCTCCGGATCCTCGAATCCCGGCGACCGCACCCCGCGCCGGTTGCTGCCGTCACCCAGCACCAGCCACGCAGCGCGCGAACCGGCCTGCTGATCGAGCGAATGCCCTAGCTCCAGACAGTCCGGAACCGATGTCGAGACCGAGACCTCCTGCAGCACAACCGGTCCGGTCCACCCCACCCGCTCCAGAAGCCAGCGTCCGACGGTCAGGGACAAGGGCAGACCAGGTGCCGTGGCCGGGTGATCCCGCGGTGCCTCGACGGCCACGCCGTAGCCCGCCAGGGTGCCCCACTCCCGCGGCTCGTGCCGCCAGGTGCGTTCTCCCGGGCCGACCAGCACCAGGGTCGAAGGATCCTGCGCCACCAGTTCGGCGACCGCCTGCTCACACGCCGCCAGCAGAGGACCTGTCAGCTCAGCCAACGACTCCCCCACCCCCGCGACCACGCCGGCGCTGTCCGCGAGCGAAGGCCGGACCGGATCCGTCGGCCCGGCCTGGTGAGGCCGACCACTCTGCTGATCCGGTTCAGGCTGCCCGCTCAGCCCGGACGACTCGGTCGCGTCGGACCGGCCGGCAGTGCGAGTATCTGCTGCCTCCTGCCCCACTCGGACTCCGGTCAATGCCGGCACGAGCAAGGGCGGACAGGGCACGAAAGCGGCGGCGAGCATCCCCCGACCCTAAACCCGCGCCAGCACGGACCGCGGGCCTACTCATGCCCCGCACCTGAGGGCCGACTCACGCCGCACCCGAGGGCCAGCTCATGCCGCACCCGGAGGCCGGAGTTTCACCGCCCGGTCCGGCCCCCCTTCCGCCCTGGTCCAGAACGGACCGGTCCAGATGCCATCTCTCAATGAATCAGCCCCAGCCTGCTCATGATGGCCACTGCCTCTGCCCGGCCGGAGGCGCCGAGCTTGGCCAGGACGTTGGAGACATGCACGCTGGCCGTCTTCTCACTGATGAAAAGGCGCTCGCCGATGGCCCGATTGGTCAGGCCGGCGGCGACGAGGGCCATCACCTCGTGCTCGCGTGGCGTCAGCGTGGGAGGAGTGATGGGTGCGTCATCAGCGCCCCCGGTCGGTTCACCGGAGGATCCCGGCCCGGGCAATGTCGCCGGAGAGGTACCGCCCGATCCGGCACCCGCTGAAGCCTGACGGTCAGCCGAACCCCCGTACGGTCCCCCGGCCTGGAGGTCACGGCCGTCCTGGCGACCGTCGGACCGCCCGGGGGTTCCCCCGGTCCGGAGATCTCGGTTGTCCCGGCGACCCCCGGAACCTCCGCGCAGTTTCCCGTCGTGGAGGTTTTGCTCGTCCTGGCGGTCCTGGCTGTTCGCACCCGGGACGCCGGTGGCCCCGCTCAGGCTCATTCCAGCCAGCAGGGCGAGGTTTTCGAGTTCTCGGAGCAGCGGTGCGGCGCCGAGACGCAGGGCCCGGTCATGGGCGGCGCGGATCTGCTCGCAGGCCTCGGTGAGACGGTTCTCGCGGAGCAAGAGCTGGGCCGCACGCCATCGGGCCCGGGCCGCCTCGTAGACCGACACTCCCTCGAAACCCTCGGCCAGGTCGAGCCATCCGGCCGTCTCGTCAGCGGCCCGGGCCCGCGCCCACTCCAGTTCCATACGCAACAACCAGGCCTTGCCCTCGGGCCCCATCACGCCGCGACGTGGCAGCCCGAGACGACCCCGGGAACGACCGTCTTCCAGGAAGTACTCGATGTCGGCGAGAGCCGACCGCTCGGTCTCGGCGTCGCGCAGCTCACGGGCGCGCGAGGCGCCGTCGGCCAGGGCACTGATGGCCCGGACATCAATGGCAATGCCGGACAGCAGCCAGGGTTCGGCCTCCCGGAGCACGTAGTCAAGCGCTCGCCGGGCCTGGACCGCGGCCTCTTCCCACTGCCCGAGCCACGTCATCGCCTCGGCCCGGGCCGAGTGCAGGAGCTGGCGTTCCCAGGAATCCTCGGTGATGACCAGCCACTCGTCGGCCCGGAGCACCTGCTCGGGGTCGCGGGCGGCCAGGACCGGAAGCTCATACAGCCGTAGGTAACTGACCAGCGACATCGGCAGCCGCGACGCGCCTTCGTCCGGCCGGATCACGCCGAGCGCCCGCTCGACCTGCCCGGTGTGCCAGAACGTGGTGATGAGCAACGACCGGGCATTACTCCCGTAGGGGCTGGCAGTCAGGCCGCTGGAGTCGGCCACCTCGATGGCCGCGAGCAGATCCGCGATACCGGCATCCAGGTCACCGGCGTCCAGATGATTGATGGCGAGGTTATAGATCACCCGCACCGTGGCCGCCGTGTCTCCGGAGAGCTCGGTCGCGGCGCGGGCCAGGCGGAAGGACCGCGCCGAGTCTTCGTCACGCCCCAGCACTCCCTCGGCCACGGCCTGGGTGGTCAGCAGCTCAACCTGGAGAGCGGTCATACCGAGCGGCTCGCTCTCTGCCAGCGCCTGGTTCACGGCCTTCATGGCATCGCGAGGATCGTCCGCCAGACGTACCCGGGCGACAATGCCCCAGGCCATGGCCCGCGCGGGCGACGGCGCCCGGTCGCCGGCGAGATCGTTGATGACCTGCACGGCGTGGGAGTGCGCCTCCCGGGGCCGATCTGCCTGGTACAGATGCAGGGACAGCGTGGCCCGGGCCTTCGCCGCAGCGATGGTGTCACCGTCCGCCTCCGCCTCTTCCGTGGCGGTCGCCGCCAGGTCGACTGCTCGCGCGTACCGCCCCGCGTCACTCGCCACGTCGGCCGCGCGCAGACTGACGGTGCTGCGCGCGACGTCTTCGGTCCGCTGGTCGTCGGGAACGACGTCCCACAGCTGGAGAGCCTGCTCGTAGTGCTCCAACGCCTCCGCGGGAGCGTTACCGCAGGCGGCGAACCAGGCCGCCTGGAGCGAGGCGTTCAGGGCACTCGGCATGTCGTTGGCCGCGAGACTGTGCCGTGCGACCTCGGCAGCGATTCCCCGGGCACCCGGCGTACCGATCAGCGGCCTGAGGTACGCGGCGACGTTCTTGTGCAGGCGAACCCGTTCACCGGGCAACAGGTCCGAGTAAATGGCTTCCTGCAGAAGAGCGTGCCGGAAGCGATAGCGATCCAGTTCTTCCGGCACCAGCACCTGCTGGGCGATCGCCTCCCTCAGCGCGGACTCCGCCTCGTCGGCCGACAGCGAACCCCGGACGTCCGGCCCGCTGATCACCACGCGCAGCAACGCATCGTCGATACGGGCCGACCCCAGTACCGACGCGAGACGCACCACCTTCTTGGCCGGGTCGGACAGTTGTTCCAGTCGATCAAGCAACAGGTCGGTCAGGCCCTCGGGCAGGCGGCCGTCTTCACCGGCGGCCAGAAGCTCTTGCGCATAGTACGGATTCCCCGCCGACCGCGTCACGATGCGCCGCAGCAACGCCGGCTTCACCGGAGCGCCGTTCACACCGGCCAGGAGCTGCGCAAGTTCGCGGGCGGAGAGCGGCGGCAGATCCATCTGCTCTATCCGCGGCAACCGCACCAGCTCGCCGACGAGCGGACGCAGGGGATGCCGGCGGTGCAGGTCGTCGGCACGGTAACTGGCCAGCACCAGCAGCCGGTCGGGCCCCAGCCGGCTGAACAGGAACCGGACCAGGTCACGGGTGGACGCGTCGGCCCAGTGCAGGTCTTCCAGGATCAGGAGCAACGGCGCGACCTCGGCCCCGATACGCCCCAGCACGTGGGTGACGGACTCGAACAGGGCCAGCCGATCCAGGCCGGCCTCACCGACGCTGCGCGGGATCACCTCGATCGCCGACCCGACGATCTGGGCCAGCCCCTGCCGTTCGGCCGAGACCTGGCGGATGACCTCTGCCATCCACCCCTTCTCCTCGCTGTCCCGTTCTCCCCACCGCAACGGCTGGCTCAGAGCTTCGGCGAACGGCAGGTAGGGCAGTGAACCCGTACCCAGATCGACGCAGCGCCCCGTGAGGACCTGGAAACCCGTCGCCGCCGCGTGCTCTGCGATCTCCGTGAGGGTGCGGGTCTTACCGACCCCGGCATCGCCACCGATGATGACCCCGGTCGCGGTGCCGGACCGGGCAAGGGTCAGGAGTTCGCGCAGGCGCTCGAGTTGCCCCACTCTCGCGACGAACGGCGCGGCGGAACCGACGAAAGCCACGTCGCCCATCGTGTCACCTCTTCCCGGTCGATCGCCTACGACTTCTTCCTGGCCGCCTCACGGGCCTGTTTCTGCTGCCGCTTGCGCGCGGCCCCCTCGAGCAGCCGCTGCTGGCGATACCGCATCTCTGCCTCGGCCGATCCCTCGAGCCTCTGGTACGGCAGCGTCACCCCACGGGTGAGACCGACCGCCGTACTGGCCGCCAGATCCCGCCGAAAACCGTTCCACGACGTACTCATCGCTACTACCCCCAGTCGATTCAACTGCTCTCGTCTGCTGATGAATCAACCTTCGCGCTAAGGCCGCACCCGGCGGATCGGGAGATCACGCAGCACCGGCCGGACTCGGACCTCAGATTCCGATCAAGGTCATGGCTCAGCGGCCTAAGGCCTCAGAGAACATGGGATCGGCATCTAAGGGGTCCGGCGGAGCACCGCGAACGGCCGGATGACACTCCGCCGGCCAGCATCTTGGGGAAGAACGACATCGTCGGAACGGGCGGCGCCCGCAACACCCCGCCCCGACCGTATTCCGGAGCCTTAGAGTCAGAGGATGATCAGTAGGGGGTACCTGGAACTCGGCGAGGAGTTGCGCACCGTCGTCGGCGAACTCGTCCGCCGGGCCCGCGGCGCCGACGAACTCCCGGCCAATCACGCGGCGGCCCTCGGCCACCTCGACCGCTCCGGGCCGGCCACGATCGCAGAGCTCGCTCACGCCTGCCACATCCGGCACCAGTCGATGACCGCGATCGTGCATCAGATCGCCAAGCGCGGGGAAGCGACGGCCGAACCCCACCCCACCGATCGCCGCGCCGTTCTCTACCGGCTCACCGCCGTCGGCCGGACCGAACTGGAACGGGACCGGCACCTGCGCGCCAGCTGGCTGGCCCAGTGCATCGAGGACGAGTTCGGCGACGACACCCAGAGCATCGAGAATGCCATTCAGGTGCTGAGGCGGTTGAGGGACCGGAAGTAACGTCAGCCCCGGAGTATCTGCTCGAAGACGCCGAGGTAGTACGCATGCCCCAGTGTCAGACCCCTCATATCGTCCAGAGACGCCCAGCAAATCTCGTCATGCTCCAAAGGCTCGAGATTCACGGGCTCCCCGGACCAGGCCCGGACAATCCAGATCCCTTGTTGCAGTCTGCCTTCCGGCAGATCATCCGACCCGCCACGGATACGGGCGCACGGTTCATTGTCGATGTGGGCAGCCTCCACGCCCACTTCCTCCCGCAGCTCGCGACGCAAAGCCTCCAGCTCACTCTCACCGGAGTCCACATGACCCCCGGGCAGGTCCCAGACATTCGGGTACCAGCGCCGGGACGGAGAACGGTGGCAGAGCAGCAGCCGATCACCTCGGACCAGGGCGCCGGTGACCACATGATGCAGAGCCATCAGAGTTCCAGAACGCCGGGGACACATTGCATGATCACGACAGGGTAGCGGGGAACGTTGGCATCATCACGGACGAGGTGTTTGAGGACGAGGCAAGCCTCCCTCACGCTTCCGGTCACCGAAAACCCAGCCTGCACTCCCCCTCCCTGCTTTCCCTCCGTGATCGTGCACAGGGATGAAGGACGATGTGCCCCTGCCGTGCGGTGGTGGATACCGGCCGGACCTGGGTGTTCGGGTGGTCAAAGCAGTAATGGCGGCCCGCGCCGCTGCCTGAGTTTCCTCATACAGCGGGGGCCGCCATTACTGTCTTCAATT
>NZ_JAJOMA010000019.1 GCF_021129235.1 Kineosporia mesophila
ACTCTCCGTAAATAATCTTCTAGAAGAAGAATCACTGCGAAGATAGTCTTGCAAATCCTGACCAATAAAAACCAGACCCATAACCAGACACACCGACGGGGGCCGGTCATGCCTGAAGCCTGATCCATCAGCCAAGGACCAACCACAATGGTTGATCAATTGGCATCGGTTGTTCAGATGCGCTGTTGAGTTCTCAAGGAGCGGACGCTCAGAACTTCCTGCCTTTCGGCGTTCCGTCCTGGCGACGTTGTAAACAGTAGACCCTGTGTTGCTCGCCGGTCAAATCCGTGTTTCGCGGTTTTAAACGACGATGGAGCTTTCCCGGAACAGCAATAGCCATAAAGAGTGAAGCCCATCCCGGAGGACGCGCAACGACTCTCAGCTTTTACTGTGGAGGGAAGGTTTTATATCACCCCGGAACCGGCCACTTGCATGTCCGTTGCTTCCGTGGAGTCGACGTCCGCCGAAGCGACCCGCCGAAGAACCTTGAAGAACATTACCAGGGCTTTCGGGCCTCAGTTGCCTACCCCAGGGCGACCCCCGTCACAACCGGATATCGATGCCAGGCGCGGGTACGTCGCTACGCATCCCTGGGGGCAACGCGGTCGTTGGCCAGGAAGCGGAAGCGACCGTCGTCCCCCTGCTCGAGGAACGTGAAGGTGCCGGCCACTCCCCCGTCCTCACTCATGGCCACGAAGGTGTCGTGCTCGAGAGGCCGGATCTCCCTCCGGTCGACCATCGTTGCGATGCCGGCCCGGCGATCCATCGTCACCGTCTCGTTCCGGGCCTCTCTGGTGAGCCAACAACGTCCTTCATCGTCGCTCGTGACCTCGAACCGGAACTGCCGGGTCGAGTACCGGCCCAGGAATCGGTCCGGATGGCCTACCCGGGCCGCGACAGCGGGCGCCGTCACGGCGACGGGCGGTGCGATCCCGGCCAGATCGGCGAACAGCGGGTCCAGCAGTTGCTGCGTGAGCTGCCCACCCGCGTCCGCATTGGTCAGCACGACTGCCGCCAGGCCCTGCTCGGGGACGATCCGGAGCATCGTCGCCACCCCCGGAGCCCCGCCACCGTGCTCGGCGACGCCCGGCCTCGGCAGGCGCCAGCCGAGTCCCTGATGTGAATCCGCCACGCCGCGGTGCCGCAACCAGGGATGAAGCATGAGCGCGGCCGAGGCCTCACCGAGCAGTCGGGTGCCGTTCGACGCCCGTCCCCCGGAGAGGAAGAGACGCCCCAGCTCCAGGAGCCCACCGGCCGACAACGCCAGCTGATTGCCGGCGGCCGGGTTCGACGGGGGCATGAGCGCCCACTCCCGGGTCGGGCGCAAGGGGGCCGAGGCTGTGGCCCGCACATGACCGATCGCCGTCCGGAACGCCAGAGCCTGATCCGCCGAGAACGCAAGCTCCGTAATGCCCAGCGGTTCCGCCAGGTGACGTCGGAGAGCCTGCTCGTACGTCGCGTCGCGCAGCACCTCGACGATCCGGCCGAGCGTGCCGAAGCCGGAGTTGCAGTACGAGAAGCGTTGCCCCGGCCGACTGTGCTGCGATGCCTGGGCCACGAGATCGCGGACGAACCGGTCGAGCGCGTCCGGACCTGACGTCGTCGGCTGCCACAGGTCGCCCTCGAATCCGCCCGTGTGTGTCAGGAGATGTCGCACCGTGATCTGTTCTCCCGCTGACGCATCGGCCGTCCGGAACTCGGGCAGGTAGTCCCGCGCCGGCCGATCGAGCTGAACGAGCCCTTCATCGACGAGCTGCAGGACGAGCGTGGCCGTGAAGATCTTGGTGATCGACTGGATCTGGAACAGGCAGTCGGTCGTGACCGGGACGCGCGTGCGGGTGTTGACCACCCCGAAGGCCGCCTCGACCACGTGGGGGCCGAACGCCAGGGCCACGGAAGCGCCCGGAACTCCTACCGCCGAGCCGAGCCGGAACAGGTCCGTCTCCAGCCGCTCCTGCAGATCTCTCGCCGTCCCGGCTGAAGCCGTCATATGTGTGAAGCTACTCCTTCACACATAAATGTCAAGGAACGCCTTCACATATGCTGACGCGATGGCTCCCCCGGAACGGACGCCCGGCGTTCGGCTCACCGACCCTTCGGTCCTGCGAGCGCTGGCCCACCCCGCGCGGCTGCGCATGCTCGATGTCCTGCAGGAACGCGGGGGCGCGACGGCTACTCAGTGCGCCGAGGTCGTTGATCTCAGTGCCAGTGCGTGTTCGTGGCACCTGCGTCAGCTGGCCGCGACGGGACTGGTGCGAGACGCCGGCCGCCGCGGTGACGGCCGGGAACGCGTTTGGGAGGCGGTGGTACCCGCGTGGAACGTGGACATGGCCACCATCGACGCCGAGCCGGCGGAGGCTCAGGGGCTGGACCTGGCGGTGACCCAGGCGATGCTGCAGGCATCCACCGCGACGGTCGAGGAATTCGTCGTGCGAATGGCGCAGGATCAGGAACCCCCGCAATGGCGGGATGCCGGTCTGGTCAGCAACTCCACCCTGCGTCTGTCGGCGGATGAGCTGCGTGATCTGACCGCCGAGGTGATGCAGCTGCTCGCCCCTTACCGACTGAGCGCCCGACCCGAAGCCCGGCCGGGCGATCGCACGGTTCACGCCGCGGTGCGGTTCGTTCCCGTCTCAGCTCCTGACGGATCCAGCCCACCTACCGACGAGCAGTAGGACATGCGTCCACGGGTACGGGTTGTTCCTGATCAGCGACTCCCCGTTCCCGCGCTCCCGATCCCCGCATCCCGGAGATCGACCTCGTCCACGTAGTCGGCCTCACCTGGTTCACCCGGCACACCTCCGCCGACTTCGATGAGGCGCGGGTACTTGACGTTCGGATCGGGTACGAACGCGTCTTCTGACTCGATCGTGACCAGCCAGGGGTTTCTGTCGCCGTAGAGGTAGGCGATGGACGTGCCCGGCCGACGTAGGAGTGAGCCGAGCCGGGTGTAGGAGAGGCGGGCGCCGGGCACCGGATCCGGGTCGTCGTCCTCCATCTCATGGGCCGCGAACGAGTAGAGGTCCACGTTCTGCCATTCGAAGGCCCATTGAACGATTTCGTGCAGCTTCAGCAGCGTCACGTCGTTGCCGAGCGCGATCCGGCGCCAGGTTTGCGGCCGGCTTCCCTCCAGCGTGAGGCGTATCCGGTACCCGGTCGGCGCCGGAGCGGGAATCGCATGCTCACCGCGCTCGATGCTGTCGGCCAGGATCAGGTCGTAGGACGCCTCCACGTCAGGCTCGCCCAGGGCTGCGGCCAGCTGACGCGCCCGCAGGTGGAGAAGGTAGGTACGCACCCGGAAGTCGGGCCGGCCCTCGGTCGATGCCTCCGGCCCGGTCTCCAGCACCTCCCGGAGCCGGTCCAGAACGTTCGTGTCGTCCAGCTCTTCGTGATAGTTGACCGACCGCAACCTCGGGAGCTCCCGGACGGCGGCCCGCGACTGGTCGACGAGTTCGGGCGTCTGGACCCACACCTGCTTCAGCCGCTGAAAACCGAGGTCGTCACCCGCGAAAGGGACGACGAAGCCGTGTTCGCGATGACCGTAGGAGAACACGACTCCCAGACTGTGCTCATCCGGAACGCGATCACCGTGGCCCCAGGCCCGCAGCATCTTCAACGGCGCGGCGTGAGCCCACCGCGGCGGCTGCACCCCGGCCGCCTTCAGCTGCCGGGCAGCCTCCGCCGCCATCCGGCGACTGGGAACCGGCCCGAGGTCAGCCGCGACCATCAGCAGGCCCAGCACCGACGGGCTGGGCGTCTGCACCAGATGCTCGATCACCAGCATCAGGATGTTGGCGGTGTTGAGATCGGCTGACGCGCTGGTGAACTCGGTCGGCATGTTCTCGTCGAGCGACTCACAGAGCGCAAGCAGACTCAGCTCGGCCTCGTACCGGTGCCGGCTCCGGCCGATCCGGTCGAGCTGCTCGGCCGCCACGTCGGGAACCATGGCCACCATCCCCGGCGACAGCCGGGCCGCAGGCATCAGCGGTGGCACCTGCGAAAGATCCACCTCCAGATCCACAGGCGGAGCAACGGACGCGGGGCCAGCGGGCGCGGGTGGGTTGCGCCGGGTAGCCGCACGATTCGGTGTCCGTTTTCTACCGTTTCCCATAGGGAAATAGTCGCACGCAGGGGCCCTGAATCGGATTCTGCACAGGAGTTTCAGGTTTCCCGGTGGACACCGCCGAATTGCCCCCAGCTACCGAAGTCCGGTGGAACGGAACGTGAATCAGACCGTCCCGTCCCACCTGCGCACGGTCAGGCGGCCTCGCAGGCCACGCCGTCCTTGTCGCGGTCCATCGTGATGTTCGCCTTGTACAGCGGGGTGCGGACCGGGATCAGGCGGGTGGCCACCGGCGTGCTCGAACCGCGCACCTTGTCCTTGGCGCCCTTCTTGCGGATGCCGTGCTGGTAGTCCTTGTGCAGAGCGGTGCAGTTCTTGTACTTCTTCGCCTTGGCCGCGGCCGTGAAGTGCGACTCGGCGGCGATGGTGTGAACCGAACCGGCCGAGGCGGCCGAAGCCGTCGTGACTCCGGTCAGGCTGACCAGGGCCAGGCCCAGCACCGTGACACCGATTGTTGCAATGCGTCTCATGGCGGTGACCCTAGGGTAGATCCACGTGATGCGTGGGCCGATCGGGAAGATTCAGGACCTCTGGGCCGGACGCACGACGAACGGTCGCACCAGTCACATCCGGGTCGGCAAGCCCCTCGTCGATTCAGGTCCTCCGCATCCGGCACCGCCGCGACGCCTGCCGGCCAAGCTGAGCCGGCCAAGCTGAGCCGGCCCACGACACGGCTGGGCTCCAGTGTTGCCGGACGGTCTGCCGTTCTCTGCCACGGGAGGCCAGGACCGATCACTTGTCACGCCGCCGCTCCAGTTCGTCGGCAAGAGCGGTAACGATGGCCGTCCACAACCGCGGTTGCGCCGTAGCGGCAACGTTCTCGGCCAGGCTGACGCCCATGGCCGTGGCGAAGTCGGCGCTGAACTTGTCGAGCCCCGTATCGGGAGCCTTGGGCGACCGACCAGCTTTCGAGGCCCGGGAGCGCTGGTGCCCCGGTGCGTCCTCTTGTAGAGACGTCACCTCGACCGCCTGTGACCGCTCCGGGGAATCTCGGCCCGGGATTGGCAGAACCTCGCCAGAATGCACCACCGTCAAGAATTTCGTGGTCCGGGTCAACGCCACGTAGAGCAGCCGGAGGCCATGGGTGCCCTGGGCCGCGATCGCTTCCGGTTCGACCACGACGACGGCCTCGAACTCCAGGCCCTTCGCGTCCACCGCCCCGACCAGGTTGATGCTCGTACCCAGGGAACCTCCGCGCGTGTCCTGGAACTGAACGCCCTCAGCGTTCAGCACCTCGACGACGGCGGCACGATGCTCGTCGGCGCAGATGATGCCGACGAACAATCCCCGGGCCGCGTAATCGCGCGCGGCCCGGACTGCCTCCGGACCCAGATCCCCGGCACCGACCGGCCGCAGGTCAGGATCGGCCGGGCCCACCCGCACCACCGACGGTGCCTCGACCGACGGAGCAGAATACGGAAGTAGTTGTGCCGCGAGCGCGTAGACCTGTTGCGGCACGCGGTATCCGAGCCTGAGGGGCACGATCGACGCCGGATGCCGGAACTCCAGGGCGGCGACGAGGTCTTCCCAGCCGTCCCGGGCCCAGGGTCCTGTGGATTGCGCGAGATCGCCCAGCACGGTGTAAGAACCGGTTCTGCTGCGGCGACGTACCGATTGCAACTGCATCGGTGACAGGTCCTGGGCCTCGTCCAGAACGATGTGCCCGAACAGCGCGCCGCTACCGTTCAGGAGCGTGTCGACCTCGTCGAGAAGGGCGACGTCGGTCAGGCTCCAGTGTTCGTCGGAGACCCGGTCGGACGCCGGCCGGAACAGCATCCTCACCTCGGCCGCGGTGAATTGCTCTCCCGCAGCGGCCAGAAGACGATCCCGCGAACCGAAGAGGTCGCGCAGGAACGTCTGTGAGGTGAGCGATGGCCATACCCGTTCGAGGGCGGCCTCCACCGGAGCGGCCGGCGCCTGCGATCCCCAGGGCATCCGCGACGTCACGGTCGCGGTGATCCAGCTGCGCATGGCCGCGCGACCGCCCAGGTAGCTACGCGCCTGATTGATGGACCGACCCAGTGCCTCCTCGACCTCGGAACGGGTCAGGGAAGCCACCGGTTCGGCAGCCGTACCGACGTCCAGCCGATCGGCCCGCTCAGGGAAACGCACCCGCTGCACGAGACCCCGGTTGATCAGGTGCGTCATACGCAACTCGCCCTTGATCCGGGCCACGGTCGGGTGCTCGTCCCGGCCGGTGCTCGTCTGCGGTCCGAGAGTGCGCAGGTCGCGATGCTCGATCTGGTGGTCGCCCAGCCCCGGCAGCACCTGACGGATGTAGCGCGTGAACGTCGGGTTCGGGCCGACCACCAGCACGTCCGAAGGGGCCAGCTCAGCAGCGTGGTTGAACAGGAGCCAGGACACCCGGTGCAGACCGACCACCGTCTTGCCCGTACCCGGCCCTCCCTGCACGACCAGGAGCTGCTCGAGCGGAGAACGAACGAGCTCGTACTGCATCGAATGAATGGTCTGGACGATGTCCCGCATCTCGCCCGTCCGCGACGCGTCCAGATCACGCAGAACGGCGTCGTCGATGCCCTCGTACTCGAGGGCCGTGAGCTCACTGACCCGGGCAGCCAGATCCGCGAACACGACGTCGTCAAACCCGAGGATGCGGTTCCGGTCCACCTCGAACGTGCGCTTGCGGGCCACACCCTGAGGATCGTCATAACTCGCCGTGAAGTACGGAGCCGCCCCCGGCGCCTTCCAGCTGATGACCAGCAGTTCACCGTCGGCGTCAGTGATGACTCGCTTGCCGACGTAAAGCGCCTCACCGTCGCTCGGGTCGAACCGCCCGATCGCCACTGCCTCGTCCGGGTCGCCGAGCTGCTCGATGTGCCCCCGGGCAGCCTTCCCGACAGCAACGGACGCCTTACCCGCCACGGCGGCCGCCGCCGCTCCCAGGGATTGACGACTACGCTCGCGGGCCTCCCACGCCAGGTCGAAGTACTGCTGCTCCCGGGCAATCTCGGTCTCGTCGGCGGGTCCGGCAGTCATTCGTTCCCCTTCGCGGGCAGGGCCTCGGACAAGGGCGGACAGGACCCTCCCGTCACGCAGGCCTACTCATCATTCACCCAGAGCAAGCACCGCGAAGGCAGACTTTGTCACGAATTGACCACGTTCCCCCGGACTACCCGGCGCACGTCACCTCAGACGTCGATACCCGTACCGGTCAGCCCTGCCGAAAGCCCCCAAAGCCGTTCAGCAGAAGCCGGATCGATGGCATGCGGGTTGACCCCGCGGGCCTGCCCTTCCTCCGTACCGAGGTCAGAGATGACAGCCACGTCAGCGTCCTCGCAGTAGACCCCACCCATCCCCGCGAGCTGGGCCGAGGTAGCCGCCCAGACCGTGGTGGCGGCGCCCTGGTCCGGCGTCTTCCACGGATAGATCTCTTTGCCCTCCTCGTCCATCCACCCGAGGGCCACCATCTCGTCCATCGTGATGTACCTCTGCAACGGCGTCCGAATACCCCCCGGGAAAACCGAGAAGGCCCTCACCCCAACAGCTTCACCGAGACGATCCAGATGCCGGGCGAACAGCACGTTGGCGGTCTTGGCCTGCCCGTACGCACGCCACTTCTCGTAGCTGTTGTGGAACTGAAGATCGTCCCACCGAATGTCGGAACCCTTGTGTCCCACCGAGCTCAAACTGATGACGCGAGCACCCCCGTCCCGGACCAGCGCCGGCCAGAGGCGGCTGGTCAGCGCGAAGTGACCGAGATGGTTGGTCGCGAACTGCGCCTCCCAGCCCGGCCCCACGCGTGTCAGCGGCATCGCCATCACGGCGGCATTGTTGATCAAGAGATCGAGCCCACGGTCACCGGCAAGGAACGAATCCGCGAATGCCCGCACGCTCGCGAGATCGGCCAGGTCGAGTTCGGCAATCTCGACACCTTTCACCCCCTTCAACTGCGCAGCGGCGGCATCCGGCCGGCGGGCAGGTACAACGACGGTGGCCCCCGCCCCGGCCAGGGCCAGCGTCGTGGGAATACCGATACCGGAATATCCACCCGTCACGACGGCGACCTGGCCGGCCAGGTCAACACCGGCAAGTATCTCTGCAGTAGTCGTTTTCGGACCGAAGCCGGATCCGATCGGGCGCTGATAAGAAACCATGGCCCCACGCTAAGAAGGCCGAGCCCATCGTTCCAGGCAGAGCTGCACCCACCCAGCGCGGCTGGCTTCGGGCAAGGGCACCAATTGAGGACGACACGTCACCATCGACTTCCGTCTCCCCCAGCAGTCGGCTGGCTTCCAGAAGGAACCGGCCGGCCCCGCATGACCAGGCAGCGGCGTGTGGTCCGACAGCTTTTTCAGGAGCGCCTGACGAGTGCGACCAGCGTCTCGTGGTCGAGAAGCAATCTGGCCTCGTGCATCGGCCCCCCATGACGCCGGAGATCAACAATGAGCCAACACAACCAGGGAATGTCCCACGCCGGCCCCGGAAACGCGGCACCCGGAGCGGAGGGCGGCTGTTGTGTACACCTGGTACATCCGGTACCGGATGTACCAGGTGTACACAGCGCTCGAAAGCCCTCGGGAACCCTCAGCCATCCTGGGTAAGGCCCCCTCCGGCGGGTCGGGCGCCGAGACCCCGGGCGGTCGCCGCACTGCTACTCACGACGAAGATCTGCGGCACGGCCCTGGCTCCGCGGTCGGCGGTCCGTCAGACAAGCGGCAGACCGGACCCGGAGAACCGCTGCCCCCGTGCAGCAGCTCCCCTGCACCCCGAACAGCACCATTCGTCGCATCCGCCCCATCCGTGGCAGGCTCGTCGCCGATACCGGGCGAAAGTCCCGGTACACGACATCTCGGGAGCTACACATGGCCGTTGCGATTGACCTCACCAAGGCGCTGGACAAGGGCTTCGAGAGCAGCAGCATCACGGAGATCCTCGACGCCCCGGTCTCCGCGCTGTCCGGTGTGACGAAGGCTCACGCCGAGCACCTGGCCGCCGACTTCAACATCAAGACGGTCCGCGACCTGGGCACGAACAAGTTCTACGCGCTCGCCGCGTCGCTGGTGACGCTGGAAGCCCACCAGGGCTGAGGCTCTGCCGGGCGCTGAGCCGGTCTCCGGCTCAGCGCCGCCCGTCACACCCTCATCACCGGATCGGCGAGATTTAGAGCAGCCGGGGACTAAGTCCTTCAGGAGGCGGGCCACCAGCTGCTCCAGCCGAGGTGGCCCGGTACGGCAGACTGACCGCCATGACGATCCTGCCGGAGACCGATGTGGCGCGGATTCAAGAGTGGTGCAGCGCCAGAGTTCCCGAGCACGCGCGCGACCAGGTGCGGGTCGAGGCGGACATCGCCGAGCGACATGTGACCATCGTGGAATGCCGCCCACCCTGGCGCCCGGAGGCCGGGCCCGAGTGGACCAGGCTTCCCGTCGCCCGGCTCCGCTACACGAAGTCGACGAAGAAGTGGTCGCTGTACTGGCGCGACCGTAACCTCAAGTTTCACATCTACGATCGCCTCCCGGCCGATACCGACGTAGACGTGCTGCTCACCGAGATCAACCAGGATCCGACGGCCATTTTCTGGGGCTGAAGCATTGCTGCGGTGGAACGACCTCAACGCCCCCGGCTCACGTACACCCGTCGCACCACATCCTCGACATCCGGTTCCTCCACCGACAGATCCCGCACCGCTGCCTGTTCGGAAACCGCAGCGAGCAGAGCCGCGGCAGTCGTGACCTCCGGGTCGAAGGCCAACCGCTGCCGAAGACCGTCAGCCTCACTCCCGAGATGCTCGGCGTGCGGCAGGTCGTGCAGGTCGGGGGTCGGCTCGGCGAGGTCCACCACCAGCACCCGGCGCATCGCCACCGTCCGCGACAGCCCGGCCAGGCTCCCGTCGTAGGCCAGGCGGCCCTGGTCGACCAGCAGGATGCGCTCGCACAACCGACTGACGTCACCCATGTCGTGCGTCGTCAGGAGCAGGGTCGTTCCGTGCGCGGCTCGTTCCGCGAGAAGGAACTCGCGCAGACGCTGCTTGCTCACCACGTCCAGACCGATCGTCGGCTCGTCCAGCACCAGCAGTTCCGGCGAGTGCAGCAGGGCAACCGCGACCTCTCCCCGCATCCGCTGACCGAGGGAGAGCTGACGCACCGGAGTCGCGAGAAACTCTTCCAGCTCCATGTTCTCGACCAGTTCGGCGGTGCGCTCACGTTCCCGGTCCCGGCTCAGGTCGTGGATGGCGGCCAGGATCCGGAACGATTCGGCCAGGGGCAGGTCCCACCAGAGCTGAGACCGCTGGCCGAAGACCACTCCCAGCCGGCGAGCCAACTGCCGGCGCTGCGAGACCGGTTGGAGTCCGCAGGTCAGGGCTGTACCGGACGAGGGCACGAGAATGCCGGCCAGCATCTTGATCGTGGTCGATTTCCCCGCCCCGTTGGCACCGATGTAGCCCACCGACTCGCCGGCCTCGATGCTGATCGTCAGGTCGTCGATCGCCGTGATCTCCCGGCTCCTGAAACCCTTGGTGCGCAGGCGAAACCGTCGCGTGAGCGCCTCCGTCTGGATGATGGGCATCAACCGCCGCCTCCTTGGTAGTGCCGGGTACCGGTGCGCCAGGACAGCCCGGCCAGACCCCACATCCAGATCGCCGCCAGGGGCGCCAGCCATCCCGCCCAGTCCGGCAGATTCCACGGTACGGGCAGGTCGAGCAGGGTCAGGGTCGGCAGATAGCCGGTGAAGGCCATGGGCACGCCGAAACCGAAAACGGCGATCAGGGGCCTGCTCCACACCGATCCCGGCTGGTTGGCCGCGTAACGCCCGCCGTACACCACGCTGTTCGTCATTTCCGCCGCGTCGATCAGGAAGAACTGCGCCCCCGCGGCCGCGACGAAGATGCCGGTACAGATGGCCGTACCGGTCAGGAGGCTGAGAAGGACAAGAAGGACACTGCTCGGCGTGAGCGTCACGTCGTTGGCGATCAGACCCACGATCAGCACGGCAAACCCAACCCCCACCCGAGTCAGACGCCGCAAGCTGATGTCACTGGTGATCAGCTGCGCCAGAAGAGGCTGGGGCCGCAGACAGAAGACGTCAAAGGTTCCGGCCCGCAGATAGTCCGGCAGCCGGTCGACGTGCCCGACCAGAAGATCGGCGATGCTGAAAGCGGTATCGGCCAGACCGAACACCACGAGTGCAGCCGTCAGATCCAGGCCACCGATCTCGTCCACCGCCCGGTACAGCACCCAGACCTCCGCAAGCTCCACCAGCCCGATCAGCAGCGAGCTGACCAGGTCCAGGCCGAAGCTGGCCCGATAGCTGCTCTGAGCGCGCATGCGGGCCCCCAGCAGCGCCCGGTAGGGACGGGTCCGACTACCCACCCTGCACCTCCAGACGACGCCGCCCAGCATGGGTGATCAACCGTCCCACCAGCAGCACTCCCGCGATCCAGGCCAACTGCACGATCACCGCCTGCCCCGCCGAGAACCCCGTGACCCGACCGGACAGCACATCGATCGGGGTCTGCAGCATGCACGGGAACGGTGTCGCCCGGGCCACCGCGAGCAACCAGCCGGGAAACAACGTCACCGGCACGAAAAGGCCCGCCAGAAAACCCGAGAGAATCATGTACGCCGTCTGGATCCCCCGCGTCTCCACGCTCCAGAACCCGGCAACGGCCACGAGATAGACCGTCAGGAAAGACAGCGTCGTGCCCGCGACGATGCTGACCGCGCTCAACGCCACGGTCACCGGTTCCAGAGGAAGACGCATTCCCCCGACCAGCACACCGAGCGCCACCAGCGGCACACCGCGCGGCAGCAGCGCGAACAGCGCCCTGCCCACCTCCTGAGCGGTACTGGCGGTCTGCAGATCCACCGGACGCAGAAGGTCGACGGCAATACTGCCGTCCTTGATCCGCACCGCGAGATCGCTACGCCCCGAGAGATTCACCGACCCCAGCAGCGCCTGCGACAACCAGGTGTACGCAGTGATCGACGCGGCATCGTAGCCCCCGATCTCCCCACCCCCGGCCCGCACCGCAGCCACCAGAATGCTGGCCTTGAGAAAACCGAACGTAGCGTTGGCGACCAGCCCACCCAGAGCGGCTGCCCGGTATCGGGATCCCCTCCGCCAGCCGGCGACGAACATCCGCCAGTGGATCCGGAACCACACCCGAGTGCGCATTGATCTGGATCTTAGCGGCCGTTTTGCG
This sequence comes from Kineosporia mesophila, assembly GCF_021129235.1. GTDB lineage: Bacteria > Actinomycetota > Actinomycetes > Actinomycetales > Kineosporiaceae > Kineosporia > Kineosporia mesophila. Next base: position 12,288 of record NZ_JAJOMA010000019.1, read on the forward strand.
TCTCAGTTCGGGATCACCAATGGTGGACGCCGATGGGCGTCAGTTCCAGCGATGACGTCCTAGCTCACAGGAGCCTTCACAGCAAGGAATCGCGATGCTCTGGTCGGCACCGAGCCGGACGCCTTGGTGATCTCTTCGATCAGCGCGGAATTTCCCAGGTGGTGACGGTTAGATTCACGGCGTTGTCCTTCGACACGGAATTGACCACGATACGTGCCATCTTCGTGCGGGCCGGCTCGTTGACGGCCCCGAGTCCGTTGGTCACCGCACAGAGCACGAGGTCCTGGCTCACTTCGACTTCGGCGTCGACGGGAGAGAGCTGGATTTCCTGAGCGCACTCATCGGGAGTGACGGTCGGCGACTTTCCCACTGCCACATCGGCCGACTTGAACCTCAACGTCGGCTGCGCGAATCCTGCCCTGAACGACAGGTCATAGGCGGCACTTTCGGCGTTGACGAGCGGCTGGTCCAGATCGACGTAGCGTGTGTCTCCAGTAACCAATCGCATTTGCACGTCTTCCCGGACCGGCGCGTACGAGGCTCCTGGAGACGGCAGCTTGGTGACGAGCGGCTCATCTGTTCCGGTGGGTTCCGCTTCAGTACTGGTGGGAGTAGCCGGATCCGGCGCCGCAGTGGTCGGTGCCGCCGTGCCGGCGCCCGCCCTGGTCTGCTCGGGCGAAGCCGCCTGCACCGATACCGATCCGGTTCGCTCAAGGGCGAGGACCGCGACCACCAGAGAAACCCCCGACAGCACCGTGGCCACAAACGCCCACATGAGTGGACTGCGAATCCTGAACAACACCGAGTTTCCCCCTAGCAGCGTTTCAACATCCGTGAATTCGACATCTACCGGCAAGGGGAACGATAGAACGCCAGCTGTGTTCGCGCAGGGATTCTTGGATTCTGCAATTTCGAAGCCCAAGACGTGAGAACTTGGAGAGATGTCGATATCGGGTTTCGGTCTGCGCGGCCGGTCGGCCGAGTTCTGGGTAGCCTGCGTCGGCACCTTGGCAGGCATCATCGGAGCCGCCGCGGCCGTTGCCGTCTTCGTCGTCCCGGCCAAGACCGGTGATGCATCGGCAGACCCGCAGACCAGTGTGTCAGGCGCCCCGCCCACCGCTGGGTCGAGCCAGACCACCAGTTCGCCGCCGGAAACCACTGCCGTCACAGCTTCCGACATTCGCTACCTGACCGACCTGTCACCGAAAGCAGGCGCTGGTTTTCTCGAGACCGAGGGCCGAAACCTTGGCCTGTCCTGCCCGACGAACCAGTCCGACGACGTCCAGCATGAAGTGACCTACCCTCTGCCGGCCGCCTACAGCCAGTTCTCCGCGGAAATGACGGTTGGGGGCGAGGCCGATCCGGAAGCAACAGCATCAGTTCAGGTGTTCATTCAGCGTCGCTCTGATCGGAATGATGTCCGGGTGCAGGTGGGTGACCCGATAGTCCTGAAACAGCAGGCTCGTACGGCTTTTACCCGTCCACTCGGCGAAGCAGTTCAGCTGGTTCTCCGCGTTCGGTGCACCTCGAGTACCCAGATCGTTGAGCTGAATTCTCCTCAGCTCACCCGCTGAAGGGCACTGCGGGGTCGATCTTGTTACGACGTAGGTGATCTCGCGTCTGCTACAAAGAGACACTGGCCTCGCGGAATTCGCTCAGCGCCTCAAGAGCATGCGCAGCGAAGTCCAACCGGTCGTTCTCGACCCAGGCGGCGTACCCCCGCTTGAAAGCCAGAACGCCGATCTCACCGGCCAGGGCCGCAGTCGTCTCGGGCACGGCCCGGTCGACCAGGGCCGTCGTCATCGCGGCAGCGAGACCGACGCTCTTGAGCGCATCCCGTTCCTGGAGTTCGGTACTGGCTGCAATGGCCACCTTGAGCCGGGGACCGATCTCGCGAACCACCGGACCCATCGCCTCGGACGCACGCACGAGGCCGTCGGCAACCGCGTCGAGCGGGCCGGCGGTGTCCGGCGCTTCGGCAATCCCCTCTGCCAGCAGACGACTCAGCGCCTCCTGACCGACCACGAGTAGCTCGCGCTTGTCGGGGAAGTGCCGGAAGAAGGTGCTCTTGGTCAGCCCGGCCCGCTCGGTGATCTGCGCGACGGTGGTGGCGTCGTAGCCCTGCTCGACGAAGAGGTCGAGCGCAGCCAGGACGAGGCGCTCACGAGCATCCGGTTCCCATCGCGCCATGCGCTCATCATAGTTGATGGGACCTTTGTCCCGTCACAGGTGCTACGGTGACGGGACAAAGGTCCCATCACTCGCAGGAGCATGACATGCGCGTCCTTCTCACCGGCGGCACCGGCCTCATCGGTTCTGCCGTCGTGACCGAGCTACTCGACCACGGCCACACCGTCCTCGCCCTCGCCCGCTCCGATGCGTCCGCAACAGCGGTCGGGAGGGCCGGGGCCGAACCGCTGCGCGGCGGCCTGGCTGACCTGGACGTTCTGCGGGCCGGCGCCGACCAGGTCGACGGAGTGATCCACACAGCGTTCGGTAAGGACTACAGCAGCGTCGAAGCGGTGACCGCGTCGATCGCCGAGGAGACAGCGGCCCTGGAAACCCTGGGTTCGGTGCTGAAGGGCAGCGACCGCCCGTTGGTCATCGCCGCGGGCACACCCGTGGTGCCGGGACGCCCCGCCACCGAGGCCGACCCGACGTCCACCGACGGACCGGGCGGCGACCGCGTCCGGGCCAGCATCGCGGTGCTGGAACTGGCCACCCGAGGGGTGCGCAGCTCGTCCATTCGCCTCCCCCGCACCGTCCACAACCACGGAACCGGCGGATTCGCCGGCGCATTGACCCAGATCGCCTGCCAGAGCGGCGTTGTCGGCTACCCCGGCGACGGCACTCAGCGCTGGCCAGCCGTCCACGCGCTCGACGCCGCGCAGCTCTTCCGGCTGGCCCTGGAGCAGGCGCCGGCCGGAACCGCCTGGCACGCCGTGAACGACGAGGGCGACCAAGTGCGGGACATCGCGACGGTCATCGGCCGTCGCCTCGGCCTGTCGGTGCAGCCGCTGCCGACCGAAACCTTCGGCCCCATCATGGGTCCGAGCTTCGCCGCCGATCAGCCCGCGACCAGCGCGCACACCCGCCAGGCCCTTGGCTGGAAGCCGCAGCACCCGCGTCTCCTCGACGACCTGGAAAACATCGAACCCTGAGCCCCACCTGCACCCGACGAGGTCACATCCTCACCTTCGAGCCACCAATGGTGGACGCCGCTGGGCTTCAGTCCCAGCGATGACGTCAAAGAAGTCGGCCGCAGCCAGCAAATGACCCGCGATCGCCCGGGCCTGCCTGCTGTCCAGCTCGAACAACTCCCCCAGCGCGTTCCGCGGCCGGTGCACGTTCTTGCTGACCGGTACGCCGAGCAGATCGAAGTCAACGCGCTGAGCCACCCGGACCAAGACGTAATCGTCGGCCAGCTGCGTGCGTCCGATGACGCGTTCACGATCGATGGCCTCGGTATCGACCAGCGAGATCTTGGCCCACGGCTGATCGTTCTGCGGCTGAATCTGTCCCATGAGCAAGGCCCTTCAGATGCAGGCCCGCGCGTGCCTCCCCCGTTTTCACATGAGGCACGCGCGGGCGGTCCAGGCCAGGCGGGTGGCATGAAATCATTGAGGACGCCGTTGTCCAGTGGGCAGCAATGGTGAACGTCCCGTGGCGGAGGGCCCGTTCGCGGCTGTGTCATGATGGTCTCTCCGTAAGACGTTTCGCAGTAGCAGTTGTCGACCGGCTGCGCTCACGGCTTACGGTTCACCGCAATGCCATCTGGGGCAAGGCTCGGATTCCGAGCGGGGGCAACCTGCAACGTCCGAAATCGTCGATTGCACTGTCACGGGGGTGGCAGCACCATGCCAGGATCACAGTTGGCCCGCAGCGAGCTGGGGCTTCGCCTCGAAGCCGCCCGCAAGAAGGCCGGGAAAACACAGAGCGACATCGCCGAGGCCAAGATTTTCGGCCTGACGAAATTGCGGGAGATCGAGACCGGGGTTCGGGCCGAGCCCGGTGATGTGTGGACGTTGTGCCGGTTCTACGAGGTGGAACCGGACGAGGCCAAAGAGCTGATTCACCTTGCGGACATGGCCAAGTTGGAGGCGTTCTGGGAAGACAGCCGGGATGCGGTGCCGGGGTGGTTCGAGCTCTACCTGGCTTGCGAGAGGCAGTGCTCGAAGCTGAGCTACTGGCATCCGGAGCTCGCGCCCGGCGTGTTCCAGACCGCCGCCTACGCAGAGTCCGTCGTCGGTACCGATGGCACCCGCGACCCCGGGGCGATCAGAACGCGCCTCCGACTACGTGACGAACGCCAACGCGCAATGCTCGAGCGTGACGACCGCGTCGTTCAGGTCGTGCTCGGTCCGGGCGCCTTTGAGCTGGAACTCGGCTCCAGCAAGACCATGGCCGCACAGCATCAGGCGCTCTGCGAGCTCAATCAACGTCCCGGAATCGACATCCGGGTACTTCCCCGTCGGTCGCCGGCACACCCAGGCATGTCAGCCCGATTCTCGTTGCTGGACTTCCACGGAGATCGACGTCCCTCAGTGGTCTACCTCGAAGCGCTGACCGGAGCGCGCTACCTCGAAGGCCAGCGGCACGTCTCGGCCTATCGTGAAGCGTTCTCCAACCTCTGCAGGCTCAGCATCCCCATCGAGGAGTTCGCATGAAAGACCAGGACGACGACTGGATCAAAGCGACTGCCAGCAACGGCGGCGGCGACTGCGTCCAGATGCGCCGGGCCAGCGAGACCGTGCAGGTCAGAGACAGCAAGCTCGGCAGCAGCAGCCCTGTCCACTCTCTGAACCGAGCCGGGTTCGCCACCTGGCTCGCGAGCGCCAAGTCGGGCGAGTTCGATCTGCTGTCCCGCTGAGACAGCGCCTCGGTCGTCCTTCTTCTCCAACAGGGACGACCGGGGCAGTCAGCACGCCGCTCGATCAAGCGCAGATCACCCCAGGTGCCTCGCTTCCCTAAAGGTCACGGTTTCCTCTACCCGTGGTCACCATCTGGCGGATTGTGTAGGTTTCACTACTTACAGACATCGTCAGCACTGGAGGCCACGGCAGATGTCGAAGATCGACGAGCTCGCAGAAGCCATCAGCGCTGTAGCCAGCAAGATCGACGAAGCCACGAACGAGGTCGTCGCCGTCTCTCAGAATGCCGAAGAGACCTCCGCGAACGCCATGGAGCTCGGAGCGGAGTCCGTTGCCGAGGGATTGGGCCTGGTCAAGGAGGAACTCGATGCGCTGGCGGACCTTCTCAAGGCAGCGTCGGAGAAGGCTGAAGAACTCCAAACACTGACATTGAGCGTCGCTGCCGGCACTTGAAGAGGTGGCGCCGGCATCACGCCCGCCGGTCCCGCAGAAGTAGCACCTGCGCCGAAGCCCGCGAGAGCCCGGAAGTCGGCTCGGGGCCAGGCACGCCGACGATTCGAGCAGGTATCGCAACAAGCCGGAGACGCCGGCGACGTAGTCGGTCACTTCGAGAAGATGACCAAGGGTGCGCTGGAGACCTTCAAGAAGCTGCCAGACCCGCCAACGTCGACATCGACGGCGACTCGCACTCCGGGCGACCCACCCATGGCCTCGCCCGGATCAACTTCCAGCCCAGATCTCCCCACGGTGACCAGTGCCGGACTGGTGCTTGGCTTGGTCCTTTTCAGGGGGAAGTACGCTTGGCAACATATCCGTCGAGGAGCCCGAACCCCAGAGCAGGAAGCAGAACCTCCACAGCCGCCAACCCGTCCCAGTTATCCATGGGAGAACGAGCCGTGACCTGGCTCCTGGTACTCGACCTTTCAGCAGGGCAATCCTTTTCAGCTTCAATCACGAAACGAGGTTTCGGTGTCGGACGCAGTGAAGCAGTACCTCCGGTGGGTCCTCGGAGTGGAAGGGGCCCCCGAGGTAGCGCTCGCTGACATCGGCCTCAAGACGTCGATGCAGGCGGGAGTAGCCGCGTTCTCTATCGCCCTGGATCGCGTCTTCCCCGACGAGCCCAGCCCTACCCAGGCCGCTGATCTCATCGCCCGGATCAGGAACGAGTGGGTCAAGCCGGAAGGGCTCAACCCGGTACTCGCCGAGCGAGTCATCCTGAACGCCTACGGCGAGGAAGACTTGGTCAACGATGTACCACCGGCCGAGATCTCACGTGTCGAGACCGTGATCACCTACGGTATCCGTCGCGAACTCGGCATCGACGGGGCGGCATTCGAATCGTTCCTGGATGAGGTCGTCGAGTTCATGAACGAGCAGCTGAACGACTGAGCATGGCAGCCAACGAGCGTGACATCGCCGATCTGGTGGGCATCTTCCTGCCGCTGGACGCCGATGCCGTCGACTCGGCCTTCGAGAACTCCCCCGGCATCGAGCTCCTGGCCGCGTCGCTGGCCTCGTTCTCCGTGGCCGCCGATCGCACCGTCCGTCCGATGAACCGTGATGAGCAGCTCGAATTCTGCCGTCAGGTGGCGGCCAAGTCGGCGGGCGAGGTTCAGGCTTGGATGGTCGAGGCCGCCCTCCGCAGTGTCGAGGGCGATCAGGATGCTCTGGCGGGGACTGACTCCGCCTCCATGGTTACGGTTCATCTCTATGGAATCGTGCTGCTGAGTGACTCGTACTTGACGGCTGCAGACTGCGGATTCCTTCGCCCGTCGGCGATCAAACTCGCACATGAGCTGCTTCCTCGACTGGCCGCGCTGCCTGCCGATGGCGGTTGCGTATGAACCGCTTTGAATGATGGTTGCTCAAGATGGGCTCCCACAGCCTGGGGAATCACGTGATCGCTGACGCCTTGACGTTCTGATCCGGATCCAGCGGTCCAGCACTTTCAGCTCTGCCTGCTCGTGGCTTGCGCACAGCGGAGCGACGCTTGGTCGGCTTCAACCCACGGGGCAAGGGCTTGCTGTGCACCACTCCGAGTTCGTGGTTCGCCCTGGTGAGACTCGTGTATAGCTGCCCTTTGAGACCACTTCGCTTCTCAGCGAAGTCTTCAGGCTTGAGTACCACCACGACGTCGAATTCCAGCCCCCGCATCGCGCCGCTGACCCTGCGGCTGGTTGCTTACGTGAAGAAGCACCGATGGGCTAATCGACTCAACCGGGCGAAGGCGTAGGTGCGAGGGCTTTCATGTAGAAATGAGCGGCGCTCCCCATGGCGCCGGATCAACGGCCTGCCAGCATCGATCGTGCTACCTCGTCCCGAAGCCGCCGGGCCACGTCGGCAGCCTCCTCGTGCACGCGGATCTTGCGCTCCAGGAGCCGGCCGATCTCGGCCATCCGCGACTGCTCCGGTAATGCCGGCAACGGGATCGGCAACGATGCGAGCTCGGCCATTCGCCGATGGCGGACGACTCCGGACGAGTCACGCCGGCCCATCCACTCCTGAACCGCAGGCCGGTTCAGGTACCAGCTCAGATACTCCGGCAGGAGATCGTCCGAGATCACCCGGATCCGGAAACACGACCCACCGGCGATCGGCGCCTGAACCGCCGCATCACCCGTGAGCAGAGCATGTTCAAGACGGTCTCCGGTACGGATCATGACAATGTCGTTCAGTCTCAAGCGGTGTCGCTCGAGTCTCTTCGCCTTGTCGAGAGGGATACGCTGAGCCAGTAGTAGGTCGATCTGACCGTTGCCGATCTGCGCGGGCGAAATCACGGGAACGCCCTCATGAAAGGCAATGTCAGCCTCCAGAGATTTCGGGCTGCTCTTCATCTCGCACAGGTTGCCAAGAGTGGCGATCTCCCAACCGGATGGGTGCGGCCCGGTCACCGATTCGAGCGGTGTCATCGTTCATCCTCCCAGGCATCGAGAAACTGATCGAGCCGTTCCGCCAGAGCTGCTGCCTCATCTTCGAGCTCGTGCAGGGTACGGCGGAGGTCAATAGTCGAAACCGATACTTCCTCGAGAGTAGGTATTTTCATCGGTGCCGACACCAGGGGCGGACGATGACGGGAGAAAGCGAGGACTCCCCCACGAGATCTGATGTCGTCGAAAGACACTCCAACAGCAACGGACGCGTTGGCGGCGTCCACCATTTGGTCGCCTTCCCATCGACTCCAGATGCTGAGGATCTCGTCTCTGCTCCGTGACGTGATCACCCGATGGTTGCGCTGACCGCCGATCAGCTTTTCAGCATCAAGGATCAGCACCCGGCGGTCGCCCTGTCGCGGAGGTCCGAAAATCCAGACGGACATGGCAGCCGACGTCTCGCGGAACAGATGAGAGGGCAGCTCGATCACCGCACGGATTACGCCGGCCTCCAGCAGATTGCCGAGGATCTCCTGTCCCTGCTGGTGATGCGGATGGGTGGCCCGGATCGGCAGGACCAAGGCGGCCCGGCCTTCGCTGGTCAATGGCGCCAGAACCTTTTGCAACCAAGCGAATTCGATCCCGTGATCGGCCGGCGTCCCGTAGGCCCAGCCGCCCGTCGGCGTCAGATCCGCAATCTGCCAGCGGCCCAGGTCGAAGGGTGGGTTGCTGACCACTACGTCCGCCGGCTCCAGACCCCAGCCACTCGGTTCCGGAAGTTCGCCGTCCAGGCGACCGACGCGTCCTTCAATTTGAGCGCTGAAGCTTTGCATCGCCAAGTGAGTCAGAGTAGTTCGCTGAGAACGCTCGTTTGCAGCCGTTCCGGACACCCGAACCGTCGAGCCGCCTCGGAGCACAACCCGCCTGGCTGCGGCAGCCAGCAGTTCCCCAGAGCCACAGCACGGGTCGAACACCTGGTCACCTGCCGTCGGCGCCACCATGTCGATCATGACTTCCGTCAGCCCGACCGGTGTGAAGTACCAGCCCATCTGGCCGAGTTCCTCGTGGTCGCGGACCTTCTGGCGCGACTGGGCGAGGCGATCGAGCAAGACCTCGAAGGACCGTGCTCGACCCACGGCGGAGCTGGCCTCGTCGGCCCGGTCTTCCGTTTCAACAACACTGAGCGCCGCGTTCAGTGCACGAGCCAGGTAGAAGAGGTTGCTCCGGCTGTCTCGACCGTTCGACTCCTTCGGGGGTCGAAACAGCCCGGGACGAAGCTTGGGCAACGCCAGCCCCAGCTGTGCGGACTCTGGCCATCGGGGATCGAGCGCGCGCAAGGCACCCGAGTCCGCGGCCAAAGGCATCGACGCTGGTCGCCCGACAAGAAGCCCACTCTGGATCAGCTGGCTCCATGGCTGAGGGCAAGTGGCTCGCAGCCACGCGAGGAACACCCCGGCATCGTGCGCTCCCAAGCTGTTCATCCCGGGGAACGGCCGAGTCACCGAAGACCAGGAATCCGCCGGCAGACGGTTCGACGCTTTTCGAGGAGCTTTGGCCATGGGTGCGTCGGCCGGCCGCGGCGGCAGCTTCAGCGACCGCCGGAAGCGATCGCCGTACGTACGGTCACCTTCTGATGACGCCTGGTAAATCGGTTGCTGGTCGAGCCAATCAGCCATCGTCGTGACGTCGTAGAGCTTGGTACGACCCCGACGGTTCGTTGACAACGGAAAGTTCGAATGCCGGATCGGCCAGTTGGTGACGGCCTGCACCTTCACACCCAGAGCCTGAGCGATCTCGGCCGCCGCAATTTCCTGCTGCTCAGCCACGTCGGTCACCGCTCCGCGAGCTCGGCTGCCCAAGGTCTCGCGGCGCCGTTCGCCTGATTCGGATGAACCTACTCGTCCTGTTCTCGCTGGTCATCGCGTGCTTCAACAACTCACGCTCCTGCGAGCGATCCGCCAGGTGCAGGTAGGCGATGATCACCGAGCGGCCACCCCAGATCACAGCCATCCCCCATCCCGCTTCGTGCGCCAGCTATTGCCACATGGTCCATGCCTCCCGATTCATCCTTCATGTCCGTTCGAAGGAGTGACATCAGGCTAGGAGTACCCGTGGACCACGCAAAGTCCGGAGCGTGTTTCGTTAGCCCTCATTGTTTCGTTACACAGATGGCTTTCAGACCGGGCCTACTCCGTGTCCCCGCTCACGTAATTCCTCAGGCCCTATCAGGTCGCGCAACCACAAGGGCTGGCGGCACCTGCAGAACGGTCTCACCGCACTGAACCTCGTAGCGGGTCCTCAGCCAGCGGATCACCACACCCTCGCGGCCTGCATACTTTCCCGCAGCCGAGCTCAGACGGACCTGGGTTCCCGGCCTGATCTGCTGCTGCCGAGCAATGACAGCCTTCTGGTGGCGCCCTCCGCCCAGCGCCTCGTCCATCTCCAGCTGCTCCTCGGCCACCGCCGAACCAGTGGTTTCCACAAGCCTCACCAGGGCGGCCACGTAAGTGGGCAACATCCGGATCGACAGGTCGCCCATCGTCCAGGTGAACAGCTTTTCCGCATCGAACCTGGACGAGCAGGTCGGGCAGCTCGCCGGCTTGGTCGGTCGCCGGTGCCGCTCGGCCTGGTGACCCTCGGGGCAGGTTCCGGTGAACTTGCCGGGGAGCTTCGGCAGGTCATCCGACAAGGATCGCTCGGGTGCCGCACCGATCTCGACCGCCTGAGCGCGCCAGACATCATCATGACCATGATCCGGGCCGACCAAGGCGTGCGCAATCTCGTGCAGCACGGTGTCCCGGACCTCGTCCTGCGGGTGAAGCACCGTCAGCGGAATGCTCAGGCTGATCACTTTCAGATCGAAGTGGCAACAGCCGGCCCGCCGCTTGGCCCGATCAAAGCCGAGTTCCCAGTCATCGAGACCGTGCTGCCGAAGCAAATCACGCGCCATGACGGCCGCCGCACCGAGATCCACTACTCCATTATGGACGACCGGCCCCGGCGATCGCGCGAGCCTCCCGGCTGTCCAGATCAAACAACTCCCCCAGCGCGATCCGCGGCCGATGCACCCGGCCGGCGACCGGTTCAGCCAGTAAGCCGAAATCAATGCGCTGGGTTAGCTGATCCCGTCCGACGAAGCGTTCACGTTCGATGGCTTCGGCATCGACCAGCGAGCTCTTCGTCCGTTGCTGATGGCTCTTCCGCTGAATCTATTCGTGGGCAGGGCCTTTCAGATGCGGGCCCGCGCGTGCCTCCCCCGTATTCGCATGAAGCACGCGCGGGCGGTCCAGGTCAGGCGGGTGGCCTGAGATCATTGAAGACGCCGTTGTCCAGTTGGCAGCAACGGCGAAGGTCCGGTGGCGGAAGGCACGTTCGCGGCTGTGTCATGATGGTCTCTCCGTAAGACGTTTCACAGTGCGACTTGTCGACCCACTGCGCTCACGGCATACGGTTCACCAAAATGCCGCCTGGGGGCAAGGCTCGGATTCCGAGTAGGGCAACCTGCAAGGTCCGCAATCGTCGAACGCACTGTCACGGGGGTGACAGCACCATGCCAGGATCACAGTTGGCCCGCAGCGAGCTCGGGCTTCGTCTCGAAGCCGCCCGCAAGAAGGCCGGAAAAACACAGAGCGACATTGCCGAGGCCAAGGTTTTCGGCCTGACGAAACTACGGGAGATCGAGACCGGGGTTCGGGCCGAGCCCGGTGACGTGTGGACGTTGTGCCGGTTCTACGAAATGGATCCGGAGGAGGCCAAAGAGCTGATTCACCTTGCTGACATGGCCAAGTCGGAGGCGTTCTGGGAAGACAGCCGGGATGCTGTGCCGGGGTGGCTGGATCTCTACCTGGCCTGTGAACGGCGATGCTCGGGTCTCACCTACTGGCATCCGGAACTGGTACCGGGAGTACTCCAGACGAGCGCCTACGCCGAAGCTGTGGTCGACACTCTTGGTATCGCAAGCCCTTCTACGGTTCGAACGCGCCTCCAACTGCGCGAAGACCGGCAGAGGGCGATGCTCGACCGCAGTGATCGGATCATCCGCGTCGTCCTCGGGCCTGGTGCCTTCGAATTCGAGATCGGTTCAGCCCATGTGATGGATGAACAGCGTCGAGCGCTGACGGAGCTCAGCGAGCGCCCGGGCATTGACGTACGCGTGATTCCTCGTCGATCGAGGGCCCACCCGGGCATGGCAGCCAGGTTCTCGCTGCTCGATTTCCCCGATGCTCAACGCCCATCAGTGGTCTATCTGGAAGCGCTGACCGGGGCTCGATACTTAGAGGGACAGCGACACGTGCAGGCTTATCGTGAAGCGTTCGAGGTCGTACACCGGTTGAGCGTCCCCATCAAGGAGTTCGAGTGACAGACCACCCCGACAACAACCACTGGATCAAGGCCTCCGCCAGCAGCGACGCCGGCGAGTGCGTGGAGATGCGCCGAGCAGGCCGCGCCGTCCAGATCCGCGACAGCAAGCTCGGTTCGATGAGCCCCGTCCACAACCTTTCGCAGCACGACTTCAGGGCTTGGCTCGAGGGTGCCAAGACCGGTGAATTCGACGGCCTGAGCGGCTGACTGACGCTGGCTGTTCCCAGGTGCAGGCTTGGGAACAGCCACGTACAGACTCACTGGTCGCGAGCCTCCAGCCCGTTGAGCACTCCGTCCAGAAAGTCGACCCACCGCAGACCTTCTCCGCGCGGGAACGCTGAGAGGAGCCATCCTCCGAGAGCGTGCGCCGTGTAGGCGGCGTCCCCGGCGGTCATGACTTCGAGGGGATCCTGTCCGCTCGTGACCGCCCGTAGGAAGCTCAGGGCAGCAGCCTGGTCGACCCCTGACCATGAGGACTGGGTCTTGGAGAACGCTTCCGCAAAATAGGTGAGCCGCTCCTCGGTGGGCGCGAGCCCTCCGTCGATGGCGAAAGCAGCAGCCGCCACCACGTTGAACGCCAGCTCCAGCGCCCGACGAAGATCGTCGTCGTTGTCGCCCAGAGCACGGATCGCTTCGTCAAAACGTTCGGGCTGCTCAGCCACCGAAGCAGCGAAAGCCTCCCGCACCCGCGGCTCGATTGCTGGATCGATGCGCACTATCGCCCCTTACCCTTTCGACGTTCGCGGACATCTTCGATCTTGGCAGTTACGACCTGCCACATGTTCATCGCACTGGTCGCGGCCGTGCCGGCCAGGATGTATTCAATTGGCATGTGGGTGACCACACCCACGAACGCCCAGGCCGCACCCGCCGAGTTCGCGACAACGTCAAGATTGACGGAGGAGGCGATGCGGGGCCTCGCTGGCTCGTCGTGCTGCTCGGCCTTCTCAACGGCTTTGGCCGAGTCGTTGGCCATGGGCCGGACCGCCGAGCTGCCCCAGGGAGACATCTCAAATTTGGGACGCACGCCGTTGCCCGTCGAGGCGCGGGGCATCCCGTCCTTGGAGTTAGGCGCGATGCCAGACGTCCCTTGCGCCTTGCTTCAAGGTGACCCCTTGGCTGCGAGCGCCTCCTGGATCGCCTCATCGATCGCGGACACCACCGCACCGAACTGAGCGATCGAATCCTCGATTTTACTCTTACAGGCTTCCATGTGTCCGGCGCTTTCTTCGACGCCCAGCATGGCGAGAGCCTCGTGGGTTTCGCCAGCCTCCGATGCGACACCGGTCAGCTCGTTTGACGTGCTGTCCAGCGAACTCTTCATCGCTTCCAAGGCGGCGACAACATCATCAATCGAAGCCACGAAGCCCTCCGCTCCCATTCGATACTTGCTTTCCGTAGAGAGCCAGTGACGCTAGCGCATGCACTCACATGGATCAATGAGACATAGCGGAACTTTCCCGTCTCGGCCCGAAGGAGCAAAGATGAGGCGGCTTGGTCCCTACGCTCGATCTGGCTCGCGATGGCGGCCTCAGAATTGGCCCAACCGTCGAAATGAGGTTCCGGATGTCGGGTGCAGTGAAGCAGTACCTCCGGTGGATCCTCGGAGTTGAAGGGGTCCCCGATGCCGAGACCGTCCGCACAATCCTGAAGCGCTTGGACATCGCCAGACAAGATCCTCAAGGCCTTCGTCGCTGAGCGCCAGCTGCGTCTAGAGACCGGCGTCCTGGAAAGTACGCCTCCATCTTCGGTTCCAAAGTCGTGGAACAGCATTCTGCTCGGGTTGGGGGTAAGAATGCACGTCGTGCCGAGATTTGACATCCCGATCACCTTGACTCCGCCGCCACACACCGGCCCCGTGCTTCTTGTGGTGCTGTCCCATGTCTGTACGAGATCGTAATGGACCTCGACCTGGATTCGACACAGCTTCAAATGCTGCATCACCAGGTTGATCTCACCCGGGCTGGGGAAACTCAGTGCCCATCCTCCTTTTACCCGCCGTGGCCAGTTGCCCGCAACCGGGCTCCGTGAGCCCGTACTTCCTCAAGCACCGCGCTATCCGGTGCAATGATTTCTAGGTCGTCACTCAACGAGTCGAGCGCTTGCAAGGCCTCATCGGTGGAACCTTCCGTGATCAGGAGAACCCCGATGATCAGACGGACCTCCACGGCGTCGTCGCTGACGTCGGACTCGGCCGCGAGAACATCGAGCACTTCCCGAAAAACGACCAGGGCCTCGCTGGTGCGCCCCAGCGCGGCGAGGCACTCGGCTGCAGCCATGAGGCAACCCCGTACGAAATCGTCCTCAGAACCACGGCGCCGACCGTATCGATCAGCCAGCTCCACCAACTCGGGAAGTGCTCGGCCGTAGTCCTCACCCAGCATCAGATAGCCAGCCCTGCTCCTACGCAGTTCAGCGACCACGAAGCTACCGGCGTTCAAGATCGTCGTCGCCCGCCTGATCAGGCCGTCCAGCACTTGGGCAGCCTGCTCAATTCTGCCGGCCTCGGCCAGCTTCAGAGCTTGAGTCTCGCCGAGGCGCAGCTCTTCTGCCAGGGGATCCGGCACGCTCCCAGGCGCAGTGGGGAGTCCGGGCGTGAGCGGGGCGATACCCGTCGTTGGCTCGACCACCGACGTTGGTCTCTGCGGGGCATTCGGACGACGGAAGAGCAGCGTAGGGTCGGGCATCCTCGTCAGGCCACCACTGCCCGCGGTCGGCTGGACCATCTCGGCGTTCGTGCCAGGTTGAGGCAAGAACGGCAAGAGCTCCTCGTAGACGTCGAAGGCGCTTTCAGGACGGGCATCGGGGTCTTTGGCGAGCAGCCGCAACACCAAGTCCTCGATCTCGGCCGGCACGTCGTTCCGAAGAGACCGCAAAGGCGGAGGCGCCTCGTCCACGTGCTTCTGCATGCGCTCGAAGTCGTTGGTTGCCTGGAACACGTAGCCGCCAGAGAGCAGTTCGTGGGTGAGGCAGCCGAGCGCGTACAGGTCCGAGTACGGAGCGATCTTTCCGCCCTTGACCTGCTCAGGCGGCATGTAATGACTGGTGCCGAGGGGCTGGCCGCTCGAGGTGATCCGGGTGACGCCGGTCTCCAGCAGCGCGGCGATGCCGAAATCGAGCAGCTTGATCCCCCCGTCCGCGCCCACCATGACGTTCTCTGGCTTGAGATCGCGATGCACGACCGGAATCGCGTGCGCGTGGGAAAGGGACGTGCAGATTTGAGCCACCACCGCGGTAACCCAACTCAGAGGGAGCGGCCTCGACGGATCGATAAACCGGCGGAGCGGCACACCAGTGACCAGCTCCATCACCAGGTAGACGTCGCCCCCAGACGGGTCGAGGAGTGCGTCGTAGACCTGCGGGATACCGTGGTGTCTGATCCTCGCGGTGACTCGGGCTTCTCGCTGGAAGCGGTGATGGAAGTCGGCAATCTGCTCAGGCCCAGCAATCACGTCCTTCCGGATCAGCTTGATCGCAACCTCGCGGTCAAGAACTGCGTCGAATCCTCGCCACACCTGCCCCATACCGCCGGCCCCGATCATCTCGACCAGTTCGTACCGGCCTCCCGCAAGGGCATGCGGAATCTGCTGTGCCACTGCTCCCCGTCCTCCGTTCCGGTTCGCCGTCGTACGTGTCAGGCCACGTCGTCCAACCCGTTCTGTTTCCGGATCAACCGCCAGGCCGCCCTGCGAGCAGAGCGGTTAAGGGTGTTACGAACATCGGGCTGGTCCCCGAAGTAGAGCTTGCCCAGGTTCGCCACACTGTCCACGTGATTCATGATCTTTTCTTCGAAGACCGGCTCGAACTTCAGGCCGAAGTTCTCTTCGTCGTTCACGAGGGCGGCCTGCTGGACCTCCGGATCGGCCATCGCCTCCTCGAACGGCTGGAGCAGGTCCGCCTCGGAGAACTCCGTCCCGAATCGCTCGTTGAAGCGTTCGACCAGCTCAGACAAGAGCGTCTTCTCGTCCTTGCTGCCAGGCGTACCGTCCCCGAACCCTTTCAGGGTCTGGCTACCCTCCGAGGTCAAGCTGACGTCGTACTCACCGGTCTTCTCGATCCGGAGATGGCTGAGATCGATCTGACCGATATCAACGCCCCCGTCAGGACGACGAGCCAGTCGGGTGAGCAGATAACGGCCGAAGACGTACAGTCGTTCAAGTTCGCTGTCTTCATAGGGCACGATCCGCGAGAGGAACGCGTACTTGCGCACCAAGTCGTTCAGGGCTGAGCGGAAGCCCTCGGCCTGCTCCTCCTGCTCGTCGTCACTGCTGTTCAGCAGGTCAGCGAAGTGCGTCTGCGCCGGCACGAGGTGGGTGTACAGCGTCTCCTGGAGCTTCACCCAGGCAGCGTTGTCGCCATCAGCCTTTTCACGGGCCAAGAGGAACGCCTCGGCGAACGCCGTCATCTCCGACTCGACCAGGATCGGCGCGCTCATCACCGCGCTCGCCGCGTTGTAGAGGAGATTCGGGTCAGTAGGCAAAGTGTCTGCCTCTTCGTAGTACGGCTTGAACGCCTCCCGGATGTCCTCGGCCTCGTTCACGAAGTCGAGAATGGCCAGGTCTTCCTGTCCCTTGCGCTCGGCTGTCCGGTTCAGGCGCGAGAGTGTCTGGACGGCAGCGATTCCCTTCAGGGTCTTGTTCACGTACATCGTCGTGAGGAGGGGCTGATCGAACCCGGTCTGGTACTTCTCGGCGACGACCAGGATACGGAACTCGGGACGCTCTTTCCCAGGCACGTAGGCAGTCTTGTCATCGGCTCGCGTGTACCCAAACGCCTCGGGCAGAGCGCTCTTTGCGAGGCCTCCATTCTCCCGGACCTCGGTGGTCTCCTCACCGTCGTACTTCAGCGCGCCGGAGAAGGCGACCAGTACCCCAAGCCCGGAGTATCCCTGCACGTCGATGTAGGACCTCATGTATCGGGCCATCTGCACCGCGCTCATCCGTGACGCCGTCACCACCATCGCCTTCGAACGACCACCCAGGCGTCCTGCAGTGTGAGCCCGGAAGTGCTCGACGACGATCTCGGCCTGCTGAGTGACCGTTGACTGATGGGTGTACGCGAACCGGGCCAGGAGCGCCTTGGTCTTACGCGGATCAACCTCGCGGTCATCCGGGTTCTCGTTCATCAGCTTCCAGTACGTCTTGTACGTGACGTAGTTGCGCAGCGGATCGAGGATGAACCCCTCCTCGATCGCCTGACGCATCGAGTAGGTGTGGAAGGGATGGTACTTGCCATCTTCTTCCAGAGTCCCAAAGTCTTCCAGCGTCTTGGCTTTTGGAGTCGCGGTGAAGGCAAAGTAGGAGATGTTGCCGCTTCCCTTACGCTTTCGCGCCTCGGCTTTCAACTTCTCGCCAACGGACGAAGGTGCCGCCTCGGTCGCACCCATGTCTTCGGAGTCACCGTCGAGTCCGAACTCGCCCAGCACTTCGCGAACCTTGCCGGCAGCCTCGCCGGACTGCGACGAGTGAGCTTCGTCCACGATCACCGCGAAGCGACGGCCCTTGATCTCGGTCGGCTCACGCCGCAGGTAATCCACCAGCGCCGGGAACGTCTGCAGCGTAACTGTCACGATCGAGCCGCTCTCGCTGGACAGAGCCTGCGCGAGCTGCTTGGACTTGGAGCCGCGGTTCTCGTCAACCGAGACCACCAGGCCAGCCGTCTGCTCGAAGCTACCCACCGTCTCACGCAACTGACCATCAAGGTTCCGACGGTCGGTGATCACGATGACCTTGTCGAACACCGGTTTCCCAGGCTCGAGGCCCTTTTCCACAGCGTCTGGATCCAGCTCAGCGACGTCCGTGGGCGAGTGCAACGACGACAACCGGTGCGCAAGCCAGGCGATCGTGTTCGACTTGCCTGAGCCAGCCGACGCCATAATCAGGTAGTCCCGGCCGGCTCCACACCGGGCTGCGTGCTGCGTCAGCCTCCGAACCGCGTGCCACTGGTGGTACCGAGGGAAGATCAGCGACTTGCGTATGCGGCCGTCGGCACCCTTCTCCTTGTGCAGGTGCACGTACCGCTCGAGCAGATCGAGCCAGGTATCCGGCTGCCAGATCTCTTTCCACAGGTACGAGGTCGCGTACCCCTCCCCGACCGCGTTTCCCTTACCGCCGGAGTTCCCGGGGCCGTTCGAACCGGTGTTGAAGGGCAGGAACCGCGTGCGCTCGCCACGCAACTGCGAGGTGACGAATACCAAGTCCTGATCGACGGCGAAGTGTGCCACCGTCCGGTGCGCGAAGATCAACTCGGTCGGATCCCGATCGGTCCGATACTGCTTCTTCGCGTCGTCTGCGTTCTGCTTCGTGAAACCGTTCTTGAGTTCCGCCGTCGCAATAGGAATACCATTCAAGAACAGGGTCAGATCGAGTCGTTTTCCCTTCCCTGAAGGCTTCGACGCATACGATAGCTCTCGCACCACAGTGAGACGATTGGCGCGGTATTTATCCAAGATCGCCTGCTCGAGAACAAGGTCCGGACGAAAGTAGGCGAGCCGGATCAAGACTCCTCGATCTTTCACCCCTTTACGCAGTACATCCAGCAAGCCATCTGTTCGAATGACTTGATCAACTCTCCTCGCAAAACCTCGCTGGGCTTCATTGACCTCACCGCCATAAAGATCAACTAACTTCAGCCATTCTTCGTTCTGCGTATTTCCAATGAACGTGTACAGTTCACCGGCGTCAAGCCCCAGCTCCGTATTATAGGATGAAGCCGTCCCCTCCCTCCATCCGTGCTCGAAGAGATCGGCGACAATAGCGTCGCCGAAAACTGATTCATGGCCAACGCTTTCCATCACAGGCCCCTTTCTAAGCCGCGCCCACTCGCGGTTCTAACATCGAGGCGCCCGGAGAGAGTCGCGTCAATCAATGCGTTCTTTCTCTCCATCGCCAAAACTCGCGAGCGCTCAACTGCGTCTTGCATTGGCCCGAGTAGACGGATTTTTCACCGATCTCACGCTGCGCAGCAAGAGGTACATCGGGTATCGAAATCGAACCAATAGTTGCCAGTTCCGGAAGTCCACAGCTCGCTCCCGCGTACTTACGGCATACAATGCAAGGTAGCCCGAGACTGCGAGCACTCGAAGCAGACGCCCAACAAACCGAGGGTCAGCGCCGGCTACCGGAACGCAGACATGATAGACAGGACTGCCGTTCCCGACCGATTCAGACGCTCCAATCGAACCCGCAAATCCATCTAAGCCATGGATTACCACATCATCGATGCCTATACCTTGAACAACGGCTGTTTCGGACGCGGCATTCGTGAAGCCCTCTGTACGCCGGAGGGAGCGCGCCATAACTCGACCATTTCGAAAGGCTGTCACAAGTTCGCCCTCGATCACTGGCGGCCTGGAGACTTTCCGCAGGATCCGCTTTATCGGACGCTCCGCGACTGAGGGATTCATGGAAACGAGCGGACTCGATCCGACGTGCTCAAGAATCCGTGAATCAATACTTTCCGACATCAAATCGATGAGGCGTTGCTTCTTTCGGAGGACCTCATCGATGCGATGCGTCTCGCCGTGAAGAAAATCCGATATACGCCTTTGCTCTTCGATCTCCGGCAGACGAATGGGAAGTACTCTCAGATCATTGTTATCAACCTCGAGCTGCCCAGGTCGCACCCCCCGCGAGATTCGCGAATACTCCAGCGTGTAGCGATTTGACCGAAGGAGCCAGTTGAGGAACCCCGAGTCTTCGTGATGCCTGGGCTTGAAGCAAATGTAGTGCCCGGAAACGATGCCACGCATTGTAGATATTCCGACTGCTCCCTGCCAAGCCTTCATTCGGTTCACAATAAACCAACCACTGTCAACGAGCTGGTAAATGTTTCGATCCTCAGCTGTCGCGTTGAAGTTGTCCCCCCTCTCCTCCTTTCTGACAACCCCGTGATCCCGATAGACGCTCAACATCTCTTCGCGTGGGTGCCCTACGTCTTTCACCCGCTCAAACAAAGACCATAGTGGCGCAGTTCGCCAGTCCTCGGGCCACTTTAGGCCTTGCCCACAATCCGTGCTCAGTGAGCCCACTGTTATTCCTCCGTCACCTTCGATAGCAGCGAAGTAATGTCCGCCTCGACCGATTTGAGATCGGCGTCAATCTCCCGAAAAGAGTGCGGTGGAATGTACGAATAAAAAATGGCGGGCAAAGTTTATGGAGTAGCCGACCTTCGTTTTGTCTGAGTCGATCCAAGCATCTGACGCATACGGAAGTACCTCGCGCTTCATGTAAGCATCTTGGTCTTGCGCGATTGGAATATTTTCGAAATCGCGCAACTCCGGATCCGGCTCAGGCAAATCCTTCTTCATTTGGATTTCACCGTTCGGATCTCGAACACCGAGGACATCCCTCATTCCAGCGAGAAAAGCAGCCTTACTCGACCATTCGAGTCCAGCCTGCCCCATCGCCTCCCTCACATGAGCGAACGCGACATTCTTCGTCTCCCACTTCTGGCCGAATAGCGTCTTGAGAACCTCAGTGAGCTTTCTTAAATCTATGTGGTTAGATATTGCCCGAGATTCCTCGGCAATGAGAATACTGGCCTCACTCACTTCAAATCTGAGCTTCAATGGTCGTTCTACAGTGACTCGATTGAACCCGAAGTCATCATTAGCAAATATTTTGACTCGCCGATGCATCGGATGGCTGGGATCCTCAGCTATATGCAGTGCATCCGAATATAGAAAAACTACTTCATCGACTTGGCGACCGCTGATGTATTTACGCTTATCACCAAGCGACTTTCGCATTTTTGATCAATAGCCACGGGCATCGAGCAGTACAACATTTCCCTTGTTGTCGGGGCGTTTACGATTGGTAATGATCCAGAAGTAGGTGGATATCCCGGTGTTATAGAAGAGTTGATCCGGTAGGGCCACGATGGCCTCAAGCCAATCATTTTCGATTACCCACCGCCGAATATTTGATTCACCTGAACCGGCAGAACCAGTGAACAGAGGAGATCCATTGAAAACAATGGCGATTCGACTGCCACCGTTGCCGCTAGAGTCCACCGGCTTCATTTTAAAAATCATGTGTTGAAGGAAGAGAAAGGAGCCATCGTTGATCCGCGGGAGACCTGCCCCAAAGCGCCCGCTCTCGCCAAGTTTCTCATGCTCAGCCTCGATCGTTTCCCGAACCTTCTTCCATTCACACCGAATGGTGGATTAGCCAACAAGTAGTCGAACCGCTTGCCAGCGTGCCCGTCTTGGGTGAAGGAGTTTCCAAATGCGATGTTGGAAGCGTTCTGGCCTTTGATCATCAGGTCAGAACGACAGATCGCCCAGGACTCAGGATTCAACTCCTGTCCGTACGCGGTCACGGTGGCGTTGTCAGTGCGCTTACGGATGTGCTCTTCCATCGCGGTGAGCATCCCGCCAGTGCCGCAGGCCGGGTCGAGCACGGTACGCGACACACCTTTAGTGCTCAGGAGATCGTTATCAGGAGCGATCAACAACTCAACCATCAGCTCGATGACCTCGCGAGGAGTGAAATGCTCACCAGCGGTCTCGTTTGACTGCTCGGAGAACCTCCTGATGAGGTCCTCGAACACATAGCCCATCTGGTGGTTCGAAACGTTCTCCGGACTCAGGTCCATGCTCGCGAACCTCGCGGTGACCTGATAAAGCAGGTCCGCGCTTTCCAGCCGACGGATCTGCTGGGCGAAGTCGTACTTCTCCAGCACCTCCTGCGCGTTCTTTGAGAAGGCTCCGACGTAGGCGGTCAGATGCTCGGCGATGTGGGCGTGGTCCTTGACCAGCTGCGCCAGGGTGTACTTGCTCGTGTTGTAGAAGGTCTGCTGGCCGCGCGCTCGAGGAACTTCGTTGGGTCCATCCCGGAGTCCTTGCGCTGCTCGTAGACGTCGAGCACCTGGTCACGGGTGGGCTGGAGAACGCACTCCAGGCGGCGCAGCACGGTGAAGGGCAGGATGACCTTGCCGTAGTCGGATTGCTTGTAGTCCCCACGCAGCAGGTCGGCGACGGACCAGGCGAAGTTGGCCAGTTCGCTCTGCTTGCTGATGTCGTTCAATGTCAACCTTTCATCAGGCGGTGCAACGTTCGATGGTCCCGCATTCAGCACCGTCAAGGTGTGGACATGGGAGATTCCGGCGGCACGAGGGCGCCGGCGATGGTGGCGGACATCAGGTCGGCGGCAGTCTGTTCGGCCCTGGCGGCTGTCTCTCGGGCGGCACGCCGTAGCTCGGCCAGATGTCGAAACGCCTGGCCAAAGCGCTGCTGGTCGGCCAACGGCATGAGTGGGACCTTGAGCTTGCGGACGTCGAGCTTGATCATTGACGACCCCGTGCTGGCGGCAGAAATGTTGTCATCGGCCCCCATGAATCCTGCGAGGAACCAGGAGTCCAGACGGTCTGGGTCAGGCCGGACCACATGCAATCCTCGAAGCGAGTCGGCAGTGGCCTCGTCATCGTTCTCAACGACCCTCGCCTGGGAAGCTCGGGAGCGAACGAGAGCCGGCAGGAGGACGTCCCCCGGTTCCGGTTCTTCGACGAGAGAGACGGCTCCACCTCGGAGGAGGTCCGCGACGGTCGCTGTGCGCCACCGTTTGGGCTCGTCCCCGGCAAGCGACCATTTGTCGAGCAAGGGCAGTAGTCGAAGGAGCTCGTCAGCGCTGGAGCGGAGTTGATCGCGAGCTGCTGCCGATGATTGGGCCGCATGCGCCGGGGTCAGCTCGGGCGAGCTGGTCCGTACGTGTCGGGTGGGAGAAAGATCGGCTTCTTCGTCGAGAAGTTCCACGACGGGAACGGACCGGGCGACACCTGGGATCGACTCGAAAGTATCTGGAGTGCTGACGAAACGAGTCCAGATCGCGGGTACGTCGGTGAGCTCGAGGTCAGCGGCTTGGATGAAGAGCACTGGGGACGTGGCCGAGGCACCGATAGGACGCTTCTGCAAGATCCAGACATGCAGGGGGACATGGAGAGGGGCGGCGACCCCTTGCCGAAGTGCGACGACCGCACGTACTGAACCCGACCGCAGTAGGGATTGCCGGATGCGCCGGCCTGAGTTCCTGTGCGCTACGGAGGGGGGCAACAAGAGAACGGCGAGGCCTTCAGCTTCCAGATGCGCCAGAGAGTGCTGGACCCAGGCCAACTCAGACTCAGTCCGAGCAGGAAGTCCGTGTACCCAGCGCTCGTCGTAAGCAAGCTCGTCGTGTCCCCACCGGCGGACGTTGTACGGCGGGTTGCACAGGACGCCATCGACTGCCGTCCCTCGGAAGGCATCGTGGAGAAGGCTGTCCCCTACCCGCAGAACTGCGTCTTGAGCAGCGACGGCTGGTTCGTGTAGGACCGCCGCAGCAAGCTCGATCTGCAGCTCAGCGATGTCCTGGCCGAGCACTCGGTTGCTTCCGTGGTCAAGTGCCTGAATCAGAAAAGCGCCTGTGCCACAAGCCGGATCTAAAATGCTTTCGGGGTATGACTTTTCTGGAATCGCCAGTAGGTCGGCCATGAGTTTCGCGACCACGCCTGGCGTCCGGACGGCTCCGGCCCCAGCCGCTCCTTGATCGAGAACGGCTTCGATCACGGCGGCAGATCCCACTGCCCGCACAGCCGCCAGCGCGGCCAGCAGAACTATTTCCTCCGCCGGACCGCTCAGCCACGGACCTTCTGCCTCTCGAAGTCGTTCCGTGAGCCACGAGTACAGCCGTCCCTCTTCGTCCGGCGGTTCGGGACCACTCGCGACCTCTAAAGCGAACCGCACCACAGCTGGCTCCTGCCCTGGCCGCGCTTCTCTGAGGCGTGCCAGCAGGTCGGCTAGCGGAGCGGCTGCTGACCGCCCCTCTCTGTGTCCCAACCAGCTGCGCACAGCCTCAACGTCGTACGCAGGACTGCTTTCAGTGCCCCCAACCGGCTCGGGAAAGTCCTCGTGACGGCGGCGCCAGTTGCTCACCGTCGCTCGAGTCACTCCCGCCAGTCGGGCGATATCCGCGGCCGTGACCTGGGCCTTCTCCATCTCTGACACGTCGTCAGCCCTCACTTCCGCCCGGGTGCTTCACGCGGAAGAACCTACACGTGAAAGCACCGTCAATCCATACGTGCGGTGGAACTGTTTGACAGTGCTTTCACTCTATTGATCTAATCGAGATGCTTCCAGAGCGCTTCACAGGTGGAGGCCGCCGCCGGCGCGGCGAACAGGGTCGAGTCGAACCAAGGGAAGAGTCATGACGAACACGAACAGCACCGGGCTGCCTCGTCAGCGGCGCCCTCGCGACACCCGCAACATGACGCTGCACCGCCTCATCGAGGGCATCTCGATCGACGAGGTGCTCGATTACCTGACCAAGGGTTGTCAGGACCTAAACCCGGCGGTGGATACCCCGGGCCTCGCTGGTTCCAGGGCGGTGCTCGTCTCGGCGAGCTATGCCATGAAGCCCTCGGACTTGGTCGGCGACCTGCTCACCCTCACCGGTGTTCAGGTGGGTTCCGGGCACCGTCCCGAAGGTCTCGGAGCTGCTCTCTTCGTGGAAGTGGACGGACGGGTCTACCTCGCGACGTTCGGCAAGGCGCATACCTGGATCGAGGACTCGGTCAAGGACCGGTCCTTCGGGCTGTCACTCGCGGTGCGGTGCCTCGACCCTGCGGAGATCTCCGACGTCGTCCGCCTGGTCCCCGCCATGAACGGCCGCGTTGACAGCACGCTCGTCCCGGGCGGCTCGCCGCTGTGGAATATGCGGATCGACCAGGTCACGCAGATGGTGCGCAAAATCAAGGGCGGCACCATCGACCTGCCCCTGACCTTCAGCCGGGGCGGCACCCGCACCCCGAAGCTCGAAACGGCCAGCTCGATCCACACCCACCTCGGCATCACACCGGCGGGTTTCATCGCCGACGTCCGCACCTTCGAGAACATCCTGCGGACCCGGGACGTCCACCGCGACCTGCAGTTCATCGAGAACATCGTCCCGGTGCACTGCCCCACCCTCATCGCCGAACTCGACGACCGGCTGGACTCTCTCCTCGGGGAGATCGAACTGCCCTTCGCCCTAGCCGTGCCCATCGAGAGGATGAACGCATACAGCACCGCCAGCAGCTTCCAGGTCTGCGCTGGCGGCGCCCGGCTTTCCCGGCTGCACCCCACTGCCGACGACATCGCGCTGCTCGCCCGGCGCCAGGACCGGGGCAAGCGTCTCAACGCACTTCGCCGCGGTGAGATGCGCCTGTACGCCTCGTACGACACCAGTGATCTGATCAGCCACAGCTCGCTGCTTAACTGGATTGAGGCATCCGTTTCCATCGGCGCGGAGCGCTTCACGCTGCGCGAGGGCGAGTGGTACCAGTTCGACGCGACATACCTGAGTGACCTCGAGCGCGACGTCCACCGGATCTTCGACAACTCCGCCGCCGCCCTGGTTCTGCCGCCCTGGCAGGTCACTGACGGGGACTTCGAGACCGAACGGCAGTACAACATCCGCGTGGGCGATACCTGCCCGGGCTTCCTCACCCTGGACCGCAGGACCGTCAAGTCCCGCCCCGACCGGCGCTCGGAACTCGAGATTTGCGATCTCCTGGGCCCTCTCGACGAGCTCGTGCACGTCAAGCTGGCTGAAGGCTCCGATGTGCTGAGCCACCTGTTCTTCCAGGGGCTCACCTCCGCCGAGAACCTGGCCCGGGCGGACATCCGGGAGAGGTTCTGTGCCGTCGTGGACCGCTACGGCAAGGGCCGCGCAGTTCCGTCCGACTTCGTGCCGAAGAAGGTGGTGTACGGCATCATGCTCAAGACCGGCCGCACCCTGACCGCCGACACCCTCTTCCCCTTCGCCCAGGTCACCCTGCGCCATGCCGTGTCGAAGCTGAACAACCGCGGCATTGCTGTCGATGTGGTCGGCATCCCGCAGGAGTTTCGCTCGAGCTGATCCCCGCCCCGCTGCGGCGCTCACCTGACCCGCGCTGCTCGAGCATTAGCTCAAGGAGCGCGGAGCAAGCTCCCAGGAAGGCCCAGGTGTGGACCTCCGATACCTGCTATCCCTGGGGTGGGTATGGATCGTTGCCGTAGCTGTTCCGCTGCCCGATCGCGCCGTCACGCTTGTGGATCAGATGCTCCGTGCCCTCTCGCTGGGCCGTGGCACGCCCGGCAGCAGTCGCTTCGGCTTTCGTCGGGAAGGCCTTCAAGGCGCGGCTGGCGCCTTCCCGACGGTTCGCCCAACCCCCTCTTCGGACGGGACGGTATGGACCAGCGGCATTTTCGGCATACGTCGTTCTCCTTTTCGTTCTTAAATCATTCCTCTTGCGTGACTTTCACACAAGGAAGCTTGGAGGTCAATTACGCAGAACGGCAGTCGCATCCAAAAGGCGTTCCGCGTAGCGGAGACTGGCTGCTTCCGCCCTTCGCTCGCTTGGGACCTTCCATCACCAAACGCCGGAGCCGATACACGCGGCGAACAGGAGGCAGGAAGGAAGCAACTGAAGATCGCTTCCCAGTAATAGCCCAAGGGACAAAGGGATCATGGCGAGTGAAGCGAGAGCAACACCGATGGGTCGCAACCCGAGCAGGTTACGTTCGTGTCCATACGTTTTCAGCTCAGACCAGACCACCGGAAACTTTGCATGGTCCCGGGTGTTCTCGAATACCCACCGAACCGCCTTCGAGTAGACCTCCTCGTCGGCATCGTTCAAGGCCTTTTCGGTGGGCAAAGCCATGCCGGTGAGACTCGACTCTGTGGCGATGCTCGCTGCAAGCCGCTCCACCCCCTTCGCCCGCGGGCAGCAGAAGTTTTACGGTGTGCCGACCACCCCACTTCCGAATGAGACTAGCCTCCAAGATAAGACCTCGCGTTGCGACCAACCGCGAGACGGGGATGGGAAACCCGAGAGCGACGGCAACGCCTACGGTGATCACGATCGCAGGGTCGTCGTCGAAGCCAAGCCCGACGCCGACGAGGACAGGCGCGAGGATCACCGACTCGTGGCGGCACTGGAGAAGTTGATGAAGCACCTCGGGCCCAAGGGCGCCAGGGTCCCGGTCCAGAACGTAGCCAAGGTCGTCCCGCTCGTGGGAATTCTGATCGGGGACGGCATGAACTTCACGGCCCTCGGCAACGTCGCCGCCGACGCCCAGCGCTACTGCCAGACCCGCTGGCTCTGCGAAAAGCACTCCCTGCCGCTGCCGGCGACGCTCGCTCCCTACCAGGAGGACACCGAGCCGCCGCAGATTTCGCCTTCGCAGGACCCGACACAATAGGCAGTGCAGGACAAGCAGCTCTGGCCAAGGGTCTGGGCTTCAGACTGACAGGCCGCCAGCGACACCGTTGGGTTCCAAAGTGAAGCCTTTGGCGTACAAATCGCGCCGAAATGAATAGTCTGATGACTCCGATCGCCTCTTCAGGGAGCCCCGTTGGTCCACGCTGCCGAAACCTCCCTGAAAGTGCTGCTGGAAGGCACCAAGCAGTATCTGGTGCCCCTCTACCAGCGCACCTACTCCTGGTCGCGTCAGCAGCACGTTCGCCTCTGGGAAGACGTGCTCAAGCTGGCGGAAGACCGCTCCGTCGATCACCAGACCACCCATTTCATCGGTTCCCTGGTCCTGGCTCCCGCCGCCGCGAACGGCCCGGCCGGGGTGCAGCAGTTCCTCGTGGTCGACGGTCAGCAGCGCCTCACCACGCTGAGCCTGCTGCTGTGCGCCATCCGCGACCATCGGGGCGAGTCCGAGGGCGCGAACCACCGCGAGCGCCTGAACGAGCAATATCTGATCAATAAGTGGGAGAAGGAATCGCTGCGCTCGAAGCTCCTGCCCACTCAGGTTGACCGGGCCTCGTACCAGTCATGTCTGGAGAGCACCCCGCATGCGGGAGCCGGCGATCCGATCGGCAAGGCGTACAACTACTTCCGGTCCCAGTTGCGTCAGCCGGACGAGGCCGGGAACCCGATCGACCTGGCCGCCGTGGAAGACGCGGTCATCCAGGGACTGTCGCTGGTGTGCGTGACCGCGCAGGCCGGGGACAACGTCCATCGGATTTTCGAGTCGCTCAACAACACCGGGCTGCAACTCACCCAGGGCGACCTGCTGCGCAACTACCTCTTCATGCGGCTGCCCTCACGCGGTGACAAGGTCTACAGCAACCTGTGGCTGCCTCTTCAGAAGACGCTGAGCAGCGACGAGCTCGAGACGCTCTTCTGGCTCGACCTGGTGCGTGACGACGCGCGGGTCAAGCGCACCGACACCTACAACCGCCAGCAGGTGCGTCTGAACCGTCTGTCCGGTGAGGACGCGATCGAGGCCGCGGTGAAGCGCTTCGCCCGGCTCGGAACCCTCTTCGCGGTGATTCTCCATCCCGAGCAGGAGACCGACGCCGATGTTCGGCGAGGACTGCAGCGGCTCTACTCGTGGGACACGACCACGGTGTACCCCTTGCTCCTGCACCTGCTCGACCAGCGGGACACCGGAGCCGCGGACAGCGCAACGGTGGCCCGCACGCTGACGATCATCGAGTCCTTTCTGGTGCGCCGGCTTCTGATGGGCCGGGCCACCAACAACGTCAATCGGGTGCTTCTGGGCGCGGTCGCCGAGCTGCGGGCGAACCGCCCCCTCGACGAAGCCGTACGCGACTATCTCTCCACCGGCCGGAAGTACTACGCGACCGATCGTGAGCTCCTCGAAGGCATCGAGCACCAGTCGTTCTACTTCAACGGTGCGCCCCATCAGCGGGCACTGGTGCTGCGCTGGCTCGAGGAGCACCTCGGCTCGAAGGAGCCGGTCAACCTCTCCAATCTCACCATCGAACATGTCCTGCCGCAGACCCTGACCGCGTTCTGGGAGCAAGCGCTGAGCACCGGTCTAGAGGCCGACGAAACAGTCGAGGACGTACACAGCCAGGTTCTGCACACCCTGGGAAACCTGACGCTGACCGGTTACAACTCCGAGCTGAGCAACGGGCCGTTCGACAAGAAGCGGACGGTTCTTGCGACCTCCGGTGTCCGCATGAACCAGGAGATCGCGGAGAACGAGGTCTGGGGTCGTGCCCAGATCCTCGCCCGGGCAGCTGTGCTCGCGCAGCGGGCGGTTTCCATCTGGCCCGGTCCGAGCTCGCAATCTCCCTCGGGCGCTTCCGAGCTGTGGCAGTTGCTCGACTCGGCACTCACCGAGCTGCCCGCGGGTTCCTGGACCACGTACGGCGACCTCGCCGCGCTCATCGGAACCCACCCCGTCCCCCTCGGCATGCGCTTGAGTACTCATCCCGCGCCCAACGCCCATCGAGTGCTGCAGGCCGGCGGAACGGTGTCGCCGGGTTTCCGGTGGCCGAACCCCGATCGGGACGACGATCCCCTGCAGATTCTCCGCTCCGAGGGCGTGACCATTGATGACGCGGGTCGCGCCGATCCCGGACAGCGCGTCACGGTGGAAGAGCTCGCCGAGCTCGTCGGTCTGTCCACCGACGGCTTGCAGGTGCTGCCTGACCTGGCTCCCGGCCAGGACCGTGCCCGGCGCGACCGGTTCCTCGGCCAGCTCACCACCGCGAACGACATCAGCGTTGTGAACGGAGTGCTCAGGCTCCTCGACCGATGGACGGCCGATGGTGGCGAGCTGGTGTACGGGAACAACGCACAGACGTCGTGCTTCCCCGTCGTCCGAACTCCGCTCAACAGGGAGAACGCGCCATGGCCCGTCGCCATCTACCCGGCGGGCAAGGTCGAGGTGGTGTTCAAGCACATGGCCTCCCGCCCGCCGTTCAACGACCTGGCGATGCGCGAAGAATTCCGGCTTCGCCTCAACGCGATCGACGGAATCGATCTGTCGGCCAGCAAGATTCAGCTGCGGCCGTCGTTCCCGCTCGATGTTCTGAGCGATGAGAAGGCAGTGGAGCAGCTTGCTGATGCCTTCTCATGGTTCTTGCAGGTGACCTGGCAGGCAAACTCCTGACGATGGGCGAGTCCACCAACAAGGACAGCTGACAATGCCAACGGTCGGCGACCTCATCGAGCTCGCGGTCGACAGGCCGGTGAGGACGGCTGAAGAACCTGCCGCGATCTCCGACAGGATTCACGGGTCAGAACCCCGACGGGAGACAATCGCCTGACACTCAAGACACCAGGGAGCTCCGAATGGCACGATCGAACCGTCTGGCCGCGCGTGGACGGCAGACCACTGGCCATGAGAGCACCGACTCACCAGTGCCCGAAGCGCCTGCATCAACGCAGCCCGGCCCGGGAGAACGCGGCCTTCGGATGAGCCAGATGGTCGACACCGAGTACCGCCTGCTCGGCGCCCAACTGCGCGCCGGCCGTTTGCCGGAGGCCGTGAGGACCTCGCGCCGGCTCACCGAACTGGTGGAGTCGCTGCGGAACATTCAGCCCCCGGCCGGAACCCGCACCCCGACAACACGGGCAGATACCAAGGCGCCCAAGACCGCCCGGCCCCGCAAAGACGGCGGTCGGACGAACCTGACCACGTAGTAGTGCGCTGCCCGCCCGTAAACCACCACGGGCGGGCGTTCTGCTCCGGAAAGAATTCGCTCATGCCGTGCTCAGATTCGAAGTGACCGACGCCGTGGGTGTGCCGGGCCGGGAACTTCTGGAGTTTCTGGACGCGGTGAGCCGGGCCACCGCGATGCTTGCCGGGAATGATGTGAGTACGGATGACCCACTGGTGATGCCGTTCGGCTGACCGGCCTGCCGGAGGAGAATGTGCGCACCTCGTGGGTGCCCACCGACACGGAGGTGCCCCGGGGGTGAGCGCGGCGGTGGGCGAGATCCGTCGACGCCGGCATTCTCGGACCGCGATATCGAAGTAGGGGCGGGCGGGATCGCCGGTGTCCATCTGCGACTACGGCGAGGACCGGACGGGCGCTGGTACCCCTTCCCTCTCATCCGCGAGCAGTGGGTGCCCACCGTCGGCGCGAATGCTTCCGCAGGCCTTGCCTACCATTCCGCGGCGCACGCGAAATCGCACCGTGCAGAGATTAACTGGCGATTTGGCCGGGCAACCAGAGGGTTAAATCTGCCTCCTCAAAGCGAGCCGGGTACGAGGCTGTCAACGGTGGAGCCACCCAACCGTGGTTGGTGGCCTGCTGAAGGGCGCCGCTGAACGGAGCGAAGTTTGTCGGTGGTGGCTGCTTCAATCGACATCACCACAAACCAGGGAGATTCGCCGTGAGCCTGATCTTGATGCCCGAGACCCGCCAGGCCACCTTCTGTGTGATCGAGGCCGTTCTCGGCCAGCAGACGAAGCCGTACGCCGCGGCGCTGATGAGCATGCCGAACGTCGTCGAGGCCGAGAAGTCCGCGGTCTGGACCCGAGCTCTCGTGGCCGCGTTCTGCAAGGCCGCATACGGCGAAACGCCTACGCAGAAAGACCTGGGCGACGTGGGCAGGAGGGCCGCAACCAGGCACCATCAGCTAAGTGGTCTCTCGGCAACAACATTCGAGATCCTTCTCAACGAGATCTACTTCGGCGGTCAGCACACGATCGAGCTTTCAGCGTCGCGTCTCCTGGCGCCGTACTTTTTGCTGGCAACTCTTCTCCCACCGGCGTCCCACGACGACATGTCCCGGCGGAGCCAGATCGAACGGGCCTGGAGCGCCTTGGAGCAGACCTGGCCGACTACTGCGCACTACCGGAGCCTCGAGACGGAGTTCGACCAAGCGAATCTGAGCAGGCTGCCTGAAGCGGCTACGGCCAGGCTTCACCTTGAGCTCTCAGAATGCAGCTGCGGATGTGAATCCACTTAGGCACGAGCTAAGTTCGCGAACCGACTGACGGGTATGCGGGGGCCACGCCAAGGTCCCTTCATATCCAGCTGCCACCTCGGTGCCGGCGGCCAGCAGCCTCCTGACGCTGATCAGTCCACAACAGGTCATCGCGACAAACGTGCGCGCCGTTTCTTTTTATCTGTTTCGTTACGGCTTGATCAATACTGGATCGATGGAACTGGGCCCAGCTGGCCGGATGGCGTGCAAGCTACTTCTGGAGCATCGTCTTGCACGAGATAACCCAATGCGCTGGCCGGACCGGACCACGGTCAAAACAACGTCTGGCGAGCTCAGACGGCCGCTTTCAACCGGCGCGCTGCCCCTCCTGCAACGCCCGATACCGACTGCGAAGGGCATCAAGCGTCTCACCGCTCTCCGTGACCTGCCAGAATGTCCATCCGTTCTCTGATTTCACGTTCCTGACGTCGATCGCGGCATGATTCGGGGACTCGAAACACCCCCCGGTCTCGGTGCGGATGCGCCCGTCGCCCAGCAAAGTACCCCTGTATTGTCGGCGGCGGCGCTCCCCTGTCAGCCGCTCATCGGGCATCACCAGACCTGCCCGCAAGAGATCTGCCAGCTTCACCCGCTTGCCTCCCACCTGTCTGGGTGACGGCACGGGGTCAGCCACGGATGGGAGCTTCAGGCCGAGTTCGGCTGCTGACCAGGCTTGTTCAGCCATCTCACGGTATAGAGCGCCACGTTCACGGATGAGATCAGCCAAGCGGACCTGGGGATCGTAGGGGTGGAACCTGTCTTTCCAACCGTACTTGTTCAAGAACTTGTTGAAGGCGACCTTCCCGTGTCCGGTATAGACGCTGGGAGCCAGCGACGCAGCCAGCCAGTTGTAGAGCTTGTAGGTCTCGATCTTGTTGTCAAGCAGGTCTCCGCCGAAGCTGGCGTTTTCCGAGCCGGGCAGAAGTACCAGGCCGCCGACCTTTCCGCGGAGTTGTCGGATCTCGTTCTTGGACAGTCCTTCTGCAGCGTAGGCATCGGTTCTTTTGGTGAACAGGTGCTCGATCTCGTACGGTCGGCCCTCATCGGGGCGCTCCAGGTACTTCTGCACATCGACGTCATGGCCGATCTCCCGATGCATCCAGCCTGTCAGCCGGGCCAGGAAGTAAGCGACGAACGAACGGTTGCTGCCCTCTTTGTACTGCAACTCTGCGACTGAGGAGAAGGCAGCATACTTCCCGACTGCTGCCCGCCCGAGCACATCACTGAGACCATCGATGGTGTGCGATTCACGCACCGCCGGCATCAGGTCTCTGACCTCCTCATCAAGCTCGGCCTGCGTGTATGGACGCCCCATGACCCCCTGGGTGACGACGAAGAGGTCGATGTAGTTGGCCACGAGCCGGGCCTTACGCAGAACAGTCGGTGGCGAGTCATCGATACGAACGGCAGCGATGACCAGGTCGAACTGTCTCGACAGACCGTTGTACTCGTTGAACCAGACAGTCGAAAGGTGCTCATCGAGGGTCGTCGCGGCCCGCAAGAGGTTGGTGTACGAGTCGTAGCGGGGCTCCAGCCATTGGGTGAAAAGCTCCGTGTGGCTAGCTCTTCTGCTACCGAGCAAAATAGCCCGATGCCGGTACAGCCATTCGTGCGGCGCGTCTTCGATGGAGCGCACCGACTCGTCCACGGGCACGAGATGCGCGTACTGGGAACGGAGAACGGTGCGTACGTAGTCGAGAGGCGCGTTCTTGTCCACGGCGGTGAGGGCCCTGACCATACCCTGCCATTGCCGATCCAGCTTGCCCGAATCATCGGGTGCGCCTGCCAGCAGATAGTCTTTGAGCAGATCGAGGGCTGTGAGCCGAACGCCTCGATCATTCATCAGAACGTACAGTTCTTGTCCGCGTTCGGGGCCGCCGGCGTCGATTTCCACCAGGGAGACCCGCCGCAGAAGCCATACGCCGAAGTAGATCAGAGCATCTTCTTGAATCGCGTCGCGGCAGGCCTTGAGCACTTCGTTCGAGGCCTCCCACACCCTGCGCACGTCAGCGCTGACCCCGTCGACGCTGAATCGCTGGTTGTTCAGGAGACTCTCAAAGCACCGCTCGTAGTCCTCGACGCGCACGGCGAAGCTACGACCCATAGAGGTGTCACCCCGGATCAGGGTGCGTAACTCGGCGTTGAGGTCGGGTCCGTCTTCGCGGTGCTCGGTCAATCGGTGAAGGCCGATGAGGAGCAGGAGCAGCGTGATCATGCGCTGCTGGCCGTCGGCCAGGTAGCGTTGACCGTCTTCTTGATAGGTGATGACCGATCCCAGAAAGTACGGTTCGTAGTTCCGCACCTTGGCCTCGGTGTGCGACGGATCCCACTGGGCGTTGAACTTAGCCGACAGGTCTTGGACCAGGCGTTCGACCTGCGGCCGTTCCCAGGCGTAGCTCCGCTGAAAATATCCAACGCCATAGGATTTTCCGCTGAAGACCTTCTCGACCGATATTCCGGTCGCCGACACCAACGGCGTCGTCCTCGCTGCCATCCGCCGCCCCCTCGCGTGACCGACCGCTGTGATGACCGGGATCTATCGGTGCTCGACCAGTGCCTTGACCACGGTGACGGGGTGTCCGGTGCCGATCCAAGAGAACCCGGGCCGGGTCACCCGCATCAGGTCCCCTGCCCGGGGGCGACCGCCTTTGGGTTCGTGCAGATCCTTGTCATAGGTGATTTCTTCCCCGATCCTGCCGATAGGGCTGAGCCGGTGACGATCAGCTTCCTGCAGAAGCCAGTCCTCGATGTCGGTCGTCGACCGCCCTTCGGCCGCCAGCATGGCGACGGAACTGACCAGGTCGGCGATCAGGGTCACCTTCTCCAGCTCACGTTGGTCGCTCCACGACCCGTGGGCTCCCGATGACGTGGTCTCGGCTCTGGCCAGGGTGTCTGCCAGGGCGTCCACATAGGCCTGGACAAGCCAGGCCTGGCCTCGTTTGCCGGCTTGTTCGGCGAGCAGGTACAGGGAATCCCTCGATGGACGTGGCGCAAACGACCATTCGTAGAGAGTCGGTTTAGGTTTGCTGATGTTGGGATGGGCCTTGAGATGACCGCGCAGCCGCTCCCATTGCCGCTGGACCTGTGCGGAGTCGGCGCCGGCGTCCACAATGCCTGCGGTGATGTCGCCCTTGCTGACGGGACGGTCTGCTTTCCTGATCACCTCGACAAACGCGGCGCCGGCGTCTTCGGTGAACTGCTGGAGAACCTGATCGCGCATCTGTACCCCTCTGCCGGAGGCCCGCTGAGCTCGCCACGGCACCATAACCGAGGTCAGCTCTGCATCGGGTGCCCGGAAGGCAGTACCAGGTGCTTTAACTTTTCGGACGGATGGGGTATGCAATTGAATCGCGGATATGGCCTCCGAACGGCACTACTCAGGTTCCACACCAAGATAATGGCCAGCAGGAAACCCATTACGCCGATGACCATCAACCCTGGAACTCCTATCGCATCAACTCCTTTGATTCCCAGCCCGGACCCACCGACGGTATAGGGTCCAGGTTTCCCGGGTTTAGTTGATCTTGCATTCGTGGGTGGGCAGGAATGACCAGCCGGTCTGCCCGGCCTTTCCACTTTCCGATTCTCCGGTTTGGCTTCTGAGGGCTGGTGGGTGGAGCAGTCAAGCGGCGGAAGATACTCGGACTGAGATGGTTTCGTGAAGCCTGGTGAATCCTTCACGGTGGGTTAGTTGGTAGGTCCGTGCAGGACGAGGCGCCGGGATCGCGTGGCGGTCCGGCAGGGACGTGGATCGGGGTGGCCCGGATGGTGGCCGACGGCGAGGCGACCGGCGGCGCGGGTGAGGTTGTGAGCAACGACCCAGCAGGTTGCCCAGGCGGCGTTGGCCTGGAAGGGAGGGGGCGTGGGCCAGGGCGGTGGCTTTGGCGTCGGTGGTGATTGAGACCTGCGCACCGTTACGCAACGCTGCGGCGAAGACCTTCGCGGAGTAAAACTGCGGTTCCCGGCGCAGCACGATCATCCCGGTGGCGCCGCAAGCGCTTGCCTGTCGGATAATCTGGGCGGTGAACCGGAGCCCGTGAACCGGTCGGCGCCGCGCACGTCGGCGGCGTTACCGCGACGCATCGCCGATCCCGGTCACGACCTGGGCGGTACAGGATGGCGCTGATGGTGACGATCAGCGGGCGCAGGGTCTTCTTGACTTTCAGGCGCCCGTTGACGGCACCCTGCTTGGCATCTCCGTAGGTCTCCAGTGGACCGAGTCGATGTCCACGAACGCGAATGCGTCTGCTCCGGGCAGCATTGCGGCCAGACTAGGGAGATTCGCGACCTGCCGGAGGACGTGCTCCAACTGCTGGTTGTGGCCGTGGGTGAACGCCCGCGCAAATGTCCCCGGCTCGAGGGCGCCCGTATTCTGGTCAAGACCTTGCCCGGTGCACCCGCCTGTAGCCGGTTCATGTCATCGAAACTATCTGCACCGGGGAACATTCCGGCCACGATCGAGGAGATCTTCGTGCCCGGGTTCGCCCCGCCGATCGCCACGCGATCGTCCACCAGTTCACCCAGACCAGCATGCTCGGCCAGAGCCATGGCCGGGACCAAGCCGGAGTCCGCATCGGCGGCGAGGAGTCACTCCTTTTGGTTGGAAGCCCCCGACTAAAACGACCTCGCCCTCATGCCAGTGCCCCCAGGCCGAATGCACATCCAGCGCAACATCCTCTTCCGCACCAACGAAACCGCCATTCTGCCGAACGCCGTCCCGGCCACAACCTGAAACGTTGAAGTAAGCCGACATGGGCCGGTGGCGACAATCGGACACCTTGGCCAAATCTGCAGCCACAAGTCCCCTAAGATCATGGAACACTCAGGTTCATTAAAATTTGGCGACTTTCCCCCGAC
This sequence comes from Kineosporia mesophila, assembly GCF_021129235.1. GTDB lineage: Bacteria > Actinomycetota > Actinomycetes > Actinomycetales > Kineosporiaceae > Kineosporia > Kineosporia mesophila. The sequence continues at coordinate 48,946 of NZ_JAJOMA010000019.1, forward strand.
TGTGCAGGCCGTCTGAAGGAGCGATGGGGTTCAGTGCAACTGTCAGGCACCCCGGATTCGGGATTCGTCGGTGTCGGTGATCGCGGCCCTCAGGTCGACCGACCTCATGATTGGATCGTATGGCATTTCACCCACAAGGCTAATCTCCATGGTATTGCTGCCGACGGACGTCTCCGCGCTTCCTGCAACGTTGATCCGGTGCAGAATGTGGCGCTGACCCGTGTGAAGCTGCGGCGCGCTCGCTCCGTTGACCTCGCTGCTTCCGACCCGGCCAGCAGTGTCAACGATCATGTCCCGTTCTACATTGCTGCGAAGTCACCCATGCTCTACGTCGTGACGAAGGGTCACGACGGACCAGGTGACGGCTGCACCAGCGAACCCGGACGACCTCGCTGTCCCGGTCGAGGAGTGGACACCGCAGGACTGGGCTCTTGCCAAGCTCACGTATCTGGCCCCGCGACGCCCCTCTGAAGATCTCTGACCTGGCGAGCATCGACCGCACGGTCGGCCGGCCTAGAACTGATCGACGGAGTGCTCCTCTTGACCCCGAACCCTGGCTTCGCCCACGGCGCCCTGGCCCGCCGCCTGGCCAATCAACTGGACAGCCTGGTCCCAGCGGGGTAAGCCGCCCATCTGGAACCGAACGTGTTCGAGCCCGGGTCCAACCGCACGATCACCAACCCGGACGTGGTCGTCTACCGGACCGACCGCACCGTACAGATACCAGGACAAGGCGAAGGGGTGTTTCCCGACGGCCTGGCTCTGGCGATCGAGATCACCTCGTCCAATCGGGAGACGCACCTGGGCATCAAGCGTCAGCGCTACGAATTCTGGGGCGTGCCCTACCTGGTCATCGACTGATCGACCGATCCGTTCTCGTACCTCACTTTTGGCACATGGCCTTCCTGGGCGGCTGCTGTTCTCCTGGAGTAGGTCCGCAACAACCACGCTCAACGATCCACGATCGCCCAGGGTGTCCTGCTGACCGTCAGAACCTGTGCCGGCGACCTACTCAGGAAGCTGCCGCATCGTCCCCTCGTGGAAGCATTCCCCAGAGGCTACTCAACGCGCAGGCATCGAGCCATGACTCCACGCAGCGTCGCCCCTGACAACTAATACTGAGAGCACCTTGCCGCATCGGCCGAAGGTGCCAGCCAGCTTTCGATAGCGGGCAGCTTGCGGTGCAGTCGGGCAATGGGCCAGTTCACGCGCGATTCGGTTACTGAGTTCAGTGTCAACATGTCCGGGTCGGCGAAGATGTTCATATCTTTGGACATCCACAACGAGCCTGGTATTGCGTCCCTCTCCCGGCGCTGGATGGTGGGAAACGATGGACCGCCCACAGCCCCAGCGCTGTTGGCGAAGTCCTTGAGCTGGACTCATTCATTGATCAGCCCGGCCAGATCGATCTTTCTGGACAGTCCCGCAGCACGGCGCTCGCCACCAGCACCAACGTCACCCCCGGGTGTCAAAGCACAACCTCGAAGTCGGTCTCTTCATCCGAGGCAGTGACATCCCCGGCATCTCGCTGAGCACTTCCTCGAGCTTTAACGCCACAAAGATCTGCGGCGCTGGACCCCATGACCGCAGCAGTTCCCGCAGCCACATCTTGCCCGTGCTGACGCGACAGCGCACGAATCGCCTCGCTGATCGTCAGGAGACGGGTCATTGCCGTACAACCCAACATGACCCAGATCTGCGTTTTCGTCCCCGCGGGGATCTGAGCTACTGAGGGAGACCTAGATCCCCGCTGAGATGAGGGCCCATGTTGCGCCGGAAGTTTCGAACCATTCACATCACCTGGCGTCTGCGGACTCCCCCGGTAAATTCGGAGCACTTGATGCCTGCTGAGGAGATGCAGATCGCCCTGACAATCGCGACCTCTTTCCAGGAAGCCACGTTTCAGGCGGATGAGAAGGCACGTGGTGTAGCCGCCGCCTATCTCGCGCTATCCACCGCCGCGGCGACCCAGGCCGGGCAGTTGGTCGAAGCCGACGGCCTCGTTGCAGGGATCATCTGGCCGGCCGCAGCGCTTTTTGTCCTGGCGTTCCTTGCGGGTGGTTACTGGCTGGTGCAGGCAAACCGGCCGAGGCTGCCGTTGGTCGATTCGGCCAGTCGGTTCTCCTTTCCCGATGTAGCCCGTGCGGCCTCCGTCGATCAGCACCAGCCGAAGGACATGGTGACGATGACGGAGGACGCTCGACGCTGGGGTGAGGTGCTGGCCCGGATCGCGGTGGCCAAGAACCACAACGTCGTCCGTGCCCTCCTCGCGGTTTCGTTGATGTTCCTGCTCTCTCTTCTTTACCTGGCCGTCATTTCCGTCTCCAGCTGAAGTGAAACCGGCCACGCATCACGGTTCTCGAAACGCCGGATGCGTGGCCTGGTTTTCGGCCTCCCGTTGCAGGTCTTCCAGACGCCGGGCCGATTCCTGCCAGGGGCTGCGTTCGAGTGCCTGCCAGCCGTGCAGGATGGGGCCGAACGCGGGAGGCGGGTCCGGCATGCTCCGGGTCAGAGCCGCCATCGCCCCAGCATCTGCTGAACCTGGGCCTTGGGTTCCGGGCTGGTCCGGGGTACCGCGGTGGCGCCGGAACCAGTCCTCGCTGGACCAAATGTCGTTCACCGAACTGACCACGCTGGCCAGCGCCTCCCACAGCTCGCCCCAGCGCAGCTCGTGTGCTTCAGTGGCGGAGCGGGCCGGGCCCAGGACGGCCTGAAGCGTCTGTTCGGAACGTAAGCGTTCTTCGTCCGCCGCAGCCTGGCTTTCGGCATGTACGTTGTGGTGAGCGACCTTCACTCCGATCGCCAGTACCGTGATCATCGTGAAGAGCCAGATCAAGGCGTCGGAGGAGATGTAAGACGCACCTGGTGAAGTGCCGCCGGCCAGGACAGCTTCGTCGTTCGCGGCGGCACTGATGAAGGATTCCCGGGCCGACGCGATCAGGAAGACCGTGAAGAACAGGGCCGCAGTGAAAATGCCGGGAACGATCCATTCGACCTTGGGGATGGTGTCCGCATCTGCCCAGCCCTGACGACCTTCGCGCCATCGCGCCACTGACTCGCCCAGCCATACGCCCGTGGTAATCAGCGCGGCGACCAGCACGGCCCCCGGCAGGTAGGCCAGCGGAAGCTGCCACTTCCCCGCTGCCGTGCTGGCATCGATATCGAAGACAGTGGCGAAAACAGTCCCGATGAACCAGGTGTCGAAGACCGCGATCAGGACCACGACGATGTCGATCGGCAGCCACCGAGGCCAGGCATGGCGGCGGCGACGGTTGTAAGCCCCATCACCGGCGTAACGCCGCTCCGTCTCCTCGGCCTTCTCGACCGCGATCCGCACCTGCTGAGTGCGCAGAAACCAAGCCAGGTCGGAGAGGGTAGCGCCGGCTCTTGTCTTGGCCTCGACCAGCGCCCGCGTCTGGTTCTGCAGGTCAGCACGCGCCTTGGCGACGATCTCGGCGCTGTCCCGGCGGGCCAGGATCTGGGCGGTTCCGAGGACATCGCCCTCCGTCTCCCGGCTCAGGTGGTCGTTCAGAGAGAGGCAGACGCATGCTTCCTGAACCCCGCACAGAGGTGACGCAGCGCAGTTCGGAGTCAGGCGCGGTTCCAGCGAGAACTGTTCCATGTCAACGTCCCCCCTGCGGCTGGCCGAAGGTGATGACCACTTCGACCCGGCGATTGCACGCCTGGCGGGCGGCAAGCTCTTCCTTGGGTGCGTCCTTCTCCAGGCATTCGGGGTCGGGTTCGGTCTCCCCGGCACCCCTGATCCGGGTCGCTGGGTAGCCCTGATCCTTCAGGTAGGCAGACACCGATTGGGCTCTGGCCTGAGAGAGAAGTTCGTTGCTGCGCGGCGTTCCCCGGGAGTCCGTGTGCCCGGTGACCTCGGCCACGGTTCCATCGACTTCGCGCAGGTCGCTGAGCACCTGCCCCAGGGCGTCCTCGGCGGTGGGGCCGAGTTCGCTGGAACCGGTGAGGAACAGCATCCGATCGTTCAGACTGACCGTGCTAGTGCTTCCCGTCTCGGTCCTGGCGATCTGGGGCAGGGCAACATCGACATCCGTTGGTGTCGATGGCGGGCGTTCGGCCTGGAAGGACACCTTGTCCTGATCCGTCGCCACCTCCACGCTGCGCGCGCCGGCCGCCGTGAGCAGGCCCTTCCAGAATTCGATCAGCCACTGCCGGTCCCCGTCCCGGACCACACTCGACTGACCGGCCGGAAGGCCCAGACCCACCAGAAGAACACTGAAACCGTCCAGCTCCGGAAGCTCCTGCGTAGCCTGGCACCGTGCGGCCACGGTGGCCGGACTTTCGGCCCGGCTGAGCAGGTTGAGGTCAACGCATCCGGTATTGGACAGGCCGTCGCTGGACAGGATGATCTTCGGGCTGACCCCCGACGCCGTCGTGGAGGCCCAGGCCAGGGCGCCAAGGACGTCGGAGTTCGCCGCCTTGGCCGCGGTCTGTGCAGATGCCCAGTGCCGCAGGCACTTCAATGCCTCGGCCCGTGCATGGATACGGTTGTTATTGTTGCCGACGACGGCAGTAACCGCCCGATCGGCCTCGAGTACGGTCGCTGAGGCATCGAAGCCCGCGACCCAGACGGTCCTGCCTTCCATAACGGCACTACGCAGCATCGGATCCACCGCCTTCGCATAGACGGCACTGGTCTGGGCCGAGGCACTCCGGTCGATCAGCACGACCGTCTGCCCGGACTCCTGGCTGCCTTGTACGCTCCCGCCCGGATCGGAACACTCTGCGGTCGCTCCAGACTGTCCGGACGCCGTTTCGGTGGTCTCAGGGCTGCGCCCCAAGGAAATGGCTGTCCAGACCATCGCCATCGCCACGGCGGCCACCACAGCGAACCTCAAGGCTTTATTCATCATCGCTCACTGCCGTTCCCACTGACCTCGGGCAACGGCGGGACGGGAAGACCGGCCCACGCCATCAGACTTCGCAACGCGGAGTCGTAGGTCACGTCGTACTCAAGCAGGTTCACGCTGTCCAGACCGTTAACGGCTCCGGTGACAGCCTCCAGAAGGCGTTCGTCACGCTGGTCCCGGTCCTGGGCCAGTAGGTCGACGACTTCCGCTGCTTTGTGGGGTGATTGGGTGGCCAAGCGGATCAGGTGACGGGCGATGAACGGTGGCGGCGTGTCCATAGCGGCCAGCTCCTCCTCCGTGCCAATGCCCACATGCTTGAGCAGATCTCGCCAGTTGGTGGTGAGCTCCTTCAGATCCGACACCATCACCAGAGCCAGTTTCTGCTCGGCGTTCCAGCTCAGGCGATGCGTCCAGCCCTGCTGCTGGATCTGACGGACGTCTTCGTGCGGCGTCACCTCGGCCCGGATGCTCCAGTGCAGGTCGGTGCCGCTCGGTTGCTTCTGCGCAGTGATCTCGGCAAGTCTGCGGTTCAGCGCCGACTCCGCCTCCGCCGCGGCATCCGGCGGGAAGGTGCGGAGAATACAGCGAACCGCAACCGCAATGTCCTCCCACACCTCCCCTTTGAAACGGTCGACGTCCCTGGCAATGGTCGGACCGTCCCAGGTACCACCCGTCCAGATCCAGCGCAGCCGAACACTGAAGTCGTAGGCGTCGCCGCGGGAGGGAGAGGAAAAGCTGAGAGCGGGCGAGCGCGGCACATGCCGCTGGGGCTGGGGCGGCAACTTCGGCGAGCGGAACCAGGTGCGCACCCGCGTCCACCAGCCCGGCCGCTGCCACTCCTGCGGCTCCACGGGCGCCATCGGCTCAGGATTGAGGACGCGTCCGGTCACCGGGGTTTCATCGGCCGGACGGTTCGGGGAAGCTTCGGTCATCGTCGTGATCCTCTCGGTCCTAGTTCCTGGTCCAAAAGCTCTTGGGCATGCGGGAAGTCCAATACCCAGGTGTCCCGCCAGAGGCGTTCGTGAAACTTCAGGTGCTCCCGGCAGCCGCGGTCCTGCTGCAGACTGCGCAGCACGCTGCGGCAGGCCCGATCCAGCAAGGGGTCCTGATCGGAATCCTTGATCCAGTCCGCCAGCAGGTTCAGCGCGAACCGCACGACCCGCTGGTCCCTGATCGCCATCCGCCAGAGCACCAGGACATGCCGGCGCATCTGTACATCGGTGTCGAACTGGCGCAGCAGTTGCCCCCGGGTCCCGGAAGCCTCCTCGTCCCCGAGGAACAACAGGATGAGGACGAGGTGGCCAGGCAATTGGCTCTGCACGACCAGGCGCTCCGAACCGCGCAGTCGCCGGATCGTCCGGACCGACCGCTCGTGCTCCTCGATCCACTCCTTGAGAAGGTCGTTGACACGATCGGTCAGGTTCAGCTCGTAGATCCGGCAGACCACGCTGGCAACCAGCGCGTACCCGTAGTCCTTCTGGAACCGGGAGCGATTGACGAGCTCCAGGGCGTCGTCGACGTGCTCGATGTCCAATGCGTAGGCATAGACCGTCAGGGCGGCCAGGCGGCGCGGCAGCCCCCAGTTGCGCGCCCAGTCCTGCAGGCGTTCCCAGGTCCGCGGTGCGGTCGTGCTGTCCTGGAGCATCAGGTCCATCGCCAGGGCGGTGGCGCGACGACCGGAGATGCTGCCGCTCTTGGCCCAGGTCTCGACCACCGCCATGATCTGCTCGAAGTCGTAGACGGCCAGACGTCCCACGGCTTGAGCTGCTCTGATCCGAACCTCCAGCGGAGCAGCGACACGGTCACGTCGCACCACCGCGGTTTCCAGCAGCCACGACAGCACGGCGCTGGAGGCCAGATGGTGCTCGGTCCAGACCACTTCAAGGACGACGTCGGGCACCGTCGGATTCCTGAACCACATGGGCCGGCGCTCAGAGGTCACTCCCGAGATTCGTCCGTCTGTCTCTGGTTCCTCCTGCATGGCCTCGATGCCGGACAAGAGCTGCGGACTTGTCTGACTGAAGGGGGCCGGAACAGAGCGTTGACTTGTGTCCTCCGCCGCCAGAGTAGCTGTGCCGCCGCGGATCACCCGGGTCAGGGCCGAGGTCTGGTCCAGAACGGTCCGCAGCGGTAGCCCGTTGAAGATCCCGGCCGAGAGCAGGAAACAGCGATGGAAAAGCAGGAGATCCTCGTTCCTGCTCTCGACTGATGAGCCGGGTTCCTCGTCGGCGCCGGACAATGACTCGTTACGAGTCTGCGGAGTGAGCAGCCTTGCTCGCACCCATTGCCGGACCGACGACCGGAGATACGTCTCCGGCTTCTCCCCGTAGGCCACCGCCGCGGCTATCGCTGCGGCGGTAACCGCAACCTGCTCCATGGTGGCGGAGCCGATCGTCGCCAACGTTTCCTTGGGCAGCATCCTGAGCAGGTAGTCGTCCGTCGGCGGTTGGAACTGACCTTCGGGGGAGACGACGAACCTGGCCCGGGGGCCGTCGAACTGCAGCCCCAAGCGGTGGCGACGGACGAGTAGCTGGGTGAGAACCGTCAACGGCTTGGGCTTGCGATGCCGCACGAAGCCTGCAGCCGGAACCTGGACCAGCCGCTCGCCGGGCTCCTCGTCCACCACCAACACCACTCGGGTGGATGGGTCGGACTCCAGCAAGCCGTCCACCCACTCCACCACGGCGCGCAGTCCCCGGCGCGCTACCGCTTCCGAAGCTTCCAGCACGAATCCTTCAGCCGAGGAGAAGTCATCCTTCGTCAGCCGAGCAATCGGCACACCGCTGTCGAAGCGCGCCAGCGCCGCGTCCAGTGGAAGCAGATTGTGCAGCGCGCAAAGTGCCAGTGCGGTCCGGCCCGAGCCCACGGGCCCCACGAGTACGCAGACCCTTGCCGAGAGTGCCTGCACCAGTAGGGTCAGGGACGATTTTCCGTGGTCCGGCCAGGGCACGAACGACTTTGCCAATTCCAGAATCGATTCGCTGGCGATCAACGAAGCATGGCTGCCGGCCCGGTCCCGCGCCGTGATGATGACGTTGCCGTTGACCGTGCCGAAGGCGGGCGAGCCGTCACCCATCGTCGTGGTGCCGTGGTTGTCCTGGCTACGTCGGTTCCCGGCCGCCGACGCCGAGAAGTTGCGCCTTCCTTCATCCCGCGCCCGCCGGTCCCGGCGCGACTGCTGCGGGTTGAATTCCTCTCCCCCGTCAGCATCGCCCCATTGATCCGACGATTCCGGCTTCGGCGCTCTCGACGATTCGGCGCCTTGGGAGGGCGCTTCGGCGCCGGGCACTGCCAGCGCGCTTCCGCTGCTGGGTGTGGTGACGTCACGGGCCGGAGCCGGGTCTTGCCTATCTGGCAGGGCTTCATTACTCATGACCCGCCGCCGAAACTGACTTTGCCTGTCACCTGACCGAAGGCCGGACTCCCGTCGCCCATCGAGGTCGTCCCGGAGTTATTGTTAGACACTCGCGCCTCAGGCGTCTCAGCCTTCTCCACCGTTTCGGGTGTCGCGACGGCGTCCGGATCAGCTGCGCCAGAGACCCCAGAAGCTTTCGGAGCCAACCGGATCCAGGCCGGGAATGGCGTGCTGCGGTCGTCATGCTGGACGCTGATGGGCTCGAACTGATCCGGCTGCAGCCCTCGAACGCGCTCCTCAACGGTCGCCTGGTAAACCGAGTCGCTGATCGTCACAGTCAGGACCTGGTGCGGGTGGGACCGAATCTGGCCGGAAGCCGCCGCACAGTTCAGCATCCGGACCAGCTTGATGATCGCATCGCCCTGCCACGGAAAGGGCTCGCGCCGAACGTATCCCTCGTGGACGGCCATTCTCACACGCAGCCTGCTGCTGGGTTCCCGACGGCGGTTGAACGGCTCCAACGCAGTGAGCAGTTCTCGGGGCAGATCAGCCACCAGCCGGGCCGGCTCCAGCGGATCCGCGAACAATACGTGCAATCCGTCGCCACGGTCGGCGATGTCCGACTGGATCGGGCGGAGATCGGCACGCTCGCACGCCTCGCGAAACGTCTGCAGCAGCCCTTGCTGAAGGTCCTGGTGATCGTCCATCGGGCGTTTGCCCGACGGACGGTCCCGGCCGCTGAAATCCACGATGTCCAGGGCCGTCATGAGTGCGTGTTCCGGCGTTGCCATCAAGGCTCCTCCCGAGTAGTGGTGGTTGAGCCTCACTTGCACCCGATCGGACGCACCACACACTTCTGGGGGATTGGCCCGTTCGCCCCGTTTCGTTCAGGGATTGCAGTGCGCCTGGAGGCGCGTCTCGTCGAAGATCACGATCCTCCGGTAGCGGGTGCCGAGGATTGCCGACTCCCGCAGCTCCTTCAGGAAGGCCTGCACCGAGGTCAGCGCGCACTCGGCCGCAGCAGCCAGTTCCTCCTGGGTCAAACTGAACGCGATTTCGATTCCGTGATCGGTGGGATTCCCGTGGGTTCGGACGAACTCGGAGAGCACCATCGCCACCCGCCCATTGGCGGTATGCCCGGCAAAGTCGATTCGCTTGCGCGTCTCGACTCTCAAGCGGTCATTCGTGACCCCGTAGATCGCAGTGAATCCTTCATCAGAGGACCGCAGGTATTGGCGCCAGACCTGGGCACTGATCACTCGTGCACTCACCGCACCACAGGCCATGACAGTCGCGGTTCGGGGGCGACCGTCGACAGCAGCCATTTCGCCGACGATGTCGCCACCCAATCGCAATGCAAGCAACACACTTTGACCGCGAATCGTAATTGCGCTCACCTTGACAATTCCAGTCAGCAGGATGAAGACGTCTGTTCCGCCGTCCCCCTCCAGGATCAGCCGGTCTCCTTCGGTGAACTGAACAGCGCGACCCAGAGTAATGATCCGGTCGAGACTTTCCGGCTTCAACCGCCCCAGAAAGCTCCCCGGATGCCACTCCTCGTGTTCCATGGGATCCCCCTCGTGATCCTGACCGCCATTCTCTGAGTCAGGGTAATCGCCCGGTCGCACGAATGGACCGGTTTCGGAAGTTCGCCTCTGGAATGGACGACCACGGTCTTGGGTTTCGGATGCGGCTAACGGTGTCCAGATGTGTTGGAAGGCCTGGGCCCGCCTGGCCACCTCTGATTTCATCGCCAAGTCGAGCGAGGACACCCTGAAAAAACATGCACTTCACCTGGAAGCTGCGCACCAGCGCTTCCCGCACCGAGGTCGACAACTCCTGAGCCAAGGCGCTGACCAGCAAAAGTAAGGTAGCGCTGGCTATCTCGAACACCAACGTCGACATCTGGGAGCAAGCTCGCCCGCACCGGCGCAGGGTGCTCGGCCCGCGTCGTACGGCCCCCGTGACCGGCGCCGAGGTGGCCAGCTCCGCGCAGTGGGTCAAACGTCCTTAATCAGTGAGGTCTTTCGTCACCGCCACAACGTCGGGTAGAGGTCCTCCGCTGTCCCGGCGCTCACCGGCTCCTGATCTGCGCCCGGCCGGTCGGCACCACCTGGAAGCTTCTGAGGCGCAGGTGATCAGCGAACTCCCGCTGGCTGGAACGCAGCCCGTGCACCAGCATGGTCTGCCGGGGGCCGACCTCCGTGACGATCTGGCCCAGGCCCTTGCGGTCGGCGTGCGCCGACAAAGCAAACTTAGCCACGTTGGCGCGCACGTCGATGCGCTGCCCACCCAGGTCGAAAGTGGCCGAGTTCTGCTCGGCCAGCCTGATCAGTTCAGCGCCAGCCGACTCAGCGTCCTGGTACCCGGAGATCAGCAGGGCTGAGCGGGGGTCGGGCAGAATCCACTCCGCCCAGGTCGCGGCCGGTGAACCGGGAGCCATCATGCCGGAGGTGGCGACGATGACACCGCGGCGCATAGACGCATTCAGCTCGCGACGCTCGCGGGGGGCAACTTCCTGGACGCCGTCGCCGAAGATGGTCAGGGGATTGTCGCGTCCTACGGTCTGCTGTTCGTAGATCCGTGACACCGAGCGGGCCAGACCGTCGACCAGGATCGGCATCCCCGGGAACGCGGTGCGTAGGGTAAGGACCACCTCCTGGGCGCGTCCGAGCGCGAACGCTGGGACCAGCACCCGTCCGTCCCCGTTGACCGTGTCGTAGACGGTGGCGAGGAAGCGCTCGACCTCGAGGGTTCGAGGGCGACCGCCCGGGCGGCAGTAGGTGGACTCGATCAGCAGCAGGTCGCAGCCGCGGGCGGACGCGGGAATGCTGATCCCGCCAACCGATGCCTGATCCTGGGACGGGTGCGAGACGTCGCCGGTTATGGTGACCCGGGAGGGCCCTGCGGTGACGACCACCCCGGCCGCGCCGAGGATGTGGCCGGCCGGGAAGAGTTCCGCGCTCACCCCGTCGGTGATTTCCACGACCCGTCCGACGGGTGTCACTTCCAAGCGCTGAACTGCGGCCTTGACCTGCGCCGACCGGTAAGGGGCGACCTCGTTGAGGGCATCAGCGTCGCCCCGGCGCAGGGCGTCGGTGATCGTGCGCTCGAAGACCTTGACCGAGTCGTTCCACATCGTCGGCAGGAGCGCAGCGGTCTCGGCGGTGCACAGGATCCTCAGGTGCGGGTACTGGGCAACCAGTGCGGGGACGTAGCCGGCATGATCGTTGTGCGCGTGAGTAATGACGACGGCATCGAGGTGTTCGTGGAGGGCAGCCTCGAGGTGGGGCGGCGCGCATCGTGACAGTGGTTGCCCAGGGCGGCTGCCGCAGTCCACGAGCAGCCTGGCCTGACCGGCCTCGACCAGGATGCAGGAACCGCCGATCTCGGTTCCACCGCCGAGCGGAGTGACCGTGACCTCCCGTTCATGGGTATCCAGGAGGAGCGGCGCGGTGACCGGAGGGCTCGCGATCGCCTCCACGATCCCAAGGAACTCGGAGATCCCGATTCCCGCCGCCTTAAGGGCGAGAAGAACCGGTTCCGGAAGGTTTTCGGTGACCTTCGGGTGATCGGCGGTCACCAGCTCCTCAGTGACGGTGGCCATGCGATCCTGCTCGCGCAGATCGGTCTCCGGTGCGGGGCCCACCGCCGATCGCAGAGCACCCACCAGAGTCTCGGCCGCCCGGCTGGGATCGTTGTGCAACGTCTGCCAGCGTTCCCGCTCGGCCACAAGTTCTGTTCTGAGTCCTTCTGATTCGGTTGTAGCCTCGTCGAGATCCTGGGCCAACGAGGTGTGCCGACGTCGCCAGTCGGCGATCTCCTTGCGGGCATTGTCCAGCCGGCCGTTAGCCTCGTCGCGCTTGGCCCGCATCAGCGCGTTGTCACGACGCAGGCGCACGATGGTTTTCTCCGTCGCCGCGTCGCCGCGATCAGCAGAGGACGCTTCACCTGATGGGGTGGGGGAAGTTGCCTGATGACGGGGCAGGAGCGCAGAACGATCCTCACCCAGAATGCCTGCGGCCCGATCCGACGTCGCGGCGTCCGCGTCGAGCAGCTCCTCGAGCAAGCGGTGAGCCGTCGCTACCGCGCCGAACCTGGTAGCCAGGGAAACCCGCACGTCGTGGCTTCCGGCCACCAGGCGCAGCAGGTTACGTCGGTTTTCCTGGACGAAGGCTTTCCGGTCGACCCGACGGTCACGGTTGGCCTCCGTGTTCAGGACGATGTCGGCCACCGCCGCGATGATGTCAGTCAGCACCTGACCCGGGGTGGAGGTCATCTCTGAGCGGCGATCTGGTCCAGCCGCAGCTGCCCGTCACCGTTCGCCACCAGTACTCCAAGGGCCCGGAACACATCGATCAGCGATGCCAGGTCCGGGTAACCGGCCGCTTGGTACGACGATACGGAAAGAGCATGACCGTCGGGATCCCGGACCATTTCCTCGAGGATCTCCACGAGAGTCCCTTGATCAGCAGCGTCATTCGGGCCAAGAACACCGAGGAGCACATTCCACGAGGCGGCGACCACCACGTCCGCCTCGACCCCCAAGGACTGCCGGAAGCGTTGCCCGTTGGCCGGCACGGCAAGCCAGTCACGCAGGTCGCTCAGCGGATCGGGGCCCGAGGTCGCCGACTCGGCAACCCGATTGAGCAGCATCGGCCAGCCACCCGTGACGCTGAGCAATTCGTCACGCGACGCATCGTCCTGGAAGGGCAGCGAGGTCTCGTTCAGCCACAGCCGAAGTCCGGTGTTCTCATAGCGGTGCAGCGAGGTCACCGACGACGAGGCATCGGACTCCCGCATCGCTTTCGACCACAGAGGTGCCTGCTGCGGCCCGGCGATCAGAATGATGCCCAGCGTGCCGCCTGACCGCTCCCGGATCGCCTCCCGCGCACTCGTCCATACCTCTTCGGCCGCAGCCGGAGTCGTCTCGCGCAGGTCGCACATGATCAGTGCGTGGCGCCCTGCGGCCCACATGCTAGCCGCAGAGCTGGTGGCCACCAGCGCCGAGGTGCTCACGTCGTCCCGCAGCTTGATCCGATCGCCGTAGACCGCGTTGTCGTTCTCGTCCCGCAGCACCCGGACGCAGCGTTCCAGGGTCAGCGCCTCCGAGCCGATGATCAGCCGCACTTGGTTGCGGGGCCGCAGGAGGTCGGCGATCTGCGCAGATGTCAGCGGTCCTCGGGTGAGGGTGTCGGCGTACCGAGGTCGCAGCAACGTTCCGTCGAAGCTGTCCGGCAGCGGGAAGGACGCGGCGTTATCGAGCACGGAGCTCACTTCTTCGCCGGTGCCCAGTAGCGTCAGGATGTTCGGGGTACGCAGCCGGTACTGCCCGGTGGCCGATGTGGAAAGGACTCCTAAGTCGACACATTCGTCCAGCAGGGCGCGGAACTCACCGGTCAGCACGTCCTCGGAGGCGAAGCCCTGCGGCCACCACTGCTCGCAGTCGCTGCGCAGTTCAGTGGCCGAGAGTGCGGAACCGATACCCTCGTCATAGGCGTGGAACGCCACCGCATAGGCGATCGTCTTGTACCGGTGGTCGAGGTTCAGTGTCCAGTCGAAGCGCTTGCGAATGGCCTCCCGAAGGACTCGGTCCGACCAGATCTCCTCCACGTCGTCAGCGGTGACCAACTGGGGCAGCCTGAGCGACACCGGGCGCCGCTGCAGGTGGGTCAGCATCCGGGCACCGAAGAGCTGGATCAGCGAAGGCTGGTTATTGGTCAGGGCCAGCACCCGGGCCGCCACGTTGTCGTTCGCGAACCGGTAGCCCAGCGCACCCAGCGGCTGAGTGAGCAAGTCGAAGGCCTTCTGCGAGTTGAGCGGCCCAACGCAGACAGGGCTGCCGAAGTGTGCCAGGGGGTGGTTGGCCAGCCGCTCGAACCGGGCGGTCTGGTGCAGGCCGGCGAACACAACCTTGACGGCTCGTTCCGTGTTGTCCATCAGCCTGCGGAACGCGTCCACATGCGTGAACCGCCCCTTCGCGTCGGCATCCAGGAACAGGTCGGACTCGTCGAGCAGCAACAGCAGCTGACGGCCAGGTTCGGCCTGGATCCAGCGGGTGATGCCGTCGATCACCGCGTGCGCCACGTCGCCGCCGGGCTGCTCGCCCTGCACGATGGCCTTGGCCACCAGTTGCGGCCACAGAGTGGGCCAGATCCGGTCCGCCCCGATCGCGCCCTGCCCGATCTGGTAGATCGACAGATAGGCGGCCCTGCGATGGTGGTCGTCCTCGAACTCACGGGCTGCCGCCCGCAGCAACGCGGATTTGCCCAGTTGCCGACCGCCGTAGACGAAGCAGGGGCCGTCCATACTCATGACGTCGCCCAGCTCTTTCTCACGACCGTAGAACATCTCGACGGCGACGCCGCCGGCCACATCCGGGGTGAACGGTTCCGACATCGTGAACGGCAGGAGGATCTCCATCGTGGTGTCCAGCCGCGGTGTCGGCTGCGCAGCCAGGTAGGCGAAGGCCGCCTCGTCGACCACGATCGTGGCCGGGAGCCGGGAATGTGAACGCATCAGACCGGCCAGCTCACGCCGCTGTTCGGGGCTCAGCACACCGAAATAGAGCACCAGAACCGCGTGCTCAGCAGGCTCCGGGCGCAGCAACTGGATCAGCTGACCCGGCGTCGGCGACTTCCACACCTGGAGCACCCGCAGTGTGTCACCGGCAGGACTGATCTTCGAGCCGAAGGCCGGGATCAGTGCTTCCCCCTCAGTACTGCGCACGCCGATCAGATGCATCCAGTGACTGGCTCCGGGCTTTTGACCCGAACGACCTCGCGGGGTGTTCTGGTCGGAGAAGATGAAGCCGATCTGCTCGAGCACGGACTTCAGCGGGGCCAGGCGCTCGAACGATCGCGCGGACGAGAGATTCGCCCACTGCTCCAGCCGGCTGACGGCGGCCGAACGACGCACGATCTCGGACACGTCCATCTTGGCGCCCTCGAGCACCTCCGTCAGCGGTCCCTGCTCGGGGTTGCGTCCGGAATCGATGGTTCGCCGGAGGCTTTCAAGCACCGGGGGCCGATCCCGCGGCCACGACCCAGCCATGGTGGGGAAGGCCGGGAAGAAGCGAGCGAGATGGTCGATCCGCGCGGTCGCCACCGGCAGGTCACCATGATTGCGGATTGTCTCGAAGTACTCCTCGGCGGTGGTGATGTCGCCGTCGGCGATCGTCTGGGAGATCCGGACCGCCTGTTCGTCGGTCAGCTGGTCATCCTCCTGGAGGGCGGCCAGATGCTTCCACAGGCCCTCGGCGAGCGTGGTGGTGCGCTTCTCCCGATCCTCACGGATCCGGTCGATCTGGAAGAACATCTGATCGAAGTCGTGCCGCTGCCCGCGGGAGAGTAACTCGAAACCTCTTGTCCGACTGGATAGATCGGCCCAGTCATGCTCATTCAGCCGACCGAACCGCCGGTCGGCATCCAGCTCGCCGGTCAGCTCGGCAACCTGCTCGTCCAGTTGGCCGATGGCCGTGGTGACGTCCCGGTCCCGCACCGTGGCCAGCCGGCGGGACTGCTGCGGGTCCAGGTCTCGCAGAAGCTCAATCAGGACCTGCGTTCCGAGGTGATCGTTGCGCCGACTGCGTTGCTCGAAAGAACCCGCCCAACCGCCGGTCTCCGAGCGCAGGGCGGCTGCGGCAGCAGCGACGTGACCAACTGTGACCGGCTCGGCTGGCTCCAGCGCCGGCGCCAGCCGAAACGGCAGATCGGCCGCGAGCACCAGGGCGCCGTTCCTGACCTGATCCGGCGCCAGCTCACGATTGCCCTGTGCAGTAACCCCGGTGTCGAGCAGATCGAGGGACTCGTTCATCAGATCGAGCAGGACCGGTCCACCGGGCTTGTCGGCCAGGAGATCGGAAACGGCCTCCAGGGCCTGGAACCTGAGCCCGACCACCTTCTCCCGTAGCTCGGTGGCCTGGACCGACATCCAGCTGCCCTTCGTCGACTTGGCCAGCGACTCCGCCAGTTCAACCCAGCGAGCCATCAGCACCCGGGCGTCCCCGACCCACTCGATCAGCTTCTCGCGGGCCCGAGCCTCGATCCGCCGGTTACGGCCCCGCTTGACCAATTGAGGAAAGTCCCGGTCGATCGCCGAGGCAACACCACTGCGCGACTGCAACTCGGCCACCCGGGCCCGAATGAACCGTAGGTCGTCGGCCTGGTGCGATCCGCTGGCCACCATCGTCAGAGGCTCGCCGAGAAAACCGGCGGGATCCATCCATGCCTTGTACAGCTCGGTCGCAGCCGCCCACCGGATGGTGCGGTTCGGCGCATTCTCCAACTGGGATCGGGCGGAGTCGATGAGCGACTGATACTCCGACTCCCGGTCGGCGACCTCGGCGACCGCGTTCGACGTGTTGTCGGTGAGGTAGGCGCCGCTGTACAAGTAGTTCAGCAGGGCCTCGGTCAGCGAGCTCGACTCGTCAGAGCGCTTACTGATGCTGGGACACAGGTCACGCAGCGGTTCCGTGGCACCGGCGGTGGGCGAGATCAGTCCCGCCCGAACCGACGCAGCGTAGAGCAGGGCCTGCATCTGCGGAAGATCCTTGAGTTGGTCGAGATCGGGTCTCCCGAGCAACTCGTCGACCAGATCCTTGAAGGCCGCCGCGTTCGGTCCGGTCGCACTGCGCATCGCCTGGGCGTGCGCGGCCAGCCCGTAAACAACGGCTTCCACCGGGCTCTCGCCCGTGCAATGGCTGAGCCAGGCAGCCAGCGAAAAGCGACGCTCGGTGAGCAGCGCAACGTGCAAGGCGATGACCTCCGCGCTGACGGGCGGCGCGGTGTTCTCAGTTTCGAAACGGGCGTTTTCAGAACGGACGAGTGGGGTGCGCTCAGCCTTGGGCTCGGCGAATCCGGTCCTGACAGTTGCGGAAACAGCAGCTTCGACGCGATCAGTTCGGGAGACCGACGGGCTCTCGCCGAGTGGGGTCTCCCTGCTGCTGTCGTTCTCCTGAACGCGGGCATTTTCGTCGCCTGCGTGGCTCTCCCCCACGACCAATCCGAGTTGGGCGACCAACTCTTCCACCGTCGGTGCAACTGCGGGCTCCGCCACAGGGCTACTTTCGGGCAGAAGGCTGCTTTCAACCTTCTCGATCAGCGGGGTGACGATCTCGTTGCCGTCCTCGACGTCGTCCGCAATTTCCGTGTTCGGGTCAGATTCCAGGTCTTCTCCTGGAGCTGGAGCGCCCGCCGGCTCCGGCTGCCCGTTGGGCAGGGACAGCCCGTCATTTCCGGCAAGACCCATCAGCATCGAGAAGGCCGACGGCAGCGAGCGGTCGTGAGTGGCCCCACTGAGACGGAAAGTTCGCTCGGGATCGGTCGATCCGATCTCAATGGCTTGGACCAGTGCATCCAACGCCCCGAGAAGGACGGGCCCAGAACCCTCGTCGGCTTCCTGCGCCAAGTCACGGATCTCCTGCGCGGCGTCATCCGCGTAGGCCGGCGCCTCCAGGAGCACCAGACGCGAGATCCGGCTCAGGAGTTCGACCGTGGCGTTCGCGGCCGAGAGGTTCTGCAACGCCACCTCGGCCTGCTCCAGGCTACCTACCTCGTCCGGCCCAGCCACCGATGCGACAGCCCTCAGCAGAAGCGCCAACTCCTCGCCGAGAGAACTCAATGTGCCGATCGACTGTGGTGACAACACGCGGCCATGCGCGAGATCGTCCGACAACTGGCTCAGCGCCCGAGGTCCGGCGTCGGCGTATCGCCCAGTGAGATCGGTCAGCCGATCGGAGAGATCAGGCAGAGAAAGGTGCGATGCGAGGTCCATATCGGCTGCCTCCTCGATGCCCTGGGCCTCCTCGGTCTCCTGGGATTGCCGCTCGGCGAGCTGACCACTGCGCTCCAGACCAATCACCCGCTCGCAGAGTTCGTCCAGCGAAACGGGATGTTCGGGCAGATCAGACTTCTCCTCGCGTAGTTCGGACCACTGCCTCGCGAGCACGTCGCGCTGAGCTTCCGACCAGAACTCCGGCGGGTCAGCGACCAGCCAGGCCAGCGCGGTAAGCGACCCGACCGATCGGGTCAGCACCAGTGCGGTCCAGGCCGCCGCCCTGACCTGTGACGAGCCGCCGAACTCGGCTGGGCCAGTCACGAACGTCTCGCGCAACGGGTGCGTGGCCAGGAAATGCAGGTCTGTGGGCTCTCCACGGAAGAGAGAACTGAGCTGGTCAGACGTCAGTGACAACGATTGATGCAAGGCCAACACCGACGCGTCCAATGCGTTCAGGACGAACCGTGAACTCTCGATCTCGCCGGAACTGGCCAGTTTGGGCCGCAACGCCTGTGCAATGGCAGCGGCCGGCGCGCTCGAGCTACGCTGAAGGGAGCGGGTCAGCTGCCCCAGGCTGCGCTCGTCGAGGCGTTGGATCTCAGCGGTCAGTTCCTTCAGCGACAGTCTTTTGGCGAAGGACTTCATCGGCCGGACAGCCGCCAGCGCCAAAGCATACCTGGCCGGGATCCGGTGAGGACGGTCCCCGGTCGGTAGCTCGGGTTCGCCGGAAACCTCCGATGCGGAGTCACCGGCCAGACTTTCGCCTTCAGGCACCAGGTTTTCCTTTCCCGTATTGCCCTAAGCCGGCAACACACGCCGCGCGAGGGGAAGATACTAGCGCCAAGCACGACTAAACCCACCGTGGCATCGCCCGCAAGACCTTCCCACTCTCCTCATATGAAGCAGCTCGCCCATGGTCGAGACGGATGCGCGTTCCGACCGCATAGGGAAGGGCACGCCGCTGCATCGGTGAGGCACGGAGCCCTGTCGGAAGGCCGCCGGTACGCGGTCAGCTAAATCCATCTATTGGCAGGCTTTTCCGAACATTATTCCTTTGTCACCGATAGGCGCGTCCTACTTGCCTGACTGCGCTTTCCTGCTACTGATCACCTCCACATTCTATTACACTTGCGTCCCGTCCACTCACAGCATCGAGCGTTCCTGTGGGCTGCAAGACCTGAAGTAGCGTCAGTAATCGTGCTGACTTCAAGCTCTGCTACTCCAGTAATCGTTGACATCCAGAACCTGATCGACAATGACGACCGCGCCGTCATTTCTGCCCCGCCAGCTCCGCTCGCTGCTCGGGGCTGTAGAAGTATTGGCGGACAGCCAGATAGGCAGGAACGGCGTTAGCCCCCAGCCAATACGCACGAATAATCATGAAGGGCAGGCCCTCCGCACCCTTGGAGAACCGACCAGCGTTGTTTTTGGTCCGAGTCCCCTCCAACGGAAAAGCTTTCACTGTGATCCACGGCGTCTGATGATTCCGGGCCGCAACTTCGGTCACCGACTCCCACGGCACGAAGTGCTCGAACGTCAGCGACCGGTGATAGATGCCGGCGGAAGTGATTACCACGACACCCGGCGCGGTGCGCAGCATGGTCACCAGAAACCAGAGCAGGTATAGGCCGAAACTGGCGAACACCAGAGACATCACCACTCCGGCAACGCTGACCTGCCGGACCGCTGCCACCGCGTAGCCGAAGCAGCCGATAGCGCAGGCCCCCAGCACGACCGAAAGCCAGTAGTAGGCCCAGCGCGAATACGGAAATGCCAGGCCTTCCTCGCCTTGATCATTTGTTCCTCGCGACGGTGGCCCACTGGCTTGGCGAGGACGGTGCATCAAGCTCACAGTGAGCCCGGTCAGATGGACGAGTAGCAGCATCCCGCCGGCCCAGACCAGCACCTGCCACAACGTTCCGTGCAAGACCTCGTCCACCGTGAGAATAGCGAAAAGAATTGCCAGGAGGGCAAAGAGGACCACCGAACCGATCCTCCCGATCGACCGGTGAGGCTTTGGCCAGTCGGCCGGCGGGTCTTCCTGTTCGCCCGGGACCGCGCTGTATCCGCCGGTGTTGCTCATCAGAAAATCGACTTCCAAACCTTACTTGCGCTGTCGCTGACCGTTTCCCCCACCGCATGACTTGCTGCAGAACCCGCTGAGGCGATTGCCTGACCGGCCCCGGAGACTGTTTCGGCAGCGCTGTCACCCAGGTCAGAAGCCCTGTCTCCGACCCACCCACCGGCGTCCACGACAGCTCCGCCTGCGTCGGTAAGACCGTGCCCGACTGCCGCGAACCCATCCTCGATGGCGTCTTTCGTTCCTTGCGGGAGTCTGTCGTACCCGGCATCGAGCCCGCCGCTGACGACAAGCCCGACAAGGAGACCGGCGCCTGCACCGACCAGTGTGCCGGCGCCCGGGACGATTGAGCCGATCGCGGCCCCCGCCCCCGCAGCGGCCAGTGCCCCGCCAACCCCACTGATCACGGCCTTGCCGACCGGTTTGCCGGTGTGGATGTCGTAGCCGATGTCAGCGGCAGTGATGCCCAGGCCGATGATCGGAAGCCGGGCACCGATCTTGCTGCCGGACTTCATCGCCTTGAGCTCCCACTCACTGGCCTCAAGGTAATTGGACAGCGCCAGCTTGTTCAGCGCCTTTGCCTCTGCGCTACCACCTGGGGCCTTCAGGTAGCGCTCCGCCGCCAGAGCGCTCTCCTTCCTCAACGCTGCGGACTGGGCCTTGAGGATGCTGACATGCTTCTCGGCCAGGCCGCCGATGACCGCATCGTTAAATGCCCCAGCCGCAACCAGTGCCGGCTTGCTCTTCAGATCACCGAGCACGTTGCCGAGCGTGTCCTGAGCAAATTTTTCCAGGTCACGAGCCGAGTCTGCGTGCTCCTGTGCCTCAGCGTAAGCAGCGAGCTTGGCCTGGTGGTCGTTGTAGAAGGCGACCTCGGCCTCATAGACCTGCGCCTCGACAGTGGTCGCACCCGCCGGCAGTTGCTCGGCCGGGCGGGCTGGGCCTTGACCCGGATCAAGGATGGCGTCATCCACCAGCGCCAGTCCGCCGTCTCCGGCAATCTGACGGGCGCGCTCCATACCTCTCTGCGCACTGTCCAGGTCATCGGCATAGCTCTTGAACGCCTCCGATATTCTCTCCACCTCGCGGGCCAGATCGAGTGCGTTCCGACCGCCCGCGTCCACAGTGGCGTGGAAGGCAGAGCCCGCGTCGCCCGACCAGCCTGCCTCCGCCTCGTCACGGATCTTGAACAGATCGGTGACGGACTGTTCGATCGCCGGAGACAGCGAATTACCAAGCCAGGCCGCCGAGCCGCGGATGCTGACGGGGTTCCCCTTCACCAGGGTGTCAATTGCCATCAGTGTCCCTGGTAAGCGTCGGCTGCGGCCCCGTCCGAGGCCGCGTAACCCTGTCGGGCGGCGGCAACCGCTTCGCCCGTACCTCTCATCCCCACCACGAGATCGCCGGTGTTATCCGTCAGGAACGCCAGTGCAGCGCCCATGATGGACGTGACAGCGCCCGCGTCCGGGGCGGCCGGGGCCGAACTACCCACCTCGTCGAGTTCGCCCGCGGCCTTACCCAGGCTGTCCCTCATCGCATCCAGGACTGAGAGATCAGCCTTCATCTGGCCGGCCATCAAAGATCGCTCCCGGTACGGCGCAGCTCCTGGGGAATACTGATGTCCAACAGAATCAACTCGAAACTGGTCGCCAGACGGGCCTTTTCCAGGTCGACAGCCAACATCACCGTCCAGGGCTGCTCGGGACCACAGAGGGCAACCAGCCGGTCCATCGCGGAGTAGACCAGCAGTGCGAGCCGCCCGTCCTTGGTCTCCCTCAGGTCCAGAGTCAACTCGCCATCGGTCTGAGGTCGTTCGCACGGCACGTAAACCACGGGCGGAAACACTTCACCGGGATGCGTCATTCCGCGCAGCAGCCGGTCGGCATCCAGTTCCTCACCCAGAGTTTTGTCCACCATGCCAAGACTCTAGAACCGCCCCAGGACACCCGGTAGAGAATTACTCGCCTTAATGCGCAGAGTTACGAACTGGCGCATCGAGGATGTCCACCGGCATCACTCGATGGCGACCGCTCCACCCGTCAAGTCCACCACCCCACCCCGACACTGAACGCAAACCGCACCCATCGGCCGTCTCCCCCACCCCGCCGGCGCCAGCACATAACGTGCCCAACGCCCTATTTCGTCGGTGAGCCATGGAGAGCCTGATGCCGCGTCCGGATCCGCACCTGACCCCCAGAGACCGTGTTGTTCTTCTGTCACTGATGGCGGTCGCCACCGATGTCAGCAACCGGGAGCTGAAAGCACGGTGCGGGCTGGATCTGACCGGCGACGCCCGGCACCGACTGAACGACGCGGGTCTGGTGAACAGCCCCAAGGTCGGGCGGGAGCTGCGGCACGAACTCACAGAAGATGGCTGGGACTGGGCCAAGAAGGAGTTCTCACAGCCCTACCCACCCCGGGCCGACACCGGCACCCGGGGCATGTACCTGATCCTCAGCCGCTTCAGCGAGTTCCTGGACCGGACGAACCAGAGCGCCGACGCCATCTTCACTCCCCCGGCCAAGGATCTTGGCATTCGCCTGCGGAAGGCCGTGACCGAACTCGCCGAGGCTCCGGGCGAATGGGTTGCGCTGTCCCAGCTTCGTTTGCACCTGTCCGACGTGCCCCGCAAGGAGCTGGACGCTGCCCTCAGCGCGGCGTATCAGCAGAAGGATCTGGTCATCATGGCCGACGCCGACGAACGCCGGCTCAGTGCCGCCGACCGCGCCGCCGCGGTCCGGATAGGGGGCGAAGACCATCACCTCATCCGGCTGGCCACCTCGTGAGGAAGCTGACGGGCGAGGAATTCGCCGCGCTGTCGTCCCTGCGCTTCGAGTGGACGATGACGCTGGACGACATCTGGCACCCGCCCCGTGAGCACGTCACCGATCTGAACCACGCGACCGCCCGGCGACTGCAGGCCGGTGTGGAAGACGCGCAGAAGAGCGACGGGCCGAGCCCGCTGGGGCTGGTCATCGAGGGCAACAAGGGGTCGGGCAAGACGCACCTCATCGCCTGGCTGCGTAACGAGGTCCAGCGCGACGACGGCTACTTCTTCCTGGTCGGGCTGACACGCGGCGATGCGTTCTGGACCAACGTAATGGAAGGGGTGCTGGACGGACTGTGGCGGCCGACGCCGGGCCGTGCACACCAGATCGACATCCTGCTGACCCGGCTCGACCTCATCGGCGGGACCTCTCGAAGAGCCAAGCGTGCTGCGAACGAGCAGGTCGACCGAGCAACGCTGGACAATTTTGTCGCCGGACTAGGTCGGCGCGGTTCCGGTCTCGGGCCCGAGATTGCCGATACGGCAAGGGCTCTGATGATGTATGGAGCACTGGACGAGTCGGTTCAGTCGGTCGCCCGCAACTGGCTCGTCGCCTCCCCCGACCAGGATCCCGAAGAGCTGCGCCAGTGGGGCATTCGCGGGGCCCGCCCGATCGAGCTGATCGCCCAGGACATTTTTCGTCTGGTGGCCGTGACTGGGCACAGCGTGCTGGCGATGGACCAGATCGATCCGCTGATCGCCCATGCCTCCGCATCGCCGGCGTCCGTGGCCGCCGACACGGAGGACGCAGGACGGGACGAGGCCGTCCAGCACGTCGCCCAGGGGGTCATGATGCTGCGCGACCTGACGCGGCGCACACTGACCGTTCTGGCCTGCCAGCCCAACACCTGGACGTTGCTCAAGACACGCAGCATCAGCTCGGCCCGCGACCGGTTCCGTAATCCTCAAACCCTCCAGGGCATCAACCGCACGGAGATCGCCACCGAATTCGTGGCCAAGCGATTCACCGCCAAGTACCGCGAGGTCGGCTTCACCCCGCCCTACCCCACCTGGCCGATCACACCTGAAGCCCTGGCTGAGGCCGTCAACTACACGCCCCGCGCTCTGCTGCAGCGCATCGATGCGCACGTCCAGTACTGCCTGGATACCGAAAAACTCCTGGAACTGACGCATTTGGACGATGGTGGCTCACAAACGTCCCCCATTGTCACCGATGAACGCGAGATCGAGCTCAAACGCCTCGATCAGCGCTTCGACGAGCTGAAGGCGCAAGCAGATCTCAGTCAGGCGGACGACCAGCAGGCGGACGATGTGGTGGGCCCGAACTGGCTGGCTGCGGGTCTGCAGACCTGGGTTCTGGAGCAGGGTGATCGGGCGTCAGCCTTCACGCTGGATCCGAAGCCGGGCAAGAAGCCGTCGCTGCACGCGCGGCTGCGCTTCACTTTTCACGAGAAGACCGAGTCCGAAAGTCACTATTCCTTCCGTGTCATCAATACCACGCACGCTTATTCGGCGCTGACCAAACTGCGCTCGGCCATTTCTGTTTCCGGTTTCCAGCCGGGTGACGAGACCCGCAACCTGATCATCGTGCGGAACACTCGCTGGTCAACCGGAACCAAGACGCGGAGCGAGACCACGGCGTTCAAGGCCGCTGGTGGCACCATCACGGAATTCGAGGACGAAGACGTCCGCGGGCTCCACGCGCTGCAGGCCATGCTCACCGAGCGGGACGCGTTGCTGCGAGCCTGGATTGTGAGCCGACGGCCGGCCAGCCAGATGCCGCTTTTCAGGAAGGTGCTATCGGAATCTTTTCTGACGGCGCCGGATCCTGTACCGGAAGAGCCGGAACCTGAGATCGTTGCCGGAGTCCCGGTCGGTCGGCGTTTGGACGTATCAGGCCAGTTGGTCTTGGATCTGGAGTCCCTGCGTCGGCACATTGCGGTCTTCGCCGGTAGTGGATCGGGTAAAACCGTGCTGCTGCGCCGTATTATCGAGGAGTGCGCTCTGCGGGGTGTCTCGTCCATTGTTCTGGATCCCAACTACGACCTGGCCCGACTCGGTGACCCCACGACTTCTCCACCCCCGGAATGGCAAACGGGAGACGCGGAGCGAGCCCGGGAGTTTCACGAGACCTGCGAGGTAGTGGTGTGGACGCCGCTGCGCACCAGTGGCCGGCCGCTGACCTTCCAGCCCCTACCGGACTTCTCTGAGCTGCTCAACGATGCGGACGAGTTTCAGCAGGCCGTCCAGATGGCTGTGAACGCTTTGTCGGGTCGGGTTCGCGCCGCCGGGCCCACCCGCCGGGCCGAGATCCAAAGAGCCGTGCTGAAACAGTCGATCGAGTTCTTCGCCCGCAGCGGTGGCGGGCCCCTGCAAAGTCTGGCCGATCTGCTGGCCGAACTACCCGAGCAGGCCAGTGATCTGGCTCAGGCTCCGAAGATCGCCGCCGAGATGGCCCAGACGATGCGGGCGAACATGGTCAATGACCCGTTGTTCGGGGGCGTCGGCACGCCCGTCGACCCGGCCCAGCTCCTCACCCCGGCCGACGGAAAGCGCGCCCGGATCTCCGTCATCAGCATGATCGGGCTGGAAGGTGACGAACAGCGGCAGCACTTCATCAGTCAGTTGCAGATGGCGCTGTTCGGCTGGTTCAAGAAGCATCCGGCCCGCGACGTGCCGCTGGGTGGACTGCTGGTGATGGACGAGGCCCAGACCATCGCCCCCTCCGGTGCTCTGACCCCGTCCACCCACAGCACCCTCGCCCTCGCCTCACAGGCGCGAAAGTACGGACTGGGTCTGATCTTCGCGACCCAGGCGCCCCGGGGACTGCACAACCGGATTCCGGGCAACGCGTCCACCCAGTTCTACGGACGACTCAATGCCCCCGCGCAGATTCAGACCGCCCGCGAGATCGCCCGGCAGTCGGGCGGCGACGCGAGCGACATCGGCACGCTGGGCATCGGGCAGTTCTACGTCGGGGTCGGAGGTAAACCCTTCGTCAAGATCCACGCCCCGATGATGCTGAGCCACGACGGCGGACCACTCAGTCCCGAAGAGGTGCTCGACCGGGCCCGGGCGGGAAGGGACGCCGATGAGTGACACCGCCGTGAACGTGGACATGTACCGCGACTATCCGGGCTACCGCATCATCGACCGGAGCGAGATCGACCAGGCCCTGACGAAGGCGCTGGTCGTGGTGGACACCAACCTGCTGCTCAACCTCTACCGCTACGCCGAAGGCACCTGCGACGACCTTCTGGGGGTGCTGGGGAGCCTGGGCGACCGGCTGTGGATCCCACCGCAGGTCATGCGTGAGTTCTGGCGCGGGCGACTGAGCGTGCTCACCGGTCGCGGATCGGCCACCGACGCGGTGATCGCCACCCTCGAGAAGCAGCAGCGTGCAGGCGCCGATGCGATCAACCAGTGGGTTAAATCCATTGCCGTCGATCCGGACGAGGCCGTCCGGCTGCGCAAGGTGCTGGCTTCAGCGCATGACGAGGTGGCGAAGACCGTCCTGATGCACGCTCCCCCGCAAGCCGTCAATCCGTCGGTGACCGACCCCGTCCTCCAGCGGCTGGAGACGCTTCTGGTCGGCAAAGTGGGTCCGATACCCGATGCGGGGGCGTGGCAGAAGGCGATCGCCGAGGGAAAAGCGCGATCCAAGAACAAGATACCGCCGGGCTTCCGTGACATCGCCAAAGAGGAATCAGATCTTGAGGAAGGCCCGGCCGGGGACTATCTGGTCTGGTCGCAGTCCATGGCCGAGGCCAAGCGCCGCGGCCTGGACCTGATTCTGGTCACCGGCGACGAGAAGGACGACTGGTGGTGGAAGCACCGCAACCAGTTCCTGGGGCCGCGTCCCGAACTGGTCCGGGAATTCGACCAGCTCTGTGGCCACCGCTTCTTCATGCTGCGTCCCGTCCAGTTCCTCAACCGCGGATCAGTGCTGAAGGCGCCGGTGCGACACTCGTCCGTCGTAGATGCCGCGCGCGTCAGCCAGGAGACGGCTCAGGAGGTCTGGCCCGAGGCTGCGGTAACGGCCTTGATCGAGCAACTGGACGACGAGGGCTATCCGCAGGCCGACGTCATCCGCCAGGCGGCGGCCAACGGCGGGAGCGTCAGCCGCGAAGAGATTTTCGAGATCTGTAACTTCGACAGTGATCGCATGCTGAGGGGATTCACCCGTCCGTGCTCGCGGATCACCTCGTACCTGAAGAACTCCGGGGTGCTGCCGCGTGAGGTCCAGCCCTGCCTGCGGCCGGAGTTCGACAAGGAGGGAATTGCAAAGGCCTTCCTGATTCCGCCGGAAATGGTGGACGTGCTGGCTGGCGAAGAGGGCGCGTAGACGACCGTGTGGCTCATGTCGCGGTCAAAGCTGCCGACGAATGCAAGGATCTGCATGTGCTCGCCGGCCAGGACAACCCGAGAACACCGAAAGTTTTCAGGAGCGGACGATGGACCACGAGATCCAGCTGATCAGTGACGGTGACGGGCTGGCAGTCATCGGCGAGGCCGCGGACGTGGAGCTTTTTCTCGCGTCGGAGGGTCTGCCGTCGAAGGAGCTCGGACTGCCCCGGCTCACGTCAGTTCTGCGCACCGGATCTATTGCTGCCCAGACTGGTTCGGAGATCGCGGCCAGCACCGGCCGTTGGGTTCAGTTGAGTCCCAAGTCCGCCGAGCGGATCAAGGAACTCGGGCTCAGAAGGAGCGCTACGTCAGGACTCGACACCGGCGTGCTGAGGGGGCCGAAGGGCCAGATCAAGGGGTTCGTCGAGTTCGCGCACGGCCCCATCTCGCCCCAGGCTCTGGTTGCCAACCCAGCAATCCTCGCCGGTGCCGCCGGGATGATGGCCCAGCTCGCTATGAAGCAGAGCATGGACGAGATCACCGACTATCTGGCCGCGATCGACCAGAAGGTCGACGACGTCCTCCGGGCCCAGAAAGACTCCGTGCTCGCCCGCATGATCGGATCGGGCCTCGTCATCGACGAGACCATGACCATCCGCGAGCAGAGAGGCCGGGTCGACGACATCATGTGGTCGAAAGTGCAGACCGCACCGACCACGGTCGCCGAGACCCAGGCCTACGCGCTGCTCCAGCTCGACGCACTCGCCGACACTATGGAATCGAAGACCTATATCAGCGAGATCGCCGCCGTCACCAAGGAAGCCGAGTCCGTGGTCCGGGAATGGCTCGCCGTCCTGGCCCGCAGCTTCCAGCTGCAAGACGCCATCGCCGTGCTCGAACTCGACCGGGTGATGGACCAGTCCCCCGACGAGCTGGACGGACATCGCCTTGGCCTGAAAGCGGCCCGGCAGAACCGGCTGGAGCACATCTCGCGCAGCACCGAACGCTTGCTGGCCCGGATGCGTGCAGCGGTGGAGACCGCCAACGCGAACGTGCTGCTGAACCCGTTCGAGGCCCCCGCCGTGGTCAAGTCGAGCAACCACGTGGCGGGCGGCCTGCACGACTTCCGCAGAAGGCTCAGCATCGAGTCCAGCGACCAGGAAGCGCAGGCCAGAGCCTGGACGGACGCGGCCACCGAGGTGAAGGACAAGGCTCTGGGTGTGGGAGCGCAAGGGGTGGATGTGGCCCGGACCTTGGGCAACGAGACCTTTAACCGTGCGAGCGCGGTGGCCGGCAAGCTCTCCAGTGGGATTTCGTGGCGGGGACGCCGCAAGGACGAGGACAAGCCGCAAGGCTGATCACGAAGGCCTCCGGGTTCACTTCTTGGTGGCGAGATCAATTCTTTCGCCTGGGTTTTCAAAGTAATACCGGAGGCACTGGTAGGCCGGGAGCGCGTTGCCGCCCAGCCAGCTGGCCTCCAGCATCAGATACGGCCGCCCTCCAGCTCCCTTTCCTGGAAAGCCCACCCCGAGTCCGTTCGCTGACCCCGGCATCATCTCGAACGGCACCCGATCCACGTGTCCGGAAGCACTTCCGGTACCACCTCACGCACGGCTTCCCAGGGCACGTACTGCTCAAGGGCAGGCGTGTGGTGATAGATGCCCGACACCGTCACCACGACGCCCCCGGGATCCTTCCTGGCCGCGGACACGACGATCCACGCACATCCCAGAGCCAGCACGCCGCACACCACGGCCCGGACCAATCCGCCGGCCCCGCCGGTCCAGAAGCCGGCAACCGTGTAGCCCGCGAGCCCCGCCGCGATCAGCGCCACGAAGGAAAGATTCCAGGCGTACCGCCGCCGCGAGTAAGAGAAGGCTCGCCTCTCCTCCCCACGCGGCGTCCTGCCGATCGCCGGCCGCCCGGTTTCGGTACCCGGGTGACGCATCCTGCTGACCACCAGGCCTGCGGTGAGGCTGAAGAACAACGCAGTGAAGGCGACAGGCAGCGACGCTTCGATCTCACCGCCGACGGCGAGCATGATGGCCAGCGCCCGTCCAAGGAGGGCGAACAGCGTGCTGGCGAGCGCGATGGCCACCTTCTTGAGTGAACGTGGGGGTGGGGCCAACCGGGAGGTGAAGTCCGCTCCAAGCGCCTGCTCCGGTCTTAGTGCCCACCTTTAGTAACATTGTTGATACTACCCGTAGAGCAACTAGTGGGCTGGGAGGGCCTCGTCACGCCTTTCCACCGCAGGTAGAGGGGCTGCATGTCAGTGATTGCCCCTTTGACCAACATGTAGCTCAGGGTTATGTCACTAAACCAGCACGCCCCTGGGTCGCATGTTTGCCAACTACCAGTTCCCAAGAACATTTGATGGAAGTCCCTATAGACTGACACGGTGGACCGCTCCGCCTTCACCGCCACTTCCCCCGGGGATCTTGTACCTATCACCGGGACTGATCCGCATACCGGCCCGTGGTCGCATGTCGCCTTCGTGCCGCACCCGCTGCCCTTCGAATCGCCCGACCTCAGCGGGCTGACGTATCGAGCCGTCGCCAACGCCCGGGCCGCACTCGCCGCGCTCGACAGCACAGCACGCCAATTACCCAACCCCCGCCTGTTCCGTCGACCAGCCCTTCAAGCAGAAGCGCAGAGTACGTCCGCCCTCGAGGGCACCTACGCGCCACTGGCCGACGTGCTCACGGCAGACCAGGACCGGCCCCCCAGTTCGGATCTCCGTGAGGTGCTGAACTACGTGTCGATGGGTAACACGGCGTTCGCCTGGCTGGAAGAGGGCCGACAACTCGGCGTCGGAATGCTGGAAAACCTTCAATCGCTGCTGGTCGCCGGTACATCCGGTGAAACGGCTTCCTCGGGCGCCATCCGCGATCACCAGGTCGTCGTGGGCAGCCGACTCGACGCCGGCCCACGAGATCTACCGATCCGCGCCGCCCGGTTCGTTCCGGCGCCACCCGGGTTGGATCTGCGGGCCAGCCTGCAGGATCTCCTCGACTGGATGACCAGTCCGGTGGTGCCGAATCAGATAGACCCTGTCGTCGCGGCAGCCATGGCGCACTACCAGTTCGAGACCCTCCACCCCTTCCACGACGGCAACGGGCGCATCGGTCGCCTTCTCATCGTCGCGCATCTTCTGGCCCAGGGCGTCCTGCTCGAACCCACGCTGACGGTCTCCCCCTGGTTCGAGACTCGGCGTACCGAGTACTACGACCGGCTCCTGGCGGTGAGCCGCAGCGGAGATTGGGACCACTACGTGCAGTTCTTCGCGACCGGCCTGGAAGCCTCGGCGAAGGGCACCCATCGGCAGATGAGCGATCTGGTCGCGGTGCAGGACTCGATGCGTGAGGTGGTCCGCGCCTCCCCGCTGCGGGCGGACAGCGCACACCTACTGATCGACTACACCCTGGCCAACACGTCATTCACCATTCGTGCAGTGGAACGCGACCTGGAACTGTCGTACGCACGGGCCAACCAACTCGTCGGACAACTCGTCGATCTCGGCATCCTGACGCCTCTTGCCACGCCGCCGGGAACCACACGTCGCTTCGCCGCGCCAGCCGTCCTGGACGTGTTGGTCCGCGATCAACGACTGGGGCCGTGACTGGTCTGGACGCAGATACACCAGACCCGCTGCCTTCAGGAAGCAGGCGCTTCTTCTTCGCGCCTGCCGTTAACCGAATTCCACTCGCCGGGCGGCCCCCGAGAAGCATGTGATCATTGGGACTAAACTCCCGGAGTGGTCGACCCCTTCGTACCCAGGAAACAGCCGCGCCTGCTGATTGCTCCCTCCTACGGAGCCGCGGTCAAGGGACGCTGGCACAACACGATGGACTCGCCCATCTCGTTCAAAGATCCTGCTGTAGCAGTACATCTGAGCGCCCGCGAACGCCAGGACCTGGACAGACACCATCACGACGGTCTCGCCCGGTTCTGGGGAGCCAAACCACGCTTCGACCGGGACATCGACCAGCTCACGACCGGCGACCTCGTCCTCTTCACCGGGCAGAGCAGGCTGCGGTACATCGGCACGCTCGGGTTCAAGACGAGGAACGAACGCCTGGCCAGCGCTCTCTGGCAGGACGAGCCCAGCTGGACGAACGTGTACAGCATCACCGAGCTCCAGCCGATCGCTGACGTCAGCTACCCGCAGCTCGCCGCATTCCTGCACTTCAGCCCGCAGTACTCCTTCCAGCGAACTCAGCTGCTGACACCCGAGCAGACATCCTGGGTCATCGCCGGCGTGGGCATCGACCTGGGCAACGCTCAGGCCCCGAGGCAGGCCGAGCAACCCGGGCGACGCCGGCGGGCGGGGATTGCCGTCGGACTGGACCGGGCCGCGGTGCAGGATGCCCTCGACGAGTGGCGGGACCTCGGCAAACAGGCCTTCCTGCAGAAGTACGAGGCCAACGAGGCAGCCCGGTACGCCATCATCGACCGCGACTGCGAGGCGGACGCGATGGCGATCCTGCTGGGCGCTCGCCACCGCACCGGACTCCCGGCCGACGGCCATTGGCGTGGCGATCTCGTCAATGTGGCCGCTCCACTCCGGAAGCTCGGCTTCGCAGTGGTCAACATCGCCTCGGAGCTCGAGGGCCCCCTCGGCCCCCAACCTTCGGCCTACGTGACCCGAGCACACGAATTCCTGGGCCCTACCGACAGCCTGACCCTGCAAAGCATCCGCCGGGAGCAGAGTTTCCTCCGAGGAGCCCTCGGTATCGGAACCGGCCGCCCCGGTGCGCAGGCCGAGTGCGCTCTCTGCGGGCGACTCCTCCCCGAAGACCTTCTCGTGGCCTCGCACATCAAACCCCGCGCCCGGTGCACCGAATCGGAACGCATCGACATCCCGAACATTGCCATGCCGGCCTGCCTTCTTGGCTGCGACGCCCTGTACGAACGCGGCTACATCACCGTTGACGGGGACGGAACGGTCCGCCTGGGGAAAACGGCGGAGCCCCATCTCCTCGCGCAGGATCAACTGATCGGCCGCAAGCTCACGATCCACAACGCCGCTCGGGCCGAGTATTTCGCCTGGCACCACGCCCAGCACGCCTAGACCGGTTGATCCTCATCACCGCACGACCCGAAAGGCAACTGTCATGGCAGTGAACGGAAAGAACGTCAGGGCCCTGATCTCGGCCTTCCTCCCGATGCGCCGCCAGGAGCTCGGCACTCTCCTGGCCGGTCTGTCCGAAGACGAAGCCGAGGACGACCTCCGGGTCGCCGTCGCGGCTGCGGGTGGCACTGTCGTCTTCCACCTGTTCGTCGACACCGAAGAGCCACTCGACTGGACGAAGTTCCAGGAGCAGGTGGTGGGCCGCCTGCGTGGCTCACCGAACCGCGATCCCCAGAAGGTGGAAGCCGTCGTCCGAGGACTGGCCGGTGACACCCGGGCCTTCGACGGCATCTCGGAGGACGACCGCCTGGAGATCTCTCTCGCCGTGCTCGAATCGGCCACAGCCCTGAAGCCGGCCGCCGAGCTGGCGGAGCTCGTTCAACGGGCATCAACGCGAGCAGTGGCGATGGGAACCGCCTTTCAGACTGGCCGGTCCACTTGATTCGGCCAACAATCCAGTAGGCAATCGGGCTGTCCCCGCTCCAGTTTAAGCCTCCTCGTGCCGTTGGTTGAGCATGATCGTTCCTGGACCGATGCTCTGGGACAGTCCCGGCCGAGTGAGCCCATCGGCAATCGAGTAAGCGAAGTCGCACCGATGCCTGCACCCGTGTCTTCATCTGGCCGAAGAACGCAGACGACTGGACCTGGGCCCATGGCAAGTAGCCGAACTGATGGGGCATGGCCCCCGGGTCGGGTCAGCCAGGTCGCTTAACCTGGCCCTTCACCCCACCGATCCGTCGCCTCCGTGAGCCGACCACTTCGGATATCCGAGTGCTTTTAAGCACACATCGCTCACGTCTTGTCACCCAAGGTCACATCAAGAGATCATTCGATCATGTCCTGGCAGGAGGAAGTCGATCTCGCCCTGCGCACATGGCACAGCATTGAGTCCCGCCGTCGCTCCGACAACGGGTACTCCCGAGTCGGCAAGCTCCGGGCACACGGGACGGGCTGGCGCGTGGATACCCGCCGGGGCAACGCATTGGCGCAGGCCGAACGCTTCATCATCGGTGGGGAGACCCAGAGTTCGCTAAGCACGGGACTCGGCGTCGCCGGATTGCATCCTGAGGGTGCGTACTGGCGCGTCCAGCCTGTTCCGGGCCCAATGCCGGAGAAGCCCTATTTGTGGGCTCAGACCCCCAGCGCGGCGAAACAGGTCGAGAGCCTGCGTCAGCGGCTGGCCGATCTCAAGGCCGGTAAGCCTGGGTACGACTTGGTCACGCGTCTTGCCGAAGGGCGTGCGGGAGGAAGCTCCGCCGCCGATGCCCGACCGCCGGCTGGGCTACCAGATCGGCAGGAGGGCGCCTGGCGAGCCTGCCTCGGCACGGGCGTCTGGCTCGTCTGGGGGCCACCCGGAACAGGTAAAACCACGGTGCTGCGCAAGGCGCTGGGGTCACTGATCGATAGCGGGCATCGTGTTCTCATCGCCGCCGCGACCAACGTCGCAGTGGACAACACCCTGGCTGAGCTGGTCCGCCCAGGGCAGGAGGCTCCCGATGAGGTGGTACGGATCGGGCAGCCACATGTACCGGCCATCTCGTCCGTGCGAAACCTTCAGCTCGACCACAAGGTCGACGTCAGGATCCAAAGAGCTGTGGACCATCGTGACCAACTGCGCCTACGAGCCGCCGAACTGCTGGCCGAGGAGACCGAGCTGAGCGCACTCACCGAGGCGACACCGACGTCCGCCATTGAGCAACTGGGCTGGGCCCAGGCACAGACCATGGAAGGCGGCGTCCCTGCGGCCGCAAGGATCGCTGAGCAATGGAATATGGAATGCTCCCGGGTCGCGGGGCAGGTCACCGAGAACCTCGAGGCGCTGGCAAGTGCCTCCAACGATGTAGAGCAGGCGGCCGCATCGAAGTCTGCCTGGCTCCACATTGACGCTCTCCAGAAGGAACTCCGTACGGTTCAGAAGAATCTGGATAGGTCCGCCCTGGTCGTGGCCGCGGCCGGAGAGTCAGTCCAGCAGTCAGCCGAACGACTCCGCTCGATCAGGGGCTGGAGGCGCAAAGAGAAGACAGCGGCCGGCGCCGAGTACGAAGAGGCACTCCGCCGTCAGGGCGAAGCCCGTGACGCAGCCGCCGCCTGGGGCCGGTGGGCAGAGGAGGAACGCGCCCGAATCGAGGCATCGATCGGTGAACTCACCTCCGCCGCAACGGTCTCACGGGCCGATTGCCGACGGCGCCAGGAACTGCTCGGGGTAATTGAGGACGTCCGGGATCAGTTGGCAGCAACCGTCAAGACGGTCACGGTAAACGCAGAGCACGCTCACGAGAAATTGGCCGATGTCACGAAGGCCTCCGCCATTCTGGCTGAGGCCGAGAAGTCGGGGATCGCCCGGAAGATCCATCGTCTGGGCGAGCTTCAGTCGTCACAGGCAGGGCGTGCCGCCCTGAGCAAGCAAACGCGGAGCGATCTTCGTCAGGCTGAGCAGCAGGTCAAGGCACAGAGGCCGGCTGCGGAACGAGAAGTCCTGGCCATGGCACAGGTAGTCGCCATGACGCTCGCCAAACTGCGCACGATGACCTCGGTGACACAGGTTCCGTTCGATGTGGTCTTCGTTGACGAGGCGGCGGCCGCAACCCTTCCGGACATCTTGCTGGCGGTCGGCCAGGGCACACGCTGTGCAGTCCTGTTCGGCGACCCGCGCCAACTGGGACCGGTCTTCGATTCCCGAGAGCTCGCGAACAGTGACGATCCGGCTATTCAGGCCTGGCTCCAGACCAATCCTTTTGCTCACTGCGGGATCGACGGCCCGGAAACGGCGACCCTTGAATCTGGCTGCTTCGCGTTAGATGTACAGCATCGGTTCGGTCCGGTCCTCACCAAGCTGGCCAACAAGGTTGCTTACGACGGGCTGCTCAGAGCCCAGAAGCCCTCCCGTCGGCCGGACGATCCGGAAATCATCCTGGTCGACACCCAGGGCATGGGCGAACTAGCCGATGTCAAACTCCTCAGCGCCCGCTCGGGGTGGTGGTCCGCCGGGCCACTCCTGTCCCGGGTCCTGGCCCGAATACACCTGGCCGAAGGCAATGTCGGCATCGTCACCCCGTTCAGCGTCCAGGCCGAACTCACCTGGGAAGCCCTCCGCGACGTCGAGGGGGACGAGCCGCTCGCTGAGGTCGGCACCGCCCACAAGTTCCAGGGAAGGGAGTTCGACACCCTCATCTTCGACACCGTCGAAGGCGATACCGAGTCGCTGTGGATGGCGCTGGCCCAGCGCAACGGCAAACGCTGGAATCAGGACGGGGCACGGCTGTTCAACGTGGCCGTCACCCGAGCCCGGAACCGGCTGTACATCATCGTCGACACCACGAAACTGTCCGGCTCAAAGCCCGGGGACGCGCTGTACGCGTTGCAGGAGCTCCGGCTTCAGGATCAGGTCCGCGTAATCTCGGGCGCGGCGTTGCTCGGCATCGAAGCAGCGTCGGAGGAAGTCCCGGACGATCTCTTCGAACGGATGCAAGACGTACTGGGCGAACACGTTCGGATCAGCCGGGTGGACGACGAGCGCACCTACTTCCCGGCGCTCCTAGAGTACATCGACGCCGCCAGCGAGAGCATCTACCTCTGGGCCCCCTGGATTGCCAAGCGGCTGGAATACGTGCGGCCAGCTCTTGAGGCGGCGCGCAATCGCGGGGTCGAGGTCATCATCTTCGTGCGGGGTGAGACCGACACCCTCCAGGCGAAGACGAGGATGCTGAAGTTCCTGCAAGATCTGCGGGCCAGCCAGATGACGGTGATCGCGGTGTTCATGATGCACGAGAAGATCGTCGTCATCGATCACCGCCTGGTGCTGCTCGGCAGCCTGAACACACTGTCGCAGAGCAATACCCGCGAGGTCATGGTCACGATGACGGGGCGGCACTTCGCCCGCCGGCTGCTCGAGAAACGCAGGATCGATACGTTCGTGAAAACCTATCGCTGTCCCTCCTGCCAGTCCGAGCACGGCGAGTTCCGTCTGTGGAAGAAGGGCTGGTTCTGGGTCTGCATCATCTTCAGCGACGGCAAACGGTGTCGGGGCAAGGTCTCCCTAGGCTTCTGAGCGAAACCCGAAGACGTCTGAGCGTTTTTTCTGGACTGTAAATGCTGATCGCGGCGTACATCGGTCGACGTGACTGAGCAGCGCGAACGGTCGCGACACTGCCATGGTGCTGACGAGTGGCATTACGCCGGGGCGTCCGATGTCTTGCGGGCGGCCCTGACCAAGAAGCCTGCCATCTGTCGCCGACCCCTGTAAGATCCGCGAATTGCCCGTAGCCCTGCATCAAGCCACTGGCCCCAAGGGCGCGCCCGTGATGGCGAAGGGAAGACTCGGTCCGAAATCGTCTGTGCCGGCCAAGTCCACACCTCAAGCTCCGAGCACCAGACGTGAAAGCTCTTCGTCTCGGAGGCGATCAGTATGCGCTTGCGAGATCAGGCTTGTGATCACGAGCGGGATCCGTGCGTACGGCCATCGGCACCAGTTGCCACGCAGTCCCGCGCGCAAAACACTGCGTCCAGAAGCAGCCGGGCAATCCCGAACAGGATCATCTGGATCTGAACCCGGTTAAGAGATGTGCCAGGGCCAGATACGAGATTCCCGTCCCTGCAACAAGGCTTCGCCGAGGCACAGCGACTGCGACTGCGCTGAAATTGGTCTGTACGCATGCGTACTGCAGACCGCCGGGCGGGTCTGGACGGGGGTTCGCAGCAAGCGGATCCGACCCTCAATCAAATTTTACCTGGGGCCGCAGAAGTACGCTTTCTGCCGTCTTCAAGTCATATCGCCCCCTACGCGGGTAACCTCATGACGATGTCGGCCACGCCAAGGGCAGGGGATTTGTTTGCCGTGTGTCAGTTGATCGGTGAGGTGGTCGGGCGCATAGGCGCTTTCGCCCAGAGAGCAGCTGATCGACCCTGGTCTCAGAAGTTTGCGCTCTATGCATGATGCCGCCTCGACGACCGATGCACGAGCGATCGCCCACGAATGGTCGAATTCTACACAGGAAGGTCCGATATAATGACCATGGGTGAACACTTGAATGAACTCCAGAGACTTCCGCCAAGTTTACAGAAAAGAGCCGTCCGCACGTTTCTGCGTGAACAACGAGAAGAAGCGAATATCACGCAGAAAAATATTGCCGAGAAAGTCAAATGGTCACTCAGCAAATTGATCAGGATCGAAACCGGTGTCGTTCCGGTCTCTCCGGATGATGTACGAATGCTACTGCGAGAGTACGGCACATCGCAGAGCCAGTGTGACGCCATCATCGAGATCGCCGACGATGCTCGGCAACACGACGTCTTCGCGGATTACCGTAAGCATATCGATGCTGATGCCATGCATGCCGTACTCGATTATGAATATGCGGCCAAATCGATCCGCGCGTTCGAACCATTTCTCGTACCAGGACTGCTTCAAACTCGGGAATATGCTTTAGCACTACTGAAGGATCGGCAAGCATCGGACGAGAAAGCTATGCAGATCTGGGGAATTAGAGATGCCCGACAGCGAGAATTTTGGAAAAAAGAGAACAGTACCGACATCAATATCATCATTCACGAGGCCGCCCTATACTTCCGTGTGGGTGAGGATGAGACAATGATGAAGCAAATCAGCAAATTACGCGATTTTGCCGTTACTTATAGTACGCGAGTAATACTCCAAATATTGCCATTCGACTTAGGTGTCCCCAAAGGAATGCATCGAGGCTTCACGATGTTCAATACGCGAAATCCTTATCTTGACGACCTCGTGTATATAGAGGATTCCAGGGAAATGATGATTCATTTCCAAGAAAAACCTCGCCAGTTCGATGAATATGAAAATACATTTTGGAAATTGTGGGATCTTGCAAATTCGCGCCTAGAGGACGGCAGCCAGACACGCGATCACTTCATCGAGCACCTGGAGCGCATCAATCGGCAACGATTTGGTAGAGCGATCTTGGCCGACTAACGCGGTGACCACGAACCTTGCACGGTCCCTCCTGGGCCCCGCCGTGATCGGATGACTTCCGTACATCCTGGCCACACAGAAGTCATCCGATCACGACCCAATGCCTCCCGAGGAGCGGGTAGGCGTCAACACCACAGGCGCCAGGGTCGGCCCGTCGGCAAAATCTTGGCAAGCAAGTATGCAATGACAACAAAAGCAACCCTTGCAAACTTGCGATCGGGGCTAAATATTGAGGGAAGTTCG
This sequence comes from Kineosporia mesophila, assembly GCF_021129235.1. GTDB lineage: Bacteria > Actinomycetota > Actinomycetes > Actinomycetales > Kineosporiaceae > Kineosporia > Kineosporia mesophila. The sequence goes on from NZ_JAJOMA010000019.1 coordinate 87,485, forward strand.
GAATGGGGTGACTCAGGGCAATGATCGGTCTACGCTTGGGAACATGGGGTGCGCTGAGGGGTGCGTGCCACGGGGCGAAAGGTGAAGTAGATGGTTGGGTCACGAAACGAGGTTCGATTCCGTACCAGCAGCTTTAGTGCCGAGGAGGCATGCGTGGAAGTAGGAGCCGACGGTCGGGGTGTTTTGGTACGCCAGTCGAAAGATCGATCTGCAGGTCATCTTTCGTTCACAGATCGAGAATGGCGAGCTTTTGTCGCTGGAGTGAAGGCCGGAGAGTTCGATCTCGATGATGCGGGCGACCTGAAGCCCTGCTGAAGCGATGCTTGAAGTCGCCAAGCAACTTCTGTTCATGGAGGGGCTGCCTCCGTGAAGGTTGTACCAGATCTCGCGATATGCGATTCTGCAGGTCGCTGAACATATTCTTTCGCACGAACCGGTGTAGCGAGATGCGTGTCCGATAGTGATGCCTTGAGTTCGGCAGAGTCGAGGAGTGCTGAGGGGGTCCACGATGCCAGTTGATGATTCGTACATCCCGGGAGTCCAGACGCCGGAAGGCGCCCTTCGGCACGTCCGCGAAAATCTGCGCGAAGCACGACACGAGGCTCAGGAGTCGCCCGGGGCGGTAGCACGTAAGCTCAACTGGCCGTTGAGCAGGGTTCTGAAGATCGAGCAGAGCTGCCGCCCCGCTGAGCCGGATGACGTCGCTAAACTTTTGGATCATTACAGATTCAGTGCCGAAGCACGCGAGCATCTACTTGGCCTTGCTCGACGAGCTGCCCGATAACAGCATTCCTCATCGCACAACCCAGATCCTCCAATTGTCGTCGACCTCACTTGCATCTCCCATAACTCTATTTAGGTCACTGGATCAGGACTCATTGACCAAGGCCTGTTAAAAATGACATGGCCGATGATGTCTTCTCGTTCCCAATAAACCGCTCCAGTAAAGCACCAAAAACGTATTCCAAGATCTGCCCGAATGCCTCGGACTGCGCGCCGATGGCCAGCGATACGCACGCCACTATCACGGTGCAGAGGAAGCGACCGTGCACCCGCGGGTACAAGTGGAGCTGAACGACAGCCCGAGGCCATCCTTCCAGGCCTTTAAGTTCAGGTTCACGTGGTTTCGAAGAGAACATGTTTGGGGCACCCTTAGTGTGAACGGGTATGGCTGCGCTGCCCATTGAGGCGGGGACCTGCGGATCGGTGCCCGGTGTCGGCACCGATTCCTCCGGAGCCCCCGGCCGGCTGGAATTCTCGACACGATCCTTGTCATGCGTCGGGAGGATGGAATTAGTGCCGTGAGGCCCTTTTAGGACAATGACAATTGTTAACTCGATACCCGCTTCTTCCGCGCGCTCTGCACCGGAGCAGCCTTCCTCCACTCCACCGTTGCCGAGGGACAGGATGTCAGACCCAAGGATTGCCGCGCGCACTGTCCCACGAACCCGAGACATCCAGCTTTCCTTGCCGCACCTCAGGATGCTGATGATTCGAAAAGCGTTATGGCGCATCGACATGGCGGAAAGCTACCAGCGCGTCGCCAGCTAGCTCCTCTAAAAGCGATGTCTCAGAATTTGATTCGAAACTAGATTCTAATTCCTTTTTTTCAAGAAAACTTTCGCTCGCCTGCCTCGCCGCGCAGGTAACTGGCTACCCCTCCTCGCGAACGCAAGCTTGTGAAATGAGGGACGAACGATGGAAGTAGCCTGCTCGGAACGGATATCGCCGAAGTCTTCGACCACCCCGTTCGCCCGTCTCGCAACCCGTTCGGCGCCCCCGACCATCCGCAAGCTCATGCAAGAATTGGCTTTTCGCCAAATAGAAAATCGTGGATTTCCCAAGTTTTCTGGTTGGAAGCATTTTCCTGCGTACAGTGCCAGGGCGCTTTGGCGCATCTGGCCGGGCGGCGAGAATCGCCCTCAGCGTGCGCCAGACCTCCACTGCGGCACGTGCGGGCGAGCTTCGTCGTGCAGGCGCAGTTCATGAACCGGTATCGGCAACTACCCCGATCTGGCGCCGCGAGAACCGAAAATTACCCGGAAGGGCTCGCTGCTTGGCCGAGACGACGGCCGGGAAAGACTTATCACCAGCAAAACGTAGTGGTTCCCCCAGGACGGCAACCTTCGAGCACCCCCACCCGACGTGACGCGCGAACGGAAAGTGCTCGGCCATCCCATCCTGAAGGGAACCACCCGTGATTCACCGTGATGTGCGGCTCCTGCGCACATGGATCGCCCTGCTGATCGCGTCCGTCGTGATCGGTGGGGTGTTCATCATCCAGACCCGGCCCGCCGCGGCTGCCAACAAGGCTGTGTACATCCCGGCCAGCTGGAAGCAGACCGGCGAGGTGCCGTGGAGCGAGGACCGGTCGAAGGAGTCGACGAACTTCAAGCTGCTGTGGGGCGAGAAGTCCGGCACCGATCCCGAATCGGCATCTGATCCGTACAATTTCGACCCGGACAGCATCCTCACCCAGCTCGAGAACCTGTACTCGTTCTACATGGACGACATGGAGTTCACGCCGGAAGACGGGTTGCTGGCGGAGTACAAGATCGACGTGATCGTCACCAACACCTGGAACCGCACCGAGCTGAGCGACTGGGCGACCGGTGGATCGGCGGACGGCAAGGTGGGTGTCATCAACATCGCCCCCGGTGCCGCGCTCCCGGGGTCGTGGGGTCTGGCCCACGAGCTGGCCCACGTCTTCCAGAACTACACGTTCCTCGGGGAGTCGGGGAAGGGCTTCACCGACGCCAGCTCGGGTACGTTCTGGGAGACCAGCGCCGAGTTCATGGCGATGCAGGCGCTGCCCACGACGGCGGCGGGCGACCTCAGCCGCTGGCTGCGCTCGGAGAACCTCTACTACAGCTCCAGCCGTCATCACTACGGCAACTGGATGCTGATGCAGTACATCAAGGACCGTGACGGCCTGGCCATGTTCAACAAGATCTGGAACGAGGCGAAGGACGACGAGCACCCGCTGGAGACTTACCGCCGGATCACGGGCATCACGCAGGCCGAGCTGAACCGCCGGGTGGGCGAGTACGCGACGCGCACGGTGACGTACGACTTCGGCAACCGGGCGACGCTGATCCCGTTCATCAAGGACGTGTACGGAGCGGGCTTCCTGAACGACGCGTACAACGGCGGCAACGTCGAGGCCGTCGACGCCTCGCTCGGGCACTACCGGATCAACTCCCGGGTGGCCCCGTCCGACTACGGCTTCAACAAGATCAAGCTGGTACCCGACGTGGCCGGCGGGAAGGTGTCGCTGCGGCTCAAGGGGCACGCGGAGACGGGTGCCACCGGCTGGACCTTCGGGCTCGTGGCGGTGAAGAACGGCACGCCGCGTTATTCGGAGCTCAAGACCGGAACCGACAACCGCATCGACTTCCAGCTGGAGGCCGGTGAGACGGAGGTGTGGCTGGTCACCACCGCCACCCCCGACACCGTGCCGCACTACGGCTTCCAGGACGGCTACACCAAGGCCCAGCGCTTCCCGTACGAGTTCCGGGTGGCCGGGGCCACCCCGTCCGGCTTCGAGGCCGGGTACACCAAGCCGGCCGCGACCAACGGTGGGCACTGGCACGCCAACGGCGGCGGCTGGGTCGCCGCCGGGGCCAAGGTCGCCGCCACGGCCTACGTGGGTCCCAAGGCTGCGGTCTTCTCCGGCACTGTCTCGGGCAACGCCCGCATCGAGGGTCTCGGATGGGTCAACGGCGGCACGGTGAGTGGCAACGCGGTCGTGAAGGACAACGCGCTCATCCAGGCCGGGGCCAACCTGTCCGGTGACATCGTGGTCGGCGGCGACGCGGAGATGGCGATCACCTGCAGCTCGGGCACATACCTGGCCTTCGACCTGGAGCGCGGCTGCGACGGCAAGGCCGGTGAGACCGACATCAACCCGTCGTTCACCGCCTTCAGCAGCGCCGAGCTCGCCCTCTAGAAACCGGCGAAGCGGTCGCAGGGCAGCTATGCCCTGCGACCGTCGAGCGGCCCCGCTTTGGAGAACCAATCCCCCATCCCGTAAGCTTCTGGAGGTTCATGAGGGAGGCACAGTCTTCCTGAACGAATTTCATAGGCCCCCATCGTCTAGTGGCCTAGGACGCCGCCCTCTCAAGGCGGTAGCACGGGTTCAAATCCCGTTGGGGGTACGCTGTTCGCATTACACGTAAGGCCCTGTAGCGCAGTTGGTTAGCGCGCCGCCCTGTCAAGGCGGAGGTCGCGGGTTCAAGTCCCGTCAGGGTCGCCTTCGCAAGAACGAAAAGGGCTGATGGCCGGGAGGCCACCAGCCCTTTTCTCATCGGTGGACGAGCTCGATCGTCCCGGCGACCGTGGCCGCCCCTTGTCGCTGATCAGCGTGCCGTCACCGTCCGCAGAACGTCCGGCCAGCGTCCACTGGTACATGCCCTCCGGCACCTGAATACCCCTGGCCGACAGACCGTCCCATTTCAGGTCGAGCCCGCTCCCGTCCGGTGCGGTGCCGTCCAGCTGAGCGACCGTCTTCGCGCCCTGCTGGCTCTTCAGGGTCACCGACCGCATGGGCTTGGTGATGTCGGACTGCGGCGTCCAGACATCACCCCGGCCGTCACCGTTGGGTGAGAACCCGAGCGGGCGCAGGGCCGAGATCAGGCGGGGCCGGTACTTCACGGTGAACGGGAGCGGCGACATCCCGGCGCTCCAGGTCTGGAAGTACGGGATGCCCGTCTGCCGGGCGATCAGGTGCCCTACCCGGCGGCCTCCACCCGCGCGGTTTCCTGCCCCGTCGATCAGTTGCCACGCCCCGTTCTGATCGGGCAGGCCGGTCACTCCCCGGGCGGCCGAGAAGTTAAACCTGTCCGAGGTTCTCGCGACACTCCGGTACACGCCGACGTCACCGGAGACGTACCGGGCCGGCCCGGAATACCCCGGGCCGGCGGTGAGAAAACTGTTCCCCACCGCGCGGCCAGACCCGATGCGTCGTACGGCAGATCCCGGTGCTGTGCGGTCGAATGATGGACGATCTGCACCCCGGCGCTCGGAGCATAGAGTTTTCGGGGTCGACGGGATGGTGGACGAGGTACGCGACCCCGCCGCCCCCGGCGGCGAGGTGTGTGACATCGGCGTGTGGATCGTCCTCCAGATACACAACCTCGGCCCCGCCATCCCGCGGCTTCTGGTGAGCGGCACAGCCACCGTCGTCGTTCTTGGTGGCCCGGACCAGAAGATCCTTGCTCAGGGCGACACCGGCAACCTCGTCCGGTGAATCGGCAATCCGCTGGACCTTCTTGGTCTTGAGATCGACCAGATCCATCCCGTAGCGCTGCGGATCGACGTTCCGGTCGACCGTGGCCCGCAACACTGAGGTGGCATCGGCCACCATCCTCTGCACACTGGCGACCTTCTCGATCGCCGTCATGAGGATGTCGGTCTTCATCGGGCCGACGTGATGCTGCCGCAGCGGGTACTGCCAGTTGTCCGGGTAGTCGGCATAACTCGTCGGAATGCCGATGAACCAGCTCTCCCCGTTCAAGGCCCCCGGCGGAACGATCCCCTCGGTCCCGCCGGCGCGTGAGCTCGCCGCCCAGCGGCCCGGTGTCGACCGGATTCATCCGCACCGCCATCCACCCGGATCCTTCTGCTCGACCGCCACCCCGGCCTCGGACGCCCCGATCAGGTGCAGATCGCCGGCGACCGGATGCAGAGGAATCGGCACCGTGCAACCCGATGCCGCCCGAGCCGGAGTCATTCCCCCGGCAGCCAAAGCGGCCACGGCGACGGGCTACAGCCACCGAACGGCCGCACGTCTCTTGCCCCGTACTGAACTGCTTGCCGGCGTCATGCCCTGGCCCTCATAGACGCATTGATGAGGCTGATGATGACGGTCCGGACACTGTGAACCGCTGGGAGACGAATACCGGCAAGTTCCGGCGGCAGTAGCGCAGTCGACCGGAGTCAGGGCGGGTGCCAAGTCAGGGCTCAGCGACTTTCGACGGGAGGTGGCGTGCCCCGGAGCAGGAACCAGCATGCCTGCGTTGTGTACACCTGGTACATCCGGTACCGGATGTACCAGGTGTACACAACGCGTCTGCTGTCGTGCCGTGAAGTTCCGGAGCCGACCGGAAGCGGTTCAGGGATGGGCCCCGGCGAACCGGCGTATGTCGGGATCGTCACCCCGACGGTCAACCGGTGGCCGCGCCGCCGGCTGTGTCAGGGATCCAGCGCTGTTTCACCGGCCGGGGTACGGGGTACGGGGTACGGGGTACGGGCCAGCGTTCCTGATTGACGTTCGGACGTTGGGTTTGCGTACGGTTACCGGTGTCTGTGACCGGTCTCGCCGCCGGCAGGATCGACCGAGGAGCGCGTGCATGGCTGTCCTGACCCTGACCGACGTGCAGATGGCCGTTCACAATCTGGTCGGTACTGCCGCGCTGCTCACGGGCCGGGCCCTGGCACAGTCCGGGAGGGTCCAGAAGGTCGAGGTCGATCCGTCGTCCGGAAACGTTCGAGCCGTGGTGCGCGACGGCAAGGTGGCCCGCCAGGTCGAGGTGACCGCCCGTTACCGGGACAACGGGACCTTCGATGTCGACGAGGCTTCGTGCGCCTGCGGGGCAGCTCCGTGCCAACACGTCGCGGCCCTGATTCTCACCCATTTTGACAAGCCGGCCTCGACTGCAGAGGGCAAGAGGGCGACCCGCCGCAGTCGCTCGGCAACCATCCCGGCACCGGCCCCCGCACCCCAGCCGGCGCCGTGGGAGACCGCGCTGACCACCGCGCTCGCTCCCCCACCGGCACCGGTCGACCACGGGCGCCGGCACGCGTCCTCCATTCCCCGCCCGGAAGAGCCGGCCAGCAGCGCTGCGCCACCGATCGCTCTGCAGTTCGAGCTCGTGAGCGACCCGGGATTCCGGATCGGTGTCCGGCCGGTCGTCCCGGGGCGTAACGGCGCCTGGGTGCGCTCGAACATTTCCTGGTACTCCCTGGGCTACCCCGAGTACCACATGCCTCTCGTCCCCCGCTCACAAGTGCGGTTGCTGCGCGAGCTGCACGCTCTTCCCTCGGCGCACGACCACAGTTACCGCGACAAGGTGCTGATGCTCGACTCAATCATCAGCCGCCGCGTCTGGGATCTGCTGCGGGAGATCCAGGAGACCGGCATTCCCCTGGTCATGGCCGGACGGGGCGCGGCGCCGGTGCACGTGCTCACCGAGCCGGTGGTCGCGCGGGTCCTCATCCGGCGGCGGGAAACGGGGCTGGTCCTCGAACCGGTGCTGGAAGGTGCGGGACAGCAGGTCACGCGGGGGTACCTACCCATCTCCGACCCTCCGCACGGGGTGGCCTGGGAGTCCTCGCCCGGTGACGGGCTGCGGCTGGCCCGGCTGTCGGCGGCTCCTCCTCAGCTGTTCTGGCAGTTGTCCCAGGGCGACATCCCGCCGATCCCGGCGGCCGACGAAGAGCGCTTCCTGTCCGAGTTCTACCCGCAGCTGAGCCGGCACCTCGAAGTGGTCAGCCCCGACAACTCGCTGGTCCTGCCCGCGGCGCAGCCCCCGGTGCTGGAACTCACCGTGACCCCTCTCGGCGATCACCACATGCGGCTCGACTGGGCCTGGGCCTACCGGCTCGGCGCGACCAGTCACCATGAACCCTTGCTGGCCCGGCCCGGACCGCTTCCTCCTGGCCGCGACCTGGGGGCGGAGACCCGCACTCTCGATGAGATCAGACCTCTGCTCGCCGAGTTCCCCGACCTGACGCAGAACACGATCAGCGGTGTGATCCCGCTGTCGCAGAGCGAGGTTCACGGAGTCACCACGGCCCGTCTGATGAGCCAGACGATCCCGCTGCTGAGAGACCGCACCGACGTCGACGTGCGCCTGGCCGTCGACCAGATTCCGGACTATCGGGAGATCGATGACGCTCCGGTGTTCGAGTTCGTTCCCACCGACGCATCCGGCGGCGGTGGCGCGAATAGCCAGCAGGACTGGTTCGACCTGGCGGTGACGATCACTGTCGACGGCCAGACCGTGCCGTTCAACCAGCTTTTCGTGGCCCTCGCGCAGGACGAGACCGAACTGCTGCTCGACGACGGCCTCTGGTTCAGCCTCGACCGGGACGAGTTCCATCAGCTCGCCGCCCTGATCGCCGAGTCGCGGGAGCTGCTCGATGCGCCCGGTGGCACGTTGCGTCTCAGCCGCTTTCACGCGGGAATGTGGGACGAGATCGAGCGTCTCGGAGTCATCAACGGTCAGGTGGACGGCTGGCGCGAGTCGATCAGGGCCCTGAGCCAGGCCGCCGACTTTCCCGAGCAGAAGCTGCCCTCGGGTCTGGAAGCAACGCTGCGGCCTTATCAGGAAGACGGCTTCCGCTGGCTGGCCACCCTGTTCGAGCACCGCCTCGGCGGTGTACTGGCCGACGACATGGGCCTGGGCAAGACGGTGCAGACCCTCGCGCTCTTCCTGCACGCCCGCGAGAACGGTCTGACCGATCACCCGTTTCTGGTGGTGGCGCCCACCAGCGTGGCCGCGAACTGGGCCCAGGAGGCGGCTCGCTTCGCGCCCGGCTTCACGGTCTCCACCATCACCGCGACCGGCGCCCGGCGTGGCCACGACGTGGCCGGGGCCGCCCACGACGCCGATCTCGTCATCACCTCGTACACGTTGTTCCGCCTGGAGTTCGAGCAGTACAGCGAGCTGCAGTGGGCGGGTCTGGTGCTGGACGAGGCGCAGGCCGTGAAGAACTATCAGGGCGCGGGCTACCGGTGTGCCCGCGAACTGCCGGCAGCATTCAAACTCGCCATCACGGGCACCCCGATGGAGAACAACCTGATGGAGCTGTGGGCGCTGCTCTCCATCACCTCACCGGGACTGTTCCCCCGCCCTGAGCGCTTCACCGAGTACTACCGCACCCCGATCGAGCGTGAGCAGAATCCCGATCGGCTGGACCAGCTGCGCCGGCGGATCACGCCCCTCATGCTGCGCCGTACCAAGGAGCTCGTCGCCGCCGATCTGCCCGACCGGCAGGAACAGGTGCTCGAGCTGGAACTGGCGCCCCGCCACCGGAAGATCTACCAGAAGTACCTGCAGCGGGAACGGCAGAAGGTCCTGGGCCTGCTCGGCGACCTGAACCGCAACCGCTTCGAGATCTTCCGTTCCCTCACCCTGCTGCGACAGGCCACGCTCGATGTCGGCCTGGTCGATCCCGCCCACGCCGGCGTGCCCAGCACCAAACTCGATGCCCTGATGGAACAGCTGACCGAGATCGCGGCCGAGGGCCACCGGATCCTGGTGTTCAGCCAGTTCACCCGCTTTCTCAGCCGGGCCGCCGACCGGCTCGACCAGGCGGGTATCGAATACTGCTATCTCGACGGCAAGACCAAGAACCGGGCCCGGGTGGTCTCGCAGTTCCGCGAGGGCACGGCCCCGGTCTTCCTGATCAGTCTCAAAGCCGGTGGCACAGGCCTGAACCTGACCGAGGCCGACTACGTCTTCCTGCTCGACCCCTGGTGGAACCCCGCGGTCGAGGCCCAGGCCGTCGACCGGGCCCACCGCATCGGCCAGACCCGCAACGTCATGGTCTACCGGCTGGTGGCCCGGGACACGATCGAGGAGAAGGTGGTAGCGCTCAAGGCCCGCAAGAGCGCCTTGACCAACAGCGTTCTCGACGGCGAGGCAATGGGCTCGGCGGCGCTCACCGCCGACGACATCCGCGGGCTGCTCGACTGACGGCCCGGGAAGGAACGGGCGAGATACAGGCGCTCAGCCTGCGTGTCGCGAGGCCAGGTGACGAGGATGCGGAGGCACACCGAGTCGCGCTCCTCAACGGCCGTGATCAGAATGCCCGCGTGAAGAACTCAGGGACATGCCCCAAGTGTCAGGGGTCGGACCTCATCCGGGTCGTCGCCCCGGGCAATGTCATCACCATCGGCCTGCGGGCCGTGTCCATCACCCGATTCATCTGTTCCAGCTGCGGTTTCACCGAGGAATGGGTCGAGTCGCGGGGCGACCTTCGACGTCTGCGGGACAAGATCGGCCTCTGGACAGAAGATCCGGCGGACGTCGAGGCCCAGGAGTCGATCAAGCGCCGGCTCGGCCTGTAGCTCAGGAGAACATCCGCCCCAGCACGGCCAGGGTGAGCCGGCGCGGGGCGATCCCGGCCCGGCGGGCAGTCCGGGCGTTGACCCGGCCGGTGACGAAACTGGGCCGGGGGTGGCACGGTCGAGTTCGCGCATCACCTGGCCGACCACGTTCTGCGGATCTTGAAGCGCCCGACCGCGGCGTCGCGGCTGCCGACCACGTCGAAGAACTCCGTGTTCGTGGCGCGCGGGCCGACAGGCTTGATCCGTACGGCGGCCGCTGACGGGATGGGAAGAGCCAACACCGCAACAGCTATCGGAGTAGTTCCGCGTAGCCGGTTGACCAGGGTCACGACCTGTCCGAGGGCGGAGTCGGCCGACCCCGCACCCAGAGCCGAGCCGACCGGGGCGCCGGCCGGGACCGCGTCCTCCAGTTTGGTCGCCGACGTGCCGGACGGGATCTCGGTGATACCGGTGACGGCGAGCGCGCCCTCCCGGTACAGGGATGCGAGCGGGCCCAGTCCGGCGATGGACGCGTAACTCTGGTGCTGACGGTCGGCGAGGAAGGCCCGTCCCGCCTGGGCCTGGGTGCGGGTGCGGGTGCGGGTGCGCGTAATCCGGGCCATGTGCTGCATGGTTCGCGCGCAGCACCGGGCGGAGAGCACGGTGCCGGCGTTCCAGGCGCTGCCGGTGTTCCAGAGCTGGCTCATGGCGCCCCGAATGCGAACGGCGGCGTTGGTTTCGGCGGTGCCGTTCGCGGCGATGTTGGTCGTGTAGGAGTCGGTGAACGCCTGGCCGGTGGCGATTGCGGTGAGCGGGGCGGCGGAGGCCGGACCGGACCGGAGGGCAGCGCGGGCCCGGCGGCCAGACCGGCGGAGCCGGCGAGGGCGGCGCGCAGGAGGATACGGCGGTTCGGAAGGAGGGACGCAGGCATCGCGCCGATTGTGCACAGGTCCGGTCGGGTCTCTGCGAACGTCGAGCGGTGCGGGGTTAACTGCCTGTGAACCCCTCAGCGTGGCCTGTCATTTTTTTCCTACTTTCTTGACCGACATTGTCAGGTTGTGCTCAGATAGCGGTTGCTCGCGTGAACCAATCGCACCATTCGTACCGTGATCGGAAGATGATGAGGACCAGGCGCCACCCCCGGCAGTTCCTGGCCGACCGCTGGGCCGTCGCGGGCGGGGTCGTCGTCGCCGGGTTCCTGCTCGTCGCCGCCACCGCCTCGGCGCTCACCGCTGTCGAGGGGCAGGATCCGTACACGTACCACCTGGACGCGCTGGACGACACCGGCAGGCCGGTCGGCTTCGGCGGAGGGATCAGCGGGACGCACTGGTTCGGGGTCGAACCACTCACTGGCCGCGACCTTTTCGCCATCGTCACGCACGGCGCCCAGACATCGCTGACCGTCGGGCTGGCCGCCACCGTGATCGCCATGCTCATCGGTGTCCTGGTCGGCGTCACCGCCGGGTTCTTCGGCGGCTGGTACGACCGGCTGGTCAGCCGCGCGATCGACGTCCTCTACGGCTTTCCCTACCTGGTCTTCATGATCGCCCTGGGGGCCGTCGTCTCCGCGAAGTTCCCGCGTACCTGGCTGGTGGTGCTGGTGATCGGGGCCTTCGGCTGGCCGACCGTGGCCCGGGTGGTGCGCGGTCAGACCCTGGCCCTGAAACACCGCACGTTCGTAGTGGCCTCGACTGCGATGGGCGCCGGGCCGGGGCACGTGCTGGTGCGGCAGATCCTGCCCCATCTCGGCGTGACGATCATCGTCTACACCACGATCCTCATCCCCGGCCTGATCGGCGTCGAGGCGGCCCTGTCGTTCCTCGGGGTCGGGGTGCCGGCCCCGACGCCGTCCTGGGGCCGGTCCATCGGCGAGGGCGTCGGCTGGGTGCAGACCGACCCGATGTTCCTGGTCTTCCCCGGCGGGGCCCTGTTCGCGATCACCCTGGCGTTCAACCTGCTCGGCGACGGACTGCGTGACCTCCTCGATCCCCGCTCGGTCCGCCGCCGTCCGGAGGCAGGTGCCCGGCCGTGAGGCGTACGAGATTCCTGGCCGGCCGGCTGGTGAGCATGCTCGCTGTGCTGGTCGTGATCAGCCTGCTGACCTACGCCGTGTTCTTCCTGCTGCCCTCCGACCCGGCCCAGATGTCGTGCGGCAAGCCCTGCACACCCGACGGGCTGGCCCAGGCGAGCGCCTTCATGGGGTTCGACAAGCCCTGGTGGCAGCAGTACCTCGACTTCGTGGCAGGGATTTTCCGGGGCCGCAGCTTCGGCCGAGGCCCGGCCGCGGTGCACTGCTCGGCGCCCTGCTTCGGGTACTCGTTCCAGCTGAACCAGCCGGTGACGCAGCTGATCTGGGCCCGGATCCCGGTCACCTTCTCGATCGCCATCGGTGCGGCCGCGCTGTGGCTGGTGCTGGGAGTGAGCCTGGGGGTGCTCGCCGCGGTCCGGAAGGGCACGGCGATCGACCGGTCCGCGATGGCCTTCGCGGTCGCGGGGGTCTCGGCGCCGGTCTACCTGCTCGGTCTTCTCGGCATCCTGCTGTTCGGCTTCACCCTCGACCTGGTTCCGGTCAGCGGATACGTCCCGCTGACCGAGAGCCCCGTGGACTGGGCCTGGCACCTGGTGCTCCCGTGGTGCGTCCTCGCGCTCTTCACCTCCGCCGTCTACGCCCGCCTCACCCGTGGGCAGATGCTGGAGGTGCTGGAGGAGGACTACATCCGCACCGCCCGGGCCAAGGGACTGACCGAGCGCAAGGTGGTCGGCTGGCACGCCCTGCGCAACGTGCTCATCCCGGTGGTCACCGTCTTCGGCTCCGACCTCGGGCAACTCCTGGGCGGCGCGATCATCACCGAACGCGTCTTCAGCATGCAGGGCCTCGGATCGTTGCTCCTGCAGGCCGTGGGCACCGGCGACCTGCCGCTCGTGCTCGGCACCGTGCTCTTCTCCGCCTTTCTCGTCGTGCTCGCCAATTTCGCCGTCGATGTCGTCTACGGCGCGCTCGACCCCCGTGTCTCGGAGACATCCGGATAACCAGGATTGGATACCTGATGAGTCGTCGTCCCTCCCTGAGCGTCGCCGCGGTGGCAGTCGCCGCCGCGCTGGCGCTGACCGCCTGCAATGCCAACTCCGACTCCGACACCGCCGGTCAGAGCACCACGTCGTCCACCCAGAAGGGTGGCGAGCTGACCATTCTCACGAGCTCGTCCACGGTGACGCTCGACCCGGCCAAGAGCTCGAACCTGGCCATCACCACGCTGGGCCTGTTCAACCGGCGGCTGACGAGCTGGGAGATCGAGCCCGGCAAGACCGCCCAGGCCGTTCCCGACCTGGCCACCGACACCGGAACCCCCAGTGACGACGGCAAGACGTGGACCTACCACCTCAAGAGCGGCCTGAAGTTCTCCGACGGCAGCCCGATCACCTCGCAAGACGTCAAGTACGGCGTCGAGAGGTCTTTCGCACCGGAGCTTTCCGGCGGCCTGGGCTATCACAAGAGCCTGCTGGAGGACGGGGAGAAGTACCAGGGCCCCTACACCGACGGCGACCTGGACTCGATCGAGACCCCCGACGACACCACCATCGTCTTCCACCTGAACGTCTCCTACGGTGACTGGCCCTGGATCGTGTCGATGCCGGCCTTCTCACCGGTCCCGAAGTCGGCCGACGCGAAACCGCAGGAGTACGGCCAGCATCCGGTCTCGTCCGGCCCCTACCAGGTGGACTCCTACAAGGAGGGTTCCACGCTCTCCCTGAGCCGGAACCCGAACTGGGACCAGTCCACCGACGAGGTCCGCACCGCCGGACCGGACAAGATCACGTTCCAGCTCGGCCAGGACGACACCGTCGCGGCCCAGAAACTGATCGCCGACTCCGGCGACGACAAGAACGCCTTCCAGGCCTCGTTCGTCCCGCCCGCGCAGCTCTCCCAGATCCAGAGCAACGCGGATGCCAAGTCGCGGCTGGTCACGTCGGACGCGGGTGCTCTGGCCTACCTGGCGATCAACGTGAAGCACAAGCCGCTCGACGACCTCAAGGTGCGGCAGGCGCTGGAGTACGCCGTCGACAAGAAGGCCTTCCAGATCGCCGTGGGTGGATCGATCGGTGGCGAGCCCGCCACCACGCTCATCACCCCGGGCATCGCCGGTCGCCAGGACTACGACCTGTACCCCGCCGGTGAGAGCGGCGACGTGGACAAGGCCAAGCAGCTGCTGGCAGACGCCGGCAACCCGAAGCTGTCCCTGACCCTCCTGGTCGAGAGCGACCCGGTGGAGGTGCTGAAGGCGCAGGCCATCCAGCAGGGCCTGAAGCGGGCCGGTATCGAGGTCACGATCAAGTCCGAGGAGTCCGACGCCTGGTACGCCGACGTGACCTCCGACAAGGGCGACTACGACCTGGCCCTGGCCAGCTGGCAGCCCGACTTCCCCAGCGCCAACGGCAACATCCAGCCGCTGTTCGCCTCCAGTGAGATCGGCGGCGGCGGGTTCAACCTGTCCCGTTATTCCGAGCCCGAGGTCGACGACCTGATCCAGCAGGCCAGCGCGGCGACGGACCCGGCCCAGGCCGAGAAGCTCTGGGCGCAGGCCGACAAGCGCATCCTCCAGGACGCCCCGGTCGTGCCGCTGCTGTTCAAGAAGAACTCGTTCCTGCACGGATCGAACGTGCAGAACTTCTTCGTCACCCCGTTCCCGGCCTACCCGAACTACCTGAAGGTCTCACTGTCCAAGTGACCAGCTCCCCGCAGGCTCCAGTCCTCGCCGTCGACCATCTGACCGTCTCGTTCGAGGCCGACGGGGGGCTGGTGCCTGCCGTCCGCGGTACGGCCTTCGAGCTGCACCGCGGACGGGTGCTGGCCCTGGTGGGTGAGTCCGGCTCCGGCAAGAGCGTCACCGCGACGGCCGTGCTCGGGCTGCTTCCCGACAACGCCCGGGTCGGCGGCAGTATCCGGCTGAACGGTGAGGAGCTGCTCGGGACGACCCCCGCCCGGCTCCGTCAGGTGCGGGGCGGTGAGATCGGCACCATCTTCCAGGAGCCGATGACCGCGCTGAACCCGGTCTTCACGGTGGGCGCGCAGATCGCCGAGGCGATCCGGGCCCACCGGGAGGTGTCGCGCCGCGACGCCGGTGACCAGGTCGTCCGTCTGCTCACCACGGTCGGGTTGAGCGATCCGGCCCGGATCGCCGGCGCCTACCCCCATGAACTCTCCGGCGGCCAGCTCCAGCGGGCGATGATCGCCATGGCGATCAGCTGCGACCCGGTCGTGCTGATCGCGGACGAACCCACCACCGCCCTGGACGTCACGGTGCAGGCCGGCATCCTGGAACTGCTGCGTGACCTGGGCCGGCGCCTCGACACCGCGATCCTGCTGATCACGCACGACATGGGCGTCGTGGCCGACCTGGCCGACGACGTCGTCGTGATGAAAGACGGTGAGGTGGTCGAAACTGCGCCAGTATTAGACATTTTCGAAGCACCCCAGCACGAGTACACGCAGAATCTTCTGCAGGCCGTGCCCCGCCTGCCCGAGCTGAGTCTCGACTCCCCCGATTCCCCCGGCACCGACTTCGACGGCACCGCACTGGTGAGAATTGAGGACGTCGTGGTCACCTACCAGGGGCGGCATCGCGCCGGTGCGGTGCGCGCCGTGGACGGCATCGACCTGCACATCGAGGCCGGGGAGGTGCTCGGCCTGGTCGGCGAGTCCGGCTCCGGCAAGTCCACGATCGGCCGGGCTCTGGCCGGCCTGGTCCCGGTGACCTCGGGCCGGCTCGAAGTGGCCGGTATCGACGTGGCCGCCGCATCCCGCAAAGCTTTTCGGGGAGCACGCACCCTGCGCGGCATCCGGACCCGGATGGGCATCGTCTTCCAGGACCCGGCCTCGTCGCTCAACCCCCGGCACACGATCGGCGCCAGTATCGCCGAACCCCTCACCCTGCACAGCGATCTGCGCGGCCCCGCCCTCCAGCAGCGGGTCGCCGAGCTGGTGGACGCGGTCCGGCTACCGGCCGACTTCGCCGGCCGCTACCCCCACGAGATGTCCGGCGGCCAGCGTCAGCGCGTAGCCATCGCCCGGGCCCTGGCCCTGAACCCGGCCCTGCTGATCGCGGACGAACCCACCAGCGCCCTCGACGTCTCGGTCCAGGCCGCCATCCTCCGGCTACTGAAAGACCTGCAGACCCGGTTCGGCTTCGGCTGCCTGTTCATCAGCCACGACCTGGCCGTGGTCGAGCAACTGGCCGATCGGGTGGCGGTGATGCACCACGGCCGGATCGTGGAACAGGGCCCCACCGCCCGTGTCCTGCGAGCGCCGCAGCAGCTCTACACCCAGCGTCTGCTGGCCGCCGCCCCCGTCGCCGATCCCGCGCTCCAGCGCAGGCGCCGCCAGGCCTGGTACGAGCTGACCACCCAGCCGTGACTCATCGTTCCGTCAGTTGGTCACGTCCGCCGGCTCGAGATGATCAGCCCGGTTGACCCACTCGGTCACGACCTTCCCGGGCTCCAGCCGCAACGACAGGTGACCGGTGTTGTCCACGCGAAAACGCATCCACGGAGGGGAATCCCAGCCCAGGGCGGCGGCGAGCAGGAACTGCGCGAAGAACTGGTGACTGACCAGCACCACCACGTCGTCCAGGCGGTGGGCGGCGAACAGGCTGGACAGCACCCGCCGGGCGCGCGGCAGCGCACCTTCCAGGTCCGGCTCGAAGCCACCGGGCCACGGCTGACCGGCCCCGGGGAACAGGCCGGCCGGCGCCCGCAGCTCGCCGCCGTGCCGCTCCAGCTCTTCCAGCGTCGCCCCGGGATGGGCCACCCGGACGCCGGTTTCCTCGTCGATGTCCTGGATGCCGCCGACCTCGTAGGCATCGGGCAGCAACACCACCGGCAGACCACTCGCCTCCGACACCGGGCGGGCCGTCGCAACCGCGCGGAGGGTCGGGCTGGCGTACAGATGGGTGGGGACGAAGGGAAGACGCCCGTCGGCCAACGCCTTACCCAGTGCCTGGGCCTGCCTGATGCCCAGCTCGGTCAGCGCGGGATCCGGAACCCGCGCCGGACAGCCCACCACTTCCTCGACGATCTGCGCACCCTCGGCCGCGGCCTTCTCGCGCGCCTGCTGCCTGGCCATCTCGGCCGTGAAATGGGCGTTGTTGGCCGACTGACCATGACGGACCAGAACGAGCTGCATGCAGTTCAGTCAAGCACAGGCACCGGCTGGCCGGCATCGATGCGGTCACCGGAAAGGTCATTGGGTGAGGGCCCGTTCGACGGCGATCCGGATGGGTGCCTCCTGCTCGACCAGGTAACCGCGATCGAGGCATCCGCGAGCCAGTGCGGCCACAGCACCGGTCCCGGTGGCCTGCGCGGCGATCCGGCGCCGGGTCGGCTCGGAGAACGGCGCCCCCGGCTCGTGTTCCTCCCGACCGACGTCGATGACCGTGCGTTCGACCCGGGCGGGAAGCCCCCGGTCGATCCGGTCGGCGATCCGGATTCCCCCCAGATCCGCATCCGGGCAGATCAGAACCCTCTCGACGCCGAGGGCCGCCTGCGCGATCACCTCGAGCACCGGGGCCGGCGGCTGACCGTGGCACCAGATGAGGGCGACATGCGGGAACTCGTCGCAGACGGTCTCAGCCGCCTGCCGGTTCTCCATGACCACGAGCACCCGCGTTCCCACGGTGACCGAGACGGTGACGGGAAGCCGGGGCGAGAGCCGAACGTCCTGCGGGCCCGGCCAACCCGTGAAGTCCTGCGTCACACCGGTGGGCAGCGTCGCCGCCATCGGTCCGGCCAGACCTACGTACGGACTTCGGTTGATGCCCAGCCGGGTGAGCGCATCCAGGTCGAACCCGGCCCGGATGAACTCCTGGGCGACGCGTTCACGTACCTTCGTGTGGTGGGCGTGCGCCTGGACGAACGCCCGGGCCGAGCCGTGCCGTCGTCCGGCTTCCAGATCGGTGGCCGCGCGCACCGTCCACTCGAGCAGAGATCCCGGTGCTGTCTCCAGCAGAGCCGTTGCCACACCGGGCCATTCCGGGTCCAGCCGGTCTGCGAGCGCATCCGCCTGATCACGCAGTCGCGCGCGGCCGTCTCTGGCGTCCGACCGGCGTGCCTGATGCCCTTCGAGCAGCCGCGGATGAGGGTCCCACCGCAAAGGGGTGTCCCGCGCCAGGTCGGCCGGGAACTCGTACACCAGGCGGATGGCGCCCACCTGCACGAGAGCGAGCGCCTTCCTCCAGGCCCGGCCCTCGAATTCCTTCTGGGCCGTCGACCACTTGCGGCTCTGCGACGTGCACCAACTCCAGTCCTGGTCATCGACCCCCGAGGCTGGACGTTCCGGTGGCCGGGTCAGGTCTTCCAGCTCGGACCGTAGTTCCACCCGCTGAGGCCGGGGAGCTCCTTTCACCGTCCTGATGCTCTTTCCCGCAGTGGCGGCGGTGGCGTACGGCGTCGTCCCTGGCGGTATCGACGGCAGATCACGCATCGCGAACTCGGTGAGTGCCGGGAGACCAGATTGCTGTCCGCTGTCGCTGGACGACTCAGGCGTCATGGTGGGCCATTCTTCCGGTCCGACCGGATGGGCCGGTGATCACCGGAGAGATGAGTTCCGCGGGGTGGCACGGTCTACTCTGCCGACGCATCACCGACTTCGAGGAGATACCCATGGGCCGGATCGTCGTGACCGAGTTCGTGACGCTGGACGGGGTGGCGCAGGCACCCGGTGGCCCGGACGAAGACCCCGCGGGTGGCTTCACCCATGGCGGATGGCAGGCTCCCTTCGCCGAAAAAACCTCCGGTGAAGCCATCTTCGAACAGGCCAGAACAATGGACGCCCTGCTCCTGGGCCGCCGCACGTACGACATCTTCGCCGCCTACTGGCCCACCACCCCGGTGGACAGCCCCTTCAAGGAGCTGCTCAACCGCGTCCCCAAGTACGTCGCCAGCCAGACCCTGAAGGCACCGCTGACCTGGCAGAACTCCCACCTGCTGGACCCGGGTCTTGAGGGGGCCGTCGCGCAGGTCAAGCTGCGGCACGAGGCCGTCCACGTCATCGGGAGCCTGGGTCTGCTGCAGTCCCTGCTGCGCCTGGGTCTGGTGGACCGGCTCAACCTCTGGCAGTACCCGGTTCTGCTCGGCAGCGGTACCCGGGTGTTCGGCGAGGGCACGGTTCCCGCCGCCCTCCGACTGACCGAATCCGTCAGCTACCCCAGCGGCGCCGTCCAGCTCACCTACGACGCGCTGGGCACCGCCCCGGGCTACGGCACCATGGGCGAGTGAGGCCGGAGAATATCAGTCGACGTGCGCCCGGGGTCGGTGACCAGGTTCCCGAGGCCAACGGGGCCGAACGGGGCCGAACGGGGCCGGCAAGAACACCACCATGCGGTTGATGCTGCGCCTGGCGCACGCGAGCGATGCCAAGGCGCTCCACACACTGGCTTTCGTCGGCGAGGCGCGGGATAACGCCCGCCGGGTTCACGAGCTGTGCCGCCTTGACGCGGTCCCGGTTCAGTAGAGCCCTTCGAGGTCGAGACGGCCGGCCTGGTTCACCCCGGCCTCGAAGGCTCGGACAGCCCGGGAGCTGTCCATGACGGCCGCGCCCCATTCGCTGATCTCGCGGAACTCCTGGTCGGGGTCGATGAGCCGCACCTGGCTGCCCGCTCCCCGGAGGCCTTCCACCTCGGAGAGCTGCCCCTGGGCGACCGGGGCCATTTGCTCGGGGAGGTCGGTGAGGGGGAAACAGGAGATGATCACGATCCGGTCGTGACCGACGGCCAGCTGGGCGTTGAGGGGGCTGAACAGGCCGCCGTCGATGTGTGGCTCACCGTTCAGGGTGACGGGCGGGAACATGCCCGGGACAGCACAACTCGCGGCGAGCACGCTCGGCAGGTCGGCTCCGGAGCCGGTGTGGAACAGGTGCAGGCTGCTGCTGGAGGCATCGACAGCCACGCAGTGGAACGTCGCCGGCCAGGGCACCCCGGCCAGCGACGCGAACAGCGGCTGCTTCACCCATGCGGCCTCGTCGACGGTGTCGGCGACGAACGCGTGGTCGACGATCGCGGCCAGGGGGTTGTCGGGCCGGGTGGCGGCCAGGGCGGAGAGCTCGGCGAAGATGTCGCCCGCGCCGCCGCCGGGGACCGGCAGCGGAACGGAGACGTGCTCCACCAGACCCCGGGGATCCCGCCCGGCGGCGAGGGTCGCGCCCACCACCGACCCGGCCGAGGAGCCGAGCACGAAATCGGCCGTGGACAGATCAGCGCCCCGGGAGCCGAGCTCGCTGATCAGGCCAGCTTGCCAGGCAATACCGAGGGGTCCACCGGCACCGAGCACAAGAGCGTTGGTCACGGTCCCATTTCACCCGACCCGGGCCATACGCACCAGCCGCCATCGCCCTCCCGTGATCATGCAGAACCTCCCCGGGGAGGTTCTGCATGATCACGAACAGGATGGAGGGTCAGCCGGCCAGGAACGTCCGCAGGTGACTGATGCGGCCGTCGGTGATCGTGGCG
Source organism: Kineosporia mesophila (assembly GCF_021129235.1). Lineage (GTDB taxonomy): Bacteria > Actinomycetota > Actinomycetes > Actinomycetales > Kineosporiaceae > Kineosporia > Kineosporia mesophila. Next base: position 108,038 of record NZ_JAJOMA010000019.1, read on the forward strand.
ATGTCGATGCCCCGGACCGCAGGTTCACCGCCCGCCGGACCGAAGGTCCAGGCCAGGGCCGCCTCGCCGGCTCCGGCGTAGAGCGGGCCCACCTCGGCGAAGACGAAGTCGGCGGGCACGCCGTCGAGCAGCGCCTGGGCCTTGCCGACGACCGCGTCGATGCCCGTGACCTCGCCCTCGGGGTCACCGAACACGATGTCCTCGGTGTAAGTGCGCCGGGCCGCGGCGTCGCGCAGGGCGGCGTCGCGCTGCCCGAAGATCTCGATGAGGTTCGCCCGCATCAGAGTGGTGACCGTCTCGTCCATGATTCTCGTTCTCCCTTGTCAGATCTGGCTCTGGCCACCGTCGACGTAGAGCTCCGCGCCGGTCATGAAACTACTGCTGTCACCGGCGAGGAACAGCACGGTGTCGGCGATCTCCTCCGGCCGACCGAGCTGGGCCATCGGGACGCCCGAGGCCATGCCCTCGAGCAGCGCGTCGGCCGCGCCGGCGTCGGGCGCCAGGCCCCGCAGGCCGGGGGTGCCGATCGGGCCGGGCGCGACCAGGTTCACCCGGATCTGGCGCCCCACCAGTTCCGCCGCCCACGACCGGGCGAACGACCGGAGCGCGGCTTTGGTGGCGGCGTACACACTGAACGACGCACTGCCCTTCACGTCGATGTCGGAACCGGTGATGATGACCGAGGCCCCAGCGCTGAGCAGGGGCAGGGCCTTCTGCACGGTGAAGATCGTGCCGCCGACGTTCGTGTTGAACGTGCTCGCGTAGTGCTCCCAGGTGATGTCCTCGCGAGCGGCGAACTCACCGCCACCGGCGTTGGCGAACAGGATGTCCAGCCCCTGGCCGCCGGCTGCCTCTCGATCCGGGGCGGGCTGGCCGGCGACCCCCAGGAGTTCCTCGCCGCCAGCCGCCGGACCGGGGAGCAGGCCCTGGCCGAGCGGCTGGCCCGGGCGGTGGACGAGGGCGACCTGCCGCCCGGCACCGACACGAGCTCCATGGCCCGCTACGTGATGGTGGTGAGCGAGGGCAACGCGGTGCACGCCTCGACGGGGGCGACCCGGGAGCAGCTGCACGCCACGGTCGATTGGGCCCTCAAAGCCCTCTCCTCTTCGTGATCATGCAAAGTGGCCCCGGTGTTCTAGAACTCTCTCGCGCAGAGTTCTAGAACACCGGGGAGACTTTGCATGATCACGGCAGGTTTTGCGCGGGGTGCTCAGGCGCCGATGGCGTCCAGTTCCTTCGCCGTCGCCTCGTCGAGCACCAGGTCGGCCGCGGCGACGTTCTCGCGCAGGTGCGCCACGCTCGACGTGCCCGGGATGAGCAGGATGTTGGGCGAGCGCTGCAGCAGCCAGGCCAGGGCCACGGCCGCCGGGCGGGTGTGCAGCCGCTCCGCCACCCCGCTGAGCACCGACGACTGCAACGGGCTGAAACCGCCCAGCGGGAAGAACGGCACGAACGAGATGCCTTGCGCCGCCAGGGAATCGATGAGCGCGTCGTCGGCGCTGCGGTGGGCGATGTTGTAGAGGTTCTGCACGGTGACGACCGGGGCCAGGGTCTGGGCCTCGGCGACCTGCGCGGCGTTCACCACACTCAGCCCGAGGTGGCGGATCTTGCCCTCGGCCTGCATCTGCGCCAGGGCCGCGAACGGTTCCGCGATCGAGCCCTGCGACGGGTTCGCCATCGGGTCGCCGAGCCGCAGGTTGGCCACGTCCAGGGCTTCCACCCCGAGGCGCTTCAGGTTCTCCTCGACCTGCTGCCGTAGCTGCGCCGGCGTGTTCGCGGGAACCCAGCCGCCGGTCTCGTCGCGGTCGTAGCCGACCTTGGTGACGACGGTCAGGTCGTCGTACGGGTGCAGGGCCTCGCGGATCAGCTCGTTGGTGACGTGCGGACCGTAGAAGCCGGCCGTGTCGACGTGGGTGACCCCGAGCCCGGGCAGCGCCCGCAGCACGGCCAGGGCCCCGTCCCGGTCCGGCGGCGGGCCCATCACGCCGGGGCCGGTGAGTTGCATGCTGCCGTAACCCATCCGGGTCACGGTGAGATCGCCCATCGGGTAGGTGCTGTTCTGTGTCATGACACCCACCCTGCGGCGGCTGCGGAAACCCAGGTAGTGCTCGGAACAGCCGGTGGACCGGCAGTACCCACCCTCGTCATTCAGCACCCTTAGATAAGGATCAGGAGATTAGAGTGGACGCATGACTTCCTCCCTCCAGGATGTGGGCCTGGCCGTGAAACGTCTTCAGTGGCGGCACCATCGCGAGACCAACACCCGGCTGGCCACCCTGGGTCTCTCGCTGGCGCAGTGGGACGTGCTCCGGCATCTCCACGACCAGCCGGACGCCTCGCTCCACACCCTGGCCCTGCTCACCTTCCAGACCGACCAGTCCATGGGCTCGCTCGCGACACGGATGATCGACCGGGGACTCCTACGGCGCCTGAGCGGCCCCGGCCGGGCCGTGCGGCACGAAATCACCGACGTCGGCGAGGATCTGCGGGAGAAGGGCAGCGGAATTCTGGACGATGTGCTCGGGGAGACCGTGGGGCAGCTCTCCGACCGGGAGCGCGCCACACTCGAGAAGCTGCTGCGGAAGGCGACCCCGGACCCTTACTAAGGTTGCTTAGTTGAAGAGACGGATCTAAGGTTCCTTATATGAAGACGACCAGCGACACCGTTCACCTCCCCGTCGACGGCCTCGGCGCCGTCGACGTGACCCTGACCGACACCGGAACGGGCCGTCCCGTGCTGTTGCTGCACGGCGGGGGCGGCCCGGCCACGGTGCTGCCGTGGGGCGACCGGCTGGCCGGGAGCCGCCCGGCGCGGGTGATCACGCCGATCCACCCGGGTTTCGACGGAACCACCCGCCCGGACGCGCTGACCGGCGTCCCCCATCTCGCTTCCCTCTACATCGCCCTGCTCGAGCACTTGGACCTGACCGGTGTCACCGTGGTCGGCAACTCGATCGGCGGCTGGATCACCGCCGAAATGGCCACCCTGGCCAACAGTTCGAGGGTCAGCGGATTCGTCATCGTCGACGGCGTCGGGCTGGAGGTGCCCGGGCATCCGGTGGCGGTCGGTCTCTCCCCGGCCGAACTGGCCCAGCACGCCTACTACGACCCGGCCCGGTTCGGGATCGATCCGACGGTCCTCCCGCCCGAACGACGCGCGCAGATGGCGGCCAACGGGCAGGTCCTGGCCCTCTACGCCGGCGCCACGATGACAGACCCCACGCTCGCGGAACGCCTTTCCGCCGTGAGCACCCCGACCGCCGTGATCTGGGGCGAGGCCGACCGGATCGCCGGCCCCGAGTACGGCAAGGCCCTCGCCCACGCGATTCCCGGGGCCCAGTTCGAGGTGCTCCCGAAAACCGGCCATCTGCCTCAGATCGAGACCCCGGACCTACTGGTCGACCGGGTCTGGGCCTTCATCACCCAGCCCAGCTGATGTCGAAGCCGCCCCCCGCTCGTGATCAGGCCAAGAGATGGGGGACGAAGTCAGGGGTCAGTTGGGTACGGCGATCACGGTCTGGCCGGGGAAGCTGGGATTCTGGGCCTCGTCGAGCATGGCCGCCGCCACGGCCGCACGGCTGATGCCGGCCGGGAAGAGGCGTTTCGGTGCGTCTTTCAGGGTCAGGGTGCGGTGGGCCGCGGGTCCGTCGCCCATCGGGCCGACGTGGAAGACCGTGCCCCCCGCAGCCCGGATCGTGGCATCGGCGGCAGTCTTGTCGGGAAGCTCACCGCGCATGAACAGGGAGAGCAGCGACCGGGTGAGAAACCCGGCGGCCTGGGCCGATTCCCCGGTTCCGTAGGCACCGAGCCAGACGATCCGGCCGACACCGGACGCCACCGCCGCCTTCGCACCCGCCACCAGCGTGCCAGGCGGCCCACCCAGCGCCGAGACCAGTACGTCGCTGCCCTTGACGGCCTTCACCACCGAATCCGCGTCGTTGACATCGACGGCGGCACGTTCGAGACCTGGTCGCTCCGGCATCCGCGAAGGATCCCGAACCAGTGCCGTGACCTCGAGGCCGCGCGTCAACGCGTCCTCCATGAGCAGTGAACCGACCTTGCCGGACGCACCCAGAATCGCCACCCGCATGGTCACTTCACCTCACCGAGCACGTCGAGGGCCGCCGCGTGCAGGCCGGGCGCCGCCGCGAGGTACGCGCCGCCTTCGATTCGCCAAGGGCTGCCGTCCAGATGGGTGACGACGGCGCCGGCCTCCCGCACGATCAGCACCGGGGCGATGTGGGAGCGGACGTTGTCGAACTGCCAGTGCAGGTCCATGCGCCCGGCCGCGACCTGCGCCAGCTGATGGGTGACGGGCACGGACATCCGCACGTAGAGCGCCGCCTGCAGCATGGCGGTGATCGCGGTGCCGACCCGCCGGGCCTGCGCCGGCTCACGGGAGGGCTTGGCCTGGCCGGTCCCGACCAGGGCCACCGCCAGGTCGCTCTTGGCCGACACCTGCACGGGCTTGCCGTTGAGCCGGGCTCCCCCGCCCGAGACGGCGGTGAAGAGCTCGTCGGCCAGCGGAGCGTAGAGCACGGCCAGTTCCGGACGGCCGTCACGCACCAGACTCACGCCGACGTTCCAGTCGATCATGCCGTGCACCGTGTTGACGTTGCCCCCGACCGGGTCGACCACCCACCGGTCACCCTCGGGCATCGGGCCGGTGCCGTGCTCGTCCTGGTCCCACTGCGAACCGGGGAGAGCCGCCAGCAGGGCCGGGCGCAGCTGCGCCGTCACGATGTCTTCGTTACTGCGGATCGCGGCCATCAGCTCTTCGCCCGTCGAGGGGCGGGACTCGGTGGAGTACTGCTCCAGCAGGCGGATTCCGGCAGCGCGGACGGCCTCGCTGACTGCGGTGAGAAGCTCGGAAGACATGCCATCAGCCTCCCCGGAGCCGAGAATTAAGTCCAGTGCACTCTTGACAACCGATAGTTTACTTTCATGCAACTGGACTTGAACCTGCTCACGGCGCTGGACGCCCTGCTGGACGAGGGCAGTGTGACCGGTGCCGCGGATCGGCTGCGCCTGTCCACGCCGGCCGTGAGCCGCACGCTGGGGCGCATCCGGCGGCTCACGGGTGACGACATCCTGGTGCGGACGGGACGCAGCATGACCCCGACGCCGTACGCCCTGGCGATCCGCGAGCCGGTGCGCGATCTGGTGCGGCAGGCCCAGGCCCTGCTGACTCCGTTGCGTGAACTCGATCTGGCCACCCTGGAGCGGACTTTCACCCTGCGCTGCCACGACGCGCTCGCCACCTCACTGGCCCCGGAACTGCTGCGGCAGGTCAGTGATCAGGCTCCGGGGGTACAGCTGCGCTTCCTGGCCGAAACTGCCACGGACACGGACGATCTCCGGCACGGCAAGGTCGATCTGGAGCTCGGCGGGAGCACACCGCAGCTGCCGGAGTTCCGTTCCGAGACGATCCGGCATGACCCCCTCGTGGCCGTGATGCGGCGGGGGCATCCCCACGCCGGGAGCCTGGACCTGGAGAGCTACGCCGCGCAGACCCACGTGCTGGTCTCGCGCCGCGGCCGTCTCAGCGATCCGATCGACGAGATCCTGGCCTCGCACGGCCTGCGCCGCCGGGTACTCGCCGCCGTCGCCACGACCGCGGCCGCCGCTTTGGTGATCAGCCGCAGCGACAGCCTGATGACCGCACCGTCCATCACCTGCCGGCCCCTGATCGAGGCGTTCGGCCTGATCACCGCCCCTCTCCCCCTGACGGTGCCCGACGCGTCCGTCATTGCCGTCTGGCATCAGCGCTACGAGACGGATGCGGCCCATGCGTGGCTGAGGGGGAAGGTGCGGGAAGCCCACGGCGCCTGACGGCGCGTACGTACCCGCGCGGACTGGGTAGGCCGTGGGCGCGCTCGCCCTGGATGAACCATCAGCGTTGTGTACACATGGTTCACCTGGTACCAGGTGAACCATGTGTACACAACGCGCAGGCCTCTTCCCCTCACCGGCATCAGCGGCCCGGCGTGGGCTCCAACACCGGGTGCTGCCGGCGTGCCTACTCAGCGGGTGCTGCCGGCACGCCCACACAGACGGTGCTGCCGGCACGCCCACTCAGACGGTGCTGCCGGCGCGCCCACTCAGACGGTGCGACGTCAGCACCCGTCCCCGTGGCCGGGCCCGCCCGGCGACGACCGCTTGGCTCGCGCCGTGGCCAGCCATCTCGCGATGAGGGCCGAGCCCTGGTCGACGTTCTCCAGGTTGATCTGGCCGTGCACCGCGAAATAGGTGATGAGCGGACCGGCGTCGGGGTGGTCGATGTCGCAGGCCTCGCAGAGCACCGCGACCCCCGACCCGGTGATCGTGTCCGGCACGACGGCGGACATGATCCCGGGCCGGGAACAGTCGGGGCAGTCGACGGTTTCGGCTGTCGTCTCGACCGTGACGGGAACCCCGCCGTTGCCCCGGCCCGGTCGGGTCACAGGGTGACCGCGGTGGAACCCAGCAGCGCCTTCAGCTCACCCATCAGGGCCCCACTGATGGCGACCGAGTAGTTGGGCAGCTCCATCACCGTCTCGCGCCGGTTGTGCGAGCGCAGACACAGATGGACGGGGGTGTCGCCGGGGTGGTTGGTGAGGATTTGGCGCATCTTCTCGGTCAGGTCGGGGACGACCCGGTGGGTCGGGATCGAAAGGATGATCGGCGCGGTTCCGCCCGAGACGGTGGAGACGTCGAGGATCTTCATCTCCCTCCCCATCATCGAGAAGGCGCCCTCCCGGTCCTGGATGATGCCGGTGACCGACACCACCAGGTCTTCGGTGACCTCGGGGGCGATCGCCATCCAGGACTGGCCGAAGAACGACACCTCGATGGCGGCGTCCTTGTCTTCGACCATCAGCTTGGCCCAGGGGTTTCCGCTCTTGGCCGAGACCCGGCGCTCGACCATGGTGACGAGGCCGGAGAGTGTGACGTTGCCCTGCGGCGGGCCGTCCAGGTTGAGCAGCTCGGCGATCGACAGGTCGCGCTCGCGGGCCAGGATGCGCTCGGTGCCGTCGAGCGGGTGGCTGGAGACGTACAGGCCCAGCATGTCGCGCTCGATGGCAAGCAGTTCCTTACGGCCCCACTCGCTCTCGTCAATGTCGAGCTGGAGGCCGAAGGTCTCGTCGGGGCCGGTGTCGAGCGTGCCGAACAGGTCGTCCTGACCGATACCGGCAGCCCGCTTGACCCCCATGACCGCGTCCACGGCTGCTTCCGCGACCTTGACCAGACCCTTACGGGTGTGACCGAGGGAGTCGAAAGCGCCTCCCCGGATGAGGGAATCGATCGCGCGCTTGTTGCAGGCAGGCAGGTCGATCTTGTCGAGGAAATCGGAGAACGAGGTGAAGGCGCCCTTCTCCGTCCGGGCCGCGACGATGGCCTCGATGACGTTGTCGCCGACGTTGCGGATGGCCCGCAGGCCGAAGCGCACGTTCTCGCCGACGGCGGTGAAGTCGGAGACCGATTCGTTGATGTCGGGCTGGAGGACCTTGATGCCGATCGAACGGGCGTCGGCCAGGTAGATGGCGGCCTTGTCCTTGCTGTCGTCGACCGAGGTCAGCAGGGCCGCGGCGTATTCGGCCGGGTAGTTGGCCTTGAGGTAGGCGGTCCAGTAGGCGACGAGCCCGTAGCCGGCGGTGTGCGACTTGTTGAAGGCGTAACCGGCGAACGGGAGCATGACGTCCCACAGCGCCTTGATCGCCTCGTCGCGGTAGCCGTTCGCCTTCATCCCGGTCTCGAAGGTGACGAACTCCTTCTCCAGGATCTCCTTCTTCTTCTTACCCATGGCCCGGCGCAGCAGGTCGGCCTGGCCCAGGGTGTAACCGGCCACGGCCCGGGCGGTCGCCATGATCTGCTCTTGGTAGACGAGCAGGTGAAAAGTGTTACCCAGGATCGGTTCCAGGACCTCTTCGAGGTCGGGGTGGATCGGGACGACTTCCTGCTTACCGGTTTTCCGCAGCGCGTAGTTGGTGTGCGCGTTGGCGGCCATCGGGCCCGGCCGGTACAGCGCGAGCACGGCCGCGATGTCTTCGAACCGGGTCGGCTCCATCAGTTTCAGCAGCGAGCGCATGGGCCCGCCGTCGAGCTGGAACACGCCGAGGGTCTCGCCCCGGGCCAGGAGCTTGTACGTCTTCTCGTCGTCGAGGGGCATCGTCAGGGTGTCGAGCTTCACCCCGGTGTTGGTCTCGATGATCTTGATGGCATGGTCGATGATGCCGAGGTTCCGCAGACCGAGGAAGTCCATCTTCATCAGGCCCATTTCCTCGCACTGAGGATAGGAGAAGCCTGTGAGCAGCGTTCCGTCGGACGTGCGCTTGTGCATCGGTACCAGGTCGAGCAGCGGTGCGGAGGAAAGGATCACGGCCGCGGCGTGGACGCCGGTGCCCCGGATCAGGCCCTCAATGCCCAGACCGGTGTTGTAGATCCGCTTGACCTCGGGGTCGGTCTCGATCAGGGTCCGGATCTCGCCGCCCTCGGCGTACCGGGCGTGGTTCTTGTCGAACAGGTCACCGAGCGGGACGCCCTTACCCATGACGTCCGGCGGCATGGCCTTGGTGATGCGGTCACCCATGGAGAACGGGTAGCCCAGGATGCGGTTCGCGTCCTTCACCGCGGCCTTGGCCTTGATGGTGCCGAAAGTGTTCACCTGGGAGGTGTATTCGGCGCCGTACTTCTCGGTGACGTACTTGACCATCTTGTCGCGCTGACGGTCGTCGAAGTCGAGGTCGACATCGGGAGGGCTGATGCGGTCGGGGTTGAGGAACCGCTCGAACAGCAGCTCGTGCTCCAGCGGGTCCAGCTCGGTGATGCGCGTGGCGTAGGCCACGATCGAGCCGGTGGCCGAACCACGGCCCGGCCCGACGGGGACGCCGGTGTCGCGGGCCTGGCGGCAGATGTCGGACACGATGAGGAAGTAGCTGGAGAACCCCATCGGACCGATGACCTTCATCTCGGTCTCGTACCGCTCGATCACGTTCTGCGGGATCGGGTCGCCGTAGCGCTTCTTCAGCCCGATCTCGACCTGCTGGCGCAGGTAAGACTCCTGGGTCTCCCCGGCCGGCACGTCGAACTGCGGCATCCGGTCGACGTAGGTGAAGACCTCGTCGTACGGGTCGACCATCTCGGCCACGAGCAGCGTGTTGTCGCAGGCCTGCGGCAACTCCCGGAAGAGCGAGCGCATCTCGTCGGAGGTCTTCAGGTAGTACCCGGCGCCGTTGAACTTGAAGCGGTTGGGGTCGTCCTTGTTCTTACCCACACCGATGCACAGCAGGCTGTCGTGCGCGTCCGCCTCGGACTCCAGCACGTAGTGCGAGTCGTTGGTGGCCAGCAGCGGGATGTCCAGGTGCTTGGCGAGCTTGAGCAGGTCGGCGCGGACCTCGTGCTCGATGTCGATGCCGTGGTCCATCAGCTCGAGGAAGTAGTTCTCCTTGCCGAGCATGTCCTGGTAGGCGGCGGCGACCTTGACCGCCTCGTCCCACTGCCCCAGCCGCAGGCGGGTCTGCACGGCGCCGGACGGGCAGCCGGTGGTGCCGATGATGCCCTCGGCGTGCTGGGAGATGAGCTCCATGTCCATGCGGGGCTTACCGAAGAAGCCCTCGTAGCTGGCGACGGACGAGAGCCGGAAGAGGTTGCGCAGACCCTGGGCGTTCTTCGCCCACATCGTCATGTGGGTGTACTGACCACCACCCGAGACGTCTTTGCCGCCCTCGCCGCCGTCCGCGGTCGCCCCGCGCTGGCCGCCCTTGCCCCAGAAAACCTTGCGCTTGTGGTGACGCGATTCCGGGGCGACGTAGGCCTCGATGCCGATGATCGGCTTGACCGGGCCCTTCTTCGCCGTCTGGAAGAACTCGTAGGCACCGAACATGTTGCCGTGGTCACTCATAGCGATCGCGGGCGCGCCCTGCCGCTCGGCCTCGGCGAACAATTTCTTGTTCTTGGCCGCCCCGTCCAGCATGGAGTACTCGGTGTGCACATGCAGATGGACGAAGTCGCTCACGGTGAGTAAGGCTCCTGCGCTCGATCGGGGGTTCAACGGGGGCAAGTTTAGGCGCTCGGTACCGGCCCCCGAAGCAGATCCCCCGGCAAGTCGCCCCGATCCGACGGCTCCTGCCGATTTGCCCAGATCCGCAAAGTGTTGCGCCAGGCAACCACATGTGGCCTTATATGGGGACGTTCTACCTCTGGGTTCTGCTGGCGGAAGGAACTTCGCGTGCGCTCATCCCTCGGAAGGCCGAAAGTGGGCCTCACCGTAGCTGTGGCATCATCCCTGGCCCTGGTGGCGCTCAGCGCCCCGGCGGCTCTCGCCGATCAGGGCCCGCCCCGGGTCCCGGTCGACAACGCGCAGCCCGAGCTCGCCGGTGCCTCGGTCACCGGTACCGCGAAGGCCGACACCTCGATCGCGATCACCGTCCACCTGAAGAACCGCAACCAGGCGGCGCTGACCACCCTGATCGACGAGCTCTCCGACCCCACCAGCGCGAACTACGGCAAGTACCTGAGTGCTGCCCAGTTCACGTCGCGGTTCGGCCCGACGGCCGCCTCGGTGAAGAAGGTCGAGAACTTCCTCGACGACAGCGGCCTCACCGTCACCGGGGTCGCCGAGAACTCCGCCTACATCGAGGCCAAAGGCCCGGTGTCGAAGGTGCAGAAGGCTTTTGACACCACGCTGAAGACCTACAAGAAGGAGAAGGTCAAGTTCCGGGCGGCCTCGACGAAGCCGTCGATGCCCTCGGACCTGCAGAACGTGGTGCTCGGTGTGTCCGGGCTGGCCAGCGTCTCCGACCTGATGAAGCCGGCGAGCACGTCCACCGCGCCGCCCTCCGACGCGTTCGTCAACGCCACTCCGTGCTCCAGCTACTACGGCCAGAAGACGGCGAGCACGCTGCCCTCGGCCTACGGCAAGAAGCAGCCCTACGCCCCCTGCGGCTACGTGCCCGACCAGCTCCAGGGCGCCTACGGGGTCGACTCGTCCATTGCGAAAGGCCTGAACGGCAAGGGTGTCACGGTGGCGATCACCGATGCCTACGCCTCCCCCACGGCCCGCAGCGACGCCAACACCTACGCCACCCGGCACGGTCAGAAGGCCCTGACCAAGAGCCAGTACACCGAGGTCTTGCCGAGCTCCTACCGCTACGGCTACGACGACGCGGTGAACGGCGACCAGTGCGGTGAGCAGGGCTGGTACGGCGAGCAGACGCTCGACATCGAGGCCGTGCACGCGACGGCGCCCGGCGCGAACATCAAGTACGTCGCCTCCCCCTCGTGCGACAACACCGACTTCGTCAAGACGCTGATCAAGGTGGTCTCCGGGCACCTGGCCGACATCGTGACGAACTCCTGGGGCGGCGTCGACGAGAGCAACGGCTCCGACCTGCTGGACCAGGTCTACGAGGCGACCTTCGAGCAGGCCGCGGCCCAGGGCATCGGGTTCTACTTCTCCTCCGGCGACTCCGGTGACGGTGCCTCCGGCAACGACGGCACCCCCACCACCCAGGCCCCGGCCAACAGCCCGTACGTGACCGCCGTGGGCGGTACCTCGCTGGCGGTGAACAAGAGGGACAACCGCAGCTGGGAGACCGGCTGGAGCACGGCCCGCTCGGCCCTCAGCGCGGACGGCAAGAGCTGGGACCCGACTCCCCCGGGCACCTACCAGTACGGGGCCGGCGGCGGCACCAGCCGGGTCTTCGCCCAGCCCAAGTACCAGAAGGGCGTCGTGCCCAAGGATCTCGCGACCCGCTACTCCTCGACCCCGGCCCGGGTGGTGCCCGACGTGTCCGCCCTCGGCGACCCGAACACCGGCATGCTGGTCGGCCAGACCCAGACCTTCCCCGACGGCACGGTCAAGTACAGCGAGTACCGGATCGGCGGAACCTCGCTGGCCAGCCCGCTGTTCGCCGGTGTCATGGCGATCGCCGACCAGGCTGCGGGCAGGCCCCACGGCTTCGCCAACCCCGCCCTCTACCGGCTCTACGGCTCCCGGGCCCTGTACGACCCGAAGCCCAAGAGCGACCTGGGCGTCGTCCGGAACGACTACGTGAACGGCGTGGACGCCACGGACGGCACCACGATCACCCTGCGCAGCATCGACGTCACCACCGGCACGATCCTGCGGACCCGCCGCGGCTACGACGACATCACCGGAATCGGCTCCCCGAACGGCACTTCCTTCATCAGGCGCCTGTCCTGAGGAATCGGGTGGCGTCTCCCTCCGGGGAGGCGCCACCCGGTAGCTCGTGCCGACCCGCTCCGGCCTCGTCGACGTGAACAGCAGCGATGTGATCGCCGGGGGCGAGTCGGTCGATGTCGGGCCGTGGTTCACCACTCAGGCCGCGGTCTGGAAGGACGGGGTGCCGAACACCGGTTCCTGCAGTTCGGGACAACAGAGGACGACGTGGTCATCGGCGCGGGTTGGCAGACCACCGAGTTCGACCGAAACGATCCCGTTCCGGTCACCTGGACCTGCTCCCGAGACCGGCGCGACCGTGTCAGTGACACTCCTCGAAGGTCAGGGCGAAGGACGACCGGGACGGTCCGGTGCAGACCTGCGTCTCCACCTCTCCTGAACCGAGACGGTCTTTCGTGCTGTCGGTCTGAACCTGGATCCCGCCGGACTCCAGATTCCGGAACACCTGCGTGATCGGATCGCCCTCGGTGGTCGGATAGGTCACCTCGAGGGTGGCCGGATCTCCCGCGGTCACGGCGTCGAGGAAGCAGGCGGCGCCCCGGTCGCTCAGCCGCGCGCCCTGATCCAGCACTTCCGTGCCGCAGTCGGTCGCGGCGGAGGTCTCGGCCGCGGCCGTCACGATGTCGACCGTCTCCGGTTCACCGCATCCGGCGAGGACGACGAGCAGCCCGATCCCCACAACCATTGCGCGCCGCATGCGTCCTCCATCTGTGAGCCCCGGACTTCTTTTACACCCTTTGGACGCAGCCCGGGAGTTCTGGTTGCCGAGATCCGGATCGCCCTGGAGTCGTTGCGCGCGGTTCTGCGAGTCCTGGCGGTGCTGCGGTATCTCGACCGTCAGGGATGAACGGACAGGAAGAGCCACGCCCCCAGCAGCACCAGGTGGACGAAACCCTGCAGCGCGTAGGCCCGGCCCTGCACCACGGTGAACACCGTGACCACGATGGTGAGGACGAACAGCACCATCTGGATCGGTTCGAGACCCAGTTCCAGCGGCCCGGACAGCCAGATCATCGCCAGCGCGACGGCCGGGATGGTCAGGCCGATCGACGCCATCGCCGAACCGTAGGCCAGGTTCAGGCTGAGTTGTACCCGGTCGCGGGCGGCGTTGCGGGTGGCGGCAATCGACTCCGGGGCGAGCACGAACAGTGCGATGACCACCCCGACAACGGTGTACGGGAGCCCTAGGTCGGCAACGACGTCCTCAATCGTGGGTGAGAGCAGTTTGGCCAGCCCGACCACCGACACCAGCGAGACGATCAGCAGGCCGAGGCTGGTCCACGCCGCACGCGCCGGGGGCGGGTCGGCGTGGCCGTCGCCGTCCAGGTCGAGCAGACCGGTGGCCCGGCCGGTGTCGTCGCTGGAGACCGGCAGGAAGAAGTCGCGGTGGCGGATGGTCTGGGTGAAGACGAACGCGCCGTACAGAGCCAGGGAAGCGACCGCGGCGAAGGCCAGCTGGGACGGCGAATACTCGCGGCCGGCGGCCGACGTGGTGAAACTGGGCAGGACCAGGGCCACTCCGGCCAGGGTGACGACGGTGGTCACGGCGGATCCGGTGCCCGAGGCGTTGAAGCTGACAATGTTGTGCTTGCGCGCGCCGACCACCAGGGAGAGGCCGACAATGCCGTTGAACGTGATCATGACGGCGGCGAACACGGTGTCGCGGGCGTAGGTGCTGGCGCCCTTCCCTCCCCCGGTCATCAGCAGCACGATCAGCGCGACCTCGATGACGGTGACGGCCACGGCGAGGATCAGGGACCCGAACGGCTCTCCCACCTTGTGCGCCACCACCTCGGCATGGTGCACCGCGGCGACGATCGAGCCGATCAGCGCCACCGTCACCAGGGTGAGGGCGGGCCAGTCGTCGTGCCAGAACCAGGTCAGGCACAGCACCAGCAGGGCCAGGAGCGGCGTCAACAGCGGCCACTGCACACGCTCACGGATGGTCACGGCGCTCATCCGGCCAACCTACCGAGTCGAGGCGATCGCCTCGACGGGCACCGCATCCAGATCGACGATTTCCTGCGCTTGAGCGTCTCCGAGATCACCCGTCCGGGGTCAACCCAGGACGACACGTCTGAACTCGCCCACATCATCGCCGCACTCCTGGGCGAGCAGGAACCGGTCGACGAACTCGACCGCCGACTCGACGAGATGAGCGAGACGCACCGGGAGGTCGTCCTGTCATTCTCCGTGCAGTTCGCCGAACACCAGACCGATCAGCCGAACGTCCAGATGTGGTCGTCCTTCGCCGAGCAGGCGAAGAGGGTCAGCTTCAGGTCGGCGACCTGGTTGTCGACGCCGTAGGGGTTGGAAACGTTCAGGCACATGCCGGTCTTCACGTGCACCAGGAAGAATCCGTTGCCCTGGGCCTGCTTCCGGAACATCTGGTTGTCCTGGTTCCCGGGCAGGCACCCGTGGGTGTTGACGACGGTGCCCGACTTCACGCTGCCCGAACCGTTGACGTCGAGGCACCAGCCCGACGCGACGTTGCGCAGCAGGAAGGTGCCGTCGGCCGCAGCGACGGTCTGGAACTGCTGGTTGTCGGAAGCGCCCGGGACACAGGTGTTCGGTGTCACCGAGGAGATCCTGGCCGAGGCGCTGCACCCGTACCCGGAGCATCTGCTGATCTCCACGAAAATTGGCCAGGTTCAGACCCGTCCGCGAGAATGGGTGGCCCTCGGTCGTCCCGAATTCCTGCGTCACCAGTGCGAGGCCAGTCTGCGGCGCCTGAAGGTGGAGCGGATCGACCTGCTCAGCCTGCACCGGGTGGACCCCACGGTTCCGCTCGAGGATCAGGTCGGCGAACTGAAAATGCTTCAGGACGAGGGAAAGATCGGCGCGATCGGGCTCTCCGAGGTCGACGTGGACCAGATCGAGCAGGCCCGCGCGATCGTCGAGATCGCGAGCGTGCAGAACATCTACAACCTCACCGTGCGGAACTGGGACCCGGTGCTGGACCACTGCACGCGCGAGCGCATCGCCTTCACGGCCTGGTACCCCATCCTGAGCGGGAACCTGGCCGGTGCCGAGGGCCTCGTCCGCGACATCGCCGCAGCCCACGGTGCCCCAGATCGCGCTGGCCTGGTTGCTGGCCCGCTCGGACGTGATGGTGCCGATTCCCGGAACGGGATCGATCGATCATCTGGAGGAGAACGTCGCGGCCGCGCAGATCACGCTGAGCCCGCAGGAGTACACCGCGCTTCTCGAATCGCCCGTGTCCGCGGCCGTCCCGTCGTAGCCCTCGTTCAGCAGCGGATCGGCCCGGGAACAGGCCTTGCTCTACCCGAAACCCTGCACTTGTTCACGGGGCAACGGGCCCTGGTCAGGATTGAGGACGGGTCGGTCGGACTGGACCCGCCGCCTCCTGACTGACAGGTCCTCATCAGGCAAGGCTGGATTCTTCCGCTGTGTCCTGGCCGGCTGACGAAGAACCACTACTGGTTGGACGCGTGTCGGCCGACTGGCGATCTTTCTGGCTGACATCTTGGTGGCTGTTCTGCAGGGGCCAACGCTACAACCACCCAGAGGACACGTGCGCATACTGGACCGGCTTCACGCGATGATCGAACCGCGAAAGAAAGCCCTCGCAGGATCGGTGGAGATTTACTGGCGTCAGGGCCGGGTCTTCGTCGAGACCGGAGCCAAAACCAAGGCGGGGTTCTGGCTGGCCGTCCATGGGGTCGAAGTTCCCGTGGGAGGGTCTGAACGCGACCAACTGCTCAGGGCTCCACCCCAGCAACGTCAGCATGGCCGCCAGCGACGTCGAAGGCGGTACGCGGATCCACGCTCTGGGATCCGCACCGCGGCAGGCGGCTCATCCAGTACCAGGAGAGCCGGCGAACTACGCCCAAAACTCTTCCCCTCGTCGAAGCCAGCGAGCCCGATGTGCATTCGAAAACCGTTAGCTGGAAAACTATCGATCCCGAATATCCGGTCCACTTCGTCGGGATCGGCAGCCGCAGCATGAGTGGCCTCGCCCTGTTGCTGCACGAACGAGAGTTCATGGTGACCGGGTCGGACAATGCCGCCACCAAAGGACTTCAGTATCTGGAGTCGAGAGGGATCGAAGTCTTTCGTTCTCACCGTGCCAAAAACATCCGGGCGAGAACGCAGTTCGTGGTGTCCACGGTTGCAGCCATCGCGAAGGACAACCCAGAGCTACTCCAGGCGCAACGCATGAACACACCGATCATCGACCGGGCCGAACTGCTGGCCGCACTGATGAATGAGAACACGACTCGCGTGGCGGTGGCCGACACGAGCGGAAAGACGACCACGACGTCACTGATCGGACGCACTCTGGTCGCCTGCGGTATCGATCCCCCGGTCTCGGTCGGGACATGCGCCGGACGTTTCACCGAGGGTGGCAACTAGTGCGTTGACCGCATACGTTGCCCGGTTTGTGACACGCCGGGACCCGGTCCCGGCGTGATGGCCGCCAGGCCATCACGCTGATCTCTCACCATCAGTGCAGGTGTGAGAGGGGCAGCGGATGGCGGAGCGTGTGCGGGCCAGGCGGCTGAGCGAGGACGAAGGACGCCGACTGCAGCAGATCGTGCGGCGGGGCAAGCACGGGACAATCCGGGTCCGACGGGCCATGATGATCATGGCTTCAGCGTCCGGAACACCGATCCCGGCGATCGCCCGACTGGTCGCTGCGGACGAGGACACCGTCCGGAAACTGATCCATGACTTCAACGATCGGGGGCTGGCCTGCCTGGACCCTCGGTGGGCGGGAGGCCGTCCCCGCCTGATCAGTGACGACGACGTAAGAGTCATCGTCGCGACGGCCACCACCAGACCCATGAAGCTCGGGCTCCCGTTCACCCGGTGGAGCATCCGCAAACTTGCCGGCTATCTGAAAGGCTCGTTCATCAAGGTCGATCCGGCGATGAAACCCGACCGGCTGGTGATCCTGGAACGGGAACGCCTGCGGCAGATCCTCCAAGCCAACGGGGTCACGTTCCAGCGAACCAGGACCTGGAAAGAGTCACCCGACCCTGACTTCGAGACCAAACTGAACCGGATCGAGCACGTCACCACGAAGTTCCCCGACCGGTGCTTCGCGTTCGACCAGTTCGGGCCCCTAGCGATCCGCCCGCACCACGGCTCGACCTGGAACCGCGCCAAACACCCCGACCGCCTCCCGGCGACCTACCACCGAACCCACGGAATCCGCTACTTCCACGGCTGTTACAGCCTCGGCGACGACCAGCTCTGGGGCGTCAACCGCCACCGCAAAGGCGGCGGGAACACCCTGGCCGCGATCAAGAGCATCCGCGCGGCCCGCCCGGACGGCGCCCCGATCTACGTCATCCTCGACAACCTCTCCGCGAACAAGACGCCCGCGGTGAAGACATGGTGCGACGCGCACAACGTCGAACTCTGCCTGACCCCGACCTACGCGTCCTGGGCCAACCCGATCGAGGCGCAGTTCGGGCCGCTGCGGATGTTCACTATGGCCGCCTCGAACTACCCCAACCACACCGTTCTGGCCCGTGACCTGCAACAACATCTGCGATGGCGCAACGCCAACGCCCGCCACCCCGACCTCCTGGCCGCCCAACGCCGCGAACGCGCCCGCATCCGCGCCGAAAAAGGACACCGCTGGGGCCGACCCAAAACCAAGATCACTCCAGCGGCAGCCTGACCCGGGCAACGTTCGTGGCCAACGCACTAGCTCAACGGTCACGCCAGCACCTTCGTGGCCGAGGCCTGCGAATACTACGAGACCCTCTCCCACCATCTTCCTGAAGCCTGTATCACCATGACCGGCGACTTCTTCGAAGCCATTGAGGCCGTAACGCGACGTGCCGAACCCGATGATGTCGTCGTCTACAGCCCCGGCGTCTACTAGCCCACAACAGAACCGGACTATCTGGCCCGAGGAACGCTCTTCAAGGAAATGGTCTAGGCGCTCTAGCCCGCCGCGCCCAGACGATGCCGACATCAGCGCCGCGTAGCGAAGTTCGACGTGGTCGGGCCCCCTCGAGATCTCGTCCCGCACAGGAGACTTCACGACGGGACCCGATGACCATGCGCCCCCGCGTCGAAGCTCCAGCCCACCGGTCACTGCGCGTACGCCAGGCTGCCTTGAGTGATCATGCGGTTGATAGTTTTGCAGTGCGCCGTTCCGGCACCGCAGATCGGTAGAGAGGTTTGAGAATGCTCACCGCCAACCGGCTGACATGGTTCATCGTTTCCCTCTGCTTCGGCCTGCCCATCATGGCGCTGATGCTCAGCCCCGACGAAGGCCACGACCGCGGTTCCTTGACCTCGGCTGCCCTGTTCGCCGTCGCCATGGCCACGATCGTCACGATCTGCTTCAGCAGGGGCAAGCGGTAGACCCTTCGGCGAATCACTGCTTGCTCTCGCGGAATACCGAACAGCTTCCGGAAGCAACGGCAGGACGTCGGTGGCCATCGCGGCCATGTGCTGAATCTGCCCCGCTGCCGGACGAAACCTCGACAGGTGGTCCCGGCGCAGCAGCAGTGCCCGGGTCAGCGCGTAAGCGGCGTCGTCCGGCAGATTACGGTCGGCGACGAGAAGGTCAGGGCCGTAACCAGCCGCGAGTACACACCGCCCGGTTCACCGGTGGCAATGCGGATCTCCCGGGAGCGCCGGGAATCAGGGCTACAGCCCAGAAGCTATGCCCGCCCATGCCTGCGGTGAGCGATGCGAGCACACCTCGCCGAGTGAGGCCGATCGGGGAAGATCCCCTGCCCTTCGAGGAACTGGCCGGGTGCCGACACACCGGCGCAGAGAGCCGTCAGCTCTTCGTCTGATTGGGGTGGCGCGTATGCACATCGACGAGATGGACGACCATCTCCTCGACGTAGAACCAGATGCGCGCGCCGCCGGGCAGTTCATGCTGCCAACGCTCATGCACCTGACCTCCGCGGGTCACGGTGGCCAGTTCCGCCTTCAGTTGATGATTCGTCGGCGAAACAGCCAGCGGCGTCCTGGTGAGAAAATCCCAGGTGTCGACGAGCGAGTTTCTGTTGGTGGCCAGCAGATCCTGCCACCCCTTCTCGGCCTGCCGTGTACCGAACCGGATCTCGTACTCAGCCTTCTTACGGGGCCTGACCACCCCCGAGGCCCTCGCGCTCACTCGTCACGAGGGTTCGCGACCCTCACCGGCTCATCAATCCAGATCAGCTCGTCATCAGGTGTGTAGCCCTGTGCAAGCGCCTCGGCAGTTGATCGCCACTCCCGCAGACTGAGCAGCAGCCGGTCGAAACGCGACACGGCAGCGCAGGCGCGAGCGACATCCACGATTTCCTGGGCGAACTGAAGCCGATCTTCCGGTTTCAGGAATTCCACCCAGGGAAAGGAGACCCTGAGCCGCTCGGCGAAGGGCTGATCGCCCGGAGCCAAGGACGCGGCCACCAGTTGGGCCGCGAGCTCCAGACCTCGACGCTGGAACTCGACCTCACTCGCCTTGAGAAGGACGAAGGGCTCACCGTCACGACGGGTGATCGTGACGGGGCCCCGGTCGGCGGCAGCGAACACCGAGGCTGAGTTACGGGACAGATCGGACGACTGGACCGTCTGAGGATCGACCGCGGAAATGCCCATGGGTCCATACTTCAGAACGCGTTCTGAAGTGTCAAGCTATCGAACCCCAACGGACGGTGGTCGATTTCTTGAGGCATTTAAGCGACAAAGAAAAACGGCCCCTACCCTAGCATTTCGCTAAGGAGAGGCCGAACTTTCATGGTCGGGCTGACAGGATTTGAACCTGCGACCCCCTGACCCCCAGTCAGGTGCGCTACCAAGCTGCGCTACAGCCCGAACTCGCCCGGAGCGGTTACCCGCCCTGAACGCGTAGCTAGCTTAGCGCATCCGCGACCCGCGTTTTGCACGGGTCGCGGATGCCAAGCGTGACCTCTATCGGGCCAGGGCGATGTTGACGAGTTTGGGGGCCCGCACGATGACCTTCACGATCTTCGCGTCGCCCACGGCCTTCTGCACGGCGTCGGAGTCCAGACTCAGGGCCTTCAGGTCGTCCTCCGTGATCGCGGCCGGCACCTGCAGGCGGGCCCGCACCTTGCCGTTGACCTGGACCACACAGGTGACCTCCTCGTCCACAATCAGGGACTTGTCGACCACCGGCCAGGAGCTGGTGGCGACGGAGGGCTCGTGGCCCAGCTTCGCCCAGGAATCATCCGCCGTGAACGGGGCGAAGCAGGACAGGGCCACGACCAAAGCCTCCACGCCCTCACGCACGGCCGGATCGGCCGCACCGGGACCGTTGTCGATGGACTGCTGCAACAGCGTCGTCAGCTCCATCAGACGGGCGATGACGACGTTCTGACGGCCGGCCTCCATCTTCGAGGTGATCTCGTCCAGCAGACGGTGCACACCCCGCCGCACTGCCGCGTCACCGGTGGCGACCGCTGCACCGAGCGAGGAGGCGGGCACGGCCGAGGCCAGGCGCCGCACCCGGTTCAGCCACTTCACCGCGCCGGCGGGCGAGACCGCGGCCCAGTCGATGTCGTCTTCCGGCGGGCCGGCGAAGATCATCGTGACGCGCACAGCATCGGGGCCGTACTGGCCGATCTGCTCCTGCAGGTTGACCAGGTTGCCCAGGCTCTTGCTCATCGCCTTGCCGTCCATGATGACCTGACCCTGGTTGGTCAGGCGCTTGAACGGCTCGACGAAGTGCAGCAGCCCGGCGTCGTGCAGGGCCTTGGTCATGAAGCGCGCGTACAGCAGGTGCAGGTTCGCGTGCTCCTTGCCGCCGATGTAGTGATCGACGGGAAGCCAGCGCTTCACACCCTCGGGGTCGAACGGCCCCTCGGTGTAGTCCGGGTTGGGGAAACGCAAGTAGTACCAGGACGAGTCGACGAACGTGTCCATCGTGTCGGTGTCGCGCTGCGCGGGCTTGCCGCACTTGGGGCAGTCGACCTTCAGCCACTCGGTGGCCGTGCCCAGCGGCGACTGGCTGGCGTCGGGCTTCAGCGAGAAACCGCTCTCCGGCAGGCGAACCGGCAGCTGGTCTTCGGGAACGCCGACCTCGCCGCAGTCTTCGCAGTGGATGATCGGGATCGGCGTGCCCCAGAACCGCTGACGTGACAGCAGCCAGTCGCGCAGGCGGTAGGTGATGGCTCCTTCGCCGACCCCGGACTTCTCCAGGTGGGCGATGATCGCGGGCAGGGCCTCGGCCGACGGGAGCCCGTCGAACTCGCCCGACCCGACCATGGTGCCGCGGGCGGCCGTGGCCACACCGGTGGCCGCCGGGTCGTCCTCACCGGTCTCGACGACCTTGCGCACCGGCAGGTTCATCGCCTTGGCGAAGTCCAGGTCGCGCTGGTCGTGGGCGGGAACGGCCATCAGCGCGCCGGTGCCGTAGTCGGCCAGCACGTAGTCGGACGCGTAGACCGGGATCTGCTCGCCGTTGACCGGGTTGATCGCGTAGGACCCCAGGAAGACACCGGTCTTCGCGCGGTCGGAGGCCATCCGCTCGATCTCGGAGGTACCACCCAGCGCGGCGATATACGTCTCCAGCGCCTCGCGGTGCTCGTCCGTGACCAGCTCACGGGCCAGCGGCGCGTCGGCGGCGACCACGAAGAAGGTCGCGCCGTACAGGGTGTCGGGACGCGTGGTGAACACGCGCACCGGCTCGTCGCGCCCGACGATCCGGAAGTCGACGTGGGCACCGGACGAACGCCCGATCCAGTTGCGCTGCATGGCCAGGATGTCTTCGGGCCACTGGCCCTTCAGCTGGTCCATGTCGTCGAGCAGACGCTGCGCGTAGTCGGTGATGCGGAAGAACCACTGGGTCAGGTTGCGGCGCTCGACGGCGGTGCCGCAGCGCTCACACTTACCCTGGATGACCTGCTCGTTCGCCAGCACCGTGTGGTCTTTCGGGCACCAGTTGACCGGCGAGGCCTTGCGGTAGGCCAGGCCCATGTCGAACAGCTTCAGGAAGATCCACTGGTTCCAGCGGTAGTACTCCGGGTCGGAGGTGTGCAGCCGCGTGCGCCAGTCGAACGAGACGCCCAGACGCTTGAAAGAAGCGGCCTGCACGGCGATGTTGTCGTACGTCCACTGCCGGGGGTGCAGGTCGCGCTTGATCGCCGCGTTCTCGGCCGGCAGCCCGAAGGAGTCCCAGCCGATCGGGTTCAGCGTGTTGTAGCCCCGCAGCCGGTCGAACCGGGCGATGACGTCGCTGATCGAGTACACCTCGGCGTGACCCATGTGCAGGTCGCCGGAGGGGTAGGGGTACATGCTGACGATGTACGAGCGCTTCTCACGACCATCGGCAGGTTCGTCGCGACCGGGCTCGGGCTCCGTGAGGCCGTGCGCCTCGAACGTGTGCCGCTCGTCCCACACCTTGACCCACTGGTCCAGGTCGATCTCGTCGACGGTGTCCCGCCGGTCCTCATGCTCGCTCATGTCGTCCAACATCTGCTTGTAAGGAAAGTTCAGTGGCCACGCAACCAGTCAAGACTAGTGGACCGCCCGCCCCTTCCCAGCTCCCAGCCATCTGCCAGTGACCACGGAGGCCCACCACAGAAACTACACAGCAGGCACATAGATGCCGTTGGTTGGGTTGAGTCGTACCGCACCGCCTCCCCAGCACAGGAGACCCCACCGTGAACACCGAGCAGCAGATTCCCGACCCCGTCACCGACAACGCCGCCTACGTGAGAGCTGTCCATGACAAGGGGCTGGGCTTCGACCTGCGCACCATGTCGCGGCGCAAGATGCTCGGCGGCATCAGTTCGGTGTTCCTGCTCGCCGCCTGCGGGGGCAACAGCGACTCGACGAGCTCGAGCAGCTCGACCACCAGCAGTGGCATCACCGAGATCGAGACCGAGACCAACGGCCCCTACCCCGCCGACGGCACCAACGGCGTCGACGTGCGCACCGAGTCGGGCATCGTGCGCAGCGACATCACCTCGTCGTTCGGCGACTCGACCACCACGGCCGAGGGTGTGCCGCTGACCATCGAGTTCACCATCACCGATCTGACCGGCGCGCCGATCTCCGGCGCGGCCGTGTATGTCTGGCACTGCGACCGGGACGGCAACTACTCGCTCTACACCGAGGGCATCACCGACGAGAACTACCTACGAGGCATCCAGGCGACCGACGCGAACGGCCTGGTCTCGTTCACGAGCATCTACCCCGCCTGCTACACCGGTCGCTGGCCGCACATCCACTTCGAGGTCTACTCGTCGGTCGAGGACGCGACCAGCGGCGAGGGCACGATCCGCAAGACCTCGCAGATGGCGATGCCCGAGGACATCAACGACCTGGTCTACGCCACCGACGGCTACAGCAAGAGCGTCAGCAACCTGAGCCAGGTGACCATCGCCGACGACAACGTGTTCGGCGACGACGACGCGGCGACCGAGATGGCTACCGCGACGGGCAGTGTGAGCAAGGGCTACGTGGCCAAGCTGACCGCGGCGATCGACATCACCGGTCAGGACGATGCGGCTGCGGCACCCGTGGGTGGCGAGGACCAGGGCGGCACTCCCCCGAGCGGCGGTCCCGAGGGCGGCGGCACGCCTCCGAGCGGCGCTCCCCAGCCGACGGCGACCACCAGCGCGAGCTAACCGCCAACCCTTCCGTGATCATGCAAAACCTCCCCCGAGTTCTAGAACTCGGGGCTCGAAAGTTCTAGAACTTCGGGGAGGTTTTGCATGATCACGAAGAGTTTTGGGGGGGACCACAAACTGAAGGACGCCCTGGAGACTCGAGTCTCCAGGGCGTCCTTCAGTTTTCGGTTTACTTCTTCTTGGAACGCTTTTCGCGCGGCCGCACGGACACCTCGATCGGTGTGCCCTCGAACCCGAACGCCTCCCGCAGCCGACGCTCGATGAACCGGCGGTAACCGGCCTCGAAGTAGCCGGAGGTGAAGAGCACGAACCGCGGCGGGCGGGTCGAGACCTGCGAGCCGTACAGGATGCGCGGCTGCTTGCCACCACGCACCGGGTGCGGGTGGGACTGCATGATCTCGGCGAGCAGGGAGTTCAGCTTGCCGGTGGGCACGCGGGTGTCCCACGACTCCAGCGCCGTGTCGAGGGCCGGGGTCAGCCGGTTCACGTGCCACTTCGTGGAGGCGGACACGTTGATGCGGGGCGCCCACTGGATCTGCACGAGGTCGGTCTCGAACTCCCGCTCGAGGAACTTGCGACGCTCCTCGTCCATCAGGTCCCACTTGTTGTAGGCGACGACGAGGGCCCGGCCGGAGTCGACGATCATCGAGATGATGCGCTGGTCCTGCTCGGACAGCGGCTCGGAGGAGTCGAGGAGCACCACGGCCACCTCGGCCTTCTCCAGCGCGGCCTGCGTACGCAGCGAGGCGTAGAAGTCGGCGCCACGGGTCAGGTGCACACGACGGCGGATACCCGCGGTGTCGACGAAACGCCACTGCCGGCCGTTGAGGTCGATGATCTCGTCGACCGGGTCGCGGGTGGTGCCGGCGACCGAGTCGACGACCACGCGGTCTTCCCCGGCGAGCGCGTTAAGCAGGCTGGACTTGCCCACGTTGGGGCGGCCCAGGAGCGCGACGCGGCGCAGCCCACCGACCTGGTCGGGACCGACGGCCGAGACCTCGGGCAGTGCGGCGAGCACGGCGTCGAGAAGGTCACCGCTGCCACGACCGTGCAGTGCGGAGACCGGGTACGGCTCCCCCAGCCCCAGGGACCACAGCGACGAGGCCTCGAGCTCGCCCCGCGTGTCGTCGACCTTGTTGGCCGCGAGGATGACGGGCTTCTTGGTCTTGCGCAGCAGGCGCACCACGGCCTCGTCGGTCGCGGTGGCGCCGACCTGGGCGTCGACCACGAACATCACGGCGTCGGCGAGCTCGATCGCGACCTCGGCCTGCTCGGCCACCCGGCCGGCCAGGCCTTTGGCGTCGCGCTCCCAGCCGCCGGTGTCGACGACCACGAAACGCCGACCGGCCCACTCGGTCTCGTAGCGAACCCGGTCGCGGGTGACACCCGGAACGTCTTCGACCACGGCTTCGCGACGGCCGAGCACGCGGTTGACCAGCGTGGACTTGCCCACGTTGGGCCGCCCGACGATGGCGAGAACCGGGAGCGGGCCCGTGTTCTCCTCACCGAGCGCACCGTCGGCGCCGGCTTCGAGCAGACGCAGGTCGGACTCGGACAGGTCGTACTCGGCCAGCCCGGCCCGCAGAGCGTTGTCCAGGCCAGGAGCCTCGGGTTCTTCAGCCCCGTAGCCGGCCGCCACGTCGATGACGACGGGCTCGGCTTCTTCGTTGGTGGAGCGGTCTTGCTTGGACATCAGGAAACGGCACCAGCCCTGGCGTGTTCGTCGAGGTCGGTGACCGAACCGGTGACGATGCGGGTGATGGCGGCCAGCACGGCATCGACGGTCTGCTCGAAATCGAGCGCCGAGGAGTCCAGGTGCATCACGCCGTCCGCGGCGACCTCGAAATTGGAAACGGTGGAGTCGTCGGAGTCGCGGCGCACGATCTGGTCGCGCGTCGCCTCGACGGACGCGGCGTCGGCGCTGCCGTGCAGCTCCTTGGCCCGCCGCGCGAGTCGCGCCTCCTCGCTCGCGGTGAGCAGGAGACGCACGTCGGCGTCGGGAGCGACGACGGTGGTGATGTCACGGCCCTCGGCGACGCACCCCTGGTGCGTGCCGTTGCGTCCGGCGGTGATCAGGTCGCGCTGACGCTTCAGCATCTCGGCGCGCACGTCGAGGTTGGTCGCGACCTTGGAGACGATCGAGGAGATCCGGGTCTCGCGGATCGCGGCGGAGACGTCGTGACCGGCCACCCGGACTCCGGGAGCAGTCGGGTCGGTGGCCATGGTCAGGTCGAGGTTGCGCACGTGCTCGGCGACCGCGGCCGCGTCGGCCAGATCGATCCCGGCCTCCACCACCGACCAGGTCGCCGCGCGGTACATCGCACCGGTGTCGAGATATTCCAGCCCGAGCCGACGCGCCACCTCACGGGAGACGCTGGACTTGCCGGACCCGGAAGGGCCGTCGACGGCAATCACCAGGGGGCGCGCTTGCGTGGGGACGGACTGCGCGGACACGGTGATACCTCCGGTGATCGGCTGGATTTCGGCGCCGGACTGACCCTCGTGGTCGACGCCGCACAGGTTCGTGACCTTCCTAGGTTAGTCGAGTCCCAGGCCACATCCGACATCGTGCGATCAAAGCCACCCTTACGGAGTGGCCGGATGCCCCGTTTTGCTGGGCCTGTCCTGTGGATCAGCGCCGTAGCGAGGAGGTGCCCGGTGTAGGCGATGCTCCGCAGGACGGGCCCTAGGCCACGACGTGCCAGCCGCGCTCGGTGAGGGCTCTTTCGAGCTCTTCCCGGGCGGCCGGCAGAACCGAGACACTGCCCAGGCCCACGCGGGCGCCGGGTGAGTGCTCGAGGCTGAACTCCTCGACGTTGATCCCGGCCTCGCCGATGTCCTCGAACAGCCTGGCCAGCTGACCGGGCTGGTCCGGAAGCAGCGCGGTGACCACGGCGTAGCGGGTCTGCGGCTGCCCGTGTTTACCCGGAATGCGCCCGCGGCCCTCGCGCCCGTGGTGCACGATCTGCGCGACGGCGGCGCGGGCGCCGACCGCCTCCCCCGCGCCCAGGGCGTCGAGGGCGGCGATCACGGTGTCGAGGTCGGTGCGCAGTTCCTTGAGGACGCCCGCCACCTGCGGTGCGTTGGCCGACAGGATCTGGGCCCACAGCATCGGGTCGCTGTCGGCGATGCGGGTGACGTCACGCAGCCCCTGCCCGGCCAGCCCGACGGCCGGGTCGCTGGCCTTGACCAGGCGGGACGCGACCAGGCTGGCCGCCAGCTGGGGTACGTGCGAGATCAGCGCCACGGCCTCGTCGTGCTCGGCGGCGGGCATGAAGACGGGGGTGGCTCCCAGGGCGACGGCCAGCATCCGCACGGCCTCGGTGCGCTCGTGCGCCTGGCCGGTGGACGACGGGCACACCACCCACGGCCGCCCCAGGAAGAGGTCGGCACGGGCGGCGGTCGGTCCGGAACGTTCCCGGCCGGCCATCGGATGCCCGCCGGCATAGCGCTCGATCCCGCCGGCACCGGCCAGCTCGGCCGCGATACCGCCCTTGACGCTGGCCACATCGGTGACCGTGGCGTTCGGGTGCGCAGCCAGTTCGGCCCGCACCACGGAGGCCGTGACATCGGGCGGGGCCCCGACGACGACGAGCGACACCGGTTCATCACCGGGATCGAGCTCGCCGGCGCCCATGTCACGGGCCAGGGCGAGCGCGGTCGGGGACGGGTCGTGGAGCAGGACCCGCACACCCAGGCCGCGCAGCCCCAGGCCGATGCTCGCGCCGAGCAGGCCGGTGCCGACGATGCGGACGGTTCCGAGGGTCTGCGCCGCCGCTGGATCGACGCTCATGGTGATCCCGGCTCAGCTTCCCGGGATCGGGGGTACGTCCACACGCAGCCTGTCGGTGCCCCGCAGGTACCGGTTGCGGATCTGGTCACGATCCAGCTCGGTCTCGACGTGCGCGACCAGGCGGACCAGCAGCGGCATGGCGCCTTCGACCTGCATTTCCTGGACACAGATCAGAGCCGGGTCGTTCAGCCCGAGCTGACGCGCGGCCAGGGCCGGCGCCACGCTCGACACGTCCTGGGTGGCGGTGAAGATGATGCTGATGATGGAGTCCTGGTCGAGCTTGTTGGCCTCCATCACCTCGGACACCAGCTCGCGGGTGCGCTCGAGAACGTGTTCCCGCTCGTCGACGTCCACCGCGGTCGCCCCCCGGATGGCCCGGACAGCCACAATTTCCTCCTAGAGATCTGCTGCCTGAAAATCGTTGCGGGACAAGAGGATTAGCTACAGCCCAACTGCTTCGAACAGTTTGCTGAGCTCCTCGCCGTGGATCGCACGGGTACGTCCCGAACGCAGGCCCCCCATCTTCACCGGACCGATCTGGATCCGGCAGAGCTGGAGGACGGGGTACCCCACCTCGGCGAGCATGCGCCGGACGATGTGGTTGCGCCCCTCGTGCAGGGTGATCTCGAGTAGCGCCTTACCGGGCCGGGAGTCGACCATCCGGAAGGAGTCGGCCTTGACCGGCCCGTCTTCCAGCTCGACCCCGGCGCGGAGCTTTTTGCCGATGTCCTGCTTCACCGGCCCGGCCACCTCGGCCAGGTACGTCTTCGGCACCTCGTGGCTGGGGTGCGTCAGGCGGTGGGTGAGGTCACCGTCGTTCGTGAGCAGCAGCAGGCCTTCCGTGGCCGTGTCCAGGCGGCCGACGTGGAACAGCCGCTCGTCCAGAGCATTCGGGCGCTGCGACAGGATGTCGCCGACGCAGGGCCGGCCCTCCGGGTCGGACATCGTGGTGACCACGCCCGGAGGCTTGTTCAGCGCCAGGTAGATGAGCGACGTGTCGAGCTGCAGGCGCACGCCGTCGACGTGCACGATCGCCGTCTTCGGGTCGATGCGCACACCGAGCTCGCGCACGGTGGTGCCGTCGACCACCACGCGGCCGGCCTCGATCAGGTCCTCGGACGCGCGGCGCGAGGCGACACCGGCCTGGGCCAGCACCTTCTGCAGCCGGACGCCGTCGGGATCGTGGACGTCTTTCTCGGGCTCTTTCGGCCCACCCGGCATGGTGCGGGAACCGGCCGGGGCACCCGTGCGGTCGCGGCCACCGCGAGCGGTGGTGCGGGCACCGGGCACCTTGGGTTGCTGACCGCGATGGGCGGTCTTGCGGGGCTTGGGGGTCTTGGGGGGAGTCATGAAACACCTGCCGGGAAGTCGTCGAGGGCATCCACCTCGGGCAGGAACGGCGCCAGGGCAGGCAGCGCGTCCAGCGAGGTCAGGCCCAATTTGTGCAAGAAGGTCTGGGTGGTCTGATAAAGCGTCGCGCCGGTCTCGGGATCGTTACCCGAATCCTCGACCAGCCCGCGGGTGACCAGGGTGCGCATCACGGCGTCCACGTTCACCCCACGGATGGCGGACACCCGCGCACGGCTCACCGGCTGGCGGTAGGCCACGATCGCGAGGGTCTCCAGGGCGGCCTGGCTGAGCTTGGAGGTCTGGCCGTCGAGAACGAAGCGCTCCAGCACCGGCGAGAATTCCGCCCGGCTGTACACGCGCCATCCGCCGGCCACCCGGCGCAGCTCGAAGCCCCGGGCATCGTTGTCGTACTCCGCCACGAGCCCGGCCAGCAACTCGGTGACCCGCTCGACCGTGACCCCCATGGCGGCCGCCAGCTGCACCTCTTCGACCGGATGCTCGACCACCATGAGCACCGCCTCGAGGGCCGCGCGGGCACCACCGGGCAGATCGTCCAGGTCAGGAAGATCGCTCACCTCACCCGGGGACTTGCTCTTGTCGCTCGTGACAGGGTCCGGCGCCGGGGTGCTCTTCTCCCCGGGGTCGCCGGGCCGATCCTCGTCACTCACTCGTCCATCATGCCCTGTCCACGCACCCGTCCCGGACCACATGATCGGCACGGCACCTACTCAGCCCTCGACCGGCTCCGGCTCCGCGGTCTTCACCTCAAGGCCTTCGAACTCGTCGACCTCGATCTGCGTCAGCTCGGCGCCGGTCCAGCGCACGGTGAGTTCGCCGAGCGGGGAGACCTGGTCGAAGGCCACCGCGGCCTCGCGGAACAGTTCCAGCAGGGCGAGGAAACGGGCGATCACGACGAGTTTGCCGTCGGCGTCCGAGACCAGGGATCGGAAGCTCGCGGTCTGCACCCGGCGCAGGCGGTCGACGATCAGGGCGGCCTGCTCGCGCACGCTGACGGCCGGATTGTGCAGGTGGTCGAGCGTGACCTTGGGCGGTTCCTTCGGTGTGAGGGCCTTGGCGGCGATCTCGGCGAACTGCAGCGGGGTCAGTCCGAGCACCAGTTCGGGCAGGATCTTCTTGATGTGGTCCTCGATCGGCACGTCACGCGGCGCCCGCCGGGTCTCGGCGGAGATGTGCGCGGCGAGGGTCGAGGCGACGTCCTTGAACGCGCGGTACTGCAGCAGCCGGGCGAACAGCAGGTCGCGAGCCTCCAGCAGGGCCAGGTCGTCGTCGTCCTCGACCTCGGCGGCCGGCAGCAGACGGGCCGCCTTCAGGTCGAGCAGCGTGGCCGCGACCAGCAGGAACTCGCTCACCTCGCCGAGGTCCCAGTTCGCGCCGAGCGCCTTCACGTAGACCAGGAAGTCGTCGGTGACCTGCGCGATCGCGATCTCGGTGACGTCCAGCTTGTGCTTGGAGATCAGGCCGAGCAGCAGGTCGAAGGGACCGTCGAAGTTGTCGAGATGCACCGAGAACCCGGCCGAGCGGCCGGGGAGCACACCGCCGGGGGTGACTTCTTCAGTGCCGATTGAGGACGTCGTGGTCGCCGCGGTCTGCGGGTCACCAGCGGCGCCGGTGGGCTCGGGCGGCGTGGGGACGGTACTGACCGAGCCGTCGTGAGACGCGTCTTCAGTGGGATCGTTCGCCGTGACCGGGTCGGCGCTGACAGCGTCGCCGTGAGCCTCGTCCTTCATCGGGCCGTCTCGCAGATCGATCGTCGGCGAGCCGTCGGTGCTGGTCAGATCGATGATGGGCGCGTCGTGCGCCGTGGGGTCCGGCGGGCGGGGTCGTTCGGACGGGCCCGTGGGGTCAGGCTGCGTCGCCACGGGCGATCAGTTCACGCGCCAGCAGGCGGTAGGCGTAGGCACCGGCGTGCGACGACGCGTAGGTGGTGATCGGCTCAGCCGCGACCGAGGCGTCGGGGAACTTCACGGTGCGGCCGATGACGGTGTGGAAGACCCGGTCGCCGAAGGCCTCGACCACGCGGGACACCACCTCGCGGCTGTGCAGGGTGCGCGGGTCGTACATGGTGGCCAGGATGCCGTCGACCTCGAGGCCGGGGTTCAGCCGGTCTTTCACCTTCTCGATGGTCTCGACCAGCAGGGCGACACCGCGCAGGGCGAAGAACTCGCACTCCAGCGGGATCACCACGCCGTGCGAGGCGGTGAGCGCGTTGATGGTGAGCAGGCCCAGCGACGGCTGGCAGTCGATGAGCACCACGTCGTAGTCGTCGAGCACCGGACGCAAGGCCCGGCTCAGCACGGTCTCCCGGGCCACCTCGCTGACCAGCTGCACCTCGGCGGCGGACAGGTCGATGTTGGCCGGCAGCAGGTCGAGATCCTCGATCTCGGTCTGCCGGATGGCCTCCTTCGCCACCGTGGTGCGGTCCATCAGCACGTTGTAGATCGTGCGGTCGAGCTCGTGCGGGTTGATGCCCAGGCCCACGGAGAGGGCGCCCTGCGGATCGAAGTCGACGAGCAGCACCCGGCGGCCGTACTCGGCGAGCGCCGCCCCGAGATTGATGGTCGACGTGGTCTTGCCGACGCCGCCCTTCTGATTACACATCGCGATGATGCGCGCGGGGCCGTGCGAGGTCAGCGGCGACGGCTCCGGGAACGACGGCATCGGGCGGCCGGTCGGTCCGTCGCCGCCGGAACTCACCAGCAGCAGGCCGTCGCCGCCTCCCCGTTCGACGGCTATGTTCGACAAAGCCGCAGCAGTCGTGTTGTTCGTCACGTCGTCTCCTCGGTAGCGCTCGTCGACGGTTGGGCCGACATCGGGACATGACACCGGGCGAATCGTCGATGTCTATCCTCGCGCGTCGCCGGACTAGACCTGGCGAGGCTAGTCGGCGCGTCGTCTGGTACTCAAGCCAAGTTCCGCGCTATGAGCGTCGGTCAGGCCTGTAGTGCCCTGGGGTGCGCGGCTACATATACCTCACGGAGCGTGTCTGCGGTAACACGGGTGTAGAGCTGTGTGGTCGTGACGGAGGCGTGTCCGAGCAACTCCTGCACCACGCGTACATCTGCGCCTCCCTCCAGCAGGTGTGTGGCGAAGGAGTGCCGCAATGTGTGCGGAGACACTTTGCCGGACAGCTCGGCGCGGTCGGCGGCCCCGGCCAGCACCGCCCAGGCGCTCTGCCGGGACAGCGGCCCACCTCGGGCGTTGAGGAAGATCGCCGGCGATCCCTTGCCCCGCTGGGCCAGCGCCGGGCGGCCCCGCACCAGGTAGGCCTCGACCGCCGTGACGGCGTAGCTTCCGATGGGCACGATGCGTTCCTTGTCGCCCTTGCCGCGCAGCCGGACCAGGCCGGACTGCAGGTCGAGGTCGTCGATGGCGCACCCCACGGCCTCGCTGATGCGGGCGCCGCAGCCGTAGAGCAGTTCCAGGAGTGCCCGATCGCGCAGCCCGGTCGGGGTCTCGGGCGGGCCGGCCGCGGAGAGCACCCGCTCGACGGCGTCGAGGCTGATGGCCTTGGGCAGGCGCTTGGGTGCCGACGGGGGCTGCACCTGCCCGGCCGGGTCGGTGGCGGTGAGGCCTTCCAGCAGCAGGAACCGGTGGAACCCGCGCACCGCCACCACGGTGCGCGCGGCCGAGCTGGCACTGAGGATGGCCGCGCCGTCTTCTCCCGTGCGGATGGCCGCGAGAAAGTTCATCACGTCGGCCTCGGACACCGCCGCCGGGTCGGCCAGTCGGTGGCTGAGCAGGAAATCGACGTAACGGCGCAGGTCACGGCGATAGGCGCCGAGGGTGTTGGTCGCCAGGCCGCGTTCGACGGCGAGGTGGTCGAGATAGCCGGTGAGGGCCTTCTCGACGGCGGTGTTGCCCGCACGGGCTGTCTTGGCGATGGACGGCCGCGCCCCCGGGGCGGACGTCACGGGCGCAGTCAGGCCAGCACCTCGCTCAGGGCGACGAACGGCATGTCGTGCGCCGCGGCGACCGGGGCGTTGGCCACGGCGCCGTCGTAGGTGTTCAGGCCCAGCGCCAGCGCCGGGTCGGCCCGCAGGGCGTCGCGCCAGCCGCGCCCGGCCAGCTCGACGACATACGGAAGAGTGACGTTGGTGAGGGCGTAGGTGCTGGTGTGGGGCACCGCGCCGGGCATGTTGGCCACGCAGTAGAAGACCGAGTCGTGCACCCGGTACGTGGGATCGGCGTGCGTGGTGGCGTGGCTGTCTTCGAAGCAGCCGCCCTGGTCGATCGAGATGTCGACCAGCACACTGCCGGGGCGCATGCCCGCCACCTGCTCGTTGCTGATCAGCCGGGGCGCCTTCGCCCCGGCGACCAGCACGGCACCGATCACCAGGTCGGCGTCGCGGATGGCGGTCTCGACCTCAAGCGAGTTGGACGCCACGGTCTGCAGGTGGCCCTGATAGATGCGGTCCATCTGACGCAGCCGGTTGATGTCGCGGTCGAGCAGCACCACCTCGGCCTGCATGCCCAGGGCGATCGCCGCGGCGTTGGCCCCGGCCACCCCGGCGCCGAGGATGACGACCTTGGCCGCGTACACCCCGGAGACACCACCGAGCAGAACCCCCCGGCCGCCCTCGGCCCGCATCAGCGTGTGCGCGCCGACCTGCGGGGCGAGCCGGCCGGCGACCTCGCTCATCGGGGCCAGCAGCGGCAGCGACCGGTCGGGCAGCTGGACGGTCTCGTAGGCGATGCCCGTGACCTGGCGTTTCAGCAGCTCTTCGGTGAGGGGCCGGTCGGCGGCCAGGTGCAGATAGGTGAACAGCACCTGCCCCGGGCGCATGCGCCCGTACTCGGCCGCGATCGGTTCTTTCACCTTGAGCACCAGCTCGGCCCCGGCCCAGACCTGGTCGGCGGTGGGCAGGATGCGTGCGCCGGCGGCCACGTAGTGGGCGTCGGAGATGGACGAACCCTCACCCGCCGATGCCTCGATGCTGATCTCGTGCCCGGCCCGGACCAGCTCGTGCACCCCGGCCGGCGTGATCGCGACCCGGTACTCATGGTTCTTGATCTCGCGCGGAACCCCGATCCTCACTCGATCAACCGCCTCTCGTCAGCAGATCCGGTCTGGTGATCGACTTCGAGGGCCACTCTAGGACGCACCTCCGACAGTCATGGCGTGACGCGGGGGCATCGGCGCGGCGAGCGCGGCGCACAGCCGCTTCGAGGCGAAACTGTCGGCGGTCTGTGATCTGATCATCGCCATGAGTGCGCGGTTCGTCCCCTACGCGGCCACACCCGGCCGCGCCGTCGTGCAAGTGGTCGCCGACCTCAGCGTGCTGCTGTGGATCGTGCTCTGGTACTACGTCGCCAAGGCCGTGCACGCGGCCCTCTCCGCGATCGCCGGCGTCGGGGCCGACGTGCAGGGTGGCGCCAACGGCATCTCCACCAACCTGAACGGGGCCGGCAAGAGCGCGGGCGGCATCCCGCTCGCCGGCGACGCCCTGGCCAAACCCCTGAACGCCGCGGCCGGCGCGGCCCAAGACATCGCCAACGCCGGTCACGGTCTGGACGAGAAGGCCACCACGCTGGCGATCCTGCTGGCCCTGGCCGTGTCGGTCCCACCGATCCTGGCTCTGGTCGTGCCCTGGCTCCTGCTGCGCCTGCGATTCGCCCGGCGTGCGGGCGCGACGGCCGACCTGGCCCGCAGCTCCGGAGGCCAGGACCTGCTGGCCCTACGAGCCCTGGCCAACCGCCCCACCGCCAAACTCCTGAAGATCACCGACGACCCACTGGAAGGCTGGCGCACGGGCGACCCGGAGGTGGTGGCCCGGCTGGCGGCCCTCGAGCTGAGATCGGCCGGGCTCAAATAGACGCAGATCTCGACGGGGCACAGAAACGGAATCGCCCGATGGCAACGACCACGGGTGTTCTCGATCAGCGCCGTCCGCAGCGCGGGTGCACAGCGCGGGTGCACAGCCCGGGTCCGCAGCTGAAGTCCGCAGCTGGAATCCGCAGCTCAGGGGTTGGGGTTCAGCGGGGTAGTGCGGTGGGGGCGGCGGGTGCCCTCGGCCTCGTTGACCCGGCCGATGACGGCCTGGGCCACCTGGTCGGGGTTGGTCTCGGGCAGCCAGTGGCCGGTGTCCAGCTCGACGAAGCGGTACTCGTTGCGGTGGTTCGCGTCGATGAAGTCGGCCGTGGCCTCGGCGGCGGCCCGGCCCAGGAAGGCGTCCTGGGCGCCCCAGACGTAGGTGACGGGCAGCTTCGCGCGGCCGGCGGGGGTGTCGCGGGAGTAGGCGATGCCGCGGTACCAGTTCACGGCGCCGGTGGCGGCGTGGGGCTGGCGCAGGCGGCGGGCGTCGCGCTTGGCGAACATCTTGGGCAGGCCGGAGCGGATCAGGGTCTGCTCGAACCGTGGGTTGCGCACGGCCGCCTCGGGCAGGACCGGCACCTGGAAAGCGCCCATGTACCAAGACTTCGCGGCCTGGGAACCGCTGCGCAGGGCCTTGCCCATCGCAGCCGGGTGCGGGGTGGAGAGCACGGTGGCGGAACGGAAGCGGTCGGGGTGCTGCCCGGCGAGTGACCAGGCCAGCGCTCCGCCCCAGTCGTGCCCGACCAGGTGAGCACTGCGGTGGCCGACGGCGTCCAGCAGAGCCAGCACGTCGTCCATCAATTCCGCGGTGGCGTACCGACGACGTTGCAGCGGACGCGCCGCCGGCGAATATCCGCGCTGATCGGGCGCGATCGTGCGGATCCCGGCCGAATGCAGCAGCGGCTCCACCTTCAGCCAGCAGGTGGAGGTCTGCGGAAAGCCGTGGAGCAGGATCACCGGTATCCCGTTGTCCGGACCACTGTCACGGACATCGAAGCTGAGACCGGTCCGCGTGTATCGCCGCATGCGCTCAGCGTAGTGCGGCGACCACGATCGAACGCCGACTCGACGGCATCCGTCCCTGGCCCGCCCGGCACTTCGCCCTGGCCATCCATGGCCGGACGGCCTGCGCGTTGTGCACACCTGGTACATCCGGTACCGGATGTACCAGGTGTACACAACGCAGACCTGCCGGCTCATGCTCCGGACGGAGCCGACCTGGACCGAACCCGGCGGCGCGCCCTCCACATCCACGAAGCCACCGGACGGTCCGGTCGCGGGATCAGCGTCGGCTTTTGCCTAAGTGGTCCGAGGGACTCCATCCGGAAATGACCGTGACCACCCATCCGCAGCAATGCGCCGCGGACGAGTGGTCACCGAAAACAGATCCCCCGTGATCAGGCAACCCCCAGCCCTAGGCGCCCGGGGGGTGCCTGATCCCGACACAGGAGCGGGAGGACCTAGCGGATAGGTGCCTACCGGTAGTTACGGTGCGCGGGCCAGGGCGAGTCGGCGGGGCGCAGGCTCTGCCAGCCACCCTCACGCGACGCCACCGCGGCCAGGATGCCGATCACCGCACCCGGGTTGTGGATCTTCCCGGCGAGCACCGCGTCACGGGCCTCGTCGAGGGGGACCCAGCGGGTGGGCATGTTCAGCTCTTCCTCGTCACGCTGGTACCGATCGGCCTCGGGCACCTCGGAGATCCCCCGGGCCAGGTAGACCCGCAGCGCCTCGTTGCTGCCACCGGGCGTGTTGAACCACTCCGCGAGCAGGTCCCACTGTGAGGCCTGAAGGTCGGCCTCCTCCAGCAGTTCCCGGGCGGCCGCCGCGACCGGGTCCTCCCCCGGCACGTCGAGCAGGCCGGCCGGGAGCTCCCACAGTTCCATCTGCACCGGGTGCCGGTACTGACGGATCATCAGGACCCGGTCGGACTCGTCCATGGCCAGCACGGTCACTGCGCCCGGGTGGTCCATCAGCTCGCGGGTGACCTGGCCGCCCTCACCGAGGTCGACCTTCTCCGAGACGATGTCCCAGACCTTGCCGTGATGGATCAGGTCGTGCGAGAGAACCGGTCGCGGGGCGAGGAAGTCCTCGAGGTCGTCGGGCGCGCTCACGCGGTCACCGCCTCGGAATCGGTGTCCGAGTCGGCCTCGGCCGGGGAATCCGCGTCCGCCGCCCGCGGGGTCTCGACGTCGACCAGCAGCTCGGCGCGCTGCCGGTCGACGGCCGCGGCGATGAGCCCGGCGAACAGCGGGTGCGCCCGGTCGGGGCGGGACTTGAACTCGGGGTGCGCCTGGGTGCCCACGTAGTACGGATGCACCTCGCGCGGAAGCTCCACGAACTCGACCAGTGACCGGTCGGGAGACATCCCGGAGAAGGAGAGACCCGCGTCCTGAAGCTGCTTGAGGTAGTTGTTGTTGACCTCGTAGCGGTGCCGGTGACGCTCGGAGACCTTGGCGCTGCCGTAGACGTTCCGCACGATGCTGCCCTCGGCGAGCACGGCCGGGTAGGCACCCAGACGCATGGTGCCGCCCATGTCGCCGTCGCCCGAGACGATGTGCTTCTGCTCGTCCATGGTGGCGATGACCGGGTGCTTCGCGTCCGGCTCGAACTCGGTGCTGCTGGCCCCGGTCAGGCCGGCGACGCTGCGGGCGTACTCGATCACCATCGCCTGGAGGCCGAGACACAGCCCCAGAGTGGGGATCTGGTTCTCGCGGGCGTAGGTCAGGGCGCCGAGCTTGCCCTCGATCCCCCGCACGCCGAAACCACCGGGCACACAGATCGCGTCGACGCCCCGCAGGGCCTTGGCCGCACCCTCACGGGTCTCGCAGGTGTCGGCGGCGACCCAGCGGATGTTGACCTTGGCGTCCTGGTCGAAGCCACCGGCGCGCAGGGCCTCGGTGACCGACAGGTAGGCGTCGGGCAGGTCGATGTACTTTCCCACGAGGGCGAGGTCGATCCGGTGACGCGGCTGGTGCACGCGACGCAGCAGCTCGTTCCAGTCGTCCCACTCGACGTCCCGGAACGACAGGTTCAGGCGGCGCACCACGAAGGCGTCGAGGCCCTCGGAGTGCAGCACCTTGGGGATGTCGTAGATGGACGGCGCATCGGCGCAGGTGACCACTGCCTCGAGGTCGACGTCGCAGGTCAGCGCGATCTTGCGCTTCATGCTCTCGGGGATGTCACGGTCGGAGCGGCAGATCAGCGCATCCGGCTGGATACCGATGTTGCGCAGGGCCGCCACCGAGTGCTGGGTGGGCTTGGTCTTCAGCTCGCCGCTGGGCGCCAGGTAGGGCACCAGGGAGACATGGATGAAGAGGACGTTGTCGCGCCCCACCTCGCGGCGCACCTGACGGGCGGCCTCGAGGAACGGCAGCGACTCGATGTCACCGACGGTGCCACCGATCTCGGTGATGATCACGTCGGCGACGCTGGCCTGGGCCCGCATCCGCGACTTGATCTCGTCGGTGATGTGCGGGATGACCTGCACGGTGTCGCCGAGGTACTCACCGCGGCGCTCCTTGGCGATCACGGACGAGTAGACCTGGCCCGTGGTCACGTTGGCCGACTGGCCGAACTCCACGTCGAGAAAACGCTCGTAGTGCCCGATGTCGAGGTCCGTCTCGGCGCCGTCGTCGGTCACGAAGACCTCGCCGTGCTGGAACGGGTTCATCGTGCCGGGGTCGACATTCAGGTATGGGTCGAGCTTCTGCATCGCGACGCGCAAGCCGCGGGCCCGGAGAAGGTGACCCAGGCTGGAAGCCGACAGCCCCTTGCCGAGAGAAGAGGCGACGCCACCCGTGACGAAGATCTGCTTGGTGTGTTCTGGTATCCGCTGAGCCACGGGCTTTCACGTTATCAGGGTCTGCGGGGACCTGTGGACCCACCCGTCCCGTTCGCCCGGAAGCGAACGGAACTTCCCATAATTCAGGGCGGGATCCAACTCATCCGGACGCGCGGACCAACTGCCGGTATCGATCCGACCAACCCTGCGTGATCTCGTCCTCACCGGGCAGTGACGCCACCCGGACCCGGGCCCGCTGGGCCAGGTCCGCCGCGCGCAGCGGGTCGTTCAGCAGCTCCTTCACCGCGGCCGCGAGCGCCGGGGCCGAACCGGGCTGCACGAGCGCCCCGGCACCGTCCAGCAGGTCGGAGACCCCGCCCACCGCGGTGGCGACCACCGGCACCCCGGCCACCATGGCCTCCTGAACCGCCAGCGGACGCGCCTCCCAGTCGCTGGACAGCGCGAACACGTCGGCCTCCTCCAGCAGCGCGGGCACGTCCTCCCGGCGGCCCAGGAAGACCACGGGGGCGTTGGCGCGGTTGCGATGGCGCTCCAGTTCGTCCAGGAGCTCCAGGTCGCCGTCACCGGCCACGACCCAGCGCACGCCGAGCACGTCGGCCGACAGCAGCGCGGCGGCGTCCACGAGCACGTCCAGGCGCTTCTGCGGGGCGATCCGCGACACGGTGAGCACCAGGGGTCCGCGGCGCGGCTCGAGGCCGTCGTCGAGCCCAACTGGGGACGCGGCTGAGCTCCCCTCGGTCAGTGGCCCGGGGGCCTGCGCCGACACGATCGTCAGCTCCGGGTTCCTCGCGCCCAGCTCCCGGGCCCGCTCGACCAGGTCGGACGAGGCCCCGGTGACCAGGTCGGCCTGCCGGGCCTGGACCTGCTCGGCAAGGGCCTGCACCCGACGCTTGGGACCGCTGCCCAGGACGGCGTTGTGCCAGGTCACGATCACCGGTGGGCGGCGTCGGCCGAGCTTGGCGGCGGCCAGCACCGTCAGCAGCCCGGCCTGGTGGCCGTGCGCGTGCACGACGGTGGCGCCGGCGATGAGACCACGCAGGGTCTCCAGGGCGGTACGCACGTTGTGCCGCCCGGTGGGCCACTCCGGGAACACCCGCACACCCGTCGCGGGCAGCCGGGTGGCTGTCACCGGACTGGTGAACACCGCGACGTCCCAGCCCAGTCCGGCCAGCCCGGACGCCAGCCCGGCCACGTGCCCGGCGACACCGCCGGTGGCCGGTCCGGTGACGAGCAGAACACGATCAGCACTCAAGAGTTGCTCCTCCGCAAGATCCGTTCGGTCAGCATGCCCAGATTCTTGCGATCCAGCACCGCGAGGAGCACACCGAACACAGCTGTCGCCACCGCCCCGGCGAGCACACCGGCTGTCAGACTCCACGTCACCGTCGCGGCCCGCCCGTCGAGCACCAGGTGGGCGACCCCGTGCCCGGCGGCCGCGGCGACCAGGGCGGCGAGCCCCGCCAGCAGCACGAGCCGGCCCAGGCCCTCCGTCGAGGCCGGACCGGCCACCCGGCGCAACGCCAGCACCAGAAGCAGCCCGGCGACACTCATACCGATCGTGTTGCCCCACGCCAGCCCGGTGACGACCGAGGTGACGCGGGTCCCGACCACCGATCCGACGATCACGACGGCCCAGCCCGCGGCGGTCGCGACGGCCGCGGCCCGGCCGCGCTCGCGGGCGTAGAGGGCCCGGCCGATGTGGGCGATCAGCGCGAAGCCGACCAGGCCGGGAGCCATCACGGTCAGTGCCGTACCCATCGAGGCCAGGGCCTCGGAGCTCTTGCCCGACCTGTCGATCGCGGTGAAGAACTCCCCCACCGGCACCGCGGCGCCGGCCAGCACGGCCGTGCCGAACAGCGAGACCAGCACCACGACGCGGGTGCTGGCGGCCGCGGTGGCGGCGAACCCGGCGTGGTCGCCCCGGTTCGCCCGCTCCGCCAGACGCGGGAACGCGCTGGTCGCCAGCGGCACCGCGAGCACGGCGTAGGGCAGCAGGTAGACGGCCTGGGTGTACTGGAAGACGTTGTAGGCGTTCTTCACGTCGTTGTGGTTGGCCAGGAGCAGAACCACGAGCATCGAGGCCTGCTGCGCAAGGAGTGCGGAGATGCCGGCCGCGGCGAGGGCCAGGCCCCGTCGGGCAACGCCCGGCGGGAAGGTCAGGGTGGGACGGATGCGGATACCGGCCTTCCAGGTCGGCACCAGCAGCGGCAGCGTCATCACCGCGACCCCGGCGGTCGTACCCCAGGTCAGCCAGGCCTCGGCCCCTCCGGGGAGAGTGGCCACCTTCTGCTTCGGCACGGTCAGGACGCCGTAGACCTGGTAAGCCACGATCACCACGAGACTCGACAGCAAGGGTGCGGCGGCCGGCCACAAGAAGCGCCGATGAGCCGTCAGGGCGCCGGTCAGCACCACGCCGATGCCGTAGAGGGCCACCTGCGGGGCGAACACGGCGATCATCCGGGCCACGAGATCCCGTTGCCCGTCGATGTTCCCGTTGACCAGCACCTTCGACAACGGCCCGGCCAGCAGCGCGAGTACCGCCGACAGCGGCACCAGCACCACCAGCACCCAGCCGATCAGCGCCGAGACGATCCGGTCGATCTCCGCCCGGTTGCCACGTGTCAGCGGACCGGCCAGCAACGGCACCACAGCGCTCGCCAGCGCACCGCCCGCCACCACCTCGTAGAGCACGTTGGGCAAGAGGTTCGCCGAGGAGTAAGCACTCCCCACGTCGCTCACGCCGACCCCGCTGGAGAACGACAACCATCGCCCGAACCCGACCACCCGAGCCACCACGGTCACGGCGGCGATCAGCGCGGCCGAGGCGAGCAGCCCCCTCCCGACCGATCCGGCCGAGGACGCGGGTGGTGGGGTTCCGGGGGCAGGTGCGGCCGGTGTGGGCGTCAGGTCGTCAGCGCTCACCGCCGCAGCCCTCCCTGGTCGTCGTCATCAAAGCTCATGATTTTGTTCGTGATCATGCAATACCTCCCCGGACTTCTAGAACTCCTCGCTCGAGAGTTCTAGAACGCTGGGGAGGTATTGCATGATCACGAACGAGAGAAGGGGTGGTGGGCTACTGCTGGGCGGGGCGGCGGCCCAGCTGGTCGAGCTCGCGCAGCACCGGCGTCCTCGCGATCACCTTGGTGAAGCTGACTTTCTCGCTGGCCAGGGTCAGACCGCCGACCACGGCCAGCACGGCCAGCTGCCCCTTGCGGCCCAGGCCGCTGACGGCCGCGGTGCCGAGCAGGGCCCCGGCGGCGTTGGCCCCGGTGTCGCCGAGCATCGCCTTCTCGGCCAGGTCGACGGGCAGCAGCCCGGCGCCGGCGCCACAGGCGACGGCGACGAGACGGCCCGCGGGTGACCCTCCGGAGGCGGCGGGCGCGAACAGCAGCGCCACCTTGATCGCCCGGCCCGGTCGCAGGTCGAAGAGGTTCATCAGGTTCGCCGAGCCGGCCACCACCGCGCCGGAGACCAGCGTGTCGGTGGCGGCACTGAGACCGCGCACGAGCGGTCCGGAATCGTTCAGCTCGCGACGGGAGGGCACCAGCAGCGCCACGACCAGGCCGGTCGCCCCGATGCCGAGCACCTTCAGGCCACCGGTGGTGACGTGGCCGCGGGCGAGCTCACCGAGGTGACCGCGCAGGCCCTTGCTCTTGCCGGTCTCGCGCAGGTCGTCGATCGCGCCGAACGTGCCGCCACCCACCGTGGCGACCACCGCGGCGGTCTTCACCCGGGCCGGGATGCCCGGCGTCAGCACCGTGGCGGCGGCCGCGCCCAGCGTGTAGGCCGGGCCCTCGAGCAGGGTCAGCGTCTCGCCGCGGTGATTGGTGCGCTCCCACAGCTTCCGGCCGCCGGGCGGGTTCTTCAGCAGCAGTTCCCAGGCCCCCCGGGCAGCCAGGGCCGCACCCCCGGCGACGAGCAGCCGGCGGATCACTTGTCGCCCTTCTTCTTGCTCGTGGCCTCGGTGGTGGGGGTCTCGACCGGGCGCACCGTGATCGGCGGCAGGATGTCGTCCACCCCCTGGGCGAAGCCGTACGAGCCGGATCCCCCGGCGAGCTGTTCCTGCAGGGCGAGCACGGCGGACGCCACCCCCATCGCGGTCGAGCCGGTGTCGACGGTGGACACCTCGGCCTCCACCGTCTTGTCGTCGCGAATCGAGTCGAGCACCCCGCCGCTGGTCGCGGCCGAGGCCGGGCCGGTGGCCACCGCGCCGCCGCCGCTGGAGTCGAGCCTGGCGACCAGGGAGACGTACGCGGGCACACTGTCGCCGCCGACCCCGGCCGTGGACGAGGCGTCGCTGATGGCCTCCGGGTTGGCCGGGACCACCACCAGGGCGGCCGAGGCCAGGCCGTTCACGCTGCCGTCGACCTCGATCAGCCCGGCGTCGGTCAGGCCGCTCAGCGCGGTCGCGGCGTCGGCGGTGTCACCCGAGGCAGCGCCGCTGACCGAGGTGACGACCGAGGTCGACAGGGTCTGGGCCAGGCGCTCGCCGGTGGTGCCGTCGGTGGGCACGTACCCGCTGGGCAGCTTCCCGGTGAGGGTGCTGAGCGTGTCGGTGCGGCCGGTCTCCTTGTCGGAGGCCGTCCAGTCCTTGCTGACGTTGATGCGGCCGGTGACGCTGCCGCCGGCCGTGGTCACCGCGTCGGTCAGCGGCTCGACCACGTCGTCCTCCACCCCGGGCAGGGTGACGACGACGATCGAGCGCCCGGTCAGCGCCCCGGCGATCAGGGCGGGCGTGGTGGCCTGGGCGAACTCGTCGCGGTGGGTCACGGCCGAGTTCGCCGTGGCCAGCTGGTCACGCAGGTCGTCGCGGTCCAGGCGCAGCGCGTTGACCTGCTCGGTCAGCGTGGAGCCGATGGAGTCCTGGAGCGGCCCGGCGCCCAGCACGATGCCGACCGCCAGGGCCAGGAACACCGAGATGAGGGAAACGAGGTGGTACCGGAAATCGATCATCAGCTGAGGAATCCCCGCCAGTTCTGCGTCAGTGCTTCCGGTGCAGGATCGGTGAACCAGCCCTGCACCCAGGAGGTCAGGTCGTCCCAGCGCGCCCCGATCAGCGAGTAGAACGTCTGCCCGCCCTCGGTCGAGGCGAGCGCGACACCCAGCGCGACCAGCCCGGCGATCGCCAGGACGGCGAGCTGCCAGTTGCTGATGCGCTGGCGGTAGAGCCGGGACACGCCCTTGGCGTCGACGAGCTTGGTGCCGACGCGCAGGCGGGTCAGGAAGGTGCTGGCCATGCCGGCGCGGCCCTTGTCGAGGAACTCGACCAGGGTGGCGTGCGTGCCGACGGCGACGATGAGCGAGGCGCCCTTGTCGTCGGCCAGCAGCATCGCGACGTCTTCGCTGGTGCCGGTGGCCGGGAACACCACCGGGTCGACGCCGAGCTCGCGCACCCGCACCAGGCCGGGCGCGTTGCCGTCCCGATAGGCGTGCACGACGATCTCGGCGCCGCAGGTCAGGGCCTTGTCGGAGACCGAGTCCATGTCCCCGACG
The DNA here is from genome assembly GCF_021129235.1 of Kineosporia mesophila. Classification (GTDB taxonomy): domain Bacteria; phylum Actinomycetota; class Actinomycetes; order Actinomycetales; family Kineosporiaceae; genus Kineosporia; species Kineosporia mesophila. The sequence continues at coordinate 152,069 of NZ_JAJOMA010000019.1, forward strand.
ATCATGTCGGGGGTGTAGCCGGCCTCCAGGATGGCGTCGGCCCCGCCGTCCACCCCGACGAGCACCGGGCGGTACTCGCGGATGTACGGGCGCAGCGTGGCCAGGTCTTCCTTGTAGTGGTACCCGCGCACCACGATGAGCGACTGCCGGCCCTCGAACGACGTCTTCACGTCGGGCACGCCGACGCCGTCCAGGAGCAGGTCGCGCTCCTTCTTCAGATACTCCATGGTGTTCGCCGCGAACGCCTCGAGCTGCACGTTGAGCCCGGCGCGGGCGTCGTCCATCGCGGCGGAGACCGTGGCGGCGTCCTGCTTCGTGCCGCGGGCCACCACCTGGCCGTCGACCCAGATCTCGTTGCCGTCGATCCGGATCCGGGTGCCCTCGGTGATCGTGGTGAGGACGGAATCGCCCACCCCGTCGATCAGGAGCACCCCGGCCGCGAGCAGGATCTGCGGGCCGAGGTTCGGGTAGCGGCCGGAGATGCTGGCCGCGGCGTTCACCACCGCGGCCGGCCGCACACCGACCAGGGCGTCCGCGGCCACCCGGTCGATGTCGGTGTGGTTGATGATCGCGATGTCGCCCGGGTTCAGGCGCTTGGTCAGGTCTTTCGTGCGACTGTCGACCTTTGCGACGCCGTGGACGCCCGGGCCTTCCGCCGGCTCGGGACGGCGGCCACGGGAGAGGGACGGCAACTTCACGGGTCCGATCGTGCCATGTCCGGCTCGGTCCTTTGGCCGCGGAAGGTTCCGGATGACAACGATTCGGAACCGATCACCCGGATCAGAACCCGGTTCCGGTCCCGAGGATCACCCGGGTGACGCATCGCCGGACCGGGAAACCTCAGACCAGCTGCCGATCCGCCTCGGCCATCTCGAGCAGTTCCTCGGCGTGCGCCTGGGCCGAGCCGGAGTCCTCCAGGCCGCCCAGCATGCGAGCAAGCTCACGGATCCGGCCCTCGGTGTCGAGGGTGTGCACACCGCTGCTCGTAACCTCGCCGCTGAGCGCCTTGCGCACCAGAAGATGCTGGTCGGCGAAGGCCGCGACCTGCGGTAAGTGGGTCACCACGAGCACCTGGCTGTTACGGGCGAGCCGGGCCAGGCGCCGGCCGATGCCGAGCGCCGCCTTGCCGCCGACGCCGGAGTCGACCTCGTCGAACACGAACGTGGGCACCGGGTCGACCGCGCCGAGCACGACCTCCAGGCCGAGCATGACGCGCGACAGCTCACCGCCGGAGGCACCCTTGCCGAGCGGACGCGGCGACGCCCCGGGGTGCGGTGCGAGGAGCATCTCGATCTCGTCGGCGCCGTCCGGGCCGAACGCCACCGGCGGGCCCTGACCCAGCATCGTGGCGGTGTCACCGGCCGGATCGGTCAGGTCGATCGTGCTGTCGGCCTCCAGCACCAGGCCCTCGTCGTCCGGCTTGTACGTCACCTCGACGAACAGCCGCGAGCCGACCATCGACAGTTCCTGGAGCTCACCGGTCACGGCCTTGGCCAGCCGGGCCGCCGCCGCCCGCCGGGCCTTGGTCAGCGCCACGGCGTGCCGGGCCAGCGTGCTGCGCAGCTCTCCGAGCCGCGCGGCCAGCTCGTCCACCGACTGCTCGTCGTTGTCCAGCTCCAGCAGCCGCACCGACGCCTTCTGCGCCCAGGCCAGCGTGGCGTCGACGTCCTCGCCGTAGCCCCGCACCAGATGGCTCAGCGTGGCGCGCCGGTCCTCGACCCCGGCCAGGCGCACCGGGTCGGCCTCCACCCCGGCCGCGTACGACGCGCACTCGGTGGCCAGGTCGTCCACCAGATAGCCGATCTCCGCCGCCCGCCGGCCCAGATCACCCAGGGCCGGGTCGTGCGCGGCGCCGCCCTCAAGCGCCCGCCGCACCTGGTTCATCAGCGCGGCCACGGCGTACCCGCTGCCCTCCGACTCACCCGACAGCGCCTCGTTGGCCGTGGCCGCCGCCTGCTGCAGCCCCTCGGCGTGCGAGAGGCGCTGCGACTCGGCCTTCAGCTCGTGGTCCTCCCCTGGCTGCGGGGCGACCTTCTCGATCTCCGCCAGCCCGGCGCGCAGCCGCTCGGCCTCCGCGGCGCGCTCGGCGAACTGCTGGGTGATCTCGCGGTGCTTCTTGTCGAGCTTGCGCATCTCGGCGTAGGTCTTGCGGTAGGTCGCCAGCGCCTTCGCCACCGTGGCCCCGCCGAAACGGTCGAGCGACTCCCGCTGACGTGATTGCGACTGCAACCGGATCTGGTCGCTCTGCCCGTGCACCGCCACCAGGTCGCCGGCCATCTCGCCGAGCAGCCCGTTGGGCACACCGCGCCCACCGACGTGGGCCCGCGACCGGCCCTCGGCCGAGACCGTGCGGGCGATGACGAGCGTGTCGCCGTCGTCCAGCTCCGCGCCCGCCTCGATCGCCTTGCCCACCGCCGCGTTCTTCGGATCGAGGACGAGACGCCCCTCGACCAGGGCGCTCTGGTAGCCCTCACGGACCGCCCCGGCATCCGCCCTACCACCCATGAGCAGGCCTAGCCCGGTCACGACCATCGTTTTACCGGCGCCGGTCTCACCCGTGACGACGGTCAGTCCGGGCTTGAATTCCAGCACCGCGTCGTCGATCACGCCCAGACCGCGCAGGTGCATCTCCTGAAGCACGTCGACGACTCTAGGGCAGGTTTTGAGTAGTCGGCGAGGCCGACGGCCCGGTTCCGTCCGGGTTCTTCCCGGATCCGCCGTTCGAAACGGTGTTCGAAGGACATTCCGGACCCTTGACTGACGTCTCCGGCGAATCGACGCGGTCCCGCCACTCGCGTGAGGATCCGTCCGAGCCCCGCAGAGCGCGTCCGCGCCAGCCGTGGACCGGCAGACCGAACTTGGCCACGAGCCGGTCGGTGAACGGCGGACGGGCCAGCCGGGCCAGCCGCACCGGCACCGCCGAGCGCCGCACCTCGACCCGTGCGCCCGGGGGCAGGTCCATGCTGCGGCGGCCGTCGCACCAGAGCATCGCCCGGCCGGGCGTGCCCTGCACCAGCTCCACGGCCGGCACCGACGTCGGCGCCACCACCATCGGACGGGCGAACAGGGCGTGGGCGCTCAGAGGGGCCAGCAGCAACGCCTCGACCTCCGGCCAGACGATCGGGCCACCGGCCGAGAACGCATACGCCGTCGATCCGGTCGGCGTGGCCATGACCACACCGTCGCACCCGAACTCGGTCACCGGCCGGCCGTCGACCTCGATCACCACCTCGATCATGCGCTCGCGGTTGGCCTTCTCCACCGAGGCCTCGTTGACCGCCCACAGGTCGGCGATCTTCTCGCCGTCGACGTGCACGGCGACATCGAGCGTCATCCGTTCCTCAACCTCGTAGTCGCGCGCCGCGATGCGCTGCACGGTGTAGGCCAGGTCGTCGCGCTCGGACTCGGCCAGGAACCCGACGTGCCCGAGGTTCACCCCCAGCAGCGGGGCGCGATGACCGCGCACCAGCTCGGCGCCGCGCAGGATCGTGCCGTCACCGCCCAGCACGATGACCAGCTCGATCGCGTCGAGCGGATCCTTCGGGCTGGTCTGGTGCAGCAACTGCATCGTCTTGCCGGTCAGGCCCTCGGAGTCGCTGGGCATGACGATGGGCTTGATGCCGGCGTCCACGAGCAGGTGCACGAGCTCCTCGGCGGCCGCGACGGCAGTGTCCCGGCCGGTGTGGGCCAGGACGAGCACCCGGCGGTCGGGTGTGCTCATGAAGCTCCCTCGATCGGTGCTGTTGCTCTTGTCTGTGCTCTTGTTCGCGTGCCGACCGGACGTCTCACGCGGGCCCGTCGGCGATGGCCTGCTCCAGTGCGGCCGGCTCCAGCGGCGGCGCACCGGCGGTCAGCCAGAGGAAGAACTCCACGTTGCCACTGGGACCCGGCAGCGGGCTCGCCACCACACCCCGGACCCCGCGACCCAGCTCGAAGGCCGCGTCCGCCACCATGCGCACCGCGTCCGCCCTCACCGCCGGATCCCGCACCACACCGCCTGAACCCAGCCGCTCGCGCCCCACCTCGAACTGGGGCTTCACCATGAGCAGCAGGTCCGCGTCCGGGGCCGTACATCCCACCAGCGCCGGCAGTACCAACCGCAGCGAGATGAACGACAGGTCCCCCACCACCAGCGACGGGGCGGGGGCCACTTGTTCCGGCTGGAGCTCACGAATGTTGGTGCGGTCCAGCACCGTCACCCGCGGATCCTGCTGCAACGACCACACCAGCTGCCCGTAACCGACGTCCACCGCCACCACGTGTCCCGCGCCGCGGCGCAGCAGCACGTCGGTGAACCCGCCCGTGCTCGCACCCGCATCCAGACAGCGCCGGCCGGTCACGTCGATCTGCGGGAAACGGTCCAGCGCACCGGCCAGTTTGTGCCCACCCCGGCTGGCGTACCCAGGATCGGACTCGTCCTTCTTCACCACGATCGCGACCGCCGGGTCGACCCGGGTCGCGGGTTTCGAGGCCGGCCAGCCCGCCACGGTGACGCGCCCGTCGTGCACGAGCTGCGCGGCCGACTCTCTCGAACGAGCCAGTTTGCGGCGTACCAGTTCGGCATCCAGCCTGATCAGCTTGGCCATCTAACTCTCTACATCCGCGAGCCGGTCCTGCAACGTCTGATGGGCCGATTCATAGGCCTGGAGCTGGAGATCGAGGTCCGCGCCGAACGAGTCCGACACCAGTTCCATCGCCTCGTCCACCGCGCGGTCCCCCGTCACCGGGGGCTTCGGAGCAGAAATTGAGGACGAGTCGGCCGGCGCATCGGTCCGCGGTTCCGTCGGCACCGGTTGCGGATGACCTTGTTCGTGATCGTGCGAACCTTCCCCGGGAGGTGGGGGCACCGCCGGGTTCCTCAAGGGCTGGGGGATTGCCCGATCACGAACAAGGCCGGAGTCGATATCCACTTCACCTGCTCTACGGCCTGTTATCGCCTCATCTGAGATGAGCCGGGAATCATCGCCCGTCAGATCGTCCTCAAGCTGATCTTCGGGCTCTTCGGGCAGGTCCCAGGGCTGGGGCGGGCGGATAGACAGGGGGGTGGCGCCGAACGAACCGGGCAGGCCTGTGCGGACGGGCGGGTACTCGCTCGTCACGGTGTTCCCTCCGGGCTCGTCGGGCTGACGTGGGTGGACATGCTGAGCGTCACGCTACCGGCCCCAGGGGCCGTCGCTCTCCATCGCGTAGAGCTCGCTGAGCAGAGCCTCGGAACCGGCCACGTCGTCGTAGCGGTCCTGGTAGGCCCAGGCCGCCACGCAACCGGCCCGCAGCAGATTCAGCGCGTCCGAACCGGCGTCGATCACGATGACCGCGCCCTTCCCGACGCGGACCCGCGAATCACCGACCGTGACCAGGTCGCCCTGCACCTTCGGGGCGGGGTGCGGTTCGAGCAGGCCACCGAGGTCACGGGCGATCAAGTGGGGACGCGTGTGCGCGGGGGCGGCGATCAGATCAGTCACCCGGTGCACACCGGTGAGCACGATGAGACCCACCAGGCCGGCGGCGCGGGCGCCCTCGAGGTCGGTGTCCAGCCGGTCGCCGACGACGACGGCCTTCTCGCTGCCGTAGCGGGCGGCGGCCTCCAGGAACAGCGTGGGCTGCGGCTTGCCCGCCACCTCGGGCTGAACCTTCGTGGCGGTGATGACGGCCTCGACCATCGTGCCGTTGCCGGGGGCCGGGCCGTACGGGGTGGGTACGGTGGCGTCCATGTTGGTGGCGATCCAGGGCAGCCCGGCGCGGACCGCGCGGGTGCCCTCGACCAGCAGTTGCCAGTTCAGGTCGGGTGAGAAGCCCTGCACCACGGCGACGGGCTCGTCGTCCATCGAGCCGACCGGCTTCAGGCCGGTGGCCTCCAGCGCCTCGTAGAGCCCGACGCCGCCGACCACCAGCACCTTCGACCCGGCGGGCAGGCGCTTGGCGAACAACGCGGACGCGGCCTGCGCCGAGTTGACCACGTCGTCGTCCTGCGCGTGAACACCCAGCTCGCGCAGATGCTCGGCCACGACCCGCGGCGGCCGGGAGGCGTTGTTGGTCACGAAGGCCGTGCGGGTGCCCTCGGCCCGGACCCGTTCCAGGGCCTCGGGGGCTCCGTCGACGGCCTTCGGCCCGATGTAGACGACCCCGTCGAGGTCGAGCAGGACGGTGTCGAACTCGGCGGACGGCGCGCGGTCCAGCCCGATCAGCGTGGATGAAGAACTCACAGGACGTCACCGTAGTCGTCCCCCGCCATCAGGGTGTCCTCGGCCTGCACCGGCTCGGCGTCCGTCGTGGTCACCGGCTGGTCGAGGACCATCGGTTCGTCGTCGCCGTCGATCAGGGCGGGCACGTACTCCGGCTCCGGATCCACGCCGTCGAGAAGGTCGAGCCCGGCCGCCGGCTCGGGCGAGGGCTCCCCCGGTTGTGGCAGGACCACTGTCTCGGACTCGTACGGTTCAGGTGCCGGCGGTTCGGGTGCCGGCGGCGCCGCTTGCGGTGAGGGCTCCGAACTGAGGACGAGTTCCAGGGCGTCCGTCTCCGGGGAACCGAACGCGTCGGTGTCACTGACCATGGTTGTTCTCCATCCGTCCGTGGATCGCTCCGGCAAACGACCGGGGCCGGGCGACATGGAATGTCACCCGGCCCCGGTACCGGCGATTCACGTCCGGATCACGGACGCGGCTCGCTTACCGGTCGGTGTTCTTGTCTGCATCCTCGCTGCCGCCATAGTCGAAGCGCATCTCGAGAGGCGAGCTCTTCCCACTGTCGGCCTTGACGTCGGAGCCGGCCTGCGGCTCGTCGTCGTCTTCTTCGTCCTCGTCCTGGTCGTCGAGGTCGTCGTCCTGGTCGTCGAGGTCGTCGTCCTGGTCGTCGAGGTCGTCGGCGGCGTCACGGATCTCGTCCGTGTCGTCGTCGGCGCCGTCCACGTCATCGGCGTCTTCAACGTCGTCGGCGTCCAGCTCGAGGTCGATGACCTCGAGCTCCTCCTCGTCGAGGCCACCGACGCCGGCCGTGCCGTCCGGGTCCTCGGCCATGGCGCGGGTGCGCCAGGCGTCGGCCTCCTTGTTGCGCTTGGACTGCTTGAGCGCCTCGGAGTACGCGAACCGCAGACGGGCCAGGCTCGGTGAACGCCGGTTGCTGTCGAGGTCGGGCACCTGGAGCACCACGACCGCGGCGTCGTACTCGCCCATGTCGGCGCGGGCGCCGGACTCGACGATCTTCAGCTCGATGCGACCGTCCTGGTCGAGCGTCCTGGCCTCGGCGCTGCGGGCCAGCTCGAGCGCCCGCTCGGGACGACCCAGGCCACGCTCGGCGTCGGCCATCACCGGGAGGTGCTCGTTCGAGCCCGAGATCCGGCGGTGGGTGCGCAGTTCGGCGAGGGCCTCGGCGTAACGGCCGGTGCGGTAGGCCGCCAGGCCGGCGGTCTCCCGCACGACGCCCAGCCGCGACCCCCGCTTGCGGGCGGCAACCGCGTGTTCCCAGGCCAGCTCGGGGTCGGACTCGATGAAGTAGTTCGCCGCGGCCAGGTGCGCGCCGGTCTGCACCGCGACCTCCCGGCTCAGGCCGGAGAGCTCGGTGCGGACGTCCTTCTCGAGCATGCTCGCGCTGATGCCCTCGGGGATCTCCGGGTCACGACCGACGATCTTGCGCGTCGAGATCGGGCGCAGGGTGCGGCCGTCGTCGGAGCGCTGCGAACGGGTGTGGGTGGCCGGACGACGCTCGGTCCGGTCCCGGGACTCACGTCCGCCCCAGCTCTTGCCGGCTCCGCCGCCCGAGGGACGCTCGCCCCGGTCGGGACGCTCCGAACGCTCGGGGCGCTCGTAGCTCTTCGCCGGGCTGCCCTCGCCCGAACGCGCCTCGCGGGGCTTGTCGTCGTTCCAGCTGCGTCGCTGGGCCGGGAAACCGCCCTCGTTGGAACGCGACTCGGTGTTGTTGTCCTTGTCGCCCCAGCTGCGCTTCTGGCCGGTGAAGCCGGCGCGCTCGCCGCTCGGGCTGCTCTGGCCGCCGGAGCGGAAGCCGCCCCGGTTGTCACGGTCGCCGCCGCCCCGGTTGTCACGGTCGCCACCGGAACGGAAGCCACCCCGGTCACCGCTGCCGCCGGGACGTGAGCCGCCCCGGTCACCGCGGTCGTTGCTGAAGCCGCCCTCGCGCTTGAAGCCGCCCCGGCCGCCCGGACCACCAGAACGGAAGCCACCGCGGTCGCCGCCACCACGGTTGTCACGGTCACCGCCGGAACGGAAGCCACCGCGGTCGCTGCTGCCGCCGTCACGACCGGCGGGCTTGAAACCGCCACGGTCGCCGCGGTCGTTGTTGAAGCCGCCCTCACGGGGGCCGGACCGGAAACCGCCGCGGTCGCCGCCGGAGGAACCACCCGGACGGAAGCCGGGACGGTCGCCGCCCTGGCCGCCGGAGCGGAAGCCACCACGATCGCCGGAGCCACCGCGGTTGTCACGGTCACCACCGGAACGGAAGCCGCCCCGGTCACTGCCGCCACGGTCGCCACCTGTGCGGAAGCCACCACGGTCGCCGCCGCCGCGGTTGTCACGGTCACCACCGGAACGGAAGCCGCCTCGGTCGCTGCTGCCCCCGTCACGACCGCCGGGCTTGAAGCCACTACGGTCGCTGTTGAAGCCACCTTCGCGCGGACCGGACCGGAAACCGCCACGATCGCCGCCCGAGCTGCCCGGACCACCGGAACGGAAACCGCCCCGGTCACCGCCCGAGCTGCCGGAACCGCCACGGCTGTCACGGAATCCACCTCGGTCGCCACCGGGACCGCCGGAACGGAAGCCACCGCGGTCACCACCCTGGCCGCCGGAGCGGAAGCCGCCACGATCGCCGGACGGGGCGCCGGAGCCACCGGAGCGGAAACCACCACGGTCGCCGCCCTGGCCACCGGAACCACCCGAGCGGAAACCGCCCCGGTCGCCATTGGAACTACGGTTGTCGCGGTCACCACCCCGGGGGCCACCATCACGGCTAGGTCCACCCGAGCGGAAACCACCGCTGCCGGAGGGACGCGAGCCGCCGCGCTCACCGTCACGGGAGAAGCTGCCGCCCTCGCTGGAGGATCGGGACGTACGCATGCCGGCCACCCGGCCGCTGCCGTACGAGCTGCCGCCACGGGACGGGGCGCGGCCACGGTCACCCGTGCGCGACTGCCCGTCCCGATCGCCACGGCCTCCGGCCGACCCTCTACTGGGACCGCCCTTACCGGACTCGTTCGATCGAGGACGCTGCCTGTCGGGCTCGCCGGCCATGACTTCCAATCCTTTGACTGCTCGGTGATGCTTCGTTCATCGTGCTCGCGCTGCGAGGCGTCGTCATCGCAGGCGGAAGCCATGGGCCCGGGGCGCGCCGCATCCGGGACGCCCAGTTCCGCCATATACCGGCGGCCAGCACTGTTCAGAAGACGTACCAGTACATCACGAGCCTGGCACTGCTCCCGCCGTCCGTGTCGACGTGGACCCGAACAGCGGCATGGAAAAACAGTGATGGCGGCCTACTCCTGGTCCGTGTCCGTTGCCCCGGAATCGTCGCGCCCTGCGATTGACGCGGGCGCGGATTCAACGGGTGAACACGACCATGAACTGGAGCGGCCGCCACCACTATCTATGAAG
>NZ_JAJOMA010000002.1 GCF_021129235.1 Kineosporia mesophila
GGGGGGGGGGGGGTTGGGGGTCCCCGGGCGCCCCCCCCCGGGCCCGCGGCGGGCCGGCGCCTGCCCTTCTTCGAGGGCCGCTCCGGCGCGGTCGTCGCCGGTGGTCTCAGCGGGTCACTCAACGTGCTCGCGGGGGCGGCCGGGCCGCCGGTGGCGCTGTTCGCGGCGGCGCGGCGCTGGCCTCCCGCGCAGACCAGCGCCACCCTCCAGGCCTACTCCCTGCCCCTCAACCTGCTGACCCTGATCGCCCTGGGTCTGCCCGACACCGCCGACCTGGGCGAGATGGCCTGGTCAGCGGTGGGTCTCGGGGTGGGAACAGCGGTGTCCCTGCCGTTCGTGCACCGGGTCCCGCCGGCCGTGGTGCGATGGATCACCCTGCTCATCGCGGCGGTCGGCGGGACCCTGCTGCTGGTGACGGCCTTTACCTGAACAAGGGCTACCGCAGGCTCTCCGCCGCTGCCACCAGGTTGGCCAGCGACGACTTCACCTCGGTCTCGTCACGGGTCTTGAGGCCGCAGTCCGGGTTCACCCACAGCCGTCCGGCCGGCACGTGATCCAACGCCCAGCGCAGCATCTCAATGATCTCCTCACGGCCGGGCACCCGCGGTGAGTGAATGTCGTACACCCCCGGCCCGACGCCCGAGGGGTAGCCGGCACCGGACAGGTCCGCGGCGATCGACATGTGCGACCGGGCGGCCTCCATGCTGATCACGTCGGTGTCGAGATCGATCACGGCCGCGAGGATCTCACCGAACTCGGCGTAGCACATGTGGGTGTGCACCTGGGTGTCGTCGCGCACCCCGCTCGTGGTCAGCCGGAACGCCTCCGTGGCCCAGCTCAGGTAGTCGTCCCGCTCGGACACCCGCAGCGGCAGACCTTCCCGCAGGGCCGGCTCGTCCACCTGGATCACGGCGGTGCCGGCGGCCTCCAGATCGGCGACCTCGTCGCGCAGGGCCAGGGCCACCTGCCGGGCGGTCTGCGCCGGCGGCTGGTCGTCGCGCACGAACGACCAGCACAGCATCGTCACCGGCCCGGTCAGCATGCCCTTCACCGGCCGGTCGGTGAGCGACTGGGCGTACGAGGTCCATTCCACCGTCATCGGTTCCGGGCGCGAGACGTCACCCACGATCACGGGTGGACGCACGTAGCGGGTCCCGTACGACTGCACCCACCCGTGCCGGGTGGTCACGAAACCCTCCAGCTGCTCGGCGAAGTACTGCACCATGTCGTTGCGCTCGGGCTCGCCGTGCACCAGCACGTCCAGGCCCAGCGTCTCCTGGAGCCGGATCACGTGCTCCACCTCGGCGCGCATCCGCTGCACGTAGTCCGGGCGGGACAGTTCGCCGCGGCGCCAGTTCGCCCGGGCCCGGCGCAGGGCCCGGGTCTGCGGGAACGAGCCGATCGTGGTGGTCGGCAGACCCGGGAGGTTCAGTCGTTCCGCCTGCCGGGCCGCCCGTTCCGGGTAGGAGTGGGCCCGGCGCGCGTCGGCCGCCGACACCTGCGCGGCGCGCTCGCGCACCCGCGGATCGCTGGTCACCGGCGAGGCCCGGCGGTTCTCGAGAACCTGCTGGTTGCGCGCCAGTTCGGCCGTGATCGTCTCCGGGCCGGCGGTGATGCCGCGGGCCAGCAGCACCACCTCGTCGAGCTTCTGGCGGGCGAAGGCGAACCAGCTGCGGACGTCGGGCGCCAGATCGGTCTCGAGGCTCACGTCGAGAGGGACGTGCAGGAGGGAGCAGGACGACGAGACCACGATCTCGTCGGCCAGGCCGTGCAGCGTGGCCAGGAGCCCGAGCTGCCGGCGCAGGTCGGCGGCCCAGACGTTGCGGCCGTCCACCACCCCGGCCACCAGGCGCTTGCCGGGCAGGCCGCCCACGGCGGCGAGTTCCCCGACGTTCGCGGCGCCCGGGCCGGTGAGGTCCAGCGCGACCCCCTCGACCGGGGCGTCCCGCAGCAGCGGCAACGCCTCCCGCACCACCCCGAAATAGGTGGCCAGCAGCAGCTTCGGCCGGTCCCCGAGGGTCCCGAGCCGGTCGACGGCCGTGGCGAAGGCGTCGAGCACCGTCGGCGGCTGGTCCTGCGCCAGCACCGGCTCGTCCAGCTGCACCCACGACACCCCCTCGGCCGCGAACTCGGTGAGGGCCTGCTCGTAGACGGGCAGTAGCTCCTCGAGCAACGTCATCGGGTCGAAGTCCGGGTCCACGCCGGGTGCCGGTTTGGCCAGCCGCAGGAAGGTCACCGGCCCCACGAGCACCGGCCGGGCGGCCAGGCCCAGCGTGCGGGCCTGCTGGTACTCACGGCGCGGCTTGCTCAGGTCGAGCGTGAAGGTGCTGTCGGGGCGCAGCTCCGGCACCAGGTAGTGGTAATTCGTGTCGAACCACTTCGTCATCTCCAGCGGGGCCACGTCGGCCGTGCCCCGGGCCATCGCGAAGTAGCGCTCCAGGTCGCCGGTCACCGCCCGGTGCCGCTCCGGTACCGCCCCGACCAGGCAGAGGGTGTCGAGCACCTGGTCGTAGAGCGAGAAGTCGCTGCAAGGGACGTCGGTCAGGCCGGCGGCCCTCAGGGTCTCGAAGACCTCCCGGCGCTGCGCCACCAGGGTGCGCTCGAGGTTGTAGGCGCTCAGCTCACCGCGCCAGTAGGCCTCGATCGCCTTCTTCATCGCGCGGTCACGGCCGATCCGGGGATACCCCAGGACGGTGGCGGGCAGGGGACTGCCGGAAAAACTCGTACTGGTCACGTGCTCTCTCCTCGCGAGCTCGGTCACGACCGAGGGCTCGTCAGGCGGCACGGAACAGCACGGATCAGCACCCCGGACCGGGGTGAGGTCCGCCGAAGCCCGCCCACGAGGCCCACCGGTCACCCGCGGGCCGACGGCCCACGGCGTCACTGGCAGGTCTTCGGACTCGCGGGCACACGCCTTCCGGCGTACCTACTGGCCGTCGCTTCCCGGACACTCTTGCACCCAGTGCTCATGACGGCGGTCGTTCCCGCTCACCGCTGCGGGGCAGTCCCGGAATCGCACCGGGTTCCCTCTTACGACGGCGTACCTGGCGGGCACGACGAACCAGCAACCAGGCGACTATAGGCGGGCCGCAGCGTTCGGTGCCCATCGTCGTCCCTCATTCTCGCCCTGCGGACGGGAAGCAGAATGTACCCGCATGGCAACAAGGGGTGTGTAAGCGGCCAAAACGACTTATGGTCCGCTACATGGCTGGGTTTTCTGAGCGGTACGGGCCGGGGGTGCCCAAGGAACTGGATCGCTATCTGGTCCCGAGCGAGGAGATCGTCTTCCTCCTGCGCCGGCACTGGGTGGTTCTCGCCGAGCCGTTCCTGACGACGATGCTCGGTCTTCTGCTGCTGGCCGTGGTGGGTGGCCGGGTCGGGGAGCCGGTGTCGACCATCCTGACGGTGGGCTGGCTGCTGTTGCTCTCCCGTCTGATCCTGGTGGCCTGGGAGTGGTGGTACGAGCTGGTCGTGGCGACCGACAAACGGCTGATGCTCGTGCACGGCGTCGTCACCCGCAAGGTCGACATCATGCCGATGTCGAAGGTCACCGACATGCGGTACGACCGCACGGTGACGGGCCAGGTCTTCGGCTACGGCAAGTTCGTGATGGAGTCCGCCGGTCAGGACCAGGCGCTGAGCACCATCAACTACATCCCCGACTCCGACCTGCACTACCAGCAGATCTCGCAGCTCATCTTCGCCCCGGGCGAGCCCCGCCTGACCAAGGGCGCGCGCAGCTCGCGGGTGCCGGTGACGGAGCCCGAAGACGCCTGGTGGCGCCGTAAAGACTGAGGTCTCACAGTCGGAACCCGGCCACGATCCCGTTGAGCTGGGCCGACATCCGGGCCAGGTCGGCCGTGGCGGCCTGGGTCTCGATCGCGCCCTGACTGGTCGCGGCCGCGGCCTCGGCCACCCCGCCGATGTTGCGCGACACCTCACCGGTGCCGTCGGCGGCCTCGGTGACGCTGCGGTTCATCTCGGCGGTGGTGGCGCTCTGCTCCTCGACCGCCGAGGCGATGGTGGTCTGGAACTCGCTGATCCGCGAGATCACCTCGGCCACCTCGCTGATGGCCCCGACCGATCCGCTGGTGTCGGCCTGGATGGTCTGTACGCGGTTCGAGATGTCCTCGGTGGCCCGGGCGGTCTCCTGGGCCAGCTGTTTCACCTCGTCCGCGACCACCGCGAAGCCCTTGCCCGCCTCCCCGGCCCGGGCCGCCTCGATGGTGGCGTTGAGGGCCAGCAGGTTGGTCTGCTCGGCGATCGAGGTGATCACCTTGACGATGTTGCCGATCTCCACCGACGACTCGCCGAGCTGGTGCATGGTCTGGGACGTGGTCTCGGTCAGGCGCACGGCCTCGGCGGCGACCTGCGCGGCCTGGGCGGCGTTCTGCGAGATCTCCCGGATGGCGGCGCCCATCTCCTCGCCACCGGCGGCAACCGTGTCCACGCTGCGGGAGATCATGTCCGCGGCCTCCGACACCACCTGCGAGCGGTCCGACGTGGACTGCGCGGACGCGGCGATCTGCGAGGCCGTGCCGGTGAGCTGCTCGGCCGCACCGGCCAGCGACGCCGCGGAGTCTCCGATCGTGCGCACGGTCTGGCGCAGGGTGCCGATGGCGGCGTCGAGGGCCCGGCCCATCTGACCGGGTTCGTCGTGGCTGGTCAGCCCGGTGGTGTGGGTCAGGTCGCCACCGGCCAGGGACTCGCACACGACGCGCACCCGGTGCAGCGAGCGCACGATCGTCCGGGCGACGAGCGTTCCTACGCCCAGGGCCACGATCAGGCCGATGAACAGCACGGCGGCCGAGATGTTCCGGCTGGTGCGGAAGACGGTGACGGCGTGGGCGGCGTTCTTCCTCGCATCGGCCTGCTCGATGGTGTCCAGGTCGGACAGCTGCCCGGTGAGCGACGTGACGATGGGCTGAACCTTCTCGTCCCGGACCGTGGCCCACTGGTCCAGGTTGTTGGCGGTGCCCAGAGGCAGGAGCTGGTCACGGGCGATGGTGACGTACGACTGCCAGGTGCTGGCCAGCTTGTCGATCGCGGCCGGGCTGCCGGCCGGGAAACTGTCGCGGTACGACTGGAGCGCGGTGTCGAAGCTCGTCAGGTCCTGGGTGAAGGAGGCGCTGAACTTCTTGGCCGTGTCCGGGTTCCGCGACAGGGCCTGGTTGGTCGAGTCGAGGTTGGTCTGGATGAACTGGGCCCGCACCGCCCCGACCGCCTTGATGCTCGCGACGTTGCTGGTCGCGATCAGGTTGGCGGCGTCGCTGGTCTGTTTCAGGCCGACGAATCCGGTCACCCAGACGATGACGGCGATAAGTGCGGCGGCCAGGACCGCGGCGAGCACCTTGGCACTCACGCCCAGGTCGGCGAGACGAAACGCGCGACGGGACGTCGGAACACCCGCAAGGGCCATCAGGTTCCCCCAGACTGAACGGCTATACGGGATGTGGCATCGGCATCCGGCGTGACAGGTTGAAGGCGCCCGGGTCGCGATCTAGGTTGACGAAGAAGATTCTTTGAACAGAAGAGTGAGGTCACGCGTGAAGTTCGGTTACAAGGCGTCGGCAGAGCAGTTCGCCCCCGGTCAGCTGGCGGACTTCGCCGTGCAGGCCGAGGACCAGGGCCTGGACTCGGTGTGGATCTCCGACCACTTCCAGCCGTGGCGGCACGTCGACGGGCACGCCCCCTCGGCCCTGGTGTGGCTGCCCTGGGTGGCGGCCCGGACACAGCGGGTGCAGCTGGGCACGAGCGTGCTCACGCCCACCCTGCGCTACAACCCGGCCGTGATCGCCCAGGCGTTCGCCACCCTGGGCTGTCTGGCCCCGGGCCGGGCGATCCTGGGCATCGGTACCGGTGAGGCCCTGAACGAGACGGCTGTGGGGGTGAACTTCCCGGAGACCCGCGAGCGCTTCGCCCGTCTGCGCGAGGCGGTGCGCCTGATCAAGCAGCTGTGGTCGGAAGAGCGGGTGACGTTCGAGGGCGAGTACTACCGCCTGCACGACGCCACCGTGTACGACCGGCCGGAGCAGCCGGTGCCGATCTACATCGCCGGTGGCGGGCCGGGCGTGACCAAGTACGCCGGGCGCGCGGGCGACGGGTACATCTGCACCTCGGGCAAGGGCATGGGCCTCTACGAGGAGACCCTGCTACCGGCCCTGAAGGAGGGGCTGGAGGCGTCGCAGCGGCCCTTCGAGGCGATCGACAAGACCATCGAGATCAAGCTGAGCTTCGACGAGGACCCGGCCCAGGCCCTGGAGAACACCCGCTTCTGGGCACCGCTGTCGCTCTCGCCGGAGCAGAAGGCGTCGGTGCACGACCCGGTCGAGATGGCGCGCCTGGCCGACGAGCTGCCGATCGA
This sequence comes from Kineosporia mesophila, assembly GCF_021129235.1. GTDB lineage: Bacteria > Actinomycetota > Actinomycetes > Actinomycetales > Kineosporiaceae > Kineosporia > Kineosporia mesophila. The sequence goes on from NZ_JAJOMA010000002.1 coordinate 6,365, forward strand.
GCAGGTGGCCAAGCGCTGGATCGTGGCCTCCGACCCGGACGAGGTGGTGGCCGCGGTGAAGAACTACACCGACGCCGGGTTCACCCACCTGGTGTTCCACGCCCCCGGCCACAACCAGGAGCGCTTCCTCACCCAGTTCACCCAGGACGTCGTGCCGCTGCTGCGCAAGATCTGATCGTCGCGGTCCACCAGCGAACCGGCCGGGAAGGACCCGGCCGGTTCGCTGCGTGGGGAAGGTGGCTCAGATCTCGATGGTGCGCTCCAGGTTGGCCAGCTTGTGCCGGGCCATCGCCAGGTTCGAGCGCTGCTTGTCCAGGGCCAGGTAGAGGAACAGGCCGGCACCGGACTTGTCGGTGATCAGGCGGATCAGGTGGTACTGGGTGTCCAGCGTGATCAGGATGTCCTCGATGTTCTCGCGCAGGCGCAGGGCGTCCATGGTGCGCAGCTTGGCCCGCACGACCTCGGTGTTACCGGCCGCCGCCACTTCGAGGTTCAGGGTGTTGCCCCCGGCCTGACCGAGAGTCATGCCACTGGTGTGGTCCACGAGAGCGACGCCGATGGCCCCGTCGATCTGCATGGCATCTTTCAGGACGGTGTCGATGTTGGACACGTATTCCTCTTCCTTCCGGCCGTGGCGGTCGGGGCTGGTGGAGCGCGGTTGCGGTTCCGTGGTGCGGAGACGCCGGCCGATCCAGAACGGGCCCGGCTGCCAGATGACTCTCTGGTGTCACCTTCGGCAGTTCGGCCAGGTAAACGATCGGCTGTTCGAGGGTAGCTGCGACTCCAGGTGTTCGTGAGGGAACTGGCTGTGAATTACGCAGGTCACAGGCCCGACTGATGACGCTTCCGGCGGCTTTGGGTGGAAATTCTTCGAACAAATGTTCGATTTTGCGATAGGATGGAGACTGTTCGAGGGGATCGGGAGACAGGGGCCTGGGGATGTCCGAGATCAAGACGTCGCTTCCGTCAATCATTGCGTTCATCAGTACGCCGGGGGCCCAGCGCGGGCGTGTGCCCGTGCAGCTGCGGGCCATGTACGAAGACCCGACGCGCCATCCGTGGCGCTACTACGACCCGATCGTCACGGCGATCGCCACCGGTCTGCGTCGCGACCGGCTGCGCTACGAGCTCGACGTCGCCGTCACCCGGGCGCAGGACCGCTCCGAGACCGACCGGCGCTGCCGGGGGCAGGCCACGCACTACGCCGAGATCCAGGAGGGCATGCTCGCGGTGCGCCGCCGGGTGGGCCCGGTGAACGTCTTCGCGGCCCCGACCGGCGCCTGGCGGCACGGCAACCTGCGCGTCACCGTGTCGCCGCACCTGCTGGTCGAGCGCCGTAACGGCCTGCTGGAGGCCTGGTTCCTGCACCTCAAGGCCAACCGCCTGACCCAGTCCACGGCCGACGGCGCCCTGGTCATCATGGGCGAGGCCCTGCGCGCGATCGGCTGCGACGCCACACCCCGCATCATCGACGTGCGCTCGGGCACCACCGGTTTCGCCCTGAGCCGCACGCGCGACGTGCGCATGCTGAACGCCTACGTGCGCTCGGAGGCCGAGGCATTCACGAGCTTGTGGGAGGCCCGGGCAGCAGCCTGAGGGGCTTAGGTCGGGTGCTGTGTGCCTGGCCCCCCGTCAGCCGATGGTCACCTGGGTATGGGCAACGCCTCGAACCAGGGAGAACATGATCTCCTTCCCTTCGGCCGTGAGGCGGTGGCGGAAAGGGCGGCGCTCGGAAAGCGATAGTTCCCGATCGGCTGCGGCCCGGGCGAAGAAAGCACCGAAGCCCTCGCTCGAGTCCTCGTCGAGCATGTCGCTTCGCACGGTGATGGCGAAGGGTGCCGGCCGGGATAGAAGATTCAGAGCACGTCCCAGGCCGATCGGGGTCAGGTGGCCGCCCCCCAGTGCACCGGCGGAGACGAGACAGTTCAGCTCGATGTCGGAGAAGGCCCGACGCGCGGCCTCGTCCCCGTCCTCCACGTCGGTCACGAGGTAGGCGCGGTAAACGCCTGCCCGATCTCTCTCCGTTGCCTCCTTGGCCTCGGGTGTGTAGTCGATGCCCACGATCGTGCTCACCCCTGCCTCCTGGAGGAGAGACCCGACAATTCCCGTGCCTGCGCCCAGGTCCAACGCGTTCAGGGCCGAGGCCAGGATTGCCGAATCCTTGGCTTGTTGCAGGAGGCCGTACGCCGCTGTGGCGGGGGAGCGGCAGTCCAGAAGTCCTTGGACGACGTACTCATAGAGGCCGGGAGTTCGGTAGGTTCTGGAATAATCCTGGACCCTGATTTTTTCGGCCTTCTCCGGCTCGCCGAAGAGGAAGTATTCGGCCTGATTCTCGTCCAGGGACGGGGAGAGGCGCACGAGCTTCTCGAAGTCTTCCAGCATTGAAACCTCCTGCGCACCGGGATGAGTCAGTCAGATCTGGCTGAGCTGTTCCTTGGTTCAGCAGTTCGGTGGATCTCGTCCCACCAGGTCTGGAAGTATCCCACGATTCGCGGATCCCGGAACAGCATGCTGTCCTGCTCGGGGCGTGATGTCCGCGAGTCGAGCCACCCCGCCAGTACTTCCTTGCGGTTGTCCGGGTAATGCAGAACTATGAAATTCAGCATGGGCAGGGCACTGTCCCTGACGACGGTAAAGCTGTACGGGTGATCGGGTCGTTTCCGGGTGGCCTGCACAATCTTCTCGGCATCCTTCGCCCAGGATGCGCTGATGACTTCGCGGAATTGAAGGCCCTGATTGATCGCCACCTCCAGGGCGGTCCGGTAGTGCCTCGCGCTCGCCGACCCGTACCTGGAGGTGTCCCAGGAGTCGCCCAGCCTGGTGTTCCAGACCCTTTGGGCGTGTGGAAGGTTACGAGCCAGGTAGTCGTAGGACTCTTCGCTGTCCATGATCTGGAACCCGTGCAACTGCGGGACCGAGGTCGCGATATCCCGGACGATCTCGTCGCATCGCGTCTCGATCCGGCGGCCCAGACGGTCATTCTGGAGTAGAAGCGCCGGCAGGAACCCCGACAGCAGGAAAATGATGGACAGCGTCGAACCGAGTGAGGTTCTCAGCTCCATATCGGTGATGTGCATCCATTTCCACAGCGGGTCCCAGGACGAGAGCCAGACCGAGAAAATGCTCAGCACCAAGGCCAGTGACACCAGAATGATTTCCAGCCCGGTATCAGTGCGACCCCTTTGATCCGGCTCCATGACCGCCCCCACGCCGACGAATGAATGTCACTCGCGCCAGTCGGTCCGGTGAAAAGCGCGGTGCGCGCCCGCGGGCCGTCCTGTAGGGGTTGATTTGTACTCGTCGATCGTGCGAAATGGCGAGGGCGAACTGCGGTGCAGGCGTCAATCTTCTTCGGGTCCGGGTGCCGGGTAGCTGTCCTGGTCGGTCAGCCCGTAGATCGCCTGGGCGTTGCCGCGACCGATGAGCTCGGCGACGCGCAGGCATTCCCCGGCCGGCCAGCCGTGGTCGCGCATGTTCTCGGTCAGGACCGCGGTCGTCGCCGCGCGCCACTGCCGGGCTCCGAGGAAGGTCAGTTCGGGCAGGCCGATGCCGTCGCTGGAGTAGAGGAGCTTGCCGAAGGGGGTCAGTTCCAGGGCCTCCCGCACGGCGGTCACGGCCGAGGTGCCGATGTGGTTCGAGGTCAGCCCAACGTCGAAGTAGACGTGGGGGAGGACGGCCGCGAGGTAGCCGGCGTGCCGCACGAACGGGTAGGTGTGCAGCAGCACGACCGGGCCGCCGAGGTCGGCTGCGCGCACTAGAAGGTCTTGCAGCGCAAGGGGATCGGACTCGCGGAGCAACAGGTCGGGATCGCCGAAGCCGGTGTGGAACTGGAGGGGCCGGCCGTCGCGCAGGGCCCACCAGATGAGGTGTCGCAGAATGGTCCGGTCGGTCAGGCGGGGCGGGGCGTCCCGTGTGCTGACGGTGTCCCGCCAGGCCCGCAGGGCGATCTCGACGTCCTGCGCCGCGGGCGGCTCGGCGGGAAGCCGCAGTCCGCCCCGGTAGGCCGCCACGCTCTTGAATCCCACGGCGGACGAGGCTGATTCCCGTAGAAGGGCGTCCAGCGAGGCCAGCCCTTCCAGGTCCGAGGAGATCCAGCGTTCGGCGATCGACTCCAGGCGCAACAACGTCCGTACGTGGGTGCCACTCAGCCGGGCCAGCTCGGCGTCGGGAATCAGGCGATCGCCGGCGTACCCGATGTCGACCAGCAGGTCGCTCGCCCCGGCGGCGGTCAGGAAGCGCCGGTTCACCTCGTCCGGGCCGAGTTCGGCGCGGCGGGCCACGTAGGCGGCGGGGGAGGTGAACGCGGGCAGGCCGAGCAGCGGGGCGCACCAGTTGCGCACGGCGAAACCCAGCTGCGAGTCGAACACCGTGGCGGGTCGGGCCGGGGGCAGGTAGGCCTCGGTGAGGGCGACCTCGAGCTCGGCCTCGGTGAGGTTCTCGCCCACGACGCTGTGCACGTGATGGTCGACGAGCGGGATCCGGTCGATCGCGGCACGCAGGTCATCGGGCGTGACCAGGGGATCGGCTGTGGTCAGAGGATCGACTGTGGCCAGGAGATTGGTCGTGGTTCGCGGGTTGATCGCGGTTCGGGAGCCGGTCGTGGTTTGGGGGCCGGTGGGAGGCATGGATCAGCTGGTCCGGCCGGTGAGGGGCCAGCCGGTGACGGGGCGTTCGGGGAGGCTGCGTTCGTTCAGGCTGGCTTCGGGAAGGCTGCGTTCGCTCAGGCTGCCTTCGGGGAGGTCGCGTTCGGGGAGGTCGCGTTCGGGGAGGTCGCGTTCGGGGAGGTCGCGTTCGGCGACGCCGCGACCAGTGTTGCCGGGCTCGGGGCGACCGTGTGCGAGATGACTGTGTTCGAGGTGACCTGGCTCGGTGCGGCGGTGCTCGGTGTGCTCCCGTAGGTCGGCGCTGTCGAAAAGTACGGCCGTCTCGGTGAGGTCGACGGGATCGAGGGCTTCGGTGGCGAAGTAGACGGTCGCCCACCAGCGCGGCCCGTCCCCGGTGGTCTCCTGGTGCACGGTCATGTCGAGGATCTCCACCGGGTCCAGGTCGAGGTCGTCGATGCGGTCGGCCAGCCGCCGCAACAGCCGCGGCAGGTCGGACGGCCGGTCGTTGTCCGGGTTGCACAGCGAGAAACCCTGGGCCGGTCCTGAGCGCGTCATGCGCGCAAGTGTGCAAAACGCCGACGCGCCCGTCCACCATCCGCGGGTGGTACGGGCGCGTCGGATGGGATCTCGGATGGGATCAGGACACGTCCGGCACCACGACCGGACGGGGCCGGCGCACGAGCAGGGCCGGCGCACGAGCAGGGCCGGCGCACGAGCAGGGCCGGCACACGAGCCGGGCCGGCGCACGAGCAGGGCCGGCACCACGGCGACGGTGGAGATGATGCCGCCCCACATCAGGGCCGCGTGCACCTCGTCGGCCACGCTGGTCATCAGGCCGAAGCCGTCGTTCTCCGAGGCGGCGGACGTGCGGGCCATCACCGTGACGAACAGGGCCGTGTCGGCGGCCCCGGCCACCTGCCCATCATCCGGCCGCGGCGCTCGGCGGGCGCCACGTTGAGGAGGGTGGTCAGCAGCAGGGGCATCGTCAGGGCGGTGCCGACGGCCTGCACCACCCGGGCCAGCACCAGCACACCGAAAACCGGGGCGAACCCCGCCAGGAGCGTCCCCCAAGAGAAGCTGCCCATCGCGACGACGAAGACGGTGCGCAGCGGCAGGCGGGTGCGTAGCCGGCCGCCGATCGGGATGACGATGGCCATGGTCAGCAGGAAGGCCGTCGTGAGCCACCGGGCGGTGGTGGCCGGTACGGAGAACTCGATCATCAGGTCGGGCAGGGCGACGCCCATGATCGTCTCGTTCAGGATCACGACGAAGGCCGCGCAGACCAGGAGGGCGATGAGAGGGCCGGTGCGGATCGCGCGCCTGACCCGGCTGACGGGCGAACCCGACGGGATCCGGGCCCGGATGCTCGCCGAGGCCGCCGCCGTCCCGGTCCGCATCGCCCTGAACACCTGGGCCGACTCGGTGGAGGCCGGCCGTCCTGTCGATCTCCTCGGGACCTACGCCCGGTGCCGGGCCCAGATGCGCCAGGCCCTGGGCGAACCCGCCCCCATCTGATTCCATGTATCCGCATGGATGACGATCAGTTCTGGAAGCTGGCCGGAGACCACCTCATTCGCTACGGCGGCAGTTTCACACCGCGCATCATCGAGTTCGCGGCCGGGTCGTACGTCCACGACGCGCAGGGCCGGGCGATCCTCGACTTCACCTCCGGCCAGATGAGTGCCGTGCTCGGGCACGCCCATCCGGACGTGGTGGCGGCGATCCGGGAGGCCGCCGGCACCCTGACGCACCTCTACTCGGGCATGCTGAGCCGGCCGGTGGTCGAGCTCGGCGCCCGCCTGGCCGGATCCCTGCCCGCCGGCCTGGACCGCATGCTGCTGCTGACCACGGGCGCGGAGTCGAACGAGGCCGCGATCAAGATGGCCAAGCTGTCCACGGGCCGGTACGAGATCGTCTCCTTCGACCGCTCGTGGCACGGCATGACCTCGGGCGCGGCAGCGGCCACCTTCTCGGCCGGGCGTCACGGGTACGGGCCGCCGGTGCCGGGCAACCTGGCGCTACCGACACCGAACGCGTACCGCTCGCCGTTCCGTCGCCCCGACGGGTCGTACGACTGGGAAGCCGAGCTGGACTATGGATTCCAGCTGATCGACCAGCAGTCGGCGGGCAGTCTGGCGGCCTGCCTGGTCGAGCCGATCCTCTCCTCGGGCGGCATCATCGAGCTGCCGCCCGGCTACCTGGCCCGCCTGCAGCAGCACTGTCGAGCACGCGGCATGCTGATGATCCTCGACGAGGCGCAGACCGGCCTGGGCCGGACCGGCACGATGTACGCCTTCGAGAGGGACGCCGTCGTGCCCGACATCCTCACGCTTTCGAAGACCCTGGGCGCGGGCCTGCCGGTGGCCGTGGTGATGACCTCCGCCCAGATCGAGGAGACCTGCCACGACAAGGGTTTCCTGTTCTTCACCACCCACGTCTCGGACCCGCTGGCTGCCACGGTGGCGCTGACCGTGATCGGCGTGATCGAGCGCGACGGCCTGGTGGACCGCGCCGTAACTCTCGGGAACCTGCTCCGGGAAAGACTTTCCGGGCTTCGTGAGAAGTACGACGTGGTCGGCGACGTGCGTGGCCGGGGTCTGCTGCAGGGCATCGAGCTGGTCACCGACCGGAAGAGCAAGGCCCCCGCCGACCGGCTCGGCGCGGCCGTCACCACCGCCTGCCTGGAACGGGGGCTGCACATGAACATCGTGCAGCTACCCGGTATGGGCGGGATCTTCCGGATCGCCCCACCTCTGACGATCACGCCGGAAGACCTGAACCGGGGCGTCGACATCCTGGAAGACGCCCTGAGATCGGTGCTTTCCGGAAACCGTCAGTAGTTCATCCGGGCACCCCGCGCGGTGGCGGTGACCAGGAAACGGGTGCGGGGCAGCGAACCGTCGCGGCGGCGGTCCGCCTCCGCACCCGCCGGGTCCAGGGAGGCGAAACCGGTCGCCGTCCAGTCGTTGTCCACCTGCCGGGCGCTTGCGGAGAAGGCGTCGTCCGGGTTTCGCGCGGCCAGGTTCCGGGTCAGCACGGCCGGGGAGTCCGGTAGCCAGAACCCCGCGACACCGTTGCGGTAGGCGGTGTTCCGCGTCAGTTCGAGGGCGCCGGTGTTACCCTCCTCGTTGAACCCGAGGCCGCGGTTGTCCCAGGCCGCGTTGTCGGTGAGCACGTGCGCGACGTGCACGGCCGTACCGCCACCGCCCAGCGTGAACCCGTTGCCGTTGCCGAACGACCAGCTGCCCCGCACCGTCACCGGGCTCGTGAACCCGCCCAGATCCAGGCCCTCCACCTGGTTTCGGTAGGTGCGCACGCCCGAGATCCGGTTGCCCACCCCGTTGCCGTACATGATCCCGAGACCGTCGCGGTTGTCGTGCAGATCGCTGTTCGCGATCCGGTTGCCGAACGTGCCCTCGCCCCGCAGCATCAGCCCGGACGCCCCGTTGCCGTGACTGTCCAGACGCCGGAAGACATTGTCGTGGCAGGACTCGCACATGTAGGCGTGGCTGGGGCCCCGGGTGATCTCCAGGCCCTGTACCGTCCAGAAGTCCCCGGTCTGCACGATGCCCCACTGGTCGTGGGGCAGCCCCGACAGGTCGAGCACCGGCCGCTCGTCGCGGTAACCGCTGAGCACGATGCGGCGTTTCGCCGTGCCGGAGGTGTCGATGTGCAGCGTCTGCGACGAACGGTAGACACCCTGGCGCAGCGCGATCGTCTGGCCCGGCCGCACCACGGACACCGCCTTCTCCAGGGTGGCGAACGGCTGCGCCCGCGAACCCCGCGCGTCGTCGTCGCCGTTCGGCGCGACATACAGATCGGCGGTGCTCACCCCGGCGTAGGTGCGGGTGCTCGTCGGGGTCGGGGTGGTGGACGTCGTGGGCACCGCGGTGGTCGGTGCCGTTGGGTGGGGCGCGGGGGAGGAAAGTCCGGGAGAGGCCGGCGCGGGTGACGAGGGGCCGGTCCAGAGCGGATAGGTCACCCCACCCAGCGTGATCGCCGCCGCCCCCGCGACCACTGCGCCCTTACCCGCGACACTCGTGAGCAGGGACGAGACCTTGCCCACGGCAACCGCGTTCACGGTCGCCGCGCCCGGCAGCCTCGTCAGCAGGACGGCCGGCACGGCGACCAGGCCGATGCCCTGCAACAACGACTCGCCCGACACCAGATCACGCGCGTAGGGCCGGCACTGCGCACAGTCGCGGGTGTGCCGGGTCAGCCGCTTGCGCCAGCGGGAATCGGCGCGCCCGTCCCAGATCTTCACCAGGGCGTCGAGATCCGGGCAGCGCGGGCGGGCGTTCAGCGCCCGCAGTAGACCCCGGGTGCCGTCGAGGCGCTGCCGCATTCGCTGCAGCCGGACGGCCGCGTGCTGGGGTGTGGCGGCGATGGCCCGGGCCAGGTCGGCGCGGGTCAGTTCGCCTGAACTCTCTTGCCACCAGAGCGAGAACAGCTGCCGGTCGGCCGTCTCCAGCCAGCGCGCGGCCTGGGCCAGCTCGCGGCGCTGACCCTGGAGGGCCAGTTCGGAGACGGTGCGCTCGGCGAAGTCGGCCTGCGGATCGGGGATGTCGGCCTCGACCCGGCGGAACACGGTGCGGTAGCTCGTCCGATGCAGCTGCCGGTAGTGCTCCTGCATGCGGCGGTAGGCGATGGTCACGGCCCACGAGCGGAACCGGCCGGGCTCCCGCAGCTCGGGAAGGCCCCGGATGATGCCCATCATGGTGTCCTGCACCAGGTCGTCGACATCGCTGTCGCCGTTCAGCGCCCGGCCGACCACGTTGTAGATCAGCGGCAGGTGGGTGGTGACGAGCTCGTCGAGCGCTGCCCGGTCGCCGGACTGGGCCAGCAGCACCAGATCGGTGGTGGCGGTGCCGGAGCCTGTGCTCGTCATCGTGTGCCTTTCACCGGGCCCCCTCGGGGCGGCTGATCCTGGCACAGCACTCGTAAAGGCGGCAAACACGGCGGTAACGGAGCGGTCGCGCAAAGTATTCGCCTCGCTTTGTGTTATCCGCCCGCCGCCCGGGCGACTACCCCTGATGCCGGCCCGCCCGGGGCGGTCACAACGCTCGGAGCCCGTCACACCGCTGAGAGGACATCCCTGTCATGCCCGCAACCTCGCGCAACCCGCTACGCCTGTTGAGGAAACGCCATACCGCCCTGACCGGTGGCCTGGTCGTGGCCGCGGTCGCCGTGATCATCGGCAGCCAGATGCTCCCGTCCAGCGCCGCCAACCCGGTGGCCGGCACCACCTACGAGCTGGTCAACGCGAAGAGTTCGCTGTGCGTCGACGTGCCGAGCGCGTCGAGGGCGGCGGGGGCCCAGTTGCAGCAGTGGGGATGCACCGACGACACCTGGCAGCAGTTCAAGCTCGTCGACCAGGGCTCGAGCCAGTACTGGCTCCAGAGCACCAACAGCGGCCAGTGCGTCGACGTGCCCAGCGGCTCGAAGACCGCCGGTACCCGGCTCCAGCAGTGGGGCTGCTCGGCCGGTCAGGCGAACCAGCTGTGGACCCTGACGGCCAGCGGTACCGGACACCAGCTGGTGAACGTCAACTCCGGGCTGTGCGTCAGCGTGAAGGACGGCTCCACCAGTTCCGCCGCGGCGATCGTGCAGGACACCTGCACGACGAACAACCGCATGCAGTGGACGCTCGCCACCACCGGTTCCGGTGCTGGTTCCGGGGCGACCCCGGCACCCACGACGACCACCTCGTCCTCTGCTGGAAACACCGTCGCCGCCGACGGGACCGGCACCTACAAGACCGTGCAGGCCGCGATCGACGCGGTGGGCGAGGGCAACAAGAGTCGCGTCACCATCACGATCAAGCCCGGCACCTACCGCGAGATCGTCACGGTGCCCAAGACCAAGCCGTACATCACGCTGACGGGTACCGGCCCGGCCGCCAAGGACGTGCTGATCGTCAACAACCACTCGGCCGGTGCCTACGGCACCAGCGGCAGCTCGACGGCGTTCGTCAACGGCACCGACTTCGCAGCCTCGAACCTGACGTTCTCCAACGACTTCGACGAGAGCACCAGCACCAGCGGGCAGCAGGCCGTCGCGCTCGACGTCAACGCCGACCGCGCCGTGTTCACGAACGTGCGGGTGCTCGGTGACCAGGACACCCTGCTGATCAACTCGGGCCGCACCTACTTCAGGGGCGGCTACGTCGAGGGCACCGTCGACTTCATCTTCGGCGGCGGCACGGCTGTGTTCGACTCCACGAGCATCTACGAGAAGCGTTCCACCGGTGGTCCGCTGACGGCCGCCAAGACGGATGCCGCGAACAAGTACGGCTTCCTGCTCTATAAGACCAGCATTACCGGGGCCACGAACAACACCACGCAGTTCGGGCGCCCGTGGGGTGCCGACGGCCAGGTCGTCGTGCGGGAGTCCACCCTGTCAGCCACGGTCAAGACCGCCGAGCCGTGGACCGACATGTCCGGGAACACCTGGGAGAAGGCGCGTTTCTTCGAGTACCGGAACACCGGGGCGGGCGCCACGACCAACAGCAACCGCCCGCAGCTGACCGCCACGCAGGCGGCCGAGTACACGCCGGCGAAGTACCTGGCCGGATCGGACAGCTGGAACCCGGTGACCACCACCGCGACGTCCACCACGACGGCCGCGGCGACCACCTCGTCCTCTGCTACGAAGACCTGGTCGAACACCGCCGACGGCTTCGCCTCGACCGACGGCGGCACCACCGGTGGTGCCGCAGGAACCACCGTGACCGTGAAGACCTACGACGACCTGGTGAAGTACAGCACCGCGACCTCGCCGTACGTGGTGAAGATCGCTGCCTCGGTCAAGGTTCCGACCTACGGCTACGAGATCCCGGTCACGTCGGACAAGACCCTGATCGGCGTCGGCACCTCGGGCAAGATCCTCAACGGCGGCATCATCCTGAAGGCCGGCGTCCACAACGTGATCGTGCGGAACCTGACGATCGGTGAGACCGAGATGACCTCGGACGACCCGGACGACAAGGAGTTCGACTACGACGGTATCCAGATGGACACCGCGAATCACATCTGGATCGACCACAATACGTTCACGAAGATCAACGACGGCATGATCGACAGCCGCAAGGACACGACGAACCTGACCGTGTCGTGGAACCGGATGGGCGACCACAACAAGACGTTCGGCATCGGCTGGACCGACAGCGCGACGGCGAAGATCACGATCCACCACAACTGGATCTTCAACTCGAATCAGCGCAACCCCAGCGTCGACAACGTGGCCCGCGCCCACCTCTACAACAACTACCTGCAGAACGTGACCTCGTACGGCAACAACGCCCGCGGCGCCACGAAGATGGTCGTGGAGAACAGCTACTTCGAGAAGGTGAAAGACCCGTACTTCGCCGGTGACACGACCGCTTCCGTGAGCCAGAGCGGCAGTGTCTGCGTGAGCTGCACGGGCAGGCAGCAGACGGTCGGCACCACGTTCAAGCCGTCCGACTACTACAAGTACACCCTCGACCCGGCGGCCGACGTGCCCTCGCTGGTCAGGACGTACGCCGGCCCGCAGGCGAACATCGGTTCCTGACCTCTGCTTCCGGGGGCGGGCGATCGACCTGATCGTCCGCCCCCGGTCGTGTCACCGCTCAGATGCGAACAGTTCCAAGGCCGGTCGGATCGCGGCGGCGGCCCGCATCACGTCGTCGCTGACGCCCTGCCGGATCTCGTCCGGCGATGCGCCCGCGGCCAGCCAGCGGGTGCGGCTCGCGGCGTGCACCCGCCACAGGCCGGTCAGGGCGACAGCGCAGATCTCGGCCTCCGGGGAATCGGGGGACCGATTGGCCCGGGTCGCCAGGATGCCGGTGATGATAGCGGTGAGTTGCCCGGCACGTTCGAGTTCGTAGGCCCGTAGGCCGGCCGTGCTGTGGATGAGTTGGTGGAACCGGTGCGCGGTCTCGACCGCGCTGCGCGGGTCGGGCTGCTGGGCCAGCCAGTCGGTGAGGGCTCGTAGTTCTGCGGCGAGGACTCCCAGAGCCGATTCCAGCGGAGGGTTCCCGGGGTCGGCGAGCGCCGTTCGCAGTGCGGTGTGGGTGCTCTCGAACCGGTCGAGCAGGAGGGCTTCCTTGCTGGGGAAGTAGTTGAACACCGTCTTCTCGGAAACCCCGCACGCAGTAGCGATCTCGGTCACCCGGACCGCGTCGAACCCGCGTTCCAGGAAGAGACGGGAGGCGGCGGAGGACAACTGGGCCCGCATCTGGCGTTTCTTACGCTCGCGCAGGCCCAGCCGGGCGTCTTCGGCCGGTCGCGGCAGCCAGGTCAGGGGCTCGTCGCTCACCCCATAAGTCTAGGACCGGCCGGTTTGCCGCGAAAAGACAGATGCCGGCGGCGATTGCGCATCGGTGGTCGGGGCGAAGTTATCAGGTCGTGATCCGGCTGGTCCGAAAGCGCTTGTTCGGATGGCCAAAACAGAAAACCCAGATCAGCGGCGAGCTTCTGATCTGGAGGAGATGGTTCTGATGAAAGGTGGTGGGCGATACTGGGATTGAACCAGTGACCTCTTCCGTGTCAAGGAAGCGCTCTCCCACTGAGCTAATCGCCCTCAAGCACGTACATGAAGTGCTGGAGGTGGAGACGGGATTTGAACCCGTGTACACGGATTTGCAGTCCGTTGCCTCGCCTCTCGGCCACTCCACCGTGAGGTTTGCTGAACTTTCCGAGCGGACGACGAGACTCGAACTCGCGACCCTCACCTTGGCAAGGTGATGCTCTACCAACTGAGCTACGTCCGCATGCCCCGGGTGGTTCGTTCCGGCCTTTCGGGCCGTTCCGTTCCGTTCGGTGCCCCATAAACTTAGCAGACTTCAAGGGGTGCTCCGAACGCCCGGAGGTGGGGCGCAGAGGGGCTTATCGAAGGATGCGCGGGTTCCGGTTCCACGGGACCGGACCGGACTGCTGGACCGAGGTCAAGATCCGGTTGATGGTGGCGCGGACGGTGGTGCCGCTGATGTGGACGGACCGGTTCGGGCCCACACGGCCGGCGCCCAGCCGTTCCCGGTCGCGCCGCGTCGCCGGTGGGGCCGGATCTCCCCGGGGCTGTTGGTGGGGCGGTAGGTGTTCGAGCGATCCACCAGGCCGGCCATCCGGGACGGGGACGAGTGGGTCATGGCGGCTGCTTGGTCGGCCTTGGCCGGCCGGGTCGTCGGTGTCCCCTTCGACGAGCCAGGCCCCGAGGCCCGGCGGCCGGGAGCGGCGACGACGCAGAGTGCGCGGGCTCGTCCCCGGAGGGCGCTGAGGGGTGCGGCGGGGTTAGGGGGCTTCGGGGGCTTCGGGGGAGAGGTCGGCCGTGCTCACCGGTCGGGCGCGAGGGACGGCCGTGCATCTGCCGGTCGAGGTGGCCGGCGTCCTGCTCGTGATCAGGCAACGTGTCCCCGCATGCTGCGTCCCTCGGGCAGAGAGTTCTAGAACGCCGGGGATATTTTGCATGATCACGAAGGGTTGAGGGGGTGCACAGTGCGGCGGGGCGTGGGTGCGGTGCGAGTGCGTCGCCGTCGCTGGGCGAGACGTCGCTGGTGCGGTGGTTATCCGGCCGCCTGTTGGTGATCAGGCACCTCTCCGGGGAGAGGTTGGCCTGATCACGAGCAAGAAGGTGGCAGCGTTGGTCATCGCCTGCGCTAGGTGGCCAGGTTGTTCGAGGGTCGGCAAAACCAGAACGCCAGGTCCGGACCGAAGTCCGACCTGGCGTTACGTGGTGGGCGATACTGGGATTGAACCAGTGACCTCTTCCGTGTCAAGGAAGCGCTCTCCCACTGAGCTAATCGCCCTCGCGCGCGATCTTGAGGCGCTGGAGGTGGAGACGGGATTTGAACCCGTGTACACGGATTTGCAGTCCGTTGCCTCGCCTCTCGGCCACTCCACCGTGCGAGGCTTGGTGAACCTCCGAGCGGACGACGAGATTCGAACTCGCGACCCTCACCTTGGCAAGGTGATGCTCTACCAACTGAGCTACGTCCGCATGCTCCGGGCGATTCGTTCTGGCCTTTCGGCCGTCCCGTTCCGTTCGGTGCATGAGTAAGTTAGCCGAAACGCGTCCCCGAAGTCCAACTGGATGCGTCCGCGCCGTGAACACGACCGGCGCCGAAGTGCGTAAGGAGCCGGTGTACAACGTCGGAGGCGTTCTGTGTCTACCATTTTCGAGCCAAATCGGACACCCGACCGACCCGACCGACTCCCTGGAGCGACCCGGCGACCTCAACGGGGGAGAGGTCACCGGATCGCCGGCCGGGGGTGCGGATCGGGCCAACGCGGTTCAACGTTCATGGGGGTGGAGCCCGATGAAGCATCTGGAGCGAAGGTGGAACGAGGAAGTACGGGTGGAGCGTTCCTGAGGGTGGATCAGGTCAGCAGCCGGGCAACGGCAGCGTCGAGATCCAGGTAGAGGCTCTCCTCGCCGTCCGGCACAACGGCTGCCGTGCGGTCGAGGAAGGTGCGGACGTCGTCCGCGCTGGCCTCCAGGACGGCCTGGCCGTCCGGAGAGGTCAGGCTGATCATGACCAGTTCGCGCCCGGTACCCCAGGAGGGCCAGACATGAACGTCACCGTCGCCGATCGGTGTGGTGAGACCGGTGCGGAGCAGGTCGCGGGCGAAGACCCATTCGACCTCCATACCGTCACCGGAGAACACGGCCCGCACTGCGTACGGGTCGGACGCGCCGTAGCGCAGGCTCACCGGCAGGGGCACGGCATCGGCGTCTGCGACCACAAGACGCAGCTGAACGGACGCCTCAACGTCTACTTGCGGCTGCATCGATCTCCCTCATCTTCGCCCCTTCATGATTCGCGGAACTCTTGGTTGCGCGTCACCGTTTCGGGGGGCACACAGGTGGCTTACGACGGCATCTTTCCCTGCCGGACCCCAACTGAAACCCGCCAACCGAGTGGTGATCTCAATTAGTGTTCGTTGATCTTGATACCACAGGGTGCTTTGCTCACTCTCTGCAATCAACACTGCGTTCTACGTCAGGGGAACTGAGCTCGTGAACCGATCTGGTGACGGACCGGTGAAGCCGGCGTGGGAAGCCGGCGAAGTCGGACATGACCAGCAAGAAGATGATGAGGCGGATCTCGGGCCGCGAGTCTGGGTGCGACGCCTGAGGGCCTGGCGGGAGTCGCTCAGGGGCCGGCCCTCAACTAACCGTGCGTACCGGATCGTGGTGGGCCTCGTGGGAGGGGCAATTGTTGTCGGCGGGCTCGTCCTGGTGCCCCTGCCCGGCCCCGGCTGGGTGATCGTCTTCGCCGGATTGGCCGTTCTGGCGACCGAATTCACCTGGGCTGCCCGATTGGAGCAATTCGCCCGGAAACAGGTAACTGACTGGACGAAGTGGCTGATGGCCCAACCGCTCTACATTCGGGCATTGGTCGGTTTGGGTACGGCTTTGCTCGTCGTCGCCTTCTTCTGGCTCGCTTTTCTGATCATCGGTCTTCCGGGTTGGATTCCCGAGGATTGGGTACCCGCGTGGACCGGGCTCACCTGACTGACTGACGGGGGACGCCGGCCCGCTCGCTTCGGTGAGGTGGCCCGGCGTCCCCTTGCCTCCCCGTACCCGTGAGACGGCCGGTCGAAGACCGCCCGGGGAGCCGATTGGGATGTTCAGGGGAAGGTTCGGTACAGTTCTCTCGTTCGGTCAGCCGCTCGCGGCGGATCGGGACAGCTCCGGGCGATTAGCTCAGTGGTAGAGCACTGCCTTCACACGGCAGGGGTCACTGGTTCGAACCCAGTATCGCCCACCGGAGATCTCAGAGGCTCGGTTCCCGTCATACGGGGGCCGGGCCTCTTCTCTGTTGGGGTACGGGGGCGGTTGCCGTCGGATCGAAGCGGTTGCCGCGATCGAGGTCGAAGGATCCTGCCCGGGGCAGCGCGATGGGTGTCGGCCGGTTCTGCGTACTGGCTCCCGACGTGACCGGTGGCCTGGTCGCCGCCAAGCGCGAGTAATGCCAGGCTTTCTGGGGAGGCCCGAGGAGCTCGCACCGGCCACGCCGGACGGAGATGCGCAGTACTCCGACAATCTGCTAGATTTCAGTACACCGAAGGACAGGGACGGTTCACCGGCCCAGTTCTCACGGTGCAAGCGGATGTAGCTCAGTTGGTAGAGCGCCACCCTTCCAGGGTGGAGGTCGCGTGTTCGATCCTCGCCGTCCGCTCTGAACGGGAAGGCCCGAAGCTTAGGCTTCGGGCCTTCTTCATGTGCGGGCCGACCTCACGGCTTGGGCCGAGGAGGCCGGCGCTCATGGTCAAAAGCCACGCTGGCGGGTGCTGTTCACGAGGTTCCCGGCGGGGCAGACCTCAGGGGCTGGGGCTCACCCCAGGGCCAGCACCAGCCCGGCCGCGACGAGCACGGCGGCCGTGAGCCCGTGAACACCCAGTGCGGTGGCGGGTTTCCCACCGTTGGTGACCACGATGACGGCGTCCGCGACCGGGGTGAGGGCCGCCGCGACCAGGGCCCAGCCGAGCGGGTCACTGCCGGCGGCTGCCCAGATCACGAGAAGCACCACGCCGGAGGTGATGTCGCGGACACCCTTGATGGCGGTCAGGGCGCGAAGGCTGTCGGCGGGAACGCCGAAGTCGAGCGTCGCCTGCCGGGGGACGAGCAGGAACCGGGCGCCGATGACGATGATGGCGAGGCAACCGAGGATCGCGATCACCAGGGCGGTGGCATGCATGAGGAGTCCTTTCCCGGGGTTATCTAACAAGGTTATCTAACCATGATAGATTACGGGTATGTCACCCCGACCGGCTCCCGACCTGAACCAGCGGCGCGATCGAGTCGTCAAACTCGCCCGGACCCTCGCCGAGTCCGAGGGGTGGGGCGCCGTCACGATGCGCCGTCTGGCCGGGGATCTCGGCGTCACCCAGCCGGTGCTCTACTCGGCCTTCGCCTCGCGCCAGGCGCTCGTCGATGCCGTGGCACTCGACGGTTTCGATGATCTGGCGGCGGCCCTGGAGGCGGTGGACTCCTCACCCCGGGCGCGGATGCGCGCCTACCTCGACCACGCCGCCGCCCACCCACGGGTCTATGAGGCGATGTTCTCCCTGCCCTCAGGCCTGACCTTCGCGGCGGAGGCCACCCCGGCACCGCTCCGGCGGGCGTTCTCCGGCATTCGCGAAGCCTTTCCGGGCGCTGACGACACCAGGGCCGAGGTCGCCTGGTCGGTGCTGCACGGTCTGGCCACCCTTCACGCGGGCGGACGCCTGCGTGAAGGGCAGATGCAGGCCCGTCTCGACCTGGCCCACCGCCTGCTCACGGAGCAGGCGGTGGGTTGAGCTGCGGTCCCGGGACGGGACCGCAGCTCCTCGTCACACCAGTGAGAACTTCTGTGCCGCAGCGCCGTTGCAGTCCCAGATCTGGAGCCGGGTGGCGTTGGCCGTGGCTCCCGACGGGGAGTCGATGCAGCGTCCGGTGGTCGGGTTCTTCATCGAGCCGTCGGACTGCGCCACCCAGTTCTGGTAGCCGCCGCCGTTGCAGTTCGCGAGCTGCAGCTTGGTGCCCGCCGCGTTGGCGCCACCCGCGATGTCCAGGCACTTGCCCAGGGTCTGCAGGGTCTGGCCGCTGACGGTCCAGTGCTGGTCCTTGGCCGCGGACTGGCAGTCCCACAGCTGCACCGCGGTGCCGTCGCCCCCGGTGTCGTCACCGGCCACGTCGACGCACTTGCCGCCGGGGCCCTTGATGGTCTTGCCGGTCACCGTGCCGCCGCCGGAAGAAGCGCCCTTGTTGTAGACGGCCACCGAGTCGATGACGAGCTTGCCGCCGGAGACCGTGGCGGCGTTCGGGCCACCGCCGAAGGCGTTGGGGAAGCCGCCGCCGATCGCCAGGTCGTAGATGATGAAGAACGGGTGATCGATGGCGTCGGCCCAGGTGGTGGCGTCGACCTGGTTGGCCTTGACCGTGTAGAAGTTGTTGCCGTCCAGGTAGAACCGGACCTGCTCGGGCGAGGTCGAGCGGTCGATCTCCACGGCGTAGTTGTGGAAACCGGTCGAGCAGCCCGCGCAGGGGCGTTCGCCCGAGGTGATGCCCGTCGACTCGTTGCAGGGGCCGCCCGGGTTGACGCCGCAGTGGATGGCGGAGAACGCCGAGGGACGGCCGTTGATGTTCTCCAGGATGTCGATCTCACCGGACTTCGGCCACGTCACCCCGGAGCGCAGCGGGGCGCCGAGCATCCAGAACGCCGGCCAGTAGCCGGCGCCGTTGGCGGTGGTCACATCGGGCTGCTGGAGCCGGGACTCGATCCGGACCACACCGCCGGCGGCGGCGCCGAACGTGGCCGCCTGGGTCTCGACGCGGCCCGAGGTCCAGCCGGCGGCCGGGTCGGAGCCGGAGTGGTTCGCCTTCAGGACGAGGTGGCTCTGCCCGTCGTAGTACACGTTCGACGTGCTGTTGGTCATGGTCTCGATCTCGCCGGTGCCGAAGCTGCTGCCCGGGCCGGTGTCGTACTTCCATTTGCTCTGGTCCAGGCCGGTGTTCGCGGCGCCGTCGAAATCGTCGCTCCAGGTGAGCGTGAAGCCGGACGGGGTGGCGGGCACGGTGGCGCTGGCGCTCTGCGACACGGTGAACGCGGCGGCCAGGGCGACCGCCCCGGCGACGGCGACGAGGGGGAGAGCTCTTCTCGAGGCGCGGCGTTTCAGGAAACCCAGGGATGGGCGCATGATCTGATCTCCGGAAGTCAGGGGGAACCGGGATGACCCGCCATTTCAGGGTGGCGGCGCGTCAGGGTATCCCCGCGCCCGGGCCGGGGGAACGGCCGGAGTATCAGCGGTCCTGCATTTGGGACGACTTTAGGGTTGGGACAACGAGCCGAGCCCTTCCACCGCCCGGTCGAGCCATTCGCCGAGCAGATGTTGCTCTGCCTCACTCAGCATGCCGAGCTGGGGAGCGACCGCGCGGAACGCGACCGTCGTGGCCAGCAGCCCGTTCTCCGAGGGGGCGGGCGCGTCCGTGAGGATCTGCCGCAACACTGCCTCGTACATGCTCCCGGCCAGACCCGCGTCCCTCTGCTCGGGCGGTGTGGTCAGGAGCGACTGGATGGTGCCGATCCCGGCCGCCTGAATGATGTTGACGGCCCGCTCCTCGCTGACGCGCAGCCGCCCGGTCCGGGCCACCCGGTGCACCCGCGCCTCCAGCACGCGCTTGCCGGCCCGGGCCGACGGCGAATGGAGGACGCGGTCGGGGTCGCTCAGGAGGCGGAACAGGGCCGGGTTGGTGAGACCGAAGTCGATCTGCATCTCCCAGCCGGCCCGAAGGTCTTCCAGCGCATCGACATCGGCCGCCGACACCTTCTCCACGTGGGCGGCCTTCGCCGACACGAAGGTGGCCATGACGTGCTCGGCCACCGCGTCGAGCAGACCGTCCTTGTCGCCGAAGAGCCGGTAGATCGCGGGGGCCTGGACGCCGGCCTCCTCCGCGACCCCCCGGGTGGTGACCGCCGCGGGGCCGTGCTCGCGCAGGAGACGCGCGGCCACGTCGACGATCCGGGCGCGGTGGTCGCTACGCCGGCTGGGGGTTTCGGTCACGACTTGATGATAACAACGATAACTATGGCTTGCTATCGGTGAGATTCCGACGTTACTGTCGGAGTGCTACCACTGATATCAACGAAGGGTCGATCATGATCATCGTCACCGGGGCCACCGGCGCCCTCAACGGCTCGACCGTCGACCACCTGCTCGACCGCGTCCCCGCGCAGGAGATCACCGTGGTGGCCCGCGACGTCGCCAAGGCGCAGCGGTTCGCCGATCGCGGCGTCGCCGTCCGCTACGGCGACTATCGCGAACCGGATTCCCTCCCGGCCGCTTTCGAGGGAGCTCACCAGTTGCTGCTGGTTTCCTCGAACGACCTGGCCAGCCCCATCGTCCCGCAGCACCGCGCGGCGATCGACGCGGCCGTGAGCGTGGGAGTGGGCCGCATCCTGTACACGAGCCATCAGGGGGCCGCGCCGGACAGCCCTTTCGTGCCCGCGCGCGACCACTTCGCGACCGAGCAGATGCTTGCCGACTCCGGCGTCGCCTGGACCTCGCTGCGCAACGGCTTCTACGCCCACAGTCTCGCCTGGCTGCTGGGGCGCTGGGCCGAGACCGGCCGGATCACCGTGCCGGGCGAGGGCCCGGTGTCGTGGACCTCGCGGGAGGACGCGGGTGAGGCCGCCGCGGTCGTTCTCACCTCGGGTACGGCCTACGACGGCCCGACGACGATCACGGCGGGTGCCGCTCCCACCTTCGAGGAGGTCGCGGTGATGGTCTCGGAGCGGGCCGGGCGGACCGTCACCTTCGAGGTGGCCGACCCGGAGGAGTGGGTCGCCGCCCAGGTGTCCGGTGGGCAGCCGGAATTCATGGCGCGGTTCCTGCTCGGCATGTACCGGGCGGCCGAGGAGGGCTTCTTCGCCGGTACCGACCCCCTGCTCAAGACCCTGATCGGCCGGGAGCCGGCGACGGTCCGGGACGTGCTCGCGGGCCTGATTTCCTGAGTCGGGCCGCCAGATGCTCCCGGTACAAGGCCGTGAGCCTGGTCGACGTGCTCCGGCACGTCGAACATCTCGTCATGCCCGGCGCCGTCGATGATCTGGAGGTCGGCGGCGTGGGGGAGGTGGACGCCGGCCTCGGAGGAGCCGGTGTTGCCCTTGCGCCCGGCAACGATCACCTGCAGGGCTGGGTGAGCAGCCGGTCGACGAGGTGGAAGGCGTCGTAGCCGATCAGCAGCGAATCACTGCGGTACGAGGGGCCGAACGCCGCGCTGCATCCTGCTCACCCTGCTCGGGACCGACAGACGCGCACGGAATCAGACCGTCGTCAGCGTCCCTGATCGACCAGCCAGTCCCAGGCGTCGGCCAGGCTGCCGTCCAGGTCGCCGTCCGCGACCTCGCTCACCACGGCGTCAGGCACCGGGTACACCGCGTCCTGCTCGCCCGACATCCACAGGGTGACGAAAAAGGCGTTCTCCTTGAGGGTTCGGCGCAGGGCCGAGACCAGCTCGTCGTACTGCCCGTCGGCCAGGTCGTTCAGCGCCTCGACCGCCCAGGACGTGCCGTCGCGGGTGTCGATCCGGGCGTCGAAGGTGGCGTCGGCCCCGGCGTGGACCCCGATCCAGAACGGCTCGGCCCGGGGGTAGGCGCCGACCAGGTCCGCGGACGGGAACGAGTAGGTTCCCTCGGCCTCGCCCTCGCCGAACGCCTGGAACCGGAACAGCGTCCTGAGCTTGTGCAGGGCCAGGAGCGAGGCCACGGCCCGGACGTGCTCTACCTGGGTCTGCTGCCGCAGGCGGCCCTTCTCCTTGAGCACCGACCAGAAGAAGACCAGCAGGCCGTTCTGCTGCTGCGGCCACCGGGCCGGCGGCAGCCCGGCCAGCAGCCCGGCCAGGTCGCCCATGACCGCCACGGGGTCGAGGGGTTCGGGGGTGTCGTCCGGGGCCGGCTCGTCCGGCGGTTCCGCGATCGCGGGCAGCGGGGGAGTCACCGGTTCGCCGGGCGCGCGGCGCAGGTACGACAGGCTGCGCTGGATCATCACGTCGGTGATGTCCGTGTCCCCGTCGTCGAGACCGGCGAACTGCGTGACCTGCTTCATCGACGGCACCCACCAGCTGGTCAGGCGCTCGCCGATCTCGTCGGCGGTGAAGTCGACGGGGAGCACGCCGCGCACGACGGCGAGCAGGCCGGGCTCCTCCTTGTCGAGGAAGTAGAACCAGTAGGGGAACTGGAGATCGAGATGCTGCACGAAGGTGCGCACCTCGGCGATCTCCCACAGCTCCTGGTCCACCTCGTCGTAGCCGTCGACGGTGATGACGACCGACTCCAGGCACAGCCGGGCGAGCAGCGGATTGCGCAGCATCGGGGTGAGGGCCTGGAGCACGCGGGAGACGTCGCGGGCCCGGACCTGGTCGCGCGTCACCACTACCGACCAGCGTCCCGGGCCCGACGCGATCATCGAATCGGCTCGCCGGTCGGCGGATTCGGCCGGGACCAGGGTCTCGACGTCGTGCAGCGCCTCCTGCCCGGCGCGCAGCACGGCGGTGCCCAGGATCCGGGCGTCGTCCGGCCCCTGGGTCCGCAGTTCGACGAAGCTGCCGGTGGAGCACTCCACGTCGGCCCGGTGGCTGAGGTCGTCCTGGGCCAGCTCGGCGCGGACCACGGTGCGGACCTCGAACGCGGCCGCGATGGTGTTCTGCCGGCGGTCGAAGCAGATGCAGCGCTGCTGGGTGACGACGTGGAAACGGCTTTGCGAGTAGTCCTCGGGGACGATGGCGCGGATCCTCTCCCCGGTCCGCAGCAGGGGCTGGACGGCGAGCGCGATCACGCCGGCGCCCATCGGATCGAGCGCGCTCCCGATCAGCATGCGCTGTGCCGAGGGCGTCGAGATGCCCGGTCTGACCCCTTCACGTCTACCGTCGTGCGCCATGTCCACACGCGTGAGCTTAAGTTGCGTCTGGGGCATCCAGGAAAAATCCTGGGACCTGCCGTGATTTCGGCCGGCGATTTCCGTCATTCCGGCGCCCCCGGATGAGTCATCAGCACGGGCATCAGGCCCACTGTGGCCCACCACGACTGCGGATTGGTTCGACACGATGACGAAGCGGGCAGCGACCCCGGATGTTCCCCTCCTGGCGGACCGGGTGCGGGCGGCCCAGCGGGGTGACCGGGACGTACTCGGGGAGCTGATCGGGGAGCACCTCGTCATGCTGTACAACGTCGCCGGGCGGGCGCTGCGGGGGCACGCCGACGTGGACGACGTGGTGCAGAACACGCTCATCAGCGTGGTCGAGAACCTGCCGTCGCTGCGGCAGCCTGAGCGGTTCTCCGGATGGGTGCTGGCCATCGCGCGGCGCGAGATCGCCGACCACCTCCGGCTCCGGCGGGTGGCGGCGGAGCGCGGCCAGGTACTGGACGAGGCCGCGGCGCCGGCCGACCCCGGATCGGACTTCACCGAGCTGACGATCCTGCGGCTGGGCCTGACCGGCCAGCGCCGTCAGGTGGCCCAGGCGTCGGACTGGCTGGACCCGGAGTCCCGGTTCGTGCTGTCGCTGTGGTGGCTCGAGCTGATCGGGCAGATCACCCGGGCCGACCTGAGCACGGCGCTGGGCATCGGCCCGGGTCACGCGGCCGTGCGGGTCCGGCGCATGCGCGAGCAGCTGGAGACCTCCCGCGAGATCGTCGGTGCGTTGCAGGCCCGGCCGGGCTGCCCGGACCTGGCGCCGCTCCTGGCCGGCTGGGACGGTACGCCCGGTCCGGTGTGGCGCAAGCGGCTGGCCCGGCATCTGCGGGACTGCCGGTACTGCACGGGTCATCGCCCGGCGCTGGTCCCGCCCGAGCGGCTCCTGGCCGGTCTGGTCATGGTTCCGCTCGCGCACTCGCTGACCGGCCTGCCCTCGGTGCCGGCGATCCTGGCCGGGTCGTCGCTGACCGGTGTGACAACGGCCGGAGCAGCTGGCTCGGCCGGAGCGGCCGGGGGCTGGCTGGGCGGCCCGGCCGTCGGGAAGCTCGTGGCCGTGGTCGCCGGGGCGGCGGTGGTCGCGGGTGGGGCCGTCGTCGTGACCCACCGGGATCCGCCCGGCCCCGCCCGGGTCCCGCCCGCCGTCGCACCGGCTCGGACGATCGGGCCGACCTCAAGGGCCACGCCGCTCACGCCCACGACGGTGAAGCCGTCACCCAGCCACCCGACCACGGCTCGTGACCCGCGTCCACCATCGGCTCTCTACGGCAGCACGGTGGACCGCGCCGAACCGGCACCACCGGCGAACATCCGCCCGCAGCCGCTGCCGGTGCGCCCGGAGGGGACCCTCGTGGTCGCGAACAGCGGCGACCTCGACCCCCGGCCGGACGTGACCTCCCTGGTGCACCGGGGCGAGTGGGTGACGTTCCGCGGGCGCGGGTACATCCGGGTCGAGACCGCGATGGCGATCACCGAGCGGGTCGGCGCCGTGACCATGCCGTCGTGGACCCGGTTGCGGGGCCGGATCTTCCACGTGGCGTCCGGTCGGGGGTACCGCCTCGACGACCAGATTCCAGACCGGCCGCGGGGTTACACCTGGATGGGAGACCCGGAGCACGGTCAGGCCGTTCTGCCGGCCGGGGCGCAGCAGATGTGGGGCTGGGAGTACTACTACCTGGACGGCGAGGTGACGTTCACGTCCAACGAACGAGGCGCGGACTACAACCTCTACGTGCACATCGTGGACCGCGCGACGATCGACGACGACCTCCTGACGGCTCCGGACCAGGGGCGCGTGCGGTACGGGCTCAACCGGGACGTCGGCACGAACGCCTCACCGGTGCCCCAGTACGTCACCCGCGCCGATCCGCGAGACCCGGCGACCGTGCCCCGCCGGAGCCGGGTCGGTGGATGAGGGGTCCCCGCGACCCGGTGGATCACGGGGACCCCGGTCCTCACCTCTGACGCTTCGTCTTCGTCTTCGTCCGCGGACGGGTGAACATCAGCGTCCCGAAACCCAGCTGGTCGTAGCCGCCGCTGGCCGAGCCGTAGTCGCCGCCACCGCCTTCGGCGCGCACGCTCCTCGCCATCGCGGTGACGTTCGGGGCGGCCAGCCCACGCCGGTTGACGTAGTGGTGGAAGACCTGTTCCCAGACCGGGCGCACCTGGCCCCGCCCGGCGGGGGAGATCACGGTCTGGGTCCGCCGGGCCCCGGTGACGCCGGTGCCCCACTCATAGGTGGTGAAGGGCACCTCGCGGCCGAGGTTGTAGCGGGCCACGTACTCGGCCCCCTTGAGGAACCGGTTGTCGTCGAAGCCGTACAGGTCGACGCCCTGGTTCCAGGCCATCTCGCAGAGGGCGCCGAGCAGGCCGATGCCCATGACGCTGTGACCCTGGTCGCGGCCGCTCTCCTGCCACTGCCCGAGCTCACCCTGGTCGCCGTGCAGGAAGGGCACGGCGTGGGGGATCGAGCCGTTGCCGGGTCCGGTCCGCAGATAGGTGACGGCGCGGTCGAACAGGCTCCGGTCGTCGCACAGGATGCCGATGGCCATCACCGCGGCGAGGTTCGAGAGGTCCCAGTTGGCCCAGTAGTTCGTGATGTAGGCGTCGTTGTGCCGGGTCAGGAACTGGTCGTTCAGCGGGTAGAAGACCTTCCGGAGCAGGTTCTGGGTGCCCGCCAGGTCGAAACCCTCGTAACCGCGCAGCAGTTCGGCCGCGTTGGCCAGCTGGTAGCCGTAGATGCCGGCCGCGAGGAAGCGGTCGGCGTTCCCGGTGATCTGCTTCAGGGTGGACGACCAGGCGTTCAGGACGCCGACGGCGGCCCGGGCGTGCGCCGGGTCGTCGGTGATCCGCCAGCGCAGCGCGTTCTGGTAGGCGGCGTGCACATCGATGAAGAACTGGGCGTAGTTCTGCCCGTCGCCGCCGCGCACCACGGTCGGCAGCGGCCGGGGCTTCCAGGTCGCGTGCGATCGGCCGTTCCCGGTCAGGCGCTGCCAGCCGGAGGTGACGACGGCGTCACCGGCCGCGATGCTGTTGCGGATCCGGGTGAAGTCCGCCTGGGTGTGCAGCAGACCCGGATGGGCGAACGTCACGGCGGCGGTCGGCTGGACCGCCGCTGCCGGTCTCACCGCGATGCCGACGGTGGCCGCGGCCCCGAGGGCCCCGGCACCGAGGAGCAGGTTGCGACGGCTGACGGATACTGATGGACGCATGGGGGTCATCTCTCGGAGGGGGACACGGTCATCAGGGACGACCGTCCGGGTCCCACCGGAATGACAGAAACTGGGAAGCTGGTTTCCGGTCACCGCAACGAGGGAGCAGATCATGGGTACGTCGCCGATCGCGGTCACGGGATCGACCGGCCGGCTCGGGGGAATGGTGGCCCACCACCTCGCCGGAGCCGGTGCCACCCAGCGTCTCCTGGTGCGTGACCCGAGCCGGGCCCCGCAACTGCCGCACGCGGGCGTCCACCCGTTCAGCTACACCGACCGGCAGGCTTCGGTGGATGCGCTGGACGGGGTGGGCGTGCTCTTCATGGTCTCGGCGCCGGAGAGCCCGGACCGGCTCGACCTGCACCGCTCGTTCATCGACGCGGCGGTCGCGGCCGGGGTGCCCCACATCGTCTACACCTCGTTCGTGGGCGCGGCCGCCGACGCGACGTTCACCCTGGCCCGCGACCACCACGTCACCGAGGAGTACATCAAGGCCAGCGGCGTGCGCCGGACCTTCCTGCGCGACAGCTTCTACCTCGACCTGGCCGCGAACCTGGCCGGTGACGACGGGGTGATCCGGGGTCCGGCCGGCCAGGGCCGCTGCGCCTTCGTCGCCCACACCGACGTCGCCCGCACCGCGGCCGCCGTCCTGCTCTCCCCGGAACAGCACCAGGACCGGCAGTACGACCTGACCGGTCCGCAGGCCCTGACCCTGTCCGAGGTCGCCGAGACCGTCAGCGCCGTCCGGGGCCGGCCGGTCGTCTTCCACGACGAGACGATCGAGGAGGCCTACGCCTCCCGCGCCGGGTACGGGGCGCCGGGCTGGCAGCTCGATGCCTGGGTGAGCACCTACACGGCAATCGCCGGCAACGTCATGGCCCCGGTCAGCCCGGCGATCGAGGACATCACCGGCACGGCCCCGATGAGCCTGGCCGAGTACCTGGAACAGGCCTGAGACTCACCCGTCGGCCAGTCGCTGGATGGTGATGTCCAGCCAGGCCCGGAGTTCGTCCAGACCGCTCTGGCACAGGTAGCGGCTCCAGCGAGCTCCGGTCGAGGAAGGTGGCCAGGGCCTGCGCCGCGCGGTC
Source organism: Kineosporia mesophila (assembly GCF_021129235.1). Lineage (GTDB taxonomy): Bacteria > Actinomycetota > Actinomycetes > Actinomycetales > Kineosporiaceae > Kineosporia > Kineosporia mesophila. Next base: position 33,697 of record NZ_JAJOMA010000002.1, read on the forward strand.
ACGCTGGGGAAGTGACCGGCTCCGGGGGAGCGAGCCGCCAGAAACAGCGTGCGGAATGGATCATTCCGTAGACCGGGATGAATGACAGGACGAAGCTGAGCCAGCTCCGGCTCTCGAGCCCGCAGACGACGGCGATGGTCAGGTAGGCGAGGCCACCGATCGAGTCTTTCGTCAGCTGCCCGAGGCCGAGCCACTCCCCGAGGTGGCGGGGGCCGATCGTGGCGAGGACCCAGAGAGCTGCCCACAAGAAGAGGAAAAGGCTGCGCTGGGCATGAACATGCGGGGCGGTGTCCACGTCGTTCCGGCTCATCTCAGGGCGTGAGTGATCAGGGTGATGGCCTCACCGAGTTTCCGGTGCAGGTTCTGGAGTTCGCGCCGGGTCCAGCGGGGCGAGTACCCGGACCGATCGAACAGGTACGGAAGGTTGGCCGCGACGAGCTTGTCGTAGCAGGCGTCACAGATCCGGCTCCGGTCGTGCCAGGGGCCGCCGGTGGTGCGGGCGACATCCCCGGCGAGGTTCCAGGCGTTCAGCGCGCCGACCGGGTCCAGAGCCAGCCCTCGCCGCCGGTTCCAGTCGACGACCCCGCGCAGATCCATGAGCGTCTCGGCGCTGTCCGGGTCGCCCACGTCCCACCCGTTCCCGGCCGCCGCGGCCCAGCACTGGTCCGGGGTGGCCCAGCTCACCGGGTGGCCGCCGGAAGCGGCGACGACGTCCTGGTCGTTCGCGTCCGGGCCCCACCACAGCACGCGGTCGAGCCCGGGCAGCACGACACGCAGGGGGTAGCCCTCCACCGGGCCGGTGAGCAACGCGTCCACCATCGGTAGTGTCCCAGATCCGGGCCTTGCCCGGTGGCTCGGGATTCTGGCGCAGCGAGCCGGTCACCCGGTGCCCGCCGTCCGGCACCGCGTCTGACGGCGGGACGACAGGTACGACGGTGGAGACGGAACTGGCCGGTCGCCAGATGGTGCGGCGACCGGCCGGGAACCGGGGCTGACGTCAGCCGGCAGCCGCCGGCGTCGGGGTGGTGCCATGCAGGGCGTCGGTGACGGAGGCCGGGACGGGCTTGTCGAGCATCTCGCAGATGGTCACGTCCTCGGCGGCGAAGGCGACCTGGGCGTAACGGTTCACGCCGTCGTTGGCCTTCGTGTCGCTGGGCTCGGCGGTGGTGTCGCTGACCGCGGTGCGCCGGCCGTCCTCGGTGGCCAAGGCGGTGCTGTGGTGGCCCAGGGTGTCGCCGCCGTGGCCCCAGACGGTGCCGCAGGCGCCGTCGACGCGGAACAGGCCCAGACCGTAGCCGCCCTTGATCGGGTAGTCGGCCGGGACGTCGACCGTCTTCTTCATCTGGTTGACCTGGTGCTGGGAGAACAGCTTTCCGCCCAGGACGCCGGAGAAGAAGCGGGACAGGTCGTTCGCGTCGGACACGATCGCGCCGGCGGCGCCGCCCCAGCCGCCGATCGGCCAGGTGGACGTGTCGACCTTCGTCGGGGTGGCGCCGGCGAAGCTGACCGCGTACCCGTGGGCGTAGCCAGGGCCGGTGTTCGTGGCGCGCGGGTCGGCGTAATAGGTGTGCCGCAGGCCCAGGGGCCTGGCGATGCGCTGCTGCACCAGGTCGGGCAGGGACCTGCCGGTCTGCTTCTGCAGGATCATCCCGATCAGCGTGTAGTTGGTGTTGGAGTACGACCAGCTCGTGCCCGGGGCGAAGTTGGGCTCATGCCTGAACGCGACGTCCAGCAGTTCCTGCTCGGTCCAGACGCGCTGCGGGTCTTCGGTCAGCTGGGCGAAGAAGTCCTCGTCGCCGGTGTAGCTGAACAGGCCGCTGGTGTGGTTGAGCAGCATCCGGACGGTGATGTTCTTCCCGTTCGGCACGACGCCGGGCAGGTACTTCGCGACGGGTGCGTCCAGGCGCAGCTGGTGCCGGTCGACCAGCTGCAGGGCCAGCGTGGACATGAAGGTCTTGGTGTTGCTGCCGATCTCGAACTGGTCGCGGGCGGTGAGCGGGCGTCCGGTGGCGATGTCGGCGAGCCCGGCGACCGTGAACGCGGTGCGCCGGCCGTCGTTGATCCGGGCGACGTAGCCGGGGGCGCCGGAGGCCAGCACCTGCTCGGCGACGTCGCGCATCGGCCCCTGGCCGCTCGGGGCCGGTGTACCGGCCGAGGCGGCACCGGCGGCGGCGATCGCACCCGAACCGGCCAGAACAGCGGCGCTGAGCGCGACCGCCGTGCGGCGACGCGGGTGGGCGGACTTCCTGGTGGCGGTGTCTGTCGTCATGCGTCCAGCCTGTCGCGATCGCCCCCGGCAATCACTGCCCCAGGCTGCCCACCCGCCCGGGTGCTGGCCGTACCCCGCCTGGTGGTGCAGGCACTACCTGTACCGGCGAAGGTCCAGCTGAGAGGTCCGATCGCTGCTGCTGTGCCGCTTCCGGGGCAGCTCGCGCCGAGCGGCTGACGCAGCGAGCCCGGCCCGATGCCGGCCGCGATACCGTGGCGATGACCTGAAGCAGTTCTGGGTCTGGACCAGATCCAGCCGGGACGGGCCCGGCGACCGCGAATGAAGGGCCCAGCACCATGTCACTGCCCCAGAACCTGCTCGACGTCCTTTCCGGACCGGCCATCTGTTTCGTCACCACGCTGATGCCGGACGGTTCCCCGCAGATCAGCCAGACCTGGGTGGACACCGACGGCGAGCACCTGCTCGTCAACACGGTGGACACCCATCAGAAGATGCGGAACATCCGGCGGGACCACCGGGTCGCCATCGGCATCACCGATCCGCAGGCGCCGTCGCGGTCCTGGGCGCTGCGGGGCAGCGTGGTCTCGGAGACGACGGAGGGCGCCACGGAACACATCGACCGGCTCGCGCAGAAGTACCTCGGCCGTCCCTATCCCTGGTGGGGCGGGCGCGACCAGCAGCGGGTCCTGCTCACCGTGAAGATCGACAAGGTGCACACCCCGGGCTGACCTCAGGGCAGGTTGGCCAGGCTGTTGCGGCGCCGGGCGCCGGCGACCAGATTGACCACGCCCAGCACCACCGCGCCCGTGCCGGCGAACAGGCCGAGTGTCAGCAGGGGAGTGGCCAGGGACGCGTCGGGGAAGTAGAGCACGCGCCGCAGCAGGGTGGCACCCGCACCGGGTGGCAGCGACTGGCCGAAATCCCGCCACGCGACCGGCATCATGGGCAGGGCGGTCGCGGCCCCGCTGATCGGGGTGCCGAGCAGGAAGTACAGCACCGCCCCGACACCGGCCCCGGCACTGCCGATGAGGGAGACCAGGCCACTGACCGAGGCGGTCACGGCGAGGTTGATCAGCGCCAGGCAGAGGGCCAGTTTCCAGTAGTGGACGTGGTTCCCGACGCCGAACGCGTGCGCGAGGGTCGAGATCCCGGTCCCCACCACGAGGGCGTACAGCACCAGGAACAGCACGGGGAGCTCACCGCGGGCCCAGTTGGCGCGGTAGCGCGGAACCAGCCGGCCCAGTCCCACCGAGCCGATCGTGCCCACGAGCACGACGACCTGGAGCAGGATGGCCAGGCTCCCGCCCGCGGAGTCACCGGAGGGGAGCGGGCTGATCTCGCTCACCGTCGGCACCACGGAGGCAGAGTCCGACGCAGGGTCCGACGCGATGAACAAGGCGGTGAGGGCGGCAGCGACCTGGGGCGAGGCCGCCGTGGACTTCAGTAGTTCGGTGCTGTCGATGCCCACGACGACCGCGCCGTAGGTGTCCATCCGCCGGATGCCCTCGACGGCCTCCGCCCGGCTGCCGTACGCGACGTAATCGAGCGCACCGCCGGCCTGTTCGGCCATCGCGGTGCGGCCGGAATCCGTCCCCACGTAGCCGAGCGGAAGGTGGTGCGGCCGAGGCGCGTGGGAGATGCTCAGCAACGCCGACCCGAGCAGGGTCAGGATGGTGACACCGATCCCGGCGATGACCGCGGCGCGGATCCAGAAGTGTTGCTCACGAGCTTTTTCCGCGGCGGGCGGGAGTGTCTGCCCGACATCCTCGTCCGGTTCCGGGGAATGCTCGCCGTGCTGGGCCACCGTACCCATGCGCTCGCCCTCCTCGGGATCTGTCCGGACGATGCTCGCAGTGCAGAGGCTCCGCGTCAGTTCGGGCTCACCCGTTGGGCGGCAGGCACCGCGGCCGGGGGCCTGTCGCCACTTCCGGTTACTCACAGCTAACTCGGACCTCGGGAGTTGTCCTGATTCACCTGGTCAGGGCCTTCGTCCAGCACCCCGACGGGCGCTCCCTCCCCAGGAGCGATACGTTCCGTGGCGGCGCCTCGTCCGTTCGGGCGGGGGCCGGGGTGGCTCCAGACCGCGGGCCCCGCCGATGTTGCGCTGAAGCGGGAGCGCCGGGAAACCGGGTTCGAGCACGAAGGGTCTACCAGTGAGAATTGCGTTGTTGGCCCATCTCCACCATCCGATCGCCGAGCCCTTCGCCGGCGGTATGGAGATGCACACCCGACTGGTGGCGGACGAACTCGTGCGGCGGGGGCACGACGTGACCCTGTTCGCCCGGGAGAACAGCTCGACGCAGGCTCGGCTCGTACCGATCCTCGACGACAGCTTCGTGTACGGGACGGTGCGCCACAGCCACAGTCGCGACGAGGCGCTGGACGGCGCCATGCGCCGCGCCCTGGCCCGGATCGAGGACGGCGGCTTCGACCTCGTCCTCAACAACTCGCTGAGCCCGCTGCCGTACCGCGACCTCGACGGTCATCCGATGCTGACGGTGCTGCACACACCGCCCACGCTGGAGAAGGTCAACGCCGTCATCGAGGCCCCGGGCTGGAAGCCGGGGGCCCGGCACACGTTCGTCGCCGTCTCCCGCTTCACCGCGATGGCCTGGCGCTCGCTGCTGCCGGAGGTCGGGGTCGTGCCCAACGGCATCGACCTGGACCAGTGGCGCGCGGTGGCCGGCCAGGAGCGGGGGCTGGCCGTCTGGTCGGCCCGGATCACGCCGGAGAAGGGCCTGCACCTGGCGATCGACGCGGCCCGGGCGGCGGGCCTGCACCTGGAGTTCACCGGCATCGTGGGTGACCCGCAGTACTTCGAGGACGAAATCCGGCCGCGTACGGGCCCGGACGTGCGCTACCGCGGCCATCTGACCCACGAGCAGCTGGCCACCCAGCTGTCGAAGGCCGAGGTGTTCCTGGCCACCCCGCTGTGGGACGAGCCGTTCGGTCTGGCGATGGTCGAGGCGATGGCCTGCGGCACCCCGGTCGCGGCACTGCCCAACGGGGCCTGCCCCGAGGTGGTCCTGCCCTCGGGCGGCGCCGTGGCCGACAAGGCGTCGGTGGACGGCCTGGCCGCCGCGATCGACGAGGCCCGCACGATGAACCGCCGCAAGGTCCGGCGCCACGCGCGGCGTTACGACGCCCGCACGATGATGAATCAGTACGAGGCGCTGATGCTGGACCTGGCCCGGCTGCCCGCAGCGGAGTCCGCGTCGGGTCCCGGCCCGCTGCCCGACTCGCTGAGCGCCTGAGGCGCACCCGTGAGACCGATTCTGTACTACGTCCACCATCAGGGTCTGGGGCACTGGCGACGCGCCCTGGCCGTGGCCGGAATGCTCGAGCGGCCCGTGGTTCTCGCCTCCTCGGGGCCGCCGCCGGGGGAGCTGCCGGCGACGTGCCGCCACCTGCGGCTGCCGCTGGACTGGTCCGACAAGGATTACGGGGACGGGAACGATGCCCACGGCCGGCTGCACTGGGCTCCGCTGCACGAGAACGGTCTGCTGCACCGGCACCAGATGCTGCTGGACGCGGTGGCCCGCTACCGCCCGCCTCTCGCGGTGGTCGACGTGTCGGTCGAGGTGACCGTTCTGCTGCGCGCCAGCGGGGTTCCGGTGGTGGCGGTGCGTCAGCCCGGACTGCGCGACGACCCCGCGCACACCTTGGGTTTCGGCTTGGCGGACGAGGTGGTCATGCCGGTGCCCGAGTCCTGGGGGCTGCACACGGGCCGGCCGCGTACGCGGGCGGTCGGGTTGGTGAGCGGCGCCCACCGGGCGGTGCCCGGCACCGACGATCGAGGACGCGCCCGAGCAGTCGTCCTGGTGGGTTCGGGTGGGTCGCGGTTGGGCCGGAAAGCCTGTGCGCAGATCGCGGCCGGGCTCCCGGGGCACGACGTGCACGTGCTGGGGCTCTCGGGGCCCTCGGCGACTTCCGCGGCGAATCTGACCTTCCGGGGCCGGATCGAGGACGTGGGGACGGAGTTGGACGCGGCTCACGTGGTGATCGGGAACACCGGTCTGGGAACGCTCGGCGATGTCGTGGCGGCCCGGAAACCGTTCGTGGCGCTGCCCGAGGAACGTCCGTTCGGGGAGCAGGAGGCCACCGCCCGGGCCCTGGAAGCGACCGGCGACGCCGTGGTGCTGACCCGGATGCCCGGGCCGGCCGGTTGGGCGCAGGCCGTGGCGCGTGCCACCACACCGCCCGCCCTCGTCGCGGACGGCGCCGAACGGTTCGCCCGGCTGATCGAAGAGCGTTCCCGCACGGTCGATCCGGCGGCGGTGACGGTCGGATGACCGGCCTCGTGGTGGTCACGATCGTGGCCGGACGACGCGGTCACCTGAGCCGTCTGCTCGAAGGGCTGCAACGCCAGACCCGGCCGGCGGACGATCTGGTGATCGTGCGCATGGACGACGAGACCGTCACCCTGCCCGCCCGGCCGGCGCGGCGGGTGACCGTGGTCGATCTGCCGCCCGAGAACGGCCGTCTGCGCCTGGCCGCGGCCCGCAACCTGGGGGTGCGCGCGAGCGAGGCCCAGCACGTCGTCCTGCTGGACGTCGACTGCATCCCGGGCCAGCGGCTGGTCGAGACCTACGCGGACGCCCTGGATCGGGTGGACGGGCTGGTCACCGGCCCGCTGCGGTACCTCGGGGAGGGGGCTGTGCGCGCCGGCTGGACCGAACCGCACCTGCGCCGCCACTCCGAGCAGCACCCCGCCCGCCCGGCCCCCGAGCCGGGACGGCTGGTCCGTGACGACCGGCACGAACTGGCGTGGACGACGTCCCTGGCTCTGCGACGGGACTCGTTCGACCGGATCGGCGGTTTCGACGAGCGCTTCAGCGGGTACGGCGGTGAGGACACCGATTTCGCGGTGCGGGCCAAGCAGGCCGGGCTGGGCGTGTGGTGGAGCGGCGATGCGGTGGCCTATCACCAGTACCATGCGAGCCAGAGTCCGCCGATCCCGCACCTGGACGACATCGTCCGCAATGCAAGTCTTTTCGCTGATCTGCACGGCTGGTACCCGATGCGTGGATGGCTGGAGGAGTTCCGGCAGCGGGACCTGATCGACTTCGACCCGGACGCCGGGCTGCTGCGGGTGCGCTGAAACGGGCCGATACGCTCGCGGTATGGACAAGCGCGCAGACCTGGGCCGATTCCTGCGCCGGCGCCGGGAGACCGCGCCGCCCCTGGTGACGACCGGTTCGCGCCGGCGTACGCCTGGCCTCCGGCGGGAAGAGGTCGCCGAGCTCGCGAGCATCTCCACGGTCTACTACGAGCGGCTGGAACAGGGCCGCGGATCCTTGCCCTCGGCCCCTGTGCTGGGTGGTCTGGCCCAGGCCCTGCGGCTGGACGACGATGCCCGTGACCACCTGTACCGCCTGGCCGGGCACGCCCCGCCGGTGCGGCCCGGGAACGGCGAGGACGTCGATCCGGCCCTGGACTACGTGATGGGCGCGGTGGCCGGCACCACGCCGGCCTCCATCACCGACGGCCTCGGGGACGTGCTGAAGCAGAACCGGCTCAACCGGGAGCTGCTCGGTGACGTGTCCGGCCTGCCGGGCTGGGAGGCGAACCTGACCTGGCGCTGGTTCACCTCACCGGCCTGGCGCGACCTGATGGAGCCCCGCGACCAGCACGAGGCCTCGGGTCTGGCCTACGCCGCCGACCTGCGCGCCGGGCTGGCCCGGCGGGAGCCGGACGCCCGGGCCGCGGCCCTGCTGGCCGACCTGCTCGCCGCCAGTGAGGAATTCGTCGAGGCCTGGGACCGGCACGTGGTGTCGGCGCTGCACTGCGCGGCCAAGGTGATCGATCACCCGGAGGTCGGGCGCATCGACCTGGAGTGCTCCGTCATCACCAGTCCCACGTCGCCGCAACGTCTTCTGCTCCTGAAGCCCACGCCCGGAACTCCGAGCGCCGCCCGGATCGGACGACTGGCAGCCCCGTACAACCAGTGCGTGGTTACGCCGCTGGCGGATTCCTAGGGTGGACGCATGCGAAACGTCATCCTCGTTCACGGTCTCTGGCACGGCAGCTGGTGCTGGAGCCTCGTCGCCGAGCACCTGGCGGCCCGGGCGGTTCCCTCGGTCGCCGTGGACCTCGACGGGCACGGCCTGAAAAGTCTTTCTCCGAAGGCTTACTCCGCCCGACCCTTCGATGCCGCGGCGTTCGCCGCGGAGCCCTCACCGGTCGCCGCCGTCACCGCTTCGTCCGCCGCGGCCACCCTGGTGGAGCAGATCCGCCGGATCGGGGGCGGGGAGCCGTGTGTCGTGGTCGCCCACAGCATGGGCGGGATCGTCGCGACGCTGGCGGCCGAGCTGGAGCCCACCCTGTTCTCGCACCTGGTCTACGTCACGGCCTTCGCGCCCGTCAGCGGTCGGCCCGGGGCCGCCTACATCGCCTTTCCCGAGAACGCCGGGGAGACGGTGGGGCCGCTGCTGCGCGGTGACCTGTTCGCCACCGGGGCGCTGCGCCTGGACCCCGCCGACCCCGACCGGAACGGTGCGGTGCGCGAAACGTTCTACGCAGACGTGGAACCCGCCACCGCCCAGGCTGCCCTGGCCCTGATCACCCCCGACGGCCCGGCCGGGATCGCCGGCGAGACCTTCACCGTGACCCGGGAACGCTACGGATCGGTGCCTCACACCTACGTCGTCTGCACGCAGGACACCACGATCCGCCCCGATCTCCAGCGTCGCATCACCCGCGAGATCGACGCCGTCTCCTCCACCCCCACCACCGTCGTGGAGTTCGACAGCTCGCACTCGCCGTTCCTGTCGATGCCGGAGCCGCTCGCGGAGGCCATCACCGCCGTCTGGTGACGCTCGTCACCAATTCTTGAAACTCACACGGATGTGAGGTTCTAACGTGGTCGTATGACCAGTCCACGAACCATCATCATCACCGGGGCCAGCGACGGGATCGGGGCCGCCGCGGCCCGGCAGCTGGCGGCGAAGGGGGAGCGGGTCGTGATTGTCGGCCGCTCCCCGGGCAAGACCCGGGAGGTGGCGGAGTCGGCCGGCGGTGTGCCCTACCACCTGGCCGATTTCACCGATCTGTCCCAGGTGCGCCGGCTGGCCGCCGAACTGCTCGACGCCTACCCGCGCATCGACGTCCTGGCCAACAACGCGGGCAACAACTTCCGGCACGAGACGACCCGGGACGGGTTCGAGAAGTCCATGCAGGTCAATCATCTGGCCCCGTTCCTCCTGACGACCCTGCTGCTGGACCGCCTCGTCGCCTCCCGTGCCTGCGTGCTCCAGACCGCCAGTGAGGCCGCGCGGATCTACGGGAACCTGGATCTCGGCGACCTCGCCAACGAGAAGAGGTGGACGGCCGACAAGGCCTACGGTGACAGCAAACTGGCCAACATCCTGTTCACCCGGGAGTTGCACCGCCGCTACCACGACCAGGGCATCAGTACCGTCAGCTTCCACCCGGGCAACGTGGCCACGAACATGGGCCAGGACACCAGCAGCCCGACCCGGTTCATCTGGCGCACGAAGATCGGCCAGCTGCTCGTGCTGAGCAAGCCCGAGGTGGGCGGCCGGACGCTGGTGCGGTACATCGACGGTACGCCGGGTGTCACCTGGGAATCGGGCGCCTACTACGTGGTCGACAAGGCGCCGAGGAAGACGCACCCGCAGATTCACGACGCCCGGCTGGCCCGGGACCTGTGGGAGCGCAGCGAGAAGCTCCTGGCTCAGGCCTGATTCTGCTCGGCCCGGTTCTTCCGCAGCTCCTGGTCGAGCACGGCCAGGGCCCGGGCGGCCGTGTCACCGTGGGTGGGGACGTACTGCAGCACCATCCACTCGTCCTCCTTGTTCCACAGCCCCAGGCCCTTCACGCCGCGGTACTCGAACCGGTCGATGTGGATCCAGGCGATCCGGCGGCGGCCCAGGTCGTTACGGTTGATGAGCTGGTAGCCGTCGCTGTAGACGCCGTTGCCCAGGGCCCGGACGGTGACGGCGATCCAGAAGACCGTGAGAATCGCGGCGACGACCGCGGCCGGGACGTAGCCCTCGGTCAGGAGCGCGACGACGCCCAGCACGCCGATGACGGAGATGGTTCCGTAGACCATGGCCACCCGGCGCGGTGCCGCAACGATTCTCTTGCCCGTGTTACTCATGCCCCAGATCTTGCCGAACCGCCGGGTGAAGGGCCGAACCGGGTCGGGCCGACGGCGTGTCAGGCCAGCGCGGTGACGATCGCACCGGTGATCACGCTGCAGGCGATGAAGTACGGGGCATTGATCGCGGTGTAGCGGAACGGGTGGGGAAAGTTCGGGTTGATCGCGATGTTCAGGGTCTGGGCGGCCAGGTGGCCGACGCCGACCACGAGGCCGAACAGCAGGCCGGTGCCGATCTCGGTGATCCGCAGGCTGTTCAGCAGGACCGAACTGGTGAGCACGACCAGGAGGGTGGAGACGAACTGCCCGGCGAAGGCCGATGCGGGCGGCTGCCAGGCCGGCTCGTTCTCACGGCCCATCACGGCGGCGTACGGCTTGGCCACGACGACGGTGAAGTAGAGGCCGCCGAGCAGGGTGCAGGCCACGGTGGCCACGATGACGGCGATCGGGTTGATGTCGAAGTCCAGCGACACGAGTACTCCTGAGATCTGAAGGCCGGCGGTGCTGCCGGTGCGACGACGATCTCAGGGGTAGCGGTCAGGTTCTGGCCTCTATGGGGTCCGGTCGGGGCAGCAAAAAGACCGCCGACGCCAGGATGAGACCGCCCATGATCGCCGAGGCCGGGCCCGGGCGGACGAGATCCGCCAGCGGGCCGGCGATCAGGGGGCCGAGGCCCTGCCCGGTCATCATCCCGACACCCAGCAGCCCGAAGCCCAGGGCCTCGTGCCCGGTGGGCAGCGCCTCCCGGAACCGGCCCTGCCCACCGATCTCGAAGGCGAGGCCGATGCTCGCCACGGCGATGAGTGCGGCCGCGAGCGGGGCCGGGGGACTGGCCACGAGCGGTAGCAGGGCCGCACCCAGGAGAAGAAGCAGCCCGGGCACGAGTTTTTCGCGGGTGCGCGGACCGGCCAGCCGGCTCACCGCGGCCGCTCCCACCATCGCGCCGAGCGGCGCCGCGGCCATCAGGGCCGACGCCGCCAGGCCACCTGCCCCGGAGTCGGCGGCGTAGGGCACGGCCAGCGACTCGACCCCGGCGAGGAGGGCGAACGGCACCCACCAGAGCAGCAGGAGGGACCGGATCGTGCTCAGCGAGAACAGTTTGCGGTACCCGCGCAGGGTGTCCCCGGGAGCCCAGCGGGTGTGGCCGCGCGCCGGTACCGACGGCAGGCCGACGGCGCTCAGCAGGGCCGCGCCGGCCTGCATCGCCGCGGCCAGCAGCAGGACCCAGGTGGTGCCGAGTGCCTGGAGCACGACGCCACCGACGGCCAGCCCGAGCAGCTGGGCGACCATCGACGTGATCGTGAACAGCGACTGGCCCAGCACATAACGGTCGCCGGCGAGGAGCCGGGTCACCACGCCGGACTGCGCGGAACTGAAGAGGGGATGGACCAGCGCAACGGTCGTCACCACCACGAAACCGGCTGCCACACCTGAATGACTGGTGGACGAGAGGGCCAGCAGGGCGCTGCCGGTCGCCCGGACCAGGCCACCGGTGGCGATCAGGGGCCGGGCGGGCAGGCGGTCGGCCAGGGACGGGAGCAGCAGCCCGCCGACGACACCGGGCAGGAAACCGGCCGCGAAGGCGGCGGACGACCAGGTGGACGAGCCGGTCGCGTCGAAGACGAGCACCGAGAAGGCCAGGATCTGCAGCGAGATGCCGAGCACCGTCAGGGTGGTCGCACCGAACAGAGCGGCAAAACCCGGTGCGGCGAAGACCTCCCGATAGGTGGTGCGGGTATCAGTGCTCATGGCGATCAATCTGGCACCGGCGTGGGGGCCGGGCTAATGTTTCGGATATGAGCGAAACGTCGCTGCGCATCACGGTGGACGCCGACGACATCGCGTCGTCCCGGTTCGCCGTCTCCCCGGCCGGGGAGACCGTGCACCTGGTGGCGATGCTCGCCCGGCGGCGCAGCGGGCACCCGCCCCTGCTGCGGCGTTTCGCCCGGCGGTGGGGCACGATCCGGAACGATCCGGGGGTGCGTGCCCTGGCCGCTCTGCAACGGCAGCACGAGGGTGTCGACTTCACCTCGCCGCCTCCGGCCGGGATGGGCCAGACGATCCAGGACGATCTCGCGGCGGTGCGTACGGGGTCGGTCGGGGCGGCCCGCGAGGAGATGGCCCACGTGCTCGGGCCTCTCGGCGCGGGGACCAGGGACGACGAGGTGGCCTCGGTGCTCGCCGCTCCCGATGCGCTCGACCGGCTGGCCGACGCGGTCGAACGGGCCTGGGACGTGCTGCTGCGCTCCGAATGGCCGCGCCTGCTCGCGGTTCTGCAGCGTGACGTGCAGCACCGCGCCGGACGGCTCGTGGCCCTGGGCTGGGGTGCCGGCCTGGAGGGCGTTCATCCGAGGCTCGGCTGGCACGGCGGTCAGATCCGCCTGTCGGGACGCCCGGACGAGACGGTCTCCCTGGCCGGGCGCGGCCTGCTCTTCGTGCCCTCCGTGTTCCTCACCCAGGGCCTGGCCCTCAGCCTGCACCACCCGCGGCAGCCGATGATCCGCTACTCCTGCCGGGGCACGGCGACCCTCTGGGAGACGCGGCCGCACCGCTCACCGGCTCTGGCGCCCCTGATCGGCGGCACCCGCGCGCGGCTGCTGGAAACCCTCGCCGACCCGGGTTCCACCACCCAGCTCGCCGGCGTGCTCCAGGCGTCCCTCGGTGCCACGGGCGGTCATCTTCGAGTGCTTCTGGACGCGGGTCTCGTCACTCGTGAGCGGGTGGGCCGGTCGGTGGTGTACCGGCGCACGGAGCTGGGTGACAGCCTGGCCGGGAGCGCTCGGGAGTTCTAGAACTCCGGGGAGGTTTTGCATGATCACGAACTAAGGGGTGGGTGGGCACGGGCTCGGGCACGGGTCTGGGCACGGCTCTGGGCCCGGGCGGCGGTGGCGGGGAAGAGGGCCGGATCGTTCAGGGCCCGGGCCAGGATCAGGGCTCCTTGCAGGGTGGCCACCGTGTCGGCGGCGAGTTCGCGGTCGCCGGTGGCGGTTTCCAGGGCGTCGAGCCATTCGCTGAAGTAGGCGGCGATCACCGCGGCGAAGCGGTCGCGTTCCTGGCCGAGGGCGAAGGCGGCGAAGAGGCAGACCAGGTGGCGTGAGGCGAAATAGGTCTCGACGGCGGTGAACATGGCGGCCAGGCGTTGATCGGCGGGGCCGTCGGCGCGCAGCGGTTCATAGACCTCGCGGCGGAACCAGTCACCTACCTCGTCGAGCACGGCCCGGGCCATGTCCTCCTTCCCGCCCGGGAAGAAGTGGTAGAGGCTGCCCTTGCCGAGCCCGGTCTGCGCGGTGATCGCGGTCAGGCTGGTGCCCTCGTAGCCGTGGAGGCGGAAGGTCGTGGCGAGAGCGAGGACGGCGTCGGCCCGCTCAGCCTGAACCCGCGCCATTTACAGGCCCAGGTCGCTGAGGCCGGGGTGGTCGTCGGGCCGGGGGCCGGAGCGGTCCCAGCGGAAGAGCCGGTCGTTCTCGTCGATGGCCAGGTCGTTGATGCTCGCGTGCCGTTCGGCCATCAGGCCCTCGGCGTCGAAGTGCCAGTTCTCGTTGCCGTAGGAGCGGAACCACTGGCCCTCGCCGGAGCGCCATTCGTAGGCGAAGCGCACCGCGATGCGGTCGCCGGTGAAGGCCCACAGCTCTTTGATCAGCCGGTAGTCGTGCTCGCGCTCCCACTTGGCGGTCAGGAACGTGACAATCTCCGGGCGGCCGGTGAGGAACTGCGAGCGGTTCCGCCAGCGACTGTCCGGGGTGTAGGCCAGGCTGACCCGCTCGGGGTCGCGACTGTTCCAGGCGTCCTCGGCCAGGCGGACCTTGGTGACCGCGGTGTCGGGGGTGAAGGGTGGCAGCGGGGGACGGGACATGGTTTCTCCTCGGCGGTAGATGGCTGTACCGAACGGTACAGCCATCCGGGAGCAGAAAAAAGGCCGGGAGCCCCGACGGAGCTCCCGGCCTTCAGATCCGGTTCAGATCACGGCTGTTCAGCGGCCGTTGCCGCCACCGCCGTTATTGCCGCCACCGCCGGTGTTACCGCCACCGTTGCCGCCGGTTCCAGTTCCGGTTCCTGTGCCGGTACCCGTGCCGCCGCCGGTGTTGCCCCGGCCGCCACCGGTAGCGTCACCCGTGTCGGTCTTCGGCTTCTGGATCTGAGGTTCCGCACCGACCAGGCTGCTGTCGGCGCTCGGGAACCGCTCGACCTTCTTGCCCTGGAGCGCCGACGTCATGATCGACTTCCAGATCGGGCCACCGATGGAACCACCGTAGACGTTCGCCCAGTAGTGGCCGTTGACGGTGACGCCCAGCATGGGCTTGCGCTGCCCGTTGACCGTCTGCGGGCCGACCCACACGGCGGTCGCCAGCTGCGGGGTGTACCCGGCGAACCAGGTGTCCTGCGAGTTGTTGGTCGTACCGGTCTTGGCCGAGGCCGGCTGACCGCTAGGGAGCGGGCCCAGGTGGGACGCGGTACCGGTGGTGAAGGCCCGGCTCAGGCCCAGCGTGACCGTGTTGGCGATGTTGGCCGGGATGGTCTGCTTGCAGTCCTTCTTGGGGATCTTCAGGGCCTTGCCGTTGCGGTCCTTGATCGAGGTGACCGCCCGCGGCTTGCAGTACTTACCGCTCGCGGCGAACGTCGCGTAGGCGTTGGCCATGGTCAGCGGGGACTGGTTGGCGACACCCAGCACGACCGAGGGGATGCAGTACGGGATCTTCGTCGTCAGGTGCTTCTTCGCGGAGCCGTCGCACCCGTCGTCCTGCGGGGCGGCCAGGTGCATGCCCAGGGCCGTCGCCATGTCCGACACGTCGCACAGGTCGAGCTGGGACTCCATCCGGATGTACGCACCGTTGATGGACTTGGCGGTCGCGTTCCAGACCGTCAGGCTGCCCTTCGCGCCACCGTCACCGGAGTTGACGAAGGTCCAGGTGTCGGTGTTCTGGAGGTGAGAGCCACAGCTCTTGAACGTGCGCTGGGCGATCGAGCCCGGCGACCCGTCGATCACCTGGTTGAGCTTGCGCCCCGACTTCAGCCAGGTGGCGAGCACGACCGGCTTGAACGTCGAGCCGGTGAGGAAGCCGGAAGAACCGCCGTACTGGTAGTCGGTCGAGTAGTTGACCGTGGTGTTCTTCCGCCCCTCGTTCACGTTGTAGAACTTGTTCTGGGTCATCGAGAGGATGTTCCCGGTGCCCGGCTCGACGGTGACCGCCGCCGTGGCGATGTTGCTCGGGTCGCTCGGCGGGATCGCGTTCTTGGCCGCGTTCCAGCTGGTCTTCAGCAGCTTCGGGCTGAGCGTGGTCTGGATCGTGTAGCCGCCCCACTTGAGGGCCTTCTGCCGGTCTTCCACCGTCTTGCCGAGCGACTTGAAGTCATTGCTCTTGGTGATGATGTTGTAGACGTAGTCGCAGAAGTAGGCCCGCAGCCCGGCGTTCGCGCAGCCCTGGTAGATCGGGGTGATCTTCGGCCGGAGCTTGGTCTCGATCGCCTTGTCGCGCGTCTCCTCGTCGATCATCTTCTGCGCGAACATCTTGTTCAGCACCGTGTTCCGACGGGTCGCAGCGGCCTTGAGCTTGCTCTTGTCGGAGATGTCGAACTGGGTCGGCGACTGGATCATGCCGGCGAGCATCGCGGCCTGCGGCAGGGTCAGCTTCTTGGCCGAGGTGTTGAAGTAGTAGTGCGAGGCCGCCTCGATGCCGTAGACCTGCCCGGAGCCGAACCAGGCGATGTTCAGGTAGTCCTGGAGGATCTCCTTCTTGTCCTTGCGCTGCTCCAGGGCCGAGGCCAGCCGGATCTCCTTGAGCTTGCGGGCGTTCGTCTGCACCGCGGCGGCGTCGACCCCCTCGGCGTTGCCGGCCAGGTAGGCCTGCTGCTGCAGCATGTTCTTGACCAGTTGCTGGGTCAGCGTGGAGGCACCCTGCGCGACACCACCGTTGATCTCGTTCACCAGCAGGGCGCGGATCAGGCCCTGCGGGTCGACACCGCCGTGCTCGTAGAAGCGCTCGTCCTCGATCGCGACGATCGCGTTCTGCATGAACGGCGAGATGTCGTCGAGCTTCACGAGCTCGCGGTTCTGGTCGAAGAAGGTCGCGAGCACGGACCCGTCCGCCGCCAGAACAGTGGTGTTGGCCGCCATCGGCGTCTCTTGCAGGTCGCTGGGCAGCTCCTGGAAGGACTTGATGGCGCCGGTGGTGGCCATGCCCGAGGCGCCGATCGCCGGTACCGCTAGTCCGGCCGCGAGAATTCCCGCTACGAGACTGGTTACCACGAAGGCGCCCAACAGGCCCAGAACGTTCCGTGGGACAGGAGTCGGCGACATACGGCACACATTACGGGGCCTTAGCACTTTCATACCAAATCGCTAGTTCAGCAGGCTAAGTCGGCCGTCCGGTGATGAGTTGGACCCTGCGTCATGGTCGATGACACTGCGCTGAAGATGCGGCCCCGCACCCCGCCGGCTCTCGGCCATCGGGTAGAGCACGGGGATCAGGACCAGGGTGAGCACCGTCGAGCTGACCAGGCCACCGATCACCACCACGGCCAGCGGCCGGGAGATGAAGCCGCCGTGCCGGGTGATCCCCAGGGCCGTCGGGGTCAGGGCGAAAACGGTTGCCAGCACCGTCATCAGAATCGGCCGCAGACGGCGCAGGTCACCCTCGGCCACCGCGTCCGCCCCCGGCAGGCCGCGCTCGCGATCCTGGTTGATCGGGTCCACCAGCACGATCGAGTTGGACACCACGATGCCGATCAGCGTGAGCAGTACTGCGTAGGCGCCTCGACCTTCCGCACGGTCGCCACGTCCCGCAGGCGCACCGGGCCCGCGGCGGTCGGCATCGGGAGCGCCCGGCCGTCGGCCAGGCCGGTGGGCGCGGTGGCCGATGCGCGCAGGACGACGTCGTGCTGGGCGACGTCGTGCTGGGCGACGTCGTGCTGGGCGACGTCGACGGCGACCTGTGAGACGGCGACGGCCGTGCGCAGCGTGTCGGCGATCACGCTGTCGGTGAGCCCGGCCGCCGCCCCCTTGGCGGTCACCGAGAACTGCGGTGCGCTCCGGCTTCAGGTCGCTGCGCACGTCCCGGACCTCGGACAGCCCCCGGAGCCGCCCGGCTCACCTGCTCGGTGTCCGCGCTCAGGTGCCCTCGTCGCCGGAACCGGCGCGCACCACCACCTCGATGTCCGAACTCAGGCCGGCGCCCGTGCCGACCGTGAAGGTGCCGGCGTCCGGCATCGCCTCCAGCGGCCCGCGCAGGTCGTCCTGCTGCTGGAGCGGGAGCCGGGGGCTCCTCCTGCCGACGTGCAGAACCGTATGCCCGCATTCAGGATGCTGTGCGTGGCCGACCCCGAGCGGATGATGACTACCGAGCAGATCAACGCCGAGCTGACGGCCCGCGCGCACCGGGAGATGGACCGCCGCCTGCTCCGCGGGCTGCGGGTGTACCTGCTCGTCATGCCGGTGGTGTTCGTCCTGGCGGTGCTCGGCTGGGACACTCCGGTCGGTGAGATCCCGGTGTGGATGTGGGTCCTGCTCGGTGTCCTGTTCCTCTTCTTTCCCGTGCTCTCGGGGCTCCTGCTGCTGGCCCGGCGCCGCGGGGTCCGGCGACTTCAGCCATCGCAGTACGTAGGCCTGGAGAAGGCGCACCGCAAGAGCCTTCTGGCGGCGGTCCGGTCCGTCGGTCCGGTGCCGGAGGAGGACCGGCCCCATGCGACTGCACTGGCCCGCGGGCTGGTCGCCCAGCGTCGCCTCGCCTACCTCCTCGTGCCCGCTGCGTTCTGCGGCGCCGCCGGGCGTCTGCTGTCCGGGGAGCGCGGTGTCGGCGACCTCTTCGCCGCGGTGTCGTTGGTTCTCGTCCTGGTGCTGGCGCCCCAGTTGCTGCGCGACGCCCGGCGCGGCCGCCGCTGGCTCGACGAGCACGGGCACGAGCAGGCGTGAACCGGAGGCTCAGAAGTGCTCCAGCAGGACACCCATCAGAGCGGTCAGCTGATCGCGCTGCTGCGGGTCCAGGCGGTCCATCGACGGCGACAGCTCCCGTCTGATCTCCGCGTAGACGGTCCCGGCCAGTTCCAGGCCGGCTGTCGTCGTGAACACCTCGATCACCCGGCGGTCGCCCGGGCTCTTCTCCCGCGCCAGCAGCCCGCGCTTCTCGGCGCGGTCGATCAGCCCGGACAGGGTGGACTTGTCCAGGCCCAGGAACGCCGCCAGCTCGCTCATGCGGGCCCGGCGGTCGCGCAGGATGCCGAGCACCCGTAGCTGCGTCAGGGACAGGTCGTGCTCGGCGCCGACCCGGGTGAGCACGGCCGTGACGCGGAACGTGTTCTGGACCAGTGCGTCGAGCAGGGGATCGTCGGGAGTCACGCGGACAGGCTACTTGACATGGTTTGGGTTACCAACCAACATGAAGTTGTTGGTAACACAAACCATTGTTGAGGAGCCCCGTCATGCAGGCAGCTGTCATCACCGACTTCGCCCTTCCCCCGGTCTACCGCGAGCACCCGGAACCGGTGGTCGCGGGCGAGAACGAGATGCTGGTGGACGTGCTGGCGGCCGGGTTGCACCACCTCACCCGGTCGCGGGCGAACGGGTCGCACTACAGCAGTTCCGGGGTGCTCCCCATCGTGCCCGGGATGGACGGCGTGGTGCGGGACACGTCGGGCCGGCTGCGTTACGTGGTGCTGGACGACCCGGCCCTGGGCACCTTCGCCGACCGGACCGTGATCGACGCGCGCCGAAGCGTCGTCCTGCCGGACGGTGTCGACCCGGTGCGGATCGCGGCCGCGATGAACCCGGGTATGTCGTCGTGGATTGCCCTGCGCCGTCGCATCGCCTTCGAGAAGGGCCAGCGGGTGCTGGTTCTCGGTGCCACGGGGAACTCCGGGCGGCTGGCCGTGCAGATCGCCAAGCTGTTCGGCGCCTCGCAGGTGATCGCGGCCGGGCGTGACCGGGCCCGCCTGCGGGAACTGCGCGCGCTGGGGGCCGACGAGGTCATCACCTTCGACGAGGCCGAGAAGGCCGCCGGCGTCGACGTGGTCATCGACTACCTCTGGGGTGACGTCGCCGCGGGACTGATGCTGCCGATGCTCCGGGCCCGCCCGGACCGCAGCGTGCCGCTGACCTGGATCCAGATCGGGTCGATGGCGGGGCCGGACGCGGCCGTTCCCTCCGCCGCGCTGCGGCAGGCCCGGCTCCAGATCGTCGGCAGCGGCATCGGGTCGGTGCCCGCCCGGGACATCATCGCGGAACTGCCGGCGCTGGCCGCGGCCGTCACCGACGGATCGCTCCAGGTCCAGGCCCGGGCGGTGCCGCTGTCCGGGATCGCCGAAAACTGGGAGGCGACGGTCGGTGAGCGGGTGGTGTTCGTGCCCTGATCATGGCCGCGGGGTGCGGACGGGAGTAGAGTCCGTGCCGTGGGGGACGCCAAATTACATGCCGTACTTGACAATCCACTGAACGGGTGGCTGACCCGCGAGGTGCTGCCCGGTCAGGAGATCGCCGGTGCGGAGGCTCTGGTCGGTGGTGCTAATCACGAAATGGTCGTCCTGACCGTGAGTTCGGGTGAACGGTACGTGGTGCGCCGGTACCGGCGTCGCAATCCGTGCGCCCTGGAACAGGCCCTGTCGAGTCATCTGGCCGGTCGGGTTCCGGCCGTCGAGGTGGTCGGCGCCGACCGCACCGGCGAGGCCTCCGGCGAGCCGACCCTGGTCTACCGGTATGTCGACGGTCGCCCGCTCGACCTCGTCCTCCATGACCAGAACTCTTCCGGCGCGGGCGAGAGCGAGCAGCTGGGGCGGGTCGTCGGGGCGGCCCTGGCCGGTGTCGGGCAGATCTCCTTCGCCACCCCCGGGGCCTTTCGCGGGGGTTCGCTCGAACCGGACGGCCGGGATGTCCTCATTGACCCTCTTGACGTCGTGGACCGGGCCCTTTCCGCCGGGCACTCCTCCCGCGTCCTCGACGGACACCAGCGGCGGGGTCTGCTGGCGCTCGCGCTGCGTTCCACCCATTGGGTCGACGCGGTCGCCGGGGACCGGAAACTCGTGCACATGGACTTCAACCCGAAGAACATCGTGGTGCGTCAGGTGCGCGGGCGCTGGGAGGTCGCCGCCGTGCTGGACTGGGAGTTCGCCTTCAGCGGCTCACCTCTCACCGACGTGGGAAACATGCTGCGCTTCGCGGAAGACTACCCGCGGGAGTACGTGGCCGGTTTCGCCGACGGCTACACCGACGCGGGTGGTGAACTTCCCGAGAACTGGCTCGAGATCAGCCGGGCGCTCGACCTTTTCACCTTGGCCGACATCCTGGCCCATCCACCGGAGGGCGACATGTCCTCGCGCGTGGCCGAGGTTGTGACCCGGCGTCTGGCAGACGTCTCCTTCTGACCGTACGACCGGCGAGCTACCGGTTACCTCAGACCCGGGACCAGTTCGAGCTGTCTCACCAGGGAGGCCACGACCGCCCGCCCGGCCCGGTTGGCGCCGACGGTGGACTGGGACGGGCCGAAACCGATCAGGTGCAGGCCCGGTTCGCCTACGACCCGGGTACCGTCCAGCTGGATTCCGCCGCTCTCGTTGCGCAGGCCCAGGGGGTCGAGGTGGCTCAGGGCGGGCCGGAAGCCCGTCGCCCAGAGGATCACGTCGACGGGGGTGAACGAGCCGTCCGCCTCGCGCACGCCGCCGGGCTCGATCGCGGTGAACATCGGGCGGCGTACCAGCACGCCGCGCTCGCGGGCCGCGACGGCGTACGGGGCCCAGCTCAGGCCGGTGTACGACACGACGCTGCCGGTCGGCCGGCCCGCCTCGACGTCGGCGACGACCCGGGCGATCGTCTCGCGCCCGGCGACCTCCGGCTCGAAAGCACCCTCCCGGAAGACCGGTTCGCGGCGGGTGAACCAGAAGGTGGTGGCGTCGCGGGAGATCTCCTCCAGCAGTTCGACCGCGGAGATGCCACCGCCGACCACCGCCACCCGTTTCCCGGAGAACTCGGCGGCCGACACGTAGTCGCGGGTGTGCAGCTGGCGCCCGATAAAGGTCTCCTGGCCGGGGTAGTGCGGGAGGACCGGGTTGGTCCAGGTGCCGGTGGCGTTGACGACCGCCTCGGCGAGCCAGGTGCCGCGGCCGGTTTCGACCTCGAATCCCGGCGGGGCGCGGTGTACCGCGGTGACCGGGACGGGCCGCAGGATCGGCAGGTCGTTCGCCTGCTCGAACCCGGCGAAGTAGCGGGGGACCGCCGTCCGGCTCGGCTCGTCCGGGTCGACGGGCGGACTCGGGTGACCGGGGAGGTCGAAGATTCCGTTGACCGTGGTCATCGTCAGGGATTCCCACCGGTGCGGCCAGGCCCCGCCCGGTGCGGGAGCCGCGTCGAGCACGGCGAAGGTGCGGTTGTGCGGCTGCCCGTCGATCGCGGACCCGAACCCCCGCCGCTTCAGGTGGTAGGCCGCCGAGAGCCCGGCCTGACCCGCTCCGATGACCACCACGGTCGCCCGCTGCATACGTGACTCCTCCGACGTGCCTGGTCAGGGGAAGTCCGGGGCCGGGACGGGTATTCCGGCGGACGGGCCGGCTGTGACCCGGATCTCCCCGGTCGCGCACGTGTGTCCCGGGTACGACGAGGCCGGGGTGATCATGGTCGATTCCGGCCGGCGCCGGCCGGATCGGTGATTCAGAGCGGGTCGATGAGGCGGTGCAGGAACCGCTGTGTGCGTTCCTCTTTCGGGTGGTCCAGCACCTCGGCGGGAGTGCCGCGTTCGGCCACCACTCCACCGTCGAGAAACAGCACCTGGTCGGCGACCTGCCGGGCGAACCGGATCTCGTGCGTCACCACGACCATGGTCCAGCCGTCGGCGGCCAGGTCTTTCATGACCGCGAGCACCTCGCCCACGAGCTCGGGGTCGAGGGCCGAGGTGGGCTCGTCGAACAGCATGAGCCGAGGCTTGATGGCCAGGGCCCGGGCGATACCCACTCGCTGCTGCTGACCACCGGAGAGCTGATACGGGAACTGCTCGGCCTTCTCGGCCAGGCCGACCCGCCGCAAGAGTTCCAGCGCCTCGGCGTTCACCTCGGCGGCCGGGCGCTTCTGCACCACGAGCGGGCCCTCGGTGACGTTGCGCAGCACGCTCAGGTGCGGGAACAGGTTGTGACTCTGGAACACCATCCCGCTCTGCGCGCGGAGTTCCGTGATCTGGCGGCGGTCGGGTTTCGCACCGAAGTCGACGCTGACGTCACCGATCCGCACCGTGCCCGCGTCGGGGATCTCGAGGGCGTTGAGCGAGCGCAGCACGGTGGTCTTGCCCGAGCCGGAGGGGCCGATGAGCACCGTCACCGAGCCGGTGGGCACGATCAGGTCGACACCGCGCAGGACGTGGTTGTCGCCGAAGGACTTGTTCAGGCCCTGGACGTCGAGGAGATGTTCGGTCATGAGGCCACATACCTGTCGAGTCGGGTCTCCAAGCGGGACTGGGCGAAGGACAGCACCAGGCAGACCGCCCAGTAGTAGGCGGCGGCCACCATGTAGAGGGTGAAGAACTCGAAGGTGGGGCCGGCCAGTTCCTGGGCCTTCCGGAAGGTTTCGGTGACCAGGATGGTGGAGGCCAGGGAGGTGTCTTTCACCAGCGAGATGAGCGTGTTCGACAGCGGCGGCACGGACACCCGGGCGGCCTGCGGCAGGATGATCCGGCGCAGGGTGGTCGGGTAGTTCATGCCGACGGTCTGGGCCGCCTCCCACTGCCCGCGCGGCACCGAGATGATGGCCGCACGGATGATCTCCGAGGCGTATCCGCCCACGTTCAGGGTGAACGCGAGGACGGCGCTCGGCCACGGATCGATCGTCGCGCCGAGCGAGGGCAGCCCGTAGAAGATGATGAACAGCTGCACCAGCAGCGGCGTTCCGCGGATCACCGAGACGTAGAACCGGGCGATCGCGGAGACCGGCCAGATCGGCGACAGCCGCATCAGCGCCACGACCAGGGCCAGCAGCAGCCCGAGCACGAAGCTGATCGCTGTGAGGGGGATGGTCCCCTTGACCATCCCCTCCAGCAGCGGCCCGAGCGAGCTGCGGATCAGCTCGACGGTCGATTGGTCCATGGGTGATCAGCTCGCGGACGGGCTCGGGGAGGCGTCGGCCGGGTCGCCGCCGGAGACGTCCTTGCCGAAGTACTTCTCGGAGATCTTGGCCAGCGTGCCGTCGGCGCGCAGCTCGTCGAGCGCCGTGTCGAACTCGGCGGGCAGGTCGCTGTCCTTGCGGAACGCGAACGCCTGCTGCGTCGGGTCGCCGATCTCCCCGGCGATCTTGATGTCCTTGTCGCCGCTCTCGGTCAGGTAGTTGAGCACGGCCAGGCTGTCGTTGAGCGTGACGTCGACCCGCTTCTGCTTGAGCAGGGGGATGGCCTGGTTGAAGCCCTCGACGTTCTCGATCTTGGCCCCGGCATCCTTGGCGGCCGTGCCGAAGCTGCTCGTCGACGACTGGGCGGCGGTCTTGCCCTTGAGGTCGGCCGCGGTGGTGATCGACGTGTCGTCGGCGCGGGTGACGATGACGCCGACCGAGTCGGTGTACGTCTGCGAGAAGCTGTACTTGGCCGTGCGCTCGTCGTTGACGGTGACCTGGTTGGCCACCACGTCGTAGCGCTTGGCCTCCAGGCCGGCGAAGATCGAGTCCCAGGCGGTCTCGGAGAACTCCACCTTGCGGCCGAGCTTGGCGGCGACCGCCTCGACCACCTCGACGTCGTACCCGGTGAGCTTGTTGCCGTTCTTGGTGTCGTGGTAGGTGAAGGGCGCGTAGACGCCCTCGGTGGCCACCTTCAGCGGCTCCTTGCCGCTACCACTCGCACTGCTGCCCGAGCTGTCAGAGTCACCACCGCAGGCGGCCAGGCCCAGCGTCATGAGCGCGGCCGCGGAGACGGCGAGGAACCTCTTGCTGATCATCGGACAAACCCTTCTTAGTCGACAGGAAAAGTCAGGCTGTCATTCCTGCCGAATGCTTGTGAACCCGTCTGAGGTTAACCAGAGGTTGCGTCATCTGCTTGGGCAGGGTCAAACCACTGCTTGGGGACGTCGTTCCTGGAAAGCGCGCCGGTAACCGGCCGGGGACGTGGCGAACCGGGCCGCGAAATTCTGGCGCAATGTCACGGGGCTCCCGAATCCGCACTCCTGGGCGATGCGGTCGACGGGCCAGTCGCTGGTCTCCAGCAGCCGCCGGGCCTCGTCGAGGCGCTGGTCGGTCACCCAGCGGGCGGGGGTGCTGCCGGTCGCCTCCCGGAAGCGGCGCACGAAGTTACGGCGGCTCATCGTGGCCCGGGCCGCCAGGTCCTCCAGGGTCAGGGGCCGGTCCAGGTGCTCCAGGGCCCAGGTGAGGACCTCGGCGATCGGGGCGTCACTGCGCGCGTCCACCAGCGGCCGCTCGATGTACTGCGCCTGGCCTCCCTCACGGTGCGGGGCGACGACCAGGCTGCGGGCCACCCGGTTCGCGGCGGTGACGCCCAGATGTTTACGGACGACGTGGAGACACGCGTCGATCCCGGATGCGGTGCCGGCGGACGTGAGGACGTCGCCGTGATCCACGTAGAGCACGGAGCTGTCCACCGTGACCTCGGGATGACGAGCTGCCAGTTCCCCGGTGGCGCTCCAGTGCGTCACCGCGGTGCGGTGCCGCAGAAGACCGGCCGCGGCGACGGGGAACGCGCCCAGGCAGAGACCGATCACCATGCTGCCTGAGGCATGGGCGTCCTGGACGGCCCGGACCAGCCCGGCGTCCGGTGTCGCCAGGTCGTCCCGCCACGAGGGGACGACCACGATGTCCGCGCCCTCCGTCGTCGACGGCCCGCCCAGGCCGGCGATCGTGTACCCCTCGGAGGTGACGATCGAGGGGCCCGACGTCGTCCAGACGTGGGTCGTCCAGTCCCCGAGCCCGAGCTTGGCGACCTCGCCGAACACCAGCTGGGGGGCGGCGAGGTGGAACATCGTGATGCCGTCGAAGGCGTGAACGGCGATGCGCATGTCTCTGTCCCTCCGTGCCCTCAGATCTCTGAGGTTGGCTCGATCTCATCGCTATTATGCATTCGGGCCACTCGTGCTGTCGTCACCGACGGCGGATGCTTCAGGGGTCAGCCTTTTCGGCCCCAGGAAGGAATCCCGATGACCAGCCGTGCGCTCATCGTCGTCGACGTCCAGCAGGAGTACTTCGACGGTCCGCTGGAGATCCAGTACCCGCCCCGCGACGAGGCTCTCGCGCAGATCCTGCGGGCGATCACCGTCGCCCGGTCCGCGGGCCTGCCGGTCGTCTACGTGCAGCACCAGGCCCCGGCCGGTTCGCCGGTGTTCGTCGAGGGCTCGGCCGGGTGGCAGCTGCACCCCCAGATCGAGGCCTCCGCCGCAGGATCCAAGCGGGTTTCCAAGGTCAACGGGAGTGTTTACGCCGGAACGGATCTCGCCGCCTGGCTGCGGGCCGAGGGAGTGGACACGGTCACCCTGGTCGGCTTCATGACCCACAACTGCGACCTGGCCTCGTCGGTCGAGTCCGAGGGGCTGGGGTTCGCCGCGGAGATCCTGATCGACGCCTCGGGCACCACGCACCTGGCCAACGCGGCCGGGCACGTGGCGGCCCGCGACCTGCACGCCACCCTGATGACGGTGCTCAACGCCAACTTCGCGGCGGTGGGCACGGTGGACGCCTGGACCTCCGCGGTCGCCTCCGGAACCCCGCTGCCGAAGGACGACCTGGTGTCGTCGGCCCTCGCGGGGCGGCAGAAGTTCAGCTCCTGACGTCCGGTCCCGAGGGTGGCGCGGTGCTGCCCCGGGGCAGGAACTCGGTGTCCGGCGGGGCGTCGTCCGGGGTGTTCCCGGTCGTCTCGATGTTTCCGGCCGGCTGTCCGATCCGGGCCAGCAGGGACTCCAGCAGCTGACGTCCGTGGGTGGCGTAGTCGACCTTCACGGTGGTGAGGGGCGGGCGCAGGAACCCGCTCTCCGGGATCCCGTCGAACCCGGTGACGCTCATCCGGGTGGGGACGTCGATGCCGTGCTCGTCCAGGGCCAGCAGAGCGCCCAGGGCCATCTGGTCGTTACCGCAGACCAGGGCGGTGATCCCGGCCAGGTCGTCCGGGCCCAGGGCCCGCACGGCCCGGGCCCCGGACGCGGCCGACCAGTCACCGGCCAGTTCCGCCACCAGCTCGAGGCCGTGCCGGGCCAGCGCCCCGCGCACGGCCTCGCTGCGGCGCCGTGCCGCCACCCAGGTGGGCGAACCTCCCAGGTAGGCGATGCGGGTATGACCCAGCCCGGCGAGATGGTCGATCACCAGGTCCATCCCGCGCTCGCTGAGCGTGGTGCCCCGGGCCGGCTCGGGTTCCAGCTCCATCACCAGGGGCACGCTCAGGGAGCTCACGTCGACACCCGCCTGCCGGTCGAGCAGCCGGTCCACGGGTGCGAAGACCAGGATCCCGGCGACATCGGCGCGATCCAGCAGGGTCAGGGCCCGCCGGATCGCACCGTCGTCGATCTGGTCGTCACGCGGATCGTGCAGCGGCAGGCTGACGATCTCCAGCAGGTAGCCGGCCTCGGCCGCGCGCAGGCTCGCGCCCTGCACGGTCTTGCTCGGTCCGACCTCCAGCAGCTCGAACACCAGGGCCCCGATCCGGTTGGCGCTGCTCGTGGCCAGGGCCCGGGCCGCGTTGTTCGGCCGGTACCGCAGCGTCTCGATCGCCGCCGACACCCGTTTCAGCGTCTCCGGCCGGAACTTGCCCTGCCCCCGCAACACCATCGCCACCGTCTGGTGCGAGACACCCGCCTGCTTGGCGACGTCGTAGATGGTGGGACGTCTGGCCGGGCCGGGCGAAGCCGGTTCGCTACTCACAGGTGCTCATCCGAGGACGGCTCGGCCGTTCTCCGCGGCGACCCGCCCGCCACCGGGCCGGGCCAGGCCCCAGCCGTTCGCGATGCTCGACTCCGCCACGATCCGCCCGCCGTCACGACGTACGGAGAACTCTGCCGATCCGGCGCCCTCACCATGACCGGTGAGGATATCCACCCGGCGTTCCCACGCGTCCTCTGCCGGCGCATCTGAGGGATTGACCACCAGGGTGAGCCCGTCGAGGTGATCGGTGTCGGGACGGTCCTCGCGCGCACCCAGGGGCACCACCGCGCCGGGCCGCACCAGCAGGGGCAGGGAGTCGACCTCGTGGTGCTCCTTCACCCAGCGCCCACCCGTCACGGTCTCACCGGTGAGCAGACGCACCCAGTCGCCCTCGGGCAGGTAGTACTCCACCTCGCCGTCGGGGGAGAACACCGGCGCGACGAGCAGGTCCGGGCCCAGCAGGTACTGCCGGTCCAGGTAGGCCACCGCCGGGTCGTCCGGGAACTCCAGGATCATCGGCCGCATCACCGGCGTCCCCCGCTCGTGGGCCTCCCGGCCCGCCGCCAGCAGGTACGGGGCCAGACGGGCCTTGAGCCGCCCGAACTTCCGGGCCACCGCGACCGCACCGAAATCGCTGCTGTCATCGTCGTCCACCAGCCACGGCACCCGGTAGGAGTTGTTGCCGTGGAACCGGCTGTGACTCGAGAGCATGCCGAACGCCGTCCACCGCTTGAACAGTGCCGTGTCGGGCGTCCCCTCGAACCCACCGATGTCGTGACTCCAGAAACCGAACCCCGACAGCCCGAGACTCAGGCCACCGCGCAGCGTCTCGGCCATCGACACGTACGACGCCGTGCTGTCGCCACCCCAGTGCACCGGGAACTGCTGACCGCCGGTGGTCGCCGAGCGCGCGAACACGATCGCCTCGTCGTGACCCCTGACCTCTTCCACCACCTCGAAGACCGCACGGTTGTAGAGGTGTGTGTAGAGGTTGTGCATCCGCTCCGGGTCGGCACCGTCGTGGTAGATGACGTCGGTGGGCACGCGCTCGCCGAAGTCGGTCTTGAAGCAGTCGACGCCCTCGGCCAGAAGACGGCGCAGATGCCCCTGGTACCAGGCCACGGCATCCGGGTTGGTGAAGTCGACCAGGCCCATCCCGGCCTGCCAGAGGTCGGTCTGGTACGTACCACCGCCCGGCTTCCGCAGCAGGTAGCCCTTTTCGCTCGCCTCGTCGAAAATGGCGGCGCGCTGGCCGATGTACGGGTTGATCCAGACGCACACCCGCAGGTCCTTCTCCCGCAGGCGCTTCAGCATGCCCACGGGGTCGGGGAAAACCCGGGGGTCCCAGGTGAAGTCGCACCAGCTGTACTCGCGCATCCAGAAGCAGTCAAAATGGAAGACGCTGAGCGGTATACCGCGCTCGGCCATACCGTCGACGAAGTGGTTGACCGTCTCCTCGCCGTAGTCGGTGGTGAAACTCGTGGACAGCCAGGTGCCGTAGCTCCAGGCCGGCACCTGCGCCGGGCGGCCGGTGAGCCGGGTGTACCGGTCCAGCACGTCTTTCGGCCCGGGGCCGCCGATCACCAGGTACTCCAGCGTCTCGCCCGGGACCGAGAACTGCACCCGCTCGACTGCTTCCGAGCCGATCTCGAGGGAGACCGGGCCGGCGTCGTTCACCAGCACCCCGTAACCGCGGTTACTGAGGTAGAAGGGCACGTTCTTGTAGGCCTGCTCGCTGGAGGTGCCGCCGTCGGCGTTCCAGATGTCCACAGACTGGCCGTTCTTCACCAGCGGGCCGAAGCGCTCGCCGAGCCCGTAGACGGTCTCGCCGACGCCCAGGGCCAGCTGCTCGTGCAGGTAGGTCGTGCCGTTGTCGAGCATCAGTCCCAGTGACCGCAGGCCGCTGCTGGTCAGGGGCTTGCCGTCCTGCACGAAGCTCAGGTTCCAGGGTGCGCCCAGGTCGATCCGGGCCTCCAGGGATCCCGAGCGCAGCACACCGGTCGTGCCGTCGAAACTGCTGCTGCCCTCTTCGGAGGTGTTCAGCTCGAACCGCTCCGGTTCCTTGCTGCCCTTGTGGTGCTCGACGCGCACCTTGATCACACCGGGGGCCGGGGCGGTCAGGGTCACCGTGAGCGTCGCGGCGTTGAGCGTGTCGCCCCGGTGCGCCACGACCTTCGTGGCGGCGAGGACGACCAACTGGTTGCCGGTGCTCTCGACGTCGAACACCTCACGGGCGTACAGGGCCTCGACCCCGTCCCGCATGCGCCAGTAACCATCACTGAATTTCATCGGCGGGTCAGCACCTTTCGTCTCACTTGATGGCACCCGCGGTGAGCCCGCGGGTCAGGGTGCGCTGGAAGACGAGGAAGAAGATCAGGGTCGGCAGAACGCCGAGCAGGGCCGAGGCGCTGATCGTGGTGACGTTCATGATGCGTTCTCCCTGAAGCGTCGCGATGCCCACCTGCACGGTCTGGTTGTCGGCGCTGACCAGGAACGACAGGGGGATCAGGAACTCGTTCCAGGTCCAGATGAAGAAGAACACGGCCAGTACGGCCAGGGTCGGGCGGCAGACGGGAACCACCACGCGCCAGAGGATCTGCCGTCGGTTGGCCCCGTCGAGCGCCGCCGCCTCCAGGAGCTCCCGGGGGAAGGCGCCGAAGACGCTGGCCAGCAGGTAGGTCCCGAAGGCGCCGTGGATGACGACGAAGACGATGACGACCGACCAGATGGTGTCGTACAGGCCGATGTTCTTGAACATGATGTACAGCGGGTAGAGCAGCGCCTCCTGCGGCACGATCGTCGCCAGGAGGAACGCCACGAGGACCCACATCCGGCCCCGTACCCGGCCGATGCCCAGGGCGTAGGCGTTCAGCACCGAGATCAGCACGCCGAACACCGCCACCAGGCCGGAGATCAGGACGCTGTTCCAGACCTTGCGGGGGAAGTCGACGGCCTCCCAGAAGGTCTTGATGCCGTCCAGGTAGATCCCGGTGGGCAGTCCCAGCGGGCCGTGGGCGGAGAAGTCCTCGGGTGACTTCACGGCGTTGAGCAGAACCAGGAGCAGTGGGGCGCCCATGATCACGCCGACGACCAGGGTGACGGCCAGGGCCAGCCACTCCAGGCCGGTCCGGCGCCGTCGTCCGTTCCGGCGGGGAGGTGCCGGCGCGGGGTGTTCCTCGTCCACCAATTGCTGATGTTCGTTCTCGGACTGGCCGACCGTCATTGTTCCTCCTGATCGGCCAGCCGGAACTGGGCCCGGACGAAGAAGATCGCGACGGCGAGCACGACCACGGTGAGTGCCGTCGCGATCGTGGCGCCGTAACCGACCCGCTGCGCGGTGAAGAACTCGGTGTAGGAGTAGTAGCTCGGCACGATCGTCGAGCTGCCCGGGCCACCTCTCGTCAGCGCGTAGACCGGTCCGAACACCTTCAGGGCGGCCACCGTGCAGGTGAGCACCACGACGAAGATCTCCGGGCGGATACCCGCCAGGGTGATGGCGCGGAACCGCTGGAACCAGTTGGCGCCGTCGAGTTCCGCCGCCTCGTAGAGCTGGGGGTCGATCCGTTGCAGCGCCGACATGAAGACCACCACGGGGTAACCGATCTGGATCCAGACCAGGACCGCCGCGATCGAGAGCAGCGCCGTGTCGGGGCTTCCCAGCCAGTTGTGCTGGAGTCCACCCAGGCCGAACGCCTTCAGCAGGTCGTTCAGGGCGCCGTCCTCGGGACGCAGGATCCACCCGACCACGATCGCCGCGATCGCGATCGGGAGGATCTGCGGAAGGTAGTAGACCGCGCGCAGCAGACCCATGATCTTGCCGTTGAACCGGCGCCCCACCAGGTCGAACAGCAGCGAGGCGAGGAACAGCCCGATCGCGGTCGGCAGGATCACCATGGCCACGACCATCGCGATGCTGTGCTGGAACGACGCCCAGAAGTCGGCGTCCTGAAACAGTTCCTTCCAGTTGTCCAGGCCGATCCAGGTGGGCGGCTTGATCCCGCGGTAGCGGGTGAAACTGAGGTACACGTTCCAGGCCAGCGGCACGATGATGATGACCGTGAGCAGGAGCGCTCCCGGGATCAGGTAGAGCCAGTAGCCTTTACGGCTTTCCGACCTCACCCGTCGATCTCCTTGACTCCCTTGTCGTAGTCGGTCTGGAGCTGGTCCAGCACGGCGTCGACCGGCTTCGAGCCGTTCACCAGCTCCTGCAGGCTGGAGTTGAGGTCGGCGTAGAAGGTCGGGGCGGGCCAGTCCGGGTAGAAGGCCAGGCCGTCCTGGTCGTTCAGGGTGGTGAAGTTGTTGATCAGGTCTTTCGACTTCTCGTCGGTGATCGCGTCGGGTTCGGCGGCCACCGGGATACCGCCGTTGTTACCCAGGAGGTTCTGGATCTCGGGGGACATGGTGATGTCCATGAACTTGTAGGCGAGGTCCTTGGCGTCGGAGTTCTCCGGCACCACCCACAGGTTCCCGGACGAGCCGGGGGAGAGTTTGGCGCCCGGGAAGAGGAAGGTGCCCCAGTCGAACTTGTTGGAGGTGGTGAAGTTTCCGTACCACCAGCTGCCGGAGAAGAAGATCGGGTTGGTGCCGGCGATGAACGCGTCCCCGGCGTCCTGGGCCTTCTGGCCGGTGGAGCTCTTCGAGATGTAGCCCTTGTCCACCCATTCCTTCAGGGTGTTCGCGGCGGCGGTCCAGTTCGCGTCGTGGAAGTCGGCGGGGGCCGTGTAGGTCTGGTAGTCGGTGACCCACTTGCGGTCCGCGTTCATCAGGGCGAGCTGGTACAGCAACTGGCCGAGCGGGTACTCCTGGGCGGACTCGGCGAGCGGGGTGATGCTCTTGTCCTTGAACGTCTGCAGTACCTGGGTGAACTCGTCGAGGGTGGTCGGCACCTCGAGGTCGTACTTCTTGAAAAGATCCTTGTTGTAGTACACCTGGACGTACTCACCATAGTTCGGGATGCCGTACCAGTTGCCCGATCCCATCACGCCGGTGTCGCTGTACCGCGCCGTGGTCTGCAAGGACGACGAGAGCTTGTCGGCCCAGCCGTACGCCTTCACCGCGGGCCCGATGTCGGTCAGCAGGCCCTGGCTGGAGAGCAGGCCCGAGGTGGCGTTGCCCTTGTTGTACTCCATCACGTCGGGCGCCGAGTCCGAGTTCAGCACCTGGCTGGCGGACTGGTTGATCTGCTCGAAGCTCTTCAGCTGGAAGTCGACCTTGGCGCCGGTCTCCTCGGTGAACTTCTTCATCGCTTCTTCCCAGGCGATACCCATCGCACTGGTCTTGTCCTCGTACGTCCACACCGTGAGGGTCTGACCCTCACCCTTCGGGGCGGTGTCGATGTCGTCGCTGCTGCCGGCGGAGTCGCTCCCGCCGCTGCAGGCGGTCACCAGCAGGGTCGCCGCGAGTGCCAGTGCACTCCCGACGACGATCCGTCGTTGTCCCACGGGCGCTACCTCCTTGAGGAGGAGTGGGCGCGCCAGCCGCATCCACTCCGATGCCTGGCCTGCGTGTTCGTGCAGGTTTACCGGTAACGGAAGTTAGCGGTAAACCTTCAGCAAAAGCGACAGATGACTCTGGTCTGGCGACGAACGGTCGTTCAGGTGGTGGCGTAGCGGGCCTTCATGGTCCTGGCGGCCTCGATCACGGCCCCGTCCATCGCCCCGTCCGAGGGGCTGTAGTCGAGCAGGAGCATGCGCGGCCAGAAGACGAAGTCGGCGATCATGCCCAGGAACTGGGTGGCTGCGAGCGAGGCATCGGTGAGATCGACGTTCCCGGCGTCTTTCTCGGCCTCGAGGTAGCGGCGCACCGAGTCGAAGAACGGCATCTTGCCCAGGCGGAAGTGGGTCTGGCCCAGCTCGGGGAAGCGGGGGGCCTCGGCGATGACGATGCGGAACAGGTCGGCCATGCCCGGGCGGGTCAGGAGGGCGACGTAGCGCCGACCGACGGTCTCCAGCCCCACCGTGAGGTCGCCGGTGGGGGGCTGGTCGTGGTCGCTCTCGTGCTGCGGTCGCCAGTAGTCCGTGACGATCGCGTCGAACAACGCCGCCTTGGTCGGGAACTGCTTGAACAGCGTTGCCTTGGAGACCCCGGCGGTGGTCGCGATCTTGGCCAGGGAGGTGCCGGCGTACCCCGACCGGAGGAAGAGGCCGGTTGCGGCGCCGATGATGGCGGCGCGCTTCTCGGCGGCCATGACCTGGTGGTACGTGGGGATCTCGGGAGGCACGTCGTCCATCATGCCGGTCGGCTCGAGTGGTGAGCTACTTGACTCACCATTGTTCTCTGCCTACGTTGTGAGGCGAGTCGCTCGGCTCACCACTCGATCGAAGGATGCTCATGCGCACAGTTCTGATCACTGGCGGTACCGGGGGCATGGGGTCCAGTCATGTACGGGCGTTTCATGCACAAGGGGACGCCGTGGTCGTCGCGGGTCTCAACGCGACGGTGGGTGAGGCGATGGTCGGAGAGCTGGGGGAGAGGTCGCTCTTCGTCCGGCTCGATGTCACGGACGAGGACGACTGGAAAGCAGCGGTGCACGCCGCACAGGAACGGTTCGGTCCGGTCTCGGTGCTGATCAACAACGCCGGTGTGCAGAATCCGGCCGTATTGCTCGAGGATACCGAATCCGGACTCTGGGAGCGGACGTTCGCGGTCAACGTCACCGGGCAGTACCTGGGTATCCGGGCGGTGACGGCTTCCATGCGGCGTGCCGGTGGTGGGGTGATCATCAATGTCGGGTCGTCGATGGCCTACGGCGGGACGGCCCACTTCGCTTCGTACGTGGCCAGTAAGTGGGCTGTTCGGGGGCTGACCCGGTCCGCCGCCCTGGAGCTCGCGAAGGACGGGATCCGGGTGCTGGCGGTCCACCCGGGCGTCATCTCCACACCTCTCGTGCACGAGCCACCGGCTGACGGGTACCCGGCGCTGGCCGATGTCTTCTCGCCCGAGCCCTTCGCCGTGCCGCGGCTGGGTCGCCCGGAGGAGGTCAGCGATCTGATGCTGCATCTGGCGTCGTCGCGGGCGGCGTTCATGACCGGCTCGGACGTGGTGATCGACGGTGGCCTGTTGCTGGGGCCGGCCGCCTGAGGGGCGCGGTGGGGGGCGCCTGGACAGTGATAAGCATTATCATTACCTTCGGCGTCCATGGGCTCCCATCATGTTCACGGCGCCGGCGGCGAGGACTTCGCTGTCGGCCGGCGCGCACTGGCCTGGCTCCTGGCGGTGCTGGTACCGCTGCTCGTCGCCACGGTCGTCGGGATGGTGATGCTGTGGCCCAGTAGTACGCCGCCGGTCGCGCGGCAGGTGACCACCGCTGGGGACGTGTCCCAGGACGTCTACGGTGCGAAAGTGGTCTCGACGTCGGCGCAGGAGTGCGAGGGATCGTCGGGCGACCGGCTGCCCGACGGATCCATCCCGGCAACGGTGCTCTGTGCCTCTGCGGCCGTGCAGATCTCTTCCGGTCCGGATGAGGGAGAGTCCGTCACGGTGCAGATCCCGGCGCAGGTGTACCGCGCGGGGGTCAGTCCCGGGGACAGCATCCAGGTGGCTCGCTATCCCGGGTCGCTGCTGTCGGGCGAGGACAGCGGTGACGCTGCGGATACCGGTGCGGATGTGGGTACGACTCCGCCCGCTGCTCTGCCGGACGGGACCGTCTACGCGTGGAACGACTTCTCCCGTGGCTTCCCGTTGGTCTTGCTGGCAGTGGCCTTTTCGGTGCTGGTCGTGGCCGTGGGCCGGTTGCGGGGGCTGGCGGCCGTCATCGGTCTGGGACTGGGCTATCTCGCGGTCGTCAAGTTCATGCTGCCGGCGTTACGGCTGGGTGAGAATCCGGTCGCGGTGGCCCTGATCGGTTCCGTCGCCGTCATGACGGTGGTGCTGTACCTGGCGCACGGGGTCTCGGCGAAGACCACGGCGGCTCTGCTCGGAACGATTTTCGGCCTGGCGCTGACCGCGGGGCTGGCCGACTGGGCCTCGACCGTCGGGCATCTCAACGGTCTCAGTTCGGAGGAGAACTACACGCTGGCCCAGCTCACCGGGTCATCGGATCTGTCCGGGGTGATTCTCTGCGGCATCATCATGGCCGGTCTCGGGGTGCTGAACGATGTCACCATCACCCAGGCGTCGGCCGTCTGGGAGGTCCGGGCTCACGCTCCGCAGCTGGGGTTCGGGAAGCTGTTCGTCAGCGGTATGCGGGTCGGGCGTGATCATCTGGCCTCCACCGTCTACACGATCGCCTTTGCCTACGCCGGTGCGGCATTGCCCACGCTCATCCTCATCGACCTGTACCACCAGCCCCTGGGGCAGGTTCTGACGAGTGGGCAGATCGCCGAGGAGATCGTGCGCACGCTCGTCGGGGCGATCGGTCTGGTTCTGGCCATTCCGCTGACGACCGGCGTGGCTGCGGCTGTCGTGGCGTCATCGCCGGGGGCTGGTGGGGTAAGTGTTGGTGGAGTAAGTGTTGGTTCGGTAGGTATTGGTTCATCGGGGTCCGGGGCGCCGGGGTCCGGTGTATCGGGGTCTGGTGTATCGGGGTCTCGTCTTTCGGAATCTGGTGCGCTGGAACCCGGGAAGTGGAACGGAAGTCGCTCCGGTCGGCGGCGACGGGACGACGCGAATGACTACCGTGCGGCGCCGTCCCGGGAGCCGGGCGCCGATAGGTCTGCTGCCCCGTACTCCGGTGCTCAGGGATCCGGTGGCCATGAGTTCGGTGGCCATGAGCCCGGTGTTCAGGAACCCGGTGGTCAGAAGTCTGGCGGCTGGGACTCCGATGGTTGGGACTCCGGTGGTTGGGACTCCGGTGGCTGGGAGTCGCCTGGCCGGGAACCGGGGAACCCGTGACTGAGAGACCGATGACCAGTCATATGGTTTCGGCCATCCCCGGGGTCTGGCGCTGGCATGGTCGCTTCCTCGCAAGCCTTGGAACGTTGACGGCGAGATGTGGCACCGCAGGTGAGTGGGAGCTGCCCTGGTGGACAGAGGGCTTCGCTGGGCAAGCCTTGCTGCGTGGTCGACCTGGCTGTCGTGGCCCTTTCGGAAGAGGGATCCTGCCCTCCAGGTAGCAGGATTCGGAAGATTCTCAGAATGGTGGGTCGGGGTAATCGGGAAGATTGCCGGTGGCGGTCCCCCAGGGTTCGCGCTTGCCGCGGTCAGGAGCAGAACCACTTGAGGAAGAGGAGCGCTCACTGAGGCCACCGCGTCTTCTCCTTGCCGCCCGCGTGATCTCGTCGTTGACTTGTTCGATGTCGCGTTGCCAGCGTCGGAGGCGGTCGGCGGTGCGCTGGGCCGCGGTCAAAGTGTCGTTCCGGGTGGATGTTGCCGGCCTGATGAGGAATTCGTTGTCGGCTGGTGGCACGGAAAGGGGCAGGGTCCATCCCGGGCTGCCCGGTAGTACCGGTGGCGGGGACGCATGCACTCTGCCCTCAGGGGTGACCCAGAGAACGGTCCCTGCGGGAAGGCGTTCATCGGGCCCGCTGAAGCGGGTGCTCCATCCGGCGCTGGTCTTGAGGTTGTGATGAGTTCTGCAAGCCGGATGCAGATTACTTCTACTTCGCTAACCCGGGCTATTCATGGCGAGCCGCGTTCTAGTGGCCGAAAATAAGAAAAGTGCCCCCTGAGCTGCAACGATGGAGTTGTCGAGACAACACCGGAGCAGCGAAAAGGGAGCACTTTTCAGGTGTCAGAGTTTAGCGGATGGGCTGATGACCTGCGGGTAGAAGTCGCCGGACACGGCGTGGTGGCGCATACCGGATCAGTTGCGGTGCGGCTGCTGGCCGACTGCAGCGGCCTGACCGGGCGCCTCTCGCAGATCATGAACCCGAAAGATGCTCTGGTGGTGCACGATCGAGGTCGTGTCATGACCAACACGGCGGTCATGATCGCTGATGGTGGCCGGGTGATGTCGGACCTGGCCGTGCTGCGTGATCAGGGCGAGATGTTCGGGCCGGTCGCCTCGGACCCGACTCTGTGGCGGACCCTGTCCGCTGTTGACGCTCATCAGCTGGCCCGGATCGCTGCTGCAAGGGCGAGGACCCGCAGGGTGGTCTGGGCCCAGATCACGGCCCGGCACGGGCAGATCCCGGCCGCACGGGTGGCCGGGCAGTGTAATCTCGGCCGGAGCGTCGTGATCC
The DNA here is from genome assembly GCF_021129235.1 of Kineosporia mesophila. GTDB lineage: Bacteria > Actinomycetota > Actinomycetes > Actinomycetales > Kineosporiaceae > Kineosporia > Kineosporia mesophila. Next base: position 70,974 of record NZ_JAJOMA010000002.1, read on the forward strand.
GTCTGGATGCCTCGACCATTCTCGCGCACTCCGAGAAGGAATGGGCAGCGCCGACATTCAAGAAGACCTTCGGGCACTATCCGCTCACGGCGTGGTGCGACAACACCGGTGAATGCCTCGCGATCAAGCTCCGCGCCGGCAACGCCGGATCGAACACCGTCACCGACCACATCGAGGTCCTGACCGAAGCGATCCGTCAGATCCCCGCCGCGTTCCGGCGCGACCTGCTGATCACCTGCGACGGCGCCGGATCCACGATCGAGCTGATCGAGCTGATCGAGCACATCACCACCCTGAACGCCGCAGCCGGCCGGAAAGTCCACTACAGCGTCGGGTTCAACCTCGACGAACGCGTCAAGACCGCCATCGACCTGGTCCCGGACGATGCCTGGCAGCACGCCCTGGACGAGAACGGCGAAGCCCGGCCCCTGGACAAAGCCGCCGTCATCGAACTGACCGGCCTCCTGCGCGAATCGGTCGGCGGGGATCGGCTGAAGACGTGGCCGGCCGGAATGCGGATCATCGTCCGCCGCGAAAAGCCCCACCCCGGAGCCCAACTGTCCTTGTTCGAACAGCACGAGGGCTGGCGCTACCAGGTCATCGCGACCAACACCCCGGCCACCACCCGCGGCCAGCTCGCCCAGATAGCCGTGCTCGAGGCCCGCCACCGCGCCCAGGCGAGGGTCGAGGACTGCATCCGCACCGCCAAGGCCACCGGCATGGGACACCTGCCTTCCAAGAAGGCCCAGGTCAATCAGGCCTGGCTGGCCGCCGTCGCGATGGCCTGCGACCTGCTGGCCTGGCTGCGCCTGCTCTGCCTGAGCGGCGACCTGGCCAAAGCCGAACCCAAGACCCTGCGCTACCGGATCCTGCACACATCCGCCCGGATCATCCGCGGCCAACGCCGACGCACCATCCGCATCCCCGAAACCTGGCCCTGGGCAACCCAACTACGAGACTGCATCCAAGCCGCCCTGACCCTGCCATTCACACCCATCATCACCTGAACACCGGCCGTCCCTACCCGAACAACCCGGAGGAACACCCCAGCCGGCCCGTGAACCGGCGGCACCGACCCGACCGTCGGGCCGCCAGCACACCCAAAACCCATCAGAAAGGAGCCCAAGATCAACAACCGACAAGAAGAATCCGAACGATCCTCACCCGCGAAGGATCGAGGTCAGTGAGCTTCTCAACGACTCGTCTTTAGCACAACCTCTGGCTCCGGCTCGGCCGGCCACATAAGGAGAAGAAACTCCTCCTTGATGGAATCGTCACCCTGGGATGCGCGAGAGGCTTGACGACCGCGCGCATGAACTCGGATCCGGTACTGCCCTTCAGCGAGAGTGGGAAAGCGATCGTCGTCACCGGCTTCCTCGACCGTTCCAACCCCGAAGATATCGTCCTCCTCGACCTGCACGGATACCTCAGCCACGTCCTCCCACTCGTCAAGGTCTCCTTGTTCCGGGCGGTCGTCGCGCACGTCTACGGTAAGTGAAATGTATCCGTCTCTGCGTCCGGTCCGCAGAATGGCAAACTCCCCGGGTACCGCAGGGAGACCAGGCTCTTTGAGAGCGTCGATCAATCCGTTACCGCGGTTGGGATCCCATTCTGTTGGATCGAAGTACTCGCTGCCTTTAAGGTGAAACTGACCATATGAGACGTAAATCTTGCCCGAGGCGGCACCCATTGAAACTCCCATCTCTGTGTGGTCCGGTCGGGACAACTCTACTGCGGCTTCCCGAGTGCCTGGAGCACGGGCCCCAAAGCGCTCGGGCCTACGCACTCTCGGGACCCTTAGGTGGCAACCCAGAACGCGTCTCCGCGAAGGACTCTATTCTGTGAGAAGAATTTGCCGATCAGGCCGCCCTGCTTGTCGTTCTCGCCTTCGGGTACGTAAGCCCAGCCCCATTCCGAGGCAGGCACGTTGGCTGCACCCTGCGCCGTCGATGCGAACGGGTATTCATCACAAGAGAAGCCGGAGGGTGCAGCACGCTTGCGCGCCGTGGGGCAGGCTTCATTGCGATTGGCGTTAATCTTCGCCGCGGCGGTTTGGCGAACCAGTGGGTTCTTTCCCTTGCTTAGAGTTTTGCTGCCGTAGTGCTTGCTGCCAGCCTTTTGGATGCGCGCAATGTTTTTGTTGATTTCCGTGAGAACTCTCATCTCCGTCATGGTGGGACGCACCTTGTAGAAAACGCAACCTCCGGCAGTATTGACGGTCAGTTGCTTGTCGCACCGATACTTTCCTGAGTTGACGATGACATCTTCCATGCCGAAGCTAGGGTGATTGAAAATAAGTCCGTAAACGGACTGATTAACGATCTTTTTCTTTTTGGGAACGGTGCTCGTGTATTTGACGGTCGCGCTAAACGTGTCGCCCTTAATGAGTACCTGAGGCGTAAATTTAACGTCCGTGCTGCAGCTTTTCCCACAAAGCACCGTGTATCGAGAAAGGCTTGTTCCGACACCTTCACCGGTCACGGCGAGTACTTTGAAACTGTCCTTTTCGGTCCACTTGAGCTTCCTCGGGTTAAGAGTCAGGACGCGCTTCATCCGAAGGCGCACGGACCCAACCAGAATACCCTTGCTGTAGTACTTGATGCCTCCGTTCTTCACCCATACGCACTGGCCGAAGCGGTTTGTCTTGTTGGTAGCGGTGGCGCTGCACGCGGGGGCGGTGACGGCAGGGGCTTTCAGCAATGCGTCAACGCTGCCGTCCGCGTTGGTGGTGTCGTCCGCAGCGTCGTCGGTGGCGTCGTCGGTAGGGTCTTCGGCGGTCTCGTCCGCCGGATCCTCTTCGGTCTCGTCGTAAGCCTCGTCGTCAGCCTCCTCGACGACCTCGTCAGCGGGGTCCGCTTCGTCGTCAGCCGTGTCGTCGGCCGTGTCGTCTGTGGGACTGGCGGTGTCATCTGCCGGGATCTCCGCGGTGTTGCCAGGTACCGTGGGAGCTGTTGCCTCCCAACCATCTTGGACAATCACAACCTCGTTGCCCTCATTGGTCTCTGCCGAGGCAACTCCCGATGGGGCCACCCCGGCCAGAGTGGCCAACACCAGCGCAGCCGCGAGACGGGACCGCTTGTATCTCTTCGTTTTCAACACTGTCTGCTCCTTAAAGCGAATGCTCGAAAGGGGCAGTAGTGGACAATGGGGTTAGGGCGACCCATGTGTAAGGTTTGCCACTTTTTGCCTAAAAGGCAGCGAATACCCCCGGGCTGGCCCAAGAAGTCAGTTCAGAATGAGCAGCCGTGTCGGGTTTGGTTGATATGCCGGTTTGTTGATGATGCTGGTCATGGAGGACGACGTCCTGACGGACGAGATGTGGTTGCGCCTTGAGCCTTTGCTGCCCGTTCGGGAACGACGGTTCCGCCATCCTGGGCGGCTGCGTGCGGACAACCGTGCGGTGCTGGAAGCGATCTTGTGGGTCGCTCGGACCGGTGTGGGCTGGAACAGGGTCCCGACCTCGCCGTTCGGTGTCTCGGGAGCCACGTGCTGGCGCCGGCTGGATGAGTGGCACGAGGCTGGGGTTTGGCAGCGCCTGCATGAACAGCTCCTGGGCGAGCTGCGTGCCGCGGGCAAGCTAGACCTATCAGTGGCGATCGTGGATTCTTCCCACCTCAAAGCCCTTAAGGGAGGGACCATGTCGGCCCCAGCCCGGTCGATCGGGGCAAGCCCGGTTCCAAGCACCACCTGATCACCGAAGCCGGGGGCATCCCGCTGGCGCTCATCCTGACCGGCGCCCACCGCAACGACGTCATCCAGCTCCTGCCACTGCTCAAGGCCATCCCCCGGATCCGGGGCACCCGCGGGCGACCCGCCCAGCGCCCCCGTCGCCTCTACGGTGACCGCGGCTACGACAGCAACCCCCACCGCGCCAAGATCCGCAAGCTTGGCATCACCCCACGCATCGCCCGCCGCAAGACCGCCAACGGCTCCGGCCTGGGCGTCCACCGCTGGCCTGTCGAGCGAACATTCGCCTGGCTGCACGGATTCAAGCGTCTGCGCATCCGCTACGAACGCCGCGCCGACATCCATCAGGCCTTCATTTCCCTTGCCTGCTCATGGATCTGCCTGCGACATCTCATTCTGAACTGACCTCTTAAAGGACCCCTCCGACCATAGCTGCCGCCGTGAGCCTCTGGTTACTCGAACAGGTAGACCGATTTGACGCGCTGCTGGAGGAGTCCGACGGCAACAAGGCCAAGGCCACCAGTTCGATACACAAGGCCGGTCTGTCAAGCTGTTCTCGTGACAGATGAGCCGTGGAGGCAGGGTTACCCACGCGATCGGCGCAGCGAAAGCCAGAGGCAGCAGGCGGCGTCCAGTCCGTTCGGGGACTTCGAGTTCGTCGCTGGTCGAGTGGTGGCGCGGGCTACGGGTGCGCGCGTCTGGATCTGGGACGACAATTCCCAGCCGAAAATGCCTGACCTGCGCATCCAGTACCCACACGCTCCCGAGCTCGACGGTTACGGCGAGGTGGTCATGGCGGTGAATGCCGATCATGCGGCTCTTGATCGCAAACTGGCGGGCGGCGGTTCCCTCAGGCGGGAATCATCTCTTCAGTGGGGCTGGTTCCTCACACTCTCGCCGAAGATTCGTCTGGATCGAGATTGGAAGGCCATCGTGGCCAGCCTGGCTGAATTGGAACGCCAAGGCTTTGACTCGCCGACCTTTTTGCCCATCGATCCGGAAACAGGTTCGGTTGAACTACTGGCTCTTCTCGACCTTGGCGTAACCGAAATTGCCAGTGCTGCAAGCAATCAGGCTCTGAGCGGAATCGTCGAGCTGTTCACTCCGCCCTGGGGAGGCAAGGTGGCGCCTGACTGGGAGGGGTTTCAGTCTTGGCTAGCGAACTTCCTCACCTCGAACACCGTGGCCAATAAGCGGGAAAAGCTCGCTGCGACAGGCACGCCGCAACGTCATCTGTTCGTGGGAATCAGCAGCGCCATGCCCTGGGCGGTGCTGCACGCGCTCGACTACCCGTCGATAGGGCTGCCGCTGTTCGTGCCCCAGCTTCCTGACGAGCTTACCCACCTCTGGTTGATGGGCTTGCCCGCCCCATCTCGCTGTATCAGCTGGTGGCCTGATCGATTCTGGTTTGATCCTCAGAGTCGCTGGGCCACGCTCTGACACGGGACACTGCATCCACGAGCTGACTGGAGGCGTGGAATTTCAGGAGCCAATCTAGATCTGCCCGGTCGATGGTTCTGTTGGTAGCGGGCGCTTCCTTCCTTGTAATACGGCACCTTTGACGGAACGGTCTGGCGGATCTCCGGCGACTCCTTCCATCGCCCAGGAGCCCTCCAGGGCCAGCTACGTCCACAAACGTCACTGGTAGGGCTCTGGAGTGAAGCCGATTGGTCCGCTTTAAAAGGTTGCGGGGCGCCGCCATTACTGCCCAGAGTGTGAACGGTGGCACGGTTGAGCAACAACGAACGTAGTTCTCGCTCATGGCGACGCCTCGTTTGCCGATCTACGGGTGGTGAACAAGTGTCATGGATGGGTCGGCGCGCTCGTCTCACTGCGCTTCGCCACGCTCACCGCCGGGTGCGGAGGGTCGGACGCAGGCTCGCCAGCAGCGAGCCAAGTCAGGACCACGGCAACTACCCTGACTGCCTCCGGCGACATCTCTGATCCCTACGTCGTACTCGGCAACGGCGGCAAGATCTCCTACGCTGACGGCGACGGCGGAACCTATTATGAAGAGCCCACGACCGGGCATCAATGCACTCACCAAACCTCGGGCGCAGCCGAGGGAACGCAGGTCACGATCACCGACGCCTCGGGCACCGTCGTGGGCATCGGGACACTAGGCCCCGGTTTGCTGAGACCCTCTGCCGCGGATACGTGGGATTGCGCGTCATCTTTCAGCGTAAGCGGCATCCTGGCAGGAAAGAGCTTCTATGGGGTGAAGATCGGCGACCACCCCCCCGAAGCAAGTGTCCGAGTCTGACCTACAGGGAATCTCACTTTCCATCTATTGATCACCCCGCCCAGAGCAACAAGCTTCCACTAACCTGCCCGCGCAATCATCGACGGATGGCCAGAGTGGTTGCGACCACGACCCTGACCTTGGACTCTTTCGTAGGTCTGTGGCGGATTCCGTCTGGGTTCCCGGCGATCATCAGGCGGCATAAGCAACCCTCCACGATCTTGGTGGAACCTCATCCCAATATGCCGTGGGCGGTTCACCTATAGATCGAACAGGCGTTCTTGCTGCGCTGTGGCCGATTCCGGGTTGTGGGATCCGCGCTGACCGGAGCGTCCGTCGCCGTTGGAGGGCGCCGTATCAGGACGCAGGCCCACCTGTCGTGAACCTACCCGGGAGCGACCTCCCGGTCGCAGATCGGAAGGATCGCTGAACTCGGCGTAGACCGTCGGCCCGTAGTGGTTCATCAGTTCGTTGCGGATGACATCGCTTCCGGATGGTGAACTTCCGAACATCCCGATGGCCACGAGCCTCGCGAAGTCGCTACTGGTCAGGGCGTCGTGGACGGTCTCGTACGAGAGGGTTCGGCCGTGCTGCAGATAGGCTTCGACCTGTTCGCGGGGCATGCACAACCCCGAAACCATGGTGTGTTCCTCCAGCGCTGGCGACTCCTGCCGGCAGATCTTGACGAAGCTGGGGGTGTGCAACAGGCGGTAGTTCCCGTCCGTGGCGGCCGCAAGACACCGGGCGTCCAGCTGTTTCATGGCCTTGAGCTGACGATCGAGCTGGGAGTCGGCCGAGTACGTCATGTTCTTACCCGAGCGGGTCATGCGCTTGTACTGGACGAACACGAAGCTCTTGCGCTGCTGGTGGTAGTACAAAAGGTCCGGCCCGAAATCTGTTTCCAGCCGGTCCCGGTCGGTGATCATCACCTTCAGGCTTCGGTCGTGCTGGTCCCGGAACCGGCGCACCTTGACCGTATCGGTGAAGTCGTTCTGCCAGCCCAGAAATGTTCCGGCATCGCGAGCCAAGAGATCGCCCTCCTTAGGTGCCACGTCAATTTCTTGCAGGTCGGGGGCGCCGGTGTAGGCGAGCGCGTCGGCGGTGGCGTCGCGGCGGGCCATCTGGCTGGGGGTTCCGGGCGTGCGGGGTCGCAGATGCTGCAGCAGAGCGGTGTGGGCAGAAGCGTCGTACGTCTTGAGGAAGGACAGGACTGCTGTGCTGCCGCCGGGTGTGAACGTTCCGCCACCTTGCAGCAGCGGTTTCTGCTGCTGCTTCTTCAGCACCGCGGCGAGAACGGGGTGGGGCAAGGGGACCGTGAGTGCTTGTAGCCCGACGAAGGTGAAGAGACGGTGGACGCTGTCCACCAAGTCCTCGTGCCGTATGACTCCCACGTGGGTGATCTGCTCACGGATGGCAATGAGCGCGACCTCGGCCTTCGTCCTGCCGGAGACCGCGAAGGTCATTGGCGTCACATGCTCGTCGATCCTCCAGCGGTTCTGGAAGAAGGCGGCCGTCGGACCTTCGGCTGCGAGCGCGCAGACTCGCGGTGGGCGACTCGAAGCTGTGGCAGGTGCTGACTGAGTCGATTCGCCCGCTTCATGCATTTGATAATGATATAGAAGGGGCCCCTGCCGGCGGCGCAGATGCCTGGACAGTCGGTGGGACGGATAATGGCTTCATATTGCCGTCACCGAGTTGAGTTGCATCCCGGGCCCTGGCTGCCGACGGGCAGTCGGCACCTCATCGCGGGGGCGACGGTCGCCGCCATCACTTGAGAACTGTTGGAGCGGAGGAAGAGCGCGGGAGTGCCGCACCCCTGATGTTGATGAGGGTTCCTCGGTAGCGGGCTCGTTCAAGGGTAGTCAGAACGAGGTCTGGCTCGCATGATCGAGGTGATGCGTTAGGGACAGAAACCGATTTATCGGGCCCGCCCGTGGCTGTCTCGAATCCTTAGCCCCATCCGACTGAGTCCGGACCAGATGGTTTTGGGGTCGACGTCGAACTGGTCTGCGACGCGGACCAGAGACGAACCGCCTTCGTACAGCCGCGCTGCCTCGTGGAGAGCATCGTCGCTCAAGCCCTGGCGTCGCATGCTGACCCCGCTGCGACGCAGGTGCTGCGAAACGGTCACTCGGTGGATGCCGAACTGCTCTGCGAGTCTGTACGTCGTGCGCCCCCTCTGGTAGCCCTCCACTAATATTCGGATCTGCTCGGCGCTCAGCCGCTTCAGCGATGGCTTTGGACTGGGAGGTAGCTCATCGTCAGCTCTGTAACTCTCGGATAGCTGCTCGATACGGCACCCCCCTCTGACCAGGGCAAAAGGTTTGAATAACGTCCCAGCAGGTCCACCTTGAAAGACGCTAGTCAAACCCGGTGGTCGACCGACAACGTCGCACCCACAATCGCCCTGCGGATTCGTGTATGGGTCTATGGCATCCCCCGTCGGGGATGCGAACCCCGGATGCTCCTTCAAGTCGCTGGCAGCTCCGACTTGCAAGACTGGGCCCCATTTCGCAAATGCGCATTTGGCGTCGTTTTGGCGGACCTACTAGCAAGGTACTTGCTTACAAGGACAGGTGGTGCCGCCTTCGTCGAACGGGACGAGATGGTCCAGGTCGCAACGATTTGAGGGCACACCGCAGCCCGGGAACGTGCAGGTTTGATAGCGGGCGTTGACCTGATCGGTGAGGACCCGTCCCGGATGGTAGCGATGGGCCTGCGGCGTTGAATGGTCCCGGCCGTAACTGCACCCGGGCGCGGGGCCTGCTGATGAATCAGGCTGCCCATTGCTTCCTGCCGCCGCCCCTGGAACCGGCAGCAGGGTGATGTCTCGCGCGGAGACTGCGATGCGGCGGGCCAGGTCGGCGGGGACGGCTCCGTACCCCTGCAACAGGCCGGGGACGTTGTCGAGACCGAGAAGTGTGGCGTCTGTGATCGTGATGACCAGGTGCGGGCCGTGGCCCTTCTTCCTCGGAAGGCTGGGCAACTCCCACCAGGCCGGTATCCGGCCCAGCGGAAGAGCGGAGAATCCGAACCCGCCGAAAGAATCGGAGCGCGCCTGGTCAGCGGCTTCGTCGAGGTTCTCATGGGCTCGATGACGGCAGGTGGGACAGGCCGCCGGTTCTACGCGCTCATCGGAAGGTCTCGCCGGCCTGGTGACTGCGGCGGCAGTACGGCCGGCATCCCTAGCGTGAGTGTTCCGGGCGGCATCACCGGACGGCTCGGATGTCCCTGAAGAATCGGGCAGCTCGGACGTCCTGCGCGGCTCGGGCGCCCCGGAAGACTCGGACGTCTTGGACGCCCCGGAAGACTCAGGCGTCTTGGGTGCCCCGGAAGACTCGGTTGGTCTGGGCGCCCTAAACGGTTCGGACGGTTCGGACGCCTTGGGTGGCCTGGACGGTTCGGCCGCCCTGGACGGCCCGGGTGCACCAGTCATGTCATGTGCGTCGGGCCCGGTGGAAGAGCCGTTCCCCTTCTCGTCCGTCGGTTCTGGTTCTGGTTCGCCGTCGTCCGCCCGCCGGTCCGTCTCATCGTCTGCCTGCTCGCGGCGGGTGTCATGGGCGAGAGGAATGTCGAGACCTTCAGCCAGAGCCTGGACGATGGCGGTCAGGGCGTCGGCCCGGCGCTGTTCGTGTGTGCGCGGATCGGTTCGCCCCTCGGCCAGGAGCCGGTCGCGGCAGGCATCGGCCATGGCGTCGAGCACGCCGTCGAGGAGCTGACCGTCGTCGGCGGCCAGAATGGCGTGCACAGCGGTCATTCCGTCGGGCAGTAGCTCCGTCCAGACGCTTCGTGCCCGGCGGGCCTGGGCATGTCGTTCGTTGGCGCCGTCAGGAGCCAGGCCGAGCAGGAGCTGGTCGATGAGAACCTGGAGCGCGTGGTACGGGAGGGAAGGCGCCTGCTCGGCCAGCGCCACCTGGAACAGGAGCCACTGCGGGCAAACGGGCCCGAACCATTCGGGCTTGTGCGGTGGCCGGTGCAGACGGTCGTTGATCAGCCTGGCCCTGTCCCAGTCCAGGCGACCGGTCTCGAACAGGGCAGCGATCATGGGAAGGTCGCGGGGTAGTTCGACCGAAGTACGGGCCAGGCTCCAGGCACTGTTGCGCGAAAGCGTCAGCTCGGGAGCGAGCTGCGCCGAGACGAGTGAACCGGACCGGATCTGCGAAGCGGTGTTGGGACCGAACGCATCGGTGAGTGTTTCGTCTTCTGGTGTGGGCCTTTTGCTGTTCCGGGTGGATCGCGGACTGCGCTGCACCGGCTGGGTGTGCTCGACCAGTTCTCTCACGCAGCCGAGCTGCCAGGCCCTCAGTTGCCGCAGCATGAGTTCGCTGTCGACGATGCTCTGCAGAAGAGCGCCGTTCGAGGATCTGTCGGCATCCAGGACCCGGGCCAGGGCGTCGGGCGAGACGAAAGCCTCTGTGGACATGAGTCCTTCGCTGAGCATGCTCATGAGTGAAACCCCCGTCTCGCCCGGATCGTCGCGGTCCCCACCGCCCAGAACCGATACTAGACGCCCCCACCGACAATCTTCCCCGGATCCGGCGTCCTCTGCCGAAAGCCCCAGATCAGTGACACATCACTGCTTTTTGTAGCGCCTTTCGAAGCGGGCGATGCGGCCCTCGGTGTCGGCGGTGCGGGCGCGTCCGGTCCAGAACGGATGGCTGGCGCTGGAGATCTCCACGTCGACGACCGGGTAATCGTGGCCGTCCTCCCACCGGATCGTGCCTCGGGAGGCAATGGTCGAGCGGGTGAGGAAGGCGGTGCCGGAACTACGGTCGCGGAACACGACCGGGCGATATTCAGGGTGGATGCCAGGTTTCACGTCAGCCCTGCCTTCCTTTCCATCGTGGGTTCTTCTTGTTGATGACGAAGACCTTGCCGCGTCGGCGTACGACGATCGACCCCGGCTTCTCCTTGAGCGACTTCAGTGAGGCGCGTACCTTCATGAACTCTCCTTAACGGTATTTCAGGCGCTGAGGTCGTCGATGTCCATCTCGTCGTGATCCCCGAGCCAAGGTCCGAAACCGTCGTCCGTCCCGTTCCAGCGACCGAGTCCACGCTCCATCTCCTGGTCGGTCAGGAGAGCCCGGTGGAAGGCTCTGCGTACCGAATCCCGTTGTGGACCGGTTCCGGTGACGCGCAACCGGGTGGTCCGCACCTCTCCCGACCAGGTGCCGGCCGTACCGATGCTGAGCTGGCCGCCGGCACCGTCCCAGATCCCGACGACCGAGGGTCGCCCCGGCAGCCAGAAGGTTCCCCGCGCTCTCATCGGCCCGTCGCCGAGACCTTGTAGTTCGGCGTGCAGACGGTCCGGGTGGAAAGGTTTATGAGAGTGCAGGTCCAGCGACCAGATCTCCTGGGTGTCGGTGGAGCGAATGGCGGGAAGGCGGGTCAGGTCTCCCCGGGAATCGTCCGGAGAGCGGTGGACTCCGACCAGCGACGGTGTATCAACCTCATTGATAACGCTTCTCGGTAGATCGGGACTGGTCAGATGGTTGATCAGATTGTGTTCGCGACGTCCTGCTGGGGTGTCGAACAGGATGATGTCCGCGTATTCCAGTTGGGTGGCGAGCGCCTCACCCACCGATCTGCGATCGTCCGGGTGGAGTTCGAGACCACGTTCGGCGAGCAGGTCGTCACCGAAGAGGTCGTCGAAAAGGCTTGCCGGGGAAACGGCAGCGATCACTGCCGCAGCCCTCGCTCCAGGTAGCAGGCCTGCTCCCGGCCAGGGCTGGACGGCGTGGATCAGGGGATGGGGCTCGGTGCTGACCGGTAGGCCGACGATGATCTGCGTGGGCCGCTGCGGAGAACCGAGCAGCCCACGGAGCACCGGCAGCAGATCCTCGCGTAGCGCGCACGACAGGCAGCCGTGGTCCAGTGGTTGTGTGTGCTTGTCCCGGATGCCGGACCAGTCGTGCACCACCCGGTGCAGATGGCCGTCCGGGGTGATGTCGTGGCGCACGGCCACGGCTTCCGGAAGGTCGAGAAGCATGGCTGCGATGGCGCTGTCGCGCAGGACCGGGTCGATCGAGGCGACGGTCAGGACGGGGACGTCGGGCATGCGGCCAGCTTAGATGGATTGAGAATCATTTTCAATAAGATAATCTGGTGCCGTTTCATTCCCGGCTCTCCTGGAGGCAGGCTTGTCCCGCGTTTGCATGGTCACCGGTGCCGTTCCCGGCTTCGGTCACTCCATCTCCCACTCCCACCGGCGTAACAAGCGGCGGTTCGACCTCAACATCCAGTCCAAGCGGTACTGGGTGCCGTCCCTGGGCCGGAGCGTGACGCTGACCGTCAGCGCACGGGGCATCAAGACCATCGACCAGCGCGGCATCGATGCCGTGGTGCGGGCGATCCGGGCGCGCGGGGTGAGGCTCTGATGGCGAAGAAGAGCAAGATCGCCCGTGATGAGCAGCGTCGTGAGATCGTCGCCCGGTATGCCGAACGTCGTCTCGAGCTCAAGCGGCTGAGCGTGAATCCGCAGGTGTCCGAGGCCGAGCGGGCTGGGGCGATGGCGGCCCTGCACCGGCTGCCCCGAAATGCGTCCCCGACCCGGCTGCGCAACCGCGACCTGGTGGACGGGCGTCCGCGGGGGTACCTGGGGCGGTTCGGGCTCTCCCGGGTGCGTTTCCGGGAGATGGCCCACCGTGGCGAACTGCCGGGAGTGACCAAGTCGAGCTGGTGAACAGGGGAGGGCGGGCCGTGCCGTCATTCGGCACGGTGCTGCCCTCCTGGTGCGGTCGGCGGAAATGGGTGGGGGGACGACCTCACAATCGGGGGGTGCCGGAGCGTTTACCTGGTGACGGGGCAGGTGGTCGGCAGGGGAGGGGAACCGTGGGCGGGTACAGGCGGGTCTATACGCTGCTCAGTGCCGATGGTCGGCTCTACTCTTCGGATGTTCCGGGGCTGCTCGGTGGCCATCGGCGTTTGAAGGTCTACGGCCGTCTGGACTGTCCGTCGGCATTGAGGGCGATCGGTCAGTGTCGGGTGGGGCAGACGGGTGGCTACCTGAAGTACCGGGTGTTCTTCGCGTCCGAGGCCGTCGCTATCGCTGCTGGGTACCGGCCCTGTGGCGCTTGTCTGCCCGTGAAGTACCAGGCCTGGCGTGAGGCGCAGTCGGCGGGAGATCGAGTGCAAGAGGGACGCGCGCGGGAAGGGCGGTCGAGGGAGCCGGTCGTGGAGGGGCGGCCGGTTGGGAAGCTGCCGGACGAGAAGCTGTCGGCCGAGAAGCCGTCGGACAGGAAGCAATCGGACTAGAAGCAATCGGACGAGAAGCAATCGTGGGGGAGGCGGTCGGTCGGCAAGAACTTGGTGGGGAAACGATCGGTCGAGGAAGATCCGGCCGGGAGAGACGTGGCCGGGGGAGAATGTCAGGAGGGGCCGGAATGAGCATGCTGTTCGGTGACGAGTTGTTCGAGCGCCCGCGGCGCGAGCTGGCGCCCGGCGCCTACTGGGTGCCGGGGTGGCTCACGCTCGAGCAGCAGGCCTGGATCGTGGCCCGGTTCCGGGAATGGGCCGACGGGCCGGTTCCCCTTCGGGGCGCTGTCGTCAACGGGCACGAGATGAGTGTGAAAACGGTCTGCCTGGGCTGGCATTGGCGTCCGTACCAGTACACCCGGGAGGCCGTCGACGTGAACGGCAGCCGGGTGCTCGATTTTCCCGACTGGATGGTCCGTCTCGGTCGACGGGCGCTCGCCGAGGCAACGGGTGATCTGCCGGCCGGGGAGACGTACACGCCCGACACCGCGCTCGTGAACTATTACGACCAGCAGGCCCGGATGGGCATGCACCAGGACCGGGACGAGGCGGCTCTGGACCCGGTGGTGTCCTTGTCCATCGGGGACACGTGCCGCTTCCGGTTCGGTAACACCGAGAACCGGGGGCGGCCCTACGAGGACATCGATCTGGCCTCGGGAGACCTGTTCGTGTTTGGAGGCCCCTCAAGGCTGGCCCATCACGGCATCCCGAAGGTCTATCCGGGCACGGCTCCGGACGGGTGCGGTCTTGGCCGCGGGCGTATCAACATCACCATGCGGGTCACCGGGCTGCCGGGCTGAGAGACCCGCGCGTCGGTGACGGTAGGCATGCGACCCTGCTGGCGACCGGCCGGCGTTCATCGCCCGCAGCCCACCTGGATGGGGGCCTGGGCGAAGCTCTGGATGGGGTTTCCGAGGAGGAATCTCGAAGGGAGGAACCCTGGACGGAGGAGCTCTGGATGGAGAGGTCCTGGACGGATGAGTCCTGGATGCAAGAAGACGGTGCCCCGACGATCAAGGCAGTCCTGTTCGACCTGGACGGCACGCTGCTCGATCATGAGAGCGCCGCAACGACGGCCCTGGCGCAGGCGTGTGGGCTGGGCCGTGACGATCCGGCACTACCGGAGTTACTGCAGGTCTGGCGTGAACTGGAGGGCTCGGTCTTCGACCGGTTCCTGGCCGGGGAGCTCACCTTCACCGAGCAGCGCCGGGTGCGGGTCGCCGCCCTGGCCCGGCACCGTGGGCTCGGAAGCTGGACGGACGAGCAGACCGATGCCTGGTTCACCGGTTACCTGCAGGACTACGAAGCAGGATGGCGTGCCTACGACGATGCCGCCGAGATCGTCGACTGGTTGGTGGCCCGGGGGCTGAAACTGGGCGTCGTCACGAACGGACAGGGTGACCAGCAACGACGCAAGCTCACGGCAATCGGCTGGGACACCCTGACCGACGTGGTGCTGGTGTCGGGCGAGGTGGGTGTGTCCAAACCGGATCCGGCCATCTTCGTCCAGGCCTGTCAGCAACTGGATCTGCCTGCGGAACGGGTGCTCTGCGTCGGGGACCGGCTCGACCTGGACGCAACCGCCGCACGCGACGCGGGGCTGGCCGGAGTATGGCTGGACCGGGCCGGCAGGGGTGGAGGTACTGGGTCGGGTGTGCCAGTGATCCGGGGGCTGGGCGAGCTACCGGACCTGATGCTCCTCAGACCGCCCAGCCGGTGGCCGCCGCCCATGACTCGGCCCGGTCGGTGATGGCGGCGATCAGGGTGCCCTTGGCCTTGGCGTACGCGTTCACGTCCGGCCAGTCCCGCAGAGCCAGTTGTCGTTTGAGGTTGGCGTAGGCGTCACGGTCGGACTGGTCCTGACGGAGCCAGTCGCGGAAGAGGAGGTGCCGGCGTTCCCACTCACTGCCGGCCGAGCAGACGTGGACGTGGACGGTGAGCTCGGGGGTGCGAACCATGCGGTGATCCGGCTCGCGTACCCGCAGCTGGTATCCGGCGGACTTGAGAGCCGGCAGGTAGTCGGTCTCGTCGTCGGCGTCGACCACGCTCAGATCGATGTCGATGATCGGCTTGGCGGTCAGGCCGGGGATCGAGGTGGAGCCGACATGGTCGATGCGTGAGGCTTTTCCACCCAGAGCGGCCGCGATCTTGTCACGCTCGTGCTCGAACATGGAGGGCCAGGAATCGCTGTATCCGACGAGGACGATGTCGCGTTTCTCAGGGCCACCGATGAGCTCAAACGTCACATGAACAGTATGCCGCGAAGACTTTCCCGGTGGATGGCCAGGGTGCGAATCGCGGCGCCGAATTGCGAATTATGGGGTGGTTTGCGATGAGAGGATTGTTGTGCCTCGTACTGATTAGCCCTGACGGGGACCCCGCAGCTTCAGTGGGTCATCTCCAGCCGCAGGGTGAACACGCTGCCGCTGGGCTGGTTGTCGTGCTGCCCGACGGCCCCACCGTTCGCCTCGGCCAGGCTCGCCACGATGTGCAGCCCCAGGCCGTGCCCGGTCGTGCCGCCCGCTCCCGCGTCAGCCGCCCGGGTGAAGCGCTTGAACAGGTGCTCCCGCACGTCCGCCGGCACACCGGGTCCGTTGTCGTGCACCCCGATGGTGGCGAAGCCGGCCTCCGTGGTGACGGTGACCGCCGTGGCGCCGCCGCCGTACTTTACGGCGTTGGTCAGGAAATTGGTGATGATCTGCTGCAGGTGCTGGGGATTCACCAGTACCTGTACGTGCTCGGGGCAGGACACCGGCACCTTCTGGTCGGCGGTCTCGACCACCTCCTGCAGAGCCCCGCGCAGCGACACGACCTCGCGGTGGGCCTGCAGTTTGCTGGTGTCCCGGCTGCACATGGCCAGGACGTTGAGCCGCAGCTGGTCGATGCGCTGCGCCGCCCTGACGATCTTCGCCGCCGTCCCGGGGACGTCCACCGGCCCGTCGGAGTCACCCAGGATCTCCCCGTAGCCGAGGATCGTGCTCAGCGGCGCCCCGATGTCGTGCGAGAGCATGCCCATCAGGTCGATCTTGAGCTGGTTGGCCTCCTCCAGCTCGGAGTTCGTGTCCACCAGCTGGTGATTGCGCCGGGCCAGGGTGGCCAGGGCCTCGTCCCGTTCGCGCTGGATCACGAGCTGGGCGCTGATGTCCTGCACGAACCCGATGAGGTGCAGGGGCTGTCCGTCCGCCTGCCGCACCAGCCGTACCCCGACCTGCGAGTCCACCGCGTGCCCGTCGCGGTGCACCAGCCTCTTCGTGTGCTCGTACGAGTCGTAGTCGCCGGAGTAGAGCCCGGCCAGCTGCCGGGCCGCGCGGGGCTGGTCGTCGGGGTGGGTGAACGACGAGTTGACCATGCCGATCATCTCGTCGGCGCCGTAACCGAGCATCCGCGCGAAGGCGTCGTTCACCCGGATGAACCGGCCGTCCAGCCCGATGATCGTCTGCCCGATCGTGGCCTGGTGGAACTGCACCCGGAACTGCCGTTCGCTCGCCCCGAGTCGTTCCTCGGCGTGCCGGCGCTCGGTGATGTCGGTGTTGGTCTCGATCACCTCGTGGCCGGTGCCGTCGGCGGTGGAGCGCACCACGTGCTGGCTGAGCGCGACCACGACGGCGCCGTCCGCCCGGCGGTGCCGGAGCTCACCCTGCCAGCGGCCGGTCGCCATCAGCTGCGTCTCGATCTCCGGAAGTCCCTTGGGGAAGGCGGTGTTCAGCAGCCGGTGGATGTTCCGGCCGATCACTGCCTGGGCCGGCCAGCCGTACATCTCCTCGGCGCCGCGGTTCCAGGAACGGATGGTGCCGTCCTGGTCGCGCACGACGATCGCGGCCGGGGCGGCGTCGATCAGCTCGGCCTGGCGGCGCATCTGCTCCTCGCCCGCCCGGCGGGCGCTGATGTCGTGGACGAATGCGTGGCAGACCGGGCGACCGCCGGTGCGGGTCACCTGGGCCGAGACCTCCACGGGGAACGTGCGCCCGTGCCGGTCGATCGCCGGCAGCTCGGCCCGTTCCCGCAGGGTGGGGCTGCTCTGCCCGTCGTCGTACCCCGGGAAGAGGGCGTCGGCGTGAGCGTCCTGGGCCCCGGCCGGCACGATCAGCCCGGCCAGCCGGGTTCCTACGGCGATCTCCCGTTCGAACCCGAAGAGTCTTTCCGCGGCCGGGTTCCACTCCAGGACGACACCGTCGGCGTCCACCGACAGGTAGGCGTCGTTGGTCGCGGTGAGGATGGCCCCGAACGTCGCCGAGGACTCCCGGGCCTCCCGGGCCGCCTGTTCCAGGGCGATCTCCGAGGCCACCGCCGCGGCGAGGTCCTCGAGGATGTCCAGTTCCTGTTGCGTCCACTCGCGGGGTTTGCCGTCGATCGCGCACAACGATCCGTAGGTGCCCGAGTCCAGCCGGATCGGCATGCCCGCGTAGCTGACCACCCCGATGTCGTGCACCGCCCCGTTGCCGGCCAGGACCTCGTCCTCCCGCGCGTCGGTCACGACCAGCGGGGCGTCGTTGTCCACCACGTACTGGCAGAACGAGTGCGAGAGCGGCGTCTCACCCGCGTCCGCCCACGGCTGGGGCAGGCCGAGCTGACTGACGAACACCTGGCGCTCGCCCGTGACCAGGGAGACCAGGATGGCGGGGGCGTCGAGCAGGCGTGCCGCCAGGCGGGTGAGGCGTTCCAGGCCGGCGACGGGAGGGCGGTGCAGCAGACCGGTGGCCTCGACCGCGCGAATGCGCTGCTGGTCGAAGACCGGGCTGTTCTCGAACACCGGACGGGCCGCGACCATTGTTTCCCCTCGGCGGATCCGGTAGGCCCCTTGAGCCGGTCGGAAGCCGCGTGACCGCCGGACGAGTGATGCCCGTGCGATCCCGGACCCCCGCCCTATGCTCGACCGCAAGAGCCCTGAGGACTCGGTGAATCCAGTGGACCAAGAAGACTGGAACGCTCGGACGACGGCGAACGGGACGGCGGACTGATGGCACTGCTGGACGGCACCTCCTGGCACGGCAAGATCTGGACCGGTGGCTGGACGGACGGTTCCGGAGGCGTCTACGACTGCGTGGAACCCGCCACCGGGGAGAAGGTCGCGCAGGTCGGCCGGGCTACCCCCGGCGATGTGACCGAGGCCGCCGCAAGAGCAGCCGCGGCGCAAAAAGACTGGGCCGCAAGATCGTTCGAGGAGCGCGCCGCCGTGCTGCGCCGGGCCGGGGACCTACTCGCGCAGAACGCGGACGAGATCAAGGGCTGGCTGGCACGTGAGGCCGGCACCGTCCCGCCGTTCGGCGACTTCCAGGTCCACACCAGCGCGCAGGAGTGCTACGAGGCGTCCGCCCTCCCCAGCCACCCGTACGGGGAACTGCTCCGGACCGCAGCGCCCCGGCTGAGTTTCACGCGCCGGCTCCCCGTCGGCGTGGTCGGGGTGATCGCCCCGTTCAACGTGCCGACCATCCTGGCGATCCGCGCCGTGGCCCCCGCGCTCGCCCTCGGCAACGCCGTCGTACTGAAACCCGACCCGCGGACCGCCGTCGTCGGGGGCACCCTGTTCGCCGAGGTGTTCGCGCGGGCCGGAGTGCCCGAAGGTGTCTTCCAGGTGATGCCCGGAGGGGCCGACGTCGGTGAGGCCCTGATCGTCGCTCCCGAGGTCCGGGTGATCGCGTTCACCGGGTCCACGAAGGCGGGCCGGGCCGTCGGGGCGATCGCCGGGCAGCATCTCAAGCGGGCACACCTGGAGCTGGGCGGTAACTCGGCGCTGGTCGTCATGCCCGACGTGGACGTGGAGAAGGCCGCCGCGGTCGGGGCCTGGGGCTCGTTCCTGAACTCCGGCCAGATCTGCATGGCGACCAGCCGTCACCTCGTGCACGAGTCGATCGCCGACGCCTATGCCGAATCACTCGCCGCGCGGGTGGAGAAACTGCCGGTGGGCGACCCTTTCCGCGAGCAGGTGGCGCTCGGCCCGCTGATCGACGCCGGGCAGCGCGACCGGGTGCACGAGCTGGTCACCTCCAGCGTCGCGGCCGGGGCGACGCTGCTGACGGGGGGCACGTACGACGAGCTGTTCTACCGCCCGACAGTGCTCGGCCGGGTCCCTCAGCAGGCGCCGGCCTTCCAGCAGGAGATCTTCGGCCCGGTCGCTCCGGTCACCGCCTTCGGGTCGGTGGACGAGGTGGTGGCCCTCGCGTCCGGGTCCGAGTACGGTCTGTCACTGGGCATTCTCACGAAGGACGTGTACGCCGGGCTGGCGTTCGCGCAGCGGGTACCGGCCGGGCTCGTGCACATCAACGACCAGACGGTGAACGACGAGGCCGTCGCCCCGTTCGGTGGGGTCGGGGCGTCCGGCAACGGTTCCCGCGCGGGTGGCCCGGCGGCGAACATCGAGGCGTTCACCGAGACCCAGTGGGTCACGCTGCGCGGCGATCTTCCGGTGTACCCCTTCTGAGGGCAGCATTTCGGCTGGGGCGTCGGCGGCACCCGCAGGGCGATGAGGGTGAGCAGGCCGCCACCCCACAGCAGACCGCAGCCCGGGAGACCGCAGTCCGGCAGATCGCAGTCCGGAGTGCCGCACCCCGGCCACTCGAACAAGCTGAAGCAGTCACTCGCCCAGGCGCAGGTCGCCGTGCAGGTGTCGGCGCAGTCGTAGCTGTCCCCGGCCCGGCGCCATCAGCGCCTCCAGAAATCCTCGGACTCATGATCCGACCATTGATCCGGCAACCCACGCATCCGGCGGATTCTGGCAGTCCGGCAGCAGGATGAAACATCCCGGAAGGCGCATGATCACCGTGTTCCGAGCCACTGGCCCAGCTCGGCCCCGGCCCGCTCCAGCAACGGCTCGGCGTCCCGCATGGCGATCTCGGCAGAACCGGCCAGCTCGACCAGGGCCGTGATCGACCGCACGCCGAGTTCCTCCAGCCCCGCCCGGCTCGCCACCCGTCCCGCCACGATCGCCGCGGGCACCCCGGCGGCCTGGGCCCGTCGCAGCACCTCGGCCGGTGCCTTGCCCTGCAGGCTCTGCTCGTCCCAGGAACCCTCGCCGGTCACCACCAGCTGAGCCGCCGCCAGGTCCGCGTCGAAACCGATCGTGTCCAGCACGTACGGGGCGCCCGGGGTGAGCCGCCCGCCCAGACCCCCGAGAATCCCCGCCCCCACACCGCCCGCCGCTCCGGTACCGGGAACGTCCGGGGAGAAACCGGGCCGCAACAGCCTGGCCCAGCGCTCCAGAGCGGCGTCGACCAGCACGATGGTGGACGCGTCGAGCCCCTTCTGCGGTCCGTAGACGTGAGCGGCGCCCTGGCTTCCGGTGAGGGGATTGCGGACGTCGGTCACGGCGACGATGGCGACCCCACCCAGGCGGTGGTCCAGACCGGACCGGTCCAGGTTGTCCACCACCAGCAGACCGGAGGCGTCGGGCGTCACCAGTTGGCCGTCCCGATCGGTGGCCACCGCCCCCAGGGCCGCCAGCAGACCGAGCCCGCCGTCGGTCGAGGCGCTGCCGCCGATCGCGACGTGGATGCGCCGCGCGCCCAGGTCGAGCGCGGCCCGGATCGCCAGGCCGAGACCCCAGCTGGAGGCGTGCAGCCCGTCGAGCCGTCCCTCCGGAAGCTGTACCAGGCCGCAGATCTCGGCCAGCTCGACGAACGCCTCGTCACCTCGCCGCCCGATGACCGACCGCCGGGGTACCAGCGTCGGCCCGGCGACCTCGACGTCCACCGCCTCGAACCCGTTCTCCAGCAACACTGCGAGAGTTCCGTCGCCCCCGTCGGCGACCCTCCGCGTCCGTACCTCGATCCCCGGGGCCGCAGCCCGCAGCCCGCGCGCGATCGCCGCGTTGGCCGTGGCCGCGTCCAGCGTGCCCTTGAACTTGTCCGTCGCGACGAGCACACACCGCTCGTCCGGGAAATTGCTCACCGAGCGCACCTCCGTCATCCATTTGGGTTAATTGTCGGCGAAATCGCTAACACTCAGCGTTCGCAGGGCTCATAGTCAACGTTCGTGACATCGACAAGTGCACATCACCGGATCCCAGCACTCGACGGCCTGCGCGGCCTCGCGGTGCTGATGGTGGTGGTCTCTCACGTCAGCAGCTACCACGCCGAGTTGCTCGGGCCCGCGGGCGTGGCGATCTTCTTCGTGCTGTCCGGCTTCCTCATCACCAGCCTGCTGCTGGCCGAGCGGGACCGGTACGGCCGGGTCAACATGACGGACTTCTACATCCGGCGCGGTCTGCGGCTCTTCCCCGCTCTCGCGCTGCTGGTGGTGCTGACACCCCTGGTGCTCTGGCTGGCCCACGACCCGCGCCTGCACGACGTCCTGCCCGGCCTGCTCGGCACCGTGTTCTACATCCAGGACTTCGAGAGCGCGACCGGCCACGTGTCGGTGCTCGCCCACGCGTGGAGCCTGTCGGTCGAGGAGCAGTTCTACTTCGTCTGGCCGCTGCTGCTCAGCCTGATCATCGGTCACGCGCGCGGGGACCGCCGCCGGATCACCGCGATCGTGCGCAACATCTGGATCGTGGCGCTGATCTGGCACGTCGTGTCGATCGC
Organism: Kineosporia mesophila; assembly: GCF_021129235.1. Lineage (GTDB taxonomy): Bacteria > Actinomycetota > Actinomycetes > Actinomycetales > Kineosporiaceae > Kineosporia > Kineosporia mesophila. Next base: position 92,676 of record NZ_JAJOMA010000002.1, read on the forward strand.
CCTGCTGAGCTACGACTGGACCTACTACTCGCCCGACAGCAACGCGATCTTCCTGTTCACCGGCTGCCTCCTGGCCACGTCCGTGCGCTCGCAGGCCAAGCTGCGCGTGCCCACCCCGGCCGCCGCCGGCGGTCTGGTCGTGGTCTGCCTGGTGCCGCTGTTCCTGACCCGGCTGCCGGAGGCCGACTGGCGCGAGGCCACCCTGCTGATGTTCCCGGTGGTACTGGTCAGTGCCCTGCTGGTGCTCGGCGCGGCCACGCTCAAGGTGCTCGCCAACCCGGTGCTGCGCTGGTTCGGCACCCTCTCGTACGGGCTCTACCTCTGGAACTGGGTGTTCATCAGCCTGGAACCGCACGGCCGCGCCCTGACCGGCAAGGAACGCGGAATCGCGGCCGTTGCGGCGGTCATCGCCGCCGCCGCCTCGTGGTATCTGTTCGAGAAGCCGATCCTGCGGCTGAAGTCGAGGTTCCAGCGGGTGACCACGCTCCCGGCGGCCTCCGCGCTGGCGGACGACGAGCCGGCGCGGACGACGACCCCCGGTCGTACGGTCGTGCCCGTGCGTCGCACGGATTCGGCGCAGCCCCCCGCGCAGCCCCCCTCGCAGCCCCACGCGCAGGCCGCCCCACCGGTACGCCAGGTGCTGCCGCCGGTCACGGCCACGTCCGACACCGTGCCGATCGCCATCGTGACGGCCTCCCGGCAGCCGGGTCGTCACGCCCGCTGAGCTGTCGGGGCTCGTTACCGGGGCTCGTTACCGGGGCTCGGTCACCGGGGCTCGGTCACTGGGGCTCGCTGCCCTCGGCGTAACAGAGGGCGTAGGCGGCGTCGGCCTTCTCGGTCAGATCACTGACCTTGGTCAGCAGCTCGGTCACCTTCTTGCCGTCCTCCTCGGTGCTGACCGTCAGGTCCTGCGCCTGCGCGTTCGCGGCGTCGACCTGGGTCGTGAGGTCGCGGTACTCCTCGCAGGCCTGGCCCTTGGCCGCCTCGGCGCTGTCAGCACTGTCGGCACCATCCGTACTGCCGGTGCTGCTGCCGTCGCTGCCGGTCGGGGCCGGGTTGCTGTCAGAACCACCACCGCTGCAGGCCGTGAGCAGCACGGCGGTACCGAGGGCGGCCAGGACCGGGGCTACATGTCGTCGGGGGCGCACGACCACGAGCATGGACGCCTCGACGGCGCCGGTGAAGTGGCTTGGGAGACGCTTAACCACCCGCACCGCGAAGCTTGACCCAGCGCCCGGAACGAAAGACTCGATCAGAGACTGACGAACCGCTTCCCGAAGATCGGGTCGGGGTTGGCCCGGGCCTGGTGGACGGCGACCGGGGTGGCCAGGCCGAGCCAGGCCGCCTGGGGCAGCAGTGCTGCCGCGGCCACCCTGTCGTGCCGGGCCAGCAGGGGCAGGGCCGCCGCGGTGACGACCGCGTCGGTAGCGGTCCAGGCGGCGGCGAGCACAGGACTGCGGCGCCGGAAGTAGGCGTAGGAGAAGCTCACGTACACGGCGGCATCGACCGCAGCCAGCGCGAGCAGCCGGCCCCGGTCCGGGCCCGGCACCGTCCGCGCCGCCCGCAGGGTGGCCACCGACCAGCCCAGCTTGGCGATCGCCCAGGCCGGACCGAACGCCGCGGGCGGCGGGGCGTAGGAGGCCTGACGCAGGGACCGGTAGTAGGCCGGGTCATCCGGACGGCCCGCCGCGGTGCCGGCGAGCATCAGCCCGCCGGCGAGGGCGACGGGTCGCACGGACGCCCGCAGGGCCGTGGACAGTCTGGTTCGGGCGCTCACCGATCCAGCTTCGGCGACGGCTGCTCCCCGCGCACGTCGGAGGGCACGTCGGAGGGCACGTCGGAGCGCACCTGGGAGGGTCGCTCGAACAAGGCAGTGACCAGGAAGTCCAGGCCGAACCAGGGCGATTCGCCGGGCTGGGCCAGCATCGGCCGGATCTCGACCTCGGTCAGGTCCTGGAACAGCCAGCGCAGGTCGCCGGGGGAGAAGGCGAGACCACCGGCCAGCGACTGTGTCCGGTACAGGTCGGCATCCGGATCGTCCGAGCCCATCCGCCCGGCGGCGAAACAGGAGACGCCGAAGTGGCCGCCCGGCGCCAGCAGCCGCTCGAGCAGTGCCCGGTAGCTGACCCGGCGGTGCGGCGGAAGGTGGTGCAGGCAGCCGGAGTCGTAGATCAGGTCGTACGCCCCGGTCAGCTCACGCCCCGCCTCCTGGAAGGCGTCGCCGACGACGAAGTTCACCGTCAGACCCTGTTCCTGCGCGCGTTCCCGGGCCCAGGTCGTAGCCTCGTCGGACAGATCGATCGCGTCGACGGAGAAGCCCCGCGAGGCCAGGAACAGCGCGTTGCGTCCCGGTCCGGCGCCGAGGTCCAGCGCCCGGCCCGGCCGGATCCGGCCGGCCTCCAGATGGGCCACCAGGTTCTCGTCGGGCTTGTTCGTGAAGAACGGCACGGACCGGTCTCGCCCGGCGTAGAAACCGTCCCACCAGGTCCCGCCCGCGTCGTCACTCCAGCGGTCTGCGGAGGTAGGAAACATGCTGTCCAGCAACCGTAGTGCGTCTTCCACAGTCCGCACGTCCCGTCGGCCCGGCCGGTGATCCGCTCGCAACCCCTGTCCCATTCGCGACAATCTACCCCCGTGTCAGAGGTCTTCAGGGCACCATCCACGACAGCACCGGTGAGGCCTGCAGCACGACGAGCAGACACATCACCGGCAACAGGATCACTGTCGCCTTCAGCACCGCCCGGAACAGCTCGCCCTCCCGCCCGGCCAGCCCGACGGCGGCCGCGCCGATGGCCAGGTTCTGCGGGCTGACCATCTTCCCCAGCACGCCGCCCGACCCGTTCGAGGCGGCCAGCAGCAGGGGATCGAGCCCGGTCTCGGCCGCCGCGCTCACCTGCAGGGCCCCGAACAGCGAGTTCGACGAGGTGTCCGAGCCGGTCACGGCCGTGCCGAACCAGCCCAGCAGCGGCGACAGCAGCGCGAAGAAAGAGCCGGCACCGGCCAGCCACACCCCCAGCGTGGTGGTCATGCCCGACGTGTTCATCACGTAGGCGATGCCCAGCACCGCCACCACGGTCAGGATCGCCGTGCGCAGCTGCGCCAGTACTGCGCCGTAGGCCCGGGCCCATTCGGCCAGGGACAGGCGCAGCAGCAGACCGGTCAGCACCCCGGTCAGCAGCAGCACCGTGCCACCGGTGACCAGCCACTCGAACTTGAAGGTGGTGAGCGCCAGTTCACTGCCGTCGGCCTTCACCACGTCGAGCCCGGGCCAGCCGAACCGCACCGAGGGCCGCAACAGGGTCTCCTTCACCGCCGGGATCGCGACGATGCTGAACAGGGCGATCACGATCAGGTAGGGCGCGAAGGCCAGCCATCGGTCGTGGCGCTCCGGGTTCTGGAGAGTCTCAACTGAGGACGACGGCGAGACCGCCGCCTTCTCCTCACCTTCCCCTCCTTCGGCAGGACCGGGAGGCGCGACGGAGCCGGAAGGCTCCTGGACGTCCACCATCGGGTCCGGTGACCACCCCCGCAGGAACACCAGCACGGTTCCCGCCGAGACCAGGGCCGCGGCGATGTCACTGAGTTCGACCGGCCCGTAGTTGGACACGGCGAACTGGGCGAGCGCGAACGACACCCCGCAGACCGCGGCCACCGGCCAGACATCCCGCAGGCCGCGCCGCCCGTCGAGCAGGTAGAGCAGCAGGAACGGCACGATCAGCGCGAGGAACGGCACCTGCCGCCCGGTCATGGCGCTGACGTCCCGCAGGGGCAGCCCCGACACCTGGGCCAGTGTGATCACCGGCGTGGCCACCGCGCCGTACGCGACCGGGGCGGTGTTCGCGACCAGGGCCGTGGTGGCGGCCTTCAGCGGGCTCAGCCCGATCGCCACCAGCATCACCGAGCAGATCGCCACCGGCGCCCCGAACCCGGCCAGGGCCTCGAGCAGGGCCCCGAAGCAGAACGCGATGATCACGCCCTGGATCCGCACGTCCGGGCTGATGCCGGTGAACGTGCGCTGGAGGACGTCGAAATGGCCCGACCGGCGCGTCAGCTCGTACACCCAGAGGGCGTTGATCACGATCCACATCACCGGGAACAGGCCGAACGCGGCCCCCTCGGTCGCCGCCAGGAGGGCCTGACCGGCGGGCATGGACCAGACGAGCACGGCCACGACCAGCGAGAGGGCCAGCCCGGTGAGGGCGGCCAGCCAGGCCCGCACCCGGAACACCCCGAGCATGACGAAGAGGACCACGAGCGGGATCGCCGCGCAGAGGGCCGAAGCGGCGAGACTGCCGGCCAGCGGATCGAGTTCCTGTCGGTACATGAGCATGCCTCCACCACGACGCACGACGATGTGACGGTCCGGGAGTGTTCCCGCCATCGTGCGCCCGGTGCTCCGGTGCCGGCAGCCCTAGGTGCTGGTGTAGGCGCCGTCCAGGAGGATCAGCGGTGGACGGGGCCAGGAGTGTTGCTCCAGCCCCTTGTTCAGGAAGATGGCATGGTCACCGCCGTATCGGCACGTCCGCCTTCACCCGCGCGCCCTACGACCCCACCGCCCCGGTGCCGGGAGGCGTGGACCGGGAGGGCCGGCGTCTTCACCCCTGATACTCCGGCTCCTTCTGATATTCCATGATCGCCCAGCCGTGCGCCTCGACCTGGGTGCCGGGCTCGTCGGGGGAACTGCTCAGCCGCCGCGTGACGGGCCCGCCCAGGTCGAAGCCGTACGGCTGGTCCGAGATGTTCAGCAGCACGGCCAGCCCCGGGCCGCCCTCGGGGTTGGTCACCCGGTAGGCGAAGACCTCGTTGGCCAGGTGCACCTGGCTGGTGACGCCTCGGGTGAGCCAGGCGTGCCGCCGGCGCAGGCCGATCAGGTCCTGGTGCAGGCGGTAGACGGGACGGCCGAGATCCGAGAGTTCGTCCGGGTTCTCGGGGAACTCCGGGCGGATCTGCGCGTCGCCGTCCACCCGCTCGTACTTCACGCCCCGGAAGGCCTGCTCGTCACCGGCGTACACGCTCGGCACCCCGGCGACCGTGAACAGCACGGCCAGGGCGTGGCCCAGATGACGGGGGTCGTCGAGGCGGCTGGCCAGCCGGGTGACGTCGTGGTTGCCCAGGAAGGTCTGCGGGACGAAGGCCCCGGCGAAGGTGTTGTGCCGGTCGAGGGTCCAGGCCAGTTCCCACAGATTGGTGTCGTTCAGGCTGCTCCAGACCGACTTCCACAGCTCGTACTGGGTCAGCGAGTCCAGCCCGCCGTCGGTCACCAGCGCCGGGTAGTCGCCGTGGATGACCTCGCCGAGGAACCAGGCGTCGGGATGGGTGGAACGGACCTCGCCGATCACGTCGTGCCAGAACGCCGACGGCACCGCATAGGCCGCGTCCAGCCGCCAGCCGTTCGCACCCCGGTCGAGCCAGTACCGCATCGCGTCGATCGTGTACTGCCGCACCGCGGGGCTCTCGTGGTTGAGTGCGACCAGACCGCTGTGTCCCTCGAAGTCGCGGTAGGTGAAGCCGTTGCTGAAGTCGACGTGGAACCAGTCGGTGTACGCGGAGTCCGCGCCCTTCTCGAGCACGTCCCGGAACTGCGGGAAGTCACGCCCGACGTGGTTGAACACGCCGTCCAGCAACAGCATCACGCCACGCTCCCGGCAGTCGTCCACGAGGGCCCCGAACGTGCTCTCGTCACCCAGTCGCGGGTCGATGCGGAAGTGGTCGATCGTGTCGTAGCCGTGCGTGCCGCTGGCGAAGACCGGCCCGAGCAGCAGACCGTTCGCACCGAGCTCGATGACGTAGCCCAGCCAGGGGTGCAGCCGGGCGAGGCGCGGCACCGTTTCCCCGGAGGCCGTGGCCGGTGCCCCCGTGAAGGAGAGCGGATGGAGCTGCCACCAGATGACGTGATCCGACCAGGCGGACATCGGGCCTCTTCCTCGGAGAACTGCGGAGAACTGCGGAGAACTGCGGAGAACCCGGGAGCACCCGGAGAACCTCGGAGAACGCGGAACGGCGCCGGGCTTCCTCGGAAGCGCCGGCGCCGTCTGTCGGGCGGAGGATCAGACCTGAGCGCGAGTCCTGATCGCCTCGGTGATCCGCTCGATCGCGTCGTCGATCGGCACGCCGTTGTCCTGCGAGCCGTCGCGGAAGCGGAACGACACGGCGCCCTTGGCCACGTCGTCGTCGCCGACGATCAGCATGAAGGGCACCTTCTGCTTGGTGTGGGTGCGGATCTTCTTGGGCATGCGGTCGTCCGAGTCGTCGACCTCCACCCGCACACCGGCCGCGCGCAGCTTCCCGGCGACGTCGTTCAGGTAGGGCACGTGGTCGTCGGTGACCGGGATGCCGACGGCCTGGACCGGGGCCAGCCACGGGGGGAACGCGCCGGCGTAGTGCTCGACCAGGACGCCGAAGAACCGTTCCAGCGAACCGAACTTGGCCGAGTGGATCATCACCGGCTGCTGCCGGGTGCCGTCGGCGGCGGCGAACTCCAGGCCGAAGCCCTTGGGCTGGTTGAAGTCGTACTGGATGGTCGACATCTGCCAGGTACGGCCGATCGCGTCCTTGGCCTGTACGGAGATCTTCGGGCCGTAGAACGCGGCGCCGCCCGGGTCGGGCACCAGCTGCGCGCCGGACTCCTCGGCCACGGTGCGCAGCACCTCGGTGGCCTTGGCCCAGTCCTCGTCCGAGCCGACGAACTTGTCCTTCTTCGCCGGGTCGTCGGAGCGGGTGGACAGCTCCAGGTAGTAGTCGTCGAGCCCGAAGTCGCTGAGCAGCCCGGTGACGAACTTCAGCAGGTGGCGGATCTCGTCCGGGGCCTGCTCGGGGGTCACGTAGCTGTGCGAGTCGTCTTGGGTCAGGCCCCGCACGCGGGTGAGACCGTGCACCACGCCGGACTTCTCGTAGCGGTAGACCGATCCGAACTCGAACAGGCGCAGCGGCAGCTCACGGTAGGAACGCCCGCGCGACCTGAAAATCAGGTTGTGCATCGGGCAGTTCATCGCCTTGAGGTAGTACTCGCTGTTCTCCAGCTGCATCGGCGGGAACATGGTGTCCGCGTAGTACGGCAGGTGGCCGGAGGTCTCGAACAGCCCGCCCTTGGTGATGTGCGGGGTGCCGACGTACTGGAAACCCTCCTCGATGTGCCGGTTCCGCACGTAGTCTTCCATCACCCGCTTGATCACGCCGCCCTTGGGGTGGAAAACCACCAGGCCGGAACCGATCTCGTCGGGGAAGCTGAACAGGTCGAGCTCGGTGCCGAGCTTGCGGTGGTCGCGGCGCTCGGCCTCGGCCAGCCGGTCGAGGTAGGCCTTCAGCTCGTCCTTGGTGGCCCACGCGGTGCCGTAGATGCGCTGCAGCTGCGGGTTCTTCTCGCTGCCGCGCCAGTAGGCGGCGGCGCTGCGCATCAGCTGGAAACCGTTGCCGATCATCTTGGTGGTCGGCACGTGCGGACCGCGGCAGAGGTCTTTCCAGGCCACCTCGCCCTTGCGGTTGAGGTTGTCGTAGATGGTCAGCTCGCCGGCGCCGACCTCGACGTCGGCCCCTTCCGCGTCGCCGTTGCCGCCCTTGAGGCCGATCAGCTCCAGCTTGTACGGCTCGGCGGCCAGCTCGGCGCGGGCCTCGTCGTCGGTGACGACGCGGCGCCGGAAGGTCTGGCCGTCTTTGATCAGGCGCTGCATCGCCTTGTCGAGGGCCTTCAGATCGTCCGGGGTGAACGGCGTCTCGACGTCGAAGTCGTAGTAGAAGCCGTCTTTGATCGGCGGGCCGATGCCGAGCCTGGCGTCTTTGAAGGTGGCCTGCACGGCCTGTGCGAGCACGTGGGCGGTGGAGTGCCGCAGCACGGCCAGGCCCTCGGGGTCGGCGGCGGTGACGGGCTCGACCTCCTCGCCCCCGGTGAGCTCGTGGGTGAGGTCGCGCAGCTCGCCGTCGACGCGCGCGACGATGACGGCACGGTCGTCGGCGAACAGGTCCGCGGCCGTGGTCCCCGCGGCAAGCTCCCGCGGGGAACCGGATACGGACACGGTGACCTGGGCTGACACAGTGACTCCTCGTTAGTTCGGTGGGCACCCGTACGGGTGGCCGTCCCGATGCTACCGAGCGCCGGTGAGCCTTCGCGTCCGGGATTCGCCCGTGTCCCCCCGATACGAGCTCGGGTACCAGCTCAGGCCCGGGGCCGGGCCTGCCGATAGCGAGCCTGTGGCGACGCAGGAGCTCGACGAGGCACAGGAAGCCTATTTCGGCGGTATCACCGAGGTGGACTGTCAGGAGCAGGCGCGGATCGAGGCGGTGCACGCGCTGGGGCTGCTGGAGCGGCCCGTCAGCAAGGGCATCGAGCAGGTGGTGATCCTGGCCGCGCAGTTGTGCCAGGTGCCCAACGCCACGATCAACATCGTGGACGAGGAGTGGCTGCACGCGATCGCCACCGTGGGTGGGCCGGGCGGACGTTTCCCGCGCGATGACATCCCCTGCGACCTGGTGGTGCGCAGCGGGCAGGAACTCGTGGCCCCGGACACCGCGACCGTGCCGATCCTGGCCGGCAGCCCGGTCATCGACGGCACGCTGGGCCGGATCGGGTTCTACGCCTCGGTGCCGATGCGCACCCTGACCGGCCACGTCGTGGGCACGTTGTGCGCCTGGGACGAGCGGCCGCAGAAGTTCACCGAGGATCAGCTGAACATGCTGCGGGTGCTGGCCGACCACGCGATCGGCATCTTCCAGATGGGCGATGCCCTGGAGCGCGCCCGGCACGCCACCGAGCAGCTGGCCCGGCAGTCGCGCAATGCCCGGGAGATCGTCGAGACCTCGTTCGACCCCTACTACTCCTGCGACCGCGAGGGCCGGATCACCTTCTGGAACACCGCGGCGGAGAACACCTTCGGCTGGTCGCGGGCCGAGGTGGTGGGGTCGGTCGCCGTCGACCGGCTGGTGCCCGGGCGCAACCGGCCGACGGTCGAGGACGAGCTGAGCGAGCTGGAGCAGGGAACCGTCATCCACCGCTGCGGGCCGCTGCTCTGCAAGGACGGCACCGAGAAGATCGTCGAGCTGCAGATGTGGGCCTCGCGGCACGAGTCCGGACGGCACGTCTTCGCCCGGGACGTGACCGCCGCGCAGACCGTCGATCACGCCCGGCGGGCGGCCGAGGAACTGCTCGGGGCCGCCTTCCGGCACGCCTCCGACGGGATCGTCGTGATCGCGGTCACCGGTGAGGACAACGGGCGCATCGTGCGCGCCAACCCCGCCGCGGGCACGCTGACCGGACGGGGCTCGGTCGGCCCGGTCGGCCCGGTCGGCCCGACCGGCCTGATCGGTCTCACGATCGAGGACGTCCTGGCCGGCCCGGCGCGGCCCCCGGGTTCGGTGCGGGAGGGCGAGGAGGGGCCGCGACCCGATCACCCGGACGACGTGGCCGACCGCCGCGCGCTGCTGGAGGACCTCGACCTGCTGGTCGCCGAGCCGGCAGGCACCTTCCCCGGTGACACGATCGAGCACCTGGCCCGGATGCCCGTCGGCCCCGGCCACCTCTACATCCAGCTGGTCGTCACCCTGACCCGCGACGAGGAGGGCACTCCCGAGCATGCCCTGGTGCAGATGCGCGACGTCACCGCGGCCCAGGCGCACGAGCAGTGGCTGAAGCGCCAGACCCGGACCGACCCGCTGACCGGCCTGGCCAACCGGCTGGCCCTGCGGGAGCGGCTGAACTCCGAGATCGCCCGCCTGCGTGACCAGGAGGCGGGCCTCGGCGTGCTGATGGTCGACCTGGACAACTTCCACGTCGTCAACGACGAGCTGGGGTTCACCGGTGGCGACGACCTGATCGCCCGGACCGCGACCGTGCTCGCTGCGGCCGTGCCGCAGCAGGCGTTCACGGCCCGGCTGGGAGGCGACCAGTTCGTCGTCCTCACCCGGGCCGTTGCGGCCGAGGCCGTGCACGACCTGGCCGAGCGGGTGGCGCAGGCCCTGGGCACCGTCGGGACCGGTTTCACCCCGGCTCCGACCACGCCGGTGACCGTGAGCGTCGGCGTCACGTTCACCCGGAACCCGGCCTCCGACCCCGAGGAACTGCTGAAGGACGCGGACACGGCGAGGTACCAGGACAAGCGCCGGCGACGTTCCGGGTCACCGGCCGGCGACCCGGTGGATCCGGTGAGCCCCGCCGCCCTGCACGCCGTGCCGTCACCGCGCGGGTCCGAGTCCCGCCCCGTCCCCGCCCCGACCCCGGCGCCCCGCCACACCCCGGTCCGGCCGGGTGACACGGCGCACCCGGCCCGGAGCCGGAAGAACTAGGGGACCGGCTTCTCCCGGCGCTGCAGGACGATCTCCAGCGGCAGGAACGCCAGCAGGCAGATCACCAGCGGCAGGAAGTGGATCTTCATGGCCAGGTAGGTGCTCAGGTGGAAGACCATGAACCCGAGCACCATCAGGTACCGCACCCGGCCCCGGGCCCAGAGGATCACCGGGGAGCACACCTCGATCGCGAAGATCAGGAACTGGGACGCGGTGAGGATCCACGGCGGGTCGAGCAGGGCCCGGCCGAGCCCGGTGCCGCGCCGGGTCATGGCCCAGGCGAACGTCGAGCCGGTCACCCAGTCCCAGCCCCCGTAGCGCACTTTGGCGACGGCGGAGAGGAAGTAGGTGGCCACGCAGCCGACCTGGATACAGAGCAGCGCCCAGCCGGCGGCCTCGGAGCGCAGTCCCGCGCCGCGGCCGCGCAGCAGGGTCGTGCCGACCGTGGGCAGCACCCAGACGGCCATGATCAGCGCGAAGTGGTCGTGGTCGACCTTGCTGTAGGACATGCCGATCGACACCCAGTCGGTGAACCCGGCCGCGACCACCACCCCGGCCAGGGCCGTCAGCCACCGGGGCAGCCGCAGCAGGACGCCGGTGATCACCAGGGCGCACGCGGCGATCACCACGGCCCGCTCGGTGAGCACGTACCCGCTCGACGGGGTGGGCAGGTCCAGCCAGGTGCGGATCCGGATCGGGCGGTAGAGCACCGCCGAGTTCTGGGCCAGATGCGGCGGGTCGTTGACCACGTAGAACAGGTCGTAGACCACGAACAGGTAGACGACCACCCGCATCAGGGCCACCCGGGCCAGGGGTACCGGGGTGAAGACCCAGCCGCGCAGCCGTTCCGCTGGCGAGGGCACGGAACCGGCCGGCGGTTCACCGGCGACGGGAACGGCTGCCTGGGCGGTCACTGCGCGGCCTCCGTGCTGCTGGGGGAGCTGGTGGGTGAACTGCCGGGCGAGCTGCCCGGGGTGCTGTCGGTCCCGGCCCGGTAGGGGACCTTCAGCCCACCGAACTCCGGCAGGTCCGCCGGGACCTGCGAGTTCTCCGGCCAGCCGACGACGGTCTGGGTGGTGCTGCCGGCGTCGCGCCCGTTGTGCAGTTTGGTCACCTTCTCGCACAGCCACAGCTGGGTGAGTTCCGGGACGCCGGGATGGATCCGCCGGTAGTTCGCCGCCAGGTCGGAGAGCATGTCCGGCTCCCGCACGAAGCGGGGCTGCTGGCCCTCGATCTCGGCCCGGGCGATGCCCAGGTTGGCCGGGCTGAGCGTGACCCGCTGGAGCATGCCGTCCTCGTCCACCGCCGCCAGGAAGGTGGAGCGGATCACGTCGTTCGTGCCGGTGCGGAAGGCGAACTGGCTCATCGGCCCGAAGGGCCAGTACACGTCGTTGCCGAACACCGAGCCGTTGATCACCAGGAGGGTCCCGGCGGCCAGGGCCGCCGCCCGCCAGATCAGGCTCCGGCCGGACAGCCGCACGGTCTGCTCACCGGGATGGCCAGGAGCGCCAGGGATGCCGGGGTGGTCAGGAGGGGTGAGAACCGGGGGCCGATCGCCGGGCTGGGGTGGGGACACGCCGGAGATCCTAGGACAAGGGCGAAGACGTAATCTGGGCGTCATGGCGCCCTCCGTTCTGCCCTCGCCCCGCCCGGTCGTCGTCTTCGACGGCGACTGCGGCATCTGCACCAAGCTGGCCGGGGTGATCACGTCGTACCTGAGGCCCCCGGCCGCGGTGGAGCCGTGGCAGCGCCTCGACCTGGCCGCGTACGGGCTGGACGCGCAGATCTGCACCGAGGCCCTGCAGTACGTGGACGCCGACGGCCGGGTGTACGCCGCCGAGCTGGCCGTGGCGCAGCTGCTGAAAGCGTCCCGGCCCTGGTTCCGCCCGGCCGGGTACGTCATCGCGCTGCCGGGGGTGCGGTCGGTGGCCGGGGTCGTCTACCGCTGGGTCGCGCGCAACCGTCAGTCACTGCCGGGTGGCACCCCGGCGTGCGCTATGCCGCCGGCGAAGCAGCCGGAGAAGTAGCCCGGGAACGGTATCGGGAACCGCCCGCCGTGCGGGGCGCACCATCGCCACCCGCAAATGGCAGCGTTGCTGCATCTGCCTTGACCTGCCCCGGTGATCGACCGCCTCATGGTGACTGAGGGATCACCGACGGTCAGGAGGGTGAAGTGCTCGAGGTTGAGGACGATGTACGTGCGCCCGGTGTTCAGCTTCTGGACGGCCGCACCCTGCAGGCCGGCGTCTTCCGGGTCCAGCGCTGCGACTTCGCGTTCCGGCTGGACGTCAGCACCGACCTGGAACGGCTGATCGTCTCGGCCCCGGCCCGGTGGGCCGTGGGCGCGCTGGCGGAGCATCCCGACGACGAGCAGCGCCGGGAACGGGCCGTCGCCGCGCTGCGGGCGTCGGGGGAGAGGACCGAGGGCGGGAGCCGCCGCTTCGACCTCCTGACCGTCCGGATCGACGGCGGGGGCCTGGTCGGGAGCGTGCTGGTGCTGTTCGGGCGGGGGACGTCGGCGTTCGTGCTGACCCCGGACACCGCGCTCGCCGACCTGCTCGCCGCCGACCGCGGGCGCCTGGCCGGCATTCTCGCGGACGGGCTGCGCCCGGACGAGGTCCAGGACGATCCGGACGGCCCGGACGGTGCCTTCGGCTGGCAACTGCGGGTCCGGGCGATCGTCGAGGAGTTCGAGCCCTGGCTGGTGATGTCGTTCGGGATCGGTGCGGTTCCGGCCGGTCACGCGATCGTGCGGGCGAAAAGTACCGGTCGCAGCGCTGACCTGGACACTCCGGCGGCCTCCCGTCGCGTGCCCGCGCGTCACGTCGAGCCCCACCCCGGATTCGGGCGGACCGTTCGGCGCAAGCCCGGTGTGGCTGCCTTGCTACGGAGGGTTCGCCCCACCTGAATAAGGGGATCGACCGGCGGAACGGGAGGACCCAATGATGGGTGCGGATGTTGTCGTCGCCAGGCTGCGGTGCTGGGGACCGGGGCGTGACGGGCAGCTCGACGAGCTGCACGACGTGGTAGCCCGCAAACTCGCAGGTCAGCAGTACATGGCGGATTTCGATGCCGAGTGCGGCACGTCGCGGGGCCCGTCCGGATGGACGCGGGACCGGGTGCAGCACGCCGTCGCCACCGCCATCGCCCACGACTCGGTGTTCGCCGCCCGCGTGCGTCAGCTGCTCTGAGAGGTACGTGGGCTCTGAGAGGTACGGGGCCGGTTCGATCAGGTGGGGCAGCTCCCCGCCCGATCGGCCGAACCCGGCCACCTCGTCCTTGACCCCGGACCCTCGCGAGCCGATGCTTCCTCGAAAGGTACGGCCTTAACGAGGAGGCACGATGCAGGGTGCGGACGTTGTCGTCGACCGGTTGCGGTCCTGGGGCACCGGCAAGGACAAGCAGCTGACCCAGTTGCACGACCTGGTCGCCGGAAAGCTTTCCGGCACGCGCTACATGGCGGAGTTCGACGCCGAGTGCCAGAAGCCGGAGGGCCCGTCCGGCTGGGCGCGCGACCGGGTGCAGCACGCCGTGGCCAGCGCCATCGCCCACGACCCCGAGTTCGCCACCCAGGTGCGGGGTCTGCTGTAGGGGACCGGAACCGGCACCCGCCCCCTAGGGGCTGGTGGACGTCCTCAATCTCGGCTCTTCGCCTCTCCACGACCGCCACCGGGCCACCGCGCTGTCGCGATACTGCTCCAGCGGCAGGAACGCCAGCAGCATGATCAGGTGCGGCCAGAACGCGATGGTGATCACCGCGTAGGTGGCGGCGTGGAAGGCGAACCAGCCCGCGATCATCCGTCGTCGCCAGTACTCGGAGACGAAGAAGATCAGCGGGCTGAGCATCTCGAGCGAGAAGATCACCCACTGGGTCGCGTGCAGGCTCCAGGGAATGTGCAGCAGCCAGTCACCGAGGAACGTGCCGCGGCGGATGACGGCCCGGGTGATCGTCGCCGAGTTCACCCAGTCCCAGCCTCCGAAGCGGACCTTCGCCCAGGCAGACAGGAAATACGTGGCGATGCAGGCCAACTGGACCGCCCGGAAGGCAAAACCGGCGAGTTCGCTGCGGCGCCGGTCGCCGGTCGCGGCCATCCCGATGAGTGGCAGCACGAGCAGCGCCACGATGAAGTCACCGCGGTCGTGGTCGACCTTGCCGTAGGCGAAGGCCACGTACTGGTACCAGACCCAGCCCACGGCCACGAGAGCCCCGGCCACCCGGGGGAGACGACCGGTGAGGGCGAGCAGGCTCGCCGCCACGGTGCCCCACTTGAGGATCTCCACCTGCGGGACGTCGGCGGCGGGGATGCGGAACACCTCCCCCAGGTACAGGGGCTGGTACCAGACCGGGTCGGCCCAGCCGTGCCGGTAGCCGGACGTGTGCAGGAGCAGGATGTCCACGATGACGAACGCGTAGACGCACCGGCGGAACAGGGCCACCCGGGCCAGCGGCACGGGGGCGAAGAGCCAGGACCAGAGCCGGCTCACGGGGCGGCCTCCTCGAGGGTGCGGGGGTTGTCGTCCTCGGGCGTGCGGGCCGAGGACGGCCAGACGGCGAGGGTGCTCTCACGGACCTCGCCGGTGCGGACACCGTTCTCCAGCAGTACGTCACTGCGCACGACGCGGATCGCCTGCCACTGCGGTGCGTCCGGGAGCAGCCGGGCGTGGCTCTCCAGGAGGGTGCCGAGCATCGACGGGTCGGCCTGGATCTGCGGCATCCGGCCCTCGACCTCCGCACGGTTGAGCCCGACCGTGTCCGGGTTCAGGGAGGCGGGCCGCCACTGGTCGTCGCCGGCCTCCTTCACCTGGATCAGCGTGGAGCCGACCGGGCCCGAGGGGGCGGTGGAGGTGGCGTACATCCGCCAGGGGCCGAACGGCCACCACCGGTCCGAGCCGTGGACCGTACCGGCCAGGAAGAGGGCGGTGATCGCGAGCAGCGCTCCCGTCAGCAGGGCCTTGAGGGGGCGGGACAGGCGGAGCGTGTCCCCGTCCGGCGCTTCCTGCGCCACTGTGGAAGTGCTGTGCGACGCGTTCACCGGGTCAGGATAGTCACGCCCGGACGGTCGGCTGCCGGGCCGGCCGGAGCACTAGACTCCGGCAGGTGACGGATGGGTACGAGACGGCTGACGCGCTCAGCGGCGAGCCGGACGGTTTCGAGCGGCTCTGGACGCCGCACCGCATGGTCTACATCAGCGGTGAGGAGAAGCCGAAGACGTCGGCCCCGGGTGAGGACTGCCCGTTCTGCCGGGCGCCGAGAGTGACCGACGAGGAAAGCCTGATCGTGGCGCGGGGCGAGCACGCCTTCGCCGTGCTCAACCTGTTCCCCTACAACCCGGGCCACGTCCTGGTCTGTCCTTACCGTCACGTCGCCGACTACACCGACCTGACCGGTCCGGAGACCGTCGAGGTCGCTACGATGACCCAGCGCGCGATGACCGTGATCCGCGCGGTCTCGGCCCCGCACGGGTTCAACCTCGGGCTCAACCAGGGAGCGGTCGCCGGTGCCGGTATCGCCGCCCACCTGCACCAGCACGTGGTGCCGCGCTGGGGCGGCGACGCGAACTTCCTGCCCGTCGTGGCCCGCACCAAGGCGCTGCCCGAACTGCTCGCCGACACCCGCAAGAAGCTCGCCGACGCCTGGAACGCCTGAATTCCGGTGTCTTCCCGGTAAGGGACCGCTCACGCTGCGGCGCCACGGTGTTCCGGTCGGTGGCCGGTCGATCTGTACGCGTCTGAGCACCCCTCCGGCGTCGGTAGAGTGGGCCCACCATGCTCAACCGATTCGCGCGCGCCCTCTTCACGCGCATCTTCACGCCGGTCGCCAGGTTGCTTCTGAGCTGGGGGGTCAGCCCAGACGTCGTCACCCTGGTCGGCACCTTCGGCGTGTGCGCCGGGTCTCTCATCCTCTTCCCGATCGGCGAGCTGTTCTGGGGTGTGATGGTCGTCACGGCCTTCGTGTTCTCCGACCTGCTCGACGGCACCATGGCGCGTCTGTCCGGCCGTTCGTCGGTCTGGGGCGCCTACCTCGACTCCACGCTCGACCGCCTCGGTGACGGCGCGGTCTTCGGTGGCCTGGTGCTCTTCTACGCCGGCCGCGGTGACGACGACGTGATGACCGCGCTCGCCCTCACCTGCCTGGTGCTCGGCTACCTGGTCTCCTACTCCCGCGCCCGGGCCGAGGGCCTGGGCATGCAGGCGAACGTGGGTATCGCCGAGCGGTCCGAACGGCTCGTGGCCACCCTCATCGCCACCGGCTTCGTCGGCATCGGCGCCCCCGACGCCCTGCTCGGGGTGGTGCTGGCCCTGCTCGCGGTCGCCAGCGTGATCACCGTGCTGCAGCGCATCCTGATGGTGCGCAAGCAGGCCCTGGCCCTGATCGCGGCCGACCGGGCCGCCGCGGTGGCCACCGGCGATGTGTGACCTCCTCGGTGAGTGACACGAGTGACCGGGTGGCCACCGCCGCCTACCTGACCGCCTGGAAGGTCGTGCGGCTGCTGCCCGAACGGCTGGCCTACGCGCTGTTCGCGCTGGGCGCCGACTGGGTCTGGTGGCGCCACGGCACCGGCGTGCAGCGCCTGGAGAAGAACCTGGCCCGCGCCGTGCCCGACGCCGGCCCCGGGCAGCTGCGCGAGCTGTCCCGCCGCGGCATGCGTTCCTACCTGCGCTACTGGTGCGACGCGTTCCTGCTGCCGGGCTGGGACGCCGACCGGCTGGCGCGCACCTGCCGGGTCGACGATCCCGAGCGGCTGAAACGGGTCTTCAGCTCCGGCGGCGTCGTCGCGGCCCTGGCCCACCAGGGCAACTGGGACCACGCCGGGGCCTGGGCCTGCGTTCACCTGGCCCAGGTGACCACCGTCGCCGAGCGGCTCAGGCCCGAGGCGGTCTACCAGAGGTTCCTCGACTACCGTCGCAGCCTCGGCATGGAGATCTACCCCCTCGGCGATCCCGGCCTGATCGGCAAGCTGATCCGGCAGGTGCGCGGTGGCGCGTTCGTACCGCTGCTGGCCGACCGCGACCTGTCGGGCAACGGCGTGCCCGTCACCTTCCTCGGCGAGCCCTCCCGGATGGCCCCCGGGCCGGCCGCGATCGCGCTCGCCTCGAAGGCCCCGCTGCTGCCGGTGAACACCTACTACGAGCGGCTTCCCGGCGGTGGCTGGGGCCTCGTGCTGCAGATCCACGAGCCCGTGCCGGTGCCCACCACGGGCACGAACGCCGAGAAGATCGCCGTGATGACGCAGGGCTGTGCCGATGCGCTCTCGGCCGGCCTGCGCGAGCACCCGCAGGACTGGCACATGCTGCAGGTCGTTTTCGACTCCGACAGAACGTCCCGATGAGCGACGTCCGGCCTTTGCGCATCGGCATGGTGTCGCCGTACTCGTTCCACGTGCCGGGCGGCGTGCAGTTCCACATCCGCGACGTGGCCGAGCACCTGCTCGGGATGGGCCACCACGTCAGCGTGCTCGCCCCCTCCGACGACGACACCGAGCTGCCCTCCTACATCGAGTCGGCCGGGCGCGCGGTGCCGCTGCCTTACAACGGCTCGGTGGCCCGCATCAGCTTCGGCCCGGTCGCCTCCTCCCGGGTCAAGCGCTGGCTGGCCGAGAACGACTTCGACGTGCTGCACGTGCACGAGCCCTCCAGCCCGTCGCTGTCCATGCTCGCGATGTGGGCCGCGACCGGCCCGATCGTCGCGACCTTCCACACCTCCAACCCGCGCTCGCGCGCGATGTCGGCCGCCTACCCGCTCCTGCGGCCGGGTTTCGAGAAGCTGTCGGCCCGGATCGCGGTGTCGGAAGACGCGCGGCGCACGGTGGTCGACCATCTGGGCGGCGACGCGGTGGTCATCCCGAACGGCGTGTTCGTCGACCGGTTCGCCGCCGCGTCACCCCGGGCCCAGTGGCAGGGCACCACCGAGCGCCCGACGCTGGCGTTCCTCGGGCGCCTGGACGAGCCCCGCAAGGGTCTGCAGGTGCTCACGGCCGCGCTGCCGGAGGTGCTGCGGGCTCATCCGGGGGTGCGTCTGCTGGTGCTGGGTCGTGGCGACGCGGAAGAGGCCCTGGCCGTTCTGCGCGACGAGCCGGCGGCACGGGAAGCGATCGAGCTGCTCGGCCCGCTCGACGACGACGCCAAGGCCTCGCTGCTGCGCTCGGTCGACGCCTACGTCGGCCCGCACACCGGCGGCGAGAGCTTCGGCATCGTGCTGGTCGAGGCGATGAGCGCGGGCGCCCCGGTGATCGCCAGTGATCTGGGGGCCTTCCGGCGGGTGCTGGACGACGGTGAGCTGGGCCTGCTCACGCGCACCGGCGACGCCCCGGCGCTGGCCGAAGCCGTGCGGGCCGTGCTGGACGACCCGGCCGCGGCCCGGGCCCGGGCGCAGCGGGCCGCCGTCGGCGTGCGCCGCTACGACTGGTCCCGCGTGGCCGCACAGATCCTGGACGTCTACGACACGGTCACCCTGGGGGCCGACAAGGTGGGCGAGGATCCGCGCCTGGGCCTGCTCGCGCGCTGGCGCCCGAAGGTGAGCTGATGGATCACGCCCTGGAACGGCTGGACGGTACCTGGGGTGTCGTCCTGCTCACCGTTCTGCTGCTGCTCGTGGTCGGCTGGTACCTGTCGTACCTGGCGGCCCGGCTGGACCGGCTGCACCACCGGGTCGAGACCTCCCGCGCCGCTCTGGAGACCCGCCTGGCCCGCCGGGCGGCCGTGGCGCTGGAGGTCAGCCGGCAGCTGGCGCCCCCGGCCGGCGAGCAACTGCGCCTGGCCGCGTCCCGGATGGTGCGGGCCCCCGACGCACCGGTCAGCGAGGCGGGCGAGAACCTGCTGGCGCGGGCTCTGCACCAGGCCTTCGCCGACCAGAAACAGGTGACCCGGCTGCGCGCCGACCCGGCCACGGGCGAGCTGCTCGACGAGCTCGTGCTGGCGGGGGAGCGGGTGCAGCTGGCCCGCCGGTTCCACAACGACGCGGTGGCCCACGCCCAGCGGATGCGGCGCAAGAAGGTCGTGCGCTGGGCGAAGCTCGCCGGCACCGCGCAGATGCCCCAGATGGTCGAGATCGACGACAGTCAGCCCGAGAGCCTCGCCTGGCAGCCGCCTCCCCAGGGGGGAATAGCATGATGTCGAATCCGGACCGCGTTCTGTAACGGTCCCGGTCCCAGCCGCTGAGGTCAGTGAGAGGTTCTACGTGTCCAGCTCCGCGCCCGACAGTTCCACCACCCCTCCCGTCCCCGGCACCGTTACCGGCACCGGCCTCGTGAAGCGTGGCATGGCCGAGATGCTCAAGGGCGGTGTGATCATGGATGTGGTCACGCCCGACCAGGCCCGCATCGCCGAGGACGCCGGCGCCGTGGCCGTGATGGCGCTCGAACGGGTGCCCGCCGACATCCGGGCCCAGGGCGGCGTGGTCCGGATGAGCGACCCGGACATGATCGACGGCATCCAGGCTGCCGTCTCGATCCCGGTGATGGCCAAGGCCCGCATCGGTCACTTCGTCGAGGCCCAGGTGCTGCAGTCGCTCGGCGTCGACTACATCGACGAGTCCGAGGTGCTCACCCCGGCCGACTACGCCAACCACATCGACAAGTGGAAGTTCACGGTGCCCTTCGTCTGCGGTGCCACGAACCTGGGCGAGGCCCTGCGCCGGATCTCCGAGGGTGCGGCGATGATCCGCTCCAAGGGTGAGGCCGGCACCGGCGACGTCTCGAACGCCACCACCCACATGCGCCAGATCCGCGGCGAGATCCGCAAGCTGACGAGCATGTCGCAGGACGAGCTGTACGTGGCCGCCAAGGAGCTCCAGGCGCCCCTGCCCCTGGTGCAGGAGATCGCCGCGAGCGGCAAGCTCCCGGTCGTGCTGTTCACCGCCGGTGGCATCGCCACGCCCTCCGACGCCGCGATGATGATGCAGCTCGGGGCGGACGGCGTGTTCGTCGGCTCCGGCATCTTCAAGTCCGGCAACCCGGTGGCCCGGGCCGAGGCCATCGTCAAGGCCACCACGTTCCACGACGACCCCGACGTGATCGCCAAGGTGTCGCGCGGGCTGGGCGAGGCCATGGTCGGCATCACCGTCGACGAGATCCCGCAGCCGCACCGTCTCGCCGAGCGCGGCTGGTGAGCGCGCCCGTCATCGGGGTTCTCGCCGTCCAGGGCGATTTTCGTGAGCACCTGGCGGTGCTCGACGGCGCGGGGGTGCCCACCCGCGCCGTACGCCGGCCCTCCGAGCTGGAGGGCCTGTCCGGCATCGTGATCCCCGGCGGCGAGTCCACCACGATCGACAAGCTCACCCGTATCTTCGAACTGCGCGAACCACTGCAGAGGCTTTTGGACGCGGGTCTGCCCGCCTACGGTTCGTGCGCGGGGATGATCCTGCTGGCCGACCGGGTGGTCGACACCGCCCCCGGCCAGCAGACCTTCGGTGGTCTCGACATGACGGTGCGGCGCAACGCCTTCGGGCGCCAGGTCGACTCGTTCGAGGCCGACCTGGACTTCGCCGGGATCGAGGGCGGGCCGGTGCGCGCCGTCTTCATCCGGGCGCCCTGGGTGGAGGAGGTCGGCGCCGGGGTAGAGGTGCTCGCGCGCTCGCCCGAGGGGCACGCGGTCGCGGTCCGGCAGGGGAACCTGCTCGCCACCTCGTTCCACCCGGAGATCACCGGTGACCACCGCGTCCACCATCTGTTCGCGCAGATGGTGACCGAGTACGCGGAGAAGGCCCGCGCGAACAGCTGAGACCTCTCCCGCCGATGTCGCCGGGAGGTCACTTTCCCGGCGACATCCGGTCGGGCGGGAACACGTCCGGCCTGCGCGTGGTTGGTTAGCCAGGGTAACGATGTTTCCGCTGTGCTGATCAGATCGAGAGTCCGTTTATGCCCGACCTGAGTACCCGCCGCCGCTTCCTGGTGCTGGCGATCTGCTGCCTGAGCCTGCTGATCGTCGGGCTCGAGACCACGGTGCTGAACGTGGCGCTGCCCTCGCTGCAGGAAGACCTCGGCGCCTCGGTGTCCGGGCTGCAGTGGGCCCTGGACTCCTACACGCTGGTGCTGAGCAGCCTGCTGATGCTCTCCGGCTCCACCGGCGACCGGATCGGCCGGCGACGCACCTTCCAGACCGGCCTGGCGATCTTCGTGCTCGCCTCGCTGCTGTGCAGTCTGGCCCCGAACCTGGGCTGGCTCATCGCCTTCCGGATGCTGCAGGGCGTCGGTGCCTCCATGCTCAACCCGGTGGCGCTGTCGATCGTCACCAACACCTTCCCCGACCGTCAGGAACGGGCCCGGGCCATCGGGGTCTGGAGCGCGGTCGTGGGGGTCAGCATCGCGCTCGGCCCGATCCTCGGCGGCTTCCTCGTCACCACCGTGGGCTGGCGCTGGATCTTCATCATCAACATCCCGATCGGCCTGCTCGCCATCGTCCTGACCGCGCTGTTCGTGCCCGAGTCGAAGGCGGCCCGGGCCCGGCGCGTCGACCCGGTCGGTCAGCTGCTCGTGGTGCTCACCCTGGCCACCCTGGTCTACGCGATCATCGAGGTGCCGCACCGGGGCTGGAACTCGCCCCTGGTGCTGGGTCTGCTGGTGGTCGCGGTGGTGTCCGCCGTGAGCCTGGTGCTCTACGAGAAGCGCCGCGTCGAGCCCCTTCTCGACGTGCGGTTCTTCCGCAGCGCGCAGTTCTCGGGCGCCACCCTGATCGCCGTCTGCGCGTTCGCGGCGTTCGCCGGCTGCCTCTTCGTCAACACCCTCTATCTGCAGAACGACCTGGGCCTGACCCCGTTCCGGGCCGGGCTGTACCTGTTGCCGATGGCCGTCGTGGTGATGGTGCTGGCGCCGATCTCCGGGCGCTTGGTGGCCAGTCACGGAACCCGCCCGTCCCTGGTGCTCGGGGGTCTGGGCATGACGGCCGGCACGGTCACGCTGACCTTCGTCGATCCCTCGCAGCCGCTGGCCGTGCTCTTCCTGGCCTACGGCCTCTTCGGGGTCGGCTTCGGCATGCTGAACGCGCCGATCACCGCCACCGCGGTCTCCGGCATGCCGCCCTCGCAGGCCGGGCTGGCCGCGGCGGTCACCTCGACGAGCCGTCAGGTCGGTACGGCGATCGGGGTCGCGGTGGTCGGGTCGGTCTACACCGCCCACCTCGGCCGGCTCGGGTCGGTCCCGGACGCGGTCTCACGGGTGGACGCGGCCCACGCCGGTTTCTGGGTGGTCGCCGGGTGTGCGGTACTCGCCCTGGTGGTCGGCTGGGGGTCGTCCGGGGCCTGGGCCCGGCGCAGCGCCGAGCGGGCCGCGCAGCGTCTGGCCGAGCCGATTTCGCCGTCCCCGGGCAGCCCGGACGGCGCTACGGCCACCGCGGTGCGCTGAGGGTGGCCGGCCCATGAGTAGGATTGCTGGCTGAGCTTTGGTTTCTTAATGTATGCGTAACGGGAGGCGACCCGATGTCCGGCCATTCCAAGTGGGCCACCACCAAGCACAAGAAAGCCGTCGTCGACGCCAAGCGCGGCAAGATGTTCGCCAAGTTGATCAAGAACATCGAGGTCGCAGCCCGTACGGGTGGTGGTGACCCGGCCGGCAACCCGACGCTGTACGACGCCATCCAGAAGGCGAAGAAGTCGTCGGTGCCGAACAACAACATCGACAACGCCGTCAAGCGTGGTTCCGGGGCCGAGGGCGGCGGGGCCGACTACCAGACGATCATGTACGAGGGGTACGGCCCCAACGGCGTGGCCCTGCTGATCGAGTGCCTGTCGGACAACCGCAACCGGGCCGCCATGGAGGTCCGCACCGCGATGACCCGCAACAACGGCGCGATGGCCGACCCGGGCAGCGTGGCGTACCTGTTCAACCGCAAGGGTGTCGTCGTGGTGCCGAAGTCCGACGGCCTGACCGAGGACGACGTGCTCGGCGCGGTGCTCGAGGCCGGGGCCGAGGAGGTCAACGACCAGGGCGAGATCTTCGAGGTGGTCAGCGAGGCCACCGACCTGGTGGCCGTGCGCACCGCCCTGGTGGACGCGTCGATCGACTACGACTCGGCCGACGCCCAGTTCGTGCCGACGATGAACGTCCCCCTCGACGAGGAGGGCGCGCGCAAGGTGTTCAAGCTGATCGACGCCCTCGAGGACAGCGACGACGTGCAGAACGTCTACGCCAACTTCGACGTGTCCGACGAAGTGATGGAACTCGTCAACGCCGAGTGACGTCGGTCGTTTCCGGGATTTCGGGGTCGGGTGTGACATGCGTTCCGGGTGTCGCTCCCGGCCCTCGTCCGGTTTGGCTGTGATCGTGGCGTCATGCGCGTTCTCGGAATCGACCCCGGCCTGACCCGGTGCGGGCTGGGTGTGGTCGACGGGCTACCCGGGCGCCGCGTGCAGATGGTGGCCGTCGACGTGATCCGGACGCCGGCCGGCAGCGACCTGGGGGCCCGGCTGCTGGGCATCAGCGACGCCGTCGAGGGCTGGATGGACCAGGTCCGCCCCGACGTGGTCGCGGTGGAGCGGGTCTTCAGCCAGAACAACGTGTCCACGGTGATGGGCACCGCGCAGGCCGCCGGGGTCACCGCGCTCGCCGCGGCCCGCCGGGGCATCCCCGTCGTGATGCACACGCCGAGCGAGGTGAAGGCCGCCGTCACCGGATCCGGCCGGGCCGACAAGGCTCAGGTCACGGCCATGGTGCAGCGCATCCTCCAGCTCGCCGAGGCACCCCGGCCCGCCGACGCCGCCGACGCCCTGGCCCTGGCCATCTGTCACCTGTGGCGCGACGGCACCGCGGCGGTGATGCCGGTGCGGGGGCCGAACGCGTCGAAGGGCGGGGCGACCGCGGCCCAGCAGGCGTGGGTGGCGGCGATCGAGGCGTCGAAGAAGTCCCGGCGCTGAGGTGGAGGCCGCCGGTCTGGTGTCCGGCGGGGTGTCCGGTCCGGTGCCTGACTTGGTGCCTGACTTGGTGCCTGACTTGGTGCCTGACTTGGTGCCTGGCCTGGTGCCTGGCCTGGTGCCTGGCCTGGTGCCTGGCCTGGTTCGGCGGCGCTGATCCGGTTCTGCGTGGTGTCCTGTCCGGTTCTGTCGGTGGCTCCGGCTAGATTTCTCTCTCGTACAGGTGTTCGGAGCTGAGGAGTCACGGTGATTGCGTCGGTGCGTGGGCGGGTGGCGGCCGTCCGGCTGGACTCGGTGGTGATCGAGGTCGGTGGGGTCGGGCTACTGCTCCAGGCCACCCCGGGCACCCTGGCCGAGCTGCGGCCGGGGCAGGAGACCGAACTGGCCACCAGCCTGGTGGTGCGTGAAGACTCGCTGACCCTCTTCGGTTTCGGCACGACCGACGAGCGTGACGTGTTCGAGACGGTGCAGACGGTCTCGGGCATCGGCACCCGGCTGGCCCTGGCCATGCTGGCCGTGCACACGCCCGAGGGCCTGCGCCTCGCCGTCGCCCAGCAAGACCTCACCGCCCTCACCAAGGTGCCGGGCATCGGCCGCAAGGGCGCCCAGCGCATCGTGCTGGAGCTGACCGACCGGCTGGGTGCGCCCAGCGGGGGAGCGACCGTGGCCGCCGCCGTGAAACCCGCCGACACGGGCGGCTGGCGCGACCAGGTGCTCGACGCGCTGACCGGTCTGGGCTGGCCCGCCAAGGCCGCGTCCGATGCCGTGGACAAGGTGGTCGGCGCCCCCGACTCACCCGTGGCGCTCGACGAGAACGGCACCCCGCCCGACATGGCCCAGGTGCTGCGCGCCGCGCTGCGCCAGCTCGGGCGCACGGGCTGAGGCCCGCGACCATGGATGACGACCTGAACGACCTGAACGACCCGAACGACCCGAACGGCCTGGCTGCCACGAACGAGCTTCTCGCCTCGGTCGCCGGGGTGGACGACCGGCTGGTCGAGGGTGCGCTGCGCCCGCAGATGCTCGCCGACTTCGTCGGCCAGCAGGTGGTGCGCGAACAGCTGAGCCTGGTGCTCGACGCCGCCAAGGCCCGCGGCACGACGCCCGACCACGTGCTGCTCTCCGGGCCTCCGGGCCTGGGCAAGACCACGCTGGCGATGATCGTCGCGCACGAGCTGAACGCCTCGCTGCGGGTCACCAGCGGGCCGGCCATCCAGCACGCCGGTGACCTGGCCGCGGTGCTGTCCTCGCTGGGCGAGGGCGAGGTGCTGTTCGTCGACGAGATCCACCGCGTGGCCCGCCCGGCCGAGGAGATGCTCTACGTCGCGATGGAAGACTTCCGGGTCGACGTCGTCGTCGGCAAGGGGCCCGGCGCCACCGCGATCCCGCTCGACCTGCCGCCCTTCACGCTGGTCGGCGCCACCACCCGGGCCGGCATGCTGCCCGGCCCGCTGCGCGACCGGTTCGGCTTCACCGGCCACCTCGACTTCTACTCGCCCGGCGAACTGGAGCTGGTGCTGCGCCGTTCCGCGGAGCTGCTCGGCGTCGAGCTGAGCGCCGAGGCCGCGGCCGAGATCGCCGGCCGGTCCCGGGGCACGCCCCGTATCGCCAACCGCCTGCTGCGCCGGGTGCGCGACTGGGCCCAGGTCCGGGGCGACGGGCGGCTCGACCTCACCGCCGCCCGCGCCGCGTTGCAGGTCTACGCCGTGGACGAGCGCGGCCTCGACCGTCTCGACCGCTCGGTGCTCGAGGCGCTGTGCCGGCGGTTCGGCGGCGGGCCGGTCGGCCTGTCCACCCTGGCCGTCGCGGTGGGGGAAGAGGCAGAGACGGTGGAGACCGTGTCCGAGCCCTTCCTGGTGCGCGAGGGCCTGCTGGGGCGGACGCCCCGGGGGCGTATCGCCACTCCCGCCACCTGGGAGCACCTCGGCCTCACCGCACCCGCCGGGTTCGCCTGGGCCGGTGCGGGTACCGGCGGCGGCACGCTCACCAGCCGCTCGGGCATGGTGCAGGAAACCCTTCCGGAGCCTGCTCCGGACGCACGACCTGATCCACGGCCCGGTACCGACACGTGATCCGTTGGGGGATCGGGCAACGGTCGGCACGACGAACGACCCTGCTCAGAGGTCCTCTGAACGGAGCACCCAGTCCGTTGTGGGAGCATGCGTGCTCACGAGCGGGCCCAGGTCGGGCATGATGGTCGGTCGGTGCCGCGGGCAACCTCGCCGCCGTCCCGGCCGACTGCTTGTCAGAGGGCTTCCCGGCGGAGGGCCAAGGAGGGCACCGGCGGACATGAGAGTTGAGACGATGAGAACAGCATCCGTGACGGAGTGGGTGACGACGTGGAACTGATCATCCTGGCGGTT
This sequence comes from Kineosporia mesophila, assembly GCF_021129235.1. GTDB lineage: Bacteria > Actinomycetota > Actinomycetes > Actinomycetales > Kineosporiaceae > Kineosporia > Kineosporia mesophila. Next base: position 119,154 of record NZ_JAJOMA010000002.1, read on the forward strand.
CCCCTGCTCCTGCTCTGGCTGATGGTGAGCCGTGGGCGCAGGCAGCAGCGTGAGCTGGTGGCCCAGCAGGAGTCGGTCACGCCCGGCACCCGGATCATGACCACGTCCGGCCTCTTCGCCGAGGTCGTCGAGGTCGATTCCGACGCAGTGGTTCTCGAGATCGCCCCGGGCGTGCGCACTCGCTGGAGCAAGCGCGCGATCGGGCAGATCGTCACGGCCGACAGCACCGACGGTGAGCAGGACGGCACCGACGGGGAGAGCGCCGGCGAGAACACCTCCGCCGACAGCCCGAGCACCATCACCGGCACCACTGATCGTACCGGCGCTGATCGTGACGGCATCCGTTCGGAGTCCGGCTACGCGCCGCCGCCGAACTCCGATGTCACCGACGGCAGCACCGGAACCGACGGCCGATAGCCCGGCCCTGACTGCGACGGCCTGAGCCGTCTCGAGAACGAGAAGAGACCCACAACCGTGGCACGATCCAGCAACGCCTCCCGACCAGGTCGGGCACTGCTGTTCATGGTCGCCATCCTGGCCGTCGTGTACGCAGTGGTCGGCATCCGGACGGTGACGTCGAACGGCGGATGGACCCCGTCCCTCGCCCTCGACCTCGAGGGCGGCACCGAGATCATTCTCGAGCCGCGGCCCCTGAACGGCCAGAACATCACGCCGACCACCGAGCAGCTGAACGAGGCCGTGAACGTGATCCGGCAGCGGGTCAACGGCTCCGGTGTCTCCGAGGCCGAGGTCACCACCCAGAGCGGCAAGAACATCGTGGTGTCGCTGCCCGGCAACCCCGACGCGGCGACCCGCAACCTGGTCAAGCAGTCGGCGCAGATGAACTTCCGGCCGGTGCTCTACACGGCGGCCGCCGCCGGTGCGACGAGTACGGCCACGCCGACGCCGACCGCCAGTGGTGACGCGACCTCCACCGCCTCGCCCACGGCCAGCGCGAAGGCGAGCGCCAAGGCCACCTCGAAGGCCGGTGCCAGTGCCACGGCCACCGAGAAGGCCGACACCTCGGACGAGAACAACCGGGTCGTGCCGAAGGCGCTGAAGGCCGAGACGACGCCCAGCGGTTCCGCGACCACCGCGCCCGGCGCGACCTCGTCCGCAAAGTCCTCGGCCACGGCCACGGCCGACGCCAGTGCGACCACCGACGCGGACGCCGCCGCCACGGCCGCTGCCGCGGCAGCTGACGGCACCGCGTCCGACCTGGCGCAGATCACCACCGAGCTGCAGGAGCAGTTCACGGCGGAGACCTGCGCCGACCTGCCGAAGCTGCAGGGCAAGGCCTCAGACCCGAAGAAGGCGATCGTCACCTGCGACGCCGACGGGACGACCAAGTTCATCCTCGGTCCGGTCGAGGTTCCGGGTTCCGACATCAAGACCGCCACCGCGGGCATGGGCCAGAACAGCCAGGGCGCCTCCAACGGTGAGTGGGTCGTCAACCTCGAGTTCAAGTCCGACGGCGCGAAGAAGTTCGGCAACGTCACCAAGCGGCTGATCCAGCTGACCGGTGCGCAGAACCAGTTCGCGATCGTGCTCGACGAGCTGGTCATCTCCGCCCCGACCACCAACGCCGCCATCACCAACGGCGAGGCCCAGATCTCCGGCAGCTTCACCCAGGAGTCCTCGCAGCTCCTGGCCCAGCAGCTGAAGTTCGGCTCGCTGCCGGTGTCGTTCCAGGTGCAGACCGAGAACCAGATCTCCGCGCTGCTCGGCGGTGAGCAGCTCGAGCGGGGGCTGCTGGCCGGCCTGATCGGCCTGATCCTGGTGGTGCTCTACTCGCTGCTGCAGTACCGGGCCCTGGGCCTGGTGACCATCTTCAGCCTCGGCATCGCCGGTGCGCTCACCTACGGGCTGGTCGTGCTGCTGGGTGAGACCGAGGGCTACCGGCTGAGTCTCGCCGGTGTGACCGGTCTGATCGTGGCCATCGGTATCACCGCCGACTCGTTCATCGTGTACTTCGAGCGGGTCCGCGACGAGGTCCGCGAGGGGCGGCCCCTGACCTCCGCCGTCGAGGCGGGCTGGGACCGGGCCAAGCGCACCATCCTGGCCTCCGACACCGTCAACCTGCTCGCCGCGATCGTGCTCTACCTGGTCGCCGTCGGCGGTGTCCGCGGATTCGCGTTCACCCTCGGCCTGACCACCCTGATCGACGTCGTCATCGTGTTCCTCTTCACCAAGCCCGCGGTGACGATGCTGGCCAGGCTGAAGTTCTTCGACGGTGGCCATGCGATGTCCGGCTTCAGTGCCCGGCAGCTCGGGCGCCCGAGCGCGTACGCCGGCCGCGGCCGGGTCCGCCCGACCGCCGAAACCGCCTCCGAGGGTGGCAGCATCGCCGCCCGCCGGGCCGCCGCGGCGCGGGCCGGGACCGAACCCGGTGACCCGGGTGGGACCTCCCCGCAGGACGCGCAGGACTCGGTCACCACGTCGGGCACGGGGAGGAACTCCTGATGTTCAGCTTCGCCACCTTCGGTAACGACCTTCACTCCGGCAAGCGGTCCTTCGCCTTCATCGGGCACCGGCGCTTCTGGTACGGCATCGCGCTCGCCATGACGGTGGCCTCGATCCTGTCTCTCGCGTTCATCCGGCTGAACCCCGGCATCGAGTTCCGCGGCGGTTCCGAGTTCCAGCTGTCCAAGGTCGCCGACACCGACACGATCAAGGCGTCCGACGCGGTCGCCTCCGTGGTGCCCGGTACCGAGGCCCGGGTCACGGTCATCGGCAGCAGCGGCGTGCGGGTGCAGACCGAGACGCTGAGCGACGCCGAGACCACCAAGGTCCGGCAGGCGCTGGGCAAGGCCTACCAGGTCGACGACAGCAACATCACGTCCAGCTTCGTCGGCGCCAGCTGGGGTTCCGACGTCACGAAGAAGGCCGTCCAGGGTCTGCTCATCTTCATCGTGCTGGTCGGCATCATCATCGCCATCTACTTCCGGACCTGGAAGATGTCGGTGGCCGCGCTGGTGGCCCTGCTGCACGACCTGATCATCACGGCCGGCCTCTACTCGCTCACCGGGTTCGAGGTCACCCCGGCGTCCGTGATCGGGTTCCTCACCATCCTCGGGTACTCGCTCTACGACACCGTGGTGGTGTTCGACAAGGTCCGCGAGAACACCGACCGCATCACGCTGTCCACGAAGCGCACCTACGAGGAAGCCGCCAACCTGGCGGTCAACCAGACCCTGGTGCGCTCGATCAACACCTCGGTGGTGGCTCTGCTGCCGGTGGCGTCGATCCTGTTCATCGGTGCGTTCGTGCTCGGCGCGGGCACGCTGAAAGACATCTCGCTGGCGCTGTTCATCGGTATCGCGGCCGGTACCTACTCGTCGATCTTCGTGGCCACACCGCTGCTGGTCGACCTGCGCCGCCGGGAGCCGGAGATCGTCGCGCACACCCGAAAGGTGCTCAAGCGCCGGGCCGAGCTCGCCGCGGGTTCCGCCGCGGAGCCCGAGTTCGGTAGCCCCGAGGGCGACGACGGCGAGCCGGCCACGGTCGGCGCGGGCGTCGGCCCCGACACCGCGGCACCTTCGCGGCGCGGTCCGGCGGTCCGGCGGGAGACGTCCGGTCAGCGGGCGCAGCCGAAGCGGGGCCGGCGGAAGTGACGATCGACAGCGTGCTGTCCGAGCGGCTCGCGGCGGGGCTCCGGGACATCCCGGACTACCCGTCGCCGGGAATCCTGTTCAAGGACATCACTCCGCTGCTGGCCGACCCGGAGCTGTTCGCGGCCTCGGTGGACGCGCTGGCGGCGGCCCACCGGGCGGGCACCGGGGCCGAGGTGGACGTCGTGGCCGGGGTCGAGGCCCGGGGCTTCATCTTCGGCGCGGCGGTGGCCCTGAGCCTCGGGGTGGGCTTCGTGCCGATCCGGAAGAAGGGCAAGCTGCCCCACACCACCGTCTCGGCCGAGTACACGCTCGAATACGGCACCGCGATCATCGAGGTCCATGAAGACGCGGTGCACCCGGGACAGCGGGTTCTGCTGCTGGACGACGTCCTCGCCACCGGGGGCACCGCGGAGGCGGCCGCGGGGCTGCTCGAGGGCATCGGCGCTCACGTGGTGTCGGTGTCGTTCCTCGTGGAGCTCGCGTTCCTCAACGGCCGGGAACGGTTGTCTGGGCGTGATGTGAAAGCTGTCCTGAGTTACTGAGGGCAACTTTTTCTGCACTTTTGGGTAACGTGCCCCTTTTGTTTGACGAAGCGTGATGAAGTCAACACGCGATGCTCGAGTCGAGCACGAAGTCAATATCAAAAGGGGCCGTTTCCCGCTGAACCGGGAATGATCAGGCCCCCGGGTGCGCTCCGATCACTGCCGGGCATGTTCTGATGATGCTCCGAAGATATTCAAGACGGGCACCGGGCTTGTCGAGAGGCCAGGCACGGGAGCAGTACGGGCCCTAGACTCGCCAGCAGAAGTCTCCGTGGCGAGACGTACGACGTCGGGAGGATCAGGTGTCCGAAGAGGTCGGAGCCAGAGTCGTGCAGCATCCGCTGCCCGACGGGCGGCATGGTCGCCCCGCGCTGTCGACCGTCAAGGACCCGGAGACCCAGCCTGCTGCGAGCGCGGCGCCCGGTACCGAGATTCAGTCGACTCCGGCGCGCACCACCCCGCCCGTTCCCGTGCCGGCGGCCCCGACGCTCGTCGCCGCACCAGCCCCGTCCGGTGCTGCTCCGTCCTCGTCCGCTCCAGCCCCGTCCGGTGCTGTCCCACCCGCTGCCGGACTGCCGTCCCCGGACGTCCCCGACCAGCGCCCCGGTGCGGCCGCCAAGGCCGCGTCGGACCCGCGTCCCCGCGTCGCCGAGCCCCTGGTGTCTCCGGTCCGCGTGTTCTCGCGGATCGCCCGCCTGGGCGCCGCGTCCCGTAACCCGAACAGCCCGCTGCTGGAGCCGCTGCTGCGCAGTGTGCGCAGTGCGCATCCCAAGGCCGACGTCAGCATCATCGAGAAGGCCTTCCAGGTCGCCGAGAAGGCGCACTCGGGTCAGAAGCGCAAGAGCGGCGACCCGTACATCACGCACCCGGTCGCGGTGTCACAGATCCTCGCCGAGCTCGGCATGACCCCGGCCACCCTGGCCGCGGCGCTGCTGCATGACACGGTGGAAGACACCGACTACACCCTCGACATGCTGCGGGCCGACTTCGGCGACGAGATCGCCATGCTCGTCGACGGTGTGACCAAGCTCGACAAGGTCAAGTACGGCGATGCCGCCCAGGCCGAGACCGTGCGCAAGATGGTCGTGGCGATGTCGAAAGACATCCGCGTCCTGGTGATCAAGCTGGCCGACCGGCTGCACAACGCCCGCACCTGGCGTTACGTGCCCGCGCACAAGGCCGAGAAGAAGGCCCGCGAGACCCTCGAGATCTACGCCCCGCTGGCGCACCGCCTGGGCATGAACACGATCAAGTGGGAGCTCGAAGACCTCAGCTTCGCCACGCTGTGGCCCAAGGTGTTCGACGAGATCGTGCGCCTGGTGGCCGAGCGTGCTCCCGCCCGGGAGGACTATCTCGCCCAGGTGCGGGAACAGGTCTCCGTCGACCTGCGGGCCGGCAAGATCAAGGCCGTCGTCTCCGGCCGCCCGAAGCATTACTACTCCGTGTACCAGAAGATGATCGTGCGGGGCCGCGACTTCGCCGACATCTACGACCTGGTGGGCATCCGGGTGCTGGTCGACTCGGTGCGTGACTGTTATGCCGTCCTGGGTGCGCTGCACGCGCGCTGGAACCCGGTCCCGGGCCGGTTCAAGGACTACATCGCGATGCCCAAGTTCAACATGTACCAGTCGCTGCACACCACAGTCATTGGTCCCGAGGGCAAACCGGTCGAGATCCAGATCCGCACCCACCAGATGCACCGCCGGGCCGAGTACGGCGTCGCGGCGCACTGGAAGTACAAGGACGACGCGAACGGTGTCGCGCCGGGTGCGGGTCCGGGCAGTGCCACGGACATGACCTGGCTGCGGCAGCTGCTCGACTGGCAGCGGGAGACCACCGACCCGGGCGAGTTCCTGGAGTCGCTGCAGTTCGAGATCCAGGCGCAGGAGGTCTACGTCTTCACCCCCAAGGGGGACGTGGTCGCGCTGCCCGCCGGGTCCACCCCGGTCGACTTCGCCTACGCCGTGCACACCGAGGTCGGTCACCGCTGTATGGGCGCCCGCGTCAACGGTCGTCTCGTGCCGCTCGAGAGTTCGCTCGACAACGGTGACGTGGTCGAGGTTTTCACGTCCAAGACCGATGCCGCGGGTCCCAGCCGCGACTGGCTGAACTTCGTCCACAGCCCGCGGGCCCGCAACAAGATCCGGCAGTGGTTCTCCAAGGAGCGCCGCGAGGAGGCGATCGAGTCCGGGAAGGACGCGATCACCAAGGCGATGCGCAAGCAGAACCTGCCGATGCGCCGCCTGCTCACCCATGAGGCCCTGATGGGCCTGGCGACCGAACTGCGGTTCCAGGACGTCTCCGGGCTGTACGCCGCGGTCGGTGAGAGCCAGATCTCCGCCGCGCACGTCGTGCAGAAGCTGGTCGACTCCGCCGGTGGTGAGGCGGGTACCGAGGAAGACCTGGCCGAGACCGTCACCCCGATGCGTCCCCGCCGCCCGCGCATGGGCGACCCGGGGGTCGTGGTGAAGAACGTCGAAGACGTCTGGGTGAAGCTCGCCCGCTGCTGCACCCCGGTGCCGGGCGACCCCATCATCGGATTCGTCACCCGCGGTTCCGGCGTCTCCGTACACCGCACCGACTGCAACAACGTCACCGGCCTGCGCGAGGAACCCGACCGCATCGTCGACGTCGAGTGGGCCCCGAACCAGGCCAGCGTGTTCCTGGTGCAGATCCAGGTCGAGGCCCTCGACCGGAACCGTCTGCTCTCCGACGTCACCAGCACACTCTCCGACGAGCACGTCAATATCCTGTCGGCGAACGTCACCACCTCGCGCGAGCGGATGGCCATCTCCCGCTTCACCTTCGAGATGGCCGACCCGGCGCACCTCGGCCACGTGATCGCCGCTGTGCGGCGTGTGGACGGCGTGTTCGACGCCTACCGCATCACCGGCCGGCGTTCCGACACCGACCTGGACTGATCGATCCCGCCCGGCCGGCACTGGTCAGCGACGATCAGTGGCCCGTCGTCGCCTGGTTGTGGCAGGCGTTCCGTCACGAGCTGGCCCGCTGACCGGCGCGTTACCCGAGCCCGACGGCCGCTACCGGTCCGTCGCGCCTCGACGCCCTCCCGGGCCCGGACGGATGCGGCTACCTGCTGTGGTGGCCCCATCCCCGGACCAGGGAGCCGGCCCGGATCGGTTTCGCCGTCGTGCGGGGACTCGAGGGCCCGGAACACTCCCTGCTCGCTTTCTGGATCGTCCCCGCCGCCCGCCGTGGAGGCATCGGCCGGCAGTTCGCCCTGGACGTGATCGCCCGTCACCCGGGAGCGTGGGCCATCGCCTACCAGGCCGAGAACAAGCCGGCCGCCCCGTTCTGGTCGGCCGTCGCAGACACCGCAACCGCTCCCGGCGGACGGATGCAGTCAGCCGTCCCGGTGCCAGGCCGCCCGGAACTGCCCCCGGACCAATGGCTCCGGTTCACGACCGATCGGCGGGACACGGTCCGCTGACCGGCTTCGACGATCGACAACCAGAATGGTGGACGCCTGCCCGCACCAGCCCGGGTCGCTCCAGCCCGGGTCGCTCCAGTTCGGGTGGCTTCGGTCGGGGCGTTCCAGCGCGGATGGTTCTGGTTCGGGTCACCCCAGTTGGGGTTGCGCCAGCTCAGCCCACGCAGCTCAGCCCACGCAGCTCAGCCCACGCAGCTCTGCCAGCGCTCGGAGTGACCGTCCCGCTCGGCGACCACGCCGCCGGAAGTGAACACACCGCCGGAGGGTGACCACGACGTCTTTCATCATGTTTCCCCTCACGCCATCTCCGCCCAGTCGCGGACCACGTCGCGGGCCCTCGCGGCGCCGCGGGCGTAGGACATGGCACCGAGCAGCTCGAGAACCTGGGGCGGGTGCACGTCGTGGAACTCCTGCAGCAGGCGCAGCAGCGGCAGGGCCTCGGCCCGGGGGAGGTCACGGGCGATGTCGGCCGACGTGCGAAGGGGATGCGTGACCAGCAGGCCCTCGATGGTCTGCAGGTGCTCGGGCGGCATGTCCACCTGGCGCACCCTCACCCCGGCCAGAGCGGGGGAGCGGCGGTTGCGGCCGATGATCAGGTCGAGCCGCTCCGGAAGAGGGTGACGAGCGCCGGCCGCGGTGTTCGAGCGGGGACAGGCCCCGGTGTGAAGCCAGGCCGCGGTACCGAAACCGACGGAACGGCCCCGCCCGGCGTCGGTCTCCCAGTCGCCGAGTTTCTCCCTGACCGCCCGGGCCCGCAGCTGTCGCGTGACCGGCACGTCGGCGGGAACCAGTACGCCGGGCAGAACCTCGCGGGCCAGGCCGTCGCGCAGCAGGGCTGTGCGCTCACGACCCCCGGCGAGCAGGAACAGGCGGGAGGAGTCGTCGGTCGTCGTCACAGGTCAACGGTGCCCGCTCGACCTCGGTGCCCGCAGGCAGCAGGCCGCACCTGTGGATGACGGTGCGGTCCTGCCGACCTGTGGACAGTGGAACCGGCCGAACTAGTCGGTGAACTCGTTCATCGCCTGCTGGGCCTGGTCGAGCCAGGCGCGGCGAGAGGCGAGGGACTGCTCGAGTTCCTTGATCTTGCGGGCGTTGCCGGACGCCTGCGCCTTGGCCAGATCGGCCTCGGCGTCGGCGATGGTGCGCTCGAGCTGTGTGACCATGTCGTTGGCGCGGGCCCGGGCCTCCGGGTTGGTGCGCTTCCACTTGTCCGACTCGGCGTCCCGCACGGCCTGCTCGACCTTGCGCAGCCGGCCCTCGATGCGCTGCATGTCGTTGCGCGGCACCTTGCCGGCCTCGTCCCAGCGCACCTGGATGTCGCGCAGAGCGTTCTTCGCGGCGTTGAGATTGGTCACCGGCAGCAGCTTCTCGGCCTCGTCGGCGAGCTGTTCCTTCACCGCGAGGTTGCCCGAGAACTCCTCGTCCAGCGCCGAGTTCGCGTCTTGACGGGCGCTGAAGAAGGCGTCCTGCGCGGCCCGGAACCGGGCCCACAGGGCGTCGTCCTCCTTCTTCGCCGCCCGGCCCGCGGTCTTCCAGCGGGTCATCAGGTCGCGGTAGGCGGCAGCCGTCGCACCCCAGTCGGTGGACTTGCTGAGTGCCTCGGCCTCGGCGATGAGCTGCTCCTTGGCCGCCTTCGCCGAGTGCCGCTCCTCGTCCAGCGCGCCGAAGTAGTGGCGGCGCTTACGGTCGAACGAGGTGCGGGCGTGGCTGAACCGCTTCCACAGCTCGTCTTCCGTGTGCTTGTCCAGCCGCTGGTCTTTCTGCAGCCGGCGCCACTCGTCGAACAGCTCGCGGAGCCGGTCGCCGGAGGTCTTCCACGGAATGCGCTGCGGGTCGGCCCCGGACAGCGCCTCCGCCTCCTCCACCAGGACGGTGCGCTCGGCGATGATCGCCGCCCGCGCCTCCTGCTTGGCCTTCTGGTTCTCCTCGCGCAGGTGCTCCACGGCGGGCGCCAGAGCGGTCAGCCGCTTCAGCAGTCCGTCGAGATCACCGACCGCGTTCGCGTCGCGGATCGACGGTTCCAGCCGCTTGATGGTCGTCTCGGAATCCGCGGGGGAGACCTGTCCGGCCTTCACCCTCTGCTCCAGAAGACTCACCTGGGCGGCCAGGTCCTCGTACTTGCGCACGAAGTAGGCCAGCGCCTCGTCCTGGGTGACACCCGGGTACTGGCCGACCTTGCGTTCCCCGTCGGCCGTCCGCACCCAGACGGTGCCGTCCTCGTCCGCGCGGCCCCACTCTTGTCCGGTCACGATCTCACGCCTTCTGCTTCGCCACCCATGTCAACCCCGTCAACCCCGTGTGCCTTGCCAGCCTCGTGCGTGCTGTGGTGCTCGTGCTTCTCGCCCCGGTTCACCCGGAGACCGTCGTCGACTTGATCGACACGGCCGACACCGGGGTGCCGTCCGTGCTTCCGTCGGCGACGCCGCCCTTGGCGACCTTCTTCACCACGTCGAGACCCTTGGTGATCTTGCCGAGCACGGTGTACCCACCCGCGGCGTCGTCCGGGATGTCGGTGTCGCCGTAGACCAGGAAGAACTGGCTCCCCATGCTCTTACCATCGCCGGAGGCCCGCGCCATGGCGACCGTGCCTGCCTCGTAGGTGCGGTACGTGACGCCGTCCTTCTCGAAGGTCTTCGAGGGGGCGTTCTCGACCGGCCCGTAGGTGTACCCCGGGCCACCTGTGCCCGAGCCGGTCGGGTCGCCGCACTGCAGCACCTCGAACGAATCCGCGGTGGTGAGCCGGTGACACGGTGTGCCGTCGTAGAACCCGTCCTTGGCCAGCTGGATCATCGAGGACACGGCCTGCGGGGCGGCCTTGCCGTCCAGGCTGATCGTGATGTCGCCACAGGTGGTCTTCATCCCCAGTGACCAGGTCTTGTCCGCGGCGATCGATGTGGACGGGACCTTGTCGGTCTGCTTCGGGTCGGTCGGTGCCTTCACATCGACCGCGGGGCAGGTGGACTTCGCGTCCGTCGCCGCCGTGGTCGCCGCGGCCGACGCACTGGCCGCGGGAGTACTGCTCGCCGCCGACGTGCTGTCGTCCTTGCCCTCGTTCGCCAGCAGGAACGCCGCGAGGATCACCAGCACCACCACGACCGAGCCGCCACCGATGGCGAGCCGCTGACGCACCTTGCGGGTGTGCGCCTGCTTCTCCACCAGCCGGGACTGCCACTCCTCGTAACGACGCTTGTCGTAGGCGCGCTCCCGATTTTTCGGGGTCACGTGCTGCCCTCCATGCCGTCTTCGCCCCGCCCGGCCACTGCCCACGGGTCACCCGTTAGGCAGTCTAGGGGGTACGAGCTGTGTGTTCGCCGTAGTGAGCAGCCACGACGTGCCGTGCGGCGGGCGGCGGCCCGTGACGCTCCTGATGACTGCCCGATCGTGTCGGGTCCAGCCTGCCCTAGTCTCGGGGGATGCTCGTTCTCGGGTTCCCGTCAGAGGTCTTCGGCACCAACTGCTACATCCTCGCCCCGGCCGCGGGCGAGGAGTGCGTGATCGTCGATCCGGGCGTCAACGTGGTGGGTCAGCTGTCGGACGTGCTGGCCGAGTACCGGCTGAAGCCCGCCGCGGTGGTGGTGACCCACGGTCACATCGACCACGTGTTCTCCGTGACCCCGGTCTGCGGCGCCCACGGTGTCGCGCTCAGCGTGCACACCGACGACCGGTACCGGCTCACCGATCCCGTCGGTTCGCTGCCCGAGGCCTTCGGCGACATGCTGCGCCAGCAGTTCGGCAGCGTCGGCTGGAAGGAACCCGACGAGATCCGGACGATGGTGGACGAGGAGACGCTCGCGTCGGCGGGTCTGGACCTGCGGGTCGTGCACGCCCCCGGCCACACCGAGGGCTCGGTGATGTTCTCGCTGGACGGGGTGCCCGAGGGTACGGCCGACGGTTCCGGCCTGACCTCCACCCTGCTGAGTGGCGACGTGCTGTTCGCCGGCTCGATCGGTCGTACCGACCTGCCCGGTGGCGACTCCGCGGCGATGGACCGGTCGCTGCGTGAACGGGTGCTGCCGCTGGACGACTCCACGCTGGTGCTGCCCGGTCACGGCGCCCCGACCACGATCGGCCGCGAGCGTCGCGACAACCCGTTCCTGCGCGCCGTGATGTAGAAGTCCCGATCACAGCAGCCGGAGCTGCTCGCGTTCCGGTTCCGCGATCGGCGGCAGGCTGCCCTCGGGGTAACGGCTCTCCGGATCCCCGGGAATGCCGTTCAGGCCCGGCCCCCGTGACCGCGCCGCGGCCGGGCGACCGGAACCCGGGCGACCGGGATCCCGGCCACCGGAATCCCGGCCATCAGAAGCGGCCGGCCCGATGCGCCGGATGCCACCACCGGGCTGACCGCCCTCCAGCGCCCCTTCGATCTCCTCACGCCGCTCACTCCTGCGCAGGTCGGCCGGCTCGAGCGATGTCGCGTGCCCGTCCCGCTCCTGCGCCCCGGGCGAGGGCGGAACGATGCCGTGCCGCCGCAGCAGCGGCTGGACCCGCGCGGCCAGCCAGCGGCGGTAGTCCTTCGATGCGTACGCGCCGCTGCCGTACAGCTCGCGATAGCGCCGCACCAGTTTCGGGTGCTCACGCTGCAGCCAGCTGAAGAACCACTCACGGGCCCCGGGCCGCAGGTGCAGGGGCACCACGGTGACGCCGGTGGCCCCGGCCCGCGCGAGCTTCCCGATCGCCTCGTCCAGATGCTCGTCGGAGTCGGTCAGCCAGGGCAGTACCGGGGCCAGGAACACGCCGCACGGCAGCCCGGCCTCGCGGGCCTGCCGCACCACCTCCAGCCGGGCCTTCGGGCTGGGCGTGCCCGGCTCCAGGCTCTGGTGCAGCGCCTCGTCCCAGATCGCGATCGACATGCCCAGGCCCACCGGTACCTCGGCCGAGACCTCTTGCAGCAGAGGCAGATCGCGCCGCAGGAGCCCGCCCTTGGAGAGCACCGAGAACGGGGTGCCGGAGGTCGCCAGCGCGCGGATCACCCCGGGCATCAGCCGGTACCGGCCCTCGGCCCGCTGGTAGGGATCGGTGTTGGTGCCCATCGCCACGTGCTCGCGGTTCCAGGACGGGCGCGCCAGTTCGCGGCGCAGCACCTCGACCAGGTTGGTCTTGACCACGATCTCGCTGTCGAACCCGGCCCCGGTGTCGAGCTCCAGGTAGGAGTGGGTGCCCCGGGCGAAACAGTAAACGCAGGCGTGACTACAGCCTCGGTAAGGATTGACGGTCCAGCGGAACGGCATCGGCGAGTCGCCCGGCACCCGGTTGAGGGCGCTGCGGGCCATCACCTCGTGGAACGTGATCCCCGCGAACTCCGGCGTGGTGACGGTTCGCAGCAACCCGCGGATGGCGGGCGCGTCCAGCCCGGGCAGCGACGGTGTCACCACCGGACCGGACCCTCCGTGCGGTCCGGGGGTGACACCGCTGACCCGCTGTGAATCCCAGCGCATGACTTCATCGAACACCTGTTCGAACGATGGCGCAAGCACCTGCCGGTCCAGGATCGAGGACGACGCGGGACCCATGCGTGGTCGCTACGGAGTGTCACTCACTTCGCGGGATTAGTCGACCCCGAAGGCCTCGGGCGCGCCGCGCGGGGAAACCGGCGTGAACCGCGTGGCGCGCGTCCGTAGAATCGCGGGCGTCCGTATTTCAGGATCAGACAAACTTCGAGAGGCCACACCGTGCTGCGCACCCATACGGCCGGATCCCTGCGTTCCGGTCACGTCGGCGAAACCGTCATCCTCACCGGATGGGTCGCCTCCCGCCGGGATCACGGCGGCGTGGCGTTCGTCGACCTGCGGGATGCCTCCGGCGTCGCCCAGGTGGTCGTCCGCGACGAGAAGGTGGCGCACAACCTGCGCGCGGAGTACTGCCTGCGGGTCACCGGCGAGGTCTCGCCGCGTCCCGACGGCAACGAGAACCCGGCCCTGGCCACCGGCGCGATCGAGGTGATCGCCACCGAGGTCGAGGTGCTCAACGAGTCCGCCCCGCTGCCGTTCCAGCTCGACGACCACATCGACGTCGGCGAGGAGGTGCGGCTCAAGTACCGCTACCTCGACCTGCGCCGCAGCGGCCCGGCCCAGGCCATCCGGCTGCGCAGCAAGGTCAACCAGGCCGCGCGCAACGTGCTGCTCGACCGCGACTTCGTCGAGATCGAGACGCCCACCCTGACCCGCTCCACGCCCGAGGGCGCCCGCGACTTCGTCGTGCCGGCCCGGCTGAAGCCCGGCTCCTGGTACGCCCTTCCGCAGAGTCCACAGCTGTTCAAGCAGCTGCTCATGGTCGGCGGCATGGAGCGCTACTTCCAGATCGCCCGCTGCTACCGCGACGAGGACTTCCGCGCCGACCGCCAGCCGGAGTTCACGCAGCTCGACATCGAGATGTCGTTCGTCGAGCAGGACGACGTGATCGAGATCGGCGAGTCGATCGTCACGGCGCTGTGGAAGCTCATCGGCCACGAGATCACCACGCCGATCCCGCGCATGACCTACGCCGACGCGATGGCCAGGTACGGCAGCGACAAGCCCGACCTGCGCTTCGGCAACGAGCTCGTCGACATGACCAAGTACTTCGCCGCCACGCCGTTCCGGGTCTTCCAGAACGAGTACGTCGGCGCCGTGGTCATGCCCGGCGGTGGCTCCCAGCCGCGCCGTCAGCTCGACGCCTGGCAGGAGTGGGCCAAGCAGCGCGGCGCCCGGGGCCTGGCCTACGTGCTGATCGGTGAGGACGGCGAGTTGTCCGGTCCGGTCGCGAAGAACATCTCCGAGGCCGAGCGCGCCGGTCTGGCGCAGGCCGTCGGGGCCCAGCCGGGCGACTGCGTCTTCTTCGGCGCCGGCGTGACCGCCGAGGCCCGGGCCCTGCTCGGCGCCGCCCGGCTGGAGATCGGCAAGCGCTGCGGCCTGATCGACGAGAGCCGCTGGGAGTTCGTCTGGATCGTCGACGCCCCGCTGTTCGAGCCGGCCTCCGCCGCCGTCGCCAGCGGTGACGTCGCGGTCGGCTCGGGCGCCTGGACGGCCGTGCACCACGCCTTCACCTCGCCCAAGCCGGAGTGGATCGACAAGTTCGAGTCCGACCCGGGCAACGCGCTGGCCTACGCCTACGACATCGTCTGCAACGGCAACGAGATCGGCGGTGGGTCGATCCGTATCCACCAGCGGTCCGTGCAGGAGCGTGTGTTCACGATGATGGGTCTCAGCGACGAGGACGCCCAGGAGAAGTTCGGCTTCCTGCTCGACGCCTTCAAGTTCGGCGCCCCGCCGCACGGCGGTATCGCCTTCGGCTGGGACCGCATCGTCATGCTGCTGTCGGGCGCCGACTCGCTGCGTGAGGTCATCGCGTTCCCGAAGAGCGGTGGCGGCTACGACCCCCTGACCGCCGCGCCGGCCCCGATCACCCCGGCCCAGCGCAAGGAGGCCGGCGTGGACTACACCCCGCCGAAGCCCAAGACCGACGGTGACAAGAGCGAGAAGACGGAGGGCGAGAAGGCCAAGGCCTGACCGTCCGATCGTGCAGAACCCCGGTCGTGTTCCGAACCCGGCCGGGGTTCTGTGCGTCCAATGGGGGGTAGGCCCCGCGGGACGCAGGGCACGAGGCGGAGGAGCCAGGGATGGGTCGGATCGGGCAGGCTCTGTGCGGTGGGCTTCTCGCCGCCGTGCTGGTGGGGATCATCGGGGCGATGCTCGACGGTGAGGGCGGAGCCAAGGCAGGTGTGGTGGTGGGCTTCGCCGGGGGATTCGCGGGCCTGCTGTCGCGGCGGCGCAACCCCGGGCGCTCGCGGTCGTACGGCGACTCGATCGACGGTTCGAGCGGCGGCGGGTCGGGAGATTCCGGCCACCACGGGCACTCCGACGGCGGATCCGACGGCGGTTCGGACGGCGGTGGTTCGGACGGCGGCGGCTCAGACGGTGGGGGCGGCGGGGGCGACTGAGTGAAGGTCGGCGGAACGAGGTGCTTGAGGACGCCGTGGGCCACGGCGCTCGCGGGCCGGGTTCGCGTCGTCCCCGGCTCGGTCGGTGACCGTCCCCGGCTCGGTCGTTGACCGTCCCCGGCTCAGTCGGTGACCGTCCTCGTTCCGTTCGCCGTGACCCGCGTCCACGAGACCGGGGGCCTGCGTTCTCAAGCCGGGGGCCTGCGTCCGCAAGGTTCGTGACCCGCGTCCCCAAGCCTTTCAATCCCGTGACCCACGCCTACGAGACGCGTGACCCGCGTCCACGACACCCGTGACCCGCGTCCACGAGACGCGTAACCCGCGTCCACGACACCCGTGGCCCGCCCTCTGAAGCCCGTGACTCGCGTCCGCACGTTGTGATCGGGAAGGTGAGCAGGCACGTCCCCCGTTCTGGCCACTAATCTGTTACCCATGAGTCACGCAAAGATCGGTGCACAGCGATGACCCCGCGGCAGTGGCGGGGAGCGGCGATCCAGGCCGTGGTCGTGCTGGTGATCTGCGTGATCATGAACCTGGTGCTCGGCAACGGGTTCCTGCCCGGGCTGGTCGTGGGTCTGTCTGCCGCCGTCGTCTCGTTCGTCGTGCAGTGGTTGCTGACCCGCTCGGGCGGGGGACCGGCCGGCGACAGCTAATCTTCTGCTGATGGCCGATCTGTTCTCCTCCGACACCCCCGCCGCCGCCCTCAGCGCCGCCCGCCCGGGCAGTCTCGGGCAGGCCGGCACCGGCGACCGGCCGCCGCTGGCGGTCCGGATGCGTCCGCGTACCCTTGACGAACTGGTCGGCCAGGGGCACCTGCTGGGCCCCGGTTCCCCGTTGCGCCGCCTCGCCGAGGGGGCCGACGGACTGGCGGGACCCGCGTCCGTCATTCTCTGGGGCCCCCCGGGAGCCGGGAAGACCACGCTGGCCCACGTCGTCTCGAACACCGAGGGGCGCCGGTTCGTGGAACTCTCGGCCGTCACCGCCGGCGTGAAAGACGTGCGCCAGGTGATGCAGGAGGCGCGCGAACAGCGCGATCGCCACGACATCCGCACCGTGCTGTTCCTCGACGAGATCCACCGGTTCACCAAGTCCCAGCAGGACGGCCTGCTGCCGGGCGTGGAGAACCGCTGGGTGATCCTGGTGGCGGCCACCACCGAGAACCCCTCGTTCAGCATCATCTCCCCGCTGCTGTCGCGCTCGCTGCTGCTGACGCTGCGCCAGCTCGAGGACTCCGACATCGAGGGGCTGCTGCGGCGCGCGGTCGAGGACGAGCGCGGGCTGAATGGCACGGTGACGCTGGGCGAGGAGGCCGTCGAGGGCCTGGTACGGCTCTCCGCCGGCGATGCCCGCCGCGCCCTGACCTCGCTGGAGGCGGCGGCCGGCAGTGCGCTCAGCCGGGGTGAGAACACCGAGATCACGGCGCCGGACGTCGAGCAGGCCGTGGACACGGCGATGGTCCGCTACGACCGGGAGGGCGACCAGCACTACGACATCACCAGCGCG
Organism: Kineosporia mesophila; assembly: GCF_021129235.1. Classification (GTDB taxonomy): domain Bacteria; phylum Actinomycetota; class Actinomycetes; order Actinomycetales; family Kineosporiaceae; genus Kineosporia; species Kineosporia mesophila. The sequence goes on from NZ_JAJOMA010000002.1 coordinate 136,179, forward strand.
CTGATCAAGAGCATCCGCGGGTCCGACGTGGACGCGGCGCTGCACTACCTGGCCCGGATGGTCGAGGCGGGGGAGGACCCGCGGTTCCTGGCCCGGCGGCTGATGATCTCGGCCTCGGAAGACATCGGGATGGCCGACCCGACGGCTCTGCCGGTGGCGGTCGCGGCGGCCCAGGCGGTGCAGATGATCGGCATGCCCGAGGGCCGGATCGTACTGGCCCAGGCCACGGTTCACCTGGCGATGGCCCCCAAGTCGAACGCCTCGTACATGGCGCTGAACACGGCGGTCCAGGACGTGCGCGGCGGGCTGGGCGGGCCGGTGCCACCCGATCTGCGCGACGCGCACTACACCGGGGCCAAGAAGCTGGGCCACGGGCGCGGTTACAAGTACGCGCACGACCATCCGCACGGGGTGGTGCAACAGCAGTACCTGCCCGACGACCTGGCCGGGCGGGAGTACTACGTGCCGACCGACCGGGGCGCGGAACGCGGGATGACGGAGCGGCTGGCGCGGTTGCGCTCCGTGCTGCGGGGCGGTCTCAAGCGCCGCTGAAAGGCCTTTCACACGCCTGTGCGGAACCACCAGGACTGCGGTACTGCCGGACCACGATAGGGTCAACCCCGTTCGGCAGGGATCCGGCCGGTTTTCCGCGTCGGAGAAGCCCGGACAACTCACACCGCAGCGCGCGATGAAAGGGAACATCTCATGTCGGTGGGCGGTATCGCCGGACTCATCGCGGCCGTAGCCTTCGTCCTCCTCGTCGGCGCGCTCGCGTACCCCCTGATCAAGCTGGGCAAGGTGCTGGATGAGACCCGCGTGACCGTACGTGGCCTCTCGGACGGTGCTCTTCCGCTGCTGGCGGAGGTCACCACGACCGTGGCGTCGACCAACGCACAGCTCGGCAAGGTCGACACCATCACGAACAACGTGGCCCAGGTGTCGACCAACGTGTCGGCACTGACGGCGCTGTTCGCCGCGACGCTCGGTTCGCCCGTGGTCAAGGTCGCGGCGTTCAGCTACGGCGTCCGCCAGGCGGTCAGCGGCCGCAAGCGGAAGAGGTGAGCTGAGGATGGCGAGGCTCTTCTGGATCGCGGTCGGGGCCGGCGCGGGCGTGTACGTCGTGCACAAGTTCACCAAGACCGTCGAGCAGTACACACCGGCCGGGCTGAGCAGCTCGCTCAGCTCCGTCGGTGACGGCCTGCGCGAGATGGCCGAGGTCATCCGTGAGGGAATGGCCGAGCGGGAGCAGGAGTTGCGGATCGCACTGGGTGTCGACGCCGGGACTCTCGACCCGCAGGCCGCACAATCGCTGATGCAGGACCCCACCGGTCCGAGGCGTTACGACGACCCGGACAGTCCTGAGAACGACCCCCGGTACTACTGAGCTCCCGGTAATTCCCTGGCCGTCCACGGTGCCGACCCGGCACCGTGGACGTTGCAGGTTAACCACCGGAACGCGATGCGAATCGCACTGTGACGCGAAAGGTCAGATCCATGGAGACGGCAGAGATCCGCCGCCGCTGGCTGCGGTACTTCTCGACTCGTGGGCACACGGTCGTGCCGAGTGCTCCGCTGCTGTACGACGACCCGACCCTGCTGTTCGTCAACGCCGGCATGGTCCCCTTCAAGCCCTACATGCTGGGGCAGGAGACACCGCCGTACGAGCGCGCCACCAGCGTCCAGAAGTGCATCCGGACCCTCGACATCGACGAGGTCGGCAAGACCAGCCGACACGGCACGTTCTTCCAGATGAACGGCAACTTCTCCTTCGGTGACTACTTCAAGGAGAAGGCGATCGAGCTGGCGTGGGAGCTGATCACCCGCGACCAGTCCGACGGCGGCTACGGCCTGGACGAGTCCCGTCTGTGGGTCACGGTGCTGCAGGGCGACGAGGAGTCGCGACAGCTGTGGAAGCGCATCGCCGGCCTGCCCGACGAGCGCATCGTGCAGCGCGGCCTGGCCGACAACTACTGGCACATGGGCGTTCCCGGTCCGGGTGGCCCGTGCAGCGAGATCTACTTCGACCGCGGCCCGCAGTACGGCCCGGACGGTGGGCCGGAGGCCGACGAGGACCGCTACCTGGAGATCTGGAACCTCGTCTTCATGCAGGAGATGCTGAGCGAGGTCCGCACCAAGATCGATTTCGACGTCGAGGCACCGCTTCCGTCGAAGAACATCGACACCGGCATGGGCCTGGAGCGCATGGCCAGCCTGCTCCAGGGCGTCGACAACCTGTACGAGATCGACGAGGTCTTCCCGGTCATCGCCCGGGTCGAGGAGATCACCGGCAAGCGTTACGGCGCGAACCCGCAGGACGACGTGCGCATGCGCGTCATCGCCGACCACGTGCGCTCCGGCCTGATGCTGATCGGCGACGGCGTGACACCGTCGAACGAGGCGCGCGGCTACGTGCTGCGCCGGCTGCTGCGCCGCGTCACCCGCTCGGTGCGGCTGCTCGGCGTGCAGGACCCCTCGATGGTCGACCTGCTGACCGTGTCCAAGGACCGGATGGGCGCGTCGTACCCCGAGCTGGAGACCAACTTCGCCCGCATCAGCCAGATCGCGCTGGCCGAGGAGCAGGCGTTCACCCGCACGCTGAGCTCGGGCACGACGATCCTCGACACCGCCGTGGCGAGCGCCAAGTCGGCGGGCGAGACAACGCTGTCGGGCGACCGCGCGTTCCAGCTGCACGACACCTACGGCTTCCCGATCGACCTGACCCTGGAGATGGCGGGCGAGCACGGCCTGACCGTCGACCACGACGGTTTCCGCCGGCTGATGGCCGAGCAGCGCAACCGGGCCAAGGCCGACGCGAAGTCGAAGAAGGTCGGTCACGCCGACACCTCGGTCTACCGCGCGCTGCGTGAGCCGGGCATCACCGAGTTCACCGGTTACCGCGAGCTGTCCACCGACTCGACCGTGCGGGGCCTGATCCTCGACGGCTCGCCGATCGAGGTCGCGGACAAGGGCCAGACCGTTCAGGTCGTGCTGGAGCGCACGCCGTTCTACGCCGAGTCCGGTGGCCAGATCGCCGACGAGGGCGAGATCACCGCCGACGGGGCGCGCCTGCGCGTGCTCGACGTGCAGCGCCCGGTCAAGGGCCTGATCGTGCACACCGTGGAGGTCACGGAGGGCACGATCAGCTCCGGCGCCGACGTGCTCGCGAGCGTCGACCGCGAGTGGCGGCTCTCGGCCTGCCAGGCGCACTCCGGCACCCACGTGGTGCACGCGGCGCTGCGGCAGGTGCTCGGCCCCACGGCTCTGCAGAGCGGTTCGTTCAACCGGCCCGGCTACCTGCGCCTGGACTTCGCCTGGACCTCCGCGCTGGAGTCCACGGTGCGCGACGAGCTGGAGCAGGTCGCGAACCTGGCCCTGCGGTACGACTACCCGGTCTCGGCGACCTACATGCCGATCGAGAAGGCCCGTGACCTGGGCGCGCTGGCGCTGTTCGGCGAGACCTACGACGAGGAGGTCCGCGTCGTCGAGATGGGCGGGGCCTGGTCGCGGGAGCTGTGCGGTGGCACGCACGTCGAGCACAGCTCGCAGATCGGTGCGATCACGCTGATCGGCGAGTCGTCGATCGGTGCGGGCACCCGCCGTGTGGAGGCCTACGTCGGCCTCGACGCCCTGCGGTTCCTGGGGCGTGAGCGGGCGCTGGTCAGCCAGCTCACCGAGGCGCTCAAGGTGCGCCCGGAAGAGCTGCCCGAGCGCGTCAACTCGCTCGTCGCGCGACTGCGCGAGGCCGAGAAGGAGCTCGAGAAGGGCCGCCGCACGGCGCTGCTCAACGCGGCGTCGTCGCTGGTGGACTCCGCGGCCGACGTGAACGGCATCGCGGTCGTCACGCACGACGCGGGCCCGGTCGACCCGGCCGACGCGCGGGCGCTGGCGCTCGACGTGCGGGGCCGGATCGCCGGTTCGCGGGCGGGCGTCGTCGCGGTCGCGGCCGTGGCCAAGGAGCGGCCGGTCGTGGTCATCGCCACCAACGAGGAGGCCCGCGCCCGCGGTGTCAAGGCCGGCGAGCTGGTGCGTGAGGCGGCCAAGGTCCTCGGTGGCGGCGGCGGTGGCAAAGACGACGTGGCCCAGGGCGGCGGTACCGACGCGACGAAGATCGCCGAGGCACTTCAGCGCATCCAGTCCGTCGTGGCCGAGCGATCGGTCTGAGCATGTACGGCAGTACCGGCGCCGGGATGCGTCCCGGCGTGCGGCTGGGTGTGGACGTCGGCAGCGTCCGGGTGGGTCTCTCCCTCTCGGACGGTGCCGGGCTCCTCGCGACGCCGCTGGAGACCGTTCAGGTCGTCGAGGGCAGTAATGCGCACTATGAGCGAATTGCACTCCTCGTGACCGAACTGTCGGTATGTGAGGTAATCGTAGGACTTCCGCGGTCACTTTCGGGGGCTGAGGGGGCAGCGGCAGGCCTCGCGCGCGCGTACTCTGTCGAAGTCGCCCGTCGCGTTGCCCCGGTACCGGTTCGCCTCGTGGACGAGCGGCTCAGTACCGTGACCGCACACCAGCGGCTTCGCGAAGCTGGTGTGAAAGGACGTAAACGCCGACCGGTCGTGGACCAGGCGGCGGCAGTGGTGATCCTTCAGTCGGCACTGGACGGCGAACGCTCGTCCGGCCGGCCCCCGGGGTCCCCGGTCGTCCTGGAATCGGGTCCGGATGGTCCGGGCCCTGGCCATGGAGAGGCACTGACGTGAGCGAGGCTGCGGCGTGAGCGATGTGTCGTCGCTGCATGACGTGCTCCCTGGTGGATTCTCCGGACCACCACCGAGCCGCCGCCGGCGTGACCGGCAGATGCGCAAGCGCCGGAAGAACCGGCGCCGCCGCACCACCACCGTCCTCCTGGTGTCCCTGCTCGTCGCCGCCGGTGGTGTCTACGGTGCGTATCTGGCACTGGCTCCCATCGTGTCCCGGCTGACCGAGCCCAAGGACTACGCCGGCCCGGGTTCGGGCGCGGTCAAGGTGGTCGTCCCCGAGGGCGCCTCGGGCCGGGTCATCGCGCAGGTTCTGACCGAGGCCGGGGTCACCAAGACCGCCGTCGCGTTCGTCGACGCCGCCGCCGAGGACAAGCGGGCGAACGGCATCCAGCCCGGCACGTACGAGCTGAAGAAGAAGATGTCCGGTGCCGGTGCGCTGGAGATCCTGGCCGACCCGGACAACCGGATCACCCGCCAGGTCACCATCCCCGAGGGCACCCGGGTCGCCGACGCGCTCACCAAGATCTCCAAGGGCCTGGAGCTGAAGCGCTCCGACCTGGGCAAGGCCGCCAAGTCCGGTGAGATCGGCCTGCCGAAGGCCGCCAACGGCAACCTCGAGGGCTTCCTCTTCCCGGCGACCTACCAGTTCGGTCCGGACGTGACCGCCACCGAGGCGCTGACCGCCATGGTCGCCCGCGGCAAGCACACCTACGACGAGCTCGGCATCCCCGACTCGCAGCTGCGCGAGACCGTGATCAAGGCCAGCATCATCGAGGCCGAGGCCGGCAACGAGAAGTACATGGGCAAGGTCTCCCGCGTGCTCACGAACCGTCTCGACATCGGCATGAAGCTGCAGCTCGACTCGACCGTCAGCTACGCCACGGGCAAGTTCAACGTCACCACCACGTCGGCCGACCGCGCCAGCGACAGCCCGTACAACACGTACATGTACGCCGGGCTGCCACGCGGGCCGATCAGTAACCCGGGCAAGGCCGCCCTCGCGGCGGCGCTGAAGCCGACGCCCGGCGAGTGGTTGTTCTTCGTCGCCACGAACCCCACCACCGGGGAGACGAAGTTCGCCAGGACGATGGCTGAGCACGACATGTACGTCAAGGAGTTCCAGGCCTGGCTGCGCGCCAATCCCGGTAACTGAGACCGTGCCGCACGTGTCCACGAGCACGGCCGCGCACCGCGCGGCCGTGCTCGGCAGCCCGATCGGTCATTCGCTGTCACCCGTCCTGCACGGGGCCGCGTACGCCGCTCTCGGGCTGTCGGGGTGGTCGTACGAGGCGGTCGAGCTCGACGAGTCGTCGTTCCCGGCCTGGTTCGCCGGTCTGGGGCCGGAGTGGTCGGGCCTGTCGCTCACCATGCCGCTCAAGCGCGTCGTGATTCCGTTGCTGGCCTCGGTCACACCGCTTGCGGACGCGGTGGGCGCGGTGAACACGGTGACGTGGACTCCCGAACGGTACCCGGTGGGTCACAACACCGATGTGCACGGGATCGTCCAGGCGCTGCGCTCGACCGGGTTGTCGTCCGCCACCGTGGGCTGTGTCGTCGGGGCGGGTGCCACCGCGGCCTCGGCCGTGGCGGCGCTGGCCGGGCTGGGGTGCTCGTCCGTGGTCGTGCAGGCCCGGTCGGCCCGGCGGGCCGGTCCGGTACTGGAGGTCGCGGCGAAGCTCGGGGTGGCGGCAAGAATCAGTGATCTAACTGCCTTTGAGGACGTGGCGGCAGCTGACGCTGTCATCGTCACCCTCCCGGGGGAGGCGGCTTCGTCCTGGTCCGCCGGTCTCACCGTGACGGATCCCCCACGCGGCGCGATGCTCGACGTCTCCTACCACCCGTGGCCGACCGATGCCGCCTCACGGTGGAGTTCGGCCGGGGGTGCGGCCGTCGGCGGGTTCGAGATGCTGCTGCACCAGGCCGCCGAGCAGGTCCGGCTGATGACCGGACTGGACGCCCCACTCGACGACATGCGGGCCGCGGGCGAGAAAGCCCTCGCCGAGCGCTGAGCCGCCCGAATCGCCGTCGGCGACCGTCATGCCAACGCCCCTCCACCTCGTCCGTGATCAGGCAAAACCTCCCCCCACTGCTCCGGGGCCGGAAGGGGCCTCACGTCTTGCGCCTTGATCGTGTACAGATCCGGCCGGTGGCTCTCAGCTGTCGTCGTGACTCAAGCGGGAGCCCCTTTCCGCCGAAAGGCCTACGGACCGGTGGCCCGTACGTGCGCCGCCGGGCGTGACCGCGGACCGCCCCGGCACGGTGCCTAGGAGGATCCGGTGGAGAACAGCTATCCCGGGCAGCCCGCAGCTCAGCCGGCGACCCCCGGGCTTCTCCCTCCCCAGCACGTTCCGCAACCGGTGGCCCGACCCGCCGGTCAGCCGGGAAGTCAGCCCGGGCTGATGCCGCCCACCGAGCCGGGTCTGATGCCCGCGACGGCACCCGGGAAGCACTCCGCGCCGGCCGGCCACAGTGCCCCCCAGCCGGCCTCGATACCGCAGCAGACCCAGCGTCAGCCCGCACATCACTCTCAGCCCCCACAACAACAGCCCCCGGTTCCGCAGCAGCAGACCCGGGGCCATGAAACACCCGGGTTCGACCTGCATGCCGTGCTCGCTTTCCTGGTCCAGCAGGGCGGTTCCGACCTGCACCTGGCCAACGGCGCCCCGCCGCTGGTCCGGATCCGCGGGCACCTGGCGCCGGTCCCGAACCACCCGCCGCTGAACGCGAACGCGATCCAGTCGACGATCTACGCGATCCTCACGCAGAAGCAGCGCGAGCGGTTCGAGGAGAACCTGGAGCTCGACTTCGCCTATGCCGTGCCCGGCGCCTCGCGGTTCCGCGTGAACGTGTACCGGCAGCGGGAGGCGATGGGGGCCGTCCTGCGGGTGATCCCGTTCGAGATCAAGACTCTGGAACAGCTCGGCATCAACCCCCGGGTTGCCGCCATGGCGGCCCTGCCGCGCGGGATGGTGCTGGTCACCGGCCCCACCGGCTCGGGCAAGTCGACGACCCTGGCCGCGGTGATCGACCTGGCCAACCGCACCCGGCACGACCACATCATGACCGTCGAGGACCCCATCGAGTTCCTCCACCCGAACAAGAACTGCCTGGTCAACCAGCGCGAGGTGGGGGAGGACACGCACTCGTTCGGAGCTGCTCTCAAACACGTGCTGCGCCAGGACCCGGACATCATCCTGGTCGGTGAGCTGCGCGACCTGGAGACCATCTCGGTGGCGCTGACCGCGGCCGAGACCGGTCACCTGGTGTTCGGCACCCTGCACACCCAGGACGCCGCGCAGACCGTGGACCGCATCATTGACGTGTTCCCGCCCGAGCAGCAGCAACAGGTACGGGTGCAGCTGGCCGGCGCTCTGCAGGGCGTGGTCTGCCAGACCCTGGTGCGCTCGGCCGACGGCAAGGGCCGGGTCGCGGCCACCGAGGTCATGTTCGCCACCGGTGCCATCCGGAACCTGATCCGGGAGGGCAAGACCCACCAGATCTACTCGTCGATGCAGGCCGGTGCCCAGCACGGCATGCAGACGATGGACCAGTGTCTGGCCGAGCTGGTGAAGACCCACCGGGTCACGTACGACCAGGCCCTGGAGAAGGCGCACCACGCCGACGACTTCCAGCGGCTCACCGGCCGGGCCTGAGGGGCGGCGTCATGGCGACCGCGACGAAGCGGTATGAGTACTCCTACCGCGACAAGCAGGGAAAACTCCTCAAGGGAAAGCTGGAGGCACCCAGCGAGGAGGTGCTGGTCCAGCGCCTGCGGCAGCAGGGCTTCGCGCCGCTGAAGGTGAAACAGGCCAACACCGGCCTGAGCGTGGAGATCAAGCTCCCCGGCAGCAACAAGGTCGACCTCAAGGACCTGGCGATCATGAGCCGCCAGTTCGCCACGATGATCGACTCCGGCCTGTCCCTGCTGAAATCCCTGAGCATCCTCGCCGAGCAGACCGAGAGCGTGCCGCTGGCCAAGGTGCTCAACGAGGTACGGGCGGACGTCGAGGCCGGCGGGGCGCTCTCGTCGGCGATGGCCAAGCACGCGAGGGTCTTCCCGCCCCTGATGGTGAACATGTGCCGGGCCGGTGAGGTCGGCGGTTTCCTCGACCAGGTGCTGTTGCAGATCGCCCAGAACATGGAGTCGGAGGTCAAACTCCGAGCCAAGATCAAGTCGGCGATGACCTATCCCGTGGTCGTTTTCGTGATCTCCATCGTGGCCGTCATCGGCATGCTGCTGTTCATCGTGCCGACCTTCAGCAACATGTTCGCCACCCTCGGCGGCACCCTGCCGGCGCCGACGCGGGCTCTGGTCTTCCTCTCCTCGGCGATGAAGGTCGGGGCCCCGATCCTGATCGTGGTGGCGATCCCGGCCTCGATCGTCTGGGGCCGGATCAAGGGCAAGGAGAGTGTGCGCCAGATCGTCGACCCGTTGAAGCTGAAGGTCCCAATCTTTGGCGACCTCTTCAGAAAGGTTGCCATCAGTCGCTTCTCGAGAAATCTGGGCACCATGCTGCATGCCGGGGTGCCGATCCTGCGAAGCCTCGAGATCGTCGGTGAGGCGGCGGGCAACGTGGTCATCCGGGACGCGGCCAAGGCCGTCGAGGAGAGCGTGCGCCAGGGTAAACCGCTGGCGGCGCCCCTGTCGGAACACAAGGTGTTCCCGCCGATGGTCGTGCAGATGCTGGCGGTCGGCGAGGACACCGGCGCGATGGACAACATGCTGCACAAGATCGCCGAGTTCTACGACCAGGAGGTCGAGGCCACCACGGAGGCCCTGACCAGCATCATCGAGCCGCTCATGATCGCCGTCCTGGGATCGATCATCGGCGCCATGATCGTGGCCCTCTACATGCCCATCTTCTCCGTGTTCAACCTGATCTCGTAAATCAAAAGCGTTAAGGGCCAGTAAGTTCTAATTTCTGGTACCTCAAGTTCCGCTCAGGGCAGCCGATACCACGAAGGTCATCGAGTCGCGCCAGGTCAACCGGCCGGGCGGCGCGCTCAGAACACAGCCGCTTTCGTCAGATCAGAAGGAGCACTCGATGCTCGCTCGCATCCGTAAGTCGATGAAGGAGAAGGACCAGGGCTTCACCCTGATCGAACTCCTGGTCGTCATGATCATCATCGGCATCCTGGCTGCCATCGCCATCCCGGTCTTCCTCAGCCAGCGCAAGAAGGCCCAGGACAGCGCGACCAAGTCGGACGTCTCCACGCTCGGCAAGGAGATCGCCTCCTACTACGTCGACGCGGGGACCGCTCCGACCGTCGCCATCACGAGCAGTCAGTATTACGTGAACGGGGCGTCGGTGGGCAAGGTCAGCAGCAACGTCTACTTCACCGGTAGCGCCAACAAGGCCGGCGTGGACTCCACCTGGACCACCACCGCCTGGACCAGCTCCTCCTGGTGCGTTTCGCTCGCCAACGACAGCGGCAGCAAGGTGTGGAGTTACTCCGCCGCGAACGGTTTGCAGTCTCCGGCCGCCGGTACCGGTTGCTGATCGCACCGCGTGTCTGACGCACGAGGGCCGGCCGGTGACACCCGGTCGGCCCTCTGCCGTCCCACCGCTGTGCCCATCCCATGAGGAACGACCGAGGAAGAAGGGTGGCCGTGAGGGCAAACGCACGGCTGCGCCGGGCCCGTACGTCGGACGCGGGGATGTCGCTGCTCGAGGTGGTGATCGCCATGGCGATCTTCGCCATCGGGGTGACGGCCATCCTCGGCATCTTCGTGAAGACCGGTGGGGTCGCGGGTGACAACATCCGGCGCACGACGGCCGCCAACCTGGTGAATCAGCAACTGGAGGCGGCGCGTTCGCTGACCGCCCAGCAGATCCCCAGCGGCCGGAGTGTCACCAGTCAGGTGGTTGGCAACATCACCTACACGATCACCCAGACCGCGGGCTATCTGACCTCGAACGCCGTGGCCAGCGTCTGCTCGAGCACCGGTTCGGCCCTCGCCTACAAACTCGTGCGGGTCAGCGTGACCTGGACGAACATGGGCCAGACCAAACCCGTCACCGGCGACGTGCTGCGGGCGGTTGGCGTAGGCTCCGACGACGCGGCGAAAGGCACACTGGCCGTTCTTATCTCCGGCGCGACGGGACTGCCGATGTCGGGAGTCGCCGCCACCCTGGTCGGATCCACCGCCCAGCAGACCACGGGCGACGACGGGTGTGTCGTCTTCACCGGCCTCGACGACGGCAACTACTCGGTCTCGGTCAACCAGACCGGCTACGTGGGAACCGCGAACACCCAGATAGCGCAGTCCGCCGCGCAGAGCGTCGCCGCCGGCGCGGTGAGCCGGGGAACCCTGCTCTACGCCACCTCGCGCACCCTGAACTACGTCTTCGACGCGCCGGTCACCGGATACGTGATCCCGTCCGGCCTGCCGATCCGGATCGGCAACACCTACCTGAGCGAGACCACCCTCAGCACCACCTGCACGGCGTCCAGCACGTCGGCGTGCCTGACCGGGGTGCCCGGAACCCTGCGCAACCTCTTTCCGGAGAAGTACACGGTCAAGGCCGGGACGTGCGTGAGCAGCGACCCGTCGCAGGGCTTGATCGACATCCGCTCGGCCACGGCCGACAACTCGACCGTGGCCGTGCCGATGGGGGCCGTCACGGTGACGGTGAAGAAGAGCAGTACCGGTGCCGCGATCACGGGCCGCACAGTGACGTTCACCTCGAGCGGCTGCTCCACGACCGAGACCTACACCGTGGCCAGCGGTTCCACGCTCCTCTTGCCCTACGGCACGTGGAACATCTCGGTGCCCGCCTTCAGTCTGGGCGGGGTCCAGCTCGCGAATGCCACCGGGTCGGCGGCGATCGGCAGCTCGGCCCGGTCGGCGGCCGTCACCATCACGGTGGCCAACTGATGTCCCGGATCGTCGGCCGGCGGCGCCGCAGCGCCGCGCGTCGCGACGACGGGGTCACCCTCGTCGAGCTGTCCGTGGCCATGGGCGTCGCCTCGATCCTGATGGTTGCCATCGGTGTGGTGTTCTTCAGCACCCTGCGCGGGGTCACGACGGTCAACACCAAGACATCGACGACGGCCGACGGGCGGATCGTGATGGAGGCGATGACCCGCACGATGCGCGTCGCCGTGCGACCGGCCCAGTTCGACAGCGCCTTCGTCTCGGCCGGGACCGGCCAGGTGTCGTTCTACTCGCTGCTCAACCGGACCGGCACCCCGGCCACGGTCACCCCTCTGGCGACACTGGTCAGCTATTCCTACGACGGCACGTGCATCAACCAGACCCTGACGCCGCCGCGCACGGACAGCACCGGGAACCAGGTCTGGGACACCGGTGCCGTCACCACCTGTCTGGGCCGGACCACGACCCCTCCGGTGTTCACGTACTACGGCGCCGGATCCGGGACCACGTCGAAACTGTCCGCGACCCCATTGAGCAGCAACAACCAGAAGCTCGTGCGCAGTATCCAGATCGACTTGAGTATCCAGGACTCCGCGCAGCCGTCGGTCGCCCCCGTGATCCTGACCGATCGCGTCACCCTGAGCAATCTCCAGAAGAGCGCCTCCAACTCCTGAACGCAGAGAAGGGCCGGATCCGTGGTCGGACACCGCATCTCCGGGAAGATCGAAAAGTCGCAGGCCGAGCAGGGATTCGCCCTGGTCGCGGTGGTCATGTCGATCGCGGTGCTGAGTGCCTTCCTGCTCACGGCGCTGGCCTACACGCTGAACGCCCAGGCGCCCTCCCGGCGTGACCAGGATGCCAAGGCGGCCGAGCAGGCTGCGCTGGCGGGTGTGGACGAGTACATCTCCCGGCTCAACGCCAACGACAACTACTGGAAGCTCGGCAGCACCGATGCGGACAACCCCGCCTTCAGCGATGACGGCCAGACAATCCAGGGCACCGGAGGTGCCGGGAACTCCACCGCCGCCCGCTACCAGTACACGCTGCTGAGCCTTCCGGGCCAGATCACCTCGACCGGCGTCATCCGGTTGCGGGTGACCGGGATGAGCGGTCCGGCCGGCCGCGCGTCGACAGTGAAGCGCACCGTCCTGGCCGAGCTCAACCGGGCCGGCCTGCTGAACTACGTGTATCTGACCGACTACGAGGTGACCGACCCGGACCTGGCCGGTCAATCGAGCAGTTGTGCGCGTTACTACTACGCCTCGGGCGGCACTCCCGCGCGGCCCCGCAACACCTGCTCGGAGATCCAGTGGGGTGGTAACGACGCGGTGAAAGGTCCCCTGCACTCGAACGACGCGCTCCAGATCAACGGTGCGGTGAACTTCACCGACCCGCAGGTCGAGACCGGCTGGCCCGCGGCCGCCACGGCGACCGACGGGAAGACCTGGTGGGGCACGCAGTCCCCGCCGCTGACCAACGCGCCGCAGTACACCGGCATCATCCCGCTGCCGGAGAGCAACAACGACCTGCTCAAGAGCGTGACCCCGGACGTCGACGGCGACGGCGACGTGGGGCCCGGGTGCTATTACACCGGCGCGACCCGGATCATCCTGCAGGGCAAGACGATGAAGGTACTCAGCCCGTCCACCAAACGCTCCGACACTCCGTCCCGGTGCTACAACACCTCCATCTCCGGCAGTGAGCAGACCGTCACCATCCCTCCGGTGATCTATGTCGATTCCTCGACCGCGAGCTGCAGCGTCGGTGCCGTCGGATATCCGGCCACCAACGAGAAGTACACGACCGGCACGTCCACCGCGGTCTCCTGGGGAACCAGCACCAACTACGCCTGCACCCGCGGCACCGCCTACGTGTCCGGTACCGCCAACACCCAGGTGACGGTCTCCGGTTCGGACGACGTGGTGGTGGTCGGCGACCTGAAGCCGGATGCCACGAACGGCACGAACGTCGTGGGGCTGATCGCCGGCAACTGCGTGTGGGTCTACCACCCGCTCAAGACCGGTACGAACAGCAACCTCAACAGCAGCGCGAACGTCACTACGGTCCAGGCCGCGATTCTCTCGTTGCGGCACAGTTTCGTGGTGCAGAACTGGGGCTACGGCAGCGCTCTGGGCACCCTGAATGTCTACGGAGCGATCGCTCAGAAGTTCCGGGGGCCGGTCGGGACCGGAACAGCCACCGCCATCTCGACCGGTTATTCGAAGAACTACGAGTACGACGGCCGCCTGACCTTCACGCAGCCCCCCTACTTTCTCAAGGCCAGCAACTCGCCCTTCCAGATCCTCACGCTCACCGACGGATGACGCCGGGGAGAGCGAAGGTTGACGGCCATCCGGAAGATCCGACAACTCTCCCTTCAAGCTGTCCAAGATCAGCGACATCTGAACCGGGTCACGGACAGATGGCGGGACGGTACGGTCTGTAGGTGATCGCGTCCGAGCTTCCGCCCGTCGCCGTGCTCGCCGTCGTGGCCGCCGGGTTCGGTCTTCTCGTCGGCTCGTTCCTGAACGTGGTGATCATCCGCGTCCCCCAGAACCTTTCCGTGGTGACCCCGCGCAGTGCCTGCCCGACCTGCGGGCGGCCGATCAGCGGCTTCGACAACATCCCGGTGCTGAGCTGGCTGCTGCTGCGGGGGCGCTCGCGGTGCTGCGACGAGCCGATCAGCCTGCGGTACCCGGTGATCGAGGCGGTCACGGCCGGGGCCTTCGCCGCGGTGGCGGCCTGGAAGGGCTGGTCGTGGGAGGTTCCCGCGCTGCTCTTCCTCGCCGCGATCAGCATCGCCCTGGCCGTCATCGACCATGACGTGCACCGGCTGCCGAACGCCCTCGTGCTGCCCTCCTACCCGATCGCGGCGGCTCTGCTGGTCCTCGCGGCGCTCGCCGAGGGGAAGCCCGGTCGGCTGGCCGGCGCGGCGATCGGTGCGGCGGCGCTGTACGCCTTCTACTTCGTGCTGATGTTCATCCATCCGAACGGGATGGGCTTCGGCGATGTGAAACTCGGCGGTGTGCTGGGTCTTTACCTGGGCTTCTACGGCTGGGAGGAGACGGTCGTCGGTGGTTTCGCGGCCTTCGTCATCGGTGCCGTCGTGGGCCTGGCGGCGATCGCCTTCGCCGGTGCGACGCGCAAGAGCATGATCCCGTTCGGCCCGTTCATGCTCGCCGGTGCCTGGCTGGGGCTGGTCCGGGGATACCCGCTGGTCGACTGGTACCTGCGGCTCAACGGCCTGCGCTGAGACGTTCCGGCTCCCTGACGCGAGCGTTCGTGCGTCCCCCATCGGCCGTCACCCAAAGGTGACCCGCACGTATACCTGCCGTTGAGACTCAAGACCGGCTTCACCCCTCCCGATCACGCTTTTGGGCGATCGACGCAACGGACGCGTCCAACCATTAGCACCAGCACCACGCTCCCCACGGGAAGGGACTGACGGCATGGCACGACGCACGGCCATCGGACTGGACATCGGTACCTCGGTCGTCCGCGCCGTGGAGCTGTCCTTCGGACGCGACGGGGTCACGCTGGATCGTTTCGGGCAGGTGGTCCTGCCCGAGGGGGCGGTCCGCGACGGCGAGGTGGTGGACCCCGAGGCAGTCACGGCAGCCATCAAGACCCTCTGGACCGCAACGCGTTTTGGCACGAAGCGAGTGGTGCTCGGGGTCGCCAACCAGCGGGTCATCGTGCGCCAGCTCGATCTGCCCTGGATGGAGCAGAGCGAGTTGCGCAAGACGCTCGCCTTTCACGTGGCCGACTTCCTGCCGATCTCGGTGGAGGACTCGGTGCTGGACTTCTACCCGCTGGAAGAGGTCACCAGCGACGAGGGTGCCCGTCAGTTGCGGGGGCTGCTGGTCGCGGCCCAGCGCGACACCGTGCTGCTCAACGTGCAGTGCGCGGAGAAGGCCGGGCTGCGGGTCGAGAGCGTCGACCTCACCTCGTTCGCCGTCCTGCGCGCGATGGGCCGGCAGACCGACCTGACCGTCGGCACCGAGGCCCTCATCGATGTCGGCGCCCGCGTCACCAACATCGTCGTTCACTCGGCCGGTGTGCCGCGCTTCGTGCGCATCCTGCTGATGGGAGGCCAGGACGTCACCGACGCGGTGTCCGAGCAGCTGGGTGTGCCACTGGACCGGGCCGAGGGCCTCAAGCAGAACTTCGCCCAGTGGGGCTCCGACGACCAGATGACGATGGTGTCCCGGACCGTCGCCACCACCGCACAGGACTTCGTCGACGAGATCCGGGGTTCGCTCGACTACTACGCGGCCTCCTCGCCGGCGCAGCACGTGGAACGAATCGTCATCTCCGGCGGTGGTTCCCGGCTCGAAGGACTGGCCGAGACACTGGCCGCGGGCACCCGGTTACCGGTCGTGCTCGGTGACCCGTTCTGGCCGCTGAAGCTGGGCCGCACCGGGCTGGACGCCGAGCAGATCGAGTTCATCAAGCCGCTCGCCGCGGTCCCGGTCGGGCTCGCGCTGGGGGCGATCTGATGAGCGAGTCCACGACCGAGGTACCACCGGCCGTCGCCACCGGGCCGAAACCCGTCAGCTGGGCGCCGGTCCCGAAGGTCAATCTGCTGCCGGTCGAGATCCTCGAGGACCGCTCGTTCCGGCGCACCCAGCTCGTGCTGATCGGTGTGGTCGTGCTGGTCGTGGGGGCGATCGCGGCCGGTACCGTGATCGAGAAGAGGGCGGTGGACGACGCCCAGGCCGAGGCCGACGCGGCCCAGGGGCGGGTGACCGTGCTCCAGCAGCAACAGTCCGAGTACGCCGAGGTACCGAAGATCTACGCCCAGGTCGAGGCGGCCACGGCGGCCCGGAAGCAGGCCTACGTCGGGGACGCCCCCTGGTACCGGTACCTGCGGGAGCTCGACAAGGCACGGCCCGGCGAGGTGGAGTTCACCAGTGTCGTGATGACCCTGTCGGTGGCCGGCGCGTTGCCGGTGAACCCCCTCACGCCAGTGGCGTCCGCCTCGCTCAGCATCGAGGGAACCAGCCCTGACTACAGGCGGGTCGCGCAGTGGATGGACAACTTCGACGCGGTCCCCGGGCTGCAATCGGCCACCCTGGCGAACGCCGCCCAGCCGGACGAGGACGGCGCGGAGACGACGTTCAGCACGACCGGGGTGGTCGGGGCGAGCGCGCTCTCCGGTCGATATCAGACCGATGACGACCAGCCGGCCACCCAGGATTCGCAGAGCTCCACGTCGTAGCGCGGTGGATCGCTGCCGCACCCCGTTCTCCGTCATCGAGGGATGAGTCGCCTGTCATGTTTGCCAACCGGACCGTCCGATGGTCGCTCGGGGCCGCGGCCCTGTGCCTGGTGCTGATCGCCGCTGCCTGGTTCCTCCTGCTCAGCCCCCGCCGGGCCGACGCCGCAGCGTTGAGTGACCAGGCCGACGCGTCCGACCAGCAGGCCCAGTTACTGCAGATCAAGCTCGCCCAGCTGAAGAGCCAGGCGGCGGATCTACCCCGGCAGAAGGCGAAACTGAAGCAGATCGCCGCCGAGCTGTCACCGGACGCCGACATCCCGAAATACCTGAATGTGCTGCAGGAAACCACTGCGGCGTCCGGCACCGTCCTGACGAGTGTGGCTCCGGGTACGCCGGCGCTGGTGACCCTGAGCGCCGCCGCCGGAACCTCGGCCGCGAGCGGACTCGGCGCTCCCGGGGACCTGGTCTCGATCCCCATGAACATCCAGGTGAAGGGCGACTACCCCGAGCTGACCCAGTGGCTGCAGCAACTCCAGACCAAGGTCAGCCGGTCGTACCTGGTCAACGGCTTCACCCTGACCCCTCCCAACGGCAGCGGGGGGAGCACGACGGAAGAATTGTCCGGGGCATCCATCGACGAGGGCGGTTCATTCGGGTCTGCGGCGACCAGCGAGCCTACCTCGACCTCGAAGGGCCAGGAGGGGGTGACGCCCACGGCGACCGCGACGGTTGCCCCGGGCGCCACTGCCACCGGCAGCGCGAACACATCCACCGGCGGAACCGGCGGAACCGGCGGAACCGGCGGAACCGGCGGAACCGGGGGAACCGGGGGAACCGGGGGAACGACGGACGGGAGCACCACGAGCGATACCCAGTGGACGCTTTCCCTGACCGGCGTGGTCTTCGTCCTCCTGACCGATGACTCCACCCTGGAGAAGGTCCAGGCCGACGCGGCCGCAGCCCAGGCCTCGCTGGCCGGCACCTGGACCGAGGTGACCCCCAGCGCGACCGCGACCTCCCCGGCCGGGGCGACCTCGTCGTCCACTGCTACCACCGCACCGAACAGCAGCGGGACCGGGACCAACTGACCGGCACCACCGACCGGCTTCCCAGGAGCAGCCGCCCGTTTCCGGCCCCGCCGCGGGCTCGTGGGAGTATCACTCCATGCTTCGTTGGCTCACTGCGGGCGAGTCCCATGGCCCCCTGCTGACCGGCGTCCTCGACGGGCTGCCGGCCGGTGTTCAGATCACCACCTCCCAGATCCAGGCCGCTCTGGCCCGGCGCCGGCTGGGCTACGGCCGCGGTGCCCGGATGAAGTTCGAGCAGGACGAGGTGCGGGTGACCGGGGGGCTGCGCCACGGCCTGTCCCAGGGCGGGCCGTTCGCGGTGCAGATCGGCAACACCGAGTGGCCCAGGTGGGAGTCCGTGATGTCGGCCGACCCGCTGGTCACCGAGGTCACCGACGACCCGGACGACAAGCCGCTCGACGGCCAGGGCCGCAGCGCCCCGCTGACCCGGCCCCGGCCGGGCCACGCCGACCTGGCCGGCATGCAGAAGTACGGCTTCGACGACGCCCGCCCGGTGCTGGAGCGCGCCTCCGCCCGCGAGACCGCGGCCCGCGTCGCGCTCGGCCAGGTGGCGGCGAACTTCCTGGAGCAGGCCGCGGGCATCCGGCTGGTCAGCCACACCGTCTCGGTCGGGCCGGTGGGCACGCCCGACGACGCGCCACTGCCCGGCCCGGACGACGTCGAGGCCCTCGACGCCGACCCGATGCGCAGCTTCCACGGCCCCACGAGCGCGGCGATGGTCGCCGAGATCGACGACTGCCGCAAGGCCGGTGACACCCTCGGTGGTGTGGTCGAGGTGCTGGCCTACGGTCTGCCGCCGGGCCTGGGCAGCCACGTGCACTGGGACCGCCGCCTCGACTCCCGGCTGGCCGGGGCCCTGATGGGCATCCAGGCGATCAAGGGCGTCGAGGTCGGCGACGGCTTCCGCACCGCCGCCCGCCGCGGAACGGTCGCGCACGACGAGATCGAGCGCGGCGACGACGGCCTGCTGCGCCGCCGCACCGACCGCGCCGGTGGCGTCGAGGGCGGCATGAGCACGGGCGAGATCCTCAAGGTCCGCGCCGCGATGAAGCCGATCTCCACGGTGCCCCGCGCCCTGGACACGGTCGACGTGGCCACCGGCGAGAAGGCCGTCGCGATCCACCAGCGCTCCGACGTGTGCGCCGTGCCCGCCGCCGGCGTGGTGGCCGAGGCGATGGTGGCGCTGGTGCTGGCCGAGGCCCTGGTCGAGAAGTTCGGCGGCGACAGCGTGCCCGAGACGGCCCGCAACGTGCGCAGCTACCTGGAGTCGATCCCCGAGCTCCAGCGGTCGGACATCCGGTGAACCGTCCGCTCGCCATCCTGATCGGCCCGCCCGGGGCCGGGAAGACGACCGTCGCGCACGCGCTCGCCGAAAGGCTGGGGCTGTCCGTGCGCGACACCGACGAGGACATCGTCGCGAGCACCGGCCGGACCATCGCCGATATTTTCGTCGACGACGGTGAGGCCCACTTCCGCGAGCTCGAGCACGCCGCTGTGGCCCAGGCCCTGGCCGAGCACGTGGGGGTGCTCGCCCTGGGCGGCGGCGCCGTGCTCGACCCGCGCACGCAGGAGGCGCTGACCGGGCACACCGTGATCTTCCTCGACGTGCGCATCACCGATGCCGCGCGGCGGGTCGGCTTCAACCGCGACCGCCCGCTGCTGCTCGGCAACCCCCGCGCCCAGTGGACGATCATGATGGACCACCGCCGGCCGATCTACACGCAGATCGCCACCCACCGCGTCGCCACCGACGGTCTCACCCCCGAAGAGGTGACCGAGGCCGTGCTCTCGGCCCTGGAGCTGAAGGGGAGTGCCGTTGACTGACACCGCCGCGAAGATCACCGTGGGCCGGGACGAGGTGTACGAGGTCACCATCGGGTCCGGCGTGCTGGCGGGCCTGCCCGCCGCCCTCGGCCCGAAGGTCACCCGGGTCGCGATCGTCCACCCGCGCACGCTGCGGGCCCTCGGGCGCACCGTGAACCAGCAGATCACCGACGCGGGCCTGCGTCCTCTGCTGATCGAGGTGCCCGACGGCGAGGCCGCCAAGACCGCCGAGACGCTGACCATGTGCTGGGCGCTGCTCGGGCAGGCCGGGTTCACCCGGTCCGACGCGGTCGTCGGGCTGGGCGGGGGAGCGGTCACCGACCTCGCCGGGTTCGTCGCCGCCAGCTGGCTGCGCGGTGTCGCGGTGGTACAGGTGCCCACCACGCTGCTCGGCATGGTCGACGCCGCGGTCGGGGGCAAGACCGGCATCAACACCGCCGAGGGCAAGAACCTGGTCGGCGCCTTCCACCCCCCGCGCGCCGTGATCTGCGACCTGGACGCGTTGCGCACCCTGCCGCACGCCGACCTGGTGGCCGGTCTGGCCGAGGTGGTGAAGTGCGGCTTCATCGCCGACCCGGCCATCCTCGACCTGGTCGAGCGCGATCCGTCCGCCGCCACGTCGTGGGACTCGGACGTGCTGCGCGAGCTCGTCGAGCGCGCGATCGCGGTCAAGGCGAAGGTCGTCACGAACGACCTGAAGGAGTCGGGGGAACGCGAGTTCCTTAACTACGGGCATACTTTCGCGCACGGGGTGGAGCAGGTCGAGCAGTACACCTGGCGGCACGGCGAGGCCGTCGCGGTCGGGATGATGTACGTCGCCCGCCTCGGTGAACTGGCCGGCCGCACCCCGCCCGAACTCGTCGCCCGGCACAGTGCAGCCCTGGCGAGCCTCGGCCTTCCGCGCACCTACCGCGGCGACCGGTGGCCCGCCCTCCTCACGGCGATGGGTCGCGACAAGAAGAACCGCGGCGACCTCATGCGTTTCATCGTGCTCGACGACCTCGCCGCCCCCGGTCGTCTCGAGGGCCCCGAGCCCGCCCTGCTCGAAGAGGCCTACCGGCTGATCAGCGAGTAGTCACACCAGCTTTCGGCGCCGCCCCGGGCTTCGGTCCGGGGCGGCATCAGTGCTTTTGGACGTCTTCGACTGTTTGGTTTTTCGCCGTATCTTTCGGGATTATCGGGTATTGTGGCCGTGTTGCCGCGAGAACGTCAGAAGGGGGCATCGCGATGACACTGGCCTGGCTGGACGTACTGAAGGCCTACGAAGAGGTCGACGTGCCGCAGGGGTGGCGGCTCTCGCACGTGACGGTGAGCGAGATGCTGATCTATCCGGTACTGGAATCGCCCTACGCGGTGATGGTCGACGAGCTGATCGCGCACTGGCGGCACGCACATCTGGGTGGCGCCTTCCTGCTGGAGCCGGAACTCCCGGTATCGCTGGGCCGGGCCGGCATCTTCGTCCCCGATCTGTGCGTGGTCCATCGGGAGGTCGTGAACGGGAGAACTCTCCGCATCCCGTTGAACGAGTTGCTCCTGGCGGTCGAGATCACGAACACGGGCAGTGCCGTGGCCTCGCGCAACCGGAAACTGCGGGCCTACGCGAAAGGCGGTGTGCCGCAATACCTGCTCATCGACGCGCACGATCCGGGCGGCCCGACGGTCACGCTCCACACCGACCCCGCTGAAGACGGCTACCTGGATTCGGTGCGGGTGCTGTTCGGGGAACCGATCACGCTCCGGGATCCGCTGGCCATGACGATCAGCACCGCGAACTTTCCCGTGCCGGATCCGGACTGAGTCGGCGTGCACATGTCTTCTCCCTGGTGAGAGGAGGGTTTCGCCATGACGATTCCTGTCGAGCGCCCGCACCGCCGGGGCGACGCTGAGTGCCGCACCGTTCCGGGACAGGGCACAGGAGGACTTCCCCTGGTCGAGACAACTGCCGGCCGGAGTGGGCTCGAGCAGGTCCTTCGTATCTGGAACGAACTTGATGTCCCGGAGGGCCTCCGGGTCGTCCAGGTGACCCTGGAAGGTGTTCTGATGACGCTGGCACCCGGCCCGCGCCACCGCAATACGGTTGAAGAGCTCCACCGCGTACTCGTCGCCGCCCTCGAAAAGACGTAGCCGTCGAGGTGACATCACCCGGCAACCCGGACAACGATCGGGAGAGGAAATATCGGGCCTACGCCAGGGGTGGGGTGCAGCAGTGCCTGCTCATCGATCCCGTTCCGAAGAAGGTGAAGACGGCGACGCTGTTCACCCAGCCGGTCGGCGACGAGTACACGAAGTCGGTACGGGTTCTGTACGGCGAATGCCTCACCGTCGAGTACCCCGTCCCGATCGTCATCAACACCCGTGAATTCCCCCTCCACGACGGAGACTGAGCACCCGACTCGGTAATCTCGCCCCCATGACCACCGTCCTCGTCCTCAACGGTCCCAACCTCGGCCGCCTCGGCGTCCGGGAGCCCGACGTCTACGGCAGCGACACCCTCGCCGACCTGGCGAAGGCCTGCGAGGAGCAGGGTGCCGCACTGGGGCTCGAGGTGGAGGTCCGGCAGACCGACGACGAGTCGGAGATGATCGGCTGGCTGCACGGGGCCGTCGACGCGGGGGCCCACGTGGTGCTCAATCCCGCCGCCTTCACGC
Source organism: Kineosporia mesophila (assembly GCF_021129235.1). GTDB lineage: Bacteria > Actinomycetota > Actinomycetes > Actinomycetales > Kineosporiaceae > Kineosporia > Kineosporia mesophila. The sequence goes on from NZ_JAJOMA010000002.1 coordinate 158,537, forward strand.
ACTACTCCTACGCGATCCGCGACGCCTGCGCGATGGTGACGAAGGCCGGGCTGACGCTGGTCGAGGTGCACCTGTCCAACCCGGCGGCCCGAGAGGTGTTCCGGCACACCAGTGTGGTGGGAGCGGTGTCGACGGGCACGATCGCCGGTTTCGGCCGGGAGGGCTACCTGCTGGCCCTGCGGGCGGTCGCCGCGCGAGCGTGACCTCGCGCAGAGGCTAGACTTCACCGAACTCCAGACCATCGCGCGGGCGGCACCCCCGGCCCGCGCGTCCGCTTGCAGACGAGAGAGATCCACACGTGGCATCGACGAACGACCTGAAGAACGGCCTGGTGCTGAACCTCGACGGGCAGCTCTGGGCCGTCGTCGAGTTCCAGCACGTGAAGCCCGGCAAGGGGCCCGCCTTCGTGCGCACCAAGCTGAAGCACGTGCTGAACGGCAAGGTCGTCGACAAGACGTTCAACGCGGGCACGAAGGTCGAGACGGCTAACGTCGACAAGCGCGACATGCAGTACCTGTACAAGGACGGCGAAGACTTCGTCTTCATGGACAACGACACGTACGACCAGCTGTACGTCCCGGGGGCCACGGTCGGCGACGCGGCGAACTTCATGCTGGAGAGCGATCAGGCCGTGGTCGCGACGCACGACGGCACCCCGCTCTACGTCGAGCTCCCGACCTCGGTCGAGCTGCTCATCAGCTACACCGAGCCGGGCCTGCAGGGCGACCGCTCCACGGGCGGCACCAAGCCGGCCACCCTGGAGACCGGGGCCGAGATCCAGGTCCCGCTCTTCGTCGTGACCGGCACCAAGGTCAAGGTGGACACCCGCTCGGGTGACTACCTCGGTCGCGTCAACTGACCGCCGTCACAACAGCCGGAAGCGAGCAGCACAAGCGCATGGGAGCACGGAGCAAGGCCCGGAAGCGGGCTCTCGACATCCTGTTCGAGGCCGACGTCCGCGGGGACGACCCGCTGACGATCATGGCCGGCCGGAAGGACGACGAGGATCCGAACCGGGCGCTCCCGGAGTACACGGTGGAGCTGGTCCAGGGCGTGACCGCGCAGACCGAACGCATCGACGAGCTGCTCTCGACGTACTCGCACGGCTGGACCGTCGACCGCATGCCCGCGGTCGACCGCGCCGTGCTCCGGCTGGGCACCTGGGAACTGCTCTACAACGACGACGTGCCCGACGCGGTCGCGATCGACGAGGCGGTCGAGCTGGCGCGCACGCTGTCCACCGACGACTCGCCGAACTTCGTCAACGGCCTGCTGGCCCGCCTGCTCGAGGTCAAGACGTCGTCCTCCTGAGTTGCACCCGTCCGCCCTGTCGCAGCGTCATCACCGGTTACGCCGATCAGGCGTTTCTGGGGCAGCACGGAGAGAAACGCGCACACAGAGACATCATTCCTGCCCAGGACCTCTGTAGCGTGTCACCTCCACTGCCGATGGGGCCGGTACCTGGCTCCTGTCGGTGTCAGGGTCGGTGCTCGTCTGGTGCGGAGGGGGCGCGATGGATTCGTCCGACGGCCTGCGCGCCGGTGCTACCACGCACCGGCACCCGGACGAGGCGGTGCGCCTCGGTGAGCTGCTGTCCTCGTCCGTCGCCGCGCTCGACAACGGCCGCTGCGAGCGGGGCATCGACCTCTCGCGGGAGGCGATCACGCTGTCGGGCCGGCTCGGCGACCGGCGGGCCGAGGCCGCCGCTCTGGGGCTGCTGGCCCGGCACCTGAGCCGGGCCGGCGACAACGAGCGCTGCAGCGACGTCTGTGACCAGGCCGCCCAGGCCCTGCGGGCGCTGAACGACGAGACCGGGCTCGGCGAGATCCTCGTCGTGCAGGCCCTGGCGCTCAACGAGCTGGGGCTCTCCGAAGAGGCGCTGAACCGCCTGGCCGTCGCCCGCGAGGTGGCCGCCCGGCTGAACGACCGGCAGCTGCTGTTCTGGGTGCTCAACCGGATCGCGGTGGTGCACTCGGGCATGCAGGACTTCGCCCGGGCCAAGGAGTTCCAGCTCCGGGCCCTGGAACTGGCGTCCAGCCTGAACGTCGACGCCCGGTTCTGCATCGTCAACAACATCGCGGACAACTCGATCGGGCTGTACCGGCGGCTGCTGGCCGACGGCGGCGCGGGCACCGCCGAGGCCGCGACGGCGCTGCGCGAGGGTCTCGACCACTCGGTGCGGGCCCTCGAGCTGTCGCAGCACCCCACCTCCGGCACGCCCTACCGGCAGTCGCTGGCCTGGGACAACCACGGCATGCTGCTGGCGCTGTCGGGTGACACGCGGGCCGGTCTGGCCGCCATCCTGCAGGCCCGGCGCATCGCTGTGGAGCACGGCTTCCAGTCCATGGAGGTCGCCACGCTGCACCACGGCGCCTTCGTACAGCTGGAGCGGGGCGACGCCGCGCAGGCGGTCGGCGAGCTCACGGTCGCGCTGGCGCGGGCCACGGCGATGGGCGAGCTGGCCACCCGGATGGAGATCGCCCAGGAGCTGTCCCGCGCGCTCGAGGCGACCGGGCAGTTCGAGAAGGCGCTGCACCACTACAAGGAGTTCACGGCGCTGGAGCGCCAGGTGAGTTCCGCCGTCGCCGCCACCCGGGCCCGGCGCCTGGAGCAGCTCGTCGAGGTGGACCACGCCCGGCTCGACGCCGCGGACGCCCGCACCGAGTCGCAGCTGTACCGCGAGCGCAGCCGGGCCCTCGAGATGGAGATCCAGGCGCTCGAGCGGCTCGCCGCCGACCTGGACCGGCGGGCCAACGCGGACTCGCTGACCGGGCTGTCCAACCGGCACCACATCGAGCACGAACTGCCCCGGCTGATCGACGAGGCGGCGGCGCAGGGCCGTCCGCTGAGCCTGGCGGTCGTCGACATCGACCACTTCAAGCACGTCAACGACACCTGGGGTCATTCCGTGGGGGACGAGGTGCTGGTGGCCCTGGCGGCGCTGCTGCAGCGCTCCAGCCGCGGCGGTGACCTGGTCGGGCGGCTGGGCGGCGAGGAGTTCCTGATCGCCCTGACGGACCTCACCGAGCAGTCGGCGGTGGACGTGTGCCAGCGAGTGCGACGCAGTGTGCAGGACCACGACTGGTCCGTGGTTCGGCCGGGGCTGCGCGTCACGATCAGTATCGGGGTGTGCGACCTGGTGGTCGGTGACGATGTGCGGGCCCTGATCGACCGGGCCGACGAGCGGCTCTACCGGGCCAAGCGGGCCGGTCGCAACCGCGTCGAGTCGTATCCGGGCCGGGTGGGGAAGGAAGCCTCCTAGGAGGCCCCTGGAGTGCCCTCAGAGGCTGCTTGAGGACGATGTGGTGCGCGGGGATGCCCGGTCGCCTTTGCGGGCCCCTGGGCCCCGGACCGGGAAGGCCCGAAAGCGTGATGTGACGGTGCCAGCCGCTCCTAGGTCCTCTCACGGACCAGGGGCTGCTCGCACCGCCACATCATTGGTGGTTCGGGTGGAACCTAGGTGGAACGGTTGGGTCGAGGACGCCGGCCGCCCCGGCGTCCTCTGCGGTGGAACTCCGCCCCTCCCTCACTCAGGGCGGAGGTGGTGCCGTGGGCAGCGTTCCCAGGGTTCCTGGATCAGTCTTCCTGGGCGACCGCGCGGCGGGCGTCCGCGTTGAGGACCCCCCACGTGATCAGCTGCTCGGCCAGTACGGCCGGCGGAACGTCGTAGATCACCGCGAGCGTGCGCAGGTCATCGGTCCGGATCGAGAGGACCTTGCCGTTGTAGTCGCCGCGCTGACCCTGGATCGTCGCCGCGTAACGGGCCAGGGGGCCCGCCTTCTCCGCCGGGACGGACTGCAGCCGCTCGAGGTCGAGCACGAGCTTCGGCGGGGGTTCACTGCTCCCCGTCGGAGCCGCGTCAGGCAACAGGGCCTGGACCGGGACGCCGTAGAAATCAGCGAGCTCCGCGAGCCGCTGAACCGTGACCGCCCGGTCGCCGCGCTCGTACGATCCGACCACGACCGCCTTCCAGCGACCTTCGGACTTCTCTTCCACCCCATGAAGGGACAGCCCCTGCTGGGTGCGGATCCCACGCAGGCGGGCGCCGAGCGCCCTGGCGTAATCAGATGCCATGCCGATGATAGTCACGGAGAGTCACTGACTCCGTCAAGTCACATTGGGAAAGTTTTCGAAGGAATTCGCCACTCGGCGTAGGCGAAGAGGGTCCGAGCTACACGGCCGGTCACCGGCTGGTAGCCTCCGGGGGCCGAAAGGCGCTCCAAAACGCCATCAGCGACCAGTCCTTTAACGATCCGTCCCGTGAGGCGGAGAAGGAGGGGGTCGACACATGTCGCCCGCACGCCCTGCCCAGAGCTCACCCAGCGCACCGGAAGATCCACCCGTCGTGAACGACGGGGTGGAGGTCGTCCGGGCCGTCCTGGAACCCGCCGAGATCAGCCGCGCCCTGTCCCGCATCGCCCACGAGGTGCTGGAGCGGAACAAGGGTGCCGAGCACCTCGTCCTCCTGGGGATCCCCACCCGAGGTGTGACCCTCGCCCACCGTCTCGCCGCGCGCCTGGCCTCGATCGAGGGCACCGAGGTCCCGGTGGGCACCCTCGACGTCACCATGCACCGCGACGACCTGCGCCGGCAGGCCTTCCGCACGATCGCGCGCACCGACCTGCCCGAGGGCGGCATCGACGACCAGATCGTGGTGCTGGTGGACGACGTGCTCTACTCCGGCCGCACGATCCGCGCCGCCCTGGACGCGCTGTCCGAGTTCGGCCGCCCGCGCGCCGTGCGCCTGGCCGTGCTGGTCGACCGGGGCCACCGCGAGCTGCCGATCCGCGCCGACCATGTGGGTAAGAACCTGCCCACGTCCACGCTGGAACGCGTGCGGGTGCGGCTGAGCGAGGTCGACGGGGGAGAGGACGTCGTGAGCATCACCGGAGGTGTGGCCAAGTGAGGCACCTGCTCTCCACCGCCGATCTGTCGCAGGCCGAGGCCATCCAGATCCTCGACGTCGCCGACCAGATGGCGGCCACGCAGAAGCGCGAGATCAAGAAGCTGCCGACCCTGCGCGGCCGCACCGTGGTGAATCTCTTCTACGAGGACTCCACGCGCACCCGGATCTCGTTCGAGGCCGCGGCCAAGCGCCTGTCGGCCGATGTGATCAATTTCTCGGCGAAGGGATCGAGTGTCTCCAAGGGCGAGAGCCTCAAGGACACGGCCCTGACCCTGAAGGCCATGGGGGCCGACGCGGTCGTCGTCCGCCATTCGGTCTCCGGGGCACCGCACCGGCTGGCCCACGCGGGCTGGATCGACGGCACCATCGTCAACGCCGGCGACGGCACGCACGAGCACCCCACCCAGGCCCTCCTGGACGCCTACACGCTGCGCCAGCGGCTGGTGCCCGACGCGATCGGCGCCGACCTCAAGGGCAAGCGGGTCGCGATCGTCGGCGACGTGCTGCACAGCCGGGTGGCGCGCTCGAACGTGACCCTGCTGAACACCCTGGGCGCCGAGGTGGTGCTGGTCACGCCACCGACGTTGCTACCGGTGGGGATCGATCACTGGCCGTGCACGACCTCGTACGATCTGGACGACGTGGTGAACGGTGGCCACGGCGACCTGGACGCGGTGATGATGCTGCGGGTGCAGCGGGAGCGCATGCACGACGCGTTCTTCCCCAGCGCCCGCGAGTACTCCCGCCGCTACGGGCTCGACGCCCGCCGGATGAACCGGCTGCCCGAGGGCGCGCTGGTCATGCACCCCGGGCCGATGAACCGCGGCCTGGAGATCACCGCCGAGGCGGCGGACTCGCCGCGCTCCACCATCGTCGAGCAGGTGGCCAACGGGGTCGCCGTGCGGATGGCCGTTCTCTACCTGCTCCTGTCCGGGCAGGCCGAAGGAAAGGACGCCTGATGGGCTCCTACGTGATCAAGGGCGCCCGTCCGCTGGGCGGTCCGGCGACCGACATCCTGATCGAGGACGGTCTGGTCACCCAGGTCGGCCCCGTCACCGCGAGCGGTGCCCAGGTGATCGACGCGGACGGGCTGATCGCCCTGCCGGGTCTGGTCGACCTGCACACCCACCTGCGCGAACCCGGCCGGGAAGACGCCGAGACGGTCGAGACCGGCACCCGGGCCGCCGCGATGGGCGGCTGGACGGCCGTGCACGCCATGGCCAACACCGATCCGGTGGCCGACACCGCCGGCGTGGTCGAGCAGGTCTGGCGGCTGGGCCGCGAGTACGGCTGGGTCGACGTCCGCCCGGTCGGCGCGGTCACCGTCGGACTGGCCGGTGAGCGCCTGGCCGAGCTCGGCGCGATGGCCGACTCCGCCGCCGGCGTGCGGGTGTTCTCCGACGACGGCCACTGCGTCTGGGACCCGGTACTGATGCGCCGCGCCCTGGAGTACGTGAAGGCCTTCGACGGGGTCGTCGCCCAGCACGCCCAGGAACCGCGCCTGACCGAGGGCGCGCAGATGCACGAGGGGTCGGTGTCGGCCGAGCTCGGCCTGACCGGCTGGCCGGCCGTCGCCGAGGAGGCGATCATCGCCCGCGACGTGCTGCTGGCCGGGCACGTCGGCTCCCGCCTGCACGTCTGCCACGTCTCCACCGCCGGGTCGGTCGAGATCCTGCGCTGGGCCAAGGGCCGCGGCATCGACGTCACGGCCGAGGTCACGCCGCACCACCTGCTGCTGACCGACGAGCTGGTGCGCAGCTACGACCCGGTGTTCAAGGTCAACCCGCCGCTGCGCACCGCCGCCGACGTCCAGGCCGTGCGCGAGGCCCTGGCCGACGGCACGATCGACATCGTCGCCACCGACCACGCCCCGCACCCGGTCGAGGCCAAGGACTGCGAGTGGGGCGTCGCCTCGATGGGCATGACCGGCCTGGAGACCGCGCTGTCGATCGTGCAGGAGGCCATGGTCGACACCGGCCTGCTGACCTGGGACCAGGTCGCGGACCGGATGTCGGTCAAGCCCGCCCGGATCGGTCGGGTCGCGAGCCAGGGCCGCCCGATCGCGGCCGGCGAGCCCGCCCACCTGACCCTGGTCGACCCCACCGCCCGGTGGGAATGCGATCCTGCAACCCAGGCCACGATGGGCCGTAACTCTCCGGTGCGGGGCCGGACGATGCACGGTCGTGTCGTGGCGACCATCTACGCGGGACGCCCGACCGTTCTGGACGGCGTCCTCAACGAGGCTCTTTCGGAGGTGCCGCTGTGACATCCGTCCCCGCAGTCCTCGTGCTCGAGGACGGGACCAGCTGGCGCGGACGCGCCTACGGTGCCGTCGGCAGCACGGTCGGCGAGGCGGTGTTCTCCACCGGGATGACCGGTTACCAGGAGACGCTGACCGACCCGTCGTACCACCGCCAGGTGGTCGTCATGACCGCGCCGCACATCGGGAACACCGGTGTCAACGACGAGGACAACGAGTCCTCGAAGATCTGGGTGGCCGGGTACGTCGTCCGTGACCCCGCGCGCCGTTCCTCGAACTGGCGCGCGCAGCGCGAGCTGCCCGGCGAGCTGTCCGCGCAGGGGGTCGTGGGCATCTCCCACGTCGACACCCGCGCCATCACGCGTCACCTGCGCGAGCGGGGCGCGATGCGGGTCGGGATCTTCTCGGGCCCCGACCTGCCCGCCGACGACGCCCTGCTCCAGCAGGTGCGTCAGGCCCCGGAGATGAGCGGCGCCTCGCTGGCCGACCAGGTCAGCACCGCCGAGCGCTACGTGGTGCCGGCCGTCGGCGACAGGCGGTTCACCGTGGCCGCGATCGACCTCGGCATCAAGGCGATGACGCCGCACCGGATGTCGCAGCGCGGCATCGAGACCCACGTGCTGCCCTCGACCGCCACCCTGGACGACGTGCTCGCCGCGAACCCCGACGGCGTGTTCTTCTCCAACGGCCCGGGCGACCCCTCGACCATGCAGGAGCAGATCGGCCTGCTGAAAGAGGTGCTGGACCGGCGGATCCCGTTCTTCGGCATCTGCTTCGGCAACCAGATCCTGGGCCACGCCCTCGACCTGGGCACCTACAAGCTGGGCTACGGCCACCGCGGCATCAATCAGCCGGTGATGGACCGCACCACCGGCCGGGTCGAGGTCACCGCGCACAACCACGGTTTCGCCGTCGACGCGCCCCGGGACGGCACCTTCGCCACCCCGTTCGGGTCGGCGCAGGTGAGCCATGTCTGCCTCAACGACGACGTCGTCGAAGGTCTCAATCTTGTTGACGGGCCTGCATTCTCGGTGCAGTACCACCCCGAGGCGGCAGCCGGCCCGCACGATGCGGGCTACCTGTTCGACCGTTTCGCCGATCTGATGGGGGAGCACAGCGCCGATGCCCAGAAGAACTGATCTCTCCAGCGTCCTCGTCATCGGCTCCGGACCGATCGTCATCGGCCAGGCCTGCGAGTTCGACTACTCCGGCACCCAGGCCTGCCGGGTGCTGCGCGAGGAGGGCCTGCGGGTCGTCCTGGTGAACTCCAACCCGGCCACGATCATGACCGACCCGGAGTTCGCCGACGCCACCTACGTGGAGCCGATCACCCCCGAGGTGATCGAGGCGATCATCGCCAAGGAGCGTCCCGACGCCCTGCTCGCCACCCTGGGCGGCCAGACCGCGCTGAACGCCGCGATGGCCCTGCACGCGGCCGGCGTCCTGGAGAAGTACAACGTCGAGCTGATCGGCGCCAACGTCGCGGCGATCGAGGCCGGTGAGGACCGTCAGCTGTTCAAGGGCGTCGTCGACCGGGTGCGTGAGAACCACGGCCTGGACGCCACGGTGTCGCGCAGCTTCGTCTGCCACACCATGGACGACTGCGTCGCCGCGACCGGCGAGCTCGGCTACCCGGTCGTGGTGCGCCCCAGCTTCACCATGGGCGGCCTCGGCTCCGGCATCGCCTACGACCGCACCGACCTGGACCGGATCGCCGGCGCCGGCCTGCACTACTCGCCGACCACCGAGGTACTGATCGAGGAGTCGATCATCGGGTGGAAGGAGTACGAGCTCGAGCTGATGCGCGACCACAACGACAACGTGGTGGTCGTCTGCTCGATCGAGAACCTCGACCCGATGGGCGTCCACACCGGTGATTCGATCACCGTCGCGCCCGCCCTCACCCTGACCGACCGCGAGTACCAGAAGCTGCGCGACATCAGCATCGCGGTCATCCGTGAGGTCGGCGTGGACACCGGCGGCTGCAACATCCAGTTCGCGGTGAACCCCGCCGACGGCCGCGTGGTCGTCATCGAGATGAACCCGCGGGTCTCGCGCTCCTCGGCCCTGGCGTCCAAGGCCACCGGCTTCCCGATCGCCAAGATCGCGGCCCGCCTGGCCGTCGGGTACTCGCTCGACGAGATCCCGAACGACATCACCGAGAAGACCCCGGCCAGCTTCGAGCCCAGCCTCGACTACGTCGTGGTCAAGGTGCCCCGGTTCGCCTTCGAGAAGTTCCCGGCGGCCGACCCGACGCTGACCACCACGATGAAGTCGGTCGGCGAGGCCATGGCCATCGGCCGGAACTTCACCGAGGCCCTGCAGAAGGCGCTGCGCTCGCTGGAGAAGAAGGGCGCGGCGTTCCACTGGGACGGCCCGGTCCCGGCCCTGGAGCCGCTGCTCGAGCAGATGAAGATGCCCACGGAGGACCGGCTGCTGAAGGTGCAGCAGGCGATCCGGGCCGGTGCGAGCATCGAGCAGCTGTTCGAGGCCACGAAGATCGACCCGTGGTTCCTCGACCAGCTGATGCTGATCCAGGAGATCGCCCTGTCGGTGTCGCAGGCCGAGGCGCTCACGCCCGACCTGCTGCGCGAGGCCAAGCGGCACGGCTTCTCCGACGTCCAGCTGGCCGCCCTGACCGGGATGGCGCAGGACGTCGTGCGCGGCGTGCGGCACGCGCTGGGGGTGCGGCCGATCTACAAGACGGTCGACACCTGCGCGGCCGAGTTCGCCGCCAGCACGCCGTACTACTACTCCAGTTACGACGAGGAGGACGAGGTCACCGCGTCCGACCGGCGCAAGGTGATCATCCTCGGCTCCGGCCCGAACCGGATCGGCCAGGGCGTCGAGTTCGACTACTCCTGCGTGCACGCCTCGTTCGCGCTGCGCGAGGCCGGGTACGAGACCATCATGGTCAACTGCAACCCGGAGACGGTCTCCACCGACTACGACACCTCCGACCGGCTCTACTTCGAGCCGCTGACCCTCGAGGACGTCCTCGAGATCGTCCACGCGGAGCGCCGTTCCGGTGAGCTCGTCGGTGTGATCGTGCAGCTCGGCGGCCAGACCCCGCTGGGTCTGGCAGCAGCGCTCAAGGCCAACGGGGTGCCGATCGTCGGCACCAGCCCGGAGGCCATCGACCTGGCCGAGGACCGGGGCCTGTTCGGTGAGGTGCTGGCCGACGCCGGCCTGCTCGCGCCGAAGCACGGCACCGCCATCAGCTTCCCCCGCGCCAAGCAGATCGCCGACGGCATCGGCTACCCGGTGCTCGTGCGTCCCTCGTACGTGCTCGGCGGGCGGGGCATGGAGATCGTCTACGACGAGACCCAGCTGGCCGACTACCTCGAGCGCGCCACCGAGATCGGCCCGGGCCGCCCGGTCCTGGTCGACCGGTTCCTCGACGACGCCATCGAGATCGATGTCGACGCGCTGTTCGACGGCGACGAGATGTACCTGGGCGGCGTGATGGAGCACATCGAGGAGGCCGGCATCCACTCCGGCGACTCGGCCTGTGTGCTGCCGCCCGTGACCCTCGGACAGCGCGACATCGAGCGGGTCCGGGAATCCACCTTCGCGATCGCGAAGGGCGTCGGCGTGCGGGGACTCCTGAACGTCCAGTTCGCCCTGGCCGCCGGCGTCCTCTATGTGCTCGAGGCCAACCCGCGGGCCAGCCGCACGGCGCCGTTCGTGTCCAAGGCCACCGCGGTGCCGCTGGCCAAGGCCGCGGCGCGGATCATGCTCGGCGCGACCGTCGCCGACCTGCGCGCCGAGGGCATGCTCCCGGCCCAGGGCGACGGCGGCACGATGCCGGCCGAGTCACCGGTGTCGGTGAAGGAGGCCGTGCTGCCCTTCAAGCGGTTCCGCACCGCCGAGGGCAAGATCGTCGACACCCTGCTCTCGCCGGAGATGCGCTCCACCGGTGAGGTCATGGGCATCGACACCGACTTTCCGCACGCGTTCGCCAAGTCCCAGTCGGCGGCGTTCGGCGGTCTTCCCGACACCGGCACGGTGTTCGTGTCGGTCGCCGACGTGGACAAGCGGGCGATGATCTTCCCGGTCAAGCGCCTGGTCGACCTCGGTTTCACCGTCCTGGCCACCGACGGCACCGCGGACGTGCTGCGCCGCAACGGCATCGCCTCCACCCGCGTCCGCAAACTCGGTCTGGGCAGCGGCTCCACGGGGGAGCAGACGATCGTGGACATGATCGCCGCGGGCGAGGTGGACATGGTGGTCAACACCCCGTCCGGCCCGGCCGCGCGCATGGACGGTTACGAGATCCGGGCCACCACCACGGCCGTGGACAAGCCGATCATCACGACCATCCAGCAGTTCTCGGCCGCCGTGCAGGCGATCGAGGCGGCGCGCAACGAGCCGGTCCGGGTGGCGTCGCTCCAGGAGCACGCCGCGCGTCTGGGTGAGTTGCGCGCGGAGCAGCAGCTGTGACCTCGTCGCCGGCTGTTTCCTTCGGGTCGAGATTGAGGACGTCGGTCGGCTCGCGGGGGGCTCTGTGTGTCGGGATCGACCCGCACCCGGCGCTGCTGGCGCAGTGGGGTCTGTCCGACGACGTGGCCGGGCTCGAGCGTTTCACCCTGACCGTGGTGGAGGCCCTGGCCGACCGGGTCGCGGTGATCAAGCCGCAGGCCGCGTTCTTCGAGCGGTTCGGCTCGGCCGGCGTGGCGGTGCTGGAGAGGGCCCTGGTGGGCATCCGGGACGGCGGTGCGCTGAGCATCGTCGACGCCAAGCGCGGCGACATCGGATCGACCATGGCCGCCTACGCCGACGCGTTCGCGGGGCCGGGCTCGCCGCTGGCCGGTGACGCGGTGACGGTCTCGCCGTTCCTCGGATTCGGCTCGCTGCGGCCACTTCTCGACCTGGCCGCGGCCAGCGGCACGGGGGTGTTCGTGCTGGCCCTGACCTCCAACCCGGAGGGCGGGCAGGTGCAGCACGCCCGGCAGCCGGACGGGAAGACCGTGGCGCAGACCGTGATCGACGCGGTGGCCGCGGAGAACGCCGGGGCCTCGCCGACCGGTTCCGTCGGGGTCGTGGTCGGCGCGACGGTCACCGGAGTGGGCCGCGAGCACGACCTCTCGGCGATCAACGGCCCGATCCTGGCCCCCGGTATCGGGGCTCAGGGGGCCACGCCGGACGACCTGCGCGCAGTGTTCGGCGCGGCCCGGGACCAGGTGCTGCCCAACTCCTCGCGCGAGGTGCTGGGCGCGGGGCCGGGTGTGGCGGGGCTGCGGGAGGCCGCCGCCCGGTCGGTGGACGCCGTGGAGAAGGCCCTGCGGGCCTGACCCCCCGCTGACCCTGTACTGATCGACCGGAACGCCCGGTCGCCGGATCTTTCCGGCGGCCGGGCGTTTCTGTGTCCGGTTCGTGGCGGGAGGTCCGGGAACGGGACTTCTCTCAGCGTTTTACTGATGACGGAGAGCAAGAAACGACAGTTGACGGTTAGAAGACTGTCGAGTCCGTATGTATCCGCACACTCTGCGTAAACCGCACTTGACGCCCATAACTCAGCAGTGACAATGTTGCACCCCTCAGGGCCACATCCGTATCAAATCGGATGCGGCACAACGGGTGTGCCCACGGCGCCCGAGATCCCCCCTGTACTTGCTCACCATGCCGGAAACGTTCACACGGACCCGGACTCAGGAGATCGTCACTGCCCGACGGAATGCGAGCCTTCTTTTTGCGCGCTGGGTGATGGCTCCCAGCCTGCGGCAGCTCGTGGCCCGTCCCACCCCCTAGCTCCTGGAGGGTGGAGGGCGTGGCCCGTACCCTCGGTCCCGGGGTTCGGGAAGGAATGCCGTCTCGATGGCTCCGAAGGCCCGCGGTCCTCGAACGCGAATGGGTGGCCGGTCGATCCGGACGCGCATCCTGCTGCTCGGCTGGGTCCCCAGTCTCTCCCTCCTCGTCGTCGGTGTGATCCTCGCCGGCTATCTGGCCCTGTCGGCCCGCGACATCCGCGACGGCAACAGCGTCATGGAGACACAGCTGGGTTCGTCCCGCGCCTTCATCCCCGAGGCCGAGCGGGAGGGCCGCCTGAGCGTCGCCTACCTGGCCGACCCGAAGGCCGGCCGGACCGAGCTCGACGCCCAGCGCGCGCGGACCGACCAGGTGCTCTCCACGCTGAACGCGGACGCGGTCCTGTTGCAGGAGAACGCACCCGACTACCTGGCCCCGGTCTTCGCCGACCTGGGAGTGCTCGGCGGCGGCATGGCGAAGATGCGCCAGAGCGTGGACGATCGCACCCTTCCGGCGGCCGACGCCCAGCAGTACTGGAGCAACTTCGTCGACCTGACGTACCGCTCCATCTCGCTGATGGCCCGGACCACGCCCAACGGTGAGTCCGGCCAGCAGGAGCGCGAGGCGTCCGAGCTGATCCACCTGGTCAACCAGATGTCGCAGGGCAACGCGCTGGCCTATCTGGCCCTGTCGAACCAGGGGCTGACGCCCGATGAGTACCAGACCTTCGTCAAGACCGGTGGGGTCTACCGCGACCGTCTGGAGTTCCTCTCCAAGATGATCACGGATCCCGGGGTCCTGGCCAAGATCACCGCGCTGACCGAGAGCGACAGCTGGCGTCAGCAGGCCCGGGTCGAGCAGGCCGTACTCAACGCCGACGCGCTGACCGTGCGGGAACGCGCGAAACTGCTGGCCGGCACGCCCGTCGCCACCGTCACCGGGGCCCCGAACACCCTGCTGGACAGTGAGCCGACGCCCGCCCAGATCCGGAACGGCAACGTCAAGGCCGATCTGCCGATCCCGTCGTCGGCCTGGGAGACCGCCCACAACGACGTCACCGACCAGCTCGTCGACATCGCGATCAGCCAGCTCGCCTACTCCTCGAGCATGGCGGTCGACCTGGCCGAGAAGCGCTACTCGCAGTCCATCGCCGGTGGTATCGGCCTGGTCATCTTCGCCGCCATCGTGCTGTCGCTGACCGCCCGCGAGTCCAACCGCCTGGCCCGCCGCCTGCGCGGTCTGCGCGACCAGACGCTGGACCTGGCCGACAACCGGCTGCCCGCCCTGGTCGAGGGCCTGCGCACCGGTGAGGTCGACGACGAGACCCGGCAGATGCCCAAGCTGCACTACGGCCGGGACGAGATCGGCGAGGTCGCCAGCGCGTTCAACCACGCGCAGGAGGTCGCCGTCAACGCGGCCGTGCAGGAGGCCGAGACCCGCAACGGTCTGCGCGAGGTGTTCCTCAACATCGCCTACCGCAGCCAGGTCATCGTGCACCGGCAGCTGGGCGTGCTGGAGAAGGCCGAGCGGTTCGAGGAGGACCCGGAGCAGATCGAGCTGCTGTTCGAGCTCGACCATCTGGCCACCCGTGCCCGCCGCAACGCCGAGAACCTGGTCATCCTCGGTGGTGGCCAGCCCGGTCGCCGCTGGCGCAACTCGGTCGAGCTGCTCCAGGTCGTGCGCTCGTCGATCTCCGAGGCCCAGGACTACGCCCGGGTGTCGGTCGGTCGCCTGCCCCGCCTGTCCATCAACGGTGGCGCGGTCGCCGACGTCATCCACCTGCTCGCCGAGCTCGTCGACAACGCCACCTCGTTCTCGCCGCCGATGTCCAAGGTCGAGGTGCGGGGCAACCTGGTCGGGAAGGGCCTGGTGCTCGAGATCGAGGACCAGGGCCTGGGCATCCCGGCCGACAAACTCACCGAGCTGAACGAGATGCTCACCACGGCACCGGACTTCCACGCGCTGACCCTGCGCGAGGAACCCCGCCTGGGCATGTTCGTGGTGGCGCAGCTGGCCGCCGGCCAGAACATCCGCGTCACCCTCACCCCGTCGCCGGCCTACGGCGGTACCAAGGCCGTCGTCCTGATCCCGTCCGACCTGTTCGACGCCTCCGGCGGCGGTGTCACCGGTGGTACCGGCACGCTGGCCCTGGACGGCGCCGACGACAGCGCGGTGGCGCCCGGGGCGCGGTCCCTGCACGAGCGGATGGCCATCACCGGCGAGATGACCGGTGAGATCACGGTCGTCCCGGGCGACGGAGTCCCGGAGCGGCCCGGCCGTTCCTCCGCGCCGGCGCTGTCCGTGGCCCCGGCCGAGCCGCGCAACCCGACCGGTCCGTTGCAGCGCATCGGGCGTGGGCGCGAGCAGGCCGGCCAGAACGGTCAGGGTGGCTCGAACGGTCAGGGCACCCCGGGTGGTCAGATCCGCCCGATGCCCTCGTCCTCCCGCGCGCCGGAGCCGATGCGTCCCGCGCAGCCGGGCTACACGCCGTCCTCACGGATCGACCAGTCCGGTGGGGGGAGCGAGCCGATGGTGAACCCGCAGGCCCGCGCCGACTACCTGGCCTCGCGTTCGGCCGGTCCGTCGACCGGCAGCCTGCCGGTGCGCAGCAGCGGGATGTCGCAGACCCCGATGCCGCAGGGCCAGATGCCGACCCCGATGCCTGCGCCGATGCCGAGCCCGGCCGGTCTGGCCAAGGGGGCGCCCACCCCGCCCGCGGGAGTACGGGGCAGTGCGCCGGGAACCTCGGTGACCCGGGGCGCGACCCGCACCGGCCGTCCCGAACTGCCCCGCCGCGTCCGGCAGGCGAACCTGTCCGACCGGCTGAAGAGTTCCCCGGTGTCCAGCACCGGGGCGATGCCCCAGGGCTCCGAGACCACGGGCCCGTTGGACCCGGAGGCGGCCCGCAACCGGATGGCCGCGTTCCAGCGCGGTACCCAGCGCGGCCGCACGGAACGGCCCGATGGCGCCTGACCGCCACGGCCGGACACCAGCATCACCAATGAGAAGGAAGGCGAGAACACTGTTCCCGCGAACCACTGACTGGAAGGCGAGATGACGCAGAACAGCGCGATGGGTGGCCTGGACTGGCTGGTGGAGGATCTGCTCCGCCGGCTCCCGGGCGCGGACCGGGCGATCGTTCTCTCGTCCGACGGCCTGCTCATCGGCCGGTCCAGCAACCTCAACCGTGATGACGGCGAGCACCTGGCCGCGGTCGCCTCCGGCTTCCAGAGCCTGGCCCGCGGTACCGGTCGCCACTTCGGCGGCGGCGGGGTGCGGCAGACGGTCGTCGAGATGGACAACTATTTCCTGGTCGTCACGGCGGCCGGTCAGGGCGCGTGTCTTGCGCTCCTGGCCGACGTCAACGCGGACATGGGCATGGTCGCCTACGAGATGAACCTGCTGGTCAAGCAGGTCGGCACCTACCTCAGCTCGCAGCCTCGGGAGGATGCGTCGCCCGGGGCGGGACCGAGGCCGTGACCCCGTCGGATCAGCACTGGTTCGACGAGGAGGCCGGGCCGCTGGTCCGGCCGTACGCGCTGACCCGTGGGCGCACCACCAGCAAGCAGCGCGATCTCGCGATGATCACGCTGGTGGTGGCCCTGCAGCGGGTGACCCCCCAGCTGGCCGACAATCTGGAACCCGAAGGGCTCCAGATCGTCACCATGTGCCAGCACCCCAAGTCCATCGCCGAGGTTTCCGCCGACCTGGGCCTGCCGCTCAGCGTCGTGAAAATCCTCATCGGTGACCTCATCGACCGGCAGCTGCTGATGTTCCGGTCGGCCGTCACCCCCGACATCAACGTCCTTCAGGCGGTTATCAATGGCATACGCCGACTCTGACCCGAACCAGCGGCCCGGGGTGCGCGCGACGGCGGTGAAGCTGCTCATCGCGGGCGGCTTCGGGGTCGGGAAGACCACCATGGTCGGCACGATCAGCGAGATCCCGCCGCTGCGTACCGAGGAGCTCATCACCGAGCTCAGCCGCGGTGTCGACGACCTCTCCGGCGTCGAGCAGAAGAAGACCACTACGGTGGCCCTCGACTTCGGCCGCATCACGATCAGCCCCGAACTGGTGCTGTACCTCTTCGGCACGCCCGGCCAGGACCGATTCTGGTTCATGTGGGACGAGCTGGCCGAGGGCGCGATCGGCGCCGTCGTGCTGGCCGACACCCGCCGGCTGGAGAGCTGTTTCCCGGCCGTCGACTTCTTCGAGCGCCGGGGCATCCCCTTCGTCGTCGGCGTGAACTGCTTCGACGGGGACGAGCAGTACCAGCCCGACGAGGTACGCGTCGCCCTCGACCTCGACGACCGCGTGCCGATCGTCCTGGCCGACGTGCGTCAGCGTGCCTCGTGCAAGGAGTTGCTGGTCACCCTGGCCGAGCACGCCATCAGCATGGCCACCGCGGCCCCGGCCTGACCAGCGATTCACGACCCAGCACCGCAGCACGAGAACCGGGCACCTCCGGCGCCACCGGCGTCCGGGGGTGCCCGGACCCATGTCGGGACCCGGATGCGACCGGCGGACCCGGGTAGCCGGACGACGCGGGTGGTCGGTGGTCAGGGGTGGCGGGTGGACGCGGCAACTGGCTCACGGGGGACGGTCAGGTGACGCACGTGGTTGGCGGGTGGACGCGGTGAGCCGGCTTTGATGGGGTGGTCAGGGGACGCACGTGGTTGGTGGGTGGACGCGGTGAGCCGGCTTTCATGGGTGGTCAGGGGACGCGGGTGGTCGGCTGACGCGAGGAAGTGCCCTGAGGCGGGTGGCTGGTGGACGCGGTGAGCCGGCTGACGCGGGGTTACCGGGGTAAGGGCTGCCGGAGTGGGGGTTGCCGACGGACGGGGACGACCGGCGCACGTCGGCTGGTCCGGGAGTGCGGGGAGCTGGTGGACGGGCGGGTGACCGGGGTGCATCGAGAGAGCTCGGCCTGTCGGCAGACCCCGGTTGCCGGGGGAGGGCCGCGTCCGTCGGTGGCCGGCCGGGGGACCGTGGCGGTCGGGTGGCCCATGGCTCGGTGGCGTCCGGGCGGGGCTTCGCCGGTGGACGTCCCCCGCGTGACCGGCACGAGGATCGGATCGGCCCAGGCTGCTGAGGGCCTGTGCTGCCCGCTGCGCCCCGCTGTGACCTCCCGGTGACCTTCCACCCCTCAGGCCGGCCCGGCCGCGCTCCGGGAGCCCTCCCACGGTCTCTGGCACCGATCCGTGCCGCCGTGGGGGCGGGATTCGGCGATGGGGTGAGCCTCGAGCCGGTTCTGGGCGGGCTCCAGAGTGTCCCCAGTGGGCCCCGGGCTGGTTCGGAGCCCGGTTCCGGGTGGGTGGCAGGCCAATTTCGACTCGGTTCGGGGCGGGGTCAGGGTCAACTTGGGTCAGGCTCTGCTCGACTCGGTGCCGACTCAGGCCAACTCTGGGCCGGCTCTGCCCAACTCGGACTCCGGCGCCGACTCGGACTTCGGCGCCAACTCGGACTGGTTCGGCGCCGACTCGGACTGGTTCGGCGCCGACTCGGGGCTGATCCGGGCCGATTCAGGCCGGATCCAGTTGGCTCGGGGCTGACTCGGGTGTGCTCCGGAGAATTCTTTTCAGGGCCGAACCGGCGGTCAATGGATACCGCCGGTGGGGGCCCGACAACGCTCTGGCAGGATCCAGCCGGGCAATCCTGGAGAAAAAACCCGGTCAGGACCGCTGAACAATCGCCGGATGCCGGTTTCACGGCGCGTCCTGGCGGACATGAATACCAGTATGTCTGGATTAGCCGTTAGTGTCGGCTCCCATCGGTGCACCGATCATTCTCGATCGGTGCTCCGTGGCGACCGGAACACGGCTGGAAGCTGGCGGTACGGGCGAACGAAAGGCCCGCGGATCAGGGAAGTGGCGACACGGCCCCCCGCGTTGCCCTCCGGGATACCGACTCGCTAGGTTCGGACCAGATTTCGCGGTCTGCCTGCGCCGATCGGATAGGAATGATCGGCTGGACGGCCGGAATTACTCCGGTACGGCTCAACTACCTACTGAGTTCGACGAACAACTGAGGTGACTCAAGTGGCTCTGCCCCCCCTGACTCCCGAGCAGCGGGCCGCCGCCCTGGTGAAGGCGGCCGAGGCTCGGCGTGCTCGTGCCGAGATCAAGAACAGGCTCAAGTACTCGCAGGGCTCACTCGGGGAAGTGATCAAAGAGGGGCAGGAGAACGAGGTGATCGGCAAGATGAAGGTGTCGGCGCTTCTCGAGGCTCTGCCCGGCGTGGGCAAGGTGCGTGCCCGTCAGATCATGGAAGAGATCGGCATCTCCGAGTCCCGGCGTGTACGTGGTCTCGGCTCCAACCAGATCGCTGCGCTGATCAAGCGCTTCGGGAGCTGAACCACCGGTGACCGGGACGGAGCGGCAGAACCCGTCGGGGGGCGGGGAGGTTCGGCCAGGACGGCTGACAGTACTGGCAGGGCCCACGGCGGTGGGGAAGGGAACGGTCGCGGCCGACATCCGCCGCCGCTATGAGCAGATCTGGCTCTCTGTCTCGGTCACCACCCGGCCCCCGAGGCCGGGAGAGGTTGACGGCGTCCACTACTTCTTCGTGGACGACGCCAAGTTCGACGAGCTGATCGCGACCGATCAGCTCCTGGAGTGGGCGGTGGTGCACGGCCGGCACCGGTACGGCACCCCGCGCGCCGCGGTCGAGCAGGTTCTCTCGCAGGGCCGTCCGGCCCTGCTGGAGATCGATCTGCAGGGCGCCCGGCAGGTCCGCGAGAACATGGCCTCCGCGTTCTTCGTCTTCCTCAAGCCGCCCAGCCTGGACGAACTCGTCCGCCGGCTGGTCGGGCGGGGCACCGAGGACAGCGAGGAGCGCGCGCGTAGGCTGCGCACGGCGGAGGTCGAGATGGCCGCCGAGTCGGAGTTCGACATCAGCATCGTGAACGACGATGTCCTGCGCGCCACGAACGAGCTCGTATCATGGATGGGCCTGACCCCGACCGACAGCCCGGTCACCAGGGTCGACTCGCACCACTGAACTACCCTGGTCGCGACGCGGCCCGTTCGTGTCGAGCTCACACCGCACCATCGAAGCCTGGAGTTTGCGTGTCCGGAACTGTTGCCAGCCCCGAAGGCATCACCAACCCGCCGATCGACGACCTGCTGTCGACGGTGGACTCGAAGTATTCGCTGGTCATCTTCGCCGCCAAGCGCGCGCGTCAGATCAACGCCTACTACTCGCAGCTCGGCGAGGGCCTGCTGGAGTACGTCGGCCCGCTGGTCGAGACGCACGTGCAGGAGAAGCCCCTCTCCGTCGCCATGCGCGAGATCAACGAGGGTCTGCTGACCGCCGAGAAGCACGACTGACCAGGGTCATCCCCTGAAAATCGTTCTCGGCGTAGGTGGCGGCATCGCCGCCTACAAGGCCTGCCTCCTGCTGCGCCTGTTCAAGGAGGCCGGTCACGACGTCCGGGTGGTTCCCACCCAGGCGGCGCTGACCTTTGTCGGGGCTCCGACCTGGGCGGCCCTCTCCGGGCACCCGGTCTCGGCCTCGGTGTGGGACGACGTCTACGAGGTGCCGCACGTCCGGATCGGCCAGCAGGCCGACCTGGTCGTGGTGGCTCCCACCACTGCCGACCTCCTGGCCCGGGCCGCGCACGGTCTGGCCGACGACCTGCTCACGAACGTCCTGCTCACCGCGCGATGTCCGGTGCTGCTCGCACCGGCGATGCACACCGAGATGTGGACGCACCCGGCCACCGTCGCCAACGTCGCCACCCTGCGCGAGCGTGGCGTGACCGTGGTGGAACCCGCCAGTGGCCGGCTCACCGGCGCCGACAGCGGCCCGGGCCGGCTGCCCGAGCCGGAAGACCTGTTCGCCGCCGCCCTGGCCCTGCTGGACAGCCGGGGACCCGGCCGCGAAGGCGCCGCACCCGCACCGGTGCCCACCCGTGTCCTCCCTTCCGGTCCGGCCCTCGATGATCGTGCGCTGGCCGGACGCCACGTGGTGGTCTCCGCCGGCGGCACCCGCGAGCCTCTCGACCCGGTGCGCTTCCTCGGTAACCGCTCGTCCGGCCGCCAGGGCGTCGCCCTGGCGAAGGCCGCCCTCGAACGGGGCGCCCGGGTGACGCTGGTCGCCGGCCCGATCGAGGTGCCTCCCCCCGACGGCGCCGACGTGGTGCGGGTGGAGAGTGCGCTGCAGATGCGCGAGGCGATGACCGTCGCCGCGAAGGACGCCGACGTCGTCGTGATGGCCGCGGCCGTGGCCGACTTCCGCCCGGCGCAGGTGGCCGAGCACAAGATCAAGAAAAGTGCGGATGCAGACGACGCGCCGGTCGTGACTCTCGTCCGAAATCCCGACATCCTCGCCGGGCTCGTGGCCTCGCGCCGGGCCGGTCAGGTGGTGGTCGGATTCGCCGCCGAGACCGGTGACGAAACCGGCAGCGCGCTCCGGCACGCCACCGCCAAGCTCGCCCGGAAGGGCTGTGACCTGCTGGTACTGAACGATGTCGCGGCCGGGAAGGTGTTCGGCAAGGACGACACCGAGGTGACGTTACTGTCCGCGGACGGCACGGTGACTCCCGTGCCGGCGGGCACCAAGGAGACGGTGGCCGGAGCGATCTGGGAAGCCGTCGTCCCTCTGCTCGTCCCGTAGTTCGCCCAGGGCGTGCCGACCACCGGCCTTCCTTGTCGACCAGGATGGTTAGAGTAGTCGGCGCGGCCGAGGTATCGCCGCCCGTAACCGTTCACAACTCTGCTCGTCATCACACCCTTCGGGAGTGCCGTGTCCGATCGCCTGTTCACCTCTGAGTCCGTCACCGAGGGGCACCCCGACAAGATCTGTGACCAGATCAGTGACGCGATCCTCGATGCCCTGCTGGAGCAGGACCCGACCTCCCGCGTGGCGGTCGAGACGATGGTCACCACCGGCCTGGTGCACGTGGCCGGCGAGGTGACCACGAAGTCCTACGTCGACATCCCGTCGATCGTCCGTAAGACGATCCTGGACATCGGGTACGACTCCTCGACCAAGGGCTTCGACGGCAACTCGTGCGGGGTCGAGGTGAGCATCGGGGCGCAGTCCCCGGACATCGCGCAGGGTGTCGACACCGCCTACGAGGCGCGGGTCGAGGCCGGCGCGGACCCGCTGGACCTTCAGGGCGCGGGTGACCAGGGTCTGATGTTCGGGTATGCGAACGACGACACGCCTGAGCTGATGCCGTTGCCGATCTGGCTGGCGCACCGTCTGGCCGAGCGCCTGACCGAGGTGCGCAAGTCGGGTGAGGTGCCTTACCTGCGCCCCGACGGTAAGACCCAGGTCACCATCGCCTATGACGGTGACCGGGCCGTGCGCCTGGACACGGTCGTGGTGTCGAGCCAGCACGCGGCCGACGTCAGCCTGGAGAACCTGCTGCAGCCCGACGTGGTCGATCACGTGATCAAGCCCGTGCTGGACCGCGTCGACATCGACACCTCCGACTACCGGCTGCTGGTCAACCCCACGGGCCGGTTCGAGGTCGGTGGCCCGATGGGCGACGCCGGTCTGACCGGCCGGAAGATCATCGTGGACACCTACGGTGGTTTCGCCCGTCACGGTGGTGGCGCGTTCTCGGGCAAGGACCCGAGCAAGGTCGACCGTTCGGCCGCGTACGCGATGCGCTGGGTGGCCAAGAACGTGGTGGCCGCCGGCCTGGCCAAGCGGTGCGAGGTGCAGGTCGCGTACGCGATCGGCAAGGCGCAGCCGGTGGGTCTGTACGTGGAGACGTTCGGCACCGAGACCGCTCCGGTCGAACGGATCACCAAGGCCATCCGTGAGGTGTTCGACCTGCGCCCGGCCGCGATCATCCGTGACCTGGACCTGCTGAAGCCGAAGTACCACCAGACCGCTGCTTACGGTCATTTCGGCCGCGACCTCCCGGGCCTGACCTGGGAGCAGGCCACCCGCGTCGACGCGCTGCGCGCAGCGATCGGGTAGCCATCCAGTAGTCACCAGGTGGGCAAGACCCCTGAGTTGTCCACAGGCCGGCCGTCACCCGCGAGGGTGGCGGCCGTTCTGCTTTAGGTTGGGACCCATGAGCACGGGATCCGACGCCAGCAGCTCCGGCGACCAGCTGGAACTGCTCCGCGCCGCGACCCGGGGCCGCAAACCCAAGCCCCCCGCGGCCGCCGCGGCGCAGCTGCCCGTCGCCCGGGTCACCGTCGATGTGCCGTTGCCCCACCTCGACCGGGTCTTCGACTACCTGGTGCCCGAGCCGATGTCCGTCGCGGCGCAGCCCGGCGTGCGGGTGCGGGTGCGGTTCGGCGGGCAGGACATCGAGGGCTACCTGCTCGAGCGGGTGGACGAGTCGGGGCACCAGGGGCGGCTGGCACCGCTGCGCAAGGTGGTGTCGCCCGAGCCGGTTCTCACCCCGCCCGTGCTGCGCCTGTGCCGGGCGGTGGCCGAGCGCTACGCGGGCAACCTCACCGACGTGCTGCGTCTGGCCGTGCCGCCCCGTCACGCCCGCGTCGAGCAGGCCGGCCGGCCCGAGGCCCGGGAACCTCTCCCGCCGGAGACGGTCGCCGGCTGGGAGCGGTACCGCGCCGGTCCCGCCCTGCTGGCCCGTATCGCCGCCGGTGACGCTCCCCGTGCGGTGTGGCAGGCCTTGCCCGGCCCGGCCTGGTGCGACGACCTGGCCGCCGCGATCGAGACCGCGCTGCGGGCCGGCCGCGGATCGCTGGTGGTGCTGCCCGACAAGCGCGACGTCGATGCCCTCGACCAGACCCTGACCCGGCGGCTGGGTCCCGGGCGGCACGCCCGCCTGGAGGCCGACCTCGGCCCGACCACCCGGTACCGCAACTTCCTGGCGGTCTCCCGGGGCGACGTGAAGGTGGCGATCGGCACCCGCGCCACCGCCTTCGCACCCGTCCACGACCTGGGCCTGGTCGTGATCTGGGACGACGGCGACGAGATGCACGCCGAACCGCGCTCTCCCTACCCGCACGCCCGGGAGGTGCTGGCCCTGCGCGCCGAGCTGGAGGGCGCGGCCCTGATCGCGGGCTCCTGGTCGCAGTCGGTGGAGTGCGCGGCCTGGCTGCGCACCGGCTGGGCGCGGCCGGTCGCGGCCGACCGCGCCGTGGTGCGCGGCGCCTGGCCGCGGATCCAGGTCGCGGCCACCGCGTTCGGCGGCGGTGACGACCCCAGCGCTCACGGCCGCCTGCCGAGCCCGGCCTGGCGCGCGATCAACGACGGGCTGAAGCGCGGGCCGGTGCTGGTGCAGGTGCCGCGCGCCGGTTACCTGCCCGGCCTCGCCTGCCAGGACTGCCGGCACCCGGCCCGGTGCGAGCACTGCCACGGCCCGCTCGGGTTCCCGTCCGCGTCCCGGGGCGACCAGGCCGGCCTGCCCGAGTGCCGCTGGTGCGGCCGGGTCACGGCGGCGTGGCGCTGCACCACCTGCCAGAGCCGCCGGCTGCGGGCCACCACGGTCGGGGTCGGGCGCACGGCGGAGGAACTCGGCCAGGCGTTCCCGGGCGCCGCGGTGGTGGTGCCGCAGGCCGACGGGCCCACGCCGCACGTCCCGGCCAACGCGCTGGTCGTCTCCACGCCCGGCATCGAGCCGCCGGTCGAGGGCGGGTACGCCGCCGCCGTGCTGCTCGACGCCGGCCGGCTGCTGGAACGTCCCGACCTGCGGGCCAGCGAAGACGCACTGCGCCGCTGGCTCGGTGCGTCGGCACAGGTGCGTCCCTCGCAGGAGGGCGGCGCGGTCGTGATCACCGCCGACCCGCAGGCCCCGGCCGTGCAGGCGCTGGTCCGCATCGACCCGGGCAGCCAGGCCGAGAGGGAGCTCGACGAGCGCACCGAGCTCGGTTTCCCGCCGGCGGTCGTGCTCGCCGACGTGACCGGCACCGCGACCGCGGTGAACTCCCTGGTCCGCACCGCCCAGCTCCCGGAGGGCACCCAGACCCTAGGGCCGACCGAGGTGCTCACCTCGTCCGTCGCCGATGAACCGCGCGCCCAACCGCCGCGCCGGCACATCCCGAGGGCCGCCACCCTGGCCGGCCTCGAGGAGAAACGCGACGAGCCCGAGGAGATCGACGAGACCCAGGTGCGGGTGCTGCTGCGCGCACCGCGGGGAGAACTGGCGAACCTGGCCCGGGCTCTGCACGCGGCCGCGGCGATCCGCAGCTCACGCCGCGAACCCGGGGCCACCCGCATCCAGCTCGACCCGCTGAACCCCGGGTGAACCTGGCCGGTGGCGTGCCCGGATCCCTCGCCATCGTCCCTCCATCACCGTAGTGTCGGACGAAGAGGTGGTGGAGATGGCGGAGACGACGTTCCGGATCGCCTATACGCACAGCATGCGCCGGCTGCTGGGCGTGCTGGCGTGCGGTCCTTCGGTGAGCGGCATCGTCGTGACGGACGACGAGGTGCGCGTGTGGATGGGGTGGGCCTTCCAGGCCACGATCCCGCGTCACGCGATCGCCACCGTGGAGACCGACGACCGCGCCGTGATCAGTGTGGGTGTGCACGGCTGGCGGGGCACCTGGCTGGTGAACGGCAGCACGCAGCACCTGGTCCGGATCCAGCTCGGTATCGGCGTCCACGCCCGCGTGCTGGGCTGGAAGGTTCCCCTCACCACCCTCTTCGTGAGCGTGGAGGACCGGGACGAGTTCATGCGGCTGATCCGCCCGAAAGGACCGGGCGGGGGAGCCCGTAAGGCTGCCCGCGCCCGGCGTATCCGGCTGCCCTCCCCGGCGATCAATCCCGGCCTGAAGCCGGGACTGGCCCGCGACGGCTACGTGATGAACGAGAAGAGCTAGTCCGAGAACCGGGCCAGCACGACCTGCTCGATCAGCCCCAGCACCGTGTACAGCACCACCGACACGGCGGTGAGGACGATGATCGACGCCCACAGGTGGTCGTAGCCGAAGGCACCGATGTCCCGCAGGATCTCGCCGCCCACGCCCTTGCCGGTGGCCAGCCACTCGGCCACCAGAGCACCGATCAGGGCCCCGGGTACGGAGATGCGCATCGCCGCGAACAGCGAGGGCAGGGCACTGGGGAACGCGACCTTGCGCAGGGCCGTGAAGCTGCTCCCGCCGTAGGCCGCGACCAGGTCCTGGGCCAGCGGGTTCACCGAGCGCAGCCCGAACACGATCGTCACCAGCGCCGGGAAGAACACCACGATGCCCGCGATCACGCAGACCCCGGTCAGACCCCGGCCGAACACCAGGGTGACCAGCGGTGTCATCGCGACCAGAGGCACCGAGCGCAGCAGCATTGCCACCGGCAGGAAGGCCTGCTCGACGCTGCGGAACAGCACGAACGTCACGGCCACCAGCACCGCCGCGATCATGCCGCCGGCGAACCCGAGAGCGCCGTCCTTCAGCGTGACCAGCAGCGGATCGATCACGGACGTGCGGTTGGCGGCGGCCTCGGGGGCGGTGAACAGGTACTCCCAGACCGCGGCCGGGTCCTTCCCGATCAGCGGGTTCACATCGAAGGCGCGCAGGAACAGCTCCCACGCGACCACCGCGACCACGGCCGAGACGAGCAGCGGGGCCAGGGCCTTGCCCAGGGCGCGGCTCATGAGGTCCGCCACGGTGTCGCGAACCGGGCCAGCAGCGCGAAGAACGCGTAGCCGAGACCGGCCAGGGCCCCGGTGACCAGGGCCAGGGACCAGGTCCGGGGCACGATGTACTGCTGTTGCGCCACGGTCAGCGCCACCCCCAGGCCGTTGTCGATGCCGCCCAGGTACTCACCGAGGATCGCGCCGAGCATGGCGGCCGGTGCGGCGATCTTGAGCGCGTTGAACACGTGGGGCAGGGCCGCCACCACGCGGACCTTCCGCAGTTGCTGGAACCGGCCGCCGCCGTAGGCCGCAACCAGGTCGAGGCTGGTGCGGTCGGCCGCCTTGAGCCCCAGCAGCGACCCGATCAGCGTGGTGAAGAAGACCGAGAGCGCCGCCAGGAAGATCGAGGGGGCCCGCCCGCCGAAGATCACCAGCACGATCGGCCCGATCGCGGTCAGCGGCATGCAGTAGCTGATCACGGCGAGCTGCGTGGCCACGGTCTCCAGCGGAGGCACCAGCAGGGCGAGCACGGCCACGGTGAGGGCCGCGACGTTGCCCCAGAGAAAGCCGAGCGACGCGCTGCGCAGCGTGATGCCGGCGTTGGTGGCGTAGAAGTCCCATCCGTCGTCCGCCATCTGGGTCACCACCGACCAGGGGGTCGGCACCGACCCCGAGCCGGAGAACACGGTCAGCGCCAGCAGCCACCAGAGGGCCAGGAGCACCACGGTGCCGACCAGGCCACCCGACCAGGCGGGCAGGGAAACCCGGCGGGACGTACTCACTCGGCACCCATCGCGGCGCCGCCCTGGCCGAACAGCAGGTCGGACAGCCGGTCGTGGATCGCGTGGAACTCCGGCGTGCGCATCATCTCGGGCGTCCGGGGGCGGGGCAGATCCACAGGCACCAGCTCGAGGATGCGACCCGGCCGCGGGCTCATCACCGCCACCACGTCGGACAGGAACACCGCCTCGGCCACGCCGTGCGTGACCATCAGCGTGGTGGCCGGCTTCTGCGTCCAGATCCGCAGCAGCTCCAGGTTGAGCCGCTGACGGGTCATGTCGTCCAGTGCCCCGAACGGCTCGTCCAGCAGCAGCACCGACGGCTTCACCACCAGCGCCCGGGCGATCGACACGCGCTGGCGCATACCGCCGGACAGCTGCGCGGGCCGGGCCTTCTCGAACCCGGTGAGGCCGACCAGCTCGATCAGCTCGTCGATGTAGTCCGGATCCGCCTTCAGCCCGGAGATCTCCAGCGGCAGGCGGATGTTCGTGCGCACGCTGCGCCAGGGCAGCAGCGCGGAGTCCTGGAAGGCGATGCCGAGGTGATGACGCCCGCGCAGCTGCTGCGGGGTTTCGCCGTGCACCAGCGCCCGGCCGGTGGTCGGCGTCTCCAGCCCGGCCAGGATGCGCAGGATCGTCGACTTGCCGCAGCCCGAGGGGCCGAGCAGGGTCAGGAACGATCCCTGCTCGGTCTTCAGGTCGGCGTTGTCCAGGGCCGTCACGGTCTTACGGCCCATCCGGAAGGTCTTGCCCAGACCCTCCAGGGTGATGCCGGAGGTGACGTCGGGGGTGGTGCCCTCGCTCATGCGCTCTTCAGCTCGGGGTTCTCGGTGTAGACCTCTTCCAGCAGCGAGAGGTCGAACAGCTGCTCGGCCGTGATCGTGACGCCCGACAGCGCGAGCACCTCGATGTTCGCGTCGATCAGCTCCTGGGTCATGGTGAAGAGCCCGTTGGCCTTGGTGTCGTCGCTGACGATCAGGTCGTTCTGCGCCGTGGCCTCCTTGACCTGCTCCTCCAGCTTCAGGCCCTGGTCCTTGCCGAAGTTGGTGACGGCCAGGTCGGCGGAGTCCTCCGGGCTGGCCACGGCGTCGGTCCAGCCCTGGATCTCCGCCTTGAGGAACGCCTTGACCTTGTCGCGCTCCTTGTCGATCGACTCCTGCAGCACCGTGAACGTCTCCGCGACGAACGGCAGCTTGTGGTCGGCCATCAGGAACGTGGTGACCTCGAAACCGCGCGCGGCCAGCAGGATCGGCTCGTTGGTGATGTAGCTCATGAAGCCGTCGACCTCACCGGTGGTGACCACCGTCGGGTCGAACTGCACCGGCACGATCTCCACGTCGCCCTCGGCGATGCCGTTGGCCTTCAGCAGCGCGGCGAAGATGACCTGGTTGGCGCCGGTCTGCACACCGATCTTCTTGCCCACCAGGTCGGCGGGGGAGGCGATCGGCTTCTTGTCGATCGACAGGATGCAGAAGGGGTTCTTCTGGTAGGTCGTGCCGACGATCTTCAGCGGCGCGCCCTTGAGGATGGCCGGCGCGACCACGGTCGGGGTGGAGAGCCCGACGAAGGCCTTGCCGGTGGCCAGCGCCGACTCCGCGGTGGTGCCCGAGGCGCCGCCCGCGACCAGCTCGACCTTGGTGAAACCGGCCTTCTCGTAGTAGCCCTTCGTGGTCGCCATGTACTCACCGGCGAACTCGATGTTCTTGATCCACGACAGCTGCACGGCGATCTCGCCGAAGCTCGCGCCGCCCCCGTCGCCGGGGGTCGCGGCGGCGTCGCTGTCCGAACCGCAGGCCGCGAGCAGGGGCACGCCGGCCAGCACCAGGGCCCCGGCCTGGAAGAGACGACGGCGGCCGAGCAGGGCGGGTTCGGGACGACGCGACATGGTGCTCCGATCTAGGTACCAACTGTGATCGGCTGAGGCTAGGAGCGGTGCATTGCGGTGTTGTTTCGCCATGTTCCGGTCTTATGTCAGTTCCGGCGGGCTCCGGGCCGGGAATTTGCGCCCGGCCCGTAGACTCGTTCGGTGCCTATCCAGACCATCCGCCTGTTCGGCGACCCCGTGCTGCGCTCCCAGGCCGAGCCGGTCGTCGATTTCGACCGTGAGCTGCGCACCCTGGTCAAAGACCTCCAGGACACGATGATGGACGCGCCGGGCGCCGGCCTGGCCGCGCCGCAGATCGGGGTCGGGCTGCGGGTGTTCACCTACTACGTGGACGGCCGGCTCGGGCACCTCGTCAACCCCGACCTCGACCTGTCCGTCGAGGAGCAGGAGGGTGGCGAGGGCTGCCTGTCCCTGCCCGACCTGGTGTTCGAGACCCGGCGTTCGCTGCGGGTCGTGGCCAAGGGCTTCGACCAGTACGGCGAGCCCGTCGAGATCGAGGGCACCGAGCTCCTGGCCCGCTGCATCCAGCACGAGACCGACCACCTCGACGGCATCCTGTTCATCGACCGCCTCGACCGGGAGACCCGCAAGCTCGCGCTGAAGGCCATCCGCGAGGCCGAATGGGCCGGCGGCGCCCCGCCGCAGGTCAAGGTCAGCCCGCACGCCACCTTCGGGCGCGCCGTCTAGTTCGCCCGCTCCAACGTCAGCGAGACTCCACCGTGCGCATCATCGTCGCGGGCACCCCTGAGGTCGCCCTGCCGCCACTAGAGGCCGTCCACGCCTCGCCCCACGAGATCATCGCCGTGCTCACCCGGCCCGACACCGTGGCGGGGCGGGGCCGCAAGGTCTCCCGCTCGCCGGTGGCGCAGTGGGGTGACGAGCACGGCGTGCCGGTGCTCCAGCCGGCGAAACCCGGTGACCCGGAGTTCCTGGACCAGCTGACAGAGCTGGCCCCGGACTGTGTGGCCGTCATCGCCTACGGCGCCCTGGTGCCGCAGCGCGCGCTCGACGTGCCGCGGCACGGCTGGGTGAACCTGCATTTCTCGGTGCTGCCCGCCTGGCGTGGCGCGGCCCCCGTGCAGCGTGCGCTGATGGCCGGTGACCAGGTCACCGGGGCGTCGGTCTTCCAGCTGGAGAAGGGCCTGGACACCGGGCCCGTCTACGGCGTCATGACCCAGACCGTGCACCCGGGCGACACCGCCGGCGATCTGCTCGGCCGGCTCGCCGAGGGCGGTGCGGGCCTGCTGGTCGCGGTGCTGGACGGCCTGGAGACCGGCGAGATCGAGGCCCATCCGCAACCCGAGGAGGGCGTGTCGCTGGCACCCAAGATCTCGGTCGAGGAGGCCCGCGTCGACTGGGCGCAGCCGGCCGTGGCCGTCGACCGCCGGGTGCGGGGCTGCACGCCCGCGCCGGGGGCCTGGACCACCTTCCGGGGGGCCCGTCTGGGTCTGGGGCCGGTGTCCGTCCTGGTCGCGGACGACGACGCCGAACCGCTCGCCCCGGGTGAACTACGCGTGCTGAAGAAGGCCGTGCACGCCGGTACGGCCACCGGCCCCGTGGTACTGGGCGAGGTGCGCCCGGCGGGCAAGAAGGCGATGGCCGCCGTGGACTGGGCGCGCGGTGCGCGTCCGGCCGCCGACGAGCGTCTCGGGCTTCCCGGGCTGGAGGACGCGCACGAGGACGCCGCGGTCCCCGCGGCTTCCGGTGGTGTTGCGTGAGCGGCTCTGCCCGCTGCGCGTGTGATAACAGGCTTTCGCAGAGCCCTTCAACAGTCAGTGCCCCGGTCACCGATCGGGGTAGCAGGTACGTGCTTGAGGACGTTGTGGCGCCTGTGCGCCTGGCCTCGGCTTTCGAGAGGGCGTCATGAGCAAGCAGACTTCGGCCGGCCGGCCCTCCGGCCCGCCCCGCCGCGTGGGCGGCAAGCCCGGCCGGGCCGGTGGCCGGGACTCATCGCGTGCGGGCAGCCCCGAGAGCAGGCCGACGGGTGGCCGCCCGACCGCCGTCGACCCGGCCCGGGGTGTCGCCTACGAGACCCTGCGGGCCGTCACCGAGCGCGACGCCTACGCCAACCTGATCCTGCCCGGCCTGCTGCGCCGGGCCCGGCTGCGCGGCCGCGACGCCGGCCTGGCCACCGAGCTGGCCTATGGCGCCCTGCGCGGGCGGGGCAGCTACGACGCGATCATCGCGGCCGGTACCGACCGCCCGATCGCCGAGATCGACCCGGCCGTGCTCGACGCCCTGCGCCTGGGTGTCCACCAGCTGCTGCACATGCGGGTCCCGCCGCACGCCGCCGTCTCCACCACGGTCGACCTGGT
Organism: Kineosporia mesophila; assembly: GCF_021129235.1. Lineage (GTDB taxonomy): Bacteria > Actinomycetota > Actinomycetes > Actinomycetales > Kineosporiaceae > Kineosporia > Kineosporia mesophila. The sequence goes on from NZ_JAJOMA010000002.1 coordinate 189,940, forward strand.
GCGCTCGGTCGCCGGGCCGGGCGCGTCCCGGTTCGCGAACGCCGTGCTGCGCCGGGTCGGCGAGCGCGACGAGACCGAGTGGATGGAGCGGGTGGCGCCCGACGCGTCGAAGAACCCGGACGGCAACCTGTCGGTGCGGTACTCGCACCCGGAGTGGATCGTGCGCTCCCTGCGCGACGCGCTGCGGGGCAGCGGCCGCCCGGCCGACGAGCTGCCGGCGCTGCTGGCCTCGCACAACGCCCGCCCGTCGGTGGCCGCCGCGGCGCTGCCCGGGCTCTCCGACGTGGCCGAGCTGACCGACGGGGAGCACGCGCAGCCCGGGGTCCTGTCCCCGGTCGCGGCCATCCTGAAGGGTGCGCCCGATGACGTCCCGGCGGTTCGCCAGGGCCGGGCCCGCGTGCAGGACGAGGGCAGCCAGCTGGTCGCCCTGGGTGCGGCCGCCGCGTCGACCGTGGGTCCCGACCGGGGCCGGTGGCTCGACCTGTGTGCCGGGCCGGGCGGTAAGGCCGCGCTGCTCGCGGCGCTGCTGGCCGAGCGGCACGCGGCCGGGCTGGTCGGTGACGACGCCGAGCTGGTGGCGGTGGAGTCGGCCGAACACCGGGCCGGGCTGGTGCAGCAGTCGCTGGCCGCCGTGCAGTGTGCCTACGACGTGCGGGTGCGGGACGGCCGCACCGTCGGGGAGGCCGAGCCCGGCCGTTACGACCGGGTTCTCGTCGACGTGCCGTGCACCGGGCTGGGCGCGCTGCGCCGCCGTCCGGAGGCCCGCTGGCGCCGCACCCCGTCCGACCTCACCTCGCTGGCCCCGCTGCAGCGCGAGCTGCTGGAGTCGGCGCTGGCCGCGGTCCGGCCGGGCGGCGTCGTGGCCTACGCCACCTGTTCGCCGCACCCGGCCGAGACCCGGATGGTGGTCGACGACGTGCTGCGGGGTCGGGACGACGTGGAGCGCCTCGACACCCCGGCCGTGCTGCGTGACCTGATCGGCTCGCGGCGCCTGCCCGGCACCGAGGACCTGTACCTCGGCGACGGCCCGGCCGTGCAGCTGTGGACCCACCTGCACGGCACCGACTCGATGTACCTGTCCCTGCTGCGCCTGAAGGCCTGAGGAAACCTCAGCCGTGGGGCGGCGGCTCGCCGTCCAGACCGAAGCTGATGATGCGGCGCGGGTGGATGCGGATCATCTCGCCACTCGTGCCGCCCTCGGCCGGAAGGCCGCGCAGGGCCTGCGCCGTGCCGCGGATCTCCACCAGCCGCACCCGCCACGGGTCGACAGAGGGGATGTCGTCGATCACGAACGACACCGCCGGGTTCCTCTCGATGTTCCGGAACTTGCGGGAGTCACCGAGGTTCCAGCCGCGGATGTCGATGGTGCCCAGCTCGGCGTTGTGGGTGAATCCCACGGGGCTGTTCTGCGGGGCGTTCTTCGGGTCGACCGTGGCCAGCCGACCGAGCGTCTGCGTGGCGAGGTAGGCGATCACCGGCGGCGTGAGCTCGTCGTGAGCGGTCTCGGGGCGAGTAGTCATGCATCGATCCTCGAAGGTGAACCGCACGTGAGGTCAAGCGTCGGCGGGCCTGCCGCCTGCGACCGGTTCCCGACTCCGCACTAGGCTCTGGAGCCGTGGGCATCCAGATCTCTCCCAGCATCCTGAACTCCGACTTCTCCCGCCTCGACCGTGAGCTCCAGCGCATCGCGAGCGCCGACTGGGCGCACGTCGACGTGATGGACAACCACTTCGTCCCTAACCTCACGCTCGGTCTGCCGGTCGTCGAGTCGATCCTGAAGGTGTCGCCGGTCCCGGTCGACTGCCACCTGATGATCGAGGACCCGGACCGCTGGGCCCCGGCCTTCGCCGAGGCGGGCGCCCAGAGCGTGACGTTCCACGCCGAGGCTGCCGGCGCCCCGATCCGTCTGGCCCGTGAGCTGCGCAAGCAGGGGTCCCGGGCCGGTCTCGCGGTGAAGCCGACCACCGCGATCGAGCCGTACCTCGAGCTGCTGCCCGAGATCGACATGCTGCTGATCATGACGGTCGAGCCCGGTTTCGGCGGTCAGCCGTTCCTGGAGTCGATGCTGCCGAAGATCCGCCGCACCCGGGCGGCCGTGAAGGACTCCGGCCTGGACGTGTGGATCCAGGTCGACGGTGGCGTGTCGGTGTCGACGATCGAGCGCTGCGCCGATGCCGGGGCCGACGTGTTCGTGGCCGGTTCGGCCGTGTACGGCGCCGAGGATGCGGCGGCGAGCATCACCCAGTTGCGTGAACTGGCCGCCGCGGCCTGCTGATCCCACGGACCCGCCGTTTCCGGGAACAAGGTTCGGTGGCAGACTGTTGGGCAGTTCAGCAAGCGATAGCAGTGCGTGCTCCGGGGTCGGTGTAATTCCGAACCGGCGGTGACAGTCCGCGACCCGACCGTGTCCTCGTGACGTGGGCGGTTGACCTGGTGGAATTCCGGGACCGACGGTGAAAGTCCGGATGGGAGGCAGCACGCGGTGTCGTTGGTGTGCCCTCGGTGAGGGTCGCCGCGGTACCGGCGCGACGCGACGGCTTTTCCCGATGACGGGACGAGTCGGCGGCTCTTCCCGTCGTGATCCCCCGGAGCCCGCCCCACGGCGTGGTAGGAGGGTCACTGATGTTCACCGGGATCGTTGAAGAGCTGGGCCAGGTGGTCGAACTGGTGCCGGGGGCGGACTCCGCCCGGGTGACCGTGCGCGGGCCGCTCGTGACCTCCGACGCCGTGCCCGGCGCATCGATCGCGGTCAACGGTGTCTGTCTCACCGTGGTCGAGCTGGCCGGTGACACCTTTACGGCCGACGTGATGGCCGAGACGCTCAACCGCAGCTCCCTGCGTACCGCCGCACCCGGCGTGCCGGTGAACCTCGAGCGCCCGCTGGCGGCGAACGGCCGGTTCGGCGGTCACGTCGTGCAGGGCCACGTCGACGGCACCGGCACCGTCGTCGAGCGCGTGCCCGGCGACAACTGGGAGCTGGTGCGTGTCGAGATCCCGGTCGAGCTGGCCCGTTACGTGGTGGCCAAGGGCTCGATCACGATCGACGGCGTCTCCCTCACGATCGCGGAGCTCGCCGACGGCCCCACGGTCGTCACCGTCTCGCTGATCCCCGAGACTCTTTCCCGCACCACGCTCGGGCACCGCGCCGTCGGAGAGCCGGTGAACCTTGAGGTGGACGTGCTGGCGAAGTACGTGGAGCGGCTGAGCACCGCTCCCACATTCACGGAAGAGACGGTGGCTCCACGATGAGCGGCGACCTGCAGGTGCACGAGAACGAGGTCCGGTACGGCGACATCGCCCTGGACCCGGTGGAGAAGGCTCTGGAGGCACTGCGGGCCGGGCTGCCGGTGCTGGTGGTGGACGACGCCGACCGGGAGAACGAGGGCGACGTCATCCTGGCGGCGGTCAGCGCCTCGCCGGAGTGGGTGGGCTGGACCGTGCGGCACACCTCCGGCGTGCTCTGCGCCCCGATGCTCGACGACCGCGCCGACGCGCTGCGGCTGCCGCACATGGTGGAGCGCAACGAGGAGTCGCTGCGCACGGCCTACACGGTCAGTGTCGACGCCCGGTCGGGAATCTCGACCGGGATCAGCGCGGCCGACCGCTCGGTGACCCTGCGCCTGCTGGCTGACGGCCGCACCGTGCCCGAGGACCTGGTGCGTCCCGGTCACGTGTTCCCGCTGCGGGCCCGCCCGGGGGGTGTGCTGGAGCGTCGCGGCCACACCGAGGCGGCCGTGGATCTGTGCGTGCTGGCCGGTCTGCCGCCGGTCGGGGTACTGGCCGAGGTGGTGGAGGACGCCGGCCCGGTCACCCGCCTGCCCGGCCTGCGGGCCCTGGCCGACGAGTTCGGCCTGCCGCTGATCAGTATCGAAGACCTGGTGGCCTACCGCCGCGAGCACCCGGAAGCCGTTCCGGAGGCCCCGGTCGCAGCGCCGCCGCGAGTGCGCCGCGTGGCCGACAGCCTGCTGCCGACCAGCCACGGCGACTTCCGGGCCGTCGCCTACCGCGACATGCTGACCGGCCACGAGCACGTGGCGCTGGTCGCGGGCGAGCCCGCCGGGACCGGTGCGCTGGTGCGGGTGCACTCCGAATGCCTGACCGGTGACGCGTTCGGATCCAGCCGCTGCGACTGCGGCCCGCAGCTCGACGCGGCCCTGGAGCGCGTCGCCTCGGAGGGTGGCGTGGTGATCTACCTGCGCGGTCACGAGGGCCGGGGCATCGGCCTGCTGGCCAAGCTCACCGCCTACCAGTTGCAGGACTCCGGGCTGGACACGGTCGCCGCGAACACCGCGCAGGGCCTGCCCGCCGACGCCCGGGAGTACGGCGCGGCCGCGGCCGTGCTCGACGACCTGGGTCTGGACGCGATCCGGCTGCTGACCAACAATCCGGCCAAGCTCACCGGGCTGGCCGCGCACGGCATCACCGTGACGACGCGGATCGGCCTCCAGGTCGGCGTGAACCCGCACAACACCGCCTACCTGGCCAGCAAGCGCGACCTGATGGGCCACCAGCTGGACGACCTGAACGCCCGCTGACCGGCAGCAGCACACGACCAACAGGTAACGAACGAAGGAGAACGCGATGAGTGGCGAGGGTGCGCCCACGATCACGGTGGACGGCTCGCAGCTGCGGGTCGGTCTGGTCTGGGCCTCGTGGCACGAGGAGGTCATGAACGGGCTGATCGACGGCGCGCGACGCGGTCTGGCCGACGCCGGCGTGAAAGACGTCGTGGAGGTTCCGGTCCCGGGCAGCTTCGAGCTCCCGGTCGCCGCCTCCCGGCTGGCCGCGTCCGGTGTCGACGCCGTGATCGCGCTCGGCGTGGTCGTGCGGGGCGGCACCCCGCACTTCGACTACGTCTGCCAGGCCGCGACGAACGGCCTGACCGACGTCAGCGTTCGCTCCGGGGTCCCGGTCGGTTTCGGCCTGCTCACCTGCGACGACATGGCCCAGGCCCTGGATCGCGCGGGCCTGCCCGGCTCGCGGGAGGACAAGGGTCACGAGGCCGCCACCGCCGCGATCGCCGCGGCGCTGGTGCTGAAGGACCTGCCCTCGCCGGTCCCGGCCTGACCCCGGATACCCTCAAGCCGTGAAGACGTTCGAGACCCTGTTCGCCGAGTTGACCCACCGTGCGCAGACCCGGCCGGAGGGCTCCGGCACGGTCGCCGCCCTCGACGCCGGTGTGCACAGCATCGGCAAGAAGGTGGTCGAGGAGGCCGCCGAGGTGTGGATGGCCGCCGAGTACGAGTCGAACGAGGCCGCCGCCGAGGAGATCTCGCAGCTGCTCTACCACCTTCAGGTGATGATGATCGCCAAGGGCATCAGCCTCGACGACGTCTACAAGCACCTGTGACGGTCTCGGCCGGTCAGTCGGGCAGGGAGGGCAGGTCGGGCAGGGAGGGCCGGGAGGCGGCGATCGCCGACCTGCACCGGCCCTTCGTCTCCCGCCGGGGCCGCATCGTGGCCTGGGTGATGGGGGTCGGGCAGGCCCTGGCCTTCATCGCCTGCGCGTTGCTGCTGCCCTGGTCGGGTGTCGATCAGGTCGGCATCAACGACCGGATCGGCCTGCTGGTGATCGCCGTGTTCATCGGCTGGGGCATGAGCCGGTTCGGCGGGGTGCGGGCCACCCCCTCGAAAGAGGGCCTGGTGGTGCGCAACCTGCTGATCACCCGCACCCTGACCTGGCGCGAGGTCGAGGGGCTGAATTTCGGCGTCAGCGACCCCTGGGTCACGCTGAACACCGAGGACGGCGACCCGCTCGCGGTGATGGCGATCCAGCGGGCCGACGGTGAGCCGGCCCGGTCCGAGGCCGAGCGCCTGGCAACGCTGATCGAGTATCACCACACCACCGCCCAGTAGCCACACAACAAAAAATGAGGGTCCCCCAGCCCTAGCGGGCCGGGGGTGCCCCCAGCGGGTGCGCACCCGCGTCCCTCATTTTTCAGTGGGGTTTCCTGGCCCGGTCGGCATGCCCCAGAACGAACCCCGGAACCGCCAGATCCCGCACCCGGCGCTTGATCTCGACCACGTCCGCGGCACTGCCGTCGGCCGTGCGGTCCCAGACCAGGGTGTCGCCGACGTGGACCCGGAAAATGCCTCCCGTGCCCGGCACCAGTGCCACCTCGTCCAGTTCCGTGCCGAACGTCTGCAGCAGTTCCTGCGACACCCAGGCCGCTCGCAGCAGCCAGTTGCACTGCGTGCAGTAGGTGACGGAGACCCGGGCCATTACCTGACCGTCATCATTGGGCAGCTGCCAGTGCGGTGTCCACGGCCTTCTTCAGTGAGGCGGCGTCGAGGTTCTCCAGCGCGGTGCCGTTGACCTTCACCGTCGGGGTGCCGGAGATGCCGGCCTTGGACGAGGCCTCGGTGACGCGCTCGGTCCAGCCCTTGTAGGTCTGGTCGTCGACGGCCTTCTTGATGGTCGCCTCGTCGGCCCCGGCCTGCACCGCGTAGGCGACCAGCTGCTCGTCGCTCAGGCCCGCGCTGCCTTCCTCGGGCTGGTTCTCGAAGAGCAGGTTGTGGAACTCCAGGAACGCGTCCGGGCTCGAGTTCACCACTGCCGCCACCGCGTTCAGGGAACGGGTGGAGTAGTTGGTGGTGGAGGCGCGGTCCAGGAAGGCGATGGGCCGGTACTGCACCTGCACGTCACCGTCCTTGGCCATCTGCACCAGCTGCTCGCGGTTGGCGGCCTCGAACTGCGCGCAGTACGGGCACTGGAAGTCCTCGTAGATGACGACCTTGACGGGCGCGGTGTCCTTGCCCTGGACGATCGAGTTGTCCCCGCCCAGGTTGGCCGGGTCGGCGGCGCTGGAGGTCGAGCTGTCGCGGTTGGCCGCCTGCACGACGACGAACACGCCGACGATCGCCAGCACCACCACCAGCACCACGCTGCCGACGACGAGGGTGCGGCGCCTGGCCTCGGCCTTCGCCGCCGCCGCGCGCATCTGCACGGCCTTGGCCTGACGTGCATCCCGGGTCGAGCTGCCGCTCGCCATACCTGTGACTCCGATCGTGAGGTTCTCGTTTAGAGCGTGCCCGTCGCGGGGGAGAGGCCCAGCGTGCGGTCGAGGGAGAAGCGGCCGGCGCCGCGCAGGAACAGCCAGACGCAGCCGGCCATGATCGTGCCGTTCAGCACGAGCTCACGCACGTAGCCGGGCACCGGGTTGCTGGTGAAACCGCTGTTGCCGAAGCAGCCGCACTGGATCTGCAGACCCCGCGCCCAGGCGGCGGACACCCCGATGAAGAAGGCCAGGCTGACCAGCGCGGTGAAGAGCGCCACGTAGTGGGTCAGCACACCGGCGATCAACAGCACGCCGAGGATCAGCTCGACCACCGGTAGCGCCGTGCCCACGGTCGGCACGATCGCCTCGGGCAGCAACTGGTAGTTCCGCACCGAGCGGATGGTGTCGTCGATGTCCTGGATCTTGGCCCAGCCGGTGTACAGGAACACGCCGCCGGCCAGCACTCGGATCAGCGGACCGATCCACTGCTGCCATTCGGTGGTAGTCACGACACCTGGGGAACTCTCGCCACGCATGGACACGGCATTCAGCGTAGTGCGCGACCCTGGACGGATCCTGGAAGCAGGAGCAGGTCTGCCCGCTCGTGAGGGCGGTCCTGCGCGAAATAGGCCAGTTCCTGCGCCGCCCAGCGTTCCCAGTGGGGCCGGTAGCCCTCCCCGTCGCGGGCCATCGCGCGAGCATGTCTGACCTGTTCAGGGGCATCGAGGAAGACGAGGGCCGACACCATCGGCGCGGCGGCCAGGGCTCCGGCGCCCACTCCCTCGACGATGGTCACCTCTTTGGCGGGCACTTCGTCCTGAATCACCCCATAACGGTCGGCGGTCCAGTCCCAGCGGGCGTAGCGGGCGGTCTCGCCCCGGGTCAGCGCGGGCAGCACCTCGGTGGCGAGCCGGCCGGTGGCCGCCCGCAGCCCGTCCCAGCCGGGGTAGAGATCCTCCAGGCGCACCAGGGCAGCCGTCCCCGGCTCTCGCCGATGGAGGACGCGGATCAGCTCGTCGGCCAGCGTGGTCTTCCCGGACCCGCTGGGGCCGTCGATGGCGAGAACCGTGGTGGCCGAGGGGAGCGGGCGGGCGCGGGCCTGCTCGAGAAGGCCGATGAGCAGGTCGACCGTCTCAGGACCAGGCCGGGGATCAGGCCGGGGATCGAGCTGGGGATCGGGCCGGCGATCAGGCTGGGGATCGGGCTGGCGATCGGGCTGGGGGCCGGACGTCACCGGGCGGACACTACGCTGTGACCTGTGCCGGTTGCCGTGCGAGTCATCCCCTGTCTGGACGTCGACGCCGGGCGCGTCGTCAAGGGCGTCAACTTCGAGGGTCTGCGGGACGCCGGTGACCCGGTCGAGCTCGCCGCCCGGTACGACGCCGAGGGCGCCGACGAGCTGACGTTCCTCGACGTCACCGCCTCGTCCTCGGGTCGCGAGACGATGTACGACGTGGTCTCCCGCACCGCCGAGCAGATCTTCATCCCGCTCACGGTCGGGGGCGGCGTGCGCTCGGTCGACGACGTCGACAAGCTGTTGCGCGCGGGCGCCGACAAGGTCGGGGTGAACACGGCCGCGATCCAGCGGCCCGAGCTGATCGCCGAGGTCGCGCACCGGTTCGGGGCGCAGGTGCTGACCCTGTCGGTCGACGCCCGGCGCTGTCCGCCCGGCACGCACACCGCCTCCGGGTTCGAGGTGACCACGCACGGTGGCCGCCGCGGTACCGGCATCGACGCGGTCGACTGGGCCGCGCGCGGCGCCGAGCTGGGGGCCGGGGAGATCCTGCTGAACTCGATGGACGCCGACGGTACCAAGGCCGGCTTCGACCTGGAACTGCTGCGCCTGGTGCGCGAGGAGGTCGGCGTGCCGCTGATCGCCAGTGGCGGAGCCGGCGCCGTCGAGCACTTCCCGCCGGCCGTGGCCGCCGGGGCTGACGCCGTGCTCGCGGCCAGTGTCTTCCACTTCCAGCAGCTCACGATCGGCCAGGTCAAGGACGAGCTGCGGGCGGGCGGGGTACCCGTCCGCTGATCCGTGTCCTGACCAGTCAGGTCCGCATCGGCGTCTCGCGGAACCGCGCGACCGCCTGCGGGTCACCGACGAACTCGACCCGGGCGTGCTCCTTGCGCCCGAACAGGTACATCGCGATCTCGCCGGGCTCACCGACCAGGGTGACCGTGGTGCCCTCGCCCTTGGCCTTCAGGGCCACCGGTTCGCCGCCGGGCACCTGAACGCTCACCGGCATCGCGGCCTTGCGCACCATCAGCTTGCCGAACGGGCTGGTCACGTTCTTCCAGATGGCGGCCTGCCGGTCACCGGGCAGGGCCCGCGGCTCCCAGTCCGGGGCCGCGCGGCGCACGTCCTCGCAGTGCACGAAATGCTCCAGCAGGTTGGCGAGGGAGTCCGCACCGGGCAGGGCCATCGGTGACCTGCGGGGCGGGCCGTTGCGCACGGTCGTCACCAGGTCTTCGTAGGGACGGGCCGCGGTCTCCTGCTCCTGACGGGCCGCCCAGTTCTTGGCCGGTCCGATCGAGCCGGCCAGGCGCACGTGCGGGCGCCCTTCCCGCAGGACGAGGTGCACGGCCAGGTCGGTGGTCGTCCAGCCGGCACAGAGGGTGGGGGCGCCGGGGCCGGCCCCGGCCAGGGCGTCGGCGAGAGCCTGACGTTCTGCTGCGGAATGCGAGGGCATGCGCTCACCTTGACACAGGGGGAAGTTACTGACGAGGTGACGTTGCGCCCGTTCTGGCGGGTGACATCACCGTCCGATTCTGTCGGTGGTGCCGCCTAACGTTCCTGTGCGTGGGGACGCGGGTGGGCGGCCGGGTTCTCTCGTGGTCAGGGCACATCCCTGCCCACGATCGTTGCGTGAGCGTTGACAGGAGGTACCCGCGTGGTGAAGCGGGTCGCACGGGCCGATCGGGAGCCGAGCACGCTGTTGCGTGGTCTGCGCGTGATCGGCATCGGTATCCGGCAGGAGCCGGCCATCTTCTCGGTGGCGGTGGTGATGTCGGCGCTCTACGGCGCGGGCACGGCCGGTGGCGGCTGGGTGCTGGGCCGCCTCACCGACCACGTGCTGACGCCCGCCTTCGAGGCGGGCAGCATCAGCGGGCACGACCTGCTCACCACCGGCCTGGTGCTGGCCGGGGTGGCGGCGCTGACGGCCGTCGGGGTGGTCGGGCGCCGGGTCGCGGCCGGGCTCACCTCGTTCCGCCTGCAGGCGCGGTACCGGCGCCTGCTCACCCGGCAGTACCTGCGCCTGCCGCTGGAGTGGCACCACCGCCACCCGGCCGGGGTGCTGCTGTCCAACGCGAACGCCGACGTCGAGGCCACCTGGCAGGTGTTCGCCCCGCTGCCGATGGCCATCGGTGTCATCGTCATGCTGATCGTCGCGGCCGCCGCCATGCTCGTGGCCGACCCGGTGCTGGGCGCGGTCGGCCTGCTGGTGCTGCCCTGGGTGGTGCTGCTCAACACCGTCTACCAGCGCTACATGTCGCCGGCGGTGACGCGGGCCCAGGCCGAGCGCGGCGAGGTCTCCTCGGTCGCGCACGAGAGCCTCGAGGCCGCGGCCGTGGTGAAGAGCCTGGGCCGGGAGGCCTCCGAGACCGAGCGGTTCGCCGTCTACGCCGACCGGCTGCGGGTGGCGAACGTGCGGGCCGGGCGGCTGCGTGCGGCCTTCGACCCGCTGATGGAGGCCATTCCCACCCTCGGCACCCTGACCGTGCTCGCGGTCGGGGCCTGGCGGGTGCGCTCGGGGGCCATCGCGACCGGTGACGTGGTCCAGGTCGCGTACCTGCTCAGCCTGGTCGCGTTCCCGCTGCGCTCGATGGGCTGGGTGCTGGGCGAGATCCCGCGCACCGTGGTCGGCTGGGAGCGCACCAGCGCCGTGCTGGCCGAGACCGACACGATGCCCTACGGCGACGTCACCCCGGCCCCGGGCGGTGCGGTCGGCGTGGAGCTGTCCGAGGTCGCCTACGCCTACCTGGACAACGACGGCGAGCGCTACGAGGTGCTGCACGACGTCGACCTGAGCGTGCGCCCGGGCAGCACGCTGGCCCTGGTCGGGCCGACCGGCTCGGGCAAGTCCACGCTGGCCACCCTGCTGGTGCGGCTGGTCGACCCGGCCAAGGGCGAGATCCGCCTGGACGGCACCGACGTGCGTGAGCTGCGGGCCGGTGGGGTCGCCGAGCTGGCCGCGCTGGTGCCGCAGGGCACGTTCGTCTTCAACGACACCGTGCGCGACAACGTCACGCTGGGCGATACCCGCTTCGGCGACGACGACGTGTGGCGGGCGCTCGGGGTGGCCCGGGCCGAGGCCTTCGTGCGGCACCTGCCGCACGGTCTCGACACGGTCATCGGGGAGCGGGGCGCCGACCTGTCCGGAGGGCAGCGGCAGCGGCTCGCGCTCGCCCGGGCCCTGGTGCGCCGGCCCCGCCTGCTCGTGCTCGACGACGCCACCTCGGCCATCGACCCGCGGATCGAGGCGGAGATCCTGAGCGGTCTCGACAGCCTGTCCGACGCTCCGTCCTCGCCGGCCGGGCCCTCGGTCACGGTCGTGGTGATCGCCTACCGCCGCGCCACGATCGCCCTGGCCGACGAGGTGGCCTACCTGGAGAACGGCCGCATCGCCGACCGCGGCACGCATGCCGAGCTCCTGGTCCGCAGCGAGGGCTACCGGCGGCTCGTCACGGCCTACGACCACCAGGACGACGAGGAACCGGAACCCGGCCCGGCGACGGGTGACCGGCCGGACGACCCGGCTGAACGCCTCGACGAAGACCTGGACGACCTCACGGGGATGACACGGCGATGAGCGCGATGACAGACACGGACACCGGCACCACCGACGCTGCCACCGACGCGGCCCCGGCCCGCCGGCCCGGCCTGACCGGTAACCGCCTGGGCGCCTGGCAGGTGCTGCGGCGTGGTGCGGAGATCTCCCCGGAACTGGTGCGGGGTGTCTGGCTGACGCTGCTGCTGGCACTGGTTGCGACCTGCGGCCGGATCCTCGTGCCGATCGCCGTGCAGCAGACCATCGACTCCGGCATCTCGGGTGACGACGGCGTGCGGCTGGGCCTGGTGCTGCGGCTGGTGGGGGTGGTCGCCGGGGCCGTCCTGCTGACCGCGGTGGCCTCGTACGTGAGCAACGTGCGGCTCTTCCAGGCCACCGAGGCCGGGCTGGCGACGCTACGGGTGAAGGCGTTCCGGCACATCCACGACCTGTCGGTGCTGACCCAGAACACCGAGCGCCGAGGCGCCCTGGTCGCCCGCGTCACCAGTGACGTCGACACCATCTCGACGTTCGTGCAGTGGGGCGGCCTGCTGCTGGTGCTGTCGGCCGGTCAGCTGCTCATCGCCACGATCGTGATGGCCGTCTACTCCTGGCAGCTCACCCTGCTGGTCTGGGCCTGCTTCCTGCCGCTGTTCATCATCGTCCGGCCGATCCAGCGCCGGGTGTCCGTGGCCTACGGCACCGTGCGCGAGCGGGTCGGCGAGATGCTGGGCTCGATCTCGGAGGCCGTGGTCGGTGCCGACACGATCCGCGCCTACGCGGTGCAGACCCGCACGCAGCGGCGTATCGACACGGCGATCGAGGCCCACCGGCACTCGGCCGTGCGGGCGCAGATGCTGGTGGCGGTCTCGTTCACCGGTGGCGTACTGATGTCCGGCCTGGTGGTCGCGGCGGTCGTGGTGGCCGGTACGGCCCTCGGCGTGGACGGCGGCCTCACCCTGGGCGAGCTGCTGGCCGTGCTGTTCCTGGTGCAGCTGTTCACCACGCCGGTGCAGATGGGTACCGAGGTGCTGAACGAGCTGCAGAACGCCGCGGCCGGCTGGCGCCGCGTGATCGGCGTGCTCGACACCCCGGCCGACATCGTCGACCCGGGCGAGGAGGGCGTGAGCCTGCCGCGCGGCCCGATCGGCGTGGAGTTCGAGCACGTCACCTTCGCCTACCCGGACGGCGATCCGGTGCTGCGCGACGTCAGCCTGAGCATCCCGCCCCGGGCCCGCGTCGCGGTGGTCGGCGAGACCGGCTCGGGCAAGACCACCCTGGCGAAACTGCTCACCCGCCTGATGGACCCGGCCGGCGGGCGCGTGCTCCTGGACGGGGAGGACCTGCGCCGCATCGCCTTCGCCAACCTGCGCTCGCGGGTGGTGATGGTGCCGCAGGAGGGGTTCCTCTTCGACCTGAGCCTGGCCGACAACATCGCCTGGGGCAGCGAGGGTGCCACCCGGGAGCAGGTGGAGGGCGCGCTGCGGGAGCTCGGTCTGCTGGACTGGGCGCAGGGTCTGCCGCGGGGCCTGGACACCCCGGTCGGGCAGCGCGGCGAGTCGCTGTCGGCGGGGGAGCGGCAGCTGCTGGCCCTGGCCCGTGCCTACCTGGCCGATCCCGACCTGCTGGTGCTCGACGAGGCCACGTCCGCCGTCGACCCGGCCACCGAGGTGAAGCTGCAGGCCGCCCTCGACGGCGTCACCCGCGGCCGCACCTCCGTCACCATCGCCCACCGCCTCAGCACGGCCGAGGCCGCCGACCTGGTCGTGGTGGTCGACAAGGGTGAGGTCGCCGACGCCGGTCCCCACGCCGACCTGCTGAAACGCTGCGAGCCCTACCAGCGCATGTACGCGTCCTGGCGCAGCCAGACCTCTCGGCCGGCGAAGGGATGAAGCGGGCCACCGTCACGCGGAGGTGGCGGGTGCGCGGTGCGGTGCCGCCGCGCCCGCCAGGAATCATCCGAATTGATCGGTGCCGTGACCGGTCGTGGACCGGGTGGATGGATCTTCCTCCAGTGGCTCCAGCGCCTCGACCTTCTGCTGCGGTGTCAGCGTGCCCCGGGCGGCGATGCGCCGGATCCGGCGGCTCTGCGTGCGGTACTGCTTGCGCACGCCCTTGCGTAGCCGGGTGGCCAGGACCTCACTGATCTCGCGGGAGGACAGGTCCTCTATCCGGACGATCTCCTTCTCCGTGCGCTGCGAGCCGGGCAGGCCCTCCTGCTCGCCGAGGCCCTGGGCCACCTCGTCCGGGAAGAACGCGTTGCCGGTGCTGGAGCGGGACACGACGCCGAGGATGGCCTGCACGGCGGTGTCCATCGGGACCAGGTCGGGGGCGGGCCGTTCCTCGTCGGCGCCGGGGTAGGCCTCGGTCAGCAGGGCGGGGTCGCCGATCACCGTCATCCCGGCCTTCTCCAGCTCGCCGATGGTCTCCTGGTACCCGGTGGCCAGTTCGACGGCGCGGTCCACGGCCCAGTCCGGGGTGCGCACGGCGGGGCCGTCCCCGGAGGGCATCAGCTCGACCGTGCGCAGGACGGAGCCGTAACGGATCAGGTCGGCGTAGTCCTTCCACGGGAAGTCGCGTTCGCGCAGCTGCACGTTGAGCCGCCGGAACAGCTCGGTCTCGGCCGCGGACATCGACCGGTTCTGCCGTCCACCCGCGCCACCGGTCAGGGTGCCCACGGGCAGACCCAGCAGGCCGTCGAAGGTGCGCATCAGCAGACCGCGGTCGGCCGGGTCCAGGACCACCGCGGTGACGTTCCGCGGACCCACTGCGGCGGCCCACCGCCGCAGCACCGCGCCCTGGTCGTGGCGGCGCCAGAACGAGGGCGTCACGCCACGTTTCGGCGGGGACGAGAGCATCGCCCGGCACCACTTGGGGTAGGGGAGCTGGTGACCGCTCTTCAGGTACTGCTGCCACGCCGAGGGCATGATCCGGGTCAGCGGGCGCAGCGTGAGCACCACGCGCACCCCGTCGCCCCCACTGTGCTCGCGCAGGTCGTCCACGATCCGCTGCGCCGACTCCTCCGACGCCTCGCACAGGTACTCGCTGGACACGAACCGTAGTCCCGGCGCCGCCTCGACCTGCACCAGCAGCCGCTGCCAGTGGCGGTCCTTCACCGGATTGTCACTGGCCTGCCAGCCCGTGCCCTGACCGAGCGCGGCGAGTGCCCCCTTGGCCTGCTCGAACGGGGTGCCGGGCATGCTCAGCCCGTACGTCTCCAGTCCACCCTCGGTGCGGTGCTTGAGATCCTCCAGGGATGCCTGAATGGCGGTCGTCCCCGTTTTCGGGGCACCGATGTGCAGCAAGGTGGGCATCCCGACATCATTCAGTGAACGGATGCCTCCACGCACGTCAACGGGATGTGAAAAGACTGTGCACCGGTGGTTCCGCGACCAAATCGCAACCTCCCGGTCGGTCTTCCGGGCCCGGTCAGGGCACCTCGGGTGGGGCGGCACAGGCTGCCCCGGGAGCGGTGCCAGTATTGGCCGGGTGAGTGCGACCCCTGAGAAACCGGCTGAGAACTCGCCGCTGGACCCCGGCCTCGCCGCCCGCCTGACCCGCAACCCCGACGGCCTGGTCTGCGCCGTCGTGCAGCAGTGGGACACCCGCGAGCTGCTCATGGTCGGCTGGATGGACGACGAGGCCCTGCACCGCACCCTGACCAGCGGCCGGGTGACGTTCTGGAGCCGCAGCCGCCAGGAGTACTGGCGCAAGGGCGACACCTCCGGGCACGTGCAGTGGGTCAAGGCGGTGGCACTGGACTGCGACGGTGACGCGCTGCTCGTCACGGTCGACCAGGTCGGTGCCGCCTGCCACACCGGTGACCGCACCTGCTTCGACGCCGACCGGCTCGAGGTCGTCACCGGACCGGTCCTCACCCCGAACACCTCCCAGAACTCCGCCCCGCATTCTTCCCAGAACGAGGAGTCACCCGCGTGACCGCCACGAGCGAGCGCCCCACCGACGTCCCCACCGATCTGGGTTTCGGTGGCACCTGGCCGGACCTGGACGGGTTCCGGCGCCTGGCCGCCGACCGCCGGGTGATCCCGGTGGTGCGGCGGTTCCTGGCCGACGGCGAGACCCCGATCGGCGTGTACCGCAAGCTGGCCGGCGACCGTTCCGGCACCTTCCTGCTGGAGTCGGCCGAGCACGGCGGTGTCTGGTCGCGCTACAGCATCGTCGGCGCGGCCAGCCGGGCGACGCTGACGTCGAGGGACGGCGTGGCGCACTGGATCGGTGACCCGCCGGCCGGGGTCCCGACCGGCGGCGACCCGCTGGTCGCGCTGCGCGACACGGTCGAGGCGCTGCGGGCCCCGCGCCTGCCCGGGCTGCCGCCGCTGACCGGCGGCATGGTCGGCTACGTGGGCTGGGAGGCCGTGCGCCGCTGGGAGAAGCTGCCCAACGCGCCGAAGGACGAGCTCGAGGTGCCGGAGCTGGCCATGAGCCTGGCCACCGACCTGGCCGTTCTCGATCACACCGACGGCACGCTGATGCTCATCGCCAACGCGGTGAACTACGACGGCACCGACGAGCGGGTGGACGAGGCCCACGCCGACGCCGTCGCGCGCCTGGACCGGATGACCCGCCAGCTCGCCGAGCCCGCCCCCAGCACCGTGGCGGTGCACCAGCCGGCGCCGAAGAAGGTCCAGCCCCGTGAGCGCACCCGCCGCGAGGACTACCTGGACGCCGTGGCGGCGGGCCAGCGCGCCATCGTCGACGGCGAGGTGTTCCAGGTGGTCATCTCGCAGCGCTTCGACCTGGACTGCCCGGCCGACGCGATCGACGTCTACCGGGTGCTGCGCGCGTCCAACCCCAGCCCGTACATGTACCTCTACCGGACCGAGGACTCCGCGGGCCGGGAGCTGGCCGTGGTCGGCTCCAGCCCCGAGGCCCTGGTGAAGGTCACCGGCGGGCGCGCGATCACCCACCCGATCGCCGGTACCCGCCCGCGCGGGGCCACCGCGAGCGAGGACAACGACCTGGCCGTGGAGCTGCTCGCCGACACCAAGGAGCGCGCCGAGCACCTGATGCTCGTCGACCTGGCCCGCAACGACCTGGGCAAGGTCTGCGCCGCGGGCACCGTCGAGGTGGTCGACTTCATGGAGGTCGAGCGCTACAGCCACGTCATGCACCTGGTCTCCACGGTCGAGGGCGAGCTCGCGCCGGGCCGCACCGCGTTCGACGTGCTGCGTGCCACCTTCCCCGCCGGCACGCTCTCCGGGGCCCCGAAACCCCGCGCCATGCAGCTGATCGACGAGCTGGAACCGGTCACCCGCGGCATCTACGGCGGGGTGGTGGGCTACCTCGACGTGGCCGGCGACATGGACTTCGCGATCGCCATCCGCACCGCCCTGCTGCGCGAGGGCGTGGCCCACGTGCAGGCCGGCGCGGGCATCGTGGCCGACTCGGTGGCGCAGAAGGAGGACGAGGAGTGCCGCAACAAGGCGGCCGCCGTCCTGCGCGCCGTCCACGTGGCCGCCACGGTCCGGCCGGTCGGAACCACGATTGAGGACGACGGGACGCCCGCATGAGTTCGGTCCAGCTTCCGGAGGTCCCCGGATCGGTCACCCCGAAGGGCCCGGGCGGGCCCCGGGCCCTGACCGGCCGGCGCACGGTCGTGCTGCTCGGACTGCTCGGTGCCGGTCTGGTGCTGCTGGGGGGATCGCGTCCCTGGGGCACCGTGAACGTCACCGCGCTGGCCACCTTCGGGGACATCGACATCACCGGTGGCCAGGCCGCCCCCGCCGGGACGGCCGTCGCGGTCGCGGTCGCGGCCGCCTCCCTGGTCCTGACCATCGCCGGGCGCCTGGCGCGGTTCGTGATCCCGGTCGGCGTGCTGGTCTGCGGGGTCGCGCTGGCGGTCAGCGGGGTGCGCACGATGGGCGACCCGCAGGGCGCGGCCTCCGCCGCGCTGCGCGACACCCTCAGCCTCGGTGGCGACCTGGCCGAGAGCTTCGACCTGAACGTCAGCCTGAACGGCTGGGGCTGGATCCACGTGGCCGGTGCGGTCGTGATCGCGCTGGCCGGTCTGCTCGGGGTCGTGGGCAGCCGGTCGTGGCCGGTCGGCGGACGCCGGTTCGAGCGTCAGGGCGCGAGGACCACCACGCCGCCGGCCGCCGCCGGTGCCCCGGCCGCCGGTGGCTGGTCCAGCTCGGCGGATGTCTGGGACGCCCAGAACCGCGGCGAGGACCTCACCTCGGACCTCACCTCGGACCTCACCTCGGACGGCACCTCCGACGGCACCTCCGACGGCCAGGGCGACCAGCCGGCCGAAGGTCGCGGCTCGCCCGAACGGGGTGCGCCGCGACTCGGTGGAGGCGAACCGATATCGTCCCTACCGGCCCGAGCTGAAGAGAGCTGACAGAATGTGGGCCGTCTGAAAGGGGACGTCATGGCGGGCACCAAGGAACAACACCCGAAGCCTGCGGAGCAGGACTTCCACGACCCGTACGGCCACGGTCACTCGGTTGCGGCCTGGGTCGCGGTCGTGGTCGTGCTGATCGGTTCGCTGCTGGCGACCATCGCGGTCGGCTTCGGCATCAACGAGTACCTGTGGCTGTTCATCGTCGGCATGGTCATCGCCGTCGTGGTCGGTCCCGTGGCCGGCAAGGTTCTCGGGGCGATGGGGTTCGGCGCACAGCCTCACTCCGGCCACTGAGACGCCGGGCCGGATCGGGCCCGGTGGGCACCTCCGGCCGACCGCTGACGTTGGCCGGGGAGAAGACCTGGCGACAGAGCAGTGACGGGCAGGCGGTCCGGGCCCTCCTCCTCGGAGGAGGGCGGTCACCCGCCGGTGGACGACCCGGGCCGACCCGCCGGTAACCTGCGTGTCGACCGGGGCCAGGTAGGCCCGCACCGACGATGAGGTGACGATGTCCGAGTACGGCTCGAATCCGCCGCGCGACCCGAACAACGGCGAATCCGGCAACCCGGAACAGCAAGGCCAGCCGGGGCAGTACGGCCAGCAGGGCCAGCCGGGGCAGCACGGCCAGCCGGAGCAGCACGGGGGGCAGCCCGCCGGGCAGCAGCCGGGGTACGGCCAGCCGCCGCAGTACGGGCAGAACCAGCCGGGCCCCGAACAGCCGGGCCAGTACCAGCCCGGCCAGAACCAGCCCGGCCAGAACGGTCAGCCCCAGTACGGGCAGAACTCGCCCGGCCCGGGCCAGTACGGTCAGAACCAGTCCGGGCAGAGTGAGCCCGGGCAGTACGGCCAGCCCGCGTACGGGCAGGACCAGTACGGGCAGGACCAGTACGGCCAGTCCCAGCAGCCGGGTCAGCCCGAATACGGTGCGCCCGGGCACCAGCCCCCGTACGGCCAGCAGCCCGGCCAGTACGGCCAGCAGCAGCCGGGTCAGTACGGGCAGCCGGGTCAGTACGGCCAGCAGCCGGGCGCCTACGGCTCCAACCCGTACGGCCAGCCGCCCGTCTACGGGCAGTACGGCAACCCGATGCAGAACAACGCGAGCAACATCCCGGCGAACATCGAGTTCGCCACGATGGGCCGTCGCCTCGCCGCGCAGCTCATCGACGGGCTGCTGCTGTCCGTGGTCTTCGCCATCCTGTTCGTGCTCATGGGCCTCGCACTCTGGTCGGGTGACGACAGCGTGGGCTCTGGTTCGGCCTCGGGCGCCACCAGTGCGGGCGAGACGGTCGTGGTCCTGCTGGCCTACGCCATCGCCTTCCTGATCCCGCTCGTCTACCAGGTGACCATGATCGCCACCCGGGGTGCCACGGTCGGCAAAATGGTGCTCGGCGTGCGGGTCGTGAAGATCGAGGACGGTCAGGTACCCGGCTGGGTCCCGGCCCTCCTGCGCTGGCTGATCCCCTTCGCGGGCAGCCTTTTCTGCGGGATCGGCCAGATCGTCGTGTACCTCTCGCCGTTCTTCGACTCCAGCGGCCGCCGGCAGGGCTGGCACGACATGGCCGCCAAGACCGTCGTGATCCGGGTCTGAGTCGATCCGTGTCGAGCAGTGCTGAACCGCGGCGGGTCGAGCGGTGCCAAGAGACGGTTCCGAGGCGAGCGGTGCCCGTGACCCGACCGTGAACGCCGTGCGACGGCCCGTGAGCGCACCGGAGCGGCCCCTGCGGCCCTCCCGGCCCCTGATGCGCCCGCTGGCCGTCGCCGCCGTTCTGGGCGCCGCCACCGGCTACCTGGCGGCCGTCGACCCGAACCGTCCCGGTCACTACCCCGGCTGCCCGTTCCGCGCGCTGTTCGGCGTGTACTGCCCCGGCTGCGGCGGCCTGCGGGCGGTGCACGACCTGACCCATGGCGATGTTCCGGCCGCCCTGTCCTCGAACCTGCTGGTGACCCTCGCGATCCCGGTCGTCGTCGTGCTCTGGGTGCGCTGGTTCCGGCGTCGTGCCCGGCCGGGCACCGACCGCCGGGTCACCCACCCCACCGGCACCCGTCTCGCCGGCACCCACTTCACCGGCACCGGCCCGACCGCGCCGGGAACCTCGTCCTCAAGCACGAAAACCCTGCTCACAGGTGACGCGAAAGGGCGCTTACGTGCGGGTGTCCGGCCCTGGGGGCCGGTCGCGGTCGTTCTCGGCCTTATCCTCTTCGGGGTGCTGCGGAACATTCCCGGATGGGAGTTCCTCGCTCCGTGACCGGTCCGGCGACGGATCGGTCGCTGAAGGGCCTGGGCGAAACGGTCCATACCAGACGGGACCTGCGGGTCCTGGCGGACGGTAGGGGCCGGAGCACCCTCCGGGAATAGGTACCATCGACGGGTTGACACCGCCGCGTGACGAGGGAGCCTTGTGTGACTGTGCTCGATCAGATCCTCGTCGGGGTTAAAGCTGACCTGGAAGAACGCCAGGCCACCACACCCCTGGAGAAGCTCCAGGAACGGGCCGCGCAACTGCCCTCGGCCAAACCGGCGGAGTCGGTCCTGCGCCACGGCGACACCGTCAAGGTGATCGCCGAGGTGAAACGGTCGAGTCCGAGCAAGGGTTCCCTGGCCGAGATCGGTGACCCGGCCGGCCTGGCCACCGAGTACGAGTCCGGTGGCGCCTCCGTCATCAGCGTGCTCACCGAGAAGCATCGCTTCGGCGGCAGCCTCGAAGACCTGGCCAGCGTGCGCGCCGCGGTCGACGTGCCGGTGCTGCGCAAGGACTTCGTGTTCACCAGCTACCAGGTGTGGGAGGCCCGGGCCACCGGTGCCGACGCGATCCTGCTGATCGTCGCCGCGCTCGAGCAGGAGGCCCTGGTCTCGCTGGTCGAGCGGGTGCACTCGGTCGGCATGACCGCCCTGGTCGAGGTGCACGACGAGGAAGAGGTGCAGCGTGCGGTCGACGCCGGCGCCCGGGTGATGGGCGTCAACGCCCGCAACCTGAAGACCCTCGAGGTGGACCGCAACACGTTCGCCAAGCTCGCGCCGAAGATCCCCAGCGGCATCGTCCGGGTCGCCGAGTCCGGGGTGCGGGGTCCGCACGACGTGCTCGACTACGCCCGCTCCGGCGCCCACGCGGTGCTGGTCGGCGAGAGCCTCGTGGTCGGCAACAACCCCCGGGGTGCCGTCGCCGACCTGGTCGCCGCCGGATCCCACCCCGCCCTGCGGGCCGGGCGCTCCTGACCCCCTGCCCGGTCACCCCTTCGAACAGAACTGAAAGCGATGACGGACTCTCAGCCCACCTCCGCCCGGCTGCGTGACGCCGTCGGCCCGTACTTCGGCCGTTTCGGTGGCCGGTTCGTGCCGGAGGCCCTCGTGGCCGCCCTGGACGAACTCGACGCGGCGTTCGGTGCCGCGGTGGTCGACCCGGCGTTCATCGCCGAGCTCGACCACCTGCACCGCACCTACTCCGGCCGGCCGAGCATCCTCACCGAGGCTCCCCGCTTCGCGAAGCACGCGGGCGGCGCCCGGATCCTGCTGAAGCGGGAAGACCTGAACCACACCGGTTCACACAAGATCAACAATGTGCTCGGGCAGGCCCTGCTGACCAGGCGCATGGGCAAGACCCGGGTGATCGCCGAGACCGGGGCCGGTCAGCACGGCGTGGCCACGGCCACCGCCGCCGCGCTGATGGACCTCGAGTGCGTGATCTACATGGGCGAGGAGGACACCCGGCGACAGGCACTCAACGTCGCCCGGATGCGCCTGCTCGGCGCCGAGGTGGTCCCGGTCACCGCCGGCTCGCGCACCCTGAAGGATGCGATCAACGAGGCGATGCGCGACTGGGTGACGAACGTCGACACCACCCACTACCTGCTCGGCACGGTCGCCGGCCCGCACCCGTTCCCCACCATGGTCCGTGAGTTCCACCGGATCATCGGCGAGGAGGCCCGGGAGCAGGTGCTCGAGCTGACCGGCCGGCTGCCCGACGTGGTCACGGCCTGCGTCGGTGGCGGCTCCAACGCGATCGGCATCTTCCACGCCTTCCTCGACGACCCCGAGGTGGAACTGCTCGGGCTCGAGGCGGGCGGCGACGGGGTCGAGACCGGGCGTCACGCCAGCTCGATCACCGGGGGCGTGGCCGGCGTGCTGCACGGCAACCGGACCTTCATCCTGCAGAACGAGGACGGCCAGACGATCGAGAGTCACTCGATCTCGGCCGGTCTGGACTACCCGGGCGTCGGCCCGGAGCACGCCTGGCTGGCCGAGTCCGGCCGGGCCCGGTACGAACCGGTCACCGACACCCAGGCGATGGAGGCGTTCCAGCTCCTGTGCCGCACCGAGGGCATCATCCCGGCGATCGAGAGCTCCCACGCCCTGGCCGGCGCCCTGCGTGAGGGCAAGCGGCTCGGCGAGGGCGGCATCGTGCTGGTCAACCTCTCCGGCCGGGGCGACAAGGACGTGGACACCGCGGCCCGCTGGTTCGGGCTGGTCTCGGCGCCCGACCTGGTCGCCTCCGAGGCCGAGCGCGTGGTGGCCACCGATGAGCTGAAGGAAGAACTGTGAGCAGCGTTTCGTCGGTCCTCGCCGCCGCGCGGGCCGAGGGCCGGGCGGCCCTGATCGGTTACCTGCCCGTGGGTTTCCCCGACCACGAGACCTCGGTAGCGGCGATGGTGGCCATGGTCGGGGCCGGTGTCGACATCGTCGAGATCGGCGTGCCGTACAGCGACCCGCTGATGGACGGCCCGGTCATCCAGCACGCCGTCGAGGCCTCCCTGGCCGCCGGCGCGCGGCCGAAGGACGCGATCGTCGCCGCCGAGGCAGTGGCCCAGGCCGGCGCTCCCGCGCTGCTGATGTCCTACTGGAACCTCGTCGACCGCTACGGCGTCGCGCGGATGGCCACCGACCTGGCGAACGCCGGGGGAGCGGGCCTGATCACCCCCGACCTGATCCCCGAAGAGGCCGGTGAGTGGATCGAGGCCTCCGACGAGCACGGTCTGGACCGGATCTTCCTGGTCGCGCCCAGCTCCACCGACGGCCGCCTGGCGATGACCGCCGCCGCCTGCCGGGGCTTCGTCTACGTCGCCTCCACCATGGGTGTCACCGGCGTCCGCTCCAGCGTGAACGACGCCGCCGAGGTCCTGGTGCACCGCACGCGCGCCGCCACCGACCTGCCGCTGTGCGTCGGCCTGGGTGTCTCCACCGCCGAACAGGCCACCCAGGTTTCCGGTTTCGCCGACGGAGTGATTGTCGGGTCGGCCTTCGTGCGGGCCCTGGCATCGGCCTCCAGCCCGGCCGAGGGCGTCCGTGCGGTCGCCACCGTGGCCGCCTCGCTGGCCGAGGGCGTGCGCGCCGGCCAGCCCACCCGCAGCTGAACCACACCCCCTAGCTGAATCATCCAAGACATGGAGGCCGTCGGATGAACGCCGCTGTGCTGGCGTCGATCCCGAGCCCGGACCAGGGCGTCTGGCACCTGGGCCCACTGCCGCTGAGGGGCTATGCGCTCTGCATCCTCATCGGTATCGGCCTGGCGATCTGGACCGCCCAGGTGCGCTGGAAGGCGCGCGGGGGAGACCCCACGGTGGTGCTCGACATCGCCACCTGGGCCGTGCCTTTCGGGGTCGTCGGCGGTCGCCTCTACCACGTGATCACCTCGCCGCAGCAGTACTTCGGCGAGAACGGTGACCCGGTCAAGGCCCTGTTCATCTGGGAAGGCGGCCTGGGTATCTGGGGCGCCATCGCGCTGGGCGGTGTCGGCGCGTGGATCGGCTGCCGCCGCAGGGGAATCCGGCTGCCGGTGTTCGCCGACGCGCTGGCCCCCGGGCTGCTGTTCGCCCAGGCCTTCGGCCGCTGGGGCAACTGGTTCAACAACGAGCTCTACGGCAAGCCGCTGACCCAGGACAACCCGTTCGCCCTGAAGATCTACGAGTGGGACACCGGGGCCGGCCGCGCCATCCGCAACGCCGCCGGAGACCCGGTGGTGAAGGGCTACTACGAGCCGACCTTCCTGTACGAGTGCGGCTGGAACATCCTCGCCGCGCTGTTCATCCTCTGGGTGGACCGCCGCTGGAAGCTGGGCCACGGAAGGGTCTTCGCGCTCTACGTGATGACCTACTGCATCGGGCGCGGATACATCGAGACCTTGCGCATCGACGAGGCGAACCACATCCTAGGTCTGAGACTGAACGTGTGGACATCGATCCTTCTGTTCACCGGCAGCCTCGTCTACCTGATCATCTCGTCCCGGCTCCGGCCCGGTCGCGACACCACCCTGTACCGGAACCCGGCTCCCGAGGGCGGGCCCGTCGACGGGGATGCGACCACAAGCACGCCGGACGAGACCGTCACCGTGGGCGCGGACGCCGGTGAGAGCAAGAAGACCGAGGACCGGGCCAGGACCGACGGCAAGGACGCCGGCGACGAGGCCAGGGCCGCGGTACCGGAATCCGGCGCGTAAACCGGATTGTTTGCGTGAGGGAACGGGTCTGCACCGTACGTCTTACGGCGAAACAGCCGTGAAACGAAGCTGATCGTCAGGTGACCGCCCGGCCCGGCATCGCCCCAGGTGAAGGGGGCATGATGGGACGGGAAAATCGGCGAAGTCGCAGGTTTCACAAAGGTTTCGAAATGCCGTACCGACCCGTTACAGTGTCGACAACCCGAGGGCCATAGGCGTCCCCCTGCGCGGATCATCTTTGCGGCTCGCTTGACCCTCATCGCGGTGATCATCGACATGGCACACGGGTCGTTACCCCGCTTCTGAGCCCCAAGCGACCACGAGGTGCAGATCATGGTCTCCCCCTACCGGCGGTACTCCGCCCGGCCCGAACCCGTGGGCCTTTACGACGGTCAGCACGAGCACGACGCCTGTGGCGTCGCCTTCGTCGCGACCATGCGTGGAGAGCCCGGTCACGACATCGTCGAGGCCGCCCTCACGGCGCTTCGTAACCTGGACCACCGCGGCGCCGTCGGCGCCGAGGTCGACACCGGCGACGGCGCCGGCATCACCACCCAGGTACCCGACGCGTTCTTCCGCGAGGTCCTGAAAGAGCAGTTCGGGGTTCAGCTCCCGCCTCAGGGCAGTTATGCCGTGGGTACGGCCTTCCTCCCGCAGGACGACGCGGAGCGGGCCACCGCCACCGCGCAGATCGAGCGGATCGCGGCCGAAGAGGGCCTGGCCGTGCTGAGCTGGCGCGACGTCCCGATCACCCCGGGCCTGGTCGGCGCCACCGCGGCGGCCTGCCAGCCGGTGTTCCGGCAGATCTTCGTGGCCTCCACCCCCGGTCGCGTGGTCGGGATGGCCCTGGAGCGCCGCGCGTTCCGGCTCCGCAAGCGGGCCGAGATCCAGGCCGGCGTCTACTTCCCGTCGCTGTCCTGTCGCACCATCGTCTACAAGGGCATGCTGACCACCGGTCAGCTCGAGCCCTTCTTCCCCGACCTGTCCGACCGGCGGTACGCCTCCGAGCTGGCCATCGTGCACTCGCGGTTCTCCACGAACACCTTCCCGTCGTGGCCGCTGGCGCACCCGTTCCGGATGATGGCGCACAACGGCGAGATCAACACGGTCAAGGGCAACCGCAACTGGATGCGGGCGCGCGAGAGCACGCTCAAGAGCGACGTCATCCCCGGCGACCTCGACCAGCTGTTCCCGATCTGCGACCCCGAGGGCAGCGACACCGCCTCCTTCGACGAGGTGCTGGAACTGATCCATCTGGGTGGCCGTTCGCTGCCCCACGCGGTGCTGATGATGATCCCCGAGGCGTGGGAGAACCATGCCGAGATGGACCCGGCCCGCCGCGCGTTCTACGAGTTCCACTCCATGTTCATGGAGCCGTGGGACGGCCCCGCCAACGTCTGCTTCACCGACGGCACCCTGATCGGCGCCGTCCTCGACCGCAACGGCCTGCGCCCGGGGCGCTACTGGGTCACCGACGACGGCCTGGTCGTTCTCGCGTCCGAGGCCGGCGTGCTCGACCTCGACCCCGCCACCGTGGTCAAGAAGGGCCGCGTCCAGCCCGGCAAGATGTTCCTCGTCGACACCGAGCACGGCCGCATCGTCGACGACGAGGAGATCAAGACCGCCCTCGCCGGTCAGTACCCCTACGACGAGTGGCTGCACGCGGGCCGCATCCGCCTGCAGGACCTGCCCGAGCGCGAGCACATCGTGCACACGCACAAGTCGGTCACCCGCCGCCAGCAGACCTTCGGCTTCACCGAGGAAGAGCTCAAGCTCATCGTCGCGCCGATGGCCAAGACCGGTGCCGAGCCGCTCGGCTCGATGGGTACCGACACCCCCGTGGCCGTGCTCTCGAAGCGCCCGCGGCTGCTGTTCGACTACTTCACCCAGCTGTTCGCCCAGGTCACCAACCCGCCGCTGGACGCGATCCGCGAAGAGCTGGTCACCGCCATGACCACCACGATCGGCCCGGAGCGCAACCTGCTCTCGGCCAGCCCGGCGCACTGCCGCAAGCTGGTGCTGCCGTCGCCGGTGATCGACAACGACGCGCTCGCCAAGATCGTGCACGTCAACGACGACGGTGACCTGCCGGGCTACGCCACCGGCCGGATCCACGGCCTGTACCGGGCCGACGGCGGCGGCGAGGCACTGGCCGAGCGGCTGGCGGAGATCTGCGCCGAGGCCTCGGCCATGGTCGCCGCGGGCGCACGCTTCATCGTGCTGTCCGACCGCGACAGCACCGCCGACCTGGCGCCGATCCCGTCGCTGCTCCTGACCAGCGCCGTTCACCACCACATGATCCGTGAGAAGACCCGCACCCAGGTCGGCCTCGTCGTCGAGGCCGGCGACGTGCGCGAGGTGCACCACGTGGCGCTGCTGATCGGTTTCGGCGCCGCCCTGGTGAACCCGTACCTGGCCATGGAGAGCGCGGAAGACCTGGTCCGCCACGGCGTCATCGACGGCATCACGCCGGAGAAGGCCGTGCAGAACGTGATCAAGGGCCTGGGCAAGGGGGTGCTGAAGGTGATGTCCAAGATGGGTATCTCCACGGTCGCCTCCTACCGCGGCGCCCAGGTGTTCGAGGCGATCGGCCTCTCCCAGGAGCTCGTCGACCAGTACTTCACCGGCGTCACCTCGCAGCTGGGCGGCATCGGGCTCGACGTGGTCGCGCAGGAGAACGCCGCCCGCCACGCCATGGCCTACCCGGCCGACGGCCAGCGCGGCCTGCACAAGCGCCTGCCCACCGGGGGCGAGTACCAGTGGCGCCGCGACGGCGAGGAGCACCTGTTCAACCCGGACACGGTCTTCCGCCTGCAGCACGCCACGCGCAACCGGCGCTTCGACATCTTCAAGGAGTACACCTCCCGCATCGACCAGCAGGCCGAGCGCCTGATGACGCTGCGCGGGCTGTTCACGTTCAAGGACGGGCGCACGCCGGTCCCGCTGGACGAGGTCGAGTCGGCCGCCGAGATCATCAAGCGGTTCTCCACCGGCGCCATGTCCTACGGGTCGATCTCGCAGGAGGCGCACCAGACCCTGGCGATCGCGATGAACCGGATCGGTGGCAAGTCGAACACCGGTGAGGGCGGCGAGGACGTCGAGCGTCTGCTCGACCCCGAGCGCCGCAGCTCGATCAAGCAGGTCGCCTCGGGCCGGTTCGGCGTCACCAGCATGTACCTGACGCACGCCGACGACATCCAGATCAAGATGGCGCAGGGGGCGAAACCCGGTGAGGGCGGCCAGCTCCCGGGTCAGAAGGTGTACCCCTGGGTGGCCCGCACCCGGCACTCCACGCCGGGCGTCGGCCTGATCTCCCCGCCGCCGCACCACGACATCTACTCGATCGAGGATCTCGCCCAGCTGATCCACGACCTGAAGAACTCCAACCCGGAAGCCCGCGTGCACGTGAAGCTCGTGGCCGAGGTCGGGGTCGGGACGGTCGCGGCCGGTGTGAGCAAGGCCCACGCCGACGTGGTACTGATCTCCGGTCACGACGGCGGTACCGGTGCGGCCCCGCTCACCAGCCTCAAGCACGCCGGCGCGCCCTGGGAGCTCGGCCTCGCCGAGACCCAGCAGACGCTGGTGCTGAACGGGCTGCGTGACCGGATCGTGGTGCAGGCCGACGGCCAGATGAAGACCGGGCGTGACGTGATCATCGCCGCGCTGCTCGGGGCCGAGGAGTTCGGTTTCGCCACCGCCCCGCTGGTGGTCTCGGGCTGCATCCTGATGCGGGTCTGCCACCTCGACACCTGCCCGGTCGGCATCGCCACCCAGAACCCGGAGCTGCGCGAGCGGTTCAGCGGCAAGCCGGAGTTCGTCGAGACATTCTTCGAGTACATCGCCGAGGAGGTCCGCGAGCACCTGGCGGCCCTGGGCTACCGCTCGCTGGAAGAGGCGATCGGTGAGGTCGAGACCCTCGACACCACCGCCGCGGTCGAGCACTGGAAGGCGTCCGGCCTGGACATCAGCCCGCTGCTCGCGTCCCCGACGGCGATGTACGGCCCGTCCCGCAAGCGCACCACGGTGCAGGACCACGGCCTGGAGAAGGCCCTCGACCACTCGCTGATCTCGCTGGCGGCCGACGCCCTCGAGCGCAGCGAGCCGGTGAAGTTCGAGGTGCCGGTGCGCAACGTCAACCGCACAGTCGGCACCATGCTCGGCCACGAGGTGACCAAGCGTTTCGGTGAGAAGGGCCTGCCCGACGACACGATCGACATCACCCTGACCGGTTCCGGCGGGCAGTCGTTCGGCGCCTTCCTGCCGCGGGGTGTCACCCTGCGGCTGCTGGGCGACGGCAACGACTACGTCGGCAAGGGCCTGTCCGGCGGCCGGGTGGTCGTACGGCCCGACGCGGCGGCCAGCTACTCGGCCGAGCAGAACATCGTGGCCGGCAACGTCATCGGCTTCGGCGCGACCAGCGGCGAGATGTTCCTGCGCGGCCAGGTCGGCGAGCGCTTCTGCGTGCGTAACTCCGGCGCCACCGTGGTCGCCGAGGGTGTGGGCGACCACGGCTGCGAGTACATGACCGGTGGCGTGGTGGTCGTTCTCGGCCGCACCGGCCGGAACTTCGCGGCCGGCATGTCCGGCGGCGAGGCGTTCGTGCTCGACCTGCGGGCGGGCCGGGTCAACCCGGACATGGTCGACCTGGTGCCGGTCGAGGGTGCCGACTCCGAGCGGCTCCGCCTGCTGGTGAGCAAGCACCGCGACGAGACCGAGTCGGCGGTGGCCTGGCGCCTGCTGCAGGACTGGGACACCGCGCTGACGCGATTCACCAAGGTCCTGCCGCGTGACTTCGCGCGGGTCATGTCCGTTCGTACACAAGCAGAATCAGAAGGACTCGACCTCGACTCCGACGAGGTGTGGTCGCGAATCATGGAGGCTTCCCGTGGCTGACCCGAGGGGGTTCCTCAACACCCGCCAGCGTGAGTTGCCGGTCCGCCGGCCCGTGCCGATCCGGCTGATGGACTGGAAAGAGGTCTACGAGTCCACCGACCAGGGGCAGTTGCAGCGCCAGGCCGGCCGGTGCATGGACTGCGGTATCCCGTTCTGTCACAACGGTTGTCCGCTCGGGAACCTGATTCCCGAGTGGAACGACCTGGTCTGGCGCGACGACTGGCGCGAGGCGATCGAGCGGCTGCACTCCACGAACAACTTCCCGGAGTTCACCGGCAAGCTCTGCCCGGCGCCCTGTGAGTCGTCCTGCGTGCTGGGCATCAACCAGCCCGCGGTGACGATCAAGCAGGTCGAGGTCACCACCATCGCCAGGGCCTTCGACAACGGCTGGGTGCAGCCGATGCCGCCCGAGCGCCTGACCGGGAAGACCGTGGCCGTGATCGGTTCCGGTCCGTCCGGACTGGCCGCCGCCCAGCAGCTCACCCGGGCCGGTCACACCGTGGCCGTGTACGAGCGGGCCGACCGGATCGGTGGGCTCCTGCGCTACGGGATCCCCGAGTTCAAGATGGAGAAGGCCGTCATCGACCGCCGTCTGGCGCAGATGGAGGCCGAGGGCACCCGGTTCCGCCCGGGTGTCAACGTCGGCACCGAGCTGACCGGCCAGCAGCTGCGCGACCGGTACGACGCGGTCGTCCTGGCGGTCGGTTCCACCACGGCGCGCGACCTTCCCACCCCCGGGCGGGAACTCGGAGGTATCCACCAGGCCATGGAGTACCTGCCCCAGGCCAACCGGGTGGCGCTCGGCGAGGAGATCGAGGGCCAGATCCGCGCCGACGGCCTCGACGTCGTCATCATCGGTGGCGGTGACACCGGCGCCGACTGCCTGGGCACCGCCCTGCGGCAGGGCGCGAACTCGGTCACGCAGCTGGAGATCATGCCGCGCCCGACGCAGGAGCGTCCGACCGGTCAGCCGTGGCCGACCTACCCGATGCTCTTCCGTGTCGCCTCGGCGCACGAGGAGGGTGGCGAGCGGGTCTACGCGACCAGCACGCAGGAGTTCCTGAGCGACGAGAACGGTCGCGTGCGGGCGCTCAAGCTGGTCGAGGTGGAGTTCAAGGAGGGCCGGTTCACGCCGGTCGAGGGCTCCGAGCGGGAGATCCCGGCTCAGCTGGTGCTGCTCGCGATGGGCTTCACCGGCCCGGAGAAGCCCGGTCTGGTCGAGCAGCTGGGTGTCGATCTGGACCCGCGGGGCAACATCTCACGTGACAACGACTACATGTCGAGCGTGCCCGGGGTGTTCGTGGCCGGTGACGCCGGCCGGGGTCAGTCGCTCATCGTCTGGGCGATCGCCGAGGGTCGCTCCTGCGCGGCCGGGGTGGACACCTGGCTGTCCGGATCCACCACGCTCCCCACGGCCATCCCACCGACCGCCAGGCCGCTGACGGTCTGACGGCCTGGCTGACGCGTACCCCGGCACCCCTGGTGGGTGGCCGGGGTACGCGTGTTCGTCCCCGGCGGTGCGTCTGCCGCCCGTCTACTGCCGGATGACCAGTGGATGAAGGTCTTTGCGACATCGGCAAGAGGCCGACCGGGGCATGAATCTCCCGCCGGGCTCCCGGCTAAGCTCTGTGACATGCGCCGCGCCAAAATGGTTTGCACTATGGGCCCGTCTACGCAAGGTCGTTTGGCAGAGTTCGTCGATGCCGGGATGGATATCGCCCGGCTCAACCTCAGCCACGGCTCGTATGCGGACCACGAGAAGATGTACTCAGAGATCAGGGCTGCCGCCGAGGCCTCAGGCCGAGCGGTCGGGGTCATGGTCGATCTCCAGGGACCCAAGATCCGCCTCGGCAGGTTCGCCGACGGTCCGGTCACCCTGGTCAACGGGGCCGAGTTCACGATCACCACGGACGACATCCTGGGTGACGTGAACCGGTGCTCCACCACGTACAAAGGCCTCCCCGGCGATGTGAAGGCCGGGGACGTCGTCCTGATCGACGACGGCAAGCTCAGCCTCCGGGTCAAGGAGGTCAAGGACAACGACGTCGTCCTGACGGTCGAGGTCGGTGGTAAGGCCTCGAACAACAAGGGCATCAACCTGCCCGGCACGCTGGTCAGCGTCCCGGCCCTGTCCGAGAAGGACAAGGAAGACCTGCGCTGGGGCCTGAAGCTCCGCGCCGACATGATCGCCCTGTCGTTCGTCCAGCGGGCCGCGGACATCGAGGACGTCCGCGTGATCATGGCGGAGGAAGGCGTCCGCCTCCCGATCATCGCCAAGATCGAGAAGCCGCAGGCGATCGAGAACCTGGACGAGATCGTCCGGGCCTCCGACGCGATCATGGTCGCCCGGGGCGACCTGGGCGTCGAGCTGCCCCTGGAAGACGTGCCGATCGTCCAGAAGCAGGCCGTCTCCCTGGCCCGTCGCCTGGCCAAGCCGGTCATCGTCGCCACCCAGGTGCTCGAGTCGATGATCGACATGCCGCGCCCGACCCGGGCCGAGGTGTCCGACTGCGCCAACGCTGTCCTCGACGGTGCCGACGCGGTGATGCTGTCCGGTGAGACCAGCGTGGGCAACTATGCGCTGGAGGCGGTCCAGACGATGGGCCGCATCATCACCAGCACCGAGGACCACGGCCTGGAGCGGATCCCTCCGCTGGGCACGCAGCCGTCCACCACCGGTGGGGCCGTGACCCTGGCCGCCGCCACGGCCGGTCGCCTGCTGGGTGTGAAGTACCTGGTCACGTTTACCCAGTCGGGTGACAGCGCCCGCCGGATGGCCCGGCTGCGTTCGGCGATCCCGCTGCTGGCCTTCACGCCCGACCCGGCCGTGCGCGCCCAGCTCACCCTGGTCTGGGGCGTGGAGACCTACCTCACCGACGTCGTCGAGCACACCGACGAGATGGTGCTCCAGGTCGACCAGGAACTGATGAAGTCGGGTAAGTGCTCCGAGGGCGACCTGGTCGTCATCGTGGCCGGTGCTCCTCCGGGCATCCCGGGCTCGCTCAACGCGATGCGCGTGCACCGGATCGGTGACGCCGTCAGCGGTGTCGCCCCGGCCTACCGTCGCGCGTCGTCGAAGGCCTGAACCACGGTGGCCTGATCCACGGTCCGACCACGACTGGACATGCATGAGGCCCGCTCCCCACGAGGGGAGCGGGCCTCAGCTGTGCCGAGTGCGGGATTCGAACCCGCACGCCCTTTCGGACGGAGCATTTTGAGTGCTCTGTGTCTGCCATTCCACCAACCCGGCAGGGGGCAGGGCGGGACGAAAGACCGCTCCGTTCCGCCGCGAGGGTGAGTTTAACGGAAGCCGGGCCGGGCGATGGGCCGGGCCGCCCGCGGCCCGAACGGCTGACGTGACGGCTGACGTGACGGCTGACGTGACGGCTGACGTGACACTGACCATGCCCGACAGCTGCCGACCTGCTTGCTCCTGACGCCCTGTGGATAGCTACCCTGAGCTTTATGACTGCTGGCGACTCATCCACTGAAACCACCCCGGACGGGTCCGGCCTGCTGGTGCCCGAGCCCAGCGCGGCCGACGTCCCCGCGCCGGCTGCTTCCAAGGAACGTACGGTTCTCGTCGCCGAGGACGAGGCCCTGATCCGGCTGGACATCGTCGAGATGCTCCGCGAGAACGGCTTCAACGTCGTGGCCGAGGCCGGCAACGGCGAGGAGGCCGTGCAGCTCGCCACGGAGCACAAGCCCGATCTGGTCGTGATGGACATCAAGATGCCCGTCCTCGATGGCATCTCCGCGGCCGAGCGCATCGTCAGCGCCCGGATCGCGCCGGTGGTGCTGCTGACGGCCTTCTCCCAGCGCGAGCTGGTCGAGCGGGCCCGGGACGCGGGCGCCATGGCCTACGTGGTCAAGCCCTTCACGGCCGCCGACCTGGTGCCCGCCCTGGAGATCGCGGCGAGCCGTCACGGCGAGCTGGCGGCGCTCGAGGCCGAGGTCGCCGACCTGGCCGAGCGTTTCGAGACCCGCAAGCTCGTCGACCGGGCCAAGGGCCTGCTCCAGACCAAGTACGGCCTGAGCGAGCCCGAGGCGTTCCGCTGGATCCAGAAGACCTCGATGGACAAGCGGCTCACCATGAAGGACGTGGCCTCTGCGGTCATCGCGTCCGGCACCGACGGCTGAGGTCGGCCGACGGCAGGCGGGACACGCCCGGGCGTGCAGATCGCCCCGGTGACAATCCGTTTCCACCAGGTTCAAATCACGCGAGCGCCGACCACTCGGCGCAGAATTGGTCCCCGGGATCTTCCGATCCCGGGGACGTTCTGCTTTGCCCGCCCGTTAGGACACTTGAATTGATGGGATGAATAGGCTGTCCCCTGGGTGGTTGCCCGAACGGACTTTCAACCCGTCCTAAAAACCTTTGTTTCGGGCAGCTCAAAGAATTGCTCAAGCCGGAAACTCCCCGGAAACATGGGGACCCCCCTAAAGGTGTTCTGACCGAACACCATCCGCCAAAAGTGTCAAAGCGCCGGGAATCGTTGCCGAGCCTTGACCTTTGGCAAGAACAACCACCCTTCCGGCGTCACATCGCAGTGGTAATTTCCCCACCCATCAGCGTCAGAGCGATCGGCTCAGGCCGTGGGGAAGAGGTAGGACATGGGGAAACCGGTTCGCGCATTGGCCATCGTCGCGGTTGCCACGCTGGGCATTGCTGCATGTGGTGGCGGCTCGTCCGACGGGGCTGAGTCAGGTGGAGGCAAGACCCTGACCATCGCGACCGACCTCCCGCTGCAGGGAGCTTCGGCGGACGCCTCGACCGACACCAACAACATGATCGAGCTGTACCTGGAGTCGATCGGCAACAAGGTCGGCGACTACACCATCAAGCTCGAGAAGTACGACAACTCCACGGCCACGGCCGGCCAGTGGGACGCCGCCACCTGTACGGCGAACGCCCAGAAGCACGTGGCCTCGGACACCGAGGTCGCGGTCATGGGTGAGTTCAACTCCGGCTGCTCGAAGCTCGAGGCCCCGGTGCTGAACCAGGACCCGAACGGCCCGATGCTGCAGGTCTCGCACGCGGCCACCAACCCCGGCCTGACGAAGACCTGGGACCCGGGCGAGCCGGAGCTCTACGCGCCGAGCGGCAAGAAGAGCTTCGCCCGCGTGGTCACCACCGACGACTACCAGGGCACCGCGGCGGCCGACTTCGCCAAGGAAGACCTCAAGGTCACCAGCTGCTACATCCTGAACGACAACCAGACCTACGGTCAGGGCATCGCGAAGGCCTTCCAGACGCAGGCCGAGAAGAACGGCATCAAGATCCTCGGTAACGAGGCGTACGACGAGAAGGCCCCGAACTACACGGCCCTGTTCCAGAAGATCAAGGGCATGAACCCCGACTGCATCTACGTCGGCGGCATCTACGACCTCAACGGTGGTCAGCTGCTGAAGGACAAGGTCTCGGTCCTCGGGGACAACGAGAAGGTCAAGTTCATGGTGCCGGACGGCTGGACCGGTTACCCGGCCCTGGACAAGCAGCCGCAGGCCGTCGGCCTCTACGCGACCTTCGCGGGCCTGGCCACCGAGCAGCTCCAGAAGCAGGGTGGCGCGGCCGCCGACCTGCTGAAGAAGTACGAGGCCAAGTACGGCCAGGGACCGCGCACCAGCTACGCGCTCTACGGCGTGGCCGGCGTCCAGGTCATCCTGGAGGCCATCAAGAACTCGGACGGCACCAAGAAGGGCGTCCGGGACGCCGTGTTCGAGGGTGCGGGCGTGACCATCCCGGCGGCCGACTCGGCCACCGGTAAGGACATCAAGATCGACCCGGCCACCGGTGACACCACGGCCAAGGACATCTCCGTGCTGCAGGAGAAGGACGGCGAGCAGAAGTTCCTCAAGGCTCAGCCGGTCGAGTAGTGACCTGACGTGCCATCCGGGTGGGGGGTCTCCAGGACGGAGGCTCCCCACCCGGTCCGCGTCAGGCTCCCAGTCCGCCCCGCACCCCTCGCCATCCGCGAAAAGAGCCATCCATGACCCAAACCGCGATAGCCGCGTCCGAGGTGAAGCCACGACGGCTTCCTCGGGAGACCGCCGTATCGGCCCTGGGACTGCTGCTGGTCGCAGCCGTCGTCGTCTGGGTGCTGTATGAGGCGATCAAGAGTCCCCAGGAGTTCGCGTCCCTGATCGTCGCCGGAGCCGGCAACGGCGCGCTGTACGCGCTGATCGCCCTCGGCTACACGATGGTCTACGGCATCATCGAGCTGATCAACTTCTCCCACGGCGACCTCTTCATGCTCGCCACGGTGCTCTCCGGCATCATCTGCGTGAGCCTGTTCAACGTCGACTCGTTCGGCTTCGGCGCGGTCGGTGCGGTGGCGCTGGCCCTGTTGATCTCGATGGCGGCGGCAGCCCTGGTGAACGTGGCCGCCGAGCGCGTGGCCTACCGCCGCTTGCGGCGGGCCCCCAAGCTGGCGCCCCTCATCACCGCGGTCGGCCTGAGCTTCATGTACCAGTGGTTCGGCCAGCGTCAGTTCATGACCGGCTCGGCACCGAAGCAGTGGTCGACGATGTTCGGCGACGACGGCTTCAACATCGGTGACGTCCGGGTGCCCTACACGACCGTCACCGTCATCGCCATCACCATCCCGCTGCTGCTCCTGATGGTCTACATCGTCCAGCGCACCCGGGCCGGCAAGGCGATGCGCGCCGTGGCCCAGGACCAGGACGCCGCCCGCCTGATGGGCATCGACGTCGACCGCACGATCACCTTCGTCTTCGCGCTCGGTGGCGGCCTGGCCGGCGCCGCCGGTCTGCTGTACCTGCAGTCCGTCGGCACGAGCAACTACAACCTGGGCTTCCGGCTCGGGCTGATCGCCTTCACCGCAGCGGTTCTCGGCGGCATCGGCAACCTTCAGGGCGCGGTGCTCGGGGGATTCCTGCTCGGCATCCTGTCCAGCCTGAACGACGGCATGCTCCTCGGCCAGCAGTGGTCGATGACCGTCGTGTTCACCGTCCTGATCCTGCTGATGGTGTTCAAGCCCGAGGGCATCCTGGGCTCGCCGACGACCGAGAAGGTGTAGCCGATGTCGACCACAACTCCCGCCGCCCCGCCGGTGGTGAAACCCCCCGCTCCCAAGACCTCGTTCGCGTCCCGTTTCGGCTGGCCGCTCGGCTTCCTGATCCTCGCGATCGTGGTCTTCTCGTTCAACCAGTGGATCCTGCCGGAGACCAACGGCGACTTCCGCACCGGTTACAACAACTGGCTCCCGATGACGGCCGTCAACGAGGCAGTCATCTGGGCGATCTTCGCGCTCGGCCTGAACATCGTGGTCGGTTACTCGGGTCTGCTCGACCTGGGTTACGTGGCTTTCTGGGGTATCGGCGGCTACGTCGCCGGCTGGCTGATGGCACCGTTCGCCAACCAGGTCACCCCGGCCTGGGCCAACCTCAGCGTCAACATCTTCGGTCACCCGCTGCCCGGCCAGGACCGCGGTATCCACATCAACTTCTGGCTCGTGCTGATCATCGCGGCCCTGGTCTGCGCCCTGGCCGGCGTGATCATCGGGGCCCCGACCCTGCGGCTGAAGAGCGACTACCTGGCGCTCGTCACCCTGGGCTTCGGCGAGATCCTGCCGGAGGTCTTCCGCAACGGTGAGCACGTCGGCCCGGACGGCAAGTGGAACATCACCAACGGAACCAAGGGCATCACCGGTATCGACCAGATTCCGACCGGCCCGTTCCAGCTGATCCCGGGCGTGCCCGCGACCATCGGCACGTTCGACCTGACGTTCAAGTTCATCGTGTTCGCGTTCCTGCTCGCGGTGGCCATGTTCGTCTCGCTGCGCATCCGTGAGGGCCGGCTCGGCCGGGCCTGGCTGGCCATCCGTGAGGACGAGCTGGCCGCCAGCATGATGGGCGTGCCGCTGATGCGGATCAAGCTGTCCGCCTACGCGGTCGGCGCGGCCTTCGGCGGTATCGGTGGCGTCTGCTACGCCACGCACGTGGGTGGCGTGCTGGCCGACCGGTTCAACTTCTCGGTCTCCATCACGCTGCTCGCCATGGTCGTGCTCGGCGGCATGGGCAACGTCTGGGGCGTCACGGTCGGCGCCCTGGTGCTGGCCTGGATCAACTCCACCGGCCTGGCCCAGCTGGGCAACGTCTGGAACGACGCCACCGGCTCGAACGTGAACTTCGCGTCGCACAACTTCCTGATCTTCGGTGCGGTGCTGGTGCTGTTCATGCTGTTCCGGCGCGAGGGCCTGATCCCGGAGACCCGCACCAAGCAGGTGCTGCAGGAGCCCGAACGCGGCGAGATCGAGTCGCTGGGCGCCGAGATGGAAGGCACAGCCGAGAACACCGCGGCGGAGGGAACGAAGAAATGACCACCACCGCGTCCGAGCCGACCACCCCGGTGGCGGCGGCTGCGCCTGCCCTGCAGGCCGACCACATCACGGTGCAGTTCGGCGGTCTGACGGCCGTCAACGACGTCTCGTTCACCGTGCCCGAGAAATCGGTCGTCAGCCTGATCGGCCCCAACGGCGCCGGGAAGACGACGTTCTTCAACGTGCTCACCGGTCTGTACCGGCCGACCACGGGCAACGTCACCCTGGACGGCAAGACCGTGACCGGCCTGCCGGTGCACAAGATCGCCTCCCAGGGCCTGGCCCGCACGTTCCAGAACATCCGGCTGTTCAACCTGATGACGGCCGAGGAGAACGTGATGGTGGCGATGCACAGCCACCTGAAGTCGGGCATCTTCGGCACGGTGCTGCGCACCCCGCGCCAGCGCCGCGAGGAGAAGGAGGCCCGCGAGTTCGCCCGCGAGCTCCTCGACTACATGGGCATCGGCAAGACCGCCGACGACTACGCCCGCAACCTCTCCTACGGTGACCAGCGTCGTCTGGAGGTCGCCCGGGCCCTGGCCCTGCGGCCCAAGGTGCTGCTGCTCGACGAGCCGACCGCCGGCATGAACCCGCAGGAGTCGGCCCAGTTCGTCGAGTTCATCCGGAAGCTGCGCAACGACCGCGACGTCTCGATCCTGCTCATCGAGCACGACATGAGCGTCGTGATGAAGGTCAGCGAGCGGGTCACGGTCCTCGACCAGGGCCAGAAGATCGCCGAGGGGCTGCCCGCCGAGATCCAGTCCGACCCGCGGGTCATCGAGGCGTACCTGGGCAAGACCGGTACCGAAGAGGGATACGGAGGCGACCTGTGAGCACCCCCACGGATGCGGCCCCGGCACAGCCCGGAGTCCGCAAGGCCGGCGAGGATCTCCTCACCGTCACCGATCTGCACGTCTACTACGGCAACATCGCCGCGGTGAAGGGTGTCTCGCTCTCGGTCAAGCAGGGCGAGATCGTCACGCTGATCGGCTCGAACGGCGCGGGCAAGTCCACCACGCTGCGCACCATCTCCGGCCTGCTGCGCCCGCGCACCGGCACCGTCGTCTTCGACGGCAAGTCGCTCGTGGGCATCCCCGGGCACAAGGTCGTCGGGCACGGCATCTGCCAGAGCCCCGAGGGCCGGCGCATCTTCCCGAAGATGACCGTCGAGGAGAACCTCGAACTCGGTGCCTTCCTGCGCAACGACAAGGCCGGCATCGCGGCCGACAAGGAGCGGGTGCTCGACCTCTTCCCGCGCCTGAAGGAACGCATCGCGCAGAAGGCGGGCACGATGTCCGGCGGTGAGCAGCAGATGCTCGCCGTCGGCCGGGCGCTGATGGGCAGCCCGAAACTGCTGCTGCTCGACGAGCCGTCGATGGGTCTGGCGCCGGTTCTCGTCGACCTGATCTTCGACACCATCCGCACTATTCGCGACCAGGGCACCACGGTTCTCGTGGTCGAGCAGAATGCGCTCGCCGCTCTGCGGATCGGGGACTACGCGTACGTGCTGGAATCCGGCCACTTGAAGCAGGAGGGCGTTGCCCGGGAATTGCTGAAGGACGACAGCATCGTCAAGGCCTACCTCGGCGGCTGAGGTTATTTCCTGACGATCAAGCAGGGCAGAACACGTAGGGCCGGACCCCGACCGGGGTCCGGCCCTACGGCATTCCGGGGCCGTTTTCCCGACCCTCCGGCGAACTTAACCGACAGTCGTCGAAGAAAGCATGGGGCCGGGCCGAATTCACTGACATAGGGGAACGTCAGTGATCTCGCGGGCTGAGATTTTCTCCATTCGATCCGCCTGATTCGCCGGGGTTCGCCATGATGTCGCTCGGTCGTGGGATGTCGCGGCCCGGCGCCGGGTGTGGTGCGTCGTGGAGACCGGGGCAGAATTCCGGTCGGGTGGCCAGGAGGCCCAGTGTCCCGAGAACCGGTCGAGATCCGGCGGGTGGTCGAGATCAGGAGGGCGGCGGTGGACGACGTCGGCGAGGTCCTCGCCCTCTGGGAGGCGTCCGCGGCGGAGGGTCCGCGCCAGGTCCGGGCGCTGCACGCCGATCATTCCGGTCAGGCCGCGGAGCGACTGGCCGAGGCGATCGGCAGCGGTGCGCTGGAGGTGCTCGTGGCGCGCTCGGGGGAGCGGGCGGTGGGGTTCCTGGTGATGCGCGAGACCACGCTCAACGTCCTCACCGGCTCGACCGCGCTGTCCATCGACGAGTTCTACGTGGCCCCCGCCGACCGCCGGCACGGAGTGGCCCGGGCCTTGCTGGCCCAGGTCGCCCCGCATGCCGAGCGGCTGGGGGTCGAGCAGGTCGTGGCCGGGGTGCCACCCTGGGCCAAGGAGACGCACCGCTACTTCGCCCGGCTGGGTTTCGCCCCCGTCCTCCTGCGCCGGGCCGCCACCCCGACCGCCCTGCGCCGTCGTCTGGCCGGCACCGACGCCCAGCGGGGTGCCCTGGAGAACCTGCTCGCCCGGCGCCGCTCCCTGCGAGCCCGGGCCCGCCGGCAGGGACCCGTGGGTGGCCCGGTCGACGAGTCTCCGGTCACGGCCTGAAACAGGGGACGCACGGGAGGCTCACGCGGGCGGGTCGCCCAGTCGTCGGCCCGGGAGCAGAGGACGTGGGGGAGACCCGGTCCTGCGGGTCGCCTCGGTCGGGGCGGCCGAGTCAGGAACTGCGGACGTCCACCACGCCTGCGCGGGCCCGCCCACCCGGGTGGGCGGGAAGGTGAGGTGGGGCCGGAAGGCTTACCTCGTCCGCAATTTCAGCTCTTGGCCGGGTCCGGCAGGAACATGCAGGTGAGCCGTGAGGTGCAGACCCGTTTGCCGCTCTCGTCGAGGATCTCGATCTCGTAGGTCGCGGTGCTGCGGCCGCGGTGCACGGCCTGCGCGGTGCCGGTGACGGTGCCGGAACGCAGGCCACGGTGGTGCGTCGCGCTGATCTCCAGGCCCACGGCGACCATGCCCATGGTGCCGGCGTGCACGTTGGCTGCGATCGAGCCGACCGTCTCGGCGAGCACGGCGGACGCACCGCCGTGCAGCAGGCCGAAGGGCTGGGTATTGCCCTCGACCGGCATCGTGGCGACCGTGCGCTCGGCACTGATCTGCGTGATCACGATGCCCATCTTGTCGGTCAGGGCGGAGGAGAAGTCCGGGGCAGCGGCGCCGCCGGCCGTCGGGACACCAAGACTGTCGGACATGGGCCATAGGGTGTCAGACGTGAGCGAGACAACGACCCCGGGGGCATCTGCCACCCGCCCACGGCTTCTGCTGATCGACGGTCATTCCCTGGCCTACCGCGCGTTCTACGCGCTGCCGGTGGAGAACTTCTCCACGGCCACCGGCCAGGTGACGAACGCTGTCTACGGTTTCACGTCGATGCTGATCAACGTGCTGCGCGACGAGGCGCCCGACCACGTCGCCGTGGCCTTCGACGTCTCCCGGCAGACCTTCCGCACCGAGACCTACGCCGAGTACAAGGGCAACCGGTCCAAGTCGCCGGAAGAGTTCGGCCCGCAGGTCTCGCTGATCAAAGAGGTGCTGGCCGCGCTGCGCGTGCCGGTGCTGGAGAAACCCGGCTACGAGGCCGACGACATCCTGGCCACCCTCGCCACCCAGGCGTCCGACGCCGGGTACGAGGTGCTGATCTGCTCCGGCGACCGCGACACCTTCCAGCTGGTGCGCGACAACGTCACGGTGCTGTACCCGACCCGCGGCGTCTCCGAGCTCTCCCGCATGACGCCCGCCGCGGTCGAGGCGAAGTACGGCCTGCTGCCCGAGCGCTACCCCGACCTGGCCGCCCTCGTCGGTGAGACCAGCGACAACCTGCCCGGCATCCCCGGGGTCGGGCCGAAGACGGCCGCCAAGTGGGTCGGCCTGTACGGCGACCTCGACGGCATCGTCGCCAGCGCCGACCAGATCAAGGGCAAGGCCGGGCAGAGCCTGCGCGACCACCTGCCTCAGGTGCTGATCAACCGCCAGGTCAACGGCCTGGTCCGCGACCTCGACCTGCCCCTGGGCCCGGCCGACCTGCGGCTGCCCGGCTGGGACCGCGAAGAGGTGCACCAGGTGTTCGACGGCCTGGAGTTCCGGGTGCTGCGTGAGCGCCTGTTCGCCACCCTGGCCACGCCCGAGCCCGAGGCCGAAGAAGGCTTCGACCTGACCGGTGAGAAGCTCACCGGCGAAGCTGTCGGCGCCTGGCTCCAGGCGAACACCGATGTGCCCGTAGGTATCACGGTGCTCGGCACGTGGAAGGCGGGCCACGGCGACGCCACCGGCCTGGCCATCGCGGCGCCCGAGCCCTCTCCCGGCAAGCCCGGGCCGGCCGCGTTCGTGAACCTGGTCGAGGTTGATCCCGACGCGCTCGCCGCCGTCACCGGCTGGCTCGCCGACGCCTCGAAACCCAAGGTGCTGCACGACGCCAAGGGCCCGCTCACCGCACTGTCCGACCGCGGCCTGGC
The DNA here is from genome assembly GCF_021129235.1 of Kineosporia mesophila. GTDB lineage: Bacteria > Actinomycetota > Actinomycetes > Actinomycetales > Kineosporiaceae > Kineosporia > Kineosporia mesophila. The sequence continues at coordinate 232,186 of NZ_JAJOMA010000002.1, forward strand.
CGTCGAGGGCATCATCGGCGACACCGCGCTCGCGGCCTACCTGTGCCTGCCCGACCAGCGCAGCTACGACCTGGCCGATCTCACGGTGCGGCACCTGGGCCGGGCGCTGAAGGCTGAGGAGGCGCCGGTCAACGAGCAGCTCACGCTCGACATGGAAGAGACGGCCGGGCCCGACGAGGGCGACCTGGCCATGGTGCGGGCCCGCGCGGTCATCGACCTGTGGGGCGCGCTGCAGTCCGACCTGGCCGCCCGCAACGCCTCCGGCCTGCTCACCGACGTCGAGCTGCCGCTGCTCGGGGTGCTGCGCGTGATGGAGCACCACGGCATCGCCATCGACCAGGACGCCCTGGGCGACCTCGACAGCTACTTCGCCGCGGCCGTGGCCGACGCCGGTAAACAGGCCTTCGAGGCGATCGGCAAGGAGATCAACCTCGGCTCGCCCAAGCAGCTCCAGGTGGTGCTGTTCGACGAGCTCGACATGCCGAAAACCAAGCGCACCAAGACCGGTTACACCACCGACGCCGAGGCACTCGCCGACCTCTTCGCCAAGACCGAGCACCCGTTCCTGGCCCACCTGCTGCGCCACCGCGACGCCACGAAGCTGCGCCAGACCGTCGAGGGCCTGCTCAAGGCGGTCGGTGACGACGGCCGGGTGCACACCACCTACCTGCAGACCATCGCGGCCACCGGGCGCCTGTCGAGCACCGAGCCGAACCTGCAGAACATCCCGGTCCGTACCGAGGAGGGCCGCCGCATCCGCGAGACCTTCGTCGTGGGGCCCGACTTCGAGTGCCTGCTGACCGCAGACTACTCGCAGATCGAGATGCGCATCATGGCGCACCTCTCGAACGACGAGGGCCTGATCGAGGCGTTCCGCAGCGGTGAAGACCTGCACCGCTTCGTCGGCAGCCGGGTCTTCGCGGTCGAGCCGGCCGACGTCACCGCCGAGATGCGCTCCAAGATCAAGGCCATGAGCTACGGCCTGGCGTACGGTCTTTCGGCGTTCGGTCTGTCCCGGCAGCTGAACATCCCGGTCGACGAGGCGAAGACGCTGATGGAAGACTACTTCGACCGTTTCGGCGGGGTGCGCGACTACCTGCGCGGCGTCGTCGACGAGGCCCGCCGCACCGGTTACACCGAGACCATCCTGGGCCGCCGTCGCTACCTGCCCGACCTGGTCAGCGACAACCGGCAGCGCCGCGAGATGGCCGAGCGGATGGCCCTCAACGCGCCGATCCAGGGCTCGGCCGCCGACATCGTCAAGGTCGCCATGCTCGAGGTCGACCGCAAGCTCCGCGAGGAGGGCCTGCGGTCGCGCATGCTGCTCCAGGTGCACGACGAACTGGTGCTCGAGGTGTCGGCGGGGGAGCTGGACCAGGTCAAGACCCTGGTGGGTCAGGCCATGGGCGGCGCCGCGGAACTGAACGTGCCCCTCGACGTCTCGGTCGGCGTCGGCCGGTCCTGGCACGAGGCGGCTCACTGACCAGCCGTGCCCCAGCTCCAACCGCGCCATCCTCACCCAGGGTGATAACAGGCTAAAGCGCCAGGTACCTTCCAGCAGTCGGCTCAGCGTGTGCATTCCTTGCGTCATCAGCGCAAGGAATGCACACGCTGACTCAGTTATGCAGCTCGCTGACGAAGATGGCCGTGCCCGGGATCAGCCAGCCCCGCAGGGGGCTCCACCCGCCCCACACGCGCTGGACGTCGTCCGGCCATTCCGGTTCGACCAGGTCGACGAGCCGGAATCCGGCGGCGGCCAGTTCGCGTACCCGGTCGCCGATCGTGCGGTGGTGCTCGGAGTAGCTGACCGCGCCGGAGTCGTCGGTCTCCACGTAGGGCGTGCGGTTGAAGTAGGAGCGGCTCACGGTGAGGCCGGGCTCGCCCCCGTCGTCGGGGAAGGCCCAGCGCACCGGGTGGGTCACGGAGAACACCCAGCGCCCGCCCGGCCGCAGCACCCGGGCGACCTCGGCGTGCACGCGCTCGGGGTCGGCGACGAAGGGGAGTGCGCCGTAGGCGGTGAAGACGATGTCGAAGGAGGCGTCGGCGAACGGGAGCACCCTGGCGTCGCAGACCAGCCGGGGCGGAGGGCCGTCGGGGTGATCGGGCGAGCGGTGCAGCATGGCGGACGAGATGTCGGTCGCCACCGTGCGGGCCCCCACCGAGCGCAGCCAGGCCGAGCTGTCGGCGGTTCCCGCACCGACCTCGAGCACGTCCCGGCCGTCGACCGGGCCGAGCAGGCGGGCGTCGGCCTCGTCGAGCAGTTCCGGGCCCCAGATCAGCCGGCCGGCCAGATCGGCGCCGTGTTCCTGCTGGTACTCGGCGGCGTTCTCGTCCCACCAGGCGCGGCCGGCGCGCGCACTCTCCTCGGCCCCGGCCTCGCGGTAGCCGGCCGAACGCAGATCGCTTGTGCTCACGCGGAGCATCCAAGCGCACCGGGCTCCGGAACGGGCCGTCCGGGGGTTGCTCAGGTCGACGCGCGTCCCGAGCCCGGGCGTGTCGGGGTGGGGCTGGCTTTGCCCTGCCTTCCTGTGAGCGATAGGCTAGGGAAGGCGCAACTGGGCTTTCTGACTAGCGAGATCAACCGGAGCAATTCGGGTCGATCCCGGGAGCCGGGGTGGCTGCGCCCACATCCATGTCCCATCTATAAACAGTCCGCATCGGAGCCCCTACTTTATGACCACCAGCACGGCCGAGAAGGCTCGTACGCCGCAGATCGCGATCAACGACATTGGTAGCGAGGCCGACTTCCTCGCCGCCATTGACGAAACCATCAAGTACTTCAACGACGGCGACATCGTCTCCGGGACGATCGTCAAGGTTGATCGCGACGAAGTGCTGCTCGACATCGGCTACAAGACTGAGGGCGTCATTCCCTCGCGCGAACTCTCGATCAAGCACGACGTCGACCCCAACGAGGTCGTCACCGTCGGCGACGAGGTCGAGGCTCTTGTTCTCCAGAAGGAGGACAAAGAGGGGCGCCTGATCCTCTCGAAGAAGCGGGCTCAGTACGAGCGCGCCTGGGGCACGATCGAGAAGATCAAGGAAGAAGACGGCATCGTCACCGGTACGGTGATCGAGGTCGTCAAGGGTGGTCTGATCCTCGACATCGGGCTCCGCGGCTTCCTCCCGGCCTCGCTGGTTGAGATGCGCCGCGTCCGCGACCTGCAGCCGTACGTCGGCAAGCAGATCGAGGCCAAGATCATCGAGCTCGACAAGAACCGCAACAACGTGGTTCTGTCCCGTCGCGCGTGGCTCGAGCAGACCCAGTCCGAGGTGCGCCAGACCTTCCTGCAGACCCTGCAGAAGGGCCAGGTCCGCTCCGGTGTGGTCTCCTCCATCGTCAACTTCGGTGCGTTCGTCGACCTCGGCGGCGTCGACGGTCTGGTCCACGTCTCCGAGCTGTCCTGGAAGCACATCGACCACCCGGGTGAGGTTGTCGAGGTCGGCCAGGAAGTCACGGTCGAGGTTCTTGACGTCGACATGGACCGCGAGCGCGTGTCCCTGTCGCTGAAGGCGACCCAGGAAGACCCGTGGCAGCAGTTCGCCCGTACCCACGCGATCGGTCAGGTCGTCCCGGGTAAGGTCACCAAGCTGGTGCCGTTCGGTGCGTTCGTCCGTGTCGACGAGGGCATCGAGGGCCTGGTCCACATCTCCGAGCTGGCCGAGCGCCACGTGGAGATCCCGGAGCAGGTCGTCCAGGTCAACGACCCGATCTTCGTCAAGGTCATCGACATCGACCTGGAGCGTCGCCGGATCTCCCTCTCGCTGAAGCAGGCCAACGAGGCCGGCTCCGGTGCGGGCGCCGAGACGTTCGACCCGGCTCTCTACGGTATGGCGGCCGAGTACGACGAGGCCGGCAACTACAAGTACCCCGAGGGCTTCGACCCGGAGACCAACGACTGGCTCGAGGGCTTCGAGAAGCAGCGTGAGGAGTGGGAGCAGCAGTACGCCGCGGCCCACGAGCGCTGGGAAGCCCACCGCAAGCAGATCGAAGAGGCGAGCGCGGCCGAGGCCGAGGCGCAGGCCGCCGGTGTCGACGAGGCTGCGGCCTCCTCGTCCTCGTCGTCCTCCTCCTCTTCGTCGGGCTCCAGCTCGAGCTACTCCAGCGAGCCGGCGGCGGCCGAGGGTACCCTCGCCACCGACGAGGCGCTGGCTGCTCTGCGGGAGAAGCTGACCGGCGGAAACTGACAGCTGATCCAGCTGTAGGTCCAAGCTCAGGAAGGCCCGGTCCCCTCTTCGGAGGGGGCCGGGCCTTCCGGCTTTTGCGAGGGCTCGCCGGGACGTCGACGTCCGGCCGGTGCTGCGTCATCTCAGTGCCGGGGCCATCTAAACTGCGGGCATGGTGCGAACCGCTCTCACGGGGGGCATCGGGGCCGGGAAGTCGACGGTCTCGCGGCGGCTCTCCGATCTCGGCGCGATCATTCTCGACGCCGATCTGATCGCCCGGGAGGTGGTCGAGCCGGGCACCAGTGGCCTGGCGGAGATCGTCGCGACCTTCGGTAAGAAGATCCTGCGGGACGACGCGACGCTGAACCGGCCCAAGCTGGGGAAGATCGTGTTCGCCGACGAGAAGAAGCTCGCCCGGCTGAACTCGATCGTGCACCCGAGAGTGGCGGCGCGGATGGACGAGATCGTGCATGCCGCCCCCGACGACGCGGTGCTGGTGCACGACGTGCCACTGCTGGTGGAGAACCCCCACCGGGCCGAGTACGAGCTGGTGATGGTGGTGTTCGCACCGGAGGAGGAGCGGATCCGACGGCTGGTCGACGACCGCGGCATGACCCGGGACGATGCCCGGGCGCGGATCGCGGCGCAGGCCACGGACGCGCAGCGGGCCGCCGTCGCGGACGTGGTGCTGGACAACTCCGGCTCGCTCGCGACCACTCTGGCGCAGGTGGATGCCTGCTGGCGCAACCACATCGAGCCACTGAGGTAGCGCGCCGGGACGAGCCGGGAACAAGACTGTCGGTGGCTGCGCTTACGGTATTCGTCATGAGGCCAGTCACCGATCTGAAGCGCACGGTCGCACCGTTCACGGTGGTGTCCGAGTACCAGCCGAACGGCGACCAGCCCAAGGCCATCGCTGAGCTGACGAAGCGGGTGAAGGCGGGCGAGGAGCACGTGGTGCTGCTCGGCGCCACCGGTACCGGTAAGTCGGCCACCACGGCCTGGCTGATCGAGCAGGTGCAGAGGCCCACCCTGGTGATGGCCCCGAACAAGACCCTCGCGGCGCAGCTGGCCAACGAGTTCCGTGAGCTGCTGCCCAACAACGCCGTCGAGTACTTCGTCTCGTACTACGACTACTACCAGCCCGAGGCGTACGTCCCGCAGACCGATACGTACATCGAGAAAGACTCCTCGATCAACGAGGAGGTCGAGCGGCTGCGGCACTCGGCCACCAACTCGCTGCTCACCCGGCGCGACGTGGTCGTGGTCGCCACGGTCTCCTGCATCTACGGCCTGGGTACCCCGCAGGAGTACATCGACCAGATGGTCCGGGTGAAGGTCGGGCAGACCCTCGACCGTGACGTCCTGCTGCGTCAGTTCGTGCAGATGCAGTACTCCCGCAACGACCTGGCGTTCACCCGGGGCACGTTCCGGGTGCGTGGTGACACGGTCGAGATCATCCCGATGTACGAGGAGCTGGCCGTCCGCATCGAGTTCTTCGGTGACGAGATCGACCGGGTCTACACGCTGCACCCGCTCACCGGCGAGATCGTGCACGAGGAGGAAGAGATGTATATCTTCCCCGCCTCGCACTACATCGCCGGGCCGGAGCGGATGGTCCGGGCGATCGAGCGGATCGAGGCCGAGCTGGCCGACCGCCTGGAGGAGATGGAGCGTCAGGGCAAGCTGCTGGAGGCCCAGCGGCTGCGCATGCGCACCACCTACGACATCGAGATGATGCGCCAGGTCGGTTCCTGCTCGGGCATCGAGAACTACTCGTCCCACATGGACGACCGGCCCTCCGGCAGCGCGCCGAACTGTCTGCTCGACTACTTCCCCGACGACTTCCTGCTGGTGCTGGACGAGTCGCACAGCACCGTTCCGCAGATCGGCGCGATGTACGAGGGTGACGCGTCGCGTAAGCGCACGCTGGTGGACCACGGCTTCCGGCTGCCCAGCGCGATGGACAACCGCCCGCTGAAGTGGGAGGAGTTCCAGGACCGGATCGGCCAGACCGTCTACCTGTCGGCCACCCCGGGCAAGTACGAGCTGGGCCGGGCCGACGGTTTCGTCGAGCAGATCATCCGCCCGACCGGCCTGATCGATCCGAAGATCGTGGTCAAGCAGACCAAGGGCCAGATCGACGACCTGCTCGGCGAGATCCGCGACCGGGCGGAGAAGAACGAGCGCGTCCTGGTCACCACGCTGACCAAGAAGATGTCGGAAGACCTCACCGATTACCTGCTGGAGCAGGGCGTGCGCGTGCGGTACCTGCACTCCGAGGTCGACACGCTGCGCCGGGTCGAGCTGCTGCGGGAGCTGCGCCAGGGCGAGTTCGACGTGCTCGTGGGCATCAACCTGCTGCGTGAGGGTCTCGACCTGCCCGAGGTGTCGCTGGTCAGCATCCTCGACGCCGACAAGGAGGGCTTCCTGCGCTCATCCACCTCGCTGATCCAGACGATCGGCCGGGCCGCCCGTAACGTCAGCGGCGAGGTGCACATGTACGCGGACAAGATCACTCCGTCCATGGAATACGCCATCGAGGAGACCAACCGCCGCCGCGAGAAGCAGGTCGCCTACAACACGGCCCACGGCATCGACCCGACGCCGCTGCGCAAGAAGATCCAGGACATCACCGACCTTCTCGCCCGCGAGGACGAGGACACCGAGGAGCTCCTCGGGGGTGGCGGCCGCCAGCGCAGCCGGGGTAAGGCACCGGTCCCGGGAATGAGCAGTGCCGCCGGGGCCAGGGCCCGCGCGGCCGGGGTGGAGAACGTGCCCGCCACCGACCTGGCCGACCTGATCAAGCAGCTGACCGAGCAGATGCACACCGCGGCCACCGAGCTCCAGTTCGAGCTGGCGGCCCGGCTCCGCGACGAGATCCGCGACCTGAAGAAGGAGCTGCGCGGCATGCAGGCGGCGAACGCGTAGGGAGTGAGGGCCGGGCGAGAGCGGGGCGTGGGCAGGTTTCGGGTGCTCCATCCGTGCGTCCGGGTCTCGTGAGGGCGGTCGGCTTGAGAGCATGACCCCTGATGAAGCCCTCGCCTATCCTGCTGCGGACGGAGGACACCTTCCGCCCGCTGCTCCGCCCGGCCGACGAGAGATCCCATGCCCTGGCTCAGCGTGGGTGGTCGGAGGCAGGGCTCGTGGTCCGTGTCGTACGGGGCCGTAAGTGCCGCACGCGGCAAGGACTGTTCGACGAGTTCGCGGCGGCGCTGCAGTTTCCCTGGTTCTTCCCCGAGACCTGGGACGCGTTCGGTGACTGCCTGGCCGACCTGGACTGGATGCCGCACCAGGCCGGGCACGTGCTGATGCTGAAGGAACCCGAGCAGGTCCTGGCCGACGGGCCGGACGCCGACTTCGCCGCGCTCGTCGAGTTCTTCCGTGGGGCGGCCCGGGAGTGGGGGCACCCCGCCGAGCGGGGCACCTGGTACGACCGCTCGCCCGTGCCCTTCCATGTCGTGCTCGCCTGCCTGCCGCACCACACCGACGACACCCGTCGCCGCTGGGAGGCCGCGGCCGAGCTGATCCTGCTCCCCGACCCCGCCACCGACCCATAGAAGACGCCCACCACGACTGTCGTGGTGGGCGTCCTCAACTATTTTTGCTCTTTCAGGCCGCGCTCCAGTCACCCATGACGTCCTGGGCGGAGTGGTCGGCCGGGGTGCCCAGCACCGGGTGCAGCTCGAGGGCAGGGGAGTAGCGGCTGGCCGGCGTCTCGCGGCCCAGGGCCTCGGCCATCGCGCGGACGTAGTGCGGTGCTCCGCCACAGCAGATGCCGACGAACGAGACCCCCAGGTCGGCCGCGCGCCGGGCCCAGTCGGCCATCTCGAAACGGGTGTGCGCGTACGGCTCCAGGGAGATCGGGAAGGCCCGGCCACCGCCGGGAGACTCCAGAGACTCGAACGCCGGGGTGGTGGGGCTCGTGCGGTAGGGCACCGGCTGGGCGGCGATCGGGATGTCGACCGCCGCGCGCAGCTTCTCGAGCATCGGCATCATCGTCCGGGGTCCGCGCGAGCAGTTGAACCCGACCACGGCCGCACCGGCGTCGGCCAGGCGCTTGCAGGCGTCGATGTAGTCGTAGCCGTCGTAGGTCTTCTCGGGCTGCACACTGGCGAAGGTGACCACGGCGGGCAGGTTCAGCTCCTGGCACACCTCCAGGCCGATGAGCGCCTCACCGACGAAGTCGTTGGTCTCGGCAATCACGAAGTCCACTCCCTCGTCAACGGCCCAGGTCAGCTGCTCGCGGTACTGCTCGCGCACCACCGCGCCGGAGGTCTGCGGGTTCGCCGGGTCGTACGACCAGGTGTTGCAGATGTTCCCGGCCACGAGAGCACCACCCTCGGCGGCGATCTCGTTGGCGATGCGGACGGCCTGCCGGTTCAGCTCTTCCAGCTGCCCGTCCCGGCCGACGTCCTTCAGCTTCTCCCGGTGCGCGTAGTAGGTCAGCGCCACCATCACGTCGGCGCCGGCCCGCAGGAACTCGCGGTGCAGCTGCCGCAGCGCGTCCGGGGCGTCGAGGATCACCTCGGGCACGTACGGGCCGGCCTTGATGTAGCCGCGACGCTCGAGTTCGAAGACGTAGCCCTCGGCGCCGATCATCACGCCGTCGGCCAGTCGCTCGGTGAAGGTACGGGAGCTCGGTCGGGTCATTGCTCAGTCCTGTCTGGGAAGAGGTTTCAGGCGGTGACGAACCTGCTGGGCGCGAAACGGGCCACGTCGTAGACGGTTCCTTCCTGACACGAGAGCTCGGCCAGTACCCGCCCGACCCAGGGCGCGTACTTGTAGCCGGTCCCGCGCCAGCCGACGCCGACGAAGACATTGCCGAAACCGGGCACGGCGCCCAGCACGAAGTCGTCGTCGGCGACCAGGTCGTAGTCGCAGCCGTCGACGTCCGTCACCGGAACCGATTCGGCCTCCAGCAGACCGGGCATGCACTGCTCGACGAAGTCGCCCACGCTGTTGATGCTCGTAGTGCCCCGCGGCATGTCCGGCGGGTTGTAGAAACCGATCTTCACGGCGTCGATCACGCCCTCGACGATCGGGTGCAGATAGATCCCGGTGTCCAGGTACGCCATCACCGGCATCCGGTCGGACGTGTACAGGTGCCGCGTCGCGGGCGGCGGTGTGAAGTACTTCGCCTCACTGGGACGGTCTTTCGTGATCGGCACGCGCAGCTGATTGCCCGGCAGCAGAGCCAGCACGTCGTTGGTGCCGTGCCCGGCCGTGATCACCAGCGACCGGGTGGTGAAGGTACCGGCCGAGGTCGTGACCGTCACCAGTTCATCGGTGGACGAGGTCGGGGTGGTCGGGTTGGTCCGGGTGGTCCGGGTGATCTTCGTCGTCGAGGTGCGCTCGTGGACCGTCACCCCCGCGTCCTCCAGCGACTTCTGAAGAGTCCTGGTGACGGTGCGCAGGTCGACCAGACCACCGACCGGGTCCAGGTCGCCGAGATCGGCCTGGAGATACGGATACTCGGCGGCGATGCCCGCGGTGTCGTACGAGGTGACCGGGATGCCCATTTTCTTGAGCACCGTGGTGCTCAGGGTGGCGTAGGTGTTGTCGAGGTCGGGCGTGATCGAGGTACTGGCAATGTTCATGCACCCGCAGCGCACCAGGACATCGGCCCCGGTGGCGGTCTCGAACTCGGTCCAGAGCCGGATCGCCTCGTCGGCGAACCGGGTGTACCCGGCCTCCAGGTAGTCCCGCCGGTAGGAGCGGGTGCGGCCGAACGACGCCGTCATCGGGTCGCCGATCTCACCGGTCTCCACCACTGCCACCCGGGCCTGGGTGCGGCTCGCCTGATAAGCGGTGAACAGGCCCATCACCCCGCCGCCGATCACCAGCAGGTCCAGGACCTCACCACGGCCAGTGCCGTCCGTCATCAACGATCTTCCTCTCGGTCACATCCCTGAGCGCAGATTAAGCCGCCGGGAGGCCGCAACGGGAGAGGGAACGGTGAAGCGGTTCACTGATGTAACAAACGACGCGGTTTCTGCTCCGGCTTCGCTCTCCTCCGGTCCGTACGGCCACCCCTACTGGTGACTGGTGGTCACCAGAGGGGCGACTGTTCAATGATGGACGAGGCGGCCTGCGTCGGGTCGACAGTGCCACTCCCGGTTCCGGAGAGGAATCGGGTTCGCCCGATTGCCTGGTCGCCGGGCTGCCGGATGTCCGGGTTGTCACCCTGTGTCGTCGAAGGTTGTTGATCACCCCTACGACGTTCGGCCCATAGGGTTCGACCAGGAGTGTCTGTTCATTCACTCTGTGTCAGACTCGCGCCGTGGGGCGGCGAGTGAGTGAAGAGCGTCAGGGCCGCAGGCTGCCTGTCGGCAGACTGGGTCGTTTCGGCCGGTTCGGCAGACCAGGGGTCGTCGTGGCGGTCCTCGCCGTGCTCTCCTTCGGGGCCGCCGGAGCCTGGCTGGCCGTGCGCGCTCAGCAGGCCCGGGTCGCCGTCGAGGCACTGAAGACCGACGGCAAGGTGCTCCAGAGCCAGCTCGAGGCCTACGACCTCGTCGCCGCGGGGCAGACGCTCGCCCAGGTGCGCGAGGACGCGCAGCGCGCCCGCGGCCTGACGTCCGACCCGGTCTGGGGTGCCGCTTCCTACGTTCCCGTGCTCGGCCGTGACCTGTACGCCGCGCGTCAGGTCAGCGCGGTCATGAACGACATCACCCAGTCCGCCCGCCCGCTGGAGACCGCCCTGCCGAAGCTGCGGCCCACCGGCACGGCCGGCAACCAGGGGCAGCTCGACACCGCCGCGATCCAGGACGTCGCCGAGGCCATGCCCGCTCTCTCCGCCGCGGTCTCCTCCGGGGCCGTGAAGGTGGGGGAGATCGATCCCGGCCCGCTGCGTCCCGAGGTGGCCGACGGCGTCTCCACTCTCAGCTCCGCCCTGGAGTCCGCCCGCGGCCCGTTCGCCGACGCTGTGCCCCTGCTCCAGCAATTGCCCGGCATGCTCGGGTCCGACGGTCAGAAGACCTGGATCGTGCTGCTCCAGCAAGACGCGGAGGCCCGCGGCACCGGCGGTCTGGTCGGTGCGTTCGCCGAGCTGAAGACCGACCAGGGCCGGATGGTGCTGTCCGACGCCGAGTCCCGCTCCGCACTCGACCGGGGTCCGGCCATCCGGTCGAGCGTGGTGCCGCAGAATCTGCGGGAGCACTACGGCAAGGACCTCACCGAGTGGGCCGGTTTCAACGCCAGCCCGCACTTTCCGCACACCGGCGAGCTCGCGGCCAAGGGCTGGAACGAGCGCACGCAGCAGCGGGCCGACTTCGTCGCGGGGGTTGACCAGAATGTGGTCGCCTCGATGCTCGCAGCCACGGGTCCGGTGAAAGTCCGTGGTGTGACCATCGATTCGTCGAACGCCGCGAACTTCCTGAGCAAGGGCGTATACGCCCGCTGGAACAATCCACAGGTCGTGGACGCCGTGACCACCGAGCTCGTCCAGGCGGTCTTCGGTAAGTTCTCCAGTGGAGAGTTCAGCATGCCGACGCTGATCAAATCGCTGCGCGAGCCGATCCGCGAGCGGCGTCTCCTGCTCTGGGCCAACGACGACGAGGTCCAGGCCCGGCTGGAGCAGCTCAGCATCTCCGGCACCATTCCGGGTGATCCCGGACCGTTTGCCATGACCGTCATCAACAACGGCGGCGGCAACAAGATGGACGCCTATCTGCAGGTGGACACCAAGTACGACCCGGGCACCTGCACGAACAGCGCCAGGGTGGGCCAGATCGCGGTCACCCTGGACAACACGGCTCCCAAGGACGGGGAAGGGCTGCCGTCCTATGTCAACGTCCGGACAGACCTCATACAGCGGGGTTTCACCGGTCGGGCGACGCGTGACGGCAGCAACCGGATCGTTCTGGACATTTATGGCCCGGTGGGGAGCAGTGCCGTGCTCACCCAGCTCGACGGGTCGACGGTCATTCCGGTGACCGGTCTCGACAACAACCACCCGGTGTGGCGCCTCAGCGTGCCCATCGCAGCGGGGCAGACCCGCACGGTGAACGTCGTGATGTCCACCCCGGTCGTCGAGGACGACGCCGGGCAGATCCCGGTCGTGCTGAACCAGCCCATGGTGAAGCCGGCCACCAGCAGCACCGAGCCGCTGAGTGCTTGCAAGACCTCATCCGTCGTCGGGGGATGACCATCGCCCCCGATCTGCCTCCCGTACCAGAGGGGACCAGCGAGTCATGAACTTCAGCAAGATCAACCGAAAAGCCGCCGTGGTGGGGATTCTCGCCATTGCCGGCATCGGCGGAGGGGCGGCCTACGCCTATCCGTCGGGTGTGCCACTGACCATCTCCGCCTCGGCCGTGCGCGTGGACGACAGCAATTCCACGCTCACCGTCACCTTGGGCAACGCCGATCCCCGGTGCTCGACGGCCGTCACCGTCAACGGTGCGCCCTTCGTCACGCTGGGCCCCGGCCAGACCACGGCATCCGGCCCGGCCACCACCGGTTCCGGCCGGAACCGGGTACGGGCCCGCACGATCGACTGCGCGCTGAAGGAGAGCGCCCGCAGCGATTTCGTGGTGCCGAACGCGGTTCTTACGGGCCCCACCTCGGCCGTGGTCAAGGAGCAGGTCCGGTTCAGTCTCACCGGTCTGGAGCCGGGTCTGGACGTCACCGTGCAGGCCGTCAAGGTCGGCGGTGGGGCCACCTACTCCGACACCGACATCTCGAACCGGCGTGGTGAGGCCAAGGTGCGCCTGAAGTTCAAGGTGAAGGGCACCTACGTGGTGACGGCCAGCATCAACGGCAGCGCGGTGGGCAACAGCATCACCATCACCGTCAACTGAACCGGCCCGGCGTAGCCGGTTCCGGCGGCATCTGATCCGTTCCCCTTCCGGGATCGGCGCCGCCTTTCGACGACCGGGCCCGGACCATCCGTGGTCCGAACCGGTCAGCAGCCCGGCCGGCCGTCCCGATCTCACCCCCGGGGCGGCCGACCGGGCCGATCTGTGTGTGCCCCCACGACCGTGTTCGACGAAGTTCCAGACCATCGGGGGAATTGACGCGTGACGTCCTCAGCACCTTCAGGGCCAGACAACTACGCACCCGACGAACCGACCCACGTGAGCAAGATTTTCGTGATCATCGGAACGGTCGGGGTGCTCGGCGCGATCGCCTGGGGATCGCTGGCCCTGGTGAACAACGAGAGTCCGGCCGACGACCGGACCCTGCCCGCGGCCACGGGCCGTCCGCTCTGGCGGCCGACCCCGTCCGGTTCCCCGGACGCGACGACCCCCGCCGCCACCACCCGCCCGGTGGTGCTGTTCGACGGCCCGCTGACCATTGCCGGAGGCCTGGGCATCGACGTCGATCAGGCTGACGAAAGAGCGGCCAAGGCAAAACCAGGCACCAGCCGCAGGTCGAGCGCGCTCGACGTCTACTGGGACCAGAAGACCGGCTTGTCACCCGTCGACGGCAAGCTGTTCATGGACCAGGGTCTGCCCCAGGGCGCGGCCGCCCGCTGCGCCTCACGGGTTGCCTCGGGTAAGCAGGGTTTCCCGTCGCTCGACGTGTTCCCGGGCGACCAGTTCTGCTTGAGGACGTCCGACGGGCGGGTCGCCTGGCTCCGGGTCGGCGAGGGATCGGACCGGCCCGACGAGCTGTCCGTCCAGGTGACCGTGTGGGACGGCGTGCCGGGTTGAAGACAGCACCGATGAAGCTGCCGAAGGAGTCGACATGCCCACCGATCCGTCCAGCACCGCCCTCGTCCTCATCGAGTACCAGAACGATTTGACCAGCGAGGGTGGTGTGCTGCACGGGGCGGACGCGCCGGTGATGGCCGGCACCGGGATAGCTGGCTAAGACACAGGCCGTGGCGAAGGCCGCACGGGCCGCCGGGATCACGGTGATGCACGCGCCCATCAGTTTTGCCGAGGGCTACAACGAGATCGGCTCGCATCCCTACGGGATCCTGAAGGGCGTCGTCGACGGCAAGGCCTTCGTCAAGGGATCGTGGGGCGCCGGGATCGTCGACGACCTCGCTCCGCAAGCCGGTGACATCGTGGTCGAGGGCCAATGGGGCCTGGACACCTTCGCCAGCACCAACCTGAATTTCATGCTGCGCAGCAAAGGAATCCGCACCATCGTCCTGGGCGATTTCCTCACCAACTGCTGCGTCGAGTTGACGATGCGCAGCGGCTACGAGAACGGGTACCGGGTGGTCACGCTGTCCGACTGCATGGCAGCCACATCGGCGCAGGAGCACGAGAACGCTCTGCGTCTCGACTTCCCGATGTTCTCGGTGCCGACAACGGCGGAGGAGTTCCTCGCCGGGCTCCCGTGACCCGCCAGCCAGCTACCTCTCCGCACAGAATGAAGGACGCCGGCGCACCGACGGTTACCGGCGTCCTCCATTCTGCTGGTCGCCATTCTGCTGGTCGCCCCGGAAGATCAGATGGCGTCGGCTAGCGTCGTGAATTCCTCGTCGGTGAGCGTGATGTCGGCCCCACCGAGATTCTCCTCAAGGTGGGAGACCGACGACGTACCCGGGATCGGCACCATCACGGGGGAGCGGCGCAGCAGCCAGGCGAGTGCCAGCTGTGACGTGGTGGTGCCCGGGTGGTTCCCGGCAACCTTCTCCAGCGGGCCGCCCGGACGGGCCAGGGATCCGGCGTTGACCGGAGCCCAGGGGATGAACGCGATGCCCTGCTGCTCACAGTAGTCCAGCACGTCTTCCGCCCGGCGATCGCCCAGGTTGTAGCGGTTCTGCACCGAGGCCACGGGGAGCCCGGCGTCCTGCGCGGCCCGGATCTCCTCGACACTGACCTCGGACAGGCCGACCTGCAACGCCAGCCCTTCGTCGACGAATTTCTTCACCTCGGCGAAGGTTTCCTCGCGAGGCGTCTTGGCGTCGATACGGTGCAGCTGCCAGAGCGGGATCTGCTCCAGACCCAGCCGGCGCAGCGACATCAGGATGCACTGGCGCAGATACTCCGGACGCGCCAGCGGCGGCCAGACGTTCGGCCCGCTCCGAGTCAGGCCGCCCTTCGTCGCGATGATGACGTCGCCGTACCCCGAGCCGTCGTGCAGAGCTTCCCGGATCAGCTCTTCGGAGATGTACGGTCCGTACGAGTCGGCCGTGTCGATGAAGTCCACGCCCAGCTCGACGGCCCGGCGCAACACGCGGATCGCCTCGTCGTGGTCCTTGGGCGGACCCCAGATGCCGTCACCCGTGATGCGCATCGCGCCGTACCCGAGCCGGTGCACCTTCTTGCCACCGAGCTCGATCGTGCCACTGTCAGCCACTGCCATCAGGATTCTGCCTTTCGATCTGCTGCGTGCCGTGCCGTTAACGCCGTTCGTGGCCAACCCGGCCCGGAAGGTTTTCCTTCCCCGCGCTCTGGAAAGTCTTGTCTCCACAGATGACTTTGTCTCCACAGAGGGCCTGGACAGTCTTGCCGCTCTCGACAGTCTCGTCCTCGGTGACTATTCGACTGGCTGGGAGCAGGAGTCGGCGGGTCAGAACGTCGGTTCCCTGAAGTCTGGTGTCGGGGTTGGTGACGAGGCTGAGGGTGAGGCTGCGCGGCGCCTGCCGGAGGCAACCTGCTGAAGTTCGCGGTCCCATTCCTCCTGCCGTGCGGCGGCGGTGTGACTGTCGAGGTCGGCGGAGTCGGGCAGGACGTGTGGACGTTCGACATGAATCTGCCCGAGACGGCTGTTCCAGATGATTGTGCCGGTCGGATAGGGCTCGTCGGGGCGGGTCAGGCGCAGGGTCCAGCCGGCGTGTGTCTTGAGGCGGTGGTGGAAACGGCACAACGGAATCAGGTTGCACGGACACGACTTCCCACCCTTGGCATACGGGATGGCATGGTCGATGTCGCACTGCACGGCGTCTCGGGTGCAGCTGGGATGGACGCATCGCTGGAAGCGCCCGAGGACCTGGTCGATGACGCTCTGGCGGGGCTTGTACCGGGTGGACGGCTCGGCACAGTGAGCCTGGTCGCCCGGCGGATGTGATCTGCCCGTGTCACTGATCACTGTGACTTTCTCGGCCTGGCGGGCGATCTCCCGGGCCAGGTCGGCGGGGACAGCTCCGTGGCGACTGAGCTCTCCGGGTAGGTCGTCCAGTCCCAATAGAGTCGTAGCGCTCATCGTGATGACCAGATGGGGACGGCGCCCCTGCCGGGTCGGAAGCCGTGGGGGCAGCCACCAGGCAAAAACCTGATCATCACTGGTCGGTGAAAGGACGGGGCTTGCCGAGCCTGCTGGTCCTGTCAGACCTAATGAGCCTGTCGGACCTGCCGGGTTTGATGGACGGGATGGGCTTTCTGGGCTTGTCGGGCTGGCCGGGGCGCCAGGCTCTTTCGGAAACTGGGAGCCTGCCGGCTCCTTCGGGGCTGCGGGATCGGCCAGCTCGGTCAGGACCACACCCTCCTCCGGGGTGGCGGGGACCGGAGATGACTTCGGAGCTGACGGAGCTGACGGAGCTGGCGAAGCTGACGGAGCTGACGGAGCTGACGGAGCTGACGGAGCTGACGGAGCTGATGGAGCTGATGGAGCTGATGGAGTGGATGGAGCTGACGGTGCGGATGGTGCGGCGGGATGCCCGGCCGGGACGACACGTCCGGCGAAGGTCGTGTCATCGGGTGAAGGGTTCGCCGGTACGAAGGGTATGGGGTGGTTCTCGTGAATGGCCCGGAAGATCGCTACGAGCGCGTCGGCGCAGCGCTGGTCATGGGTGCGTAGATCCGGAACTCCGGTGCGGGCCTTGTAGTCCCGGCACGCATCGGCCAGCGCATCGAGAACCGACTGGATCAGCTGCGCCTGGTCGGCGCGCAGGGTGGCGGTCACACCACCCATGCCGTCGGCCAGGGGATAGGCCATGACGCAACGCTTCTCGAAGGCCAGCTGGTGGTTGCGCCGGGCCGATTCGGGATCGGCCTTCAGGATCTCCCGCTTGGCCGCGCTGATGGCATTGCGCACGGACTTACCGGCCAGGTTCGCCGCCAGCGCCCGTTGCACTTGGTCCCACAGCGGACTTCCGGGATGCAGGCGATCGATCATCTGCGTGTGCACCGACACCGCTGCACACCAGTCCAGATCTCCCCGCTCCACCAGTGCCAGGATCAGCGGCAGTTCCCGGCAGACGGCGACAGCGGTAGCGACGTAGTTCTCAGCCTGACCACGGGACAGACTCAGGGCCAGACCGATCTCTGCCGCCACCAGTTCCACGGCGTCAATGGCTTCGCGGGGCCCGCCGGGTGTGGCAGGGAGGCTCGCCAGACGAGTCGCTCGCTCCAGAAAACGCGCCATCCGCGCGTCCAGCTGCCTTTGCAGCCGCTTCGCCGCGGCCACTGCCCCCAGGCACTCGCTCTCCCCGGCCGAGGCCCGGTCAACGGCATCGACCGCCCGCATCAATACCCGGGCGGGCAAGCCCTTCAATTTCACGCCGGGCCACCCCGCCAGCATGCTCCCCGTCATGATCGGTACCCCCGCACCGTCGATCGAACGTATGTTCGAATGATACCTCAAAAGGTGACCGCCGACGTCCTCAAAGCATGTGGTCCAGATCGTGCATCTCTCGCTCGATCGAGCCCTCGGCACGCGAGAAGCTTTTACCCCTGAGCTTTTTCTGGGCGCGCCCGACCCGAGCGTTCGACGATGCGCTCCAGCCAGCGTTCCAGGAGGGACTCCTCGGCCGGTTCCAGCGCCTCGCTGCCGGTGAGGGTGAGCTGGGAGTGCAGTTGCCGGGCGGCGTCACCGACCGGGTCTTCGGTGGCGCTCGCGACCGGCTGCGTGAGCACCGCGCCGAAGGCGGCGTCGCGGGCGCGGTGGGAGAGACCGTCGTCGAAGAGGGCGGGCTCGGCGATGCGGCTGAGGGCGACGCCGACATTGGACGAAAGGATGAGCTGGGCAGCGTGACTCACGTCGATCCGCAGGGCGCCGACCGCTGAGCAGCGCAGCAGGGAGGCCTCGAGCAGGCCGAGGATATGTCGGCGGGCCTGGCTGTGGGAGTGCGGACGGGGTGCGAACATCAGCTGATAGAGCGCCGGGTTGGCGACCGCGAAGTCCATGTGGTCGTCCCAGCCGGCATAGAGGTCGACCACCGGGTCGTCGGTCTGCTCGAGCTGCGCCTTGTGCCGCGCGTAGCGTTCGAAGCCCGCGTCGGCCACCGCGTCGAGCAGGCCGCGCTTGTCGCCGAAGAGCCGGTACAGGCGGGGCTGAGTGACGCCAACCGCTTCGCACACAGCCCGGGTCGCGATGTCCTGATCGTCGGAGTGGGCCAGAAGCTTCTCCGCGGCCTCGATCATGGCTGTCCTCAGCAGGTCGTCGTCAGTATGGGGGCCGCGGCGAGTGGCTTCCGGGGACGCAGTCATGGATCAATGATACGGCTTGTTCGTAGCGAGGGTTCCCCGATATCGGTGGGAGAATTTCCCGATGCGTGACTACGTCTCCTGGCACGACGCCTACGACGATCCCGGCTCGGCCCTGTCCTGGCGGTTGTCGCGGGTCCGCCACCACATCACCGCAACCCTGAACGGTAGACCCGGCGAGCCGATCACGGCCGTGAGCCTGTGCGCGGGGGACGGCCGGGACCTGATCGGCGTGCTGTCCGCCCGCCCCGACGCCGACCGGGTCGAGGGCGTGCTGGTGAAGTTGAGCCCGGAACTTGCCGCCCGGGCCCGCGCGGCGGCCGGCGAGCGCGGGCTGCGGATTCGGGTCCTCACCGCCGATGCGGGCGCGGCCGCGACGTACGCCGGCCTGGTCCCCGCCGACCTGGTATTGATGGTGGGCGTCTTCGGCAACATCACCGACGGGGATCTGGAGGAGCTGATCCGTGCGGCTCCGGCGTTCTGCCGGTCCGGTGCCACGCTGGTCTGGTCGCGGGGCCGGGACGACGACATCCGTGATCTGAACGATGCCGTCCGGGGCTGGTTCGCAGAAGCCGGATTCAGCGAACTTGCCTACGAGACCATGGAAGACGGCGAGAAAGCCGCGTTGGGGGTCGTGCGCTACGACGGTGGCCCGGTGCCGATGGACTTCGCGCGTCGGCTCTTCAGTTTCGTCCGCTGAATTCGATCGTTCGGTACCCGCACTGCCCCCAGGATGTAACGCTCCGGACATGAACGACACAGTGGTCGCAACGGTGGCACCACGTCAGGTCCGGGTGGACACGGCCTGGATTCTTCGCGGCGTGGCCGTGGTGGCCTGGATCGTCTCCGGGAGGGCGGGGCTGATCCTGATGTTCGAGGACCGGGTCGTCGGTGGCACCTGGCTCGCGCTGGGGCTGATCGCGGCGGTCGAGCCGACACCCCGAGCCGGCCCCGGCCTCCCGGCGGGCGCGGCCTGTGGTTCGACGTCGGCGAAGGTCATGGTCGACCAAGGAACCGGTGACGGGTCAGGCAGGTCAGGCCGTTCTGTGCTCAGTCATTGAAGACTTCCCCACCTCCTGCGTCACAGGGGTTACGGGGGCGGTAAGAGTGCACGTAGCGGCGGTAGGGACATGAAGAAGCTCCTGGTGAAATCGCGATTGTCGAGATCAAGATCCATCACCAGGAGTTCCGTGTGGTTGTCTGCCGCTCGGGCATGACCGTGTCCACTCAGACGCTGCGGTTCGTTACGAACGCGTTGCGCACCCACCGGCGGACCGGGACCCGGTGGTGTGTGTTGTTCTCGGGGCAGTTGGCTTTGATGGTTTTAGCGCATCCGACGAAGGGTGAGACCTACCGCGATCTGGCCGTGGGATTCAGGGTCGGCACCACCACGGCCTATCGGTATTTGCGTGAGTCGCTGGAGGTCTGGAGTTTCTGGCTGCTCTGGCCCCGACGCTGGAGCAGGCGATCCAATCGGCGGTGAACAGGGCTTAGGTGACGCTGGACGGCATGCTGCTGCGCATCGACCGGGTGGCCATGGTCTCCGGTGGTGACCGGGTCTACTACTCGGGTAACACAAGGCCTCTGGCGTGAATGTGCAGGTCATCGCCGATCCGGCAGGCCGGCTGATCTGGGCCTCACCCGCCCTGCCCGGCGCTCGCCATGATGCCGGAGCGGTTCGGAAGCACGCGATCCCAGCAACTTGGGCCGCGGCCGACGTGACCACCTTCGCCGACGCGGCCCATATCGGAGCCGGATCCGCGATCCGAGCACCATTCCGGCGCCTGCGCCGTGACCCGGCATCTCATCTCTTCACTCGCCGCGAGCTCTCTGCCGGCCAAAAGGCCGTCAACACGTCAATCTCGCAGATGCGTGCTCCAGGCGAGCGAGCTGACGCCGAGCTCAAGAGCTGGCGTCTCCTGCGCAAGATCCGCTCCAGCCCCGCCCACACAGCGTGCCTGGTCAACGCGGTTCGGATTTTGATCCGTAACTCCTAAGGAGGTTGGAAAGTCCTCACTGAGCCTGGCTACCACCAGCAGAGGTATTTTCCCTCTGTCCCGGCATCCCTAGGTTGGCGGCATGGAGTCGAAGGATCTTGGTCAGTATCTACGTGCGTTGCGTAGTCGGTTCGAAGCCGGGGAGCTGGGAGTTCCTGCTGATAGTCGGCGCAAGGTAGCCGGCCTGCGTCGGGAGGAACTGGCCGAGCGCGCCGGTGTGAGCCTCTCGTATTACACGAGTCTGGAGCAGGGGCGGGCCGTGCGCGCATCGCCGGAGGTGCTGCAGGCGATAGCCCGGGCCCTTGACCTTGGCCAGGTCGAGAAGGACCACCTGATGAATCTGGCCAGCACGTTGCAGTCCTGGCGCCCGGCCGGAGCGCGGGTCTCTCGCCCCCTGCAGACGCCGGACACCCTCGACGAACTGCTGGAGGCGATGCCGGACGTCCCGGTCCTGGCCCACGACACCCACCTCGACCTGGTCGCGGCCAACCCCATGGGCCTGGCCCTGTACTTCCCGGACAGCCGCCTGGACACGCCGCTGAACCTGGCCCGAACGTTCTTCCTCGAACCCTCGCAGCGGGAACTCTACGTCGACTGGGAGACGAAGGCACAGAGCCTGACCGCGATGTTCCGCCTCGCCGCCGGACAGCAGCCGGACGACACCGGACTGAGCGGCCTCATCGGCGAACTCATGGTCAAGAGCCCGGAGTTCGAGCGGATGTGGTCACTGCATCAGGTCGTCTCTCCCGGGAGCGGACCGGTGGAGCTGAAGCATCCGCATGTCGGGCGGCTGACGGTGAATCAGCACGCCCTGGCCGTGATGGCCGTTCCCGGGATCTATCTCGTCGCGTCCACGGCCGAACCGGGGTCGCCGTCCGCCGAACGCCTGCAACTCCTGCCCATCTCGGAGAAGGCCTCATGAGCCGGCAGCAGCGCCAGGCAATTGATGCCTTGATGCGGGCGCCACGGATTCCACCGGTCACGGTGGAAGAATTACGCGAGGGATTTGCGGCCGCCCGCGCAAGCATGCCGGTTCCCGATGGCGTCCACACCTCACCCGTGGTCCTGGGTCCCCGGCCGGCGCTGCGCGTGGACCCGCCTGGGGATCCTGCCCCGGGCGCGATCCTGTACCTGCACGGTGGCGGCTTCGTGGCTGGCTCCCCGCGCACCTCCCTGACGATGACCGCGAATCTGGTGGCCAGCACCGGTATCCCGGCCTTCTCCCTGGACTATCGGCTCGCCCCCGAGCATCCGTTCCCGGCAGCCGTGGACGACACACTCGCCGCATACCAGGCCTTGCTGAAAACCGTTCCGCTTCCGGGCGGCGGGAGCCATGCCCAGATTGCTGTGGTCGGTGACTCCGCCGGGGGTAATCTCGCTGTCACCACATGTCTGGGTGCCCGGGCCGGCGGGTTGCCGATGCCCGAGGCCGTCGTGACTTTCTCGGCGGGCCTGGATTTCACCTACTCCGGGTCGAGCATGCGCACCAAGGAAGGGATCGACCCGCTCTTCACCCGGGCCAAGCTCCGGGCGGGACTGGCCCCGTACGTCGGTCATGCCGATCCCGAACACCCTCTGCTGAGCCCGGCCCTTACCGCTGATGTGACCGGGTTCCCGCCCGCCCTGCTCCAGGTCGGCACGAACGAGGTGCTCCTGGACGACTCGGTGCGGATGGCCGCACGCCTGCGGGACGCCGGGGTGGACGTCGTCCTGGACGTGGTAGCCGACGTCCCCCATGTCTTCCAAGCTTTCGCGGGTACTCTCGACGAGGCCGACGAGGCACTGCAGCGGGCCGCCCGGTTCATCGCCCAGTACCTATAGGCACGAACCCCTGTGCTCTTCGCCGGCGCCGGGAATGGGCAACGCGGCACCTGGCGGCCCGAGGTGATGGCCGCAGCGAAGCTACGTCGCGCCTTTGTGGGCGTGAGCCAGCACGAGCAAGGCCTGTAATGGGTATATAGCGCGTTCGGCACAAAGGTGGGCGTCTTGGTGCACGCGTTCAGGGCAGAACGGTGGAGCAGCTCATGCGGCTCCCGGCGGCGCTGATCTGGGCAATCCCTATCCCACCAGGAACTTCTTGATGTTTGTGAACCGCCATGGGCACCCCAGAACCACTGTTACTCAGGAGGTTGGAAAGGGCTCACTTTTCCACAGGCGCGTTCGCCTACGTGGCCGCATGAACCTGGGGACACGAAATCCCGGACTCCGCGCAGTTCGAGGGCTTCCTGACCCAAAAGATTGCGGTCGGTCGCCTTGATCTCGTGGCTCACCTTCTGATGGCCCGACCTGACTCCCAGTCAACCCCGCAGACCCGGCCTGGTTCGGGTTGTGCTTCGTGCAGGTGGGCGGCCGGCCTGTGTAGGCGGTGCGGGGTTGACTGCGAGCCTGCCGGGGCGGGGTTTCTCAGCCCCCGCAGCGGCCACCGACAAGAACATCGAGGCCTACCTCGGGTGGGGAAAGCCGCCGTCAAACGTTCTGGGCGAGAGGTCAAACGTCAACGACTGGTGAGCTGGGAATCACCAGCCGCGCTCCCGCCAGACCGGGATCGCCGGCCGCTCCCGGCCGAGTGTCGAGTCCTTCCCGTGTCCGGGGTAGATCCAGGTAACGTCCGGGTAGACGCCGAAAATCCGCTCCTCCAGGTCATCCATCAGGCTGTTGAACTCGTCCGGATTTGTTGTCCGCCCAGGACCCCCCGGGAAAAGACTGTCGCCCGTGAAGGCGTGCACGCTGCCGTCCGAACTGGTGAGCACCAGCGTGACCGACCCGGGCGTGTGGCCGCGCAGGTGCACGACGTCGAGGGTGAGTTCGCCCACGGTCACCACGTCGGCGTGACGCAGCCGGACGTCGGGCTTGACCGGGAGCTCGTCGGCGTCGTCCTCGCCCGCCAGGGTGGGGGCGCCGGTCACCTCGGCGATCTCCGGCAGAGCCCGGTGATGATCCCAGTGCTGGTGCGTGGTGACGATGCCGCGCAGCGGGCCACCGCCCTCACCGATCAGGGCGCGCACCCGTTCGGCGTCGTCCGCGGCGTCGATCAGCAGCTGGTCCCCGGTCTGCCGGCAGGTGATCAGGTACGCATTGTTGTCCTGGGGCGAGACGCTCGCTTTCCGGATCACCGCGTCGGGGAGCTCGCGGACGTCTGCGTGCCCTCCAGGGGTGACTTCTCCGTTGTAGACCATGGTCATACCCTGCCATCCCCGACAGGCCGCCGGGCAACAGTGGGCCAGAGGACGAGGTGACTGGCGATGTGCGCCGGTCCAGTTTTCACTTCCACAAATCCCGTCAATGCCGTCACTCGCGCACCGGTGTTCGCGCTGCGGGGCCCGCTCGACGCGAAGACTGTCGGTGGGGGCACCTAGCATGGCCTGCGTGAGTGACCGACTGATCGTTCGCGGAGCCCGCGAGCACAACCTGAAGGACGTCTCGCTCGATCTTCCTCGTGACGCACTGGTGGTTTTCACCGGTCTGTCCGGGTCGGGCAAGTCGTCCCTGGCGTTCGACACCATCTTCGCCGAGGGGCAGCGCCGGTACGTCGAGTCGCTGTCCGCCTACGCCCGGCAGTTCCTCGGCCAGATGGACAAACCCGATGTCGACTTCATCGAGGGGCTGTCACCGGCCGTCTCGATCGACCAGAAGTCAACGTCGCGTAACCCGCGGTCCACCGTCGGCACCATCACCGAGGTGTACGACTACCTGCGCCTGCTCTGGGCGCGGGCCGGGCGGGCACATTGCCCCATCTGTGGCGAGCCCATCACCAAGCAGACGCCTCAGCAGATCGTCGACCGGCTGCTCGACCTGCCCGAGGGCACGCGCTTCCAGGTGCTGGCCCCGGTCGTGCGGGCGCGCAAGGGTGAGTTCGTCGACCTTTTCGCCGACCTGCAGACCAAGGGATTCTCCCGGGCCCGGGTCGACGGCAAGGTGGTCTCGCTCGCCGACTCGCCCACGCTGGACAAGCGTTACAAGCACACGATCGAGGTCGTGGTCGACCGGCTGGCGGCCAAGGCCTCGTCCAAGCAGCGCCTCACCGACTCCGTCGAGACGGCGTTGCTGCTGGCCAACGGCATCGTGGTGGCCGACCTGGTGGACGAGCCCGAGGGCGCGCCCGACCGGGAACGGCGCTTCAGCGAGAAGATGGCCTGCCCCAACGAGCACCCGATCGCGATCGACGACGTCGAGCCGCGGGTCTTCTCGTTCAACAATCCGTTCGGTGCCTGCCCCGAGTGCACCGGTATCGGCACGAAGCTCGAGGTCGATGCCGAGCTGCTCGTGCCCGACGAGGATCTCACCCTGGCCGAGGGCGCGATCATCCCGTGGACGCAGGGTTCGGCGGAGTACTTCCTGCGCCTGATGAAGGCCTTGGGCAAAGACCTCGGGTTCAACGTCAACACCCCGTGGCGGGCCCTGCCGGAGCGGGCGAAGACGGCCCTGCTCGAGGGGCAGGACTACCAGGTGCACGTGAAGTTCAAGAACCGCTTCGGCCGGGAACGCTCGTACACCACGGGTTTCGAGGGTGTCGTCCCGTTCATCCAGCGCCGTCACTCGGAGACCGAGTCGGACTGGAGCCGCGAGCGGTACGAGGGCTTCATGCGGCAGATCCCGTGCCCTGTGTGCAAGGGCAGCCGCCTGCGTCCCGAGGTGCTGGCCGTCACGGTCGGTGGCCGGTCGATCGCCGATGTCTGTGCGCTGCCGCTGCGTGAGGCCGCGGAGTTCCTCGGGTCGCTCGAGCTGACCAGCCGCGAGAAGCAGATCGCCGACCAGGTGCTGAAGGAGATCCACGCCCGCGTCGGCTTCCTGCTCGACGTCGGCCTGGAGTACCTGTCGCTCGACCGGGCCGCGGGCACGCTGTCCGGTGGTGAGGCACAGCGCATCCGCCTGGCCACGCAGATCGGGTCCGGGCTGGTCGGGGTGCTCTACGTGCTGGACGAGCCGAGCATCGGCCTGCACCAGCGCGACAACCGGCGCCTCATCGACACTCTCACGCGCCTGCGCAACCTGGGCAACACGCTGATCGTCGTCGAGCACGACGAGGACACGATCCGGGCCGCCGACTGGGCGGTCGACATCGGCCCGGGCGCGGGTGAGCACGGTGGTTATGTCGTGCACTCCGGCACCGTGAAAGAGCTGTACGAGCACCCCACCTCGCTGACCGGCATGTACCTGTCGGGCCGCAAGGAGATCGAGGTGCCGCAGGTCCGGCGCCCGCGTGACCCGAAGCGTCAGCTGACCGTGGTCGGTGCCCGCGAGCACAACCTCAAGGGCCTGGACGTCTCGTTCCCGCTGGGTTGTCTGGTGGCGGTCACCGGGGTCAGCGGTTCTGGTAAGTCCACGCTGGTCAACGACATTCTCTACACCGTGCTGGCGAACAAGCTGAACGGCGCCCGCCAGGTGGCCGGCCGGCACAAGACGGTGAAGGGCCTGGAGCACCTCGACAAGGTGGTCCACGTCGACCAGAGCCCGATCGGGCGCACCCCGCGCTCGAACCCCGCCACCTACACCGGGGTCTGGGACCACGTGCGCAAGCTGTTCGCGCAGACCCAGGAGGCCAAGGTCCGCGGCTACCAGCCAGGCCGGTTCTCGTTCAACGTCAAGGGCGGTCGCTGCGAGGCGTGCTCCGGTGACGGCACCATCAAGATCGAGATGAACTTCCTGCCCGACGTCTACGTGCCGTGCGAGGTCTGCCAGGGGGCCCGGTACAACCGGGAGACCCTCGAGGTGCACTTCAAGGGCAAGACCGTCGCCGACGTGCTGGACATGCCGATCGAGGAGGCCGCAGAGTTCTTCGAGGCCGTCCCGGCGATCGCCCGGCACCTGCGCACCCTGGTCGACGTCGGCCTCGGGTACGTGCGTCTGGGTCAGTCGGCGCCGACCCTGTCCGGCGGTGAGGCTCAGCGCGTGAAGCTGGCCAGCGAGCTGCAGAAGCGCTCGACGGGCCGCAGCATCTACGTGCTGGACGAGCCGACCACGGGTCTGCACTTCGAGGACATCCGCAAGTTGCTGGGCGTGCTCCAAGGGCTGGTGGACAAGGGCAACTCGGTCCTGGTCATCGAGCACAATCTCGATGTGATCAAGTCGTCCGACTGGATCGTCGACCTCGGTCCTGAGGGAGGTAGCGGCGGCGGCACCCTGGTCGCCGAGGGCACGCCGGAAGACGTCGCGACGGTTCCGGAGAGCCACACGGGTCGCTTCCTCGCCGACCTCCTCGACATCGAGAACCCGAACGCGATCGAGGGCCGCGGGGCGGAGATCAAGAAGTCCCGGTCGGTGGCCGCGACGATCACGAGTGTCGGCAAGCCCGCCACCAGTAAGGCGGTTCCGGCCCGGAGCACGGCAACCAAGACCACAGCGGCCAAGGCCACGACCACAAAGAGCGTGACGGCGAAGACCACGGCGGCGAAAACCACGGCGGCCAAGACCGCGGCGGCGAAGAAGGCGCCCGGGGCCAAGAAGACGCCGGCGAAGAAGGTTGCGTCCCCGGCCCGGGCCGCGTCCAGGCGGGTCGACCTGGACGCTTCGGATTCGGTGAGCACGCGGCGTCGGTAGCTCGTGGGGCGGGGTGTCCCCGGCACGTGGACATCCCGCTCCTAAATCGCTGTCGGTGGTGGACCGCTGGGAGAGGGTCCGAGCTGTCCTACCAGCACATATACGCCGCTGAGACCGGCGGCCACCCCCGTGGCCCCGGCTCAGTCATGTTCACCGGTGACGTCCAGGTGCGCGAAGTGCGCCCGTCCACGGAGATCTTCAGGCGGTGTGGGCTCAGGCCTGGTCGGGCCCGGGGGCAGCAGCGGCTGAAAAGAGAGCCTGGGCAGGAGTGCCGGTCCCGTGTCCGTGGTGGACGGGTGGTTGACGCGGTTTCAGGTGTCCGGGTCCGGTGGGCGTGGGGCCTGGAACTGCGTCACCCGGGCGTCGAGGCCTGGGACGAGCGGGATGGGAGTGCCACAGTTCGGACGTGGTGGTGTCCGGACGTGGTGGTGTCCGGACGTGGTGGTGTCCGGACGGCACGGGCTGAGGGGGCTTGGCTAAGGGCCGGTTCCACGTCCGCGGTGGACCGGGCACGTGGTTTCTCAGGGGAGGCCGGACGCGTGGGGTGTCACAGACCGAACGAGGCTCGACAGGGGGCCATCCCCGTGACCGTGACAGTTGGCTGGGTGCTTTCGCGCCAGGCCTCGACGGTCAGGCGCAGCCGATCGGAGATCAGGGCCTCACCGTTGCGGGCGTCCACGCGGATGCCGTCGTGCCGGTAGCCGAGTTTGCGGGAGACGCCCTGAGACGCGTGATTGTCCTGGAACACCTCGGTCAGCGCCGCGGTGGCGCCGAGCTGGTCGAAGGCCAGGGCGAGCAGGCCTGTCCTGGCCTCGGTTCCGTAGCCGTGGCCCTGGTGCGGCAGGCCCAGCCACGATCCGCTGGTGACCTCCCGGACCACGGGGAAATCCCGGGCGCGCAGGCCCACGAGTCCGATCGGCTGCCCGGCCAGGAACACCCCCCGGTTCAGTGCCCACGACGCGACGTCCCAGGCGGCGAGGTCCCGCCAGTGCGCCTGCAGCACGTTCCGGGCCCGGTCGGCCGGGGAACCGTCCGACCACGGGGTCAGGAACGGGCGCTCGTCCGGGGGATGCACGCCCCGGCCGGCGACCTGCGCGATCTCGGCGATCTCCTCCTCACGGGGAAGGCGTAGCTCGAGGCGTGGTGTGACGACGGAGAGCCCGTACAGCGGCCAGAGATCGGGGAGCACACCACGGGAGTCTGCCAGCCGCTGAGGGACGAACGGCGAAGAACACGTTCGTCCGGTGTCCCTTTGGTCGCTTTTTCGGGCACTCTGTAGCTGTGCGAGAAGCATCCGTAACCGAGTCCTCCGTCGTCGGGCCGCCCTCACGGGGCAGCGCCTACTACGACCGCTGGTACTCCGACATGCAGGTGTCGCCGGTCAAGGACGCCATCCTGGCCCGCCGCCTCGGGATCCCCGCCGACTTCGGCCCGGTGGGCGTGCTGCCGTTCGGGGCGCTGGACGACATCGCCGGGAGACTGGCCCTGACCGAGGGCGCTCTGCTGGCCGACATTGCCTGTGGCCGCGGCGGTTACGGGATCGAACTGGCCCGGCGCGCGGATGCGCGGCTGGCGGGCGTCGACTTCTCCGCCGTCGCGCTCGGGCAGGCCCGGAGTACGGCCGCCCGCCGGCTGGGACGGGAAGTGACGGCGGCGGATCTGGGGAGATCGGCACACACCGGTCTGCCGGGGCCGCGGGAGAACGGTGACGGCCTGGACGCTGCGCACGGTCTGGACGCTGCGCACGGTCTGGACACTGCGCACGGCCCGGGCGCTGCGCACGGCACGCCGGCGAGCACCGGCTGGCCCGGTTCGCCGTACCTGGACACGGGCCGCGCACGGTTCTGGCTCGGCACGCTGACCGCCACCGGCCTGTCCGCGGCATCGGTCGATGCCCTGCTGTGCACCGACTCGATCCAGTTCGCCGGGCCACCGGCCGCGGCGCTCGCCGAATTCCACCGGGTGCTGCGTCGTGGGGGCCGCCTCGCGCTCACCACCTGGATGGCTGCGGATCCTGAGGATGCCCGGGTGCCGGAGCGGATCCGGCAGCTCGATCTGCAGCGGGATCTGGTCGATGCGGGATTTGAGGACGTCGTGGTCGAGGAACGTCCGCAGTGGGCGGCTGTGGAGCGCGGCCTGTACGAGGAGGCCGTCGCCACTTCGAACGACGGGAAAGACCTGGCGCTGGCCTCGCTGCAGGACGAGGGGCGCGCGGCTCTGGAAGACTTCGACAAGATGCGGCGGGTCGTGGCCTTCGCGACCCGACCGTAGACCGAACGGTGGACGTCGACGAGAAGCTCGTCGACGTCCACCATTTCAGATTTTACGGATCGTGGGGCGCAGCTTCGGAGGGACGATCCGCGCGGTGTGCGAACGGTGAGGGCCGCTCGCGGTGGGGGTGCGGCGCCGGAGGCGGAAACTCCTGGGGCTCAAGAGCATCCGCCCTCATCGGGTCCGGGGGCTACTTGAAGTACTGGTACACGAGGTAGACGACGAGCAGGATGATCAGGACTTCCATGGGCACCTCACCTTGGCCGAAGGGGTCCTGGAAATAGTCATCCGCGGGAACCGGGCGGACAAGGTGCCCTCGATGCGCCGGCGGGACCGGCCGATGCACCGACCGACAGCCATCCGCAGGACAGGTGCCGTGTGACCGATCCGGTGCCGGGGTGTACGGGGGCAGGATCCGTGCACTGTGGATGCACTCTGGGAACTGCGGCGACGGGCCCTCTCCGGACCCGTCACCGAGCGCGGTTACTTGGGGTCGTAGGCGAGATTCGGGCGCAGCAGCTTCTCTGTCTCGGACTGGGTCAGACCCCGGCGGGCGGCGTAGTCGGCCACCTGGTCGGCACCGATCCGGCCGACCGTGAAGTACTTGGCCTCCGGATGGGCGAAGATCAGGCCGCTGACGGCGGCGGCGGGGCTCATGGCCCAGCTCTCGGTCAGCGTGATCCCCACCTGGTCGGCCTTCAGCAGGTCGAAAAGCTCTTCCTTGAGCTTGTGGTCGGGGGAGGCCGGGTAACCGAGCGCGGGGCGGATGCCGCGGAACCGCTCGGCGTGCAGGTCTTCCAGCAGGGGCTGGGCGTCGGGCTCGAACCACTCCCGGCGGGCCTGCAGGTGGATCTGCTCGGCGAAGGCCTCGGCCAGCCGGTCGGCGAGCGCCTTCACCATGATCGAGCGATAGTCGTCGTTCTGGGCCTCGTACGAGGCGGCGAGCTTCTCCGCGCCCTGGATGGCCACGGCGAAACCGCCCAGGTGGTCACCCGAGCCGCGGGGGCCGATGTAGTCGGACAGGGCCCGGTTGGGGCGGCCCTCGGGCTTCACCGTCTGCTGGCGCAGCATCGGGAAGCGGACGCCGCCCTCGAGGACGATGTCGTCGCCCTCGGTGTGGGACGGCCAGAAGCCGTAGGCACCCTGGGCGGTGAAGTGCCCGGCCGAGATGATTTCGTCCAGAAGGGTGTTCGCGTCGTCGAAGAGTTCCTGGGCCACCGGTTCCTTCAGGATGGCCGGGTACTTGCCCTTGATCTCCCAGGCCAGGAACAGGAAGGTCCAGTCGATCAGGCCCCGCAGTTCGGTGAGGTCGGCGTCGACGGTGCGCAGGCCGGTGAACGTGGGGGTGGGAAGGTCGGAGAAGTCGACCTTCTCGGCGTTCAGCCGGGCCTGTGTGACCGGCAGCAGCGGGTTGGCGCGGCGGTTGGCGTGGGCCACCCGCAGGCGTTCCTGCTCGGTGCGGGTCTCGTCCAGGAATCCGGCGGACTGCGTGGGGCTGAGCAGCGCGGCCGTGACCCCGACGACCCGGGAGGCGTCGAGCACGTGCACGGTGGCACCCTCGTAGGTGGGGGCGATGCGGACGGCCGTGTGCTGGCGTGAGGTGGTGGCCCCGCCGATGAGCAAGGGCATCGTCATGCCCTTGCGCTGCATTTCCTCGGCCACGTTCACCATCTCGTCGAGCGACGGTGTGATCAGGCCGGAAAGCCCGACCACATCGGCGTTCTCGGCAATCGCGGTCTCCAGGATCCTGGCCGCCGGAACCATCACGCCGAGGTCGATGACCTCGTAGTTGTTGCAGCCCAGCACCACACCGACGATGTTCTTGCCGATGTCGTGCACGTCGCCCTTCACGGTGGCGAGCACGACCTTGCCCTGGTTGGCGCGGCCGGTGGGAACGTTGCCCAGCCGCAGAGCCTCTGCCTTCTCGGCCTCCATGTACGGCTCGAGGTAGGCGACGGCGCGCTTCATCACCCGGGCGCTCTTCACCACCTGGGGCAGGAACATCTTGCCCGCGCCGAACAGGTCACCGACGACCTTCATGCCGTCCATCAGCGGGCCCTCGATCACCTCGAGAGGCCGGGCGAACTCCTGCCGGGCCTCCTCGGTGTCGGCCTCGATGAAGTCGACGATGCCGTGCACGAGCGCGTGGCTGAGCCGGTCACCGACGGAGGCCTCACGCCAGGAGAGGTCGATCACGCGCTTGGTGCCCGACCCGCTGACCGAGCCCGCGAACGTCACCAGGCGATCGGTGGCGTCCTCGCGCCGGTTGAACAGCACGTCCTCGATCAGCTCGAGCAGGTCTTTCGGGATGTCCTCGTACACCGCCAGCTGCCCGGCGTTGACGATGCCCATGTCCAGGCCCGCGCGCACTGCGTGGAACAGGAACGCCGAGTTCATCGCCTCGCGCACCACGTTGTTGCCGCGGAAGGCGAAGGACAGGTTCGAGATGCCGCCGCTGATCTTCGCGCCGGGGCAGCGCTCCTTGATGCGCGGCAGCGACTCGATGAAGGCCTTGGCGTAGTTGCTGTGCTCGCTCATGCCGGTCGCGACGGCCAGGACGTTCGGGTCGAAGATGATGTCCTCGGCGGGGAAACCGAGCTCGTGGGTGAGCAGGTCGTAGGCCCGCCCGCACACCTCGACCCGGCGGTCGGCGGTGTCGGCCTGGCCGGTCTCGTCGAACGCCATCACCACGACGCCCGCGCCGTAGCGGCGGATCTGCCGGGCGTGGTCGAGGAAGATCTCCTCGCCCTCCTTGAGGCTGATCGAGTTGACGATGCCCTTGCCCTGCAGGCATTGCAGCCCGGCCTCCAGCACCGTCCACTTGGAGCTGTCGACCATCACCGGGATCCGGGCCACCTCGGGCTCGGTCGCGATCAGGTTGAGGAACGTGACCATCGCCTGCTCGCTGTCGAGCAGGTCGGCGTCCATGTTCACGTCGAGCACGTTCGCGCCGCCGCGCACCTGCTCCACGGCCACCTCGACCGCGGTCTGGTAGTCGTCGGCCTCGATCAGCCGGCGGAACTTCGCCGAGCCGGTGACGTTGGTGCGTTCGCCGATCATCACGAAACCGGTGGTTTCGGTGATGTTCATCGGCTCCAGGCCGCTGAACCGGCTCTGGTGCGGGATCTGCGGCACCGGACGGGGTTTGAGGCCCTTGACCTTCTCGGCGATCTTCGCGATGTGTGCCGGGGTGGTACCGCAGCAGCCGCCGACCACGTTGACCAGGCCGTCGTGTGCGAAACCGGCCACCAGGTGACTGGTCTCGTCGGGGGTTTCCTCGTACTCACCGAACGAGTTCGGCAGGCCGGCGTTGGGGTGGCTCGCCGTGTAGGTGCCCGCCAGCCGCGCCAGATCGGACACGTAGGGACGCATCTCGGCGGCGCCCAGCGAGCAGTTCACGCCCACGACCAGTGGGTTCGCGTGCTCGATGGAGCGCCAGAAGGCCTCGACGGTCTGCCCGGAGAGCGTGCGCCCGCTCATGTCGACGATCGTCACGGAGAACCAGATCGGCAGGCCGGGCGCCACGTCGCGGGCGGCGGCCAGAGCGGCCTTGGCGTTCAGCGTGTCGAAAATGGTCTCGACCAGGAGCAGGTCGACGCCGCCGTCGCGCAGGGCCTCGATCTGCTCGGCGTACGAGTCGTGCACCTGGTCGAACGTGACGGCCCGGTAGGCCGGGTCCTCCACCTTCGGCGACAGGGACAGCGTGACGTTCAGCGGGCCCACCGACCCGGCGACGTACCGCCGCACGCCGGTCTCGCGCTCCGCCTCGTCGGCCGCCTGGCGGGCCAGCTTCGCCGCCTCCAGGTTCATCTCGCGCACCATGGACTCCAGGCCGTAGTCGGCCTGCCCGATGCTGGTGGCGGTGAAGGTGTTGGTAGTGGTGATGTCGGCGCCCGCGGCCAGGTACTGGCGGTGCACGTCGAGCACCACGTGCGGTGCGGTGATGTTCAGCAGGTCCGGGTCACCGGTGACGTCTTTCGGATGATTCGCCAGACGTTCCGTCTGATAGTCGGACGGTGCGAGCTTCGCGTTCTGGAACATCGTGCCCCAGGCGCCGTCCAGCACGGCGATTCTGCTGTCCAGCAGGTCACGCAGCGCACGGGTTCGATCTTCAGCCATCTTGCAACCCCACTCCGACACGGAATCGACATGTTCTGAGAGGGGCGCCCTTCTGTGCTCTGAGCCTCGGTGAGCGTGGCGGGCTCTGATGGTGGCAGTGCCCGTTGCAGCGCCTCTCACGTGCGGCCGACGCACAAGTTTACGAGGTAAGGGCCCAGAAACCGAGTCGCGGGGGACCAACGGGGTGGCAGGTACCCTTCCGGCCGACACTTCCGCACCTGAAAATGAGGGACGCGGGTGCGCCCCGGCAGGTGGTTCGGTCGCGGAACGTTTAGGGTTGGAAACACCCGGATCGTCCGTCGCAGGATTCTCGTGGAGTCGCTGGTCGTGAAGAGCCTGACGGAGGGGGAAGCCCGGGAACGTGCGGACCTGCTCGGGGTGGAGCGGTACGACATCGCGGTGGATCTCACCGATCTGCCGACCGGGCCACGGGTGCGCACCACCTCGACGATCACCTTCTCCTGCCGCACCCCGGGGGCCGCCACGTTCGTGGACGCTGCGGCGACCGTGCTGGGCGCGACGCTCAACGGACGTGCGCTGGGCCCGGCCTCGGAGGGCAGGCTGTCGCTGGACGACCTCGCCGCGCAGAACACGCTGGTGGTGGAGTGCGAGCAGACGAACACCCGGGACGGCGCCGGTGTGCACAAGGCCGTGGACCCGGCCGACGGTGAGGTCTACCTGTGGACGTCGTTCGAGCCGGACCAGGCTCGCTGGGTGTGGGCGTGCTTCGACCAGCCCGACCTGAAGGCGCCGCACGCGTTCACCGTCACCGCTCCGGCGGAGTGGACGGTGACCAGTAACTCGGGCACCGCGCGGGTGTCTGACGGGCCGGGCGGGTCGCGGGTCTGGGAGTTCGGCGCGACGCCCACGCTCTCGCCCTACAACACCGTGGTCAACGCCGGGCCGTTCCACCAGGTGCGGCGCCGGGTCGACGGGTACGACCTGGGCCTGTTCTGCCGCCGGTCGCTGGCCCCGGTGCTCGACCGGGACGCCGAGCAGCTGTTCACGGTCACCTCCCAGGGGCTGCGGTTCTTCGGCGAGCAGTTCGAGATGCCCTTCCCGCAGGCCCGTTACGACCAGGTGTTCGTGCCGGAGTTCGGTGGCGCGATGGAGAACTTCGGCTGTGTCACCTGGAGCGACGGTTTCCTGCGCCGCAGCGCTCCGACGCCGGTCGAGAACGAGCAGCTGGCCCGTGTCCTGCTGCACGAGATGGCGCACATGTGGTTCGGCAACATCGTCACCATGCGCTGGTGGGACGATCTCTGGCTGAACGAGTCGTTCGCCGAGTTCGCCTGCAACTGGGCCGCGGGCGAGGCCACGGAGTACACCGACTCCTGGGCCCGGCACCTGGTGGCCGGCAAGCTCTCGGCCTACCTCGCCGATCAGGGACCGGTCTCGCACCCGATCCGCCAGCCGATCCGCGACGTGGCCGAGGCGATGTCGATCTTCGACTCGATCACTTATCCCAAGGGTGCTTCGGTGCTGCGGCAGTTGCAGGTCTATGTCGGGGAGAAGGCGTTCCGGGCCGGTACGGCCGCCTACTTCGCGAAGTACGCCTGGCAGAACACCACGCTGCAGGACCTGGTCGACGAGCTGGCCGCCGCGAGCGACAAGGACCTGACCACGTGGCGGGACGGCTGGCTGGGCACGGCCGGCACCGACCACTTCACCCTGGACACCTCGGGGGAGCAGCCGGTGCTGGTGGGACGGGGCCCGCAGGGTCCGCCGCGACCGCAGGTGCTCGCGGTCGGCTCCTACCGCTCCGGCCTGGCCCCGGGGAACGGCCTGACCCGCACGCACCGGGCCCTGGTCGAGGTGAGTTCCGCGCGGACGTCGCTCGACCTGCCCGGTGACGCGGACTTCTACCTGGTCAACGACGACGACCTGACTTTCGCGACCACCCGCCCGGCCGACCCGGCCGCGGCCGCGCGACTGCCCACCCCGATCGCCCGCGCGGTCGCCGTCACGAGTCTGTGGGACGCCCTGGTCACCGGTGAGATGAGCGCCGACCGGACCGTGGCCGGTCTGGTCGCGGTGCTCGACGTGGAGACGGTGCCCGTCCTGATCGGGACCTACCTGAACCTGGCCGGTGACGTGGCCGGCGACTGGGCCCCGGCCGCTCACCGGACCGCGATCGAGGCGCAGGTGGCGGAGGTAGCCCGGCGTCTGGCCGCCGACCCGGCCCGGCGGAGCGTGGCGTTGCGCACCCTGGCCCGTGTCACCGGTGATCTCGAGGCCCTGTTCGGTGAGGTCGGTGACGACATCGATCTGGCCTGGCGGGCACTCGTGCGCAAGTCCGAGCTGGGCGGCGACACGACGGCACAGGTCCAGGACCTGCTGGACCGCGACCCGGACCCGGACGCCGGGATACGGTCGATGGCGGTGCGCGCGGCCGCTCCCGACCCGGAGGCGAAAGCCACGGCCTGGCAGGCCCTGGTCGACCGGACCGTTCCCCCTCCCGCCGTCCGGGCGGTCAGCTCCGCCTTCTGGCGCCCCGGTCAGGAGACCGTGCTGGCCGGGTACGCCGAGCGGTACCTGGCCCTGCTGCCCACCCTGCACCGGGGCGGCATGATCCCGGCGCTCCACCTTTCCCGCGACCTGTTCCCGGTCTTCGGCATCGACGAGGCTTACGTGGCGCGGGCGACCGAGGCGGCCGCCGCCGGCGACGTGGCGCCGGTGGTCGCCAAGACCCTGGCGGAACGTGCCGACGAGGTGGCCCGCATGCTGCGGGCCCGGAAGGGGTGAGCCCTGGTTCCCGGGCTGGTTCCCTGATTGCTTCCCGCCCACTGAGACCTGGATGACGGACCCCGCGCGCAGCGGCAGCAGGGTGCCGTCGATGTCTCCGGGGTGCTCACC
This sequence comes from Kineosporia mesophila, assembly GCF_021129235.1. Taxonomy (GTDB): domain Bacteria; phylum Actinomycetota; class Actinomycetes; order Actinomycetales; family Kineosporiaceae; genus Kineosporia; species Kineosporia mesophila. The sequence continues at coordinate 268,460 of NZ_JAJOMA010000002.1, forward strand.
GGCCATCGTTCACACCTGCCGGAACGGGCGGGAGGAGAACCCCAGCAGGCCACTGAGCAGGAGCAGTGACGCGGCCAGCGCCGTGACGGGCGTGGGGTCGACGGCGTCGGCGAGGGCCCCGACGACATTGTTGGTCACGAGCAGGGCCACGGTCTGGACGAGCACGAGCACCGCCTGCACCCGGGACAGGTGCGTCGGCGGGGTGGCGCCCAGGACCGCGGGGGAGGCATGCCCGGCGAACAGGCCGGTGCCCGCGCCGGAGACGGCGGCGCCGAGGACGGCCAGGGCCGGACTCGGCGCCAGCGCCACGAGCAGGAGCCCGGCGGCGGCGATCACGGTGCCGGCCGCGACCGCCTGCCCGGCACGGGGCAGGGCTCCGCGCCGGGCGATCAGCAGGGCCACCGCGATCGTGCCGAGGGCCTGGGCGCCGACGACCAGGCCCGCGCCGCGGGCACCCCAGCCGTGGTCGCGGGCCAGCAGTGGCACGAGGATCGAGAACGCGGGCAGCACCAGGCCCGCGACGGCCCCGGTCAGCAACAGGATCGTGCGCAGCACCGGGTCGGCCAGGGCGAGACGCAGGCCGTCGAGCGCAGACGCGGCCAGGCTCCCGGTGGCCGGGACGTGGTCACTCATCGGTGTGATCAGGAGCAGGACGGCCAGCACGGCGGCGAACGTGATCGCGTCGAGCAGGAGCACCCCGGAGAGCCCGACCGCCACCACGAGCAGGCCGCCGAGAGGCCCCGCGATCAGCTGGGCCACCTGGCCCCCGGCCTGGCGCAGGCCCAGCGCCCGGGGCAGTTGCCCGGGGGTGACGAGCAGGCGGGGCAGGCTGCCGGAGGCGGGCAGGTAGAAGGCGTCGACGAGACCGAGCACCAGGCCGGTCACCAGGAGGATCCCGGCGGCCGGCCCGGACCGGTGCAGGACGAGGGCCAGGACGAGGCAGAGGCCGATCATCACCGCGTCGCCGGTGATCATCACCCGCCGGGCGCCGACCCGGTCACCGAGCGCCCCGCCGATCAGCAGGAACAGCGCCCGCGGCAGGTTGACCGCGGTGAGCACCAGCCCGGCGAGGGCTCCGCTGTGCCCGGTCGCGGTCCAGCCCAGGGCGAAGTAGAGCACGCCGTTGCCCAGGATCGAGATCACGGCGCCGCTCACCCACAGCAGATATGCCTGGGGCAGAGGTTCTTTCGCGGTGGTGATGGTCACTGTCCGGGCTCCCCGTCGGCCGTGTCCGGTATGTCGGGGTGGAGCCTACGGACGGGGTCCGACAATTTCGGCGGGGTCCTGGCCGGGTCTCGGTGGGGACCGCTGCCGGACGGCGGGACAGAACTGTCGGTGGGGGCACTTAGTGTGGTGGCCGTGGCTGATCCCTCGACGTACCGACCTGCCGTCGGAACCATCCCCGAGCAACCGGGTGTCTACCGGTTCCGTGACGACTCCGGGCGGGTCATCTACGTCGGCAAGGCCAAGAGCCTGCGGCAGCGGCTGAACTCGTACTTCGCCGATCCGGCCGGGTTGCACCCGCGCACCCAGACGATGGTGTTCACCGCGGCGAGCGTGGAGTGGACCACGGTGAACACCGAGGTCGAGGCGCTCCAGCTGGAGTACTCCTGGATCAAGGAGTACGACCCGCGGTTCAACGTGAAGTACCGCGACGACAAGTCCTACCCCTACCTGGCCGTGACCATGGGTGACGAGTTCCCGCGGGTGCAGGTGATGCGCGGGGCCAAGCGCAAGGGCACCCGTTACTTCGGGCCGTACGCGCACGCCTGGGCCATCCGCGAGACCGTCGACCTGCTGCTGCGGGTCTTCCCGGTGCGCACGTGCAGCAACGGCGTGTTCAAACGGGCGGGTCAGGTGGGGCGTCCGTGCCTGCTCGGCTACATCGACAAGTGCTCGGCGCCGTGCGTCGGCAAGGTCACGCCCGAGCAGCACCGGCGGCTGGCCGACGACTTCTGCGACTTCATGGGCGGCAAGACCGAGCGCTACGTGAAGCGGCTCGAGCGCGACATGCTGCAGGCCTCGCACGACCTGGAGTTCGAGCAGGCGGCCCGGCTGCGCGACGACGTCCAGGCGCTGTCGCGGGCGATGGAGAAGAACGCCGTGGTGCTGGCCGACGGCACCGACGCCGATGTGTTCGCGCTCGCCGACGATGAGCTCGAGGCCGCCGTGCAGGTGTTCCACGTCCGCGACGGCCGGATCCGCGGTCAGCGCGGCTGGGTGGTGGAGAAGGTGGAGGACGTCACCACCGCCGACCTGGTCGAGCACCTGCTGCAGCAGGTCTACGGCGACGTGAACGGTGAGGCGGTGCCGCGCGAGGTGCTGGTGCCGCACGAGCCGCCGCTGCTGGACGAGGTGGAGAGCTGGCTGGCCGGTCTGCGGGGTTCCCGGGTCGAGGTCCGGGTGCCGCAGCGTGGTGACAAGCGCACGCTGATGGAGACGGTGGCGCGGAACGCCGGGCAGGCCCTGACGCTGCACAAGACCCGCCGGGCGGGCGATCTCACCACCCGCTCGAAGGCGCTGCAGGAGATCCAGGAGGCCCTGGAACTGCCCTCGGCCCCGCTGCGCATCGAGTGCTACGACATCTCGCACATCCAGGGTTCCAACGTGGTCGCGTCGATGGTCGTGTTCGAGGACGGGCTGGCGAAGAAGTCCGAGTACCGCAAGTTCACGATCAAGGGCCTGAACGGCACCTCCGACGACGTCGCCTCGATCCGGGAGGTGATCACCCGGCGCTTCCGGCGGTACCTGGGGGAGAAGGAGGAGGAGGCCGCGCTGGCGGCGGGCGCCGACCCGGCCACCGGCGAGATCCTCGACGAGGCACCGTCCCTGGAGGAGGACGGCGTGCCTCCGGGCATCGACCCGCAGACCGGCCGGCCGAAGAAGTTCGCCTACGCCCCGAACCTGGTCGTGGTCGACGGTGGCGCCCCCCAGGTGGCGGCCGCCGCGACGGCGATGGCCGAGCTCGGCATCGAGGGCGTGGCCCTCTGCGGTCTGGCCAAGCGTCTGGAGGAGGTCTGGATCCCGGACGACGAGATGCCGGTGATCCTGCCCCGCTCCAGCGAGGGGCTTTACCTCCTGCAGCGGGTGCGCGACGAGGCGCACCGTTTCGCTATCACCCACCACCGCCAGCGTCGCAGCACCGCGATGACGGCCAGCGAGCTGGACACCGTGCCCGGCCTGGGGCCGGCCCGCAAGAAGGCACTGCTGGCGCACTTCGGATCGGTGAAGAAACTGCGCGCGGCCTCGGTCGAGGCCATCGCCTCGGTGCAGGGCGTGGGACCGAAGGTGGCCCAGTCGGTGGTGGACAGCCTCAATCCCCCCGATACCGCTTCGGGGGCGGCCACGGAGAACCGGCCCGCGATCGACATGGCCACCGGGGAGCTGCTCGACTGACGCGCGTCCCGCTGTCCGGAGAACTGCTCGGCCGGCGGCTTCCCGGTCTGCCGTGGCTTTCCGGGGACTGCTCGGTGGACGGCTTCGTGGGCTCGATCTCCGCTGCTCGAGGGAGGGGGTCCGCACCGATCGGCCGGTTCTGCCAGGACCCGGGAATCGGCTAAGAGTGGTCGCGACGCACCAGGGGGCCCACCGGTCCAGTACCGGAAGTCCTACGGGTCAAGGGCCGCCAGGGCCCTCCTGCACGAGCCGGACCGCAGGGGCGCAATAATGACCAGCCCCCACGAATCCGGCACGACATCGACAGCGAACAGACATCCGACAGGTTTGGAGAGCTACAGGTGACGACCACCCCGGAGGCGAACGGGCCGACGGAGCCGGAGGGCCGTGCGGAGCATCGCGCGGAGCAGACCGGTTCGGCGACCACGTCCGAACTGCTCATCATCACCGGCATGTCCGGGGCCGGGCGCAGCACCGCGGCCAAGGCCCTCGAAGACCTCGGCTGGTACGTCGTCGACAACCTGCCGCCGCAGCTGATCGCCGAGCTGGCGATGCTCGCGGGCTCGGCCGAGCCCCGCGTCCGGCGCATTGCGGTGGCCGTCGACGTGCGGGGGCGCTCGTTCTTCAGCGCCCTGGCCGACGCCGTGTCCACGGCCGAGAACAGCGGCATCCGCACCCGCCTGCTGTTTCTCGACGCCACCAACGAGACCCTGGTGCGCCGGTTCGAGTCGGTCCGCCGGCCGCACCCGCTGCAGGGCGACGGTGCCCCGCTGGACGGCATCCGCGCCGAGCGCAAGGTGATGGGTGAGCTGCGGGGCAACGCGGACACCCTGATCGACACCTCGCGCCTGAACGTGCACGAGCTGGCCAGCAAGATCATCGCGATGTTCGGCGACGAGGGCGACCCGGCGATCCGGATCCTGCTGATGTCGTTCGGGTTCAAGTACGGCCTGCCGCTGGACGCCGACCAGGTGGCCGACGTGCGCTTCCTGCCCAACCCGTTCTGGGTGCCGGAGCTGCGCACGCACAACGGGCTGGACGCCGACGTGGCCGACTACGTGCTGGGGCAGGAGGGCGCAGCCGAGTTCGTCGACCGGTACGCCCTGGCCCTGCAGCCGGTGCTGGCCGGCTACGTGCGGGAGAACAAGCGCTACGCCACGATCGCCGTCGGCTGCACCGGTGGCAAGCACCGTTCCGTCGCGATCACCGAGCTCCTGGCCCAGAAGCTGGAGGGCGACGGGGTGGCCGTCACCGCTGTGCACCGTGACCTGGGGCGCGAGTGAGCCCCACCTCCTCCGGCCGGGGCCCGAACGTCGTCGCGCTCGGCGGCGGGCACGGCCTGGCGGCGTCGCTGTCGGCGCTGCGGCACCTGACCGACCGGCTGACGGCCGTGGTCACGGTGGCGGACGACGGCGGCTCGTCGGGGCGGCTGCGGCGCGAGTTCGGCGTGCTGCCGCCCGGTGACCTGCGGATGGCGCTGTCGGCCCTGTGCGACGACAGCGAATGGGGCCTGCTGTGGCGCGACGTGCTGCAGCACCGCTTCGCCAGTGCGGGCGCCATGAACGACCACGCCCTCGGAAACCTCCTGATCGTCACCCTCTGGGAACTGCTCGACGACCCGGTCAGCGGGCTGGACTGGGTGGCCCGGCTGCTCGGGGCCCGAGGACGTGTGCTGCCGATGGCCGCGGTACCCCTGGACATCGAGGGCACGGTGCTCGGCATCGACCCGGACGACCCCGCGGGCCTCACCACGGTGCGTGGTCAGGTCGCGGTGGCGACCACCCCGGGGCGGGTGATCGGGGTGCAGCTCAGCCCGAACGATCCACCGGCCCGGCCGGAGGTGCTCGAGGCGGTGCGCGACGCCGACTGGGCTGTGCTCGGCCCCGGCTCCTGGTACACCAGCGTGCTCCCGCACCTGCTGGTGCCGGAGCTGGCCCGGGCCCTGGCGCGGACCGAGGCCCGGATCTGCCTGACGCTGAACCTGGGGCAGCAGCCCGGGGAGACCGACGGTTTCTCGCCCGAGAACCATCTCGAGGTGCTGGCCGCGCACGCCCCCGACCTGCGGATCGACGCCGTCCTGGTGGACCCGTCCCAGATCGAGGACGCGGTGTCACTGGAGCGCGTGGCGCGGGGGATGGGTGCGGTCGTCGTCAGCCGGGACGTGGCCATCGGTGACGGTACGCCCCGGCACGACCCTCTGCGCCTGGCCGCTGCTTACCGTGACCTGTTCAGCGGGGCGATCGTCCCGAACAGGTGAACTGCTCCCGGCAGAAGGGCTGACGCCGGACGGGCATTCGAAGGGGCTCCCGTCCGGAGCTTTCACAAGCGCACGAACCATGCTTGCGCACGGTGGCAAGATGCTGTTCATGGCATTGACGGCACTGGTCAAAGACGAATTGAGTCGGCTGCAGGTCACCAAACCCTGCTGCCGCAAAGCCGAGGTGTCGGCAACCCTCCGGTTCGCCGGAGGGCTACACATCGTCGGGGGCCGCATCGTCGTGGAGGCCGAGCTCGACACCGCCCACGCGGCCCGCCGGCTGCGCAAGGACATCAGCGACGTGTTCGGCCACACCAGCGACATCGTCGTGCTGGCGCCCGGCGGCCTGCGCCGCGGCAGCCGGTACGTGGTCCGCGTGATCCGTGACGGGGAGTCACTGGCCCGGCAGACCGGTCTGGTCGACGGCCGCGGCCGCCCCGTCCGTGGGCTCCCGCCGCAGGTCGTCTCCGGCGCCACCTGCGACGCCGAGGCCGCCTGGCGCGGCGCGTTCCTGGCCCACGGCTCGCTCACCGAGCCGGGCCGCTCCAGTGCCCTCGAGGTGACCTGTCCGGGCCCGGAAGCGGCCCTCGCGCTGGTCGGCGCCGCGCGCCGGCTCGGCATCCAGGCGAAGGCCCGCGAGGTGCGGGGCGTGGATCGCGTGGTGATCCGCGACGGCGACACGATCGGCGCCCTGCTCACCCGCCTCGGCGCGCACGACGCGGTGATGGCCTGGGAGGAGCGGCGGATGCGCCGCGAGGTGCGGGCCACCGCGAACCGCCTGGCGAACTTCGACGACGCGAACCTGCGGCGCTCCGCCCGGGCCGCCGTGGCGGCCGGTTCGCGGGTGGAGCGGGCCCTGGAGATCCTCGGCGACGAGGTTCCCGAGCACCTGCGGTCCGCCGGCCGGCTGCGCCTGGCCCACAAGCAGGCCAGCCTGGAGGAACTCGGCCAGCTGGCCGAGCCGCAGATGACGAAGGACGCCGTGGCCGGCCGGATCCGCCGGCTCCTGGCGATGGCCGACAAGCGGGCCTCCGACCTGGGCGTGCCGGGCACCGACGCGAACCTGACGCCGGACATGCTCGACGCCTGAAAGTCCTTGACAGGCGCTTCAAAGGTGACCGGAGACAGACCGGGACCACCGGCGCGCCAGGTGACCGACGTCCTTCATTCATGGACTTTTGGCCCCCCGATCACCCTGAAATCCCGGGTCCGGACGTGGGACCCGGCAGGGTGCTGTCTGGACACCTGCCCCCGAAATGCACCGCGTAGGGTGAGTGCTGCACACCACAAATCAGCGTCGGGCCTCCCGGCGCTCTGTGGCTGACGAGAGGAAACGACAAGTGACTGTTCGCGTTGGCATCAACGGCTTCGGCCGCATCGGCCGTAACTTTTTCCGCGCTGCCCGGGCGGCCGGTGCGGACATCGAGATCGTTGCCGTCAACGACCTCACCGACACGAAGACGCTCGCCCACCTGCTCAAGTACGACTCGATCCTGGGTCGTCTGGATGCCGAGGTGAGCGTCTCCGGTGACGACATCGTCGTGGACGGCAAGGCCATCAAGGTCCTGGCCGAGCGTGAGCCGGCCAACCTGCCGTGGAAGGACCTCGGCGTCGACGTCGTGGTCGAGTCCACCGGCTTCTTCACCGACGCCACCAAGGCGAAGGCGCACATCGACGGTGGCGCCAAGAAGGTCCTGATCTCGGCCCCGGCCAAGAACGAGGACCTGACGATCGTGTTCGGTGTCAACCACACCGAGTACGACCCGGCGAAGCACCACATCGTCAGCAACGCCTCCTGCACCACGAACTGCCTGGCCCCGATGGCGAAGGTGCTGAACGACACGTTCGGCATCGAAAAGGGCCTCATGACGACGATCCACGCCTACACGCAGGACCAGAACCTGCAGGACGGTCCGCACAAGGACCTGCGTCGCGCCCGCGCCGCCGCGCTCAACATCGTGCCGACCAGCACCGGTGCCGCGAAGGCCATCAGCCTGGTGATCCCGGCCCTGAAGGGCAAGCTCGACGGCTTCGCGCTGCGCGTCCCGGTCCCGACCGGCTCGGCCACCGACCTGACCTTCGAGGCCGCTCGTGAGACCACGGTCGAAGAGGTCAACGCCGCGATCAAGGCCGCCTCCGAGACCGAGGCGCTCAAGGGCATCCTCAAGTACACCGAGGACCCGATCGTCTCCAGCGACATCGTGACCGACCCGCACTCGTGCATCTTCGACGCCGGCCTCACCAAGGTCATCGGCAACCAGGTCAAGGTCGTCGGCTGGTACGACAACGAGTGGGGCTACTCCAACCGCCTCGTCGACGCCGCGGTACTCGTCGGCACCGGTCTCTGAGTTTCATGAAGACCATCGACGACCTCACCGCCGAGCTCGGAACCCTTTCCGGCAAGCGCATCCTGGTCCGCAGCGACCTGAACGTGCCGCTGGACAAGGAGACCGGAGCGGTGACGGACGACGGCCGGATCCGGGCGTCGCTGCCGACCTGGCAGCGACTCCTGGACGCGGGCGCGAAGGTCATCGTCGTGGCGCACCTCGGCCGGCCGAAAGGCGTTCCGGAGGCGAAGTACTCCCTCGCCCCGGCGGTCGAGCGGGCCAAGGAGCTGCTGCCCGGGGTGACCATCACCCTGGCCCAGGACACCGTGGGCGAGTCCGCGCAGGCCGCGGTCACCGCCCTCGGTGACGGCGAGCTGCTGGTGCTGGAGAACCTGCGTTTCAACGCGGGGGAGACCAGCAAGGACGACGCCGAGCGCGGTGCGTTCGCCGACCAGCTCGCCGCTCTGGCCGACGGTTTCGTGAGCGACGGCTTCGGCGTCGTGCACCGCAAGCAGGCCAGCGTCTACGACGTCGCGCAGAAGCTGCCGCACGCCGCGGGTGGCCTCGTGCTGGCCGAGGTCGAGGTGCTCAAGCGCCTCACGCAGACCCCGCAGCGGCCCTACGCGGTCGTGCTGGGCGGTTCGAAGGTGTCCGACAAGCTCGGCGTCATCGACAACCTGCTGAACACGGCCGACCGGCTGCTGATCGGCGGAGGCATGGTGTTCACCTTCCTCAAGGCCCAGGGTCACGAGGTCGGCAAGAGCCTGCTCGAGGAGGACCAGCTCGACACCGTCCGCGGGTACATCACGCGGGCGCAGGAGCAGGGCGTGGAGCTGGTGCTCCCCGTCGACGTGGTTGCGGCCACGGCCTTCGCGGGCGATGCCGAGCACGACGTGGTCGCCGCGGACGCGATTCCGGCCGACCGCCTGGGCCTGGACATCGGCCCGGAGTCCGGCAAGCTGTTCGCCGCCAAGCTGGCGGACTGCGAGACGGTCTTCTGGAACGGCCCGATGGGCGTCTTCGAGCTGGAGGCGTTCAGCCACGGCACCCGTGCGGTGGCCCAGTCGCTCGTCGACTCGTCGGCGTTCAGCGTCGTCGGTGGCGGGGACTCGGCCGCAGCGGTGCGCACGCTCGGCTTCGACGAGAAGGCCTTCGGCCACATCTCGACGGGCGGCGGCGCGAGCCTGGAATTCCTGGAGGGTAAGACCCTTCCGGGCCTGACCGTCCTGGAGAACTGATGGCTAAGTCCGACGAGAAGAGCCGCATCCCGCTGATGGCGGGGAACTGGAAGATGAACCTCGATCACTTCGAGGCGGCTCATCTGGTGCAGAAGCTGGCGTGGACCCTCGACGACGCGAAGCACGACTTCGACGTCGTCGAGGTGGCGCTGATCCCGCCGTTCACCGACCTGCGCTCCGTGCAGACGCTGGTGGACGGCGACAAACTCGGCTTCAAGTACGGCGCACAAGACCTGTCGCAGTACGACAAGGGCGCGTACACCGGGGAGATCTCCGGGGCGATGCTCGCGAAGCTGAAGTGCACCTACGTGGTGGTCGGCCACTCCGAACGCCGGCAGTACCATTACGAGGACGACGCCGTGGTCAATGCCAAGACCAAGACGGCCATCAAGCACGACCTCATCCCGATCGTCTGCATCGGTGAGGGGCTCGAGGTGCGCAAGGAGGGCCGTCAGGTCCAGCACTGCCTCGCCCAGCTCGACGCCGATCTGGCCGGCGTTCCCGCCGACAAGGTCGCGTCGCTCGTGATCGCCTACGAGCCGGTCTGGGCGATCGGCACCGGCGAGGTCGCCACCCCGGACGACGCGCAGGAGGTCTGCGCGGCGATCCGGAAGCGGATCGGCGAGCTCTACTCGCCCGATGCCGCGGCTGCCGTCCGGGTCCTGTACGGCGGTTCGGTCAAGGCGCAGAACGTGGCCGGGATCATGGCGAAGGAAGATGTCGACGGTGCACTCGTCGGCGGCGCCGCGATCGATCCGGGTGAGTTCGCGTCAATTGTCCGCTATCGGGACCATAAGACAGTCTGAGCCTGACGCTCAGGTCTGGTAAAAACCGCGTGTCCGGCGGCGCGCGGCCTCCGATCTGTCCGATCGGGGGCCGCGCATCGCCTACGCTGTGACTTCAAAGTGCTTCCCAGATCGAGCAACGAGATAGAGGTCCGCGTCGTGTCCGTGCTACGCCTGAGCCTTCAGGTGCTTCTCGTCATCACCAGCCTCATCCTGACGCTGCTGATCCTTCTCCATAAGGGGAGGGGCGGTGGGCTGTCGGACATGTTCGGTGGTGGCATGTCCTCCAGCATGGGCAGCTCCGGGGTCGCCGAGCGCAACCTCAATCGCTTCACGATCGCGATCGGCGTCACCTGGGCAGTGGTGATCGTGCTGCTCAACCTGATCTACAGGTTCTTCCCCGACGCGTTCTGAACGACATAACTGCAACCGGCGCGAGTCCGGGTACTGAAGGAGAGGATTCACGGTGGCGAGTGGCAACGCTATCCGCGGTAGCCGAGTTGGCGCCGGGCCGATGGGAGAGGCGGAGCGGGGCGACACGGCCCCCAGGTTCCGCGTCTCCTACTGGTGCGCGAACAAGCACGAGACCAAGCCGAGTTTCTCGGAAGAGGCGGGTGTGCAGCCCCCGGAGACCTGGGACTGCCCCCGTTGTGGTTTCCCCGCAGGGCAGGACCGCACCACGCCGCCGTCTCCGCCCCGCAACGAGCCTTACAAGACGCACCTCGCGTATGTGAAGGAGCGTCGCAGCGACGCGGACGGCCAGGCGATCCTGGAAGAGGCGCTGGCCTCTCTGCGGGCCCGCCGGATCATTCGCTGAGATTCCGCGAATCCAGGCACTGACGATCGGCTCCCGGCATCGTGCCGGGAGCCGATCGTCGTTTGGCGCTGGGTGGTGGTTCCAGAACTGTCGGTGGTCGCGGGCATGATGTCCGTCATGACCTCGATCGCTGAGAACACCCGTACGACACCGCCGCGGCTGGGAATCGCCTTCGTGCCGGTCGTTCCTCCCGAGCGCTTCCGCTCCATCGTCCTGGCTGCCGAGGAATCGGGGCTGGACGAGCTCTGGGTCTGGGAAGACTGCTTCAAGGAGAGCGGGGTCGCCACCGCCGCAGCGGCCCTGGCCTGGACCGAGCACATCCGGGTCGGCATCGGCCTGATGCCCGCCCCGCTGCGCAACGTGGCGCTCACCGCCATGGAGATCGCCACCCTGTCGCGGATGTTCCCCGGCCGGCTCATGCCCGGAGTGGGTCACGGTGTGCAGGACTGGATGGGGCAGGTCGGCAACCGCGCGGTCTCACCGCTCACCCTGCTGCGGGAGTACTCGACCGCGCTGCGCCGGTTGCTGCACGGCGAGAAGGTCACCGTCGACGGCACGTACGTGAAGCTCACCGACGTGGCGCTGGACTGGCCGCCGAGCCCGGTGCCGCTGCTGTACGTCGGGGGTGAGGGCCCGAAGACGCTCACGCTGACCGGTGAGGTCGGTGACGCCACGATGCTCAGCTGGGCCGGCGACGACGAGTCGATCCGCCGGCGCGTGCAACTGGTGCGCGACGGGCTGGCAGCCGATGCCAAACCCGGCGCCCTCGGCCCGCACGAGATCACGATCGGGCAGATAGCGGCGACCGGTCCCGGTTCCCAGGCCCGGGTGGACGCCGAGCTCCCGATCTGGGGACGCACGCCGGGCCCCGGTGACGGGGTGGCCGGCGATGCGGCCACGATCGCGGCCGATGTGCTCCGGCTCGGCGCCCTGGGCTGCACCACGGTCATCCTTCAGCCCACGTCGGACGAGCCCGATCTTGAGGGCTTCATCCGCTTCCTGGGGCAGGAGGTGCGGCCGTTGCTTGCGGGGTGAGATGGGGGGCGACTCGGCGCGGGAGTGGTCGTGCCCGCGAGTGGTGTGGCTGTGCCCGCGAGGTGGGCCGTGCCTGCGGGTGGTGTGGCTGTGCCTGCGGGTGGTGTGGCTGTGCCTGCGGGTGAGGTGGTCGTGCCTGCGGGTGGCGTGGCCGTGCCTGCTGGTGCTGGGGTCTCAGTCGGTGGGCTGGTCCTGTCTCAGCTGGCGGAGCCCCAGTAGCTGCCGTACTTCAGGGCCAGTTCCTCGGCTTGAGCCGTGGTGAGGAGGCGGGGGGAGTGGCCGGAGGTGAGGAGGGTGAGTTTGCAGGCCTCCTCCAGTTCCACGGCGGCGTTCATGGCGGCGGACAGGGTGGACTGGGCCACCACTGATCCGTGATTGGCCAGCAGGGCCGCCCGGAAGGGGAGGTCCAGGGCCTCCAGTTCCTCGGCCTGGGCGATGTCACCGGGCGGGGCGTAACCGATGAGGGGGGTCTGGCCCACCCGCATCACGAAGTACGGGGTGATCGGGGCGACGGCGCTGGATTCGGACCAGGGGGTGAGGCAGGCGGCCGCTACGGCGTTCACGCTGTGCAGGTGCACCACCGCGCCGGCATCGGGGGTGCGGCGGTAGAAGGCCCGGTGCAGGGTGAACTCCTTGGACGGCTTCGGGCCCGCCAGATGTTTTCCGGACAGGTCCAGCACAGCCAGGCGTTCGGGGTCGAGCGCGCCCATCGACTCGTTCGTCGGGGTGAGCAGCATGCGGTCACCGAGGCGCACGCTGATGTTGCCCGAGGTGCCCGGGCTCAGGCCGAGTTCGACCAGCCGGCGGCCGGTCTCGACCAATTCGGCCCGGGCCGCGGCTTCGTCCGGGGCGGTCGTCCGGTCGGCGGCTGTCGTCTCGTCCGGTGCCGTTGTTCCTTCTGGCGAAACACTGCTCATGACAGCACCGTCCAGGCCCCGCTCATCAGATCCTCGTCCCCGAAATTGCCCGACTTCAACAGCAGATTCATCACCCGCCCGCGCGAGTCGCCCTGGGCCCAGGTGACTCCCGCGGCGACCGGCTGGCCGATCACGAGTTCTCGTACGTTCAGGGCCGAGACCACGGCCCCGGAGGTCTCGCCGCCGGCCACGATCATCTGGCGGCACCCGGCGTCGGCGAACTCCGACGCCAGGCGGGACAGGGCCTGCTCGACCAGGTCCGAGGCCGGGACCTCGCCCGCTGCCGCAGGTTGCACGTCCGACAGTTCCCCGACCGCGTAGACGAGCACCGGCTTCTCGCTGTCCTGCTGCCATTCCCGCACGGCCCAGGTGCGCAGCCCGGCCACGGCACCCTCGAAATCCGCGCGCAGCGCGGCGATGTCGAGTCGGCGGTGCGGCATCAGCGCCTGGGCGTGGGCGATCTGGCCCCGGGTGGCCGCCGACGCACTGCCGGCGAGCACCGCCTTGGGTCCGCCGTGGGCGGACAGCCGGACGGGCGGGGCCCCCGGACCACTGAGACCGAGCGCCAGGCCGGAACCACCGGTGATCAGCGGAAGGTCGGCGGTCGCGGCGGCGATGGTGACCAGATCATCCTCGGACTGGGCGTCCACGACCACGGCGACCACTTCGTCCCCCCTTCGCAGGGACTCCGATCGCAGCGACTCTGATCGCAAAGACTCTGATCGCAAAGACTCCAGAGCCTCCCGCAGGCCGCCCGACCGCACCGTCCCCAGACCGACCTGCACGACCGACGCCGTGCTCTGCGCGGCGAGAAGCCGGGGCACGTCCGAATCGGTCATCGGGGTGAGCGGGTGGTGGCGCATAGGGCTCTCACCCAGGGGCGTCCCGTGCACGTACAGCTGCCCGTCGACGACCGTGCGGCCGGCTGCGGGGAACGAGGGCACCACGACGGTGAGCGACGTGCCCAGATCCGAGGCCAGGGCGTCGAGGATCGGCCCGATGTTGCCGGCCGGCGTGGAGTCGAACGTCGAGCAGTACTTGTCGTAGATACGCGTGGCACCCATCCGGCGCAGTGCGCGCAGCGCGGTACGGCTGGCCGCCACGGCTGCCGACGGTTCGATGGTGCGGGTCTTGAGAGCGATGACGACCGCGTCGGCCTGTTCGGGCAGAACGGTCAGCCGCTCGTGGCTGGGTACGCCGATCGACACCACGGTGCGGAAACCGCGCGCGACCAGCGCCATCGCCAGGTCGGTCGCGCCGGTGAAGTCATCGGCCAGGGCGCCGAGCACGCGTCCCTCCAGAAGTCATTGAGACAATGTGTGAAATCAAGTTACATCAGTTGACGCTCATGTGAATCGTGGTTAGCGTCTCGCCACACCTCACCGTCGAGGCCCAACACCCTCGGCGGCCCGAACGACCTTGGTTAGGAACACCATGAACCTCGGGTTGCTGCTGTCCCAGCACGAACCGGCTGTCGTCCGCTATGCCCTCTCCGGAGCAGGCGGCGGCTTCGGTCGCACCCTTCTGGCCCAGACCCTTCTCATCGACGCCCTGCGCCCCTCGCTGCTGTGCGACGTCGACGTGGAGAAGGTGCACGCGCTGTGCGTCGAGCTCGGCTACGACGACCTGGCGATCTGCCGGACCGCCGACGAGGTCCGGGGCGCCACGGCCGGGACCGTCATCGTGCCCAGCGCCGACCTCCTCGACCCCGACCGGTACGACGTGCTCGTCGAGGGCACCGGCAGCCCGGCCCACGGTTACCGGATGGCCCGCGCCGCCCTGCTGGCCGGCCGTCACGTCGCGATGGTCAGCAAGGAGGTGGACTCGGTCACCGGCGTCGAGCTGGCCCGGGTCGCCGCCGAGAACGGCGTGGTCTACACCCCTGCGGACGGCGACCAGCCCGCGAACCTGCTGGCCCTGGTCAGCTGGGTCCGCACGCTGGGCCTGGAGATCGTGGCGGTCGGCAAGTCCGGTGAGTACGACGTGGTGCTGGACGGTGACGAGATCCGTTACCTCGACATCACGATCCCGGCGGGCGAACTGCCCCGATTGATGACGCTCGGGGTCAGCCCCGGCGAAACGCTGGCACGGCGCGCGGAGGCGGTGAAAACGCTCAAACTGCGGGCTGCGGCTGACCCCTGCGAGATGGCCGTCGTCACCACGCACGGCGGTTTCGTCCCCGACACCGAGTCGATGCACTACCCGCTGGCCCGGATCAGTGAGCTGGCCGACATCTACTCGCTGCGGGAGGACGGCGGCATCCTCGCGAAGAGCGGTGTGGTGGACGTCTTCACGGTGCTGAGGAGGCCCGACGAGGCGAGCTTCGGCGGTGGCGTCTTCGCGATCGTGCGCACCGGCGACCCGGAGACCTGGAAGCTGCTCGAGGGCAAGGGTCACGTGGTCAGCAAGAGCGGCAAGTACGCCTGCCTGTACCTGCCGTACCACGTGATGGGCGTGGAGACGCCGGTCTCGCTGCTCGCGGCGGTCCGGCTGGGGATCGGCTCGGGGGTGGCCGCACCACGCCAGAACGCGGTGATGGCGGGGCGGGCGCGTACCGGCCTGCCGAAGGGCACCGTGCTGCACATGGGTGGCCATCACCACGAGATCGACGGCGTGGAGCCAGTTCTCCTGCCCACGACCGAGGCTGCGCCGAACCCGGCGCCGTTCTACCTCGCCGCGCACGCCACCCTGGCGCGGGACGTGGAGGCCGGCGAGCTCATCACGTTCGAGGACCTGGCCGACGCGGACGCCGACCTGGTCGCCGCCTGGACCCGGGGCCTGCGCGCATGAGTTCCGAGATCGTCTCCCTGCTCTGGGCGCTCGCGGCCGTCGTCGTACTGATCCTGATGATCACGCGGGCGAAACTGAACCCCTTCCTCGCCCTGTCGATCACCGCGATCGCGCTCGGTCTGGTCAACGGCCTCACCCCGGGCGAGGTGATCGACGCGTTCAAGGACGGTGTCGGCGCCATCCTCGGCGGTACCGCCCCGACCATCGGCCTGGGCGTGATCCTCGGCAGCCTGCTGCTCGGCTCCGGCGGTGCGGACAAGATCGTCGACTCGTTCCTCGGTCGGCGTCCGGTCGCCTGGATCCCGTCGCTGATCTGCGTCGCGGCCGTGATCATCGGTCTGCCGCACCTGTTCGACGTCAGCTTCGTGATGCTCGCGCCGCTGGTCTACACCGTGGCCCGGCGCCGCAACGTGCACCTGTTGTGGGTCGGCCTGCCGCTGGCCTCCGGCCTCTACGTGTCGCACGGCCTGCTGCCCCCGCACCCGTCACCGACCGCCGCGGTCAGCGCCTACGGTGCCAACACCGGTCTGACCATCGCCTACGGCCTGATCATCGCCGTGCCCACGGCCATCGTCTGCGGCCCGCTGTTCACCCGGTTCGCCCGGCGCTGGTTCGGTCCGGCGCCAGACCTGGACGGTGGCCCGGCCCCGGTCACCGACGTGGAACCGGAACGGCCGGGTCGGCCGGTCTCCCTGGCCCTGAGCCTGATCTCGGTGCTGATGCCGCCGGTGCTCATGCTCATCGGCACGATCGGCACGGCGAACACCGCCGAGGGCACCGCCCCCTACAACGTGTTCGAGGCGTTCAACGACTCGATCATCTCGCTGCTGGTGGCCGTGGTCTTCGCGTTCTTCGCCCTGGGCCGGCGCAGTGGTTTCTCCGCCGGTCAGCTGCAGAAGATGTCGGGCAAGGGCCTGGCCGCCGTCGGCCCGATCATCCTGATCCTGGGTGCGGGCGGTGCGCTGAAGCAGATGTTCACGGCCACCGGGGTGGACGCGATCATCGCCGACCACGCCGGCAGCTGGTCGATCCCGGCGGTGGTGCTGGCCTGGGTCGTCGCCGCGCTGCTGCGCATCTGCCTGGGCTCGGCCACGGTCGCCACCACGGCCGCCACCGGCATCGTGGCACCGCTGCTGGCCGCCGACCCGACCCTGTCGCCGGAGCTGCTGGTGCTGGCCACAGCCTCCGGATCGGTCATGCTCTCGCACGTCAACGACTCCGGGTTCTGGCTCTTCAAGGAGTACTACCAGCTCAGTGTGAAGCAGACGTTCCGTACCTGGACGCTGATGCTCAGCATCCAGTCGCTGATCGGTCTGGCCGGTGTGGTGGTACTCAGCGCGGTGATCTGATGGACTGGGCGACAACATGCCCGAGGAACTCATCGAAACCCCGCTGATCCCCGACCAGCGCCGCGAGCTGCTGCTGCGGCACCTCCAGCGCGAGCGCGTGCTGTCGGTGCACCAGCTCACCGACCTGCTCGAGGTGTCGCACATGACCGTGCGCCGCGACATCGCGACCCTCGAGCGGGAGGGCCGGGTCGTGCCGGTGCCCGGCGGTGTCCGCATCGCCGGGGCCACCCGGCATCTGCAGGCCGAGGCCTCGCGTCACGACAAGGCCATGGTCGAGCCCGCGGGCAAGGCGGCCATGGCCGCCCGGGCCGCCGCCGAGGTGCTCACCGACCGGATGACCGTCTACCTGGACGCCGGCACCACGCTCGCCCAGCTCGTGCCGCACCTCGTGCAGCTGAGTGGGATGACCGTCGTCACCAACGATTTCGCCGTTGTCGACGAGCTGCTCGCGTCCCGGGCCGATGTCGAGGTGATTCACGTCGGGGGGGCGGTCGACCGGCAGAACCGTTCCAGTGTGGGTGTTCTGGCCACCGCGATCCTCGAGCGGATCGCCCTCGACGTGGCCTTCATCTCCAGCAGCTCGTGGGACCTGGGGCGCGGCGTCACCACGCCCTACCCGGACAAGGTCGCCGTCAAGCAGGCCGCCATGTCCAGCGCGACCGAATCGGTACTTGTGGCAGGGAGTTCCAAGTACGGGCGGTTCGGTATGTACCGGGTCTGTGAGCTGCCGCAGCTGTCGCTGGTGGTCACGGACTCCGGTCTGGACCCGGCCGATGCCCAGGCCGTTCGCGAGGCGGGGGTGAACCTGGTGCAGGCCTGAAGGTTCGGGGCACCGGACGGCGCCCCGGACCTTCAGGGATGATCAGGCGAGGTACAGCACCCCCTGGCCCTCATGCCCCAGGTAGGCCTGCCAGCCGGAGGAGATGGCTCCCTGGTCGGCGAAGTAGGTGCCGGTGTTGGTGCGCACGGTGAGTTCGCCGCTGGTCTTGAGCACGAACATGTCGTCCAGGCCGTCGCCGTCCCAGTCGGCGAAGTACAGCCGGCCCTGACCGGCGTCACCGAGGTAGTTCTCCCAGCCCGAGGACTTGATGCCCTGGTCGGAGAAGTGCTCCCCGGTGTTGGTGCGGATGTCGAGGTCGCCGTTCTGCTTGAGCACGAACATGTCGTCGCGCCCGTCACCGTTCCAGTCGGCGAACGAGATCCGGCCCTGGCCCTCGTGACCGAGGTAGGCCTCCCAGCCGGAGGAGACGGCTCCCTGGTCGGCGAAGTAGGTGCCGGTGTTGGTGCGCACGGTGAGTTCGCCGCTGGTCTTCAGGACGAACATGTCGTCGAGGCCGTCGCCGTTCCAGTCGGCGAAGTAGAGCCGGCCCTGGCCCTCGTGGCCCAGGTAGGACTGCCAGCCGGAGGACTTGATGCCCTGGTCGGAGAAGTGCTCCCCGGTGTTGGTGCGGATGTCCAGGTCACCGGTCGGTTTGAGGACGAACATGTCCTTGCGGCCGTCGCCGTCCCAGTCGGCGAACGAGATCCGGCCCATGTCCTCGTGCCCCAGGTAGTTCTCCCAGCCGGAGGAGTAGGTGCCCTGGTCGGCGAAGTAGGAACCGTTGTTGACCCGGGCGTTCAGGTCGCCGTTGGTCTTGAGCACCATCAGGTCGGTCTTCGCGTCGCCGGAGAAGCTGGCCCGCTGCGGTCCGCAGCCGTTCTTACTCTCCAGGTTGCGCCACTCCTTGCCGACGCCCGGGCCGTAGGTCTTACCGTTCCAGGTGATCGCGACCCGCTCGGCGTTCTCGGTGCCCCAGGTGAAGACGCCGTCGTCGTTGGCGTCGTAGCCCTGCTCGAAGTGCAGGTGCGGCACACCGTTCGAGGTCGGGCCGGTGTGCCCGATCCGCCCGATCGTCTCGCCCTGTTTCACCGTGTCGCCGATCGAGACGGACCGCGACTGCATGTGGATATAGGTGGTGAAGTTTCTTCCACCGTGGTCAATCTGGACCATGTTGCCAGCATTGTCGTGGAACTTGGACTGCACCACCGTGCCGTCGGCCGGGGCGACGATCCGGGAGCCCTCGGTGTCGTCCTGAGGCTCGGCGACGATGTCGACCGCGGGGGCATGGGTGTCGTCGTAGGTGTTGACCCGCCACTTGGTGCCGCAGGGGAATGGCATCTGGTAGTCGGGTGTCGCCGCCTGGGCCGGTACGGAGGTGGCGACCAGGGCGCCGGCGGCGATCAGGCCCGCGGTCAGCGTGGTGACGCCGGTGCGGATCCGGGAACGTCTCGTGGACAAAGGATTTCCTTTCAAAGGGGGAGAAGACGATCAGGACAGGTAGAGGACGCCTTGGCCCTCGTGGCCCAGATAGGCCTGCCAGCCGGAGGAAATGGTGCCCTGGTCGGCGAAATACGTTCCGGTGTTGGTGCGCACGGTCAGTTCACCGCTGGTCTTCAGCACGAACATGTCGTCCAGGCCGTCCCCGTCCCAGTCGGCGAAGTAGAGCCGGCCCTGCCCGGCGTCGCCCAGGTAGGACTGCCAGCCGGAGGATTTGATGCCCTGGTCGGAGAAGTGCTCGCCGGTGTTGGTGCGGATGTCGAGATCGCCGGTGGGTTTGAGGACGAACATGTCGTCGAGTCCGTCTCCGTTCCAGTCGGCGAACGAGATCCGGCCCATGCCCTCGTGGCCCAGGTAGTTCTCCCAGCCGGAGGATTTGATGCCCTGGTCGGAGAAGTGAGTGCCGGTGTTGGTGCGGATGTCCAGGTCGCCGGTGGGTTTGAGGACGAACATGTCGTCGAGTCCGTCTCCGTTCCAGTCGGCGAACGAGATCCGGCCCATGCCCTCGTGGCCCAGGTAGTTCTCCCAGCCCGACGAGATGGTGCCCTGGTCGGCGAAGTAGGTGCCGTTGTTGGTGCGGACGGTGAGTTCGCCGTTGGTCTTCAGCACGAACATGTCCTTGCGGCCGTCGCCGTTCCAGTCGGCGAAGTAGAGCCGCCCCTGGCCCTCGTGGCCCAGGTAGGCCTGCCAGCCGGAGGAATAGGTGCCCTGGTCGGCGAAGTAGGAGCCGTTGTTGACCCGGGCGTTCAGCTCTCCGTTGGTCTTGAGTACCAGCAGGTCGGTCTTCGCGTCGCCGGAGAACGAGGCCGCGGGCCGGTCCTGGGCGGCGTCCCAGACCGCGTCGACGATGCGCCCGGCGTCGGCCGCCTGGGCCTGATAGCGGTCCGGGTAGGCCGAAACCTGCACCGCCTGGCAGACTTCCCCGACCGGGGCGCTCTGCCAGGAGTTGTTCGGGTACTTGTCCTCCATCTTGTTCAGGAACGCGGTGGTCGCCCAGGTGGCGTTCGTGCGGTTCGCCACGCTGCCCCACGACGCCCGCTGCTGGAACAGGCCCAGGCTGTCGTGGTCGGTCTCCTCGGTGTAGTTGTGCAGCGTCGACTCGACGATCGCCGTGGTCACGGCGATCACTCCGGCCTGTCGGGAAAGACCTCGATCACGAACGGTTTTCACGATCATTCGGGCGCAGGACGCCTGGTAGGCGGTGATTCCGCCGGACAGGCCGCCGGTCAGCCGGCCGTCCAGCGAGTTCGCCGCCGTGGTGTCGGCAGACTTCGTCCCGTCCGGGTCGCAGGCGGTGGTGGAGATCGCGGCGATGCCCGCAGGGGTGTCGACCGGTCCCACCACGGGGACGTCGGCAGCCAGCGCGGAGCCGGCCGGGCCGGCCACGAGAAGGCAGGCAGCCAGGGCGAAAGTCATGGTGCGGTGAGCGGGCAAACGGGTGCCCACGGTTCTCGACAAAGTGGTCTCCAGGACTGGATGAACGGGAAAAAGGATGTGGTGCAACCAGTCACAGCCGCCCCCACGGCTTCGAGTGACTCGGTGCGAACCCCCGCCGAAGTTCTATCCCGGCATGGCTCAAAAAACAACCATTGCGGTGGTTGTCCTTTTTCGGCACTATGTGAAGCGAGGTCGAGCCGGGGGGCGACGACCCAATCAGCCTTTGGGGGGCTCGTTCACTTGCTAGAAGTCTGTGCAGATCCGGTTGCGTCCGGCCGACTTCGCGGCGTAGAGCTGTGCGTCGGCGCGGGCGAGCAGGGAGGAGGGGGTGTCCTCGAGAACGGCCGTGGCCATTCCTCCGCTCAGCGTGATGATGCGGCCCGGGGTGATCGGTGTCCACCCGTAGTTCTCGACGGACGCCCGCAGCGACTCGGTGATCCGCAGGGCCTCGTCGCGGTGGTCGGTACTGAGGATGAGCAGGAGTTCCTCACCACCCAGCCGGGCCGCGAAGGAACCCGTGACCGCAACCGGGGCGACCGCGTCCTCCAGCAGCCGGGCCACCGTGCGCAGCACCTCGTCACCGACCTCGTGCGAGAACGTGTCGTTGACGGACTTGAAGTGATCGAGGTCGAGCAGGGCCACGCTGAGCACGCCGGACGTGACCATCTGGTTGCGCAGCAGCCCGCTCAGGCGTTCCTCGACGTAGAGCCGGTTGCGCAGGCCGGTGAGCGGGTCGCGGCGGGCCTCCTCGCGGTAGCGCGCCGCCTCCTCGCGGGCCGTGACCGTCTCGAAAATGGTCTGGCGGGCGCGGGCCTGGGCCTCCCGCTGCTGGGAAAGCAGTTCCTGGTCGGCCTCGTAGAACTCCTTGTGAGTCTCGAACGCCGCCCGATAGTCGCCCAGCGCGGCCTGCACCTCGGCCTCCTCCTTGAGGATACGGGCCTTGGTACGGCCGTAGGCCTCCGAGCTGACCAGGTCACGGGCCCGGCCCAGGGTCTTCGCGGCGAGCTCGGCCTCGCCCAGACCTCGCTGGGCCACAGCCAGGGTGAGCAGGTACTCGGGCAGCGCGTCGCCGGCCTTCACCTCCAGCTGCTCGGCCGCGTCGACGGCCTGCTGCGCCGTCTCGGCGGCCGGGCCCGGTTCGTCGCGCAGCAGGTGGATGCGCGCCACCGTGTCCAGGGCGTCGGCGTTCAGCGGGCGCCCGTAGTGCCGGCCCAGAGACATCAGAAGCCGGGCCTGTTCCAGAGCGGTGTCTCCGTCCCCGGACTCCAGCGTGCTGTAGGCCCGGTTGTTCACCACCAGCATGTGCATGCGCCCGTCGCCGGTGGCCAGTTCCTCGGCCCGGGCGTACCAGATCATCGAGTCCTCGTGGTCGCCGAGCTCGTCCAGCAGGTCGGCGACCTTGATGAGCACCCGGGTGCGCAACCGGCGCGAGACCCCGTCGGTGAACGCGCCGACCGCGTCCATCACGTGCTCCAGCGCCGTCGGCCGGTCGCCGAGGTCGGTGTAGATGCGGGCCGTCAGCCAGCACGCCCGCACGGTGTGCTCCGCGCCCAGCGGTGCGTGCGCGTCGCGGGTCTGGTTGACGATCGCCGCGGCGGCGGCCGGCTCCCCGTCCCGCTGGTAGGCCTCGGCCTGCCAGAGCAGCGCGCTCACGGTGGCGTCGTGATCACCGAGTTCCTCGGCCCGTTCCTGGAGGCCGCGGGCCCGGTCCAGGGCGCGGGCCGGGTCCAGCCCGACGGCGTCGTCCAGGGCCGCGAGCTCCTCGGCCAGCCGGGCGCGTTCCTCACCGAGGCTGAGCCCGGCAGCAGGGGGTACGGGCCGGCCGTCACGGGGCTGGTTCACCTCGATCACACCCCGCGCCTTTCTGACGGTCCGTTCATCGGGACATCGGTCCCTGGAATGCCGTTCTTGACCGGTCCGGTCCGTTCTCGACCCCACCGGCGGCGGCGGGCCCGAGGGTTGTCACCCGGCCGGGAGCAGCGCACGAGGGATTGTCCAGACTGTCCCGCACCTTCGGGCAGCATCGGCACGGCACCGGGCCATTATGGCCACTGCCACCCCGAATGCACGGTGCGTGAGGTTTTCCGCGTGTCCGCCGGTCACCCCGGACCGGACCGGTTCAGGCCGGATTCAGGTCTCGGTGGTCGCGATGTGGCCGCGCTGCTGCTGCCAGGTGCCGGCGGCCACCCCGGCGATCATCGCCACCGCCAGGCCCAGAGCGGTCAGGGTCGGGCTCAGCGGCAGCAGGCTGATCCCGATCACGACGGGGAGCGTCGCGACCGGCCACGGCCAGGCCGCGCTCCAGCGCCCGGCCGAGCCGGCCATCACCAGGGCGACACCGGCGACGAACAGCCCCACCCCCACGCAGAGCGCCGCCCGGCCGCCGGGGGAGAGGTCCCCGACCGGGTGCAGCACGTACTCCTCCACACCGACACCGACACTGGCCAGGCCGAGGAACAGCGGCAGATGGCCGTAGACGTACCGGTCGTGGGTGGCGGAGGCCCGGTTGTCGTTCTTCTGCAGGATGCGGTGCTTGCTCGCCGCCCCGCCCAGGTCGAAGTAGGTCCACCACAGGGCCGCGGTGATCACGAAACCGATTGCGGCGGTGGTGAACGAGGCCAGGCGCCAGTCGGTGTCGTGCAGGCCGACCACCACGGAGGCGATGGACTCACCGAGCACGAGCATGGCGAACAGGCCGAACCGGTCGGGCAGGTGCTGCTCGTGCAGCGGGATGCGGTTGCCGAAACGGGTCGCCAGCAGCGGGGCGGTGGCCTCGATCAGCAGGCCGGCGGCCCACAGGGCGTAGCGGGCGGGGCCGGGGACGGCCAGCGACACCGACCACAGCACGGCGCTGACGGCGGTCGCTCCGAGGTAGAGGTCCAGGGTGCGGCGGGCGTCCGGGACGTGGTGGTGGGCCCGGGCGTAGAGCGCCATCAGCAGGACCTGCGAGCCGAGATAGCCCGCCGCGAAGTAGACCGAGCCCGAGGTGGTGGCGCTCGAGGAGGCTGCGGCCATCACCGCGACCGCGAACGTCTGGCCCAGTTTCGCCAGCCGGTAGGGCACGTCGTTGGTGTCGAAGCGGTTGGAGTAGAGCGTGGTCGTGACCCACGACCACCAGACCACGGTGAACAGCCCGGCGAAGACCCCGGCCCCGTGCCAGCTCAGGTCGTGCGCGAAGGCACTGGTGAGCTCGGCGACGACCAGCACGTAGGCGAGGTCGAAGAACAGCTCCAGGCGGGACGCGGACCGGTCCTCACCGGTGCGCAGCCGGGGCGGCTGGATCAGCGCATCGGCCTGACGGGCACCACCTTGCCCGTCATTGTCCTGCTGGTCTGGGTCCTGCTGATTGCTCTGTTCCTGGTTGTGCTCCGGCTCCGCCGGCATGTCCGACCTTCCCTGGTGCGCCGTCGTCCCCGCCCCCGGACGGGGCCCTGGGAACCTGGCCCATCCTCGGGCCGCGCCACCGGGGCCGCCTTTCGACACGAATCAGGCGGTCGCGCCGCGGGCACCTCGCCGGACCATCAGCGCGGCCGGCTCCCGGGCCCGCCGGGCCTCGCGGCGTGCCGGGGCGGGTGAGCCGGGCGTACAGGTGCACCGGCACGCCGGGGCGGTCGGGACGGCGCGCCGGCGGGGTCGAGCTGCCGGAGGTGAAGACGCGCACGAACACGAAGACCACGAACCCCAGGAACAGCGCCGCCACCAGGGGCAGCAGTACCGTCATCACGATCAGTGGGGTGGACATGTGCTCTCGAGGCGCCGGGTTCCGCGGATGTTGCTCCCGGCGCCCGGATTCACCCGGGCAGGTGCCAGACCTGGTTCAGGTTGCTGCCGCTGCAGTCCCACATGATCAGTGGGTCACCGGCCGCCGGCTCGTTGGTCGTCGTGGTCAGGCAGCGCCCCGACCACGGGTTGCGCACCTCGTCGCCGACCGCCTCGAAGATCTGGGCCCGGGTGCCGTTGCACTCCCACAGCTGCACCGTGAGACCGTTCTGCACCTCGTTGGCGCCCAGGTCGAGACACCGGTTGCCGGTCTTCAGCCCGCGCTCGGCGGTGTAGTCCCACTGCTGCAGCTCGGACCCGTCGCACGGCTGGATCGTGGGCAGGTCACCGTTGGCCAGGCTGCCGGGCGCGGCCAGGCAGTTGCCGTTGGGCCCGGTCAGCGTCCGCACCGGCTGGTCGGTCTCGGCCGGGGCTTCGGAGGCCGGTGTTTCGGAGGTGGCGGGCGTGACGTCGGCCGGGCCGGCCGAGCTGGCCGGGCTGCCCGAGGCCTTGTCGTCCGCGTCGGCGCCGACCCCACTCACGAGCCAGGTCCCGATCAGCGCGACGCCCAGGACGACCGCCAGGAGCCCGGCGCCGACCAGCAGCGGACGGCGGCTGCGGGCGGACGGGGTGGCCGGGGCGGAGTAGGCCCGGGTGGCCCCGAGCGCCGGGGGCACCGTCGCCGGCGAGGTCCCCGGCGCGGGAGTCGCTCCCCTCCCCTTGAGTATCTGCTGGTAGAGCTGGTTCTCGATCAGTCCCGTCTCCGGCCGGCACCGCAGCACGATCTCCTCGGCCCCGGGACGCGCCGAGGGGTCGGGGTTGCTGCAGTCGCGGATCAGGGCGGCCAGGTCGTCGGGCACCCCGGTGACGTCGACCTCGCCGCTCATGCTGCGCCGGCTGACGGCGAAACCGCTGCCCACGCCGTACGGGGCCCGGCCCGTGGCCGCCTTCGCGATCGTCGCAGCCAGCGCGAAAACATCCGCCGCCGGGCCGATCTCGTGGCCGAGCAGGGCCTCGGGAGCGGTGTACCCGGGGGTGCCGACCGTCATCCCGGTCTGGGTGAGCCCTTCCTGGTCCTCACCCCGGGCGATCCCGAAGTCGATCAGCCGCGGACCGGTCACCGAGAGAATGATGTTCTGCGGCTTCAGGTCGCGGTGGCAGATGCCGTGCGCGTGGATGTCGACCAGAGCCTCGGCGAGCGCCGCGAACAGGCCCCGGGTGACGTCGGCGTCGAGTTGGCCCTGGTCGCGGATGGCCGCGGCCAGCGTCGGGCCGGGCACGTACTCCGTGGCCATCCAGTAGGGCGTGGTGGTCACGTTGTGGTCGATCAGCGCGGCGACGAAGGCGTTACGCACCGTCCGGAGGATCTCCACCTCCCGCCGGAACCGGTTCAGGACGTCCGGGTTCTCCTCGAACTGAGTGTTGATCACCTTCACCGCCACCGGCCGGCCACCCGGTGTGCTCCCGAGGTAGACGCGCCCCATGCCTCCCTGGCCCAGCCGCCCGGTGATGCGGTACCGGCCGATCGACGACGGATCGGAGGCTTCCAACGGCTGCACGAACGGGCCCCTGACGGTAGTGGATGACGAGCGGATGGCGGCGTAAAAGCCCGCACATCATGCCATGCCCGGTGAAAACGTCCGGTCCGTCGCTGTTCGACTACGATGAGTGTGTGCCCGGCCCCCTGCACTTCGACGCCCACGCCGCGCTCTACGACCGCGGTCGGCCGCCCTACCCCGACCAATTGTGGACGTGTCTGGGCTCCCACGGCTGGCTCTCGCCCGGCGGGCGGGTGGTCGAGCTGGGAGCGGGGAGCGGTCTGGCCACCCGCCGGTTGCTCGCCGCCGGCGCGCGGGTCACGGCTGTCGAACCCGGCCCCGCGCTCGCGGGACTGCTGCGCGAGCGGTGCCCTGATGCGTCCATCATTCTGGGCACTGCCGAGGAGACGGGACTGGACGAGAGCGCTTTCGATCTGGCCGTCATCGCCACCGCGGTGCACTGGCTCGATCTCGGGCTGGTTCTGCCGAAACTGCACGCCGCACTGACTCCCGGCGGGCATCTGGCGGTGTGGCGCAACGCCTTCGGTGATCCCTCGGTGTCGCTGACGCCGTTCCGCGAGCGGGTCGCCCAGGTCGTGGACCGCCGGCCGCCGGGCCCGCCGCGCTCCGGTCCGGGGGAGCTGGCGACCGCGGCCTGGGCCGATGCTCTGGAGGCGGGTGGGTACTTCGAGCGGGTCCTGGTCGAGGAGTTCGCCTGGGCGATCACGCTCGACCGCTCCCAGGTGCGCGACCTGTTCACGACCTTCAGCGACTGGAGTGCGGCCGAGGCGGACGAGGTGGCCCGGTCCGTGGACGATCTCGGCGGGCGGGTGGTGGAGCACTACCGCACGCCACTGGTCGTGCTCCGGCGGACGGGGCACGTCCCGTCCGCCGGGAATACGTTTTAGGCCAGGGCCTTTCGCAGGATCGGGGTCGGCCGGTCGGCGATCAGCCGGTGGCCCAGGTCGTATCCCGCTGTTCGGCCGGGGTTTCGTGGCCGAGTGGGTGGGTCGTGCCGGGGGCGAACGGTGGACGATGTCTCGTCCACCGTTCGCAGCGGTCGGAGCGGTGGTCGGAGCAGTGGTCAGAGCTGGGAAGCGGCTGCCCGGTCGAGCAGCCACAGCGTGCGCTCGGTGCCCCGCACCGCACCGGCGGGCAGGTCCGCACCGCGCAGGGCCTGGGACACGGCCTCGGCCTTGCCCTCGCCACCGGCGAGCAGCCAGACCTGACGGGCCGCACCGATGGCACCCAGCGTCAGTGAGATCCGCTCCGGCGGGGGCTTCGGCGACTCGCGCACGGCGATCGCCGTGCCCTCCGTCACCGCGTAGCCGGGGTGACCCGGGAACAGTGAGGCCACGTGGCCGTCCGGGCCGACGCCGAGCATGAGCACGTCGAAGGCCGGCACGGTGCCGTCGGAGGAGGCCGTGGCCAGCTCCGAGGTGTAGGCGGCGGCCGCTGCGTCCAGGTCGAGACCACCATCGCTGGCGGCCATCACGTGCACCCGCTTCGGCTCCAGCGGCAGCGCGTCCAGCAGGTACCCGCGGGCCTGCACCTCGTTGCGCTCGGCGTCGCCGGCGGGCAGGAACCGCTCGTCGCCCCACCAGAGGTCGACACGGCTCCAGTCCACGGTGTCGCGGGCCGGTGAGCTCGCGACGGCCTTGAGCAGCGCGCCGCCGTTCGAGCCGCCGGTGAGCACGACGTGCGCCACACCCCGGGCGTTCTGGGCGTCGCTGATCGCGGTGATCAGCCGGGCCGCCGTGGCGATGGCCAGCTGCTCGCCGTCGGCGAAGACGAAACGCTCGCTCATACGGTGGCCCCTTGCGTGAGACGGGGCATGCCCTTGGTCAGGACGTCGCTGAACAGCTCGTCCTCTTCGAGCCGGCGCAGTTCCTCGATCAGGCAGTCCACGTCGGTACGGCGGTGCAGCGCCACCCGGCGCACGGGCTGGCCGGGCTGGGTCATGGTGGCAACCGTGCCGTCCTCCCGCACGATCGAGATGTCACCGGACGCGCGGGTCAGCGTGACGCCGACCATGCCGGTGCCGGCGTCGGTGTGCTCGATCGTGACCGGGCACTCCAGCGCGTAGGCCAGCCAGGCGGCCATCAGCTCGACGCTCGGCTTGTCCTTCGCACCCCGCACGACCGCGGAGGTGACCTCCTCGTACGGCGGCTGGTCGAGCGCCGCCGCGAGCAGCGCCCGCCAGCGGGTGAGGCGGCTCCAGGACAGGTCGGTGGTGCCCGGGGCGGTGACCGAGGCCAGCTGGGTCAGGGCCGCGAGCGGGTCGGCCGCCCTGGAGGAGTCGACGATGCGGCGGGTGGCCATGGTGCCGATGCGCTCGTTCACCGGGTCGGCCGGGGGCTCACCGGCCCACCAGACCACGACCGGCGCGTCCGGCAGCAGCAGCGGGGTGACCAGGGCCGAGCCGTGGTTGGCGAGCTCACCGAACAGGCGCAGCACCACGACCTCGGCGGCCCCGGCGTCACCGCCGACCCGGATCTGCGCGTCTAGCCGGGAGTCGCCGTCGGTGGAACCGCGCACGATCACCAGGACCCGGGAGGGGTGCTCCCGGCTGGCGTCGTTCGCGGTGCCGATGGCGTCGTCGGAGCCGGACTCGTCGGTGACCAGGATCAGCGTGAGCACGCGACCCTGGGCGACCGCGCCGCTCTCGCTGCGGGCCTCGACCAGCCGCTTGCTGATCTCGTTGGTGGTGGTGTTCGGCAGGTCGACGATCACGGGACCCTCCAGCTGCGTCCGTCGCGGGAAAGCATGTCGTGGGCCGAGGCCGGGCCCCACTGACCGGGGTAGTAGGCCTCGGGCTGCTTGCCGGCGCTCTCCCAGTGCTTGGTGAAGGGGTCGAGGATCTTCCAGGAGAGCTCGACCTCCTCGTGCCGGGGGAACAGCGGCGGGTCGCCGAGCAGGACGTCGAGGATGAGCCGCTCGTAGGCCTCGGGGGAGGACTCGGTGAACGACTCGCCGTAGCTCATGTCCATGCTGACGTCGCGCACCTCCATCGCCGTACCGGGCACCTTGGACCCGAAACGGATGGTGACGCCCTCGTCGGGCTGCACGCGGATCACGATGGCATTCTGGCCCAGCTCACCGGTCGCGGTGTTGTCGAACGGCAGGAACGGGGCCCGCTTGAACACCACGGCGATCTCGGTGACGCGGCGGCCCAGGCGCTTGCCGGCCCGCAGGTAGAACGGCACCCCGGCCCAGCGGCGGGTGTCGATGTCCAGGCGCAGCGCGGCGAAGGTCTCGGTGATCGAGTCGGGCGCGATGCCGTCTTCCTCGAGGAAGCCGTTGACCGCCTCGTTGCCCTGGTAGCCCTTCGAGTACTGCCCGCGGGCGGCCGCCGAGTCCAGGTCGATGGGCACGCGCACCGCGGACAGCACCTTCTCCTTCTCCGCGCGCAGATCCTTGGCGTCGAAGGAGATGGGCTCCTCCATCGCGGTCAGCGCGAGCAGCTGGAGCAGGTGGTTCTGGATCACGTCACGGGCCGCGCCGATGCCGTCGTAGTAACCGGCCCGGCCGCCGATCCCGATGTCCTCCGCCATCGTGATCTGCACGTGGTCCACGTAGTGGGCGTTCCAGATCGGCTCCCACAGCTGGTTCGCGAAGCGCAGCGCCAGCAGGTTCTGGACCGTCTCCTTGCCCAGGTAGTGGTCGATGCGGAACACCGAGTCGGGCGGGAACACCGACTCCACGACCTCGTTCAGCTCGCGGGCGCTCTCGAGGTCGTGCCCGAAGGGCTTCTCGATCACCACACGGCGCCAGGAGTCGCCGTCCTGCCGGGACAGGCCGGAGCGGGCCAGCTGCTTGGTCACCACCGGGAAGGCGCCCGGCGGGATGGACAGGTAGAAACCGTAGTTGCCACCGATGCCGCGCGTCGTGTCCAGCTCGGCCAGGACCTCGGCGAGCCGGTCGAACGCGGCGTCGTCGTCGAAGTTGCCCTGCACGAAGCGCAGGCCTTCCGCCAGCTGTTCCCACACCTCGGCGCGGAACGGCGTGCGGGCGTAGCGGCTCACCGACGACCGGACCTGCTCGGCGAAGTCGGCGTCGGACCAGTCCCGGCGGCCGTAGCCGACCAGGGAGAAGCCCGGCGGCAGCAGACCGCGGTTGAACAGGTCGTAGATGGCCGGCATCAGCTTCTTGCGGGCCAGGTCGCCGGTGACCCCGAACATCACCAGGCCGCTGGGCCCCGCGATCCTGGGGAGCCTGCGGTCACGGTCGTCGCGCAGCGGATTCTCGCTGGCACTCACCCGGGTCGGGCTCACCGTTGTTCCTTTCAGAGCTGACAGATCGAAAATGGTGGACGCCGGTCACGTCGGCGTACGCACGTACTGGGGGCCAAGTCCAAGCAGGCGCCCGGCATTCCCGTCACCTACACGCGAAGGGTGGTTCTGCTGGTCCGGGGACCAGCAGAACCACCCTTCGCCGGGCACTGGTGACTACCTGCTGAGCACCTGGATCAGCTGGGCCAGCCCGGCCTTACGGTCGGTCAGGTGCAGGCGCAGCACCGGACGGTCGTGCTCGGCGAGCACGGTGGCGTCACCGGCGGCCTGGGCCGAGATGAGCTGACCGAAGGTGAACGGCCGGTCCGGGATCTCCAGGTCGTCCGCGGAGTCCGCGGTGATCTGGAGGTAGACCCCGACCGGGGCGCCACCCTTGTGGAACTGCCCGGTGGAGTGCAGGAACCGCGGTCCCCACCCGAAGGTGACGGGGCGGCTCGTGTGCTTCGCCAGGGCGTCGCGCACCTGCGCCAGCTCGCTCTCGGCGAGCCGGTCGAGGTAGGCCATGACGGCCAGGTAGCCGCGGCCCGGCAGCTGCGCGAGCAGTGCGTCCACGGCCGCCTCGACGGTGGTGGCACCCTGGAGAAGGCCGGGAGTGGCCCGGATCTCGATGCCACCGTCGACGGCCTCGGCCGCCTCCGGCTCGGGACGGGCGTCGAGCATGCCGCGCGCGGCGGCCTTGGCGCTCTCCACGTCGGGCTGGTCGAACGGGTTGATCCCGATCAGGCGCCCGGCCACCACGGTGGCGTACTCCCAGAGCAGCATCTGCGCTCCGAGAGGTCCGTTCACCGTGACGGCGGCAGCGGCGGAGGAGTCGGAGGGCGCCGTGGTGGCGTCCGAACCGACCGGTGCCAGCCGCACCACGACCGTGTCGTCACCGGGGGTGGTGACGTCGGCCGCCGTGGGGGAGGCGACGACCGGTAGCAGGCCGGTGCCTTCCTTGCCCGTGGACTCGGCGATCAGCTGCTCGACCCAGTCGCCGAAACCGCTGATGCCCGAGCCGTAGTCGGCGAAGACGGTCTTGTCGCGGAAGCCGCCCGAGGGAGCCGGCGAGCCACCGATGACGGCGCCCAGCACCAGACCCGGGTTGGCCTCGATGTCCTCGGCCAGCTGGTCGCTGACCCCGGCCGCCTCGTCGAGCAGCCGGCCGATGTCCGCCCCGGCCAGACCGGACGGCACCAGGCCGAACGCGGTCAGCGCCGAGTAACGGCCGCCGATGGTCGGGTCGGCCTGGAAGATCGCCCGGTAACCGGCCTCCTGGGATGCCTTCTCCAGCGGCGAGCCCGGGTCGGTGACCACGACGATGCGGCTCTTGGCGTCGATGCCGGCCTTGGTGAAGGCCTCTTCGAAGATCCGGCGCTGGCTGTCGGTCTCGAGCGTGCCCCCGGACTTGCTGGAGACCACGATCACCGTGCGCTCCAGCTCGACCAGGGCGGCGCGGACCTGACCGGGATCGGTCGAGTCGAGCACCACCAGGTCGACGCCCGCGGTCTGGGTGATGACCTCGGGAGCCAGCGACGAACCGCCCATGCCGCACAGCACGACCCGGTCGACACCCTCGGCGAGCAGCTCGGCCCGCAGGGTCTCGATCGGCTCGACCAGCGGCCGGGAGGTATCGGCCAGGCCGACCCAGCCCAGCCGGACGGAGGCCTCGGAGACCGCGGCCTCGCCCCACAGGGTGGGGTCCTTGGCCAGGATCCGGGAGGCCACCTTGTCGGCGACCAGGGTGGCGAGGTGCTTCTCGACCGCCTTCAGCGCGTCCGGTCCGGCCGGGGTGACGGTGACGTCAGCGGCCACGTCGTCGGCGGGCCAGACGTCCGACGGGCTGCCCTCGCTCACTCGGACACCCGGGCCTTGGCCCGCTCGAGCTCGTCGGTGACGGAACCGAGCAGCTCGCCCCAGCTCTTCTCGAACTTGTCCAGGCCCTCGACCTCGAGCAGGTTCACCACGTCGTTGTAGTCGACGCCGGCGTTCGCCAGGGCGTCCATCGTGGCGGTGGCGGCGGCGTAGGAGCCGGTCACCGTGTCACCGGTGATGACGCCGTGGTCGAAGGTCGCCTCGAGCGTGGCGCCCGGCATGGTGTTGACCGTGTCCTTGGCGACCAGCTCGGTCACGTACAGGGTGTCGGGCAGCTTGGGGTCCTTCACGCCGGTGGAGGCCCACAGCGGACGCTGCACGTTGGCACCGGCCGCGGCCAGCTCGCTCCAGCGGGCGGTCGCGACGGACTCCTCGAACGCCTGGTAGGCGAGCTGGGCGTTGGCCAGGCCGGCCTTGCTCTTCAGGGCCAGGGCCTCGTCCGTGCCGACCGC
Source organism: Kineosporia mesophila (assembly GCF_021129235.1). GTDB lineage: Bacteria > Actinomycetota > Actinomycetes > Actinomycetales > Kineosporiaceae > Kineosporia > Kineosporia mesophila. The sequence goes on from NZ_JAJOMA010000002.1 coordinate 301,020, forward strand.
GGTCAGGCGCTTGTCGATCTCGGTGTCCACGCGGGACACGAAGAAGGAGGCGACGGAACGGATGGTGGAGAGGTCGATGCCCTTGGCCTTGGCCTGCTCCAGGCCGGCCAGGTAGGCGTCGATGACGGCGCGGTAGCGCTCGAGGCTGAAGATCAGCGTGACGTTGACGCTGATGCCCTCGCCGATCACGGCGGTGATCGCGGGCAGGCCCTCGACGCTCGCCGGGATCTTGATCATGGCGTTGGCGCGGTCGACGGTCGCCCAGAGCTTCTTGGCGCTGTCGATCGTGCCGTCGGTGTCACGGGCCAGACGCGGGTCGACCTCGATGGACACCCGGCCGTCCTGGCCCTTGCTGCTGTCGAACAGCGGCTTGAAGACGTCGCAGGCGCTGCGCACGTCGTCGGTCGTGATCTCGAAGACCGCGAGGTCGACGTCCGCGTTGTTCTTGGCCAGGGTGTCGACCTGGTCCTGGTAACGGTCACCCTTGGAGAGGGCGTTCGCGAAGATCGTGGGGTTGGTGGTGACCCCGACGACGCCGCGCTCGTCGATCAGCTTCTGCAGGTCGCCGCTCTCCAGCAGCTCACGGGAGAGGTCGTCGAGCCAGACCGAGACGCCGTGGGCGGCAAGGTCTTTCGTAGCGTTGGACAAGATGTGCCTCCTGTTGCGGTCGCCGTGCGGCGTCCGCACGGCTCATCGTCGAAACCGGCCCGGCCGCCTGGGACTGCGTCGGCACAGGCGGCGGGCCGGGTGGTACTGGTCGTGCTGGTCTTTCGAGGATCAGGCCTCGGTGCCGCGCAGGCTGTCCTTGGCGGCGTTCACCACGGCCTCGGAAGTGATGCCGTACTCCTGGTAGATCCGCTTGTAGTCGGCGGAGGCGCCGTAGGTCTCGACGGAGATGCTGCGGCCGGCGTCGCCGACGAAGTCGCGCCAGCCGAGGGCCAGACCGGCCTCGACCGAGACACGGGCCTTCACTGTGTGGGGCAGGACGCTCGCCTTGTAGTTGGCGTCCTGCTCGTTGAACCACTCGACGCACGGCATCGATACCACGCGGGTCGGGATTCCCTCGGCCTGCAGGGTCGCCCGGGCCTCGACGGCGAGCTGGAGCTCGGAACCGGTACCGATGAGGACGACCTTCGGGTCGCCGCCGTCGGCCTCGGCCAGGATGTACCCACCGCGCGCCACGCCCTCGGGGCCGTTGAAGCCGGGGGCGTCACGGTCGAAGGTGGGGAGGTTCTGGCGGGACAGGATCAGGCCGACCGGGCCGGAGTTGCGCTCCAGCAACGTACGCCACGCCCACGCCGTCTCGTTGGCGTCACCGGGACGCACGATCGAGAGGTTCGGGATCGCGCGCAGGGCGGCCAGGTGCTCGACCGGCTGGTGGGTCGGGCCGTCCTCGCCCAGACCGATGGAGTCGTGGGTCCAGACGTAGGTGACCGGGATGTTCATCAGCGACGTGAGCCGGACGGCGCCCCGCATGTAGTCGCTGAACTGCAGGAAGGTACCGCCGTAGGGGCGGGTGTTCCCGTGCAGGCGGATACCGGCCAGGATCGAGCCCATGGCGTGCTCGCGGATGCCGAAGTGCAGCGTGCGGCCGTACGGGTTACCGGTCCAGGTCTCCGTCGAACGGTGCGACGGGATGAAGGACGGCTCGCCCTTCATCGTGGTGTTGTTGGACTCGGCCAGGTCGGCCGAGCCGCCCCATAGCTCGGGCAGCACCGGGGCCAGGGCGTCGAGGACGGCGCCGGAGGCCTTGCGCGTCGAGACGTCCTTGCCGGCCGGGAAGGACGGCAGCGCGCTCTCCCAGCCATCGGGCAGACGCCCGGCGGCCAGACGCTCGTGCAGCGAGGCCTGCTCGGGGTTCGCGGCTTCCCACTTCTTGAAGCCCTCGAGCCACTGCGTCTTCAGGGCCGCACCACGGTCGACCGCGCCGCGGACATGCTTGAACACCTCGGGCTCGACGATGAAGTCCTGGTCGGTCGGGAAACCGAGCAGCTCCTTCGTGGCCTTGATCTCGTCCAGGCCGAGCGCGGAACCGTGCGAGCCGCCGGTGCCCTGCTTGGTCGGGGCCGGCCACGCGATGATCGTGCGCAGCAGGATGATCGACGGCTTCGAGGTCTCGGCCTTGGCCGCCTCGAGCGCGTCGTGGAGGGCCTGGGCGTCTTCGACGTACTCGCCGGTGACGGTCCAGTCCACCTTCTGCACGTGCCAGTGGTACGCCTCGTACCGCTTGGCGACGTCCTCGGTGAAGGCGATGTCGGTGTCGTCCTCGATGGAGATGTGGTTCTGGTCGTAGATCACGACCAGGTTGCCCAGCTCCTGGTGACCGGCGATCGACGAGGCCTCGGCGGTGACGCCTTCCTGCAGGTCACCGTCGGACGCGATCACGAAGATGTTGTGGTCGAACGGGCTGGTGCCCGGGGCGGCCTCGGGGTCGAACAGGCCACGCTCGCGACGGGCGGCCATCGCCATGCCCACGGCGGAGGCGAGGCCCTGGCCCAGCGGGCCGGTGGTGATCTCGACGCCGGCCGTGTGGCCGTACTCCGGGTGGCCCGGGGTCAGCGAGCCCCAGGTGCGCAGCGCCTTCAGGTCTTCCAGCTCGAGGCCGTAGCCGGCCAGGAAGAGCTGGACGTACTGCGTGATGCTGGAGTGCCCGGCGGAGAGCACGAACCGGTCCCGGCCGACCCAGTTCGGGTCCTGCGGGTCGTGCTTCATGACCTTCTGATAGAGCATGTAGGCCGCGGGGGCGAGGCTCATGGCCGTGCCGGGGTGCCCGTTGCCGACCTTCTGCACCGCGTCCGCGGCGAGCAGGCGCACGGTGTCCACCGCGCGCTTGTCCAGGTCGGTCCATTCGAACCTGTCGTTGGCGCTTGTTGCCGCGGTGTCTGTCACGACGATCCAGATCCTTCCCTTGCATGGTCTTCTCAAATCGAGCCTAGACCCGGCAGGTATACCCAGCCGTTCCAGACGCGGGTGAACTCTTGCAGGTGAGCTGGCACCGTTGGTGTCCGGACAGATTTTACGTCAGCCCGACGACAACGAGGTCACGAGGGGTGGGTGTGACATCCGCCCGCTGACCGTTTCGGAACGCAGGCGCCCGTCCTGAACTGCGCAGACACCGCGATCGCGGATCGCCCCGGCGCATCACTAGGGTTACCCGGACGTTCTGCCGAGCTTCTGAAAGGGTTACGGGGTGCCGCGTCGGAAGAGCCGAGGGCCCCGCGTAGAGTGACGACCGTCCGAATCTGAACATCGAGGGAATTGTGACTGCAGTCGAACCTCGCCCGGCACCGGCCTCGGGGCTGACGGCGCCGCCAACGCATGTCCCGACCGTGCCCGCGCTGAGGGCCGCCTTCCCGGAACTGACGGGTGAGAGCGAGCTCTTCCTCGTCCGCGCCAGACGCAGCCTCACGATGCGCCGCACGGTGCTCGCCTACGTCGCGCTGACCAAGCCCCGCATCATCGAACTGCTGCTCGTCACCACCGTGCCGGCGATGATGCTCGCCGAGCGGGGCGTGCCGTCGCTGTGGCTGGTCCTCGCCACCCTGTTCGGGGGGTCCCTGGCCGCGGGCAGTGCCAACGCGCTGAACATGTACATCGACCGCGACATCGACGCGGAGATGAAGCGCACCGGCAACCGCCCGCTGGTGACCGGTGAGGTGAGCCCCCGCGGCGCCCTCACCTTCGGGCTGGCCCTGGGCGCGATCTCCGTCGTGGTGCTGGCCGTGCTGGTCAACGTGCTCTCGGCGCTGCTCGGCCTGGCGGCCATCCTGCTGTACGTCGTGGGTTACACGATGATCCTGAAACGCCGCACCCCGCAGAACATCGTGTGGGGCGGCGTGGCGGGCTGCCTGCCCACGCTGATCGGCTGGTCGGCCGTCACGAACAGCCTCGACTGGGCCCCGTTCGTACTGTTCGGCATCGTCTTCCTGTGGACCCCGCCGCACTACTGGCCGCTGTCCATCAAGTACCGCGAGGACTACGCCAAGGCCGGCGTGCCGATGCTGCCCGTGGTCGCCGACCCGGTCGTGGTCGGCCGGCAGATCGTCATCTACTCGTGGGCCATGGTGCTCTGGTCGTTCCTGCTGATCCCGGCCGCCGACACCGGCTGGCTCTACACGATCGGCGCGGTCCTGTCCGGTGGGTACTTCCTGCTGGAGGCGCACCGGCTGTACGGCCGGGCCAAGCGGCAGGAGGCCGAGCTCAAGCCGATGCGGCTGTTCCACGGCTCGATCACCTACCTGACCGTGGTCTTCCTGGCGGTCGCGCTCGACCCGCTGCTGCACTTCTGAGCCATGTCTCACGGCGGGGCCGGATCACTTCTCGGTGTTCCGGCCCCGCCGCCTTTTGTCCCCGGCCTGGCATCCTGGCGCCTATGCGAATCGGACTTCAGGTGCCCAAATTCACCTGGGACGGTGGCCGCGCGGAGATCGGGAAGACGTTCGGGCGGATCGCCCGCGACGCCGATCAGGCGGGGCTGTCGAGTCTCTGGGTGATGGACCACTTCTTCCAGATCTTCGGCGCCCCGGAAGGGGAGATGCTCGAGGCCTACACCGCGCTGGGCTACGCGGCCGCCCTGACCGAGCGGATCACGCTCGGCACGCTGGTGACGGGCGTGACGTACCGGCACCCGGGCCTGCTGATCAAGACCGTCACCACGCTCGACGTGCTCTCCGGGGGCCGGGCCTGCCTCGGGATCGGCGCGGCCTGGAACGAGGAGGAACACCGGGGTCTCGGGGTGCCCTATCCCCCGACGGCCGAGCGGTTCGAGCGGCTGGAGGAGACGCTGCAGATCGCGCACCGGATGTGGGACGGCGACGAGAGCCCCTTCGAGGGCAAGTACTACCGGCTGGAACGGCCCCTGAACCACCCGCCGGCCGTGAACCGGCCGAAGATCCTCATCGGTGGTGGCGGCGAGAAGAAGACCCTGCGCCTGCTCGCCCGGTACGGCGACGCCGGCAACCTGTTCGACGGTCCGGACCCGGCCGTGATCCCGCACAAGCTCGCCGTGCTGCGGGGGCACTGCGAAGCGGTCGGCCGGGACTACGCGCAGATCCACAAGACCGTGCTGAGCAACCTGTTCCTCACCCGGGACGGCGCGGCCGAGGGCAGCCAGACCCCGGAGCAGGCTGTCGAGCGGCTGGCGAGACTGGGCGAGCTCGGGGTGGACGAGGTCATCGTCAACAGCCGGGTGGTGTCGAGGCCCGGGGTGTTCGACCTCTTCGCCGAGGTGGCGGACGGTCTGGCCGGGGTCGTGCCCGCGGGGCGCTGAGGTTCCTGCCGCTGCGTGCACACATCGCCGGTCGCCGCTGGGCCGTTCGGTTCAACTGCCCGCGGCCGTGGCAGATCCCGTGACGCTGTGTACTTGATTCGGGTCGGGCCCGGCCGACCTGGTGGGCATGAAGGAGACGACGGGCGTCCTGGCGGCCCGGCCCCTACCGCTCGTCCTCCCTCTTCTGGGGCTTCTCACGCTGGTCGTCATGGCCGGTCACCCGGATCTGCAGCCGTGGTTGCTGCTGACCGGGACGTGGGTCGCCGTGGGTACGACGCTCGGTGGAATCGCCTGGTACCGGCCCGCCGAGTGGATCGCCTGGGGCCTGGTCGCGGGAATGCTGGCGTTGTGGGGCGGTGCGGGTCTGGCCGACCTGTTCTTCGGAAGCGGTATGGCGTTCAGTGCGGTGCTGGTGTCGGCGGGACAGGTCTGTGCGGTGGGCGTCGTGGTCCGGCTGTTCTGGATCCGGCGCCGCGGTGAGGGTGCGGGTACGGCGGGAATTGAGGACGCGGGTACTGGCGGTGCGGTTGTCAGCGGTGTAGGTAACAGCGGTGTCGGTAACAGTGGTGCGGGTATTAGCGGTGCGGTGAACAGCGGTGCGGTGAACAGCGGTGCGGCGAACAGCGGTGCGAGTGCGGGTGTCATTGATGTTGCTGGCGGGAAGACACGGTGCATCTCCTTCCCAGGCGCCGTCGAGGAGTTCGGCAGGCGCGGTGACCGGTTGTCCCGGTACGCCGACCTGCTGCTCCTCGTCGGCGTCTTCGGCGTGGTGGTCGCCCAGACGGTGGCGACCGTGCAGGCCCTGCCCCACGGGGTCTCGGTCACGGCCGCGGTCGTCCCGGTCGTGGACGTGGTGCTCGGCGGTCTGCTGGTGCGGTTCCTGATCTCCCGGGACCGGGTGCCACGCAGCATCTTCCTGGGCGTGGCGGCCGCCTTCCTGACTCTCGTCAACGATCTGGTGGTCGTGGTCGGGACGGGTGAGCGGGCCCCGGCGCATGCGCTGTTCGGCCGGGTGGCGGCCGCGGTCGCCGTCGGGTTGTTCGTCTGGGCCCCGCTGGAACCCTCGATGCGGGCGGCCTTCTCGCCCGCGTCCCTACTTCGTCGTCGTTCCGAGTCGTCGCGCCTGATCGCGCTGATGCCGCTCGCGGTCGTTCCGGTGCTGCTCTACCTGGTGGACGGGGACGACGCCGGCCGGCTGCCCGGCCTGGTCTACGTGCTGACCGGGGTGCTGGTGGCCCTCGTGGCGCTGGTGCGGGGGGCCGCCGCGGTGCTCGACAACGAGCGCCTGATCGAGCGGGACTGGTACACCGGCCTTCTCAACCGCCGCGGGATGGTGCGGGCCTTCCTGGAGCTGAATCCGTCACCGCAGCGGCCCTGGCTGGTGGCCCTCCTCGACATCGACGACTTCAAGCAGGTCAACGACACGTTCGGGCACTACGCGGGTGACGACCTGCTGGTCCAGATCGCCCGCCGGCTGCGCGGTCAGCTCGGGCCCGGCGCGGTCATCGCCCGGCCCGGCGGTGACGAGTTCCTGCTCATGCTCCCGCCCGGCCACCTGCCCGTCGACGCGATCCGCGAGCGGGTGTTCACGGCCCCGTTCACGGTCGCCGGTCACGAGATGCCGGTGCGGGCCAGCTTCGGCGTCACCGAGGTCAGCGTTCCGGGGCGCGACGAGGCCGAGGTGCTGACCGAGGCGGACATCGCCCTCTACTCGGCCAAGGCCGCGGGCCGGAACACCGTGGTGGTGTACGACCCGAAGCAGCGCGAGCAGGTGCTCGGCCGTCAGGCCATGCTCACGGATCTGCGCCGCACGATGGACGGAGACACCACGGCCGGCGTCTTCGAGGTCTACTACCAGCCGCTGGTCGAACTCGGTACCGGCCTGATCACCGGCTGCGAGGCGCTGATGCGCTGGCGGCACGCCGAGCGCGGCCTGGTGCGCCCCGACGACTTCTTCGGTCTGGCCGAGACCTCCGGCCTGGCCGGTGAACTCGACCGCTGGGTGCTGCAGGAGGCGCTCGGCCAGGTCGCCGCCTGGGAGGCCGAGGGCATCGGCTCGATCTACGTCAGCGTGAACCTGGGGCGCACCAGCATGCTCGATCCCCGCCTGGCCGACGCCACGCTGGAGTCACTGGCGTGTGCCGGGGTGCGGGCCTCGCAGCTGCACCTGGAGATCACCGAGCACGACGAACTCCCGCCCGAGGCGGGTGCTCTGGCCCTGGCCCTGCTCACCGAGGCGGGGGTGCGCGTGAGCCTGGACGACTTCGGTATCGGCTACACCTCGCTGGCCTACCTTCACCGCTATCCGGTGCGCCAGCTCAAGCTCGACCGCTCGATCACCTGCAACCTGCAGACCGCGCAGACCTCACCCCTGCTCGAGGGGATCGTGGCCCTGGCCCGCTCGCTCAAGGTCGACGTGGTGGCCGAGGGCATCGAGACCGAGCCCCAGCGCGAGCGCCTGGCCGATCTGGGCATCGCCTACGGCCAGGGCTACCACCTGTGCCGCCCCCAGCCGGCGGCCCTGATGACAACCCTGCTGCGAGAAGCCGGCCCGGCAAAACTGCTCAGAACCCCCGCCCCCATCTTGTCGTGATCATGCAAAACCTCCCCGAAGTTCTAGAACTGTCGCTCTGAGAGTTCTAGAACTCCGGGGAGGTTTTGCATGATCACGGAAGGTTGGGGGGCACCCAGGGCTCAGTGCTCATCCCTACCGCTCAGAGCCACGTCGTTCCCAGCCAGGCTGTCACCACCGCCATCGCCAGCAGCACCAGATTCAGCCCGATCACGCCGGTCTCGCCGCGGGAGAGGTGGGTGACCGTGCCGCCGATCTGGATCAGGGCCAGGCCGATCGCGGCCGCCACCGCGAGGACCGGGGCGATGCCGGTGAGCGGCGGCAGGATCAGGCCGAGGGCACCGAGCACCTCGAGCACGCCGATCGTGCGCACCAGGGGCATGGGCACCGTGTCGACCCAGCCCATCATCGGCATCAGCTGTTCCTGGCTCTGGGTCACCTTCTTCCCTCCGGCGTAGAGGTAGAAGACGGCCAGCAGGCCCGCCAGGATCCAGTAGGCGATGTTCATGACAGCTCCTTGAGCATGACAGTTACCGATCGGAAGTGACAGCATCATGAGGGAGTCAGGGAAGCGTTACAAAAGGCACACGCGTGTGCCTGAGACCCTCGGGAGTGGTCATGTCGGAGTACGGACGCACCTGTCGGATCCGGGGTGACGGCGGGCGCACGCTGCGCGCGGTCCTGGATCGGATCGCCAACAAATGGACCCTTCTCGTGGTCGCGACCATCGACCACGGCCGGCTGCGGTTCACCGACCTGCACCAGCAGATTCCCGGTATCTCGCAGCGCATGCTCACCCTGACTCTGCGCAACCTGGAGCGTGACGGCCTGGTCTCGCGCACGGTGTACGCCGAGGTGCCGCCCCGGGTGGAGTACGAGCTCACCGCGACCGGGCGGAGCCTGATCACTCCCGCCCTGGCCCTGGCCGAATGGGCCGTCGACCACGTCCCGCACATCGAGAAGAGCCGCACCGCCTACGAAGACCGGTGACATGATGGGGGTGTGTCACGAACGCCCGCCTCCGACGTGGAGATCACCGCCGACACGGTGCGGCGGTTGCTGCGCGAGCAGCATACCGACATGGCGCACGAGCCAGTCACCGTGCTCGCGAACGGCTGGGACAACGTCATCGCCCGGGTCGGCGACGATCTCCTGGCCCGCCTTCCCCGTCGTGAGCAGGCCGCGAAACTGGTTCTCGCCGAACAGGCCTGGCTTCCCCAACTGGCCCCGCGCCTGCCGCTCGCGGTTCCCGTGCCGGTGCGCACCGGCGTCCCCACGTCCTTCTACCCCTACTCCTGGAGTCTCACCCCGTGGCTGCCGGGCCGCCCGGTGGTGTCGGGCGACGGCACGAGCGCCGAGATCGACCCGGGGGGAACGGCGCTCGCGCTGGGAGCGTTTCTCGGGGCCCTGCATCACCCCGCGCCGCCGCACGCGCCCACGCACCGGACCCGGGGCGTCCCTCTGCTCGATCGCCGGGAGCTCGACGACCACAACGCGTCCCTCCTGAGCGACACCGGGCATCTGATCGAAGCGCTGGAAGCCGGCCGGTCGGCGAAACCCTGGCCGCACGAGCCGGTCTGGCTGCACGGCGATCTACATCCGGCCAATGTCCTGGTACGGGAGGGGCGGATCGGAGCGGTCATCGACTTCGGAGACGTCACCGCGGGCGATCCGGCCACCGACCTGGCCGTGGCCTGGATGCTCGTCCCGGCGCCGGCCCGGGACGTGTTCTGGGACCAGTACGCGCGGGCTGTGCCCTTTCTCGACGAGACCCGGGTGATCCGGGCCCGGGCCTGGGCCGCCGCGTTCGCCCTGGTCTTCCTCGCGAACTCCGCGGACAACCCGCAGATGGCGGCGATCGGGCGGGCGACCTCCGGTGCGCTGAGGTCAGAATGAGGGACGACGTGGGCCTTTGGGGCCCCAGGCCCCCTGGGTGAGGGGGCGGTGTTACGGTCGCGACATGCGTCTTCCCACGGCAGCGGTCACGGCAGGTTCTCTGATCGGGGGCTGGCAGGTCGCCCGCCGCACCGGGGTCCGGCCCCTGGGTGGTGTGGTGCTCGCGGCCGGAGGGGCGCTGGCCGGCCGGGAATGGGCCCGCACGACCGGGCCGGTGACCACCGGTGCACTGGTGGCCACCTACGTCGGGGCCTTCGGCCTCAGCCACCCCCTGGCCAAGAAGATCGGAGCCTGGCCCTCGGTGCTCACGGTCTCGGCCCTCACCGCCGCGGCCTCGTACGTGGTGTCCGACCGCCGCCGGGCGCGCTGAAACGCTCACCCGGACATGACCGAGCCCCTCGTCGTCGACGGCACCGGGATGCTCTGCGTGCGCCTGCTGATCAAGCTGCGCGGTGTGGTGGCGCAGGCGGATCCGGGCACGGTCGTGCACGTGCTCACCACCGATCCGGCCGCGCCCATCGACCTGCCGTCGTGGTGTCATCTCACCGGTCATGAATACCTGGGGCAGGTCGGGGAACGGCCCGAACATGCGGTGCACGCGGTGAGGGTGACCGCCGGTGCGCGACGCACCCGCCCCGATCGTCCCTGGCATCTGGAACCGGAATCCGGGCCGTCCGATCGACGCGAATGACGGTGACATTCGACGGAACGGGGGCATCGCGAATGCCGGACCCGGATAAAACGTCCGTCTGCGTAGTCGCCTGGTCCGTCCGGGTGAATGGTGCCCTCGGCAATTAGTCGACGACCACCCCGAATTACTCCTTGCCAGAATCTCGCCCTATGCTCTGCTCATGGCGCAGAGAACAATTGTGGAATTCACCGACGACCTCAACGGAAAGCCCGCGGCCGAGACGGTCACGTTCTCGCTCGACGGCAAGACCTATGAGATCGACGTGACCGACAAGAACGCCGCGAAATTGCGCCAGGCTTTCGAGCCCTGGACCGAGAGCGCGCGTCGTCTCACCAAGTCCGGCCGCACCATCCGTAAGGTCGCCACCGACGTCGACACCGCTGCTGTGCGCGCCTGGGCCGCCAGTAACGGCATCGAGGTCTCCGCCCGTGGCCGTATCTCCTCGACCGTGCTCGAGCAGTACCGCGCCGCCGGGAACTGATCGAAACCCGATTGACCGCGGGCCGGTCGTTCCCCCTAGGTTGACCGGCATGCATCCCGCAGTGGAAAAACTCTTCTCCTGTGCCGGGCGCACGGCGCTGATCACGGGCTCCAGCTCTGGAATCGGGCTGAGCATGGCCGAGGCGATCGGCCGGGCCGGTGCACAGGTGATTCTCGTGGCGCGTCGTGAGGCGCAACTACGGGAGAACTCTGAACGACTGCGGGAAGACGGCGTGGAGGCCGGCTGGATCACGGCCGACCTCTCCGACCGTGACGACGTGGCGCGCGTGGCCGAGCAGGCGGTGACCCGGTTCGGTCCCGTCGACATTCTGGTGCATGCGGCCGGGCTGAACCTGCGGCCCCCGATGGACGAGCTCACCACGGCCGACTACGACCGCACGATGGCCGTCAACGTCGACGCCGCCTTTCTGCTCGGCCAGGCCCTCGGCCCGTCGATGGCCGAACGCGGCTGGGGCCGCATCATCAACATCGCCTCGCAGCAGTCCGTGCGGGCGTTCGGCAACAGCGGCGCCTACGGCATCTCCAAGGCCGCGGTCACCGGCCTCACCCGTTCCCAGTCCGAGGCCTGGTCGTCGCGGGGCGTGTGCTGCAACGCCGTCGGCCCCGGATTCGTGCGAACCCCGCTGACCGAGCCCACTTTCGCCATCCCCGGTCGGTCCGAGGCGCTCGCCGCCCGCACCCAGATGCTGCGTAACGGTGAACTTCCCGACTTCGCGGGCGTCGCGGTCTGGCTGGCCTCGAACGCCTCCGCCTACGTGACCGGGCAGACCGTCTTCGTGGACGGCGGCTTCTCGGTGGCCTGAACCGTCCCGACCCGAATTCCAGCACAGGACGCCGGTGGTGACCACCGGCGTCCTATGCTGTCTGCTGTCGCACAGGTTTTGCACAGCTCCCGAGTGATCCACCCGACACACCCGTCCGGCCGCTGGCGCTCGCGCCCGTCTTCTTACTATCTTTCAGGTAGTAGCTATCCGCCAGCAAGTAGGGAGGCCCGTCGTGGCCAAGGTCGTTGTTTTCGGAGTCACGGGATACGCCGGTAGCCGGATCGGGGCCGAGCTCGTGTCCCGCGGTCACGAGGTGGTCGGCGTCGCCCGGCACGCGAAGGGCGTGGACGGCCGGATCCAGGTGCTCACCGGCTCGATCCACGACGCCGCGTTCGTCGCGGACGCGGTGAAGGGTGCCCAGCAGATCGTCGTGGCGCTGCGGGCGGAGCCGGGCGAGGAGGGCGAGCCGAAGCTGATCGACGCGCTGCCGCTGCTCACCCAGCTCTCGATCGAGAACGGTGCCCGTCTGAGCTTCGTCGGTGGGGCCGGTTCGCTGAAGGTCGCCGAGGGTGGCCCGGCCCTGGTCGAGTCCGCGGATTTCCCGGACGCGTACAAGGGCGAGGCGCTCAGCCACCAGGCAATTCTCGGGGCGCTGCGGGAGAGCGACGCCGGCCTGGACTGGTTCTACGTCAGCCCGGCCCCGGCCTTCGGTTCCTGGAACCCGGGTGAGCGCACGGGCAGTTTCCGGGTCGGTGGCGACGTGCTGCTGCCCGGCGCCGAAACCGTTTCGGGCGACGACTACGCCATCGCCTATGTTGATGAGATCGAGGCGGGCGTGCACCGGCGCGAGCGCATCGGTGTGGCTTACTGAGCTTTCTTGTGTCGGAGAGGATGTCGTGAACCAGGATCGGCCGTTCGACCCGTACAGCCCGGACTGCCCCAGCCGGGGGCTCGTCGACCGGATCGGCGACCGCTGGACGATCCTGATCATCGGCGTCCTCTCCGCCGGCCCGGCGCGCTACCGCGACCTGGCCGACCAGGTCGGGGGAATCTCGCCGAAGATGCTGTCGCAGACGCTGAAGGCCCTGGAACGCGACGGGCTGATCGTGCGGCAGGCCTTCGCCGAGGTGCCGCCCCGGGTGGTCTACGAGCTCACCGCGGCCGGGCGCACGCTGGAGCCGCTGCTGCTCGGGCTGGAGGAGTGGGCCAAGCAGCACATGCCCGGGGTGCTGGAGTCCCGGGCCCACTACGACGGAGTGCGGAAGGCCGGCTGACGGCTGATCTTCTCCCGGCCGGCCACGTGAACCCGCTCACGTACGAGATGGGTGCGCTACGTGGTCGGCCGCATTCGTCCCGGCCGGGCATTACCGGGCTGACCTCGGGAGCTGTGCCCGGCGCGGAGGTGGATCGGTGGATCCGGCCCGCTCGACCCGCTGAGCTCAAACGGGCTCGAACGTGGCGCGGATCACGGCCTCCCGGTTGCCAAATCGCCCAATATCCGGAGGATGGGACCAGGAGGACCTGACGTTGTGTCGTCAGCCTTTACTGGAGGTTCATCGTGAATGCCCTGAGCCCAATGCTTTCCCGCGACGATCTCTTCGAGAGCGAGTTCGAGGACGAAGAAGTCGCCGAAGAGTCCGAACCGGTCGTCGCGGTCACCCGCGACGCGCAGACCGGGTACGTGTCCGTCGTGCTCAATGAACGCGCACGTCAGGCACTTTCCGCCGTGATGAAATGCATCGACGACGACTGCCTCTCCGAGAACTACGACTACTCCTGGGATGCCGAACGGGTGCTCGAAAGCCTGCGTGCGGCGCTGTAGTACGGCATTGATCAGTATCGGCCCGGGCTCCGCGAGACAACGCGGCCCCGGGCCTTTTTCATACTCTGCAAGCTCTTGCACACTTCCTGCACGAAGACGTCAGGCTGCTCCCACGCGCCGAAGTGCCCACCCCGCGCCGGTTCGCCCCAGTGCACGATCTGCGCGGACGTCCTCCCGGCCCAGCGCCTGGAGGGTCGTGGCACCTCGCGCGGGAACACCGTGGCCGCCGTCGGCACGTCGTTCCGCGGGTCGATGAACCAGGCGCCGACCTCGGCGATGCTCTCCGCGTAGAGCCGGGCCGAGGAGGCGCTGCGCGTGAACCAGTACAGGCTGAGGTTGTCGAAGATCTGCCGCCGGGTCAGGATCTCGCCGTCGGTCCAGGTCAGCAGCTTCTCGCCGATCCACGCCGGCAGCGCTGCGGGGGAGTCGGTGAGCGCGTAACCGATCGTCGGGGGCCGGGTCTGCGCAAGGGCCGAGTACACCGAGGCCCGCGCGGCCCGTTGCGCCAGTTCCGCCTGCGAGTGTGGTGCTGGGGCGGGGGGCGGCACCCCTGTCGATCCTGTTCGTGCCGACCTTCCCGCTGACCGTGCCGGACCCCGTGTGGCGGCGGCAGGTCCACGAGGGCGACGGGGCGCATCCGGACGCGGGTGGGTACCAGGTGCCGGCGGATCTGGTCGTCGCCCCGATCCTGCGGTGGATGAGCGGTGATGGCGTTTCGTCCCGGTAAGGGGCCGTCGGACCCGGTTACCGCTCGGAGCCGTTCGGGGCACGGCTGCTCCGAATGAAGTGATCGTTGTCCCGAACGGCCACACTCCGTCAACCTCGTGACCCGATGGACGACAGGGGCTGCGCACCAGAGACCGGCCGTGATCCATCAGGGATCTCCCGGCCCGACCCGTGAGGACTCATCATGCGCGCAGCAACCCGTCGGCGGGTCGCCGTTCCGGCTGCCGTCCTCTCGGGCGTGCTGGTCAGCGGGTTGCTCGTGTGGCACACCTCGTACGCGGCGTTCACCGCCTCGACCGACAACCTCGGCAACAGTTTCCAGTCCGGGTCGGTGTCGATCAGCGACAACGACGCCGGCTCGGCGCTGTTCACCGCGACCGCGCTCTCGCCCGGCGCCTCGGCGCAGAACTGCATCACCGTCACCTACGGCGGCACGCTGCCGGGAAGTGTCAAGCTCTCAGCGGCCTACACGGACACCACGACCGCGGGTGCGAACGACCTGGCGCAGTACCTCACCTTCAAGATCGAGGAGGTCGGGCTGACCGGGACCTGCGACGCGGCCAGCGGTATGACGGCGGTCGAGATCCTGCCCGCGGCGACCACCCTGGCGACCAAGGTGAGCGGGCTGGCGGCACCGGGGGTCGACATCAACTGGAACAGTGCGAGTACCGGGCAGCAGAAGCGCTACCGGTTCAGCTACGTCCTCCAGGACAACAACAACGCCCAGAACAAGACCGCGGGCGTCGGTTTCACCTGGACGGCATCGAGCCTCTGATGACCGTCCGACGTTTCGGGAGCGGCCTGCTCTCCATCGGCCAGCTCCTCTCGATCGTGGCGCTCGCGATCGCCGGGGGACTGCTCGTCTGGGCGGTCCTGCCGATGGCGCTGGGGATGTCCACGCACGCCGTGGTCTCGGGCTCGATGACTCCCCAGGTGGACGTGGGCGATGTGCTCGTCTCCCGTGAGGCCGATCCCGACTCCCTGGAACCGGGCATGGTGGTGCTGTTCCAGGATCCGTCGCGACCGGAACGCGTGGTCTCGCACCGGATCAAGGAGATTCACGACGACGGTTCCCTGACCACCAAGGGCGATGCGAACCCGAGCGTGGACCCGGTGCCGGTCCCGGCCGGCAACGTGCTGGGGGTGGCTGCCCTGCGCATCCCGTGGATCGGGTACCCGGCCGTGTGGTTCGGCAACGGCAACTACGGCCTGGTGCTGCTCACCCTGGTCGGCCTGACGGCGGCCACGTCCCTGGCGGCCTGGCCCGACCCGAAACCGGCGTACTCCCCGTCGGTCGTGGAGCCCTGGCCGTGGCTGGTGCACCTGCGGACGCCGGTCTGACCTCGTCCGGCCGGGTCTGGTCGCGTCTGATCAGGCCTGGTCGGAGGGAGCCGCGGCCGGGTCGCTGTCGGAGCGGGAAAGTCCTGAGCGAGGCTGCTCGAGCAGTTCGAGCAGCTTTGCCGGTGGTGTGTCCGGAACCTCGGCCCAGACTGTCTTCACACCGTTGTCGACGTACCAGCCGGCACTGGAGGTGAGCGAGAGCACGATGGCCAGACCCCGCCCGCCGATCTGGTCGGTGACCGGGGTGCCGACCGAGGGCTGGAGTTCTGGGGCCGCATCGTCGATACCGATCAGCCAGGCCTGGGCCGTCGAGTGGAGCCAGGCCCGGACGGGCTGGTGGGCGTGACGCAGGGCGTTACCCGCCAGCTCGGTGAACACCACTTCCAGTCGCCGCCCCGGTGCGGCCATCAAGGGATAGGTGTCGGGCATCACCAGAGGGGGTTCCCGCACGCACAAGGCGGTCATCGACAGACGCGTGGGGCCCAGGGCCGCATAGCCGGGGACTGGCCACGCCCCCTGGACAGTGCGCAGGACCTCGGGTGGGCGTTCCTGAGGCAGGAAGGAAATGACGAAGCTCCTAGCCGGTCGTCAAGGCGCCCTACTCGGCCGGGCCGGGCGCGGAAGAGAACCTGAAAGCAAGGTCAGCCTCGTACGGCCAGACTAGACGGCACTCGGGCAGGCCGCGCGGCGGCCTGCCCGAGCGGCGATCACCTGCCGGATGCGGGTTCAGGGGGTGGGAAGGCCATCGGGACCCGAACGGCCTTCGACCCACGCGAAAAGCGTGCCGGCCCCGGCGACCGACAGCATCTCCTCCACCAGGGGTGCGGGACCGCACAGGGTGATCGTGCCGCCCTGAGCGCGGACCGAGGCTGCCACCCGGACCAGGAAGGAGATGCCCACGGAGTCGATCATGGCCACGTGCCGCACATCGATCATGATCGGCATGTCCCGCTCGATCGCGTAACCGCCGGCCTCCTCGAGTTCCTGGGTCTGATCGATGTCGATGCTGCCGTGCAGCAGTACGACCACGTAGCCGTCCTGGTCGTAGACCGACACATCGCCCTGGGCTCGCGGCTGCCGCCGACTCTGAGGGGGGCCGTCCGGACCGACTGACTGCAGATGTCTGGGGCGTTGTCCCGCCATGCCGGCGTCTTTCTCGTCATTCATGAGTGCCCGCCCGTCCGGATGCGCCGATCATGAATTTCGGACATCCTGTCACTGTACGAGAGGGCCCCGGGCGTAGATCCCGGCCGGTCACTGATCCCTTTTCTGGAATCAGTGCATGATAATCATCCCGTGCAGAATTGTTGGCGTGGACCGGGATCGCAGCGTGGATGAGTTGACGGCGTCCAGGTCCGTGGTGGAGCGCGGGGGCTGGCTCAGCCTCGACCGGTACACCCAGCTGGTGCGTGACGTGCTGAACACCCCGGCCGCGATCGTCTCGATCCTGACCGAGCATGCTCAGACCCTCCCCGGCGCATCGGGCCTGCCGGAACCGTGGCAGAGCCAGCGCTGGACCCCGCTGGTGTACTCGGTGTGCCTGCTGGTGGTGGAGGGGGGAGTGCCTGTCGCCGTCCCCGACGCCCGGCTGGACGAGCGCACCAGCCACAGCCCGTCCATCGAAGAGCTGGACCTGGTTGCCTACCTGGGGGTGCCACTCAGCCGGGGTGGCCGGATCGTCGGGGCCCTGTGCGCTGTCGACAGTGAACCCCGCGCCTGGTCCGATCGGGACATCCACCTTCTGACCGGCCTGGGCGCCGCCTGCTCGGCCGAACTGGACCTGCGGGACTCGCAAGCGCAGGCCCGCTCTCGTCAGGAAGAGGCGGAGACGGCCCGGGCTGCCGCCGAGTCCGACGGCGACTCGGCGCGCGCCGCCCAGAAGTTGTCGGAGCTGCGCACCGCGGCCTCCGAGCGCGCCGATCGGCAGTCCCGCCTGCTGCTGTCGCTCTCCGAGGCGCTGACGGCCACGACGACCGTCGACAGCGTGATCCGGGTGGTTCAGGAAGCGGCGATCACCTACCTGGACGCCGAGAGCGCGGACTTCGATCTGGCCGGGAGCGAGGTGCTCCTGGACCGCGACGGCGACGGGGCGGGGCGTACGGTGCACGTTCCCCTGTCCGGTTCGCTGCCCGGTCGGCTGGCCCTGACCTGGGCCAGCAGAGTCGACGCGCGGAACGTGGCCGAGGCGGCCGAGCAGCCGGAGTCCGACGTCGTGGAGATCGTCACCGCGCTCTCCCATTACGCCTCCACCGCGCTGGACCGCGCCATCCTGCTCCAGGAACGCCGCAGCGCGGCGGCCACCCTTCAGCACGCCATGCTGACCACCCTGCCCACCCGGGCCGATCTCGAGCTCGCGGCCCGCTACGTACCGGCGGCCAGCTCCAACCAGGTCGGTGGTGACTGGTACGACGCGGTCGCGATGCCGACCGAGGACGACGAGGGCCCGGAGAACCTGGCCGTCGTCATCGGGGACGTGGCCGGTCACGACATCGACGCCGCCGCCACGATGGGTCAGGTGCGCAGTGTGCTGCGGGGCCTGCTGGTCGACAGTCCCCGGCCGCCGGCGGAGATGATCACTCGTCTGGACCGGGCGCTGACGCGGCTCGGCCTGGCCACCTGCTCCACGCTGGTGCTGGCCATGCTCCACCGCCATCCCGGGGAGCCGACGGCGGGGCGTCTGGCCTGGGCCAGCGCCGGTCATCCGCAGCCCGTCCTGATCCGGGCGGACGGCACGACCGAGCTCCTGGCCGGTGCGCCCGACCTGCTGCTCGGTATTCCCCTGGATCTGCCCCGGCAGACCCGCCGGGCCGAGCTGAACCGCGGTGACACACTCATCCTCTATACCGACGGCCTGATCCAGCGGCCCGGCCGGACCCTGGCCGAGGGGCAGCGGCGCCTGATGGCCAGCGCTGCCGAGCATCGGGGCCTGCCTCTGAAGGAAGCCCTCGACCGGGTGCTGCAGGACCTGATCAGCAAGGCTCCGGACGACGACTGCGCGGTGCTGGGGCTGCGACTGGTCTGACGTCCGGGGCGAGCTCACCCCACCGGGTGGGCCGCCAGTTTCGCGGCCAGGCCAGCGTTGCGGCGCAGGAACGGTGACCACTCACCGCAGTGCCCGGCCTGTGCCGGAGTAGCTTTCTGGTGCCAGTCGTAGATCCGCCCGGCCTTCACCCGGAGCCGGAACTGCATGCCGTCGCTCCAGCCGATGAGGTCGGCGTCGGCACCGCCGGGAACGGTCGCCCGCTGGGGTGAGGTGACCCAGGTCAGGGCCTCGAGCTCGTCCTGGATCCGGGCCGCCAGCTCGAAGAGCAGCTCACCCGCGGCGGCGTCGCGACGCACCTGGAGTTCCTTCAGCGCGCTCGGCACCGCCTCGCCGGAACGGGCGAGCACGGCCGTGACCGTCGCGAGCAGGGCCGGCCGGTCCAGCGCGGTCACGCCCCGGGTCGCGGCCAGATCACGCTGCGCCCCGATCAGCCGGGAACCGGTGTAGGCCAGGGGATAGCAGCGGGCCAGGGCGGAGATCGCGGTCCTCGCCCGGGTCGAGCCCAGGTACGGCCCGAAGTAGAGCCGACCGTCGTCGGGGTCGGGCCGGAACGTGAAGTCCAGACGGGGCGCCACCGGGGAATCGTCCAGCCGCAGCCAGACCGGTGACTCCAGGCCCCCGCGCACCCGGTTCCAGCGCGGCTTGCGGTGTTCCAGCAGATTGCGCTCGGCCCAGGCCGCCTCGTGCCCGGAATCGCAGACCAGGGCCTCGATCCGGGCCACCTGCGGCATCATCCGGCGCAGCCGGGGCCGGTCGCGCAGGTCGCCCCAGTACGAGCCGACGCGTCGGCGCAGGTGCACGGCCCGCCCGACGTACAGCACCTGGCCGGCGTCGTCGCGGAACCGGTAGACGCCGGGTTCGGCGGGTAGCAGGGCCACCGCGGCCGGGCGTGTGCTCACCCACCGAACTCTACGGCCGCGATCAGAAGCAGTGGGAGCCCCCGGCCCCGCTCCTGATGCGCTCCGGGCTCAGGGCCTCGTCTTCGGGCAATTCCGGGATGCGCCCGTCCGCATCGGCGGATCATCAGGCCGGGTGTCGAAGATCACTGAGGGGGCCGAAAACGACCACACAGCCATCGACCCGGACCACTGTCACGGACCTGATTGCGCAGGGCCGGCACGCCCTGTGGACCGAGGGAGACCTGCGGGAGGCCCGGCGCCGCTTCGAGGAGGCCTGGACCCGGGCGGACCGGGAGAACCTGCCCCGGGAGAGGGCGGAGTCCGCCCTCGGCCTGGGAGGCATCTGGGTGCACGAGTACCGCGAGGACGTGCTGCGGGCCCGGATTCTCGCCCGGCAGGAATGGTGCGCGCAGCAGCCGGGCACCCCGTGCGGCCTGGCCCTGGCTCTGCGGGCCCGGGTGGCCGCCGAACGGGACTACCTGGACGGTACCCATGACCGCGTCCTGGAGGCGCTCGACCAGGCCCGGCGGGCCGGGGATCCGCAGCTCCTGGCGACCGTGCTGAGCCTGGCCCACCACTGTCTGCTCGGTCCGCAGCACGGTGCCCTGCGCACCCGGCTGGCCGAGGAACTCCTGCTCACCGCGGGGCGCTCCGACCGCCCCGGCGACGCGCTGGCCGGGATGCTCTGGCTGACCGTCGACCAGTTCCTGGGCGGTGACCCGCACGCCGGGCGCTCGCTCGCCCGGCTCCGCGAGGCCCTGAAACAGCACGACCACCAGGCTTTCGGGTACGTCGCCGCGGCCATCGAGGTGATGCTGGCGATCCGCGACGGGCAACTGGACAGGGCCGAGGCAATGGCCGCCGAGTGCGCGGTGCTGGGTGAACGCTGCGGTGACGCCGACGCGAGCGGCTGGTACCGCGGGCAGCTGATCACGATCCGCTGGTTCCAGGGCCGGCTGGGGGAACTCCTGCCGGTACTGAGGGCCGAGGTCGACTCGTACGCTCTCGGCGTGCAGGACGATTCGCTGTTCTCGGCGCTCGCGGTCTCGGCCGTGGCCGCCGGTGACGACCTGGTCGCGGCCGGGGCCGTGGCCCGGCTGGGTGGTTCGGGGCTGAGCGGTTCGGGGCTGAGTGCCGTCCCGGCCTCGAGTGCCTGGCTGGTGACCGTGAACGGCGCGGCCGAGGCCGCGTTCCGGTTGCAGGACAGGGAACTGGCGTCGACGGTCTACCGTCTGCTGGCATCGCACCAGGACCTGCCGATCTGCGGCAGCCTGGCCATCACCTGCTTCGGGTCGGCCCACCAGTCGCTCGGGCTGGCCGCCCTGACGGTGGGTGACGTCCCGGCCGGGATCGACCACCTGCGCCGGGCGGTGCGGGGCAATCTGGCGCTGGGTCACTGGCCGGCCCACTGCCTTTCGCTGCACCGGCTGGGCCACGCGCTGCTGCGGTACGGCAACCCCCAGGAGCGCGCGGAGGCCCCGGGCCTGCTGGCGGCCGCCGCGCGGGAGGCGGACCGGTTCCGGATGGTCCTGCCCGCACAGCCGTCCCCGACGTCCACCCCGGCCCGAAATCCCCGGCCGGCCACGACGTCCACTGATATCGCGATGAGTGCGGACATTCGGATCCGCCTGCTGGGCCCGGCCGGGATCGTGGTGGACGGGGTGGCCCAGGTGATCCCGGGCCGGCGCCGCCGGACGGTGCTGAGTGTGCTGGCGCTGAACGCCGGCGAGCTCGTCGGGGCCGACCGCCTCGTCGACATCGTCTGGGGTGACAAGGTTCCCCGCACCGCGGCCAACACCCTGCAGAGTCACGTCTCCTACCTGCGCCGGGTGCTGGGCCCCGCGGCACGGATCATCAGCCAGGGGCAGGGGTACGTGCTCGACCTGCCCCGCACGGCGGTCGACGCCGGTCTGGCCGAGCACCTGATCCGGGCCCAGGGCGACGGCCCGCCGACGGCCGCCGGCGTGCGTCCCCTCACCGAGGCGCTCGCCCTCTGGCACGGAGAACCCCTGGGAGACGTGGAGAGTCACCCGTGGTTCGAGGTCCAGGCCCAGCATCTGGGGCAATTGCGGCTGCGGGCCACGAAGATGCTGGCCCGGGCCCATCTGCTGACCCGGCAGTCCGCCCGGGCCGTGGACCTGCTGACGCCGGCGGTGCGCGAGCACCCGCTGGACGAGCAGGTGTACGAGCTGCTGATGCTCGCGTACTACCGTCAGGGCCTGGCGGGCCGGGCCCTGACCGTCTTCGAGAACGTGCGCACGGTGCTGGCGTCGGAACTGGGCGCCGATCCCAGCGGCCCGCTGCGCGATCTGCACACGGCGATCCTGCGCCAGGACCCGGCGCTGTAACGGCTCCCGTTCCAGCGCCGTTTCAGCGTCGTTCCAGCGGTAGGGGGCAGATTGGAATCGTCAGATGACCGATCTGGCAACTTCCGAAGGGAATCTCTGAATGCGCTCTCTCGCAGGTCGTTTCCTCGCCGCCACCGTACTGGTGGCCGGCACCCTGATCCCGGCCGGGGTCGCGGCGAACGCCGCGTCTTCGTCCGACGCCCCAGTGAAGCCGCTGCTCAGCGGTGTTTTCAAGCCGATCAAGAACTCTGGCACCAACCTGTGTCTGGAGCCCGAGTACCAGTCCACGGCGGTGGGGGCCTACCTGGTCCAGATGCCGTGCGTGACCAGCGGTCCCGAAAGCCTGGCCCAGAGCTGGCAGACCGTTTTCGTGTCGAAGTACCACTACAAGTTCGTGAACCAGCTCAGCGGTCTGTGCATGAGCAACCGGGACACGGCCAACGGGGCTGCCATCTACCAGTGGGACTGCTACACGGTCAGCGACGAGGAGTACAACACCGGTGCGGCGTTGCCCGCGGTCGCCAAGATCGAGTCCCGCCTCCACTGGAAGGACAGCGGCGCCTGCCTCGACGTACCGGGCGGCGTGGCCACGGCCGGTGCTCGCATGCAGCTGTACAAGTGCAACGGCACACCGGCCCAGATCTGGGTCAACGGCTTCTGATTCGGCTCAGGGCCGGGAAGGGCTGAGAGGCCCGGGCCGCCACGGGGTGGTGGGCAGCCCCCGGTGGGTCGTGCGGAGCGTCAGCACCGAGCCCGCACGATCAGAGCGGGGGACGCCCGCCACCGTCCGGTCCGCGGTGGTCACCACCAGCAGGTCGAGGTCGGGGCCGGTGAACGCGCAGCTCGTGGTCAGGGGTGCGCCGGTGTCGAACTCCTCGAGCAGCACGCCCCGGGGGGAGAGGACGCGGACCTGTCCGGCTCCCCAGACGGCGACCCAGAGGTTGCCGGCGGCGTCGACGGTCAGGCCGTCGGCGCCGCCCATCGCGACCAGCAGGTGACGCCGGCCGGCGGCACCGGTGTCCGGGTCGTAGGTGCGTCTCCAGATCATCCCGGGCACGGTGTCGACCTGGTACATCGTGGCGCCGTCGGGGCTCCAGCCCAGGCCGTTGGACAGGCTCAGGTCGTCGTCGAGCACGGTGAGGCCGCCGTCGTGCTCCAGGCGCCACAGGCGCTCGGAGCCGCGACGGTCGTCCAGGGCCATGCTGCCGACCAGGAAACGCCCGGCCGGGTCGCACTTCCCGTCGTTGAGGCGGCTGTTCACCCCGTCCGGCACCAGGGTCACGGTGGCAACCACGTCCCCCGGCACGTCCACGTGTTCCAGCCCGCGTTGCCGGGCCAGCAGCAGGTCACCGGCCTCGCTGTGAATCACCGCGCCCAGCGTGGGTTCCCGCTTGAGCACCACCCTCGGCGAGTCCAGGCCCTCCCAGACCCGGCCACCCTCGATGTCCACCCAGCGAACGATCTCGCGCTCGGCGTCCCACATCGGGCCCTCACCGAGCACGCAGTGCGAACCGCCGACGATCTCGAACATGCCCGTGCGACTCCCTCGGCTCCTGGTCGGCACCGGCCACGCGTCACTGCGCACGCGCTGCACACGGTAGCCACCGGCACGCCGCCCGGCCAGACCCCGGCGCCGACCGGGCACCAACGGTCAGAAACCCACAGCCGTCAGGCCGGTCAGGGCGGTCAGGCCGGGTGCCGGACCGTGACGGTCTGGCGCTCGGTGAACTCCAGCAGCCCGGCCTGGCCGCTCTCGACCCCGACCCCGGACTGCTTGAGCCCGCCGAACGCGGCGGTCGGGGACAGGTGCATGACCTCGTTCACCCAGACCGTGCCGGCCTCGATCCGCTCGGCGACGGCCAGCGCGGCCTGCGGGTCGGCCGACCAGACCGAGGCACCGAGACCGTACTCACCGGCGTTCGCGCGAGCGATCGCGTCGTCCACGTCGTCGTACCTCAGCAGCGGCAGCACCGGGCCGAACTGCTCCTCCTGCACGATGCGCGCGGTCTCCGGCGGCTGCCCGACGATCGTCGGGCGGATGAAGTACCCGGCCTGGTCCGGATCGGGCAGGCCACCGGCGAGGATCTCGTAGCCCTGGTCGACGGTGTCCTGGAGCAGGTCCACGACGGTGTCGTACTGGCGCCGGTTCGACACCGGCCCGATCTGGGTCTTCTCGTCGCGCCCGTCCCCGACGACCACCTCGTCCGCGAGCTGCACGAGCCGCGCCGCGACCCGGTCGAAGACGTCGGTGTGCAGGTAGATCCGCTTGCTGGCCAGGCAGATCTGCCCGGTGTTGCTGAAGGCGGCCCAGAACAGCTGGTCGGCCACCGCCTCCGGGTCGGCGTCGGCCAGCACGACGGCGGGGTCGTTGCCCCCGAGCTCGAGGGTGACCCGGGTGAGCGACGCGCTCGCCCCCGCCATCACGGCCCGGCCGGTGCGGGTGGAACCGGTGAAACTGATCTTGTCGAAGCCGGGGTGGCCGCTCATCCAGGCCCCCAGCTCCCCGATGCCGGTGACGACGTTCACCACGCCGGCCGGAACCGCCTGCCGGATCAGTTCTCCCAGGCGCAGCGCGGACAGGGGAGCGAGGTCGGAGGGTTTGACGACCACGGTGTTGCCCGCCAGCAGGGCCGGGCCGAGCTTGAAGGAGAGCTGGCCCATCGGATAGTTCCACGGCGTGATCGCCGCGACCACCCCCAGCGGCACGTGCCGGGTCACCGAGCGCCGCTGCGCATCGTCCTGATTGACGGTCACCGGCAGGTCCAGGCCCGCGGTCTCGCGCAGCCAGAAGCTCAGGCCGCTCACCTCGGTCACCGCGACGGCCAGCGGCTTGCCCTGCTCCGCCGTCACCAGCCCGGCCAGCTCGTCGGTGTGCGCGTCGATGATGTCGGCGATCGCCCGCAGGTGGTCACGCCGCTCGTCCGGGCCGAGGGCGGCCCAGGCGGGCTGCGCCCGGCGGGCCGCAGCCACGGCGGTGTCGAGCTGTTCGCGGGTGGCGTCCGGGGCCTGGCCGGCCGGGAGACCGGTCGCCGGGTCGGTCACGGTGAAGGTGGCGAAAGTCGTTGCCGGAGAGCCGTCGATGGTCATCGTCAGGGGTGTCGTCGTGGTCATGTCCTCATCCTGAGGAGAGCCGGCTCGCGGGGGTAGGACGCCGCTGCCTAGGAGTGCGGCACCCTGCCTGCGCCGGTCCGTCCGCCGCACCCCTGGCTCCGGGAACGATTCGTGACGTATAAGAGTGTTTCGCCCGGCCCCGCCGGTTGCGTCCGGTCGAAGGAGTGGTCCCGCATGCGCGCGCTGGTACTCGAAGACTTTCACCGCCTGGTCGTGGCCGAGCGGCCCGACCCGGTCGCCGGGCCGCACGACGTGGTGCTGGATGTCGCCTTCACCGGCATCTGCGGGTCCGACCTGCACGGATACACCGGTGCCAGCGGCCGCCGGGAGCCCGGCCAGGTGATGGGTCACGAGAGCGTGGGACACATCCGGTCGGTGGGCAGTGAGGTCACCGGTCTGGACGTCGGTCAGGCGGTGACGTTCAACCCGGTGGTGGCGCCCCCGACCCCGGCCTGGGCCGGCCGCGAGCACCTGCATCCGGGTAAGTACGTGCTCGGCGTGCGGCCCGACGTCGACGCGGCCTTCGCCGAGCAGGTGCTGGTGCCCGCGCGCAACGTCGTGCCGCTGCCCGACGGCCTGCCCCTCGAGCACGGCGCGCTGATCGAGCCGGTCGCCGTGGCCGTGCACGCCCTGCGCCGCGCCGGGGCGGCGGGCGCCCGCAACACGCTGGTCGTGGGCGGCGGCCCGATCGGTCAGTCGGTGGTGCTGGCGCTGCGGCACGCCGGGGTCGATCCTGTTCTCGTGAGCGAGATCGACGCGGCCCGGCGGGAACTGGTCGAGCATCTGGGGGCGGTGGCGATCGACCCCCGGGACGCGGCCACCGGCCCGCTGGCCGAACGGGTGGAGGCCCGGTTCGGGCGGCTGGCCGACGTCACCATCGACGCCGTGGGGGTGGACGCGAGCCTCGCCGACGCCCTGATCGCCACCCGGGTGGGTGGCGTGGTCTGCCTCGTCGGCCGGGGCCGGCCCCGGGTGTCCATCGACGCGTTCGAGATCACCACCACGGAACGGTCCCTGGTGGGCAGCTTCACCTACTCGGCCGACGACTTCCGCGAAGCCGCGCGGCTCGTCGCCGGGGAGACCACCTCGTCCCGCGCTCTGATCAGTCGCATCGTGCCGCTGGACGAGGCCCCGGAGACGTTCGCGGCACTGGCGGCGGGCGACGGGACGCCGGGCAAGGTGCTGGTGGCGCTGTCGTGAGGGCCTTCGTCGTCACCGGTCCGGGGCAGGCCGCGGTGCAGGATGTGCCCCCGCCGCACGTCGCCGCCGGACAGGTGATCGTCGACGTCGAGCGGGCCGGGGTCTGTGGCACCGACGCCGAGTTCTTCTCCGGGCACATGTCCTACCTGGCCACCGGGCACGCCGCCTACCCGCTGCGCATCGGTCACGAATGGTGCGGCCGGGTCAGCGAGGTCGGCCCCGGCGTCGACCCCTCCTGGCTCGGGCGACGGGTCAGCGGCGACACCATGCTGGGCTGCGGCGCCTGCCGGCTGTGCGCCGGCGGCCGGCAGCACCTCTGCGCGGACCGGTACGAGATCGGCATCCGCGGCGGCTGGCCCGGCGCGCTCGCCGAGCAACTGCCCGTACCGGCATCGGCCCTGGTCGCTCTCCCCGAAACAGTGGACGAGGTGGCCGGCGCGCTGATCGAGCCGTCGGCGAACGCCCTGCGGGCGGTGCGGGGAGCTGCGATCCAGCCGGGCTCGCGGCTGCTGGTCGTCGGGCCGGGCACGATCGGGCTGCTGAGCGCGCTGATCGCCCGGGCCTGCGGAGCCGAGGTGAGCATCGCCGGGCCGACCCCCGAAAGCCTGCTCTTCGCGTCCACACTCGGGTTCGACCCGGTCTCGACCCGGGAGCACGTGGACCGGGCCAAGGGTTTCGACGCGGTGATCGACGCCGCCGGCGGCCCGGACGTTCCCGCGCTGGCCGCCGAGCTGGTCGATCCCGGCGGCCGCGTGGTGTTCATCGGGCTCGCGGCCGCGCCCAGCCGGGTGGACACCCGCACCCTGGTGCTGAAAGACGTCACCGCGGTCGGGGTTCTGTCCGGATCGGGGGCCCTGGCGGGCGTGGTCGACCTTTTCGCGCAGGGCGCGCTGGATCCGCGTCCGCTGGTCGCGGCGACCGTTCCGCTGGAGGGTGCGGCGGAGGTGCTGGCCGGGCGCCGACCGGGAAACGCCGGGCCGGGCCCGAAGATCCATGTTGACCCGCGGCTTTGATCAAGCCGCTGACAGCACCGCCACGATGAAGTCCGAGTCCGGGGCGAACGGGCGCAGGTCCCAGGTGCTCAGCAGGAGCTCGGCGACCAGGTCGGCCCGGTTCGCATCGCCGAAGAAATCGTCGAACTCGTAGCCGCGACCGGCTCCGAAACCGATGACGACGCGTCCGCCGGGCAGCAGGTGCCGGCGGAAACGCCGGAGGATCTCGCCCCGGGTGGAGGGGGCGCAGAACGTCATCACGTTGCCGGCGCAGACGATCACGTCGAAGGCGCTGCCGGGCAGGTCGAGCTCACCGAGGTCACCGACGAGCCAGGTCGGGCCCTGGTGGTCGTCCTCGGCCGCGGCGATGAGGGTCGGGTCGATGTCCATCCCGATCACCTCGTGCCCCCGCCCCGCCAGATACCCGCCGAGCCGGCCCGGACCGCAGCCGGCGTCGAGAATCTTCGATCCCCGCGGCACCATCGCGTCGATCATCCGGCCCTCACCGTCGAGGTCGGCACCCTGCTCCGCCATCGCCCGGAAACGGTCGATGTACCACTGGGAATGACTGGGGTCGTCTTCCACCCGGCGTAGCCAGAGGTTCTCCTGCATGCCCGTTCCACCTCTGTGTCACTCGATCCTGAAAGTCTGGGGGCATCTTAGGGGGGCCACTGGTCACAACGGACCCAGGACCTCCTCCGGCGACGAGTCCAGGGCCAGCCCGTCGAGCACGGTGAGGAACATGCGTTCCTCGTAGCGGAAGTGGCTCTCCATGATCGCGGCCACACCCTGGAGATGCCGCTGCAGTTCACCCGGCGTCGCGGCCCGGTCGACGGCTGGGCCTGCCCTTCGTCCGCCGGGTGGCTCTGGCCCAGCAGGGGGCGGGCCCGGAGCCGGGCACCCGCATCCGCCTGGCCCTGCCCTCGGCCTGAGCTCTGGTTGCCCGGCAAAGCTCCTCCGTGATGCACTGCGCACGACGTAGCGATCTTTCGAGGGAACGGCACCATGACGAACGACTCCAGCCCCGAGCAGCTCCACCCGCTCGACCGCCCGTCGTACAGTTCCCTCACCGGACCGCACCGGCGGTTCGCGATCGGCACCGACCGGGCCGTGCGGTACCCGGCCGACGTCTCCCCGATGACCGGGATGTCCGACCCCGCCGACCCGCAGGTCTGGGCCGACCTGGGCGACCTGGCCGGGCCCGGGCGGACCGTGCTCCTGCCCGGCCCCGCGAACACCGTCGACCACCTGCCCGCGGGCTGGGAGATCGTGATGAACCTGCCCGGCGTGCAGCTGGTGGCCACCGACGCACTCGTCACCGCACCCGACCCGGAGCTCCTGACGCTGGGCCCCGGCGACGTGGACGACATGCTCGATCTGGTGGCCCGCACCCAGCCGGGCCCGTTCGAGCGCCGCACCATCGAGCTCGGTACTTACCGGGGTGTGCGCGTCGACGGCAAGCTGGTGGCGATGGGTGGCGAGCGCTTCCGGCCGCCGGGCTTCACCGAGATCAGCGCGGTCTGCACCGATCCCGCCCAGCGGGGCCGGGGCCTGGCCGGCCGGGTGATCCGGGCCGTCGCCCACGGCATCCGCGAGCGCGGGGAGGTGCCGATGCTGCACACGGCCGCCACCAACACCACCGCCGTCCGCCTCTACGAGCACCTCGGTTTCGCGATCCGCTGGTACCCGACCTTCTTCGTCCTCCGCGCCCCCGCCGCGTAAAGTCTACTAATCTTGTCGACTTTATGGTTGCGGCTTGTTACCGTGGTTCACAGGTCAAGAGCATCAGCGTCAAGCCCCGGCTCGCTGATCAGCAACCCTCCTGTCGCGGCGGGGTGCTCCGGGTGAAGACCGGGCCGTCGCGATCCTGCGGCGGCAAGCGTGGCTCGTCCCGGACCGGAACGGTGGGGGCGGCCAGGACTCGGAGGTCACCATGCGGCAGGCGGAACAGATCCGGACCGGCTCCACGACCCGTACCCGGACGAGAACCCGAACCAGCCGGGCCATCTGCGGAAGGCTCGGCGACCCGACGACATTCGCCCCGGACGGTCCGCCCGGGGTCTTCGTGGCCGCGCCCGGCCGCTTCCATCTCTTCGCCGACCGCACGAGCGCCGCGGCCCACCGCAGCACCCTGGTGATCGCGCTCGCCGGGCTGGGTGACGTGATCACGGTCTCGACGGTCGACGATGCCGCGGGGGCGCTGGGATCGGCGGACGCGCTGGGATCGCCGGGATCGCGGGGGGAGAGGCGTCTCGCGCCGGTGCCCCTGCACCGCAACCGGCTTCCCGGTCTGGAAGAGGCCTACCGGGCCACCGATGCGCAGTTCACCGGCCCGGCCACCGTGCCGGCGCTCTGGGACCGCGACACCTACCGGGTGGTGAGTAACGACTACCCCACCCTGGAGCGGGATCTCGCCACCGAGTTCGCCGGCTGGTCGGCCACCGGCGTCCAGCTCTACCCGCGCGAGCGGCGGGCCGAGATCGACGAACTGGACCGCTGGCTCGGCCCGGTCGTCGATCAGGGGCCCTCACGGCTGCGGATCGGCAGTGACCGCAACGGCGATCGGGCCCGGGCCCTGCTGAACGAGGCCTTCGCCCGCCTCGACCGCACCCTGTCGAACTCGCGTTACCTTCTGGGAGAACAACTCACGCTGGCCGACGTGCGGCTGTGGGTGACGCTCGTGCGTTTCGGGGCGGACGCGGGCCGTCCGGGGCGGATCTCGGCCGAGCTGCAGCGTTTCGCCAGTCTCTGGGCCTACGCACAGAATCTTTACGAGCGTGAGGAGTTCCGCGCCACGACCGACGCCGAAGCCCTGCGTCGTCCCTCGTTCGGGGTCTGACACAGAGCTTTTCGTAAGGCCCGACGCACGGAGGGTGACGGGCCTCAAGGGTTTCGACCCTGGCGTTAACGATGGTTCAGGTGCGGTTCAGGGTCTGGGCGTCACCATGCCAGCGTGGTCCCCAGAAACTGCTCGACGCGCCGTGTGGATGTCCGGTCGTGAGCCAGAGGAAAGCCCAGCGGGATCTGGAGCGACAGCTCGACGGAGCGCGACCGGTGCGTCACTCCCGCGGTCGCCGGTACGGAGGCTGGGGCAAGTACGTGCTCGGCACCGTGGTGCTGCTGGTCGCGAGCACCGCCGGCGGCGGGGCGTACTTCTACCAGCACCTGAACGGCAACATTGCGTCGTCGGCCCTGTTCAGCGGCACGACCGGCAGCGCGGGCGTGCAGAAGGCCGACGACCAGGGCCGGTTCCCGATCAATGTGCTGGTGATCGGGACCGACTCGCGGCAGGGGGAGAACTGCAAGCTCGGAGGGGCCTGCGGTGACACCGGTTCCAACGCCGACGTCGAGCTCCTGGTGCACGTCTCGGCCGACCGCACCAACATCACCGCGATGAGCATTCCGCGCGACACGATGACGGACATGCCCGGCTGCGAGGACTCGACCACCGGCCGGAGCGTCGCGGCCCGGTTCGGGCAGATCAACAGTGCCCTGGCCTACGGCCCGGGCTGCTCGGTGGCCGCGATCCACCAGCTCACCGGCATCACGATCGACCACTTCGCGATGGTCGACTTCTCCGGCGTGATCAAGATGTCCGACGCCACCGGCGGCGTGCAGGTCTGCGTCAGCGGCGACGTCTACGACACCTACTCGCACCTGAAACTGTCCAAGGGCAAGCACACGCTCAAGGGCGAGGCCGCGCTGCAGTTCGTGCGCACGCGCCACGGTTTCGGCGACGGCAGCGACCTGGGCCGCACCTACGGCCAGCACGCGTTCCTGTCCGCGTCCATCCGTTCCCTGAAGGACAAGGGCACGCTGCTGAACCCGACCAAGCTGTACGGGGTGGCGAACGCGGCGACCAGCGCCCTCACCGTCGACGAGGGCCTGGACAGCATCCCGAAGCTGATCGACCTGGCCACCGAGTTCAACAAGGTCGGCACCGACCGCATCACCTTCACCACGATGCAGACGGCCGCCGACCCGGACAACGCCAACCGGGTGGTGCCCGCGGCGGCGGCCCAGAAGCTGTTCGCCACGATCGCCGAGGACCAGTCGCTCTCCAAGGCGAAGACGGCGACCTCCACGCCGACGGCCGCCGCCACGACGGCTGCGGTCGAGCAGGTGGCCGGCACGAGTTTCACCGTCGAGGTGAGCAACCGCGGCGGCCAGGACGGCCGCGCCTCCGCGCTGACCAAGGTGCTCCAGCAACAGGGCTATGACCAGGCCGTCACCGACTCCTCGTCCGGTGACCTCCAGAGCCGTACGGCCGTGCTCTACCCCAAGGGCAAGGTCGACCAGGCCCAGCAGCTCGCCGCCGACCTGGACGTGCCCTCGTCCCTGCTGCGGAAGAGCACCGACGTCGACGAGGTCACCCTGGTCATCGGCCAGGACTGGAGCACCGGCGACACCTACCCCAAGAGCACGACCAAGCAGCGCAAGGAAGCCCTCACCGACTCCCACGCCTCTACCGCCAAGAAGGCCGAGTGCGTGCCGGTGAGCACCTACAACACGGTGAAGTACAACGGCGTCTCGATGACCCCGGGCCAGGCCTACGCGGCGGCGACCAGTAAGAAGGACTCGGACGAATAGACGTCGGCCGGCTAACCGCTGGTCGGCAGGCGCATCTCCAGCCGGGCGCCGCCCAGCGCGGAGGTGTCCAGCCGGGCCGAGCCGCCCGCGTCGCGGGCGGCCTCGGCGATGATCGCCAGACCCAGGCCGGCGCCGCCGCGGTCCCGGTCGCGGGAGTCGTCGCGCCGCTCGAAGCGGCGGAAGACGCGCTCGCGGTCCTCGACCGGCACCCCGGGGCCGTCGTCGTCCACCCGCAGAACCGCGTGGCCGCCGTCGTCGTGCAGGCCGAGGGCGACGGTGGTGCGGGCGTGACGGCGGGCGTTCTCCACGGCATTGCGCACGGCGCGGGTCATCAGGGCGATGTCGGCGACGACGCGGGCCGGGCCCACGCCGGTGGCGTCGACCCGTACACCGAGCGCACGCAGCCGGGCGCCCTCGGCCAGCACCAGGTCGTCCAGGTCGATCTCCTGCCGGTTCACCGAGCGCCGCTCGTCCACCCGGGCCAGCAGCAGCAGGTCGCTGACCAGTTCCTCGAGCCGGGCGGCCTCGGTGTCCACCACCTCGGCCAGGCCGGTGAGTGTGGTGGCGTCCGGGTGCAGCAGGGCCACCTGGGCGTGCTGGCGGATGGCGGCGACGGGGGAGCGCAGCTCGTGCGAGGCGTCCGACACGAACCGCTGCTGCACGTGCCGGGCCGTCTCCAGGCGGGCGAGCATGTGGTTCATCGTCTCGGCCATCCGCGCCACCTCGTCCCGTCCGGGCGGGGCCACGATGCGTCCGGACGGGTCGTCGCCGATCTTCTCCACGTCGGAACGGATCTGCTCGACCGGGCGCAGTGATCGCCCGACCACCGTCCAGGTGAGCGCCGCGACGAACAGGCTCACGGCCGGTACCCCCGCCCCCAGGAGCCAGCTCGCCGACCGGGTGGCGTCGTCCGCACCCTCCAGCGAGCGCGCCACCACGATGTACTGCACGACGCCGTCCTGCAGGCGCACCCGGCTGGAGCGCACGGCCCAGCGCTCGCCCATCAGTCGCACGACCTGGGGCCGGCTGCTCACCGGCAGGGGCGGGACCTGCGCGAAGTCGTCGTCCGCGACCGCGACCACGTGCCCGCCGCGTTGCAGCTGGATGATCACCTCGTCGGCCTCGAAGGGTGGCAGCACGCCGTCCGCCTCGGTCTCGCGGGCCAGCTGCACCGCCTGCTGCCGCGCGGTGGTGGACTGGGCCCGGCTCACCTGGGAGCGCAGCAGCAGCACGAACCCGGCGGCGCCGACGGCCAGCACCAGCAGCACGATGATCGTGGTGGCGGTGGTGATGCGGACACGCAGGGAGGTCGAGACGTACCGCCGGTGCTCAGGCATCCTCGATCAGCCGGTACCCGGCGCCGCGCACGGTCACGACGGTCTCCACCCCGAACGGCCGGTCGATCTTGGCCCGCAGGTGGGCCACGTAGACCTCGACGATGTTCGGGTCGCCCTCGAAGTCGTCGTCCCACACCCCGTTGAGGATGTCCTGCTTGGACATCACCGTGCCCGCGCGCCGGGCCAGGAAGGCCAGCACCGCGAACTCCCGGCTGGTCAGGGTGATGGGTGTGCGCCCGCGCCGCACCTCGCGGGAGGCCGGGTCGACCACCAGGGTGCCGACGGTCAGCAGGGTCGGGCGCTCGGGCCGTCCCCGTCGCACCAGGGCGCGCAGCCGGGCCACCAGCACCGGGAACTCGACCGGTTTGACCACGTAGTCGTCGGCGCCGGTGTCGAGCCCCTCGACCTGGTCCCAGGCGCCGTCCTTGGCCGTGAGCATCATGATCGGGGTCCAGTTGTGCTCGTCGCGCAGGGTGCGGCAGACCTGGTACCCGTTGAGCCCGGGCATCATCACGTCCAGCACCATCGCGTCGTACTGCACCTCGCGGGCCCGCCAGAGCCCGTCGATCCCGTTCTCGGCGACGTCCACCGAGAAACCCTCCGCGACCAGTCCCCGGCGGATGCCCTCGGCGAACCGGGCCTCGTCGTCAACCACCAGGACTCGCACCTGAGCAGTCTGCATCCTGGCGGTTGAATCCCTGCTGAAGGGGTGGGGTGAGTCACCGGGCCGGGGATCCCGGCCCGGTGACCGGGTGCCGTCCTGCTCAGTGCCGGAAGGTGAAACTGTCCAGGTCGACGAAGTCGCTCGGCTGCCCGGACGAGAACGTCAGGTAGACGTCGTGCGTGCCGGTCACGCCCGACAGCGATCCCGGTACCTCCTTGTAGGTCTGCCAGCCGCCGGTATTGGCCACCGCGATGGTCGAGACCGGGCTTGCCGTGGCACTGTCCAGCCGCACCTCGACCAGGCCGCTGACGCCGGCGGCGGCCCCGGACGCGACCTTCGCCGCGAACGTGTGGGCCGCCGAGGAGCCGAAGTTCACGCCGTTGTACACGGCCCGGTCGCCGTTCGCGATGTATCCCAGCTTCTTGCCTCCGCCGTCGACGTCGGCGATCTGGGTACCGACCTGGCTGTCGTAGCTCTCGGCCTGGATGGTGGCGTAGGCGTCGCGGTTCCCACCGGCCGGGGGAGGAGTGGTGCCGCCCCCGCTCCTGCTCGAGACCGTCACGTAGTCGACGGTCATCGGGACCCCGGAGGCGGTGGACGCGGTCGGGTTGCCCGGCCAGCTGCCGCCGACGGCCACGTTGAGGATCAGGAAGAAGCCGTGGTGCGTGGCGTTGTTCCACGTCGTGGCGTCCATCTGGCTCGCCGAGACGGAGTGGAACTGCTGCCCGTCGATGTACCAGCGCAGCTGCTCGGGCGAGGTGCTGCGGTCGAGTTCCACCGCGTAGGTGTGGAATCCGCCCTGCAGGGTGGGACTGAAGCCGGACTTGCTGCCGCCCAGCCCGTTGTACTCGTTGCACGGACCGCCGGGAGCGACCCCGCAGTGCAGGGTGCCGTACCCGGTGTTCACCCCGTTGACGTTCTCCATCACGTCGATCTCACCGACGCCCGGCCAGTTGGTGTAGTTGCCGCGGAAGGCGTCACCGAGCGACCAGAAGGCCGGCCAGATGCCCTGCGCGGCGGCCCCGGTCACGTTCGGGAGCTGGATCCGGCTCTCGAACCGCACCACTCCGCCCGCCGGGGCGGCGAAATCGGTGCGCTGGGTCTCGATCCGGGCGGAGGTCCAGTTGCCCGAGGCGTCGCGCAGCGGGGTGATCCGCAGGTTCCCGTTGCCGTCGAGGCTGACGTTCTGGGTGCGGTTGGTCATCTCCTCGATCTCGCCGGTGCCCCAGTTCCCGGCGCCGCCGGGGTAGCTGTGCCCGAGATCGAAGATCCAGTTACCGGAGGAGGGAAGGGTGTTCGCGGTGCCGTTGAAGTCGTCCGACCAGACGGTGGTGAATCCGGCCGGTGGGGCGGGCACGGCGGCGGTGGCCGGGGCGCTGCCCAGGAGAACGGCCACGCACGCGGTGGCCAGGAGGGCGGAGATACGTCGGAAAGACATGTCAGAGAATCCTCTTCGTCGAGGTTCGCCAAGGTTCCGAGGGGGAGAGGGCGCCCGGCCCAGTGTCAGGGTGAGGGCCGGGCGCCCCGATGTGGTGTCAGCCCAGGCCGCTGGAGACGGCCTTCGTCAGCTCGGCGCCGGTGGTGTCACCGGACAGTTCCCAGGCGAAGGCTCCGCCCAGGCTCTGCTGCTTGGCGTACGTCATCTTCCCGGCGATGGTGGCGGGCGTGTCGTAGCTCCACCAGTTGCTGCCGCACTTGGCGTACGCGGTGCCGGCCACGGTGCCGGTGGACGGGCACGAGGTCTTGAGCACCTTGTAGTCCTCGATGCCGGCCTCGTAGGTGCCCGGTGCCGGTCCGGTGGCCGAACCA
The DNA here is from genome assembly GCF_021129235.1 of Kineosporia mesophila. GTDB lineage: Bacteria > Actinomycetota > Actinomycetes > Actinomycetales > Kineosporiaceae > Kineosporia > Kineosporia mesophila. Next base: position 336,595 of record NZ_JAJOMA010000002.1, read on the forward strand.
CCCGGTGCCGCCTGGGTGACCCCGGTCCAGCCCCGGCCGTAGTAGCCGATGCCCAGAAGCAGCTTGCTGCTGGGGATCCCGAGGCTCTTCAGCTTCGCGATCGCCGTGGCCGAGTCGAAGCCGGTGATCGGGGCCCCGCTGTAACCGGTCAGCGGTGAGTGCGGGGCGGTCGGGCCGTCGGCGTCGAACGCGCCGTAGAAGTCGTACGTCATCGGCAGGTACCAGTCCACGTACTGGGCTGCCCCGGCGTAGTCGGCCTTCTCGATCTTGCCGCCGGAGGTGCCGTCGGCGGTGATAGCGGAGGTGACCAGGTCGCTGCCGAACGAGGTGCGCAAGGCTGCCATCAGCTTGCGGTAGGCGTCGAAACCGCTGGTGTCGGTGGTCAGGCCGGTGGCGTTCGGGTACTCCCAGTCGATGTCGATCCCGTCGAAGACATCGGCCCAGCGGGGGTCTTCGACCAGGGCCCGGCAGGACTGGGCGAAGGCGGTGGGGTTGGCCGCCGCCGCACCGAAGCCGCCCGACCAGGTCCAGCCGCCGAACGACCAGATCACCTTGAGGTTGGGGTACTTCTTCTTCAGCTGGCGCAGCTGGTTGAAGTTGCCCGCCACCGCCTGGTCCCAGGTGTCGGCCGTACCGCTCACGGAATCCGCCGCGGTGAAGGTCTTCTGGTAGTCGGCGTAGGCGTCGCCGATGGCGCACTTGCCCCCGGTGACGTTGCCGAAGGCGTAGTTGATGTGCGTCAGCTTCGCCGCGGCACCGCTGGTGTCCAGCGCCTTGACCTGGAAGTTGCGCTGGTAGGTGCTCCACTCGGTGTAGTACCCGACGACCTTCTTACCGCTGGTGGTCGGAGGAGTGGTGGGTGGAGTCGTCGGGGGAGTGGTGGGTGGAGTCGTGGGTGGCGTGGTGGGAGGTGTGGTCGGGTTGGTTCCGCCACAGGCTCCTCCGTCCACCCAGACGTCCTGTGAATTCGCCCCCGGAACGTCGCCGTACGTCCACCATTTCGCGGTCCAGGTATGACCGTTGTAGGTGACGACGGCGCCGCCGGTGTAGGCGACGTCCTTGGCCCAGGTGGCTCCGGAGCAGGTGGCCGCGGCCGCCGACACCGGTGTGGCGGCCTGGGCTCCCATGGGTGACATCGTCGCGACCAGCGCGACTGCTGCGGCGGCGGACAGGCCGACGGCAAGCAAGCGAGCACGCTTCATGGCGTTCCCCTTCAGGGCGGGAGTCATGATTAGTGAAGAGTCTTTACGTATTGCTGTCCCAAAAAGATACCCACACAGGAGACGTAAAGGGAAGTATTCAAAATCCCGTACACCGCATTGACGGGAGATTGAAAACCTGGGATGACATGGGCGTCCTTACGTTTCGGGCTGGTTAATTTGCGCCCGGTGGTAAAGATTTTGACCCTGATGGGATCAGGAGCGGCCCAGTCCGGCGAGGCCGGCGTGAATGAAGGTCGTGAGGGTCTCGATCGCCTCGTCGTCGCTCGTGTGCGGCGTGGGCACGGTGGCGAACGACCACATCAGCCGGCTGATGATCGTCGCGGCCACGATCGGGTCGCCCGGCAGGTCCAGGCCGGACAGGTGCTCGGCGATGTGCCGCAGGTCGGGCTCCAGCATCTCGTCCTGGCGCCGGGCGAACGATTCGTCCACGGTGGAGGCCTGCTGCAGGGCGACCATCACGGTGCGGTGCTGCCGCTGGAAGTCCCAGAAGGTGGCGACGCTGTCGATCGAGTTCGGCCTGGGGTGGAGACCCTGACCCAGGACGAGCGTGGCGTACATCTCACGCTCGACAGCGGTGAGGGCCTCACGACCCGGTCCGTGGTGGGTGCCGATGGTGCACGTAGCACCGTACGTCGCGCTCTCGGTGTCGGTTTCGAGGGTGAGACACACGAGGCCGAACGGTTGTTCATCGCCGACGCGAAGCTCGGCGGCCTGGACCGGGACAGCTGGCTGAACACCGGGATCCAGGCTGCGTACAACCTCGGCTGGAAGCCGGCAGGCGTCTGGGAAGGGAACGACACGGTGCTGGACACTTGTGAGGCGGAACGGCTTCCGGTCGCCGCGGCGGTGCTCGGCATCAGCACCCAGCTGTTCGGGCGGTGCGCCGGCCGGACGACGCCAGGCGCCGCGACGACCCGGTGCTCAAGCAGCTCTCCCGGCTACCTCAAACCGACCGGTCCGGGGTGGAAGTCGCTTGATCAGGCGAATTCCGGGATCGGGCCGGTCGGGGGCGGGGCTGATACCGAGGCCGATACCGAGGTTGATACGGAGGCCTGGCGGCGCTCCAGCAGCGTGGTGACCACGGCGTGGGTGCCGATCGCCGCCCAGAGCAGGTTGGAGACGGCGCTGGGCCAGGCTCCGTACATCGAACTGGCGATGCCGCCGGCCGTGCCGCCGATCGCGTTGAGGAGTGAGTAGCGCAGGGACGTCGCCGTCCAGCGCCCCCGGCTCAGGAGGACATAGGCGCCGAAAGTGCCCATGGTGCCCAGCCAGCCGAGCATTGCCGCCATCGGAGCAGCCTTCTTTCGATCGTGAGGGAGGGAGCCGGATCGCCGTCTCCCGCGCATGATGATGAGACTCCGGATGCCTTCAGCACAATTGCACTTCGCTGCATCCGGCGTTTAGCGTTACTGAACATGAGGATCGACCCCCGGAGGCTCCGGTTCCTGCTGGCGATCGCGCGGGAGGGAGGGGTGCTGGCGGCGGCCGACGAGTTGGGTGTCACGCCGTCTGCCGTTTCCCAGCAGTTGGCCCGTCTGGAGGCCGAAACTGGTTGCGCCCTGGTCACTCGGACGGCTCATGGCATCCTGCTCACCGAGGCCGGTCAGGCCCTGGTGGAGACGGCCGAGGAGATCGAGCGGGCGCTGAACCTGGTGCGCGCCAAACTGCTCGAGGACGAGGTCGACCCGGTCGGCACGGTGCGGGTCGGGATCTTCCAGACCTTCCTGCGGGTCGTCTTCGCGCCCAGCCTGCCGGAGTGGAAGCAGCGCCACCCCCGCCTGCGGTTCGAGGTGCGCGAAGACGATCAGGAAGAGCTGCTGCGGATGCTCCGATCGGGTGATCTGGACCTGGTGGTGCTGGAACTGGACTCCCAGCAGGCTTCGCCCCGGCTGCCGAAGAACATGACCGAGACACCCCTGCTCGACGAGCCCTGGCGTCTGGTCGTACCTGCCGGGGCGACCCAGGTCGACGTGGTCGACCTGGCCAGGCAGTCCCTGCCCTGGCTCGGCCCCGACGCCTCGGCCGCCGGTTCCCAGGCCACCCACCGGGTCCGGCGCGCCCTGGGGATCTCGGGTCCGACCGTGCACCGCTACCAAGACATCCAGACCGCGCTCGCCCTGGTCGCGGCGGGGGAGGGCGTGGCTCTGGTGCCGTCGCTGGCCCTGATCGGCCAGTCGCACCCGGGGGTCAGCCCGCTCGAGATGCCGGGGCTCGGCACCCGCCGCATCGTGCTGCGCCGCTACGAGGGCCGCAACGTCCCCGAGGCCCAGGACGTGGCGGTCACGCTGATCCGCGAGGCCGCCGCGGCGGTGAGTCTGGAGGAATCGGTCAGCTGACCGTGCCGTTCCGCCCCGGTAACGCCATGATCAGTGCATGCCGTTCGACCGGGTCGTCCTGATCTTCAACCCCCACAGCACCGGTGATGCGAAGGGTAAGGCCCACCAATTGAGGGACGAGGTGCTCGCCGGCCGTCCCGATGCGCGGGTCGAGTTGCTGCCCACCGAGTATGCCGGGCACGCACGCACCCTCGCCCAGGAGGCGGCCGGTGACGGGCGTCCTCTGATCGTCTCTGTGAGTGGTGACGGCGGGTACAACGAAGTGGTGAACGGGATCATGGATGCCGGTGACACCCACGCCGTGGCCACCGTGGTGGCCGCCGGCAACGCGAACGACCACCACCGCGTGACCGCGCCGCGTCCTCTGCCCGAGGCCCTCGCGCAGGACGAGGTGCGGCCGATGGACCTGCTGCACCTGAGCGTCAACGGCGAGAAGCTCACCCGGTACGCGCACTCCTACATCGGGTTCGGCCTCACCCCGGTGGTCGCGGTCGAGCTGGAGAAGGGCACCAAGGGGTCGCTGAGCGAGATCGTCACCGTGGTGCGCTCGTTCAGCAGTTTCCGGCCGCTGCGCGTCGAGCTGGCCGACGGCGGGCGCATCGCCATCGACAGCCTGGTGTTCTCGAACATCCCGCAGATGGCCAAGGTGCTCAAGCTCAGCGACAACGGCGACCCGGAGGACGGCCTCTTCGAGGTCACCCTGACACCCCACGAACCCCGCTGGCGGGCGGTCACCAAGGTCGTGCACGCCGCCACCACCGGCCTCGGGCAGCAGCCGAGCGTCACCGACTACCGGTTCACCGCACTGAAGGCGGCGCCACTGCAGATCGACGGCGAGGTCCTGGAGATCGAGGGGGGCGACCGCGTGCGGATCGAGATCGCGCCGGGAGCCCTGGCCACACTGCGCTGACCGGCTCGGTGACCCCTTTCCCCGGGGACGGTTCGCAGGATCCCGAACGGGGAAAGGCCTCGTCACGCCGCATCAACTGACGAAGAAGTCCTCCAGCAGCTGGGTGAACGCCCTCGGCCGGTCCAGATGCACGACATGGGTGGCGTCTGTCGACCGGTAGGTGCCGTTGGTCAGCAGTGACGCTGCCCGTTGTCCGTCCTGCGTCGTCATGGCTCCGTTCAGGGTGCCGTCGGCCAGGACGGAGGGCTCGGCCTGCAGCAACAGCACCGGGCGGGTGATCGCGCGCAGTGCCTGGGCGTGGTCGAACCCGGCGTTCCAGGTGCCGTCGTGGAAGGCCGCGCCGAAGCGGGGGTCGAACTGCCCCATACCCCGCACGAAGAGCCGCGTGGTGTCGTCGGGCAGGAAGCGGATCTCCAGCGGTGCCCCGGGATTCGCGCTGCGGTACGACTTCACGGCGGCGGTCAGCACCGTCGCCGAGCCCCTGAAGGCGTGCTTGTCGAAGAACTTGCGGTTGCTGTCGATCCAGTAGAGCAGGAAGTCGTCCACGTGCTGGGCCACGGCGTCGGCGCAGGTCGCGAACGACCGGTCGGCGATCGTGCCGGCGATCCGGCCGGCCTCGGAGGAGAACAACGGCGGGTCTTCCAGCAGCGCCGCCCGTACCAGGTCGGGGCGGTTCGCCGCGAGCCAGGTGGTCAGCAGCCCACCCGAGGAGTTGCCGGTGACGAACGCCGGCCCGGTCGTCGCCGTCATGAAGGCGGCCAGGTCGGTCCCGATCCGCTGGGCCGTCATCGCGTACCCCTCCGGCCCGGTGGTCGCGCCGTGCCCCGGGTAGTCGATGTCGAAGACGTGGAACGACCTGGCCAGCGCGGGCAGCACCCGGCTGTAGCTGAACCAGTCCATGTGCTGGGCGTGCAGCAGCACCAGGGCGGGGCCGTTGTCGGGCCCCTCCGCGTAGCTCAGGTTCACGCCGTTGATCAGGGCCGTCTTCTGGGTGAAGCCGGCGTCGGCCACTTTCTGCTGCCAGGGGTCGACGTAGCTGTCGAGCTGGTGGTTCACCACCACCAGGCCGCCCACCGACGTCAGGGCCAGGGCGCCGGCCGCGGCACCCAGCCATTTTCGCCGGGAAAGGTGATGCGGGGGTGCGGTGTCAGAGGTGTTCATGGATCCGTCCGGGCTGAGGCAGGGTGACGGTCATCATTCGAGGGCCGTGTGCTGCCGTCCGGATGACCGTTCGCTGACGGTTGGCTGACGGTCGTTCGCGTCGGCTCGCGTCGGCTCAGGCCCGGCCCGCACCCCGGACGAACTGTTCCACCGCGGTGTTCGCCAGCCCCTCGAGCAGGTCCGGCGGGGCCAGATGGCCGTTGGTCATCGCGGCGATGCCGTGCATGGTCGCGAACAGCACGATGCCGATCTGGTCGATCGGGCCCTCGCGCAGCACGCCCTGCACCTGCCCCTCCTGGAGCAGATCTTCCAGCAGGGTGAACGACGGCTGGGCCGCCGCCAGGAACACATCGGCGTTCTCGCCGTGCTTGCGCGAGAACATCAGTTCCAGCAGCGCCGCGTCGCGGGTCGCGAACCGCGTGTAGGTCTGGGTCAGCGCCTTCAGGCGGGCCACGAAATCATCCCCGGCCCGCGCCACCGCCGCCCGCAGCTCGGTGTCGATCCGCTGGAAACCGTTGACGGCCAGCGCGTCGAGAAGGGACTGCCGGTCGGGGAAATGGCGGCGCGGGGCGGCATGACTGACGCCCACCTGACGCGCCAGGTCACGCAGCGACAGCGCGTCGACGCCACTCTCGCGGGCGGTCTGCTCGGCGGCCGCGAGCAGTGCCGCGCGCAGATTTCCGTGGTGGTAACGCTCGTCGGTCTCGGCTGGCACGGCCTTAGCCTACCCGGATGTTGGCGTTGACTACATAAGTAGTCGATGCCTACATTGTTGTCTGTGACTACATTCAGCGTTCCCTCCCAGGACGGCCGCACGGTCGTCGTCACCGGCGCCAGCAGCGGGATCGGCCTGGCGGCGACCCGGGCGCTCGCCGCCGCCGGTGCGCATGTCGTTCTCGCCGTGCGCAATCCCGAGAAAGGACGCCGGGCCGCCGCGTCCCTGGCCGGGTCGACCGAGGTACGTGTGCTGGACCTGGCCGAACTGGCGTCGGTGCGGGCGTTCGCCGCCGGATTCGACCGGCCCATCGATCTTCTCGTCAACAACGCCGGCATCATGATGCCCCCGCTCCAGCGCACCGCCGACGGCTTCGAGTCGCAGTTCGGCACCAACCACCTCGGGCACTTCGCGCTGACCAACCTGCTGCTGTCCCAGATCAGAGGACGCGTCGTCACCGTCTCGTCCAACGGTCACCGGGCCGGTGCGGTCGACTTCGCCGATCTCAACTGGGAACGCCGCCCCTACCGGCCCTTTCCCGCCTACGCCCAGTCGAAGCTGGCGAACCTGCTGTTCACGGCCGAGCTCCAGCGCCGCCTGACGGACGCCGGTTCCCCGGTGATCGCGACCGCCGCCCATCCGGGGCTGGCGGCGACCAACCTCGGCCACTCGTTCAGCGACCGGCCCGGACTGTCGCTCATGGTCCGGGTGAGCAACCGGCTGGCCCAGAGCGAGGACGGCGGCGCCCTGCCGACCCTCTTCGCCGCCACCGCCGACGTTCCGCGCAATGCCTACGCCGGCCCGACCGGCTTCCTGCGTTCGCGGGGTGAGCCCGGGCTGATCACCCCGTCGAAGGCGGCCCGCGACGCCGACGTGGCCCGGCGGCTCTGGACGGTGTCGGAAGACCTGACCGGAGTGACCTTCCCGGCCCTGTGACCCCCAATCCTTGTCCGTGATCATGCAAAACCTCCCCGGCGTTCTAGAACTCTTCGCCCGGGAGTTCTAGAACTCTGGGGAGATCTTGCATGATCACGGAGGGTTGGAGGATCACGAACTAAGGGCGTTAGTTTGGCCGGATGGACGAACGAGATGCGGCGATTCTGACTGAGCTGCAGCAGAACGCCCGCCTGACCAACCGGCAGCTGGCGGCGCGGGTGGGGCTGGCGCCCTCGAGCACCCTCGTGCGCACCCGGGCGCTGGAGCGGTCGGGGGTGCTCGCCGGGTATCACGCCCGCGTCGACCTGACCCGGATCGGGCGCGGGGTGCAGGCCATGATCGCGTTCCAGGTGCGGCCGCTGAGCCGTGACGTGATCCAGGGTTTCAAGGCCTTCGCGCTCGCGCAGCCCGAGGTGCTGGCCGTCTACGTGGTGGCCGGCAGCGAGGACTTCCTGGTGCACGTGGCGGTGCCGAGCGTCGACGCGATGCACGGCATGCTCGTCGACCGGTTCAGTGCCCGTAAGGAGGTCATCGGGTTCCGGACCTCGCTGCTCTACGAGCACACCGAGAACCGGACCGTGGCGCCGACCGCACTGGACGGCTGATCGGGGCATGTGCCGAACTTTGTTCGGTTGAACGAACGGTGGTTCGGAGCAGGGCGCACGTTGTTCGCCGATCCCGTTCGAGGGTCGTTCGGCGTGTTGTCCTGCCTCCATGGAAACCCTTACAGCTGAACAGGTCCGGATCGAGCGCGGGCCCCGGTCGGGGCAGCTGATCATGATCGGCATCGACTCGGCACGGCTGGGTCCGGCGCTGGGTGGCTGCCGGATCAAGCCCTATGACCGCTGGCAGGACGGTCTCGACGACGTGCTGAGGCTGTCCGCCGCGATGACCCGGAAGGCAGCCCTGGCCGGGCTGGACCACGGGGGCGGCAAGACCGTCGTGGCCCTGGACGGCAGCGCCTTCGACCGGGACGACCTGCTCGCCGACATCGCCGGGCTGATCGAGGATCTGGACGGCCGGTACATCACCGGCCCGGACATCGGCACCGGCCCGGCCGACATGGGGGTTCTGCACCGCCACACCCCGCACGTGCTCTGCCGTCCCGAGGAGGAGGGTGGCAGCGGTGACTCGTCCGGGCCCACGGCGTTGGGTGTGCGCAGCTCGATCGAGGCCGTCTGCGAGCACCTCTGGCCCGGGCGAGACCTTGCGGACCTGCGGTTCACCCTGATCGGGCTCGGCCACGTCGGGGCCCGCATCGGTCACTGGCTGGCCGGGCGGGGCGCCCGGCTGACGGTGACCGACCTCGATCCCGGGCGCAAAACCCTGGCGCGGCAATGGAATGCCACCTGGACCACCCCGGAACGGGCGCTGTCGGCGGAGGCCGACGTCCTCGTCCCCTGCGCGACCGGAGGCCTCCTGACCGCGGCGACCACCTCGTCCGTTGCTGCCGGAGCCGTGGTCGGTGCGGCCAACAATCAGCTCGACCACGACGACACCGCACAGCTGCTGCACGCCCGCGGCGTGCTGTGGGCGCCGGACACCGTGGTCAGCGGGGGCGGGATCATCGCCTCGGTGGCGCGGGAGCTGCGGGGCGCGAGTGCGCCGGAGGCCGAGCGGGAGGTGCTGGGCATCGGCCCGCGCCTGGCCACGATTCTCGACGACGCCCGGGCGCGCGGCATCACCCCGCTGCGGGCCTCGCAGGGTCTGGTCGACCTGCGCCTGCGGACAGGGCGATGATGCGTGAAGGCCCCGGGAATGCCAAGGATAATGCGGTGGGCGGTCCGGATATCTGGCATAACAGTAAGCCCCCGGAAAAGCCATGAATAAGTCTGGCACTGGACGTTGCATTTCGACCGCTTGACGCCTGGTGTGCGAGCAGTAAAACTCCTGGCACGAACCGGCCGGCCGGATTCTCGAGGGTACTCGGTGGCCGGACGCAGGAGTTCGCAAACAATTCGACGACATCGTTCCCGCACTGCCGTAACCAAAATTGTGAACGTTAACAACGGGGTTGGCGTGGTGCGTCAGGAGGCTGGGATGTTCAGGAAACGGGCCGGTGTACTGCTCACGGCAGCGTTGCTCGTCAGTGTGCTGGGCGCCTGTGGTGACGACGACTCGGGCGACGGTGGGGGTGGCGGTGGTGACAAGCTGACCATTGGCTTCGCCCAGGTGGGCGCCGAAAGTGGCTGGCGTACAGCAAATACCAAGTCGATTCAGGAATCGGCCAAGGCGGCCGGGGTCGAGCTGAAGTTCTCCGACGCGCAGGGCAAGCAGGAGAACCAGATCAAGGCGATCCGGTCGTTCATCACTCAGCGGGTCGACGTGATCGCCTTCTCGCCGGTGGTGGAGTCGGGCTGGGACACCGTGCTGAAGGAAGCCAAGGACGCCGAGATCCCGGTGATTCTCACGGACCGGGCCATCGATTCGACCGACGAAAGTCTTTACGAAAGTTTTATCGGCTCGGATTTCGTCCTGGAGGGCAAGAAGGCCGGTGAATGGCTGGTCGAGGACGAGAAGGACGAGCCCGGCCCGGTGAACATCGTCGAGCTCCAGGGAACCCCGGGCGCGGCCCCGGCGAACGACCGTAAGGCCGGTTTCGCCGACGCCATCAAGGCCGACCCGAAATTCAAGATCATCGCTTCGCAGACGGGTCAGTTCACCCGCACCGACGGCAAGCAGGTGATGGAGACCTTCCTCAAGTCGCACCCCGACATCGACGTGCTCTATGCCCACAACGACGACATGGGCCTGGGTGCGATCGAGGCGATCGAGGCGGCCGGCAAGACCCCGGGCAAGGACATCAAGATCATCACGGTGGACGCTGTCAAGGACGGCATGACCGCGCTGTCCGAGGGGAAGATCAACTTCATCGTCGAGTGCAGCCCGCTGCTCGGGCCGCAACTCATGGACCTGGCCAAGACCGTCGCCGACGGCGGCACCGTGGACAAGCGGGTGCTGACGGAGGAGACGACCTTCACGCCGGAGCAGGCGAAGGAAGTCCTCCCCGAGCGCAAGTACTGAGCAGCTGACCTACCCACCCACCCACTTCTGGTCGTGATCATGCAGAACCTCCCCGGAGTTCTGGAACTGTCGTCGCGGGAGTTCTAGAACACTGGGGAGGTTCTGCATGATCACGGGGGAGACGTATGAGCGCTGACGATGACGTGGTTCTCGAGATGACGGGGATCCGCAAGGTTTTCCCCGGGGTGGTGGCGCTGGACGGCGTCGACCTGTGGTTGCGGGCCGGTGAGGTGCACGCGCTGATGGGTGAGAACGGGGCCGGGAAGTCCACCCTGATCAAGGTTCTCACCGGGGTGTACGACATCGACGGGGGTGACGTGCGGCTGGCCGGGCAGCCGGTGCGGTTCGGCGGGCCCCTGGCCGCGCAGCAGGCCGGGATCAGCACGGTCTACCAGGAGGTGAATCTCTGCGCGAATCTCTCCGTCGCGGAGAACATCCTGCTGGGCCGCGAACCCCGGCGCCTGGGTAAGATCCGGTGGGGCGCGATGCGGCGCCGGGCCCGGGAGCTGCTGGCCGGGCTCGACCTGGACCTGGACGTCACCGCGCCGCTGAGTACCTACTCGCTGGCGATCCAGCAGATGGTCGCGATCGCCCGGGCCGTCGACATCGATGCCAAGGTGCTCATCCTCGACGAGCCCACCTCCAGCCTCGATGCCTCCGAGGTGCAGCGGCTCTTCGAGGTGATGCGGCGGCTGAAGAACCAGGGCGTGGCGATCGTCTTCGTGTCGCACTTCCTCGACCAGGTCTACCAGGTCGCCGACCGGATGACCGTGCTGCGCAACGGCACGCTGGTGGGGGAGTTCCGCACCGCCGAGTTGCCGCCGATGCGGCTGGTGGCCGCGATGATCGGTAAGGAACTGGCCACGCTGGAAGATCTGGAGAAGCAGCCGACCGGGCGGGTGCAGAAGGCCGAGCCGTTGCTGGAGGCCGAGGACCTGGGCCGTCAGGGCGGGATCGAGCCGTTCACGCTGAGCATCCACGCCGGGGAGATCGTCGGTCTGGCCGGGCTTCTCGGATCGGGGCGCACCGAGCTGGCGCGGTTGCTGTTCGGGGCCGACCGGGCGGACGCGGGCCGGCTGAAGGTCGACGGCAAGAACGCGGTGTTCCGGACGCCTCGCGCGGCCATGAGCCGCGGTATCGCCTTCTCCTCGGAGAACCGGCGCACCGAGGGGGTGGTCGGGGACCTGAGTGTGCGGGACAACGTCATCCTGGCGTTGCAGGCCTCACGCGGCTGGATGCGGCCGGTCTCGCGGCGGCGGGCCGACGAGCTGGCGGACCAGTACATCAAGGCCCTGCAGATCCGCCCGGCCGATCCCGACCGCCTGGTCAAGGACCTGAGCGGCGGCAACCAGCAGAAGGTGCTGCTGGCGCGGTGGCTGATCACGCAGCCCCGGTTGTTCATCGTGGACGAGCCCACGCGCGGCATCGATGTCGGGGCCAAGGCCGAGATTCAGCGGCTGATAGCAGAACTCGCCGACGGCGGGATGGCGGTGCTGTTCGTCAGCGCCGAGCTGGAAGAGGTGCTGCGCCTCAGCCACAAGATCGAGATCCTGCGGGAGCGCCGTCTGGTGGAGGAACTGGAGAACACCGACGCCGTGGACGCGACGAGGATCATGCAGACGATTGCCGGGGAGCAGGCGTCATGACCTTCCACAAGCACCACCTGTTCTGGCCCTTCGCGGTCTTCGTGCTGCTGCTGGTGCTGAACATCTTCTTCTCGAACAACTTCTTCAGTATCACCGTGCACGACGGCCACCTCTACGGCTCGCTGATCGACATCGCCCGGCGCGCGGCCCCCCTGATCCTGGTCGGGGTGGGGATGACGCTGGTCATCGCGACCGGCGGCATCGACCTGTCGGTGGGCTCGGTGATGGCCGTCAGCGGTGCACTGTCGTGCCTGCTGATCGGTGACCTGGGCGACCCGGACGGCGTCGCCGGGGTGCTCGGGGCCATCGCGGTCGCCCTGCTGCTGTGCCTGGGACTCGGCGTCTGGAACGGGTTCCTGGTCTCGGTGATCGGGATCCAGCCGATCGTGGCCACCCTCATCCTGATGGTCGCGGGCCGGGGCCTGGCCCAGCTGATCACCGGCGGGCAGATCCTCAACGTGACGTCCGCGCCGTACCGGGTGATCGGGGCCGGGTACTTCCTGGCCCTGCCGGTGTCGGTGCTCATCGCTGTGGCCGTCGCGATCGTCGCCGGCCTGCTGACCCGCCGCACGGCGCTCGGTCTGCTGCTGCAGTCGGTCGGCGGCAGCCCGGCCGCGAGCCGCCTGGCGGGTATTCAGGCGCGCGGCCTGACCTGGCTGGTCTACGTGATCGCGGCGGTCTGCGCCGGGATCGCCGGGCTGATCTACAGCTCCAACGTGGCCAGCGCCGACAGCAACGCGGCCGGCAACCTGATTGAGCTGGACGCCATCCTCGCGGTCGTCATCGGCGGCACCGCCCTGACCGGGGGCCGGTTCTCGCTGTCCGGCACGGTGCTCGGCGCGGTGCTGATCGAGACGCTGAACGTGACCATCCTCAGCGTCGGCATCCCGGTCGAGGCCACGCTCCTGTTCAAGGCGGTCGTCGTGGTCGTGCTCTGCCTCGGCCAGTCCCCGGCCTTCCGCGAGCGCGTGCTCCGGCGGCGCACACCGGTTGTCGCCACGAAGGAGGTTGCCGCGTGACCACGGACACCACCGCACCCGACCAGACCCCCTCGTCCATCATTGGACGCCCGAAAAGGCAACGCTGGCAACCGGACCGCCAGCACGTCCCGGTCATCGCCACCCTGACGCTGCTGGCGTTCATGTACGGCATCGGGGTGGTGAACTACGAGGGGTTCGACGACATCCAGGTCGTGCTGAACATCTTCGTGGACGGCGCCTTCCTGCTGGTGGTCGCGGTCGGGATGACCTTCGTGATCCTCACCGGCGGAATCGACCTGTCGGTGGGGGCCGTGATCGCCCTGACCACGACGCTGGGCGCGACCCTGCTGCACGCCGGCTGGCCCGCGGGAGTCGTTCTGCCGCTGCTGCTCCTGCTCGGCACCACGCTGGGGCTGGCGATGGGCGCGGTGATCCACTACTTCGAGGTCGAGCCGTTCATCGCCACGCTGGCCGGGATGTTCCTCGCCCGGGGCCTGGCCCTGCTGATCAACCGCAACTCGATCCCGATCGACAACGGGTTCTGGGTCTCGGTGGCCCAGGAGCGCATCCGTTTCGACAAGGGCGTGTTCATCTCGAGCAGCGTCGTCATCGCCCTGCTGGTGGTGCTGGTCGCCGCGATCGTGCTGGCCTGGACCCGGTTCGGCCGTTGCGTCTACGCGATCGGCGGGAACGCCGATTCCGCGCTGTTGATGGGCCTTCCCGTGGCCCGCACGCGGGTCGCGGTGTACGGCATCAGCGGGTTCTGCGCGGCGCTGGGCGGGGTGCTGTACAGCTTTTACACGCTGTCCGGCTACAGCCTGCACGCCCAGGGCCTGGAGCTGGACGCGATCGCCGCGGTGGTGATCGGCGGGGTGCTGCTCGCGGGCGGGTCGGGCTACCTGTTCGGCACCGTGCTGGGGGTTCTCGTGCTCGGGCTGATCCAGACCATCATCACGTTCCAGGGCACCCTGAGTTCGTGGTGGACGCGGATCGTGGTCGGGGTGCTGCTCTTCGCGTTCATCGTTCTGCAGCGGGTGGTCGCCGGAAAGCGGTCCGTGCAGCGCTGAACCGGGTGCGTACAGTACGGGCGCATGAAGCCGTTCGAGTTCCGTCCCGCGCAGGGCCCCTAGTCGACCGGGCAGTCGTGGCTGTTCGTCTGTGCCGTGCCCGATCTGGCCGGGGACGCCGATCTGGCGGCGTTGTTCGGGAGCTGCCGCCGGGCGCTGGAGGGGTTCCCGATCGCCCCGGTCGCGGACGAGGCGCTGCGGGTGACGCTGGCGCAGGTCGGTGACGCGCCGGCGGCGCAGATCGGTGCGGGGGAGCGGGAGGCGCTGCTCGAGGTGTTGCGGGCGCGGCTGCGGGAGGTCCGGCCGCTGGAGATCCTGGCGGGCAGTCCGCTCGCCTACGCCACCGGTGCCCTCTGCGATCTGGAGGACGAGCCACTGCAGGACCTGATCGGCATCGTGCGGTCGGTGATCCGGGACCTGCGGGGGACGGAGGCCGACACCTTCCACCCCGGGGTCACCCATCTGACGCTCGGCTACGCCTTCGCCGAGGCCTCCACGGACGATCTGGCGCGCCGTCTACGCCGCGTCCGTCCCAGTCACGCCCGGATGCGCATCGATGCGCTGCACCTGCTCGAGGTGAGCACGGACCCGGCCGCCCGGGCCTTCCGCCTGGTCCCCGTCGGTGTGGTGCCCCTGGGTCAGAGGTAGACGTCCAGGCTTGAGGACGAGGTGGTCGTCTGCGGGGTGGTGGCAGCAGAGGACGACGTGGTCGGGGTGGTCGGGCTGCTCGCGGCGGCGATGGCCGCCTGGTCGAGCGTGATGCGGGCCTGGTCGGCGTTCAGCACCTGCTGACCGGCCTTGGCCTTCTGATCGGCCTGGAGCGTCTTCTGGTCGGTCTGCAGCTGCTTCTGCAGGGCGGCGAGCGAGGACGAGGAGCCACCGACGGAGCTGACGGCCATGATCTTCCAACCTCCGGGAACGAGCGAGCGGGACACCTGAACCGTCGACGCGGCCGGTGGCGGCGTGAGGCGGCCCGCCTGTGGGAAGTCTGTGAACGTCCGGAGGCGTTATGCGGCGTAGGGGTCGGTCAGCGTCATCGGCGTCTGCGCGGGTCCAGGCCGAGTTCGGTGGTGGCGGCCTCCAGCTGTCGCATTGAGAGGCAGTCAACCGATCCCATCGCGAAAAAGGTTTGCGGCATAACACCCAAAGCGTACGTTTTTGGCCATGACGAGATCCTGGTTGCGACATCCGGCCGCCACGGCGGCCACCGTCAGTCTCGGGCTCCTGGCCGCGGTCGGCGTTCCCGGCACCGCCCTGGCCTCTGCCGGTGGGGGCGTGTTCGACCCGCGGCCGGGCAGCGCCGGTATCGGTGACCGGCTCTACCCGACGCTCGGCAACGGCGGATACGACGCCCAGCACTACGACCTGGACGTGAAGTACCTGAC
This sequence comes from Kineosporia mesophila, assembly GCF_021129235.1. Taxonomy (GTDB): domain Bacteria; phylum Actinomycetota; class Actinomycetes; order Actinomycetales; family Kineosporiaceae; genus Kineosporia; species Kineosporia mesophila. Next base: position 351,978 of record NZ_JAJOMA010000002.1, read on the forward strand.
CGGCGAGCCGTCGTCGGGCATCGACGGCTCTGTCACCATGAAGGCCAGGGCCACTCAAGATCTTTCGCGGTTCGACCTGGACTTCAGCGGCGACTCGGTCGGTGCGGTCACGGTCAACGGCAGGAAGGCCGGCTTCCGTCGCGACGGCGAGGATCTCGTGATCACCCCGGCGAAGGCCCTGCACCGGGGTGCCACCTTCACCGTGACGGTCAGCCATTTCACCGCCACCCCGACGGAGCCGATCCCGGGGGAGCTGCTGTCGGCGGTCTTCTTCATCACCCCGGACGGGTCGGCGACCTCCGGTCAGCCCAACGCCATGCACGCGGTGTACCCCTCGAACGACCACCCGCGCGACAAGGCCTCGTTCACCATCTCGATGAACGTGCCGAAGAACGAGACCGCCGTGGCCAACGGCGTCCTCCAGCACAAGAAGACCAGGGGCGACCGCACCACCTGGACCTACGAACAGCGTCAGCCGATGGCCACCGAGCTGACCCAGCTCGCGGCGGGCCAGTTCACCGTCATCGACCAGGGCAAGGTCAACGGCGTACCGGTACGCGACGTGGTGCCCACCCGTCTGGTGGACGAGTACAAGTCCAGGCTGGCCGTCTCCAGGAAGCAGATCGCCTGGATGGAGAAGCGGGTCACGAAGTACCCGTTCGACCTGTACGGCTCCCTGGTGGTGGACACGCAGCTCGGATTCGCCCTGGAGACCCAGACCCTGTCGCTGTACGACACGCCCTGGTGGGACTACCCGGAGTACGTCTGGGACCCGGTGATGAACCACGAGCTCGCCCACCAGTGGTTCGGGGACGACGTGGCCCCCTGGGAGTGGAGCGACGTCTGGCTGAACGAGGGCCACGCCACCTGGTACGAGCAGCTGTACGCCTTCGACCAGCCCGGGTACACGGTCGGCACGTTCGACGACTCGATGAAGGCCGAGTACGCCGACGCGAACATCCAGCGCGCCGAGAACGGGCCGGTGGCGCAGCCCAGGAGCGGCGACGTCTACGACGTGTTCAACAGCAACGTCTACGGTGGCGGCGCCCTGGTGCTCTACGCGCTGCGGCAGAAGATCGGCACCCAGAAGTTCGTCGCGCTGGAACGGGCCTGGGTGACGAAGTACTCCGGGAAGAGCGCATCCACAGCCGATTTCATCGCCCTGGCCTCCAAGGTCTCCGGCCACGACCAGAGCGCGTTCCTGAAGGACTGGCTCTACGGCACGACCGTGCCGCCGATGCCCGGCCACCCGGACTGGACCGCGACCGACCCGGGCAGCGCATCGGCCCAGCGTTCGGCGCCGTCCCTGGCGCCGCTGGTGAAGCGGGACGCCCGGATCTGATCACTCGTCAGTGAGGGCGCGCCGGGCCGGGGGCAATACCGGCCCGGCGCGCCCCGGCCGATCAGGCCGTGGGTAACACTGGTCTGCTCTGACCCGCACCACGTTCCTGGTGGTGGGCTCCACCAGGCCGGCCGGCTTGCGCAGCGCCGGCATCGAGCCCGAGATCGATGCGCACGGCCGCACCCCGATCGCGGTCTGGCAGGTGGAGGCGGAACGCGGCTGAGTCCCGGCGCCCTGCCGGTGTCCTGATCGAGACCGTGACCGGCCACCGTGAGCACAACCTCCGGGGGCGCTCGGGTGTCATAGGGGCGTGACCTTCCTGTCCGTGCCGTCCGATCCCCCGCCACCGGCGGCCCGGTTCACCACGGTGCCCACTGTCGCGGCCACGAGCCGTCCGACCACCGCCGACACCCGGGCCGCGGTCGGCGCCCTGTTCCATCAGCATCAGATCCAGATGGTGCGGGTCGCCACGGTGCTCGTGCGGGACCCCGCGGTGGCGGAGGACGTGGTGCAGGACGCCTTCCTGGCCGTCTACGCGAACTGGTCACGGATCCGGGAGAAGGACGAGGCGGTGCGCTACCTGCACCGCAGCGTGGTCAACGTGGCCCGCAACCGCCTGCGGCGCCGGTCGGTGGTGGAGCGCCTGAAGTCGCTGCGCCACCACGACGAGGTCAGCGCGGAGGACCGGGCGCTCGGCGCCGGCCTGCCCAGCGCCCTGCTGGTGGCCGTCGCCGAACTGCCCCGCCGGGAACGGGAGACCGTGCTCCTGCGGTACTACCTGGACCTGTCGGAGAAGGAGACGGCCGAGGCACTGGGTCTGCGGCCCGGGTCGGTCAAGGGGTACGCGTCGCGAGGGCTCGCGAAACTGCGCTCGGTGCTGGAGCCGGCGATCTGTGGGGAGGAACGATGACGGGCGACGACATCCTCGAGGCGAGGCTCAGGAAGGCTCTGGCGCGAGATCTTTCGGAGGTCACGCCGCGACCCGGAGGGGAAGGGCGCCTGTACCGGGAGATGGACGGCGCCCGGCTGTACCGGCTGCCTCGGCTGAACCGGACGGTCCAGGCCGTGATCGTTCCCGCCGCCGTTGCCCTGGCGATTGCGGCTCTCGTGCTGGCCGTTCCGATGGTACTCGGGGTGGGCCGGGGGAGTGCGCAGCCGGCGGGCCGGCCGACCCCCACGGCGGTCTGCCCCACCGTGCAGGCCGGGGAGGAGGGAACCCTGACCCCGGCGGGCAGCGAGAGCGCCGAGCTCCTGGACGAGGGCACGGAACCCCGTTCGAAGGGTGACCTGGCGTCCGGTGCGACGGAAGAGCTGACCACACCGGGAGAATCGGTTCCGGCGGGGGAGTCTTCCTGTCCGGGCGAGGTGGGTCTCACCCTCGATCCCGATCCCGATCCCGATCCCGATCCCGATGCCGGGACGGTGTGGTCGTGGCTCCTGCGCGGAACTCCCTGACCGTGTGCACAACCCGTCCGGGCTCCCGATTGTCATACAGGTGACGATCCGGAGCCGTGAGGCCGGTGCACCTGGCCCGCCGGGTCGTCACTTCAGGAGGCCGAATGTCTCGCAAGAACGTCATGGGTGCGGCGCTGGTGTTCGCGTCGGGTCTGGTGCTGTCGGCAGCCGGGATGGCAGTGGCGAGTTCCTCCCACCCGGAAACGGTTTCGGTGGCTGCTGGGCACGACACACAGACGTCGAAGGTGGTGAGCGTTCACGGTTCACTGGCGGCGGCCGGTGACGAGACGGTGGAGCCGATCTGCGTCGTGGGCGATGCCGCGGTCCCGGCCGGCACTGCGGTCCCGGCCGGCACTGCGGTCCCGGCCGGCACTGCGGCGGAAGATCTGGTGGCCGGGGAAGACGTGACGCCGGTGGCCTCCACCGACGAGCCGCAGCTCCTGCCCGGCGAGGAAGCCCTCGACCCGTCCGAGTGTTCGGACGGGCCCAGGGAACTGGGTGAGGCCTCGACCACTGTCCCGGACCGGGCGAACGACTGAGTTTCCCGGTGGGCCGGCCCTCCCGTGCGCGGGAGGACCGGTCGGGTTCGTCCTCAGGGCCCGGAAGACTGCGTCGAGCGTTTTCTGAATGGTGGACGCGCTCATCGACGTGTCGAAGGCGTGAACGTTGGCATCGAGGTCGGGTCCGGAGCTCGCCGGGGAGTCTGTGCGACTTGCCACTGAACCGGAGGGCCGGTGCGCGAGTCAGCGGTACCGGAGGACGACCCGGTCGGCACCTGCGGTCGATGTCGCGGTCCGCGGGTCCCGGCAGGGTGGGATGCATGATCAGCACTGTCCTTGCGATGCATCCCTGGCTCGGCTCCTACGGACTCGTGGTCGTTCTCGCCGTCGGCCCGTTCGCCGGCTGGTGGCTGGCGTCCCGCCCACGGGTGGCGGGGGCCCTGCTCCTGGCCTCGCTGGCGGCGGTGGCCGTGCTCACCCTGTCGCCGGGTCCCTCGCACGCGCTGACGCGGTGCTGGGTGGATCTGTCCGGCTGGTCCCCGGGCGCCCTGCTGAACAGCCCGACCGTCCAGGCCAACGTGATCCTCTTCGTCGCGCCGGTGCTGCTGGCCGGTGTGCTCACCCGGCGGCCGCTCGCGGCGCTCGTGGCGGGCAGCGCGCTGTCGGCCGGGATCGAGCTCGTGCAGATGATGGTCCCGGCGCTCGGGCGGTCCTGCGACACCAGCGACTGGCAGGCGAACACCCTCGGGGCGGTCGTCGGAGCCGCCGCCGCGGCCCTGGCGCTGCTGCTCGACGGCAGCCGACCGCAGCGCGGCGCCGGCCGAACGGAGCACCGCGGGGTGAACCACCTGGCGCTCTGATCTGCTGAACATGCGAGGAGTGGCCATTTCGTTATAAAAAGGAACTCGCAGGTGCCCGACGACGTGACCTGGGGAGACCCGTATGCCCGATTCCGTGCTCTGGTGCGTTTCGTTCGACGGGACGCCGATGTCGGGTGTCGTGGTCGAGGCGCTGAAACTCGGCGAGGCCTTCCGGCAGCGGGGGCACCGGGTGCTGCTCGACATCGGGTACGACATCAAAGAGGACAAGGGCCGGTTCTTCGCCCCGTACACCGACGAGGCCGACGCCCTGCCCGGCTGGGTGGAACTGGTCCGCGTCGACGAGATCGCGCAGATTCCCTGGTACACCCCCGGCTTCGTGCGCCAGACGCTCGGCGCGGTGCGTCGTGGCTACCAGCCCTCGCAGACGGTGGCCTGCTTCGAGGTCGTCGTCGAGGCCCTGGCCCGGCGGATCGAGCAGACCTGGCACCGGCACGGGGTGACCGCGGTGCTGGTGGAGAACGGCACCCTGCCCGAGAACATCGCCTACACCCAGGCGCTGTACCGGGCCATCGAGCGCTACGGCCCGCACCTGGCCGACCGGAACGGCGATCGGCCCTTCGTGCTGTGGCGTGACCACGACCTGATGTGGAACAGCGAACCGTCGTCGGGGAAGTACGGCATTGCTCCCTACCCGCTGACGCCCCAGCCCCGTAACTCGCCCTGGATCCGCTACCTCGCCCTGCACGAGGAGGCCCGCCGCCGCACCCTCGAATGGGTCCCGGGGCTGCGCGACCTGAGGGTCCTGCACAACACCTTCGACTTCGACCGGGTCACCACCGCGTCCGGTCTGCGGGAGCACTACGGCATCCCGGCCGAGGCCGCGCTCGTCGCCCGCTGCACCCGCCTGATCCCGCAGAAGCGCGCCGACCGCGAGATCGACCTGCTCGTCCGGCTGGGGGAGCGGCTGGGCGACCGTCCGGCGTACCTGTTCCTGGCGGGGGACCCCTCCGAGCACCCGCCGACCGTCGCGGCCCTGAAGCAGCAGGCGCAGCGGCTGGGTGTCGAGGACCGGGTGATCTTCGGTGGCCGGCTCGCGGCCCGGGACCTGGGCGCGGCCGGACCGGGCTTCTCGGTGTCCGACCTGCTCGCCGAGGCCGACGTGATGTCGTTCCTGACCTCCTACGACTACGAGAGTTACGGCAACCCGATCGGTGAGGCCGTGGCCTCGGGTGTGCCCTACCTGAGCACCCGGTACGCGCTCTACGACATCGTCTACGGGCGTAAGGGACTGCACGCGCCTGTTCTCGAGGTCTCCGGACCGGACGAGGCGCCCCTGACCGACGAGTTCGTCGCCGATGTCGCCGAACTCCTGACCAACCCGCTGCTGCGCAGCCGGGTCGCGGCGCACAACCGGGCCCGCGGCGAAACGTATTTCGCCCGCAGTCGGGCTGCCGAGATGGTGGACGATCTGCTCGGCGAACGCCCGCAGGCATCCGGAGCGCGGGTGGTCGCGTCCGGAATTGTGGACGGGGCGGTCGGCCGGGGGGATGCGCCGGACGTCTACAGTCCGGCCGGGCGGGCAGCCGTTCCGCCGCTGGCCGCCGGAACCCGCATGACGGTGGTGATCCCGGTGCGGGACGAGGCTGCCAACCTGCCGGCGGTGATCGAGTCCCTGGCCGGGCAGCGCGGGCCCGACGGGCCGCTGGATCGTTCACTGTTCGACGTTCTCCTGGTGGACAACAACTCCCACGACGACACCGTCGTCCTCGCCCGGCAGCTGGCGGCCCAGCACGACGGTCTGCGCCTTCACGTGATCGGTGAGAGCGAGCAAGGGGTCTCGTGCGCCCGCCGGACCGGGATGGGGCTGGCTGCCGAACGGGCCCAGGTGCGGGACGGCGACGACACCGGCGAGCGGTTCTACCTGGTCTCGGCCGATGCCGACTGCCGGGTGGCGCCGGACTGGCTGTACGAGCTGCTGAGTGCCCTGGACGGTGACAAGGCCGCGATCGGCGTGTGTGACTACTACTACGACGAGGCGCACTTCGCGGGCCGGCCGCTGCTGTGGGAGGCGATCGACCGCACGATCCGCAGCCGCCGGGTGGCCTGGGAACGGTTCGGTGGCTTCCCCGACGGCAAGGGGTTCGCGGTCGACCGGCGCTCCTACCAGCGCGTGGGCGGGATCGAGCTGTCGTACCAGCTGGAGGGCGGGCGGTTCGTCAGTCATCTGTCCGACGACTGGGACTTCGGCATCCTGGTGCGCGCCACTGGCGACGACATCGTGTACGTGCCCACGTCGCGCGTCGAGATCAACCCCCGCCGGGTCGACCACGCGATCGACGAGGTGGTGGCCGGGCGGGCGTACGGTTCGGGCGGCATCATCACGATGCGCGACATCCGGCCCACGGGTCCGGGAGGTCGTGACCTGACCGAGGCGGAAGCGGTTCAGGCGTGGGAGTTCTCGATCAAGGACTTCATGCCCAAGAACATGATCCTGGCCGCGGTGCTCACCCCGTCGCTGCTGGACGACGAGGGTGTGATCGACCTGCTCTCGCCCGAGCTGGCCCGGCGGATGGCCTCGCGCATCCCGCAGATCACCGCGCAGACCCATCTTCTCAGCTACGTGCCGATCCACTCGTACAAGACCCCGTGCTTCCGGCTGTACTTCGAGTTCGCCGAGGAGCTCTTCGCCCGTCTGCGTGCGAAGGTCGGCCCCGACATCGGCTATCCGCCGCCCCTGCCCGACTGTCTCCAGGAGGTTCGCGACACCGGTGACGAGGAGCGGTTCCGCGAGTTCGTGCGTCACTACTGCGAAGACCGTGAGTCCGGCGAGGCGCACGACTACTTCGGCAACGGAGGAGTTTTCTGATGTCCGACGTTTCGGTGAAACCCGCTTTCCGGAGAGACCAGGCTCTGAAGTCCCTGACCGCGATCGACCCCGGCCACCCGCGTCCCCTTGTTCTGGACGTTCTCGAGAGGCCGGAGAACACGGGTCTGCTGGAGTACGTCGCCAACGACCCGTTCGGTGCCCACGTGTTCCCGGGTGACATCCCCGATGTCTCCCCGTCGTCCTTTCTTGATGATCTGGACGCGCAACTGGCGAGCACGCGGCCCATTCATCTCTGGTCGTACATCCCGACCTGTAGTTACCGGTGCCGCTTCTGCCAGTACCCGGTCGTCATCGTCAAGGGCCCCGAGGGTGTGGTGCGGGACAAGGTCGACCGCTGGGTCGACCTGAACATCCGCGAGGCGCAGCTGTGGCTGGACCGGGTGCCCCGGCTGCGGGAGGCGCCGGTGGGCGAGTTCAACGTCTTCGGGGGCACCCCCTCGCTGATGGGCCTGGACGCGGTCTCGCAGCTACTGGACTTCTACCGGGAGAACTTCGGTTTCGGCCCGGACACGACGATCCGCTTCGAGGGCGACCCGACCACGCTGACCGAGCCTCTGCTGGCCCGGTTGCAGGATCTGGGCTGTGACAAGGTGTCGTCGGGGGTGCAGTCGTTCGACGACCACGTGCTGAAACTCAGCGGTCGGGAGCACACCGAGGCCGAGTGCCACGACTTCCTCGACAGCACGCAGCGTCTCGGGTTCGACTGGACCACGATCGACCTGATGTACGGTCTGCTCGACCAGACCGTCGACAGCGTCGTGCGGGATCTGGACCAGGTGCTGAAACATGATGTGCCGGGCGTGGTCTGCACCAAGCTGCACCTGCGCTCGTACACCGACACCCGTACCGGGGTGGCCGGTGACCGGCCGGCGGCCTGGCAGTTCCCCGAGTACCGCGCCCGCCTGACCGAGTCCGGGCACCACTGGCCCAGCCTGGGCGAGCAGTACCAGATGCGAGAAGTGCTGGCCGGCGGGCTGACCCGGGAGGGCTACGGCGAGCACCCGACCATGTACTTCCACCGCGCGGACAAGCCGCCGGAGACCTGGAAGGCGATCATGGTCGACCAGGACCGGCAGGATGCCGAGGTCGCCATCGGCCTGGGCGGCAGTTCGAGCTGCCGCCGGTCCGAGGCGATGACCGAGGTGAACGCCGTGCAGTACATGAAGATGGTGGACGCCGGTCAGTTGCCTCTCACGTCGGCCACCCGGTTCGGGGATCTGGCCACGCAGGCCCGGGCGATCAAGATGGCGCTGTCCACCCTGCAGCCGCTGCGCGACGACGTGCACCGCGAGAGGTTCGCCGGGCGTTCGCTGTTCGACGAGCCCTGGGGTGAGCGGTTCGAGGGTCTGGAACGGCGCGGTCTGCTGGTGACCGACCGGGCGGGCGGCACCGTGCGCCTCACCCCGCCGGGAGAAGTGCTGGTGGAGGCCGTGATGAACACCGAGTTCTGATCGGTACCCGACATCGAGATGCCGATGATCAAGACATCCCTAATCTGTAGGTATGACCTCGAAGACGGCTGACGTCCGGAACGGCCGGGCCCCGGCCCTGGGCCTGGCCGCCCTGGGCTGCGCCGCTCTGGCGCCCGCAATGATCGTGTTCACCATGAAGGTCCTGCCCGGCGTGGTGGTGCTGGGCGGTCTGATCCTTCCGCTGTGGACGATCAGCGTGGTGTTCGTGCTGCTCGCGGCCGTGATGCTGGGCGCTGCCGTGGTGACGGGGGCCCGGGCGTCGCGGGCCCGTGGTGATGCGGGCAGCGTCGGTTCCGCGGTCAGCGTGCTGCTGGTGATGGCCACGGCGATCCTGATGGTGGTGACCCTGCTCTTCCTGGTGGTCGCGCTGCTCATGGGGCACCTCCTGAGCAACAACATCGGCAGTAAGCAGTTCGCCCGGCTGCGCCCGGAGGGACCGTGCCGGGTCGTCGCCCAGTACTCCACCTACTTCACCTCCGGCACCGGCACGTTCTTCGCCGTCAACGGCCTCGGCCTGGGCCTGAAGGCGGGCCACTACGACAGCGACGACGGCACACTTCCCTTCGACGACGGAAACTACACACTGACCTGGAACGACGACATCGCCACGATCACCTACGGCGGCGAGGAGAACGCGGCGCCGCACCGGGAGACGGTGCACTGCTAGCTCGGTGGCGGCGAACGTTCACCCGCTGCCCTCACTTCCTCGTTCGTGATCAGGCAATCCCCCGGCCTTCGGCCGGGAGGTGCCCCACCTCTCCGGGGAAGTGGGGGAACCTCCCGGCCGGAGTCTGGAGAATCGCCTGATGATGAGCAAGAAGACGGCTGGCCTTCGGATCGCCGCGCCAGACGCCCGCCGTCGTTGTGTACACCTGGTTCACCCTGCGTGTACCAGGTGGACCAGGTGTACACAACGTGCGTGCCCCGCTTCCGGGAGTACGCCGATGCGGTACCCCAGGACCTGGCGCGACAGCCACGAACATCGACCGGGTTTCCTCGCGCTCCCGGCACAATGCCTTCCCGGCGAACGTTCATGGCCTCGTCCGGGCAGTTGCACACCTGCCGGCTTGGTGGTCGGTCTCGGTAAAGAGATCCTCGAAGTACGTTCTGGCGCAACGGAGGACGTGGGGATATCCGTACGGCGTTCGCAAGGGTGATCTTGGAGCGTGTCTCAGGTGGAGATTTTCCGGTGGCCGGTGGGGAACCTCTTTCCCTCGGCGCGCGTCCAAGGGGGCGTGAAGACGAGACCCTGGACAGTGCCGCTGGTGGCGGCGGTTCTGGTGGCCGGTTGCGGATCTGATGACGAGGTGACCCCGCGGGACGCGGGAGTCGAGCGGAACATTCTCGGGACCTGGTACCCGTGGGACATCCCGGCCTACGTGCCGCCCGGGTTCGGTGCCGACAGCTTTCCCGAGGCCACGGTCACTTTCAAGGAAAACGGCACCTGGACCGGCAGTGACGGCTGCAACGGGCAGGGTGGTGACTACGAGATCGCCGCCGACGGCACCTTCAGCGCGGGGGAGCCGGGGCCCTCCACCTTGATGGGCTGTGCGAACGTTCCGAACGCGACCGTGCTGCACTCCTCCACGAAGGCGTCCGTCGAGGGCGGGATGCTCGTGCTGAGCCTGAACGGCACGACGACGGGGCGGTACCTGCGCGAGCCCCAGGTGGCCCCGTCGCCCAGCGCCTCGGTGGCCGACCGCTAGATCGACTCAGTTTCGTTGCCGTGGTGTGAATTTTGCTCAGCACGCGGCGGTCGATGGCCGAGAATTCCTCGTGCCCGTCGGTTCGGCCCAGAGGGCGACGGCCTGGGAGAAGGTGAGGGTGGCGAGCTGCGCGGCGATCGTCGCCGACTGCTCGCCGACCCCGCGTGAGTGAAGTGCGCCGGCCACCGCGGTGGTGATGTCGAGGCGCTTGAGCAGCTCGCGCTCACGGAGCCCGGGGCTCGAGGCGACGACGGCCAGACGCTGGGGGCAGGTCGCGGCGGTCGGAGCTGAACCAGTCGCCGCCGATGTGGTCGAAAGCCGCCGCGATCTGCTCGACCGTGGTGGAGTCGTAGCCCTGCTCGGCGAAGAGCTCGATCGTCGCGCGCTCCAGCTGGTCGTGTGCGTTCGGTTCCCGTACTGGTCGATTCCGGTCGTCGCACCGAGATCCCTTCGGGAGGAACGGTTATCCGGGCCAGATCGGACCCGGCAGGGTGAGCGGTCTTCGTGACATGCTGTGCTGTTCGGGAGACTCGGGGGAGGGAGTGCGGTGATCACGGGGGCTGTCCAGCAATACCGGGACCTACTGAAGGTGCTGGGGGCGCGCCGATCGGTCCTGCCCGCCCTGATCGCGAAGTTGCAGCCCGGCATGTACGGACTGAGCCTGCTGATGGTGCTGTCGCACCACCTGGAGTTCGGGGCGGCGGCCCTGGTCGCGTCCGGATCGGGCTGGGGCACCATGACCACACCGGTGCGGGGTCGGCTGCTCGACCGGTTTCCCTACGGCCGGGTGCTCTGGCCGCTGCTCGGGCTGAACCTGGGGTTCCTGGCACTGCTGATGATCGGCCTGGAGAGAGACTTTCCGTTGCCGGTGCTGTTCACGACCGTGCTGTGCGCGTCGATCGTGATGCCGCCCCTGGGCGTGGTCAACCGGGTCATCTGGCGGAGCCGGGCGACGGGCGCGCTGCTCCCGACGGCGCTGGCCCTCGACGCGGTGCTGGCCGACGTCGGGTTCATGATCGGGCCGGTCGTCGTGGTCGGTCTCGGACAGCTGATCGCACCGGTCGCGGGCATTGTGACCTGCGCCGTGCTCCTGGTTGTCGCCGTGCCGCTCGTTCTGCGTAACGCCCGCGGGATCACGTTCGAACGCATTCCCCGTGGTCACTGGGCCGGGCCGCTGCACCGGTCCCGGTCGCGCCGGGTGCTGCTGGTCGCGAGCCTGTTCTTCTTCGGGGTCAGTCTCCTGCAGACCGCTCTGGCCGCCCACGGTTCGGGCCACGAGGTCACACTCACCGGTGGGGCCGTGCTCAGCCTGATGGCGGTGGCCAGCGTGGCCGGGGGACTGGTCGTGGGTGGGCTGCCTGCCTCGGCGTCCCGGCGTCTGGCCCGGCCCGCCGTCGCGGTCTCGATGATCGGCGGAGCCGTACTGCTGATGGCGGCCCTGCTGCTGCTCGCGGACTGGACGGTCTACCTGTCGTGCATCCCGGTGGGTCTGTGCCTGGGGCCGAGTTTCGTGGCGGTCTACGCAGCGGCCGGGGAAGCGGCGGTGCCGGGGGAGCAGGCCGAGACCCAGGCCTGGGTGGCCAGCGCGCTGATGGCCGGCGGAGCGCTCGGCACGGCGACCGGGGGCTGGACGACACAGCATCACGGGCCGGCCGCGGCGCTGGCCCTGGGTGGTCTGGGGATGCTCCTGGGTGGGCTCGCCGGCACCCGGGCCGCAATCCCGGTGGATCCCGTCGCCAAGGAGGTCCCGGCTCCAGATCACTCCTGAGAGCGACGCGAGCGCGCGGCACCGGGCGAGAGGGTGGAGATGCGCGGGAGGGCCGCGTGAATCATCTCTACTGACGGAGCTGTTGTGATCATGGACGAGCGCACGAGGACGGCATCGGTGAGGCGGGTCGTCGGCTGGGTCGCCGGGAGCTGGATCTCCCGCGTCTACCTGGCGGCCGTCGTGGGGACGACGGTGTGGGCGGAGTGGTCGGTGCGCACGTGGGAGGGTTCCGACGCCAACCTGGCCGGGGTGGTGCCGATGCTGCTGACCATGCCGGCGTCCCTCCTGATGCTTCCTCTCGTCGAGGTGTCCTGGGCGTTCTGGTACTGCGGGATCGTGATCGGTGCCCTGGTCAACGCGGCGATCTTCCACGGCATCTGGAGGCTCGTGGGCCGTCTGGCGCGCACCACCGCGCCCACCGCATCCACCGAATCCACGACGTCCACCGCTGCGCGGAAATAGGCGGGTTGTGTGACTCCGCGATGGAAGACGTGGCTGACACTCGGGCCGCTCGCCGTGCTGTCGGCGATGTTCCTGATCTTCTTCGGCAGCATCTTCGGCGGGGCCGACCGGTACCTCGTGCTGGTGGGACTGGCCGCGGTGCTGATGTGGAAGTTCTTCCGGACCCGGGAGGAACTGCTGGAGGAGCGGAGAGTGGGTGCGGTCGAGCGCGCCCGGCTGCTCGTGCTGGAGGAACGCGCCGAACTGGCCCGCGACCTGCACGACATCGTCGCGCACCACATGTCGCTGATCGTGGTGCAGAGCGAGTCGGCCGACCTGCGGCTGCCGCATCTGGACGAGCAGGCCCGCGCGGAGATGCGCACCATCTCGGAGGCCGCGCGGGCGGCCCTGACCGAGACCCGGGCCCTGCTGTCGGTCCTGCGCCAGGAGAACTCCCATGCGCAGGACGGTCCTCCGCCCGGCCTGCATCTGCTGGACGAGCTGATCGGCACGAACCGGCGGGCGGGCATGCGTCTCGACGTCGCGATCACCGGGAGCCTCGACGTTCTGAGCCCGGGCCGGTCGCTGGCCGGCTACCGGATCGTCCAGGAGGCGCTGTCCAACGCGGCCCGGCACGCGCCGGGGACCGCCGTGCGGTTCGAGGCGCACGGTGACGTCGACGGTGTGCACCTGCTGGTGCTCAACGGAAATGGCCCGTCTCCGCAGGCTCCCGAGGCGCCGGAACGCACCGACGACCTGCGTCTGCGGTGGCTCACGGTGGGGCCGGTGCGGCAGACCGGGCACGGGCTCACCGGCATGGGGGAACGGGCGATCGCGGCCGGTGGGCGCTTCCAGGCCGGGCCGACTCCCGATGGTTTCGTGGCCCAGGCCATCCTGCCGGCGCAGAGATGAAAGAGCCCGATCATGGTGGACGTCCGTCACGTCGCCCCGGGTGGGCGGGAACCACCCGGGACGAGAGTTGCTCCAGGACGGCAGATGACAGGAAGGTGTGGCGGTGAGGACGAAGGTCATGATCGTCGACGATCAGGCGATGGTGCGCTCGGCGTTCTCGGCGGTGATCTCGGCCGAACCCGATCTGGAAGTGGTGGGCACGGCCGAGGACGGCCTCCAGGCGGTGGAGCGGGCCGGAACACTTAACCCTGACGTGATTCTGATGGATGTGCGGATGCCCCACCTGAACGGTATCGAGGCGACCCGCCGGATCCTGGCCCGGCCCGGACCTCATCCGGCGAAGGTGCTGATCCTGACCACCTTCGACCTGGACGACTACGTGTACGAGGCCCTGCGCGCCGGGGCCGGCGGGTTTCTGCTCAAGGACGCCCGCCGGGCCGACCTGGTGCAGGCCGTGCGTGTGGTCGCCGCCGGGGAAGGACTCCTGGCCCCGACCGTGACCCGCCGCCTGATCGCGCATTTCGCCGGCCGGACGGCCCCGGACCAGCGTCTGAGCGGGTTGACGCCCCGCGAGACCGAGGTGCTGAAGCTGATCGCGTCCGGGCTCTCGAACGCCGAGATCGCCGCTCACCTCGTGGTGGCCGAGCACACCGTGAAGACCCACGTCAGCCGCATTCTCGACAAGCTCGGCCTGCGCGACCGCACCCAGGCCGTCGTGCTCGCCTACGAGAGCGGCCTGGTCGAGGTGGGCCGGCCCTATCTGGAACGCTGAGAACAGCAGTCTGAATCAGGCAGTGGGCTGCGTGGTCGGCGCGACCAGCAACCCCACCATCGCGTCGACCAGGTGGTCCGACATGGACTGCCAGGTCGGACGTCCACCATCACGCTCGTGGGCCAGGGCCCGCTCGTGCTCGGCGGTGACGTGCACGAGCAGCGAGCGGGCCATCTCACTGCGGGTGAGGCGCACCGCCGGCGGCAGGACCGGCAGGGCCCCGGACAGGCCGTTCAGCGCGCGGACCATCGTGGGGGACCGGACCCCGTCACGGACCACGACCGCGCGCAGCTGCGGATCGGTGAACAACTGCTCGGAGAAGCGGGCGTACCAGGTCGGCGGCCCCAGATCGTCCAGGTGCCGGGTCAACGGGGTGACCAGGCAGGCCACCCGGTCCCGCAGCGGCGCGCCGTCGCGGCACCGGTCGAGCATGTCCTGCCGGATCACGTCGATCGGCCCGGCGTGCCGACGGGTGATCGCCGTCAGCAGGTCGGTCTTCGAACCGAAGTGGTAGCTGACCGCGGCCGTGTTGGCCTGCCCGGCCGCCTCACTGATCTGCCGGTTGGAGACGGCCGCCAGACCGTGCTCCGCGTAGAGCCGCTCGGCGGCGTCGAGCAGGCGCAGCTGGGTGACGCCGAACTCCTGCGCGACATGATCCACCCTTCATTCTGACGTGAACACCCGGCGATGCACCCGTGATCAGGCCACGGAATCGGGCTCCAGCCAGATGGCCCGGGCCGGGCAGACCGTGATCGCCTGCTGCACGTCGCCGAGCTGATCGTCGGCCGGCTGCGGCGTGAGCAGCACCGCGACTCCGTCTTCGTCGCGCTGGTCGAACACCTCCTCGGCCGCCATCACGCACTGCCCCGAGGCCACGCACCGGTCCTGATCGACGACAATCCTCATGTGCCGCTCCTGTCTCGAAAAGCTTTACCAGGCCACCGGAAGCTCGTAGACGCCGTAAACCACACCGTCGTTCTTGAACGGGACAGCGTCGACCGTCGTGGCCAGGCGCAGCGTCGGAATGCGCCGGTAGAGCGTGCTGTAGACCACCTGGAGCTCGAGGCGGGCCAGCGGCTGGCCGAGGCACTGGTGCACACCGAACCCGAAGGCCACGTGATGACGGGCGTCACGGGTCAGATCGAGGTCGTCGGGCGCCGCGAACGCCCGGGGATCGCGGTTGCCGAGCTCGTTCGGGCAGATGATTCCCTCACCGGCGCGGATGGTCTCACCCGCGATATCGATGTCTTCGAGGGCCACACGCCGCCGGCCGTTGTGCGTGATGCTGAGGTAACGCAGCAGTTCCTCGACGGCGCTCGCCACCAGTTTCGGATCGTCGCTCCCGCGCAGCAGGGCCAGCTGCTCCGGGTTCTGCAGCAGGGCGAGGGTGCCCAGGGCGATCATGTTGGCGGTGGTCTCGTGCCCCGCGATGAGCAGCAGCAAGCCGACCCCGGCGGCGTCGTCGGGGGTGAGTTCGCCGGCCTCGACCCGGCCGACCAGCATGGACAGCAGGTCGTCACCGGGACGACGGGCCTTCTGGGCCAGCAGATCGGTGAGATAGCCGCGCACGTTCTGCGCCGCCGCCGCGCGTTCTTCGGGCGGGACCGACAGCCGGATCAGGGTTTTGCTGTTCTGCTGGAAGAACTCGTGATCGGTGTACGGCACCCCGAGCAGGTCGCAGATCACCAGCGACGGCACCGGCAGGGCGAAGGCCTCGACCAGATCGGCCGGGTTCGGGCCGGCCAGCAGGTCGTCGATCAGGTCGTCGGTGATCTTCTGGATCGCCGGGCGCATGGCCTGGATGCGCTTGACCGCGAACGGCGCTGTGACCATGCGCCGCAGCCGGGCGTGCTCCGGATCGTCCTGCACGATGAAGCCGGGCCGACGGTTGCCGACAATCGGTGCGGCCAGCGGGAATCCGTCGCGGAAGACGTCGGCGCTGACCCGCGGATCGGCCAGCAGCGCCCGCTGTTCCTCGTAGCGGGTCACCAGCCAGTGGGTGGTGCCGTTCCAGATACAGACCTTCGTCAGCGGTGCCTGCTCCTGCTGGTCGTGCAGCGCGGGCGCGGGATCGAAGGGACAGCGGGCGTCCCGGGCCATCGGATATTGGGGGGTCGTGGTGGTGTTCGTCATGGGCCACCTCTCGCAACTCTCAGCGTCGATGCGAATTCTTTGCGTCACCATTTAAACCACGTGATTTAAATCGGGCAAGCCGGTCATGAGCCCCGGAGGTAGCCGCTCAGCATCGCGACCATCTCGGTCTCCAGGTGGGAGGCGTCCACCGGATCGGGAGCCGCGACCAGAAGGTGCACCGAGAGTTCCACGGTGGTCAGCACCAGCTGCGCCGCGGTGGCGACGTCGGCCACGCGCACCTCGGGGTGCTCGCGCAGCACGGTCTCCAGGCGCTGCGCGGTCTCGCGCTGCACCGTCTCCATCCGGGCGATCAGTTCGCCGGACCGGGGGGCCTGCTCGATCATCACCTGCAGCAGATGCGGGTCGTGGCGGTGGTTGTCGATGGACGCGCGCACCGTGGCCCGCAGCATGTCCTCCAGATCCCTCTGAGCGGAGCCGTTCTCGGTCAGCGCGAGCATCGGGGAGGCGTCCAGGTGCTGGGAGAGCAGTTCGAGCAGGAGCGCGTCCTTGTTCGGGTAGTACTGGTAGAGCGACCCGATGGAGATCCCGGCCTGCTCCGCGATCCGGTTGGTGGTGCCGGCGGCGTACCCGTACTCGGCGAAAACGTGAGCAGCCGCGTCGAGAATGCGCCGGCGGGTCAGCTCGGCGCGCGCCTGGCGGGGCTGTTTCCGCGGTTGGATCGGGGTTTGCCGGGGCATCGGGTCTCCTGGTCGGGGCGGCGGCGAAAGCGAGTACCGGTGAGGCGAGCAATTGCTCATAATTGTGTCATGACCTGCAACTTTACCGAGGCAGGGCCTCGATGATCCCGAAGGTGCGCCTGCCCGCCGAGCGCCGCATGATCACCCTCGAGGTGCGGTCGGTGCAGCCGCTGTCCGACAGCTTCGTCACCCTCACCCTGGGCGGCCCGGAGCTGAAGCACCTGCACGTGGCCGGGGACGACCAGGGCGTGCGGCTGTTCTTCCCGCGCCCGGGGCAGCCCGATCTGCGCATGCCCACCCGCAACAGCGAGGCCTGGATCGCCGAGCTGCTGCTGTGGCCGAAGGCCAGCCGGCCGTGGGTGCGCAACATGACGGTGCGGCGGGTGCGTCCCGAGCAGGACGAGATCGACATCGAGATCGCGGTGCACGGTGACACGCCGACCTCGACCTGGCTGCGCGCGGCCCAGAAGGGTTCGCCCGCAGGAATTTTTGACATCGGCCTGACCTACCAGCCACCCCCTGACGGGTGTCGCCAACTGCTCGTCGGCGACGAGAGTGCGCTACCGGCGATCGCCGCCATCCTGGAGCGGGCTCCGCAGGCCCTCACCGGCGACGCCATTCTCGAAGTGCCCACAACGGGGGACGTCCGTGAGCACCTGGTCGCGCCGGCGGGGGTGAACGTGCAGTGGGTGGTGCGGGACGATCCCTCCCTGCCCCCGGGAAACGTGACCCCGGGAACCCTCGCCCTGGAGGCGGTTCGGTCCGCGAACCTCCCGGCCGGGCCGTGTACCGCCTGGGTGGCGGGAGAGGCGAAACTCGCGACGGGTGTCCGCAGGCATCTCGTCAACGACCGGGGTGTGCCCAGGCGGGACATCCACTTCATGGGCTATTGGCGGGTGGGCCGGTCCGCCCCGGGTTGAGGCCCCGGAGACCTGGCTGCCTCCGGGGCCCCCGTGGGCGGTGGCCTGTCAGTCGGACAGGCTGTCCAGCACGCCGCTCTTGGCGGCTCCGATGAGGTTCGCATAGGCAGCACTACCGAGCGTGAGAAGGGGACCTTCAGGATTCTTGCTGTCTCTGATCTGGCGGTCCGAGCCATTCTTCCGCTGCTCGACGCATTGACCGTCGGAGTTGGATCGGGCCGACTTAACCCAAGGTGTGATCACGTTGCACGCTCCATTGATGACCGACTCATGAAGCGCCGTAATTGCTTCGGCTTCCTGCTCGGTCTCCAGGTAAAGACCGAAGCGTGAGCCGTACGGCTCGTGAAAGCTCTTCTCCCGCCACCGGGCGGCCATTTCCAGAAGCTTGTCCACATCTTCCTGCCCAGCCCCGTATTTCTGGCAGAGCGCCCGGATGGTGGTCTCCTTGTAGGGGCCCTGGCCACCCTGGAGGCGCCAGATCGTTTGCCGCGACATGAAACCGGAACGGTCGAGGTCCATCACGTCGGTTCCGGAGGCTTCGCGGAGCCGGTTGAGTTGTTCGCCGATCCGCCGGCCGACGAATGTGGTGTTGTCCTTCGATCGCACAGCCCGCGTCCGTGACATGCCGTCCATCCTGTCTTGCACGCGGTAACCGGGTAACCGTTTCCGCATCGGGCCGGTGCCAGCGATGCGGCTGGCACGGGCGATGCGGCTGGCACGGGCGATGCGGCTGGCACGGGCGATGCGGCTGGCACGGGCGATGCAGACGACATCGGCGCTATGGGGCCTGCCAACTGCGCGCCCACTACCTGCCGACTGCGCGCCGACTACCTGCCGACTACACGCCGTCCTGGCGGCTCCCATCGCCCCTCAGTGCCCTCCTCCCTCCGCTGGCGCTGAGGGGCTCACTCCGTGTCGCCATGGATGTGGGCCTGCTGTCGGGCATCTCCCTGTGCAGGTGTCCAACGGGACGATCAGGGACGCGGCCCGGCCCGGCGAGGCCGGCCCAGAGCGTGCTCCGGATGGCAGGAATCCAGGAATGGCAACGGATGCGTTGTGTACACCTGGTACATCCGGTACCGGATGTACCAGGTGTACACAACGCGAACCTGTTGATCCTCGATCGGGGCGTGGTCGGCCTTGCCGGAGGCTGGCGAACCCTTGCCGGAGGCTGGCGAACCCTTGCCGGAGGCTGGCGAACCCTTGCCGGAGGCTGGCGAACCCTTGCCGGAGGCTGGCGAACCCTTGCCAAAGGCCGGCGAACCCTTGCCGAAGGCCGGCGAACCCTTGCCGAAGGCCGGCACACCTTCGTGGTCATCGCCGACGGCAACTTCTCCGTGGACGGTGCGGGGGAAGCAGCTCCGGGTCAGAGCCCGAGGTCGGCGAGTGCCAGTTCCCCGAGGGGCTTCTCGTCCAGCACGTCGCCGACGAGCCGGTGCACGGTCATCGCGTGCAGGGCGGCCAGGGCGGCGCGCGTCGCGGCCGGGGTCAGGTCCGGGTTGGCCCGCACGAACTCCATCGTCACGTCGAGCACGGCCCGCATCTGGAACCGCAGGCGCCCCTCGCGCAGGCAGGCCCAGGCGGCCTCGTGCATGGCCCGTGACCAGATCCCGACGGGCCAGGTCACGGCCGACAACTGTGCCGGGGCGAGGTCGCCGGTGCGCACCCGGTCGATCAGCTCCAGCACCGGCGCGCTGCGCGGGCCGTAGACCGTCGGGCCGGACTCGAAAATCCCGCTCCCGCCCAGGGCGACGAGGCTGAACGGGGCCCGCAGGGCGCGCACGTGCTCCAGGCCGAGCTCGGGGCCCGCCCAGTAGGCGGCGACCGCGGCGGCCGCTGCCGCGGCGGAGGCGGGTGCGGCCCCCAGACCCGGCACGGTGGCGACCGGGGCGTCGGGCCAGACCGTGGCCTCGGTCGCGACCAGCGCTGCGACCTGCGAGGCGTTGCCGAACCGGCCCGAGGCGATGGCGTCCGCACCGACGGCGGCCCCGCCCTTCAGGGCCGAGCCGGCGATGCGCAGCGTCTCGGGCATCGTGGGGGAGTTCAGGTCGAGCAGCTGGACCAGGCCCCCGGCGATGCCGGTGGCCTCCTGGTCACGGGCGAGCCAGGCCCGGCCCAGGGCCGTGGCGCCGTCCTGGGTGATCCGGAACGCGCTGCTGAGCGCCCGCAGGACCGGGGCGGCGGCCGGGTGCGTGGCTGCGTCGGAAGCGAGCACGGTGGGTGAGGACAAGGTGTACATCACTCAAGACCCTGCGGGCCGGACGTGACCGCGGTCAAGGGCGGAGGTGCGTTTGCCGCACCCGTCGCCACTCTGGGTATCTGAACCCCGGGCTAGCCGTGATCATGCGAAGGCTCCCCGGGGAACCTTCGCATGATCACGAACAGGTTCTAGCGCTTCGCGAGCCCTGCCGCGATCGCCTCGATGATCCGAGGCCGCATCTCCTGGGCGCTGATGATCGCGTCCACCGACCCGACCTCGACCGCCCGGCGGATGCTGTGCACCTGGTCGAACTCGGCGGCCACCTCGCCCAGCTTCTCGGCGCGCACGGCGCCCTGGACCTCGGCGAGCTTGGTGTTCAGCGCGGCGCGCTCGGCGCCGCCGACCGACAGCACCTGGGACTGGAGGTCGCTCACCCGGGGGTCGTTCGTCGTCCTCTTGTTGACCTCGCCGGCGAACACGACCGCCGCGGCGGGAGCGCCACCCAGCACCGACGCGAACGAGCCCTCCAGGGCCAGCACCGTCATGTTCGGGTTGAGGGCCTTCGAGAACACCACGAAAGCACCACCGTGGTAACGGGAGATCACGGTGAACACGATCGGGCCGTCGAAGTTGACGATGGCCCGGCCGATCTCGGCGCCGTACTCGAGCTGGAGGTGCCGCATCGACTCGGGGGAACCGTCGAACCCGGACAGGTTCGCCAGCACCACCAGGGGCCGGTTGCCGGAGGCCGCGTTGATGGCTCGGGCCGTCTTCTTGGACGACTTCGGGAACAGCGTGCCCGCGGTGTAGGTGTCCGGGCCGTCGGTGGGCGGGAAGCCGCGCCGCGGAACAGCTCTCGACTCGATACCGATCAGGGTGACCGGGTGGCCGCCGATGTGCGCGTCCTGCACCACCGAGGTGTCGGAGTCGGCCATGCCGGCCCAGCGCTCCAGCACCTGGTGGTCCTGGTCGGACAGCGCGCGCATCACGGTGCGGATGTCGAACGGCTTCTTGCGGTCCGGGTTGTGCTCGGCCGAGAAGACCTCACCGACCGTGGTGAACTCCTCGCCCGAGGGGTGCGGGTAGTCGCGGATGTCGCGGTCGACCGGGTCGGTCGTCGGCGCGCTGCGCGGAACGCTCTCTCCCGGAACGATGTACGCGTGGTCGTAGTGCGCCATCAGGATGTCGCGGGCCCCGGTCAGGTCAGGCGCCCAGTACTGCGCCTGGCCGTTGGGGCCCATCACCCGGTCGTAGCCGCCGATCCCGAAGTTGTCCTCGGCGGAGACACCGCCGGAGAAGTCCAGGGACTGCTTGCCGGTCAGCACCATGGCCGAGTCCGGCGTCATCACCAGGATGCCCTTGGTGTGCATGAGCATCGTGGCCTCGGCGTTCCAGTACGGCTGGGCGCCGACGTTGATCCCCGCCACCACGATGTTGATCTCGCCACCGGCCTGGGTGAAGAGCACGATGCGCTTGAGCGCGGCGGCCACCCAGTCCATGTTCTCGGTACCCGAGCTCATCGAGATCTTGGCGCCGGCCGAGAGGGCGTACCACTCCAGCGGCACCCGCATCCGCTCGGCCAGGTCGATCGCCGCGATGACCCGGGCGCACTCGGGTTCCGCCAGTGAGCCCAGCGCCTTGGTCGGGTCGCCCAGCAGCACCACGCGGGTCAGGCCCTCCGGGTGCCGGGCCGTGGGCGTGGTGACCACCCCGGCCACGATCGCGGCCGTGTTACCGCCGGGGGCGCGGGTGACCTCGGCGAAAGAGCCGTCGACGATGTCGTACTCGGTGAACCTGCCGCCGGTGCCGGACAGCAGCCCGGTCAGCTCGTACGGGTACACGTTGCCGCGCCCGGCTGCCCGCAGCACCTTCTGCCGGTAGTCGTCCAGCGGCTGCACCGGCTCGGAGGTCGGCTCGCCGACCTCCAGGCGCGCGCCCCGGCCCGGTGCGGGCTGGATACGCACGGAGAAGTCGACGATCTCGCCGGCCTCGTTGCGGCGGCGGGCGACGAACTGCACCTCTTCCAGGCCGGCGCCCACCACGGCGGGCAGGATCCGGTGCACCAGTGTGCCGAACTCGGCGTTCGTCAGGTCGGTGATCGGCCAGACATACATCATGATCCGGTTGGTGGCCAGGCGCCGGTTCTGCGGCGAGGCGGCCTGCACGGCGCGGATCGCGTCGACCCCGTTGATGATCGCGTTCTCCACGCTGGGCAGTGCGATCAGCGTGCCGTCGGGCTCGCGCTGCGGCGTCAGGTCGCGCACCTGGCCCATGACGAAGAGCCGCTCGTCGGCCGGGTTGCTGCGCGCCACCGCCTTGAAGAGGTAAACCTCTTCGTCGGTCGACGGCAGCCGGGTCAGGTCGAATTCGCGCAGGCGCTGCAACTGCAGGCGCTGGGCGATCTGCGGGTGCAGACCGCGGATCAGCCGGTCCTCGGTCAGGCTGCCCTGACCGGGGCGGAAGGTGAAGTGGTTGTGCATGACCGCGCCCCGGGTCCCGGCCACGGTCACCGTGATCCGGCGCACGGCGGCGGGAAGGTTCTGCCCGGAGAGCAGTTCCGCCAGGCGGGCGGCGATCGCGTCGGTGTCGGGCTGGTCGTCCCAGGCCACGTACAGGTCGGCGACCAGGCCGCGCTCGGCGACGTCGGCGGCGAGCTGCGCCACCCCGCTCAGGGCGTCGGGCAACTGCTCGAAGTCGATCGCCGTGGTGACGACCCGGGTGTGACGCTCCGGGCTGGTGTGCTCGGCGGTGACGAAGCGGAAGCCTGCGGCCTCGCGCGTGCCAATCGCGCCGACCAGGCCCCGGCTGCCGTAGTAGCGGCGGGTCAGGACCTCGAGCAGGGCGGTGTGGTCGACGTCGGGCCGGCCGATGCGCTGGCCCACCAGACGCACCAGCGGCTCCGGCCCGGCCACCATCGCCTGGATGCGCTCGGGGCGGTCGGGGGCGTCGGGCATCCGGTCGAGGTAGCGCAGGTCCTCGCTCACCGCGGCGTACACGGTGGCCCGGTTCCGGCGCAGTGTGGGCTGGGTGAACCAGCGGAACACCACGGCCCGGGCCAGGTCCGACACCACCGGGAAGCGCACCTGGGTGGCCTCCACCAGGTGCCGCAGGGCGGTACCGGCGCGCTCGCCCAGACCGTTCTGCGGGGCCTGACCGACCAGCCACTGACGCAGCAGCTGCGACACGATCGAGCTGGCCTGGGTCATGCGCTGCTGGGCCAGGAAGATCCGGAAGACCGCGGCCTCGAGCTGCGGCGTGCGGTCCAGCTCGGTCACGCCGTAGTAACCCAGCACCTGGGTCAGGCGGGTCTGGAACACCGGGCTCACCCCGGAACGCTCCACGTCCAGGCTCTGCAGGTAGGTGTGGAAGTACTCGCGCGGGCTGTGCACCGGGTTGCCCGGCTCGATCTCCAGCCCGGCCCGGGGCCGGTTGCGGTTCAGCTCGGACAGGTCGGCGAACACCGTCAGCAGGTCGACCTCACCCGGCAGTGGCGGCCCGGCCACCTCCGAGCGCGCGGCCAGGTAGTCGGCCAGCACGTCGTTCGGGGAGACGTCGAAGCCCAGCAGCAGGGCGCGCAGGTCTTGCAGGCCGCGGGTCACGCGCAGTTCCGCGGACGTGTCGGACGGCTCGGCGGGCAGGTCGATCTCAGCCGCGGCGACGGGTGCCGCCTCGACCTGCGACTGGTCGGCCAGCGGCTCCAGGCGCATCAGCGGGGCGCCGGTCTCGACCTGGCTGCCCACCGACACCGGGCACTCGCGCACCCGGGCCCGGAACGGTGCGCGCAGCACCGTCTCCATCTTCATGCTCTCCAGCACGAGAATCGGCGCGCCGGCGTCGATCTCGTCGCCGACCGCGACCGGTGTGGCGACCACCAGGGCGGGGGCGGGGGAGCGCACGACGCCACCCTCGTCCAGGCTGACCCGGTGGGCCACCCCGTCCACCTCGACCAGGTGGATCGGCCCGTGTGTGGCGGTGACCAGCCGGAACCGCTCACCGTTCACGGTGATCCGGCCGCTGTGCTCGTCGAACCGCTCCACCTCGACGTCGGCGGGGTGCACCACATCATGGCTGCTGCCGCTGGAGATGCCCACGCGGAAGCGGGAGGCGCCGGTGCGGGCCACGCTGACCCGGTAGGCCACGCCGCGCAGCTTCAGGTCCAGCGGACGGCTGCTGTCGTGCTGCACCTGCGGCCGGCCACCGTGGGCGGAGGTCAGCAGACGCTGCTGACTGACCTCCTCCTCGTCCTGGTAGGCCTCGATCGCGGCGGCGGCCAGGGCCACCGCGGAGTGCCGGTGGGTGATCAGACGGCCCTGCTCGCGCACCCGGTCGATCCAGCCGGTGTCGGCGGAGGCGTCGATCACCTCGGGCGCCTCGAGCAGGTCGATCACGAAACTCTTGTTGGTGGAGCCGCCCTCGATCACCACGACGGTCTCGGCCATCGCCCGGCGCAGGCGCGCCAGGGCCTGGTCGCGGTTACGGCCGTGGGCGATGATCTTCGCGATCATCGAGTCGAAGTCGGCGGGGATGGTGTCGCCCTCGCTGACCCCCGTGTCCACCCGGATACCGGGGCCGGCGGGCAGCAGCAGACGGCTGATGCGGCCGGGGGACGGCGCGAAGTCGCGGTCGGGGTCCTCGGCGTTGAGCCGTGCCTCGACCGCGTGACCGATCTCGGCCGGGGCGGTGCCCTCGAGCTTCCCGCCCTCGGCCACGTGCAGCTGCAGGCGCACCAGGTCGGTGCCGGTGGTGATCTCGGTGATCGGGTGCTCGACCTGGAGGCGGGTGTTCACCTCGAGGAAGGCGAACAGCTTGTCCTCGGGGCGGTAGAGGAACTCGACCGTGCAGGCGCCGCGGTAGCCGACGGCCACGGCCAGGCGCTCGGCGGACGCCTTCAGGTCGGCCGTCTGCTCGTCCGAGAGCACGGCCGAGGCCGACTCCTCGATGACCTTCTGATTGCGCCGCTGCACCGAGCAGTCGCGCACACCCAGGGCCCACGCGGTGCCCTGGCCGTCGGCGATGACCTGCACCTCGACGTGCCGGGCCCCACTGACCAGGCTCTCCAGGAACAGCACGCCGGAACCGAACGCCCGCAGGGCCTCGTCACTGGTGCGCTGGTAGGCCTCGGTCAGGTCGGCGTCGGTGGCCACCTTGCGGATACCGCGACCGCCACCCCCGGCGGTCGCCTTCAGCATCAGCGGGTAGCCGATCTCGTTCGCCCGGGTCAGCGCGTGGTCCAGCGACTCCAGCGGGCCGCGGCTCCAGGGAGCCACCGGCACGCCGACCTCCTCGGCGATCAGCTTGGAGCCGATCTTGTCGCCGAGCCGGCGCATGGCCTCGGCGCTCGGGCCGACGAAGGTGACCCCGATGCGGTCGCACAGCTCGGCGAAGGCCGGGTCCTCGGCCACGAAGCCCCAGCCGACCCAGGCGGCGTCCGCCTTCGTCTCGGTCAGGGCCTTCTCCAGCACCGCGAGGTTCAGGTACGGACGCGCGGCGGCCGGGCCGAGCGGGTAGGCGATGTCGGCCTCCCGCACGAACGTGGAGTTCCGGTCGGCGTCGGTGTACAGCGCGACCGTCTCGAGGCGCTCGCCGGTCTCCGCAGCGAGATCACGAACGGCGTGGATGAGCCGCATAGCGGCCTCTCCGCGGTTGACGATGGCGACACGAGTGAACACCGGCTGAGCCTCCCAGAAGCAAAACGAAGGGGCTCGGCCGTGGTCCGGATCGTGCCCCAGCCTCCACCTTGCTGCGTCGGGGGGTACTTGCGCCATGTGGGGCATCGCGTGGAGCTGGGGCCGGGCTTTGTAGGAACCAAACAAAGACGTCGGCAAAGGACGACGAACGCACCGGTTCCGGGGCAGCGGGGGAGCCGGATCGACGCTCACCGTAACCTCGCGGTCACCCCGGGACGTGCGGGGGTGGGAGCTGATTGACGCAGGAGGAATGATTCGTCCATACTGCGGCCCGTCCAGCGCGTTCTACATCCTCGGGGGTGAGCCCGTTGAAGGTTGAACGGCGTCAGTTTCTTCGTCTCGCGGCCGCTCTCGGCCTGGTGCCCCTGGTCGGGGTCGAGTCGGGCACAGCGGCTCCGGCCGCTCCGGCGCTCCGGGCCGCCGCGGCCACCCGCATCTCGGGCGCGTCCTACGCGTCCAAGTTCCGCCGCGCCCTGCCCCGCCCGCCGCGCGTCAAGCTGACGAAGGCCGGGTCGAAGCTCACGGTGGACATCGTGCAGTTCCGCCAGCAGGTGCTCACCGGGTTCCCCACCACCAAGCTCTACGGCTACCGGGTCTCCGGGGGCCAGGCGTCCTGGCCCGGGGCGACGATCGAGACCCAGGCCGGGCGGTCGATCAAGGTCACCTGGCGCAACAAGCTGCCGGTCGGCACCCGCAAGATCAGCCAGACCGGCGGCCACCTGCTGCCGGTCGACGCCAGCCTGCTCGACGCGACCACGCTGGCCCTGCCGGCCGGGCAGAAGCCGACGGTGACGCACCTGCACGGCGGGCACACCGAGTGGCAGAGCGACGGCCACCCCGAGGCCTGGACCACGCAGAGCGGGCGCCGCGGCAAGACCTGGAAGAAGGCCGTCTACACCTACGACAACTCCGGCCGGGCCGGCGGCACCCTCTGGTATCACGACCACACGCACGGCATCACCCGGCTGAACGTCTACGCCGGGATGGCCGGCCTCTACCTGCTGCGCGACACGACCGAGAACTCCCTGATCACCCGGCACGTGCTGCCCGCGACCGCGTACGAGCGCGAGATCGTCATCCAGGACCGGGCGTTCACGGACGACGGCCAGCTGTTCATGGAGACCGACCCGCCCTCCAGCGGGGGCATCAAGGCGTCCGTCTTCTTCGACTTCATCACCGTCAACGGCGTGCCCTGGCCGGTGCTCGACGTGCAGCAGCGCAAGTACCGCTTCCGCCTCGTCAACGGCTCCGACTCGCGGATGTACGTGCTGCGCCTCACCGGCGGCGCCTCCTTCCTGGTCGTCGGCAACGACCAGGGCCTGCTGCGCTCAGCCGTCGCCACCACCAGCCTGCTGCTGGCCCCGGGGGAGCGGTACGACGTGGTGATCGACTTCTCGAAACTCAAGCTGGGCACCACGATGACCCTGCGCAACGCCGGGATCGACGGTTCCCTCATGGGTTTCACCAACGCCGCCGGTACCGTCACCAACCGCCCGACGGGTACGTCGTTCGGCGACGGGAACCCCGCCGACACCGCGTCCACGGCCTCGATCATGCGCTTCCGGGTGTCGGCCAAACGCTCGAAAGTCGCTGAGGCGACGGTGAAGGCGGGCACCACGCTGGGCCGCACCCTGACCTTCCCGAAGTCCACCTTCACCCGCCGGCTCATCATCAACCGGGGCTCCGACGGGCAGGGCCGGGACATGGAGATGCTCGGCACCCTCGAGGCCGGCACCCTGGAATGGATGGACAAGGCCACCGAGATCGTGCCGAAGGGCCGCACCGAGGTGTGGGAGATCTACAACACCAGCCTGGTCGCGCACCCGATCCATCTGCACCTGGTGCATTTCCAGATCCTCGACCGGGCCCCGTTCACGTTCACCACGATGTCCATGCCGATGTCCGACGGCGGCACCGGGGCCATGGTCGACGTCACCGGCCGCGGCACCCGCCGCAAGCCCGAGACGTACGAGCGCGGCCCCAAGGACACCGCGGTCTGCTACCCCGGCGAGGTCACGCGCATCATCGCCACGTTCGACCGGGTGGGCAACTACGTCTGGCACTGCCACGAACTGCACCACGAGGACCACGACATGATGCGGCCCCTGCTGGTGCGCTGACCCGCTCAGCGCAGGACGGCCGTCCAGCTCGACAGGAGCCTCAGGGCGTCCTCGGAAGGGGTGCCGGGCTCGGCGGTGTACATCAGCAGGGTCAGGCCCGGATCGGCGGTCAGGGCCGTGCTCTCGAAGGGCAGGTCCAGCTCACCCACCACGGGGTGATGCAGACGCTGCCGCCCGCTGGTGCGGAACGACACGTCGTGGCGGGCCCAGCGGGTGCGGAACTCCTGGCTGCCGGCGGAGATCTCGTCGACCAGGCCGGTCAGCACCCGGTCGCAGGGCTGCTGCCCGGACCCGGCCAGGAGCCGGCCCGTGACGTCGTCGGCCACAGCGTCCCAGTCCGGCCAGAAGGTGCGGGCCGCCGGGTCGAGGAAGACGGACCGGGCCAGGTTGAGCCGGTCGCCCCCGGGGGCCGGCGGCTGCAGCAGGGCCCGGCCCAGGGCATTGGTGCCGATCACGTCGAGATACCCGTTGTGCACCAGCGCCGCGGTGGTGGTCATCGAGTCGAGGATGCGCTGCACCGGCGGCCGGAGCCGGAGCGGGACGGTGACCGGGGCACACGCGATGGTCCCGGCCCGCAGCAGATCCAGCAGATGAGCGTACTCGGCACCGCTGAGCCGCAGGGCCCGGCTGATGCCCTCCAGCACGCTCTGCGACACGTGGGTGGCATCGCCGCGCTCGAGCCGGATGTAGTACTCGACGCTGATCCCGGCCAGGGCCGCGACCTCCTCACGGCGCAGGCCCTTCACCCGCCGGTGGCCGCTCACGGCGGGCAGGCCCGCCTGCTCCGGGGTGAGCCGATCACGCCGGGTCGAGAGGAACTCCCGCACCTGGCGGCGCATCTGCGCCTGAGCCCGTGGACCGCTTCCCATGACGGGACGATACGTCGGCCGGCTCCCGTCCAGACAGTCACCCGCAGTACCCCTGTCGCAGAATCTGTCGCGCCCGACCCGGCCCCGCTTGGCTGGTGAGGGCCCCTCCGGGACCCGGGACCGACGTCCACCATCGGATGTTCGGCCCGTCGACGGGACATTTCACGAGGAGATGCCGTGAGCGCATCACAGACCAAGCTCCACTCCGGGTTCGGCGCGAGCAGCACCACGGACCAGGTGCTCGACGGGGTCGACCTGTCCGGCTCCGTGGCGATCGTCACCGGGGGCTACTCCGGGATCGGGCTGGCGACGACCCGGGCGCTCGCCGCCGCCGGCGCGCACGTCGTGGTGCCGGCCCGCAGGCCCGACAGTGCGCGCACCGCGCTCGCCGGGATCGACGGGGTCGAGGTGGACGAGCTGGATCTGGCCGACCTGACGAGTGTGGCCGATTTCGCCGACCGGTTCCTGGCCTCCGGGCGTGGCCTGGACCTCCTGATCGGATCGGCCGGGATCATGGCGCCGCCCCTGGAGCGCGTCGGCCCGGGCTGGGAGTCACAGTTCGCCACCAACCACCTCGGGCACTTCGCCCTGGTCAACCGGCTCCGGCCGGTGCTGGAGGACGCGGGTGGGGCCCGGGTGGTCTCTGTCTCCTCCCGGGCCCACCGGTTCGGTGGCCTGCGCTGGGACGACCCGCAGTTCCGGGCGGGTGAGTACGACAAGTGGGCCGCGTACGCCCAGGCCAAGACCGCCAACGTGCTGTTCGCGGTGCAGCTGGACGCCCTCGGTGCGGACGCGGGTGTGCGGGCCTTCTCGGTGCACCCGGGCACGATCGACACCCGGTTGCAGCGGCATCTGCCGCTGGCCGAGATGGTGGCCATGGGCTGGGCGAACGAGGACGGCTCGTTCCCGCACCCCGACAGCATGAAGACGCCGGAGCAGGGGGCGGCGACCTCGGTGTGGGCGGCTACGTCGCCGCAGCTGAAGAATCTCGGCGGGGTCTACCTCGAAGACGTCGACGTCGCCGGGATCACCGACGCGGCAGACCTTCTCGACATGTCGGTGGGTGGGGTCGCGGCGCTCGCGATCGATCCCGGGCAGGCCGCCCGGCTGTGGACGCTGTCGGCCGAACTCACCGGGGAGGACGCTTTCGGCGCGCGCTGAGGCGGCGAAAGCCCCCGGGGACGGGCGTTCCCGGGGGCTTTCGGGCGTTCAGCTCCGTCAGCTGCCCAGAGCGATGTGATAGATCCTCTCGTCACTGTTGTTCGCGATGCTGTCCTTGTCGCCGTTGTTGGTGGTGGTGAGCCAGATGCCACCGTCCGGCGCCGGTTCGACCGTGCGCAGCCGCCCGTAGGTGCCGTTGAAATAGATCTGTACGCCGGTCAGTTCGCTGC
This sequence comes from Kineosporia mesophila, assembly GCF_021129235.1. Taxonomy (GTDB): domain Bacteria; phylum Actinomycetota; class Actinomycetes; order Actinomycetales; family Kineosporiaceae; genus Kineosporia; species Kineosporia mesophila. The sequence goes on from NZ_JAJOMA010000002.1 coordinate 382,072, forward strand.
CGCTGATGACCTCGCGGTACAGGCGGGTGCCACGGGCGCAGGCCACGTACAGCACGTCGCGCACCACCGTGATCCCGGAGCACGACCCGTCGGCGGTGGAGTACGTGCGCTTCGGGGCGATGTACCCGGCCGTGCCGCAGGTGCCACTGGTGCCCTCGCAGGCCGGCCAGCCGTAGTTGCCGCCCTTGGTGATCAGGTTGGTCTCGTCCATGATCGAGTTACCGAACTCCTGCTCCCAGAGCCGCCCCTGGGAGTCGAAGGCCAGCCCCTGCGGGTTGCGGTGCCCGTAGCTCCAGACGTAGTTGCCGAACGGGTTGTCGCTGGGCACACTGCCGTCTTCGTTGAGGCGTAGGACCTTTCCGTTCAGGCTGGCCGTGTTCTGCGCGTTGTCGCCGTTCTGGGCGTCACCGGTGCTGGCGTAGAGCTTGCCGTCCGGGCCGAACCGCAGCCGCCCGCCGTCGTGGAACTTGTTACGCAGGATGCCGCTGAGCAGGACCTGCTCGGAACCGGTGTCGAGCTTGCCGTCGGTCAGTTTGATCCGGACGATCCGGTTGTCGGTCGGGGAGGTGTGCATGATGTAGAGCCAGTGGTCGGTGGCGTAGCTCGGTGAGACGGCCAGGCCCATCAGGCCGCCCTCGCCGTCGGTGCTCTCCACGTTCGGCACGGTACCCACCGTGGTCTTCGTGCCGGTGTTGGGGTCGAGCCGGACGATGTCGTGGGCGTCGCGGCGGTTGTAGAGGATCGTGCCGTCGGGCAGGGTGACCAGGCCCCACGGGATGTCGGTGTCGGTGGTCACCTGGGTGACCGCGCAGACCGGGTTGCTACAGGTCGCGCCGGTGGTGACCGAGACCGCGCCGCTGGGGTCCGAGACGTTCTGCTGCCCGTCGCGGGCCGTCACGGTGTAGCTGTACGTGGTGTTCGGGGCCAGCCCGCTGTCGATGAACGAGGTGGCCGGCGGAACCGTCCCGGTGCCGGTCACGGTGCCCGCCAGGGTGCCGCTGCGGTGGATGTCGTAGGCCCGCACCCCCTGGTTGTCCTTGGCCGCAGTCCATTTCAGCGTCACCGAGGTGCCGGAGGACGCACTGGTCAGCCCGGTCGGGACGGTCGGCTTTTCGGTGTCGACCTGGCAGGGCGGTGGGCTGATCGACACGGTGCTGCTGGCCTGGGACACGTTGCCGGCGGCGTCGCGGGCGTTGACGTACAGCCCCCAGGTGGTGCCGCCGACCACGGTCAGACTGGTGGACAGCGTCGTCCCGCCGACCGACGTCATCAGCTGACCGTCGTGGTAGATGTCGTAGAAGGCCACCGCGACGTTGTCGTTCGCCGCGGTCCAGGCGAACGTGACCGAGTCGCAGAGCAGATCGCTGACCCGGGCGTTGCCGGGCACGCTCGGTGGTTCGGTGTCAGCGGCACCCAGCGACGTCGTCCACTGCTGGTTCGCGCCGCCGTTACAGGTCCACAGATCGACCAGGGTGCTGTTGGCGACCGCGGCCCCGGCGACATCCAGGCAGAGTCCCGACTGCACGCCGGTGATCGAGCCGTCGGAGCGGATCTTCCACCGCTGGTTCGCGCCGCCGTTGCAGGTGTAGATCTGCACCTTCGCACCGGCCGTCGTGCTCTGCGCGGCGACGTCCAGGCACATCGGGGAGTCGTAGACCCGCAGCTCACCGGCATCGGTGAAGGTCCAGGCCTGGTTCGCTTTTCCCTGGCAGTCGTAGATGTTGACGCCGGTGCCGGAGGCCGTGGCCTCGCCGATGACGTCGAGGCACCGCCCGGAGGCCACGCCGGTGATGCTCGAACCGGTCACGGCGCGGGCCGGCAGGGCCACCACCGCCGACACCCCGGCCAGGGCCGCGAGCAGTGCGGCCAGCCCGATCAGGAAACTTTTTCGCCCACGCTGAAGGATTGTCAACGGGAACCTCTCTCGGGAGTGACGTTCGCGGTAGGCGTGTGACCGCCAGAACTGTTGCTCCGAAACGTCTCTCGACGTGAAGTCCCGTTTGTACCGGTTCGGACCTTAGGTGGGCGTCAGATCGGTGATATGGGCTCGTGCACGGTGAGGGCACTCGCCAGGTCCAGGTCGGTCGTCGTGCCGCTCACGCCCGCCCGGGACAGCAGAGTGGCCCCCAGGGCGGTACTCCAGAAGGTCCGGACCTCCAGTGCCAGAGCGCGTTCCGCACTCCAGCCCCGGGCCGTGGTGATCGCCTGGAGATACCGCTCGGACTGGCGGAACAGCAGCTGGAGGTGCGTGTCGACGACCTGCGACAGCTCCGGGCGGGCGATCGCCGCGGCCAGGGCCCGGGAGACCGCCGGCAGCGACGGCATGGCCAGCACCGCCCGGGCCGTGTTGCGGCGGAAGGCTTCCGCGTCGCCCGCCCGCCGGCCGACCTTCTCGACGCGCTTGGCGTCGTGCAGCAGGCCGAGGAAGGCCGCGTGCACCATCAGGGAGTCCTTCGACCCGAAGTGGTGCGTGATCTGGTTCGGGTAGACCCCCGCGGCCCTGGCGATCTCGGCCACGCTCAGGTCGGCCCCCCGCCGCTGGAGGCACAGCTCCGCGGTGACGGTCATGATCCGGTGACGCGTGGTCGTGCCTCTTCTCGCCGCCATGAGCTGAATTGTATGTGATACAACTCGGGCTTCAATTTGTATGACATACAAGGAGTGGGAATCGTGGCATCGCAGGTCGTGGTGACGGGTATCGGAGCGATCACCCCCTTGGGAGGAGACGCGGCCTCGACCTGGGAGGCGTTGCTGGCGGGGCGGTCGGGCATCGTGACCGGCCGTCTTGAGCACGTCGGGGACTTCACCGCGGGGCTGATGGCCGTCGACCCGGCCGATCTGCTGCCGGCGGTGAGGGCCAGAACGCTCGACCGGTCGCAGCAGGCCGCCCTGGTCGCGGCCCGGGAGGCCTGGCACGACGCCGGGGCCCCGGACGTCGACCCGCACCGGTTCGCCACCTGCGTCGGTACCGGGATCGGGGGGATGGCGAGCCTGCTGCGGGAAGACGACAAGCTCGAGAACGCTGGGGTGCGACGGGTTTCGCCCCGCACGGTGCCCCTGCTCATGCCCAACGCCGCATCGGCCGCGGTCAGTATCGAGTTCGGCGCGCGGGCGGGTGTCTACACGCCGGTCTCGGCCTGTGCCTCGGGGGCGGAGGCGCTGGCGCTGGGGGCCCGGCTGATCCGGGCCGGGGAGGTGGACATCGTCGTCGCCGGGGGCACCGACGCCGCCGTCGCGCCGATCACGGTGGCGGGATTCCGCCAGACCCGCGGTCTTTCGCAGTACGCCGGGGATCCGGCGGACGCGTCCCGGCCGTTCGCCGCCGATCGCGACGGTTTCGTGCTGGCCGAGGGGGCCGGCTGCGTGGTGCTGGAGAGCGCTGACCACGCGAGAGGACGAGGCGCCCGGATCCGGGGCGTGCTCGCCGGGGCGGGGGTCGCCTCGGACGCCCACCACATGACCGCCCCGGCCCCCGACGGCTCGGGTCAGGTCGCGGCGATGCGGAAGGCCCTGTCCCAGGCCGGGCTCGACCCCTCGGAGATCGGGCATGTCAACGCGCACGCCACCGGAACCCCGGTCGGGGACATCGCCGAGGCCCTGGCCATCCGCGAGGTCTTCGGGCGGGCCACCGTCACCGCGCCCAAGGCCGCGCTCGGGCACCTGTTCGGCGGGGCCGGGGCGGTCGAGGCGATCATCGCCCTGCTCAGCATCGAGCACGGCGTCCTCCCGCCCACCCGCAACCTGTCCGCAGCCGGCGTCGACCCCGAGATCGGCCTGGACGTGGTCACCCGGCGCCGCGAGATCGCCCAGCGGGCAGTGCTCAGCAACTCCTTCGGCTTCGGTGGGCAGAACGTGTCGCTGGTGCTGTCGGGGAATTGAGGACGAGGTACCCGGCGGTTCCTTTATGGTTACCGGTCGCGAACGGGAGAAAGGCCTGTGAAGGTGAGCAACCGCGTCCACCATCTGGGGTTCTGGCCGCTCTGATCGGTTGACTACCCAACGGTCTCGTTCCCTGGCGGTGGTCTCTCGGCCATGATCCGCCTCATGCGTCTTCGCCTGATCACGTCCCTCGCGCCCGCGGTTCTCGTGCTGTCGGCGATCGCGGCGTCGCCGGCGCAGGCCGATGCCGGTGACGTGACCGGGGGCCGGATCTCGGTGCCCAGCGTCGTGACGACGACCGCCAGGTGCACCAAAGTGCCTGTCTCCTGGGACCTGAGCGCCCTGCCGGCCGAATCGTCCTGGAAGCTCGCCCTGAAGTCCGACGTCGGCGGCAGCATTGCCGCGAGCGGTACCGGCCCGGGGAAGGGCAGCGACACGGTGCAGTGGTGCCAGGCCGACAAGCCCGGCACGTTCCACGTGACCGGCACGCTGCAGGTGAACGACGTGAACCAGGAACCGGTTGCCGCTGATGAGATCAACCTGACCTTCAAGACCCGGCGGATGACCACGAAGGCCACGATCACGATCGGGGACAGCACCCCGAAGGTCGAGCAGGGCACCAATGTGCGGGGCTGCGTCACCGTGGGCGCCAAGCGCCGGGCCGGGCGGGCCGTCGCGGTCGAGTACCGCTGGATCAAGAACAAGAAGTGGTCACGGATCGCCAACACCGCGACCGGCACCACCGGCTGCTACACCCAGGCGGTGGCCGCGACCGGCACCGGAACCTACTTGATCCGGGTGCGGGTGCCGGGCGACAGCATCTCGAAAACCGGCCTGTCGAAGGTTATCCGGATCAAGGTGCACTCCTGACCGGTGGTTTACCGGGCCATGTCCACGACGAACCGGAACGCGACGTCGCCCCGGTCAAGCCGCTCCAGTGCGGAGTTGATCTGTGACGGGGCCACCATCTCCACGTCGGCGGTGATCTGGTGGTCGACGCAGAACTGCAGCATCTCGCGGGTCTCGACGGTGCCACCGGCGCCCGACCCGGCGATCGAGCGGCGCATCGCCAGGGCGAACGGGGCCACGTCGAAGCTGCTGGGCAGGCCCAGCGAGCACAGGGTGCCGTTCATCTTCAGGGCCTGTACGAACGGCGTCATCGGGTAGGTCGCCGAGACGGTGTCCAGCAGGAAGTCGAAACGGTTGGCCTGGGCGGCCATCTGGGTCTCGGAGCGGGACATCACCACCTCGTGGGCGCCGAGGGCCAGCGCGGCGTCGGCCTTGGACTGCGAGGTGGTGAAGGCCACCACCTCGGCGCCCATCGCGCGGGCGAACTTGATGCCCAGATGCCCCAGCCCGCCGATCCCGATCACCCCGACGGTGGAGCCCGGCCCGATGTTCCAGTGGCGCAGTGGTGAGTACGTGGTGATGCCCGCGCACAGCAGGGGAGCGGCCGCGGCCGGGTCCAGCCCGTCCGGCACCCGGTGCACGAAACGTTCGTCGCAGACCACGGAATCGGCGAAACCGCCCCGCGTGGGAGAGCCGTCGACCCGGTCGGGCACACCGTAGGCGCCGGTGGCGCCCTCGAGGCAGTAGGTCTCCAGCCCGGCGAGGCAGGGTTCGCAGGTCCGGCAGGAGTCGACGACGGGGCCGACGGCCACGAGGTCACCGACTGCCAATGAGTGGACGCCGGAGCCCACCTGCGTCACCCGGCCCACCATCTCGTGTCCGGGGACCATCGGGAAGGACTGGCCCCAGGGGCCGATCATGTGGATGTCCGTGTGGCAGATCCCGCAGAACTGCACGTCGAACACCACGTCGTGCTCGCGGGGCGTGCGCTGTTCGTAGGTCCAGGGTTCGAGGGGAGCGCCGGAGGTGAGGGCGGCGTAGGCGTTGACGGTGCGGCTCATGGTTCTTCTTCCGTCTCTCGGCGAGCTATGTAACCAACTAGTTGTAAACCATAGGACGAGGCGACCCCGTTGGCAACCAACTAGTTACCTACTACTCTGGACGGCATGGTGAGGGATGCTGCGGGCACGAGGCGACGCATCCTCGACGCCGCCATTGCCGAGTTCTCCGCCTACGGCATCGCCGGCGCGCGGATCGACCGGGTGGCCGAGGCCTCCGGCAGCAACAAGGCGATGATCTACAAGTACTTCGGCAGCAAGAGCCAGCTGTTCGACGCCGTCTTCGACGCGATCGTGGTGCAGACCGTCGACGCCGTCCCCATCGACGGCGACGACCTGCCCGAGTACGTCGTGCGGCTGTGGGACCGGCACCGCGCCCACCCGGAGCCGCAGCGGGTGGGGCTGTGGGACGAACTCGAGCGCTCGTCCGAGGGGATGCGGGCCGAGGCGGTCGTCGAGGCCGCCCGGATCAAGGTCGCAGCTGTCGGCGATGCCCAGCGCCGGGGCGTGGTGAGCGCCGCCATCGCGCCCCAGGAACTCCTGGACCTGCTCCTGGCCCTGAGCCGCAGCGGCCTGGCCCCACCGGTCAGCGACGAGGAGGCCGACCGGTACCGGGACGCGCTGAGAGTGGCGGCCCGGAAGCTGATTCAGCCGGGCTGACATCTCCCGGCTCCCGCCCCGGGGTGCCGAACGGTGCAGGAATCGAGCACCGAGAACGAGCGTTGCGGGCCGGTGCCGAGGCACAACGAGAACGGCAGGCCCGGGGTGGGGCCTGCCGTCGTGTGTTCGTGCGTGCGGTTCGCCGTCAGGCGGTCGCGACGGACGCCTCGGGGGCGGCCGGGGCGATGACCCGGCGCGAGTGCAGGAACCCGAGGACCGACAGGACCACCAGGACGAGTGCACCGGCCAGCGAGACCCAGGCCGCGATGAAGGCGATGGTGGCCATGGTGTCGAAGGCGTAGGCGTTCAGCAGCAGGCCGCGGAGGGTCTCGCCCTTGAAGAGGGTGTTGACCTGGGCGGCCAGCGTCTCGTCGTCGGGGCTCGCCTGGGCCTTGGTGCTGACCTCGGAATAGGTCTGGCCGTCGGCGATCTTGCCCAGGTGGACCTTGATGTAGTGATCGGCGAAGACCTCGGCCTGGGCGCCGGTGGTCAGGTCCTGGCCGGCATACTGGCTGACCTCGGACTGGTCGGCCTTGGGCAGCGAGGTGATCGATTCGCTACCGGCTTCCGGGAAGGTGATCTTCTGCTCCACGAGCTGGTCGCGCACCTGTCCGTGCACGTAGCTGTGGGCGTAGAAGAGCAGCCCGGTCGCCACTAGCAGAACCGCGGCCAGAACAAGACCGATACCGGCAACCACCCGGTCAACGACGCTGCGGTTCATAGCTCCTCCAGAGCTGAGGCGACCCGGGTTCCCAGGAGGGGAAGCATGTCTGGCCGGGCCTTTCCATCACCGTGATGGTCTTACACCCGGGACCACACCCCCCAGGGGCGAAGGTCCTTTCTCAGGGCTGGTTCCCAGGAGGGCTGGTGAGGGCCGGCCGGTGTGCTTGCCGCGACGCGGCTGTCCTGGATCAGGTCCTGGTGTCAACCGAAAAGTGCCCTGCCCGCGGGAGAGCCGGGCAGGGCACTGATGCTCGGTGGGTCAGTGGACCGCGTTGATCGCGGCCCGCTCGACCTCGAGGCCGGTGTTCCAGCGCTCCAGGAACGTGGCGTAGTCCGCGATGCTCTCGGGGGTGGGGACGACGACCTGGGCCTCCGAGGCAGCGAAGACCACGTCGTTCAGCCAGGTTCCGAGGTTCTGGGCGGAGCCGTCGCGCACCGCGGCGGAGTACGCGGCCAGGAGGGCGATGCCCCAGGAGCCGCCCTCGCCCGCGCCCTCGCCGACGGCTACGGGGGAGCCGACGGCTGCGGCCAGGGCGTTCTGGGCGACGCCGCCGGTGCGGAACAGACCGCCGTGGGCGAACATCGTGTCGACGGTCGCGCCCTCGGCGGTGAGCACCCGCATGCCCAGGCTCAGGGTCGCGAAGACGCCGTAGAGCTGGGCGCGCCCGAAGCCGGCGAGGGTCAGCCGGGAGCCGGGGGTGCGCACGAACAGCGGGCGGCCCTCGTCCGTGCCGGCGATCGGTTCCCCGGAGAGCAGGTTGTAGGCGAGCAGGCCGTCGGCGTCGGTGTCCGCGTCGAGGGCCTGGCCCAGCACGGCCTGGAACACCGCGTCCGGGTCGGGTGTGTGGCCCAGGGCGGCGGCGAACTCGGTGAACAGCGACACCCAGGCGCCCAGCTCGCTGGACCCGTTGTTGCAGTGCACCATCGCGACCGGGCGGGCATCGGGGGTGGTGACCAGGTCGATCTCGTGGTGCGCGTTCTGCAGCGGCTTCTCGAGCACGATCATCGCGAAGATGCTGGTGCCGGCGCTGACGTTGCCGGTGCGCGGGCGCACCGAGTTGGTCGCGACCATGCCGGTGCCGGCGTCGCCCTCCGGCGGGCCCAGCAGGATCCCCGGCTGCAGCGTGCCGCTGGGGTCGAGCAGCGCCGCGCCCTCCGGGGTCAGGGTTCCGGCGTCCGCCCCGGCCGACAGCACGGTCGGCAGCAGCTCGGCCAGGTGGCCGGTGTGGCCGTGGGCGGCGGCCAGCTCGTCGAAACGCTCCAGCAGGGCGGCGTCGTAACCGCCGGCCGCGGAGTCGATCGGGAACATGCCGGACGCGTCGCCCACGCCGAGCACGTGCTGACCGGTCAGGAGCCGGTGGACGTAGCCGGCGAGCGTCGTGAGCGACCGGGTCTGCGACACGTGGGCCTCGTGGTCGAGCACGGCCTGGTAGAAGTGCGCCACCGACCAGCGCAGCGGGATGTTCAGCCCGAACGCCCCGGAGAGCACCTCGGCGGCCGGGCCGGTGTTGGTGTTGCGCCAGGTGCGGAACGGCACCAGCAGCTCGTCGTTCTCCCCGAACGCGAGGTAGCCGTGCATCATCGCCGAGACGCCGATGGCGCCGTAGGTCGTCGGCCGCACCTCGTACCGCGTCACGACCGCGGAGAGCAGATCCGCGTAGGCGGCCTGCAGGCCCTCGTGAACGGCCTCCAGCGCATACGTCCACAGCCCGTCGACGAGCTGGTTCTCCCAGGTGGACGAGCCGGTGGCCAGGGTGACGCCCGCGTCGTCGATCAGGCTGGCCTTGATCCGGGTCGAACCGAACTCGATGCCCAGCGCTGTGCGTCCCGCGACGATGGACTCTTGCGCCGCCGCTGTCTTACGGGTGGTCATGGGGGTCGTACTCCGTCCTTGGAGGGTGCAGGTCACACGGGTGCTCGTGGGACTCCAGCAGAGACGGTACCCACCTGTCGACCGGTCCTGGCCCCCGCGAGCGGGTGAACCGTCAGGAGCCAGACTCAATCCGGACATCGGGAGCCAAAGCCGGTGGGTGGGCGCAGGACGAACCGCAGCCGGAGCCGGGACCTTGGTACCTGCCCGACGTGTCCGGACAGGACGAGGGTGGGAGCCGGAACAGTGCCCGCGACCCTGGGGAGCCACGTTGAACGTCCTGATCGTCATCGAGACCTGCTTCGGCAACACCCAGCGGTTCGGTGAGGCCATCGGCACCGGCCTGACCGGGCGTGGGGCCACCGTCACGGTGACCCCGGCGGCCGAGGCCGGTCCTGGCGCCCTCGACGGTGTCGACCTGCTGATCGTCGGCGCGCCCACCCACAGCCGGGGCCTGCCCGGGCCGGCGACGCGGCGGATGGCGGTGACCCAGGGCGCGGACCCGGCCCCGACCGGCGTGGCCGAATGGCTCGACGCGATGCCCGAGTACCACGGCCGGGCCGCGGCCTTCGACAGCGTGACCGGGACCGGCTTCCTCAACGGCTCGGCCGCGAAGAAGATCGTCAAGCGCCTGCAGCGCAACCTGGTCCAGGTGTCCGCCAGCGACAGCTTCCTGGTCGGGGCCGCCGAGGGCCCACCGGCCGCCGGGGAACTGGAGCGGGCCGAGAAGTTCGGCGCCTCACTCGCCTGAGACCCGTCCCGACTCCGGATCGCGCGCTGTTCCCCTGGCCCTCTGCGCCCAACGAGTCCCGACCGTTGTGTACACCTGGTACATCCGGTTCCGGATGTACCAGGTGTACACAACACGCGCCAGCCGTTCCGGGGCTCCGGGATGCGCCGGCCCCGGCGGTCGTCACGGGATCAGCCCGGATCAGCCGACGTCGATCTGCCCCAGCGCCGTGACCAGCTCGATCACCCGGTAGGCCTCGGCCGTGTCCCGGGCCGTGAAGGCGATGGTGCGGGCTCCGTCCCGCCTCACCACACCCGGGATCAGCGAGGCCAGGTCGACCACGTGCGGGCGGTACAGGTCCATCTCCAGTTCGACCGGGCCCTCGGCGACGACCGGGTGCACCTGGTCGATCCGGCGCACGGCCGTGGCCGCTGCCTCCCGGATCTGCTCACGGGCCAGTTCCGGGTGCCGGGTGCGGGCCGAGGCCTGCCCGAACGCCTCCTTCACCGCGACGGTCACGGCCCCCGGCACCAGCTCGGTCAGCTCTTCGCAGGCCAGGGCGTCGCCGCTGAGGAACACCACCGGCGCCCCGTGATGCCCGGCCAGGAAGGCGTTCGCGCCGATCTCGCCCACCGGCTGCCCGTTCAGCCGGACGTCCAGCAGCATCGGGCTCATCGTGTGGGCCAGCACCGCCGGTCCGCTACCGGCCCGGCCGTGGTACCCGACGAACATCACCGCGTCCGTCGTCCCGTCCAGGCCCGCCATCATGCCTCCAGGACGAGGTCGTCCCCGGACCAGCGACACTCTCCGGTCGAGGGTGTCGGGGAGGATGTTGCGGAAGGTGCCGTGCGCATCGGCGACCGTGACCGCCGCGGCGGGCACGACGTCCATAATTCCCGCGATCACCGCATTGACCTCGGCCGTCATGAGAACCCGGCCCCGCTCGTAGTCGAGGGCTCCTGGCTGGGTCTCGGCCGGGTGCACGATCCCCGAAATGCCCTCCATGTCGGCTGAGACAAGTATGCGCAGCGATGTGGTCATGGCTCGACCGTAACGATTCGCGGCCGGCCGAACCATTGCCGTGGGAAGGTCGGCGTCATGGGGAATCACGACCAGCAGGCCCTGGGCGAGACCTTCGCGCAGCTTCACGACGGCCCGGGTGCCCTCGTCATGCCCAATCCCTGGGACGCCGGCCGTGCTCGCCTGCTCGAGCAGCTGGGGTTCCGGGCCCTCGCCACGACCAGCGGGGGCCTGGCTCTCTCCCAAGGTGTTCCGGACGGGCAAGGTCATCTGAAACGCGTTCAGGTGCTGGAGAACCTGGCCTCGATCGTCACCGCCACCTCGCTGCCGGTCACGGCCGACCTGGAGAGCGGTTACGATGACAGCCCGGAGAGCGTGGCCGAAATGGTGCGGCTCGCAGCCGCGGTCGGGGCCGTCAGGTGCTCGATCGAAGACACGACGGGCCGGCCGGACGACCCGATCCGCCTTCTGCCCGAAGCCCTCGAACGGGCCGAGGCGGCCGTGGCCGCAGCCCGTGACCTGCCGTTCCTCTTCACCCTGACCCTGCGGGCCGACAACTTCTTCGCCGGGCGCCCCGATCTCGACGATACGATCACCCGTCTGAAGGCTTTGGGAAGATCGGGGCAGATATGGTGTACGCGCCGGGGCTCGCGGATTTCCGGGCGGTCATTGTCACCCTGCACGTCCCGCTCGACGAATCGACCCGGAACCTGATCGACGAGCAGGTCCTGGCCGCGATGAAACCTGGCTCGGTGCTGGTGAACACGGCCCGGGGAGGGCTGGTGGACGAGAAGGCCCTGGACCGGGCGCTGCGTGATTCCCGCGCTCCGGTCTCCGTTGCCGCGGTGGACGTGTTCCGCACCGAAGGCGCGGAGCGCGAGTCGCCGCTGATCGGCAACCCCTACTGTATCCTCTCCCCGCACGTCGCCGGGATGACCTGGTCGGCGATGCGGCAGGCCGTGTTTGACCTCTGCGCCCGGATCACCGAGGCTCCCGGGTAATTCTGCCGATGGCAGATGCTGTCTTCCGAGAGCCGAAAAGGCCGGTGGGGACGCTGGGGAGCGGCACGATGACTGCCATGTACCGGTCTGTCCTGACCCACCCGACCCTGCGGAAAATCTTGCCCGGTCTGACATTTTCCTACCTGGGCGACGGGATCTCGGCGGTCGCGGTGGTGTTGCTGGCGCAGGAGCTCACCGGCAGGGTCGCGCTGGTGGGATTGGCCGTGACGGTCTCGTCGCTGCCCGGTGCGGTGGGGGCCCTGCTGCTCGGGCGGCAGATGTCGCGGTTCAGCGGTGCGGATCTGGCCCGCTGGGACGCGACCTGGCGGTTCGTCACCCTCGGCTCCGTCCCGATTGCCTACGCCGCCGGGATTCTCGGGATCTGGCTGTACATCGCGTTGCTGGCGGCCTCGTCCGTTCTGCACACCTGGGGATCGGCCGGGCGCTACACGATGATCGCCGAGATGCTGCCGCAGAAGCATCATCTGGCCGGGAACTCGGTGCTGTCGGTGCTGGGGGAGATCGGCACGATCGGTGGGCCACCGGTGGCGGCGCTGATCGTGGTGTTCTGGAACCCGGCCGGGGCCCTGGCCGTCGACGCCCTGTCGTTCGGGGTGCTGGCGCTGGCCCTGCGGACGGTCCGCTCCGGCCGCAGACCCGTCCGGCCGGAGAGCCGGACGGCCGGCCTCGCTCTGATGCGGGACAACCCGGTTCTGCTCGGCCTGATCACGCTGAGCGCGCTGTTCTTCTTCCTGTTCGGGCCGGTGTATGTGGCCCTGCCGGTCCGGCTGGACGAGGCCACCGCGCTGGCGGCCTTCTACTCGGCCTTCGGCGTCGGTGCGGTGCTGGGCGGCCTCGTCACGCCGTACCTGAGGAGCCTCTGGCCGACCGTGCTCGGCAGCGTGGCGGTCGTCGGCCTGTGCCTGCTCCCGCTCGGCCTCGATGCTCCGACCCCGTTGCCCATCATCGGTTTTGCGCTGATCGGAGTCAGCTGGGCTCCCTACCAGGCCACCTCCGTCGCGCTCTACCAGCGCATCGCCCCACCGGAAGGACTGGCCCAGGTGCTGGGGGTGCACAGTGCCGTGGCCCTATTGGCCGTCCCGGCCGGGGTGGCCGCCGGTGGGCTGCTCGTGGACCCGTGGGGTGCGCAGACCGTGCTCCTGGTTTGCGCGGTGGGCCTGATCACTCTGCCGGCGGTGGCGGCGTTCGGTCGAGTCCGGACGAAGAGAGCCAGCGCTGAATAGTTTTCGCGACGGTGTCGGGGGCGTCCAGGTGCACCGCGTGCCCGGCGCCCGACACCATGGCCAGCTCCACGTCAGCCCCCAGGGAGGTGAGGCGCTGGCGGTCCGGTGGTCGCGTCACCGCGTCGTCCGCACCGTAGATCACGAGTGTGGGGACGCTGATGCTCACCGACGGTGAGACGGGCAGGTCCGCGGCGGCCCGGCGGGCGGGCAGGGCCAGGCGCGCCAGGTCGGCCGCCACGAGGGACCGCGCGGTCGGGCTGGTGGCGTACAGCTCCACGAGGCTCGCGTCGGCGTCGGCCCGGCCGGTGAGGATCCCGGCGGCCAGCGACTGGTACTCCCGGGAGAACTCCTCCTGACCAGGCACGCCGCCCAGCAGTACGCACCCGGCAAGGCCCCGGGTGCCGGAGGCCGCCAGGCGGTGGGCGAGGGCGGCCACGCCCATCGAGAACGCGATCACCAGGACCGGCTCCGCGGCGTCACCGATCGCGCGTTCCAGGCCGTCCACCCACATCCGCGGGTCGGCCGGGTCTTCACTCTCCGGGATCGCCCGGCTTCCGTGACCGGGCAGTTCCACGGCCGCGGCGGTGGGGGCGGGCTCGCCCCAGATGGCGAGGAGCGGTCCCCATGAGGCCGCGGTCAGGCCGTATCCGCTGACGAGGATCATTTCCATCCGCCGACCGTATCCGGCCTCCGGCGCCGTTCATTCGATCGGGGCCAGGCTTAACGGTCTGCTGCGCAACGGTTATCGTGCGCCTGGACACAAGGTCTGCCCGATGGGGCAGTGGGAGGGCTACCGGGGCGGGCGTGGAAGACCGTCCAGAGCCGTCTGCGTGATCTCTCGCAGGGTGCTCTCGTCGGTGCCGGCCTTGCCCAGGGCCTCGATGCCGCGGTGCACGGTCAGGAGCAGGGCGGCGAGTTGCTGCGCGCCGGCGGCCGGGTCGACGTCGCCGTTGCGCTGACAGGCCTCGAGGTCGGCGGCCAGGATCTGCTGGACGCTCTCGAACGTCTTCAGTGAGCGCGCCGCGACCACCTCGTCGTGCTGGGTCAGCTCGGCCGTGGTCTTGGCCAGCAGGCAACCGCGACGGCTGGGCTCGGCGCAGGCGCTCGCGTGGTTCATCAGATAACCGGTGAGCCGCTCGAAGGCCCGCGCGTCGTCCTCGCCGCTCAGCTGGCGGGTCGCCGACCCGATCGTGGCGGTGCAGTGGTCGTCGAACACCCGGTGGAAGAGTTCCCGCTTGCCGCCGAACGCGCCGTACAGGCTGCCCTTGCCCAGACCGGTGGCCGCCGCGATCGCATCCATGCTGGTCCCGGCGAAACCGGTCGCCCAGAACTGGTCGCGCGCGGCGTCGAGCACGCGCTCCTCGTCGAACTCTCTCGGTCTCACCACTCCCGCATCCTAAGCGTTCTTGACTACATCGTCCATAAGCTCATATGTTGTGGACGCTTCATTCCAGAACGATTCCGGCGACGATGAGTGGGTAGCGCGATGAGTGGACTTCTTGACGGCAAGGTGGCTGTGGTCACCGGCGGGACCAGCGGGATCGGTCTGGCCATCGCCCGGCGGTTCGTGACCGAGGGCGCGCAGGTCTTCGTCACCGGCCGCCGTCAGGCCCGGATCGACGCGGCCGTCGCGGAGCTCGGGCCGCAGGCGGTCGGGGTGCGGTGCGATGTCGGGAACCTGGCTGAGCTCGATGCCCTCTACGAGCTCGTCACGCGGCGGGCGGGCCGGATCGACGTGCTGGTGGCCAACGCGGGCGGCGCGGAGCCGGCCGTGCTCGGGGACATCACGCAGGAGCAGTTCGACAGCATGTTCGCCACGAACGTGAAGGGCGTCGTGTTCGGGGTGCAGAAGGCGATGCCGCTGCTGTCGCCGGGGGCCTCGGTGATCATCATCGGGTCGACCACCTCCGCGCGGCCCGATCGGGGCATGGAGGTCTACGGCGCGACCAAGGCAGCGGTGCGGAACTTCGCCCGCAGCTGGACGCTCAACGCGCGGGAGAACGGCTTCCGGGTCAATGTGCTGAGCCCGGGCCCGACCCGCACGCCCGGCCTGCTCGGCGTCGCGGCCGAGGGGGAGCAGGAGGCCTTCGTCAAGATGTTCGAGAACGTGGTGCCGGCCGGACGGCTCGGTGAACCGGACGAGATCGCGTCGGCGGCGCTGCTCCTGGCCTCGGACACCGCCGCGTTCGTCAACGGTGCCGAGTGGTTCATCGACGGCGGGTACACGAGCGTCTGACGAGCACGAACGGGCGGCGACGTCTGCCGAGTTGCGGGCCTGCGGGGTTGCTGAACACTTGATCGCGAGCGTTACGCCGGATTCCTCCGGTGATGAGCAGATCCGACACGGAGTCCCAGGTCGTCGCGGGACCGCACTGAGGGAGACTCTTCATGTACATAGGTGGCGGAATCGCACTCCTGGTCATCGGCGGCATCCTGTCGTTCGGTGTCAGCGACCGTGTGGACGGCCTCGACCTGACGGCGATCGGCTACATCCTCATCGCCGGGGGAGTGCTCGCGATCATCCTGTCGCTGGTGCTCAACAACCAGCGCCGCAACACCACGCACACCGAGGTGGTGGAACGCCGCAACACCGGTAACACCCCTCCGCCCCCGCTCTGAGACCAACTGAACCGGCCAATGGTGGACGTCTGACACGTCCACCATTGGCCGGTTCAGTTTTGGTGGCTCAGAGGGAGAAGCCGAACTCGTCGCAGGCCTACATGCCCCAGACGGTGGGGGAGGCTCCGGGCCTGGAGACAGCCGCCCTCGCCGACTTCCTGCGCTCACGCGCGACGGGCTGTGGGCTCCCGCGGCGCAGCAGCCCGGATCCTGACCGTACACCGGGAAAATGTTCGGTCGGCCCGGCGGGCGGGGACCTTCGGACCTGTGCTGTGTCGCGCAACGGGCGGACGGTAGAGGTATCCGAATTCCGGCTCCCTTATCCGGAGGAGAACGTCATGTTCGAACGCGTCCTGGTGGCGGTCGACGGGTCCCCCTGTGCTGATTACGCTTTCGGGATCGCCCGGGCCATGGTCAACCGGGAGCTCGGGCACGAGCTGACGGTGGTGCACGTGGCGCGGTCGGTGAACGGCCGGCCCCTGGTGACCGCCGACGACCTGGACCTGCGCGAACGGCTGGGTCAGACCGTGGCGAAGCTGCTGGCCGAGGGGGTGAAGACCCGGATGGAGACCCCGACGGCGTTCCACGGTGGACCGGCCTTCGCGATCGCCGAGGTCGCCGACCAGGTCGACGCCGACGTCATCGTGGTCGGTGCCAGCGGTGTGCGGAAGCTGGGTGGCGCGGTGCTGGGTGACGCTGTGCTCGGTGACGTGCCGGTGCGCCTGCTGCGGAACGCGGGCCGGCCTGTGCTCGTGATCCCGATGCCGAAGGCCTGTTTCGACGACTGAGGCGATGTCCTGGACCTTTCGGCGTGGTCCGGTGAGGACCTTCAGCTCTGACGGCACAGGACGTGCTGCGTCAGTCTCGTGAGACGAACAGTCCCGAGGGGGTGCACGATGACCGGGAACGTCGGGCGCACGGGCCCGGACGATCTCAGCGGCGTGATACTGGGTTTCGACGCCGGGTGGGACGATCCACGTCCGCTGAGGATCGCCGCCGACGAGGCGCACCTGCGTCAGGAGCCGTTGTCCATCGTCACGGTGTCGCGAGCGGACCTGAACGCCGTGGTACCCAGGGCCCGCGCGGGACGGGACACGCTCGGCCCGACCTGGTCGGAGTCCGAGACACGCCGCAGTCTGCGCGCGGCCGGACGGGCGGCGCGGGCCCGTCACGACGATCTGCCCGTCTCCACCACCCACCTCACCCTGGACGACATCGGCCGGTTCGGACGTTCGGCGACCGGGGCGTCCTTGCTGGTACTCGGTGGGAGCGACCAGTTCGGCGGGCGCCGGCACGAGAGCAACCTCCTGATGGAGGTCACCGGCTGCCCGACGCTGATCGTGCCCACCCACCGGTCCGCGGCCCGGTCCCGCCGGCCCGTCCGGGAGACCGAGATCGACGACCGGGGGCCGGTTCTGGCGGCCGTACCGGGTGGACGGCGCGGGGTCGAGGTGATCCGGCACGCCGAGGAGGAACGTCAGCGCCGCGGCCGGCCCCTGCACCTGCTGCACGCCTTCGACCTGATGCCCGGCGAAAGACGTTCCCACGCCATGCGTCGCGCCGCCGACCAGATGATGGCCTCGATCGAGCAGGCGGGCCTGGACGCCGGGGCTCCCTGGAGCGTCACCCTGGCCCGGGAACCGGCCGGGGCCGCCATTCGGGAACGGGCGGCCCAGGCCGGGCTGGTGGTGCTGGGTAACCGGGCGGGAACGATGAACGACCTGGTCGGCGACCTGCTGGACCGGCTGATGTGCCCGGTGCTGCTGCTCCCGGCCGATCGTCGCCCGGCGCGGGCTGCGCTCCTGAAAGGTGTCAGTCGGCGGACTTGAACGACTCGGTCATGACCTCGAAGTCGTCTTTCATCGATTTCCAGTCGTCGGCCGGGGTGGTCCAGACCAGGGCGTACGCGCGATGGTTGCTGACCCGGATGTTCCGGTTGATCACGTGCCGCTTGCCGCTGGAGGGCTGCCAGGTGTACTCCCAGTCGGCGGCGTTCCAGTCGCGGTACTTCACCCGCTTGAGGCTGATCAGCTTGTAGCCGCTGTAGAGCTGGTCGGCCGAGGGCTCCCGGGCCTTCCAGTCCGTGTAGGCGTCGGCCTTCGGTTGGGTCGTGGTGTCGACCTGGAGGAACGCGCCGCCCTTCGGGTCCTTGAAGTACACGCTGGTGTTCTTCGTCGACCGCACCCAGCCCTTCGGGATCGCGACACTGAAGCCGGTCTTGTCCTTGCGCAGGCTGGAACCGGACGGGATCGCCGGGGAATCGTTCTTCTGGGGGCTGTCGTCGGAGCCGCTCTTCTTCCCGCCACCATCATCGTCCGATGTCTTGCTGGTTGCCTCGGGTGTGCTGGCCGCGGGAGAGCTTTCGGCCGTGGGCGAGCTTTCGGACGTCGTGGTCGGCGCTGCCCCTGCGGTCGCCGTCGCGGCGGGGCTGGTGGTGCTGGCGGACGAGGTGGCCCCGTCCTTGTCGTCCCCACCCAGGTTGAGCGTGAAAACGGTGGCCACGGCCACGATGACGGCCAGCAGCAGGGCGATCAGGGCCCGGCGGGTCGGGAAGGCTGACTGGGCAGTCTCTTTCGGTTTCGCGGTAGGGGTATTGCTGGCTGGAGGCGGCGGCGGGACGTGAGTGGCCGACGTGACCAGGCCTGTCGGGGCCGACGGTGCGGAGGCTGAGGGCTGTGGGGCCTTCGGAGCCGTAGTCGAGACCTGCTGGGCCGCCGGGGCTGGATCTGATACTGCCCGGGACGGCTGGACGGTCTCGGTTTCTTCCCGGGGCAACTGGGCCGTCGGGTCTGAGGGGGCGGCCGGTTGTTGTGCCGGGACCGAAGTCAGTCCGAGGGCCGCGGGGAGGCCGAGATCCGCGGGATGGGTGAGATCGGGGGCGCTCGGCGGGGGTACGGCCGGCGTGGGGGAGGAGTCGCCGGTACGGGAAGGCTGGGGCGGGCTCGGCTCGTCGTCGGCCGCCGGGTCCGGAACGGTGTCCGGGGTGGTGGCAGCGTCCGGACTGGTGGCAGCGTCCGGGGCAATGCCGGTTCCAGTGCCGCTCTCCGCCACGGTGCCAGTGTCAGAACCGATGGCAGTCCCGGCAGCGGAGCCAGTTTCAGCGGTGGTGCCGGTTTCAGGGGTGTCGGCATCAGTAGTGGTGCTGGCCGCAGCAGCGCCACCCTTAGCAGCGGTGCCAGTTCCAGCAGAGCGGGCTTCAGCAGCGGTGCCAGTTCCAGCAGAGCGGGCTTCAGCAGCGGTGCCAGTTCCAGCAGAGCGGGCTTCAGCAGCGGTGCCAGTTCCAGCAGAGCGGGCTTCAGCGGTGGTACCAGTTCCAGCAGAGCCGGTTTCAGCGGTGGTACCAGTTTCAGCGGTGGTGCCGACACCTGTGGGGGTGGCTTCAGAAGCAGTGTCGGTTCCAGCAGTGATGTCAGACCGGGAACCGGTACTGGCATCAGGCGGGGAAACCGGGTCGGTTCCAGGGGAGGAGCCAGCCTTGGCGCTGGTGTCGGGGGTCGCGCCAGTTTCGGACGTGGAGGCGCTGCCCTTTGATGATCCGGTGCCGATTTCGGAAACGGTGCCTGCGGTGGAGGCGGCGTCAGCCTCGGAAGCGGCCTCGGTGGGTGTGTCTGACGCGGATGAGGTCTCCGTTGCGGGCCCGTTGCTGGGGGCAACCGCGGCAGCGAGGCCGGCTTCGGCTTCGTCCTCGGAAGTGGTGCCGGCCTCAGGGGCGGTGCCCGGTTCCGATGCGGCGCCACCTTCAGGACCGGTGGTGGCTTCAGGAGTGATGCCATCTCCGGGAGCGGCGACCGGTTCGGGGTCGGTGTCAGCGGTGGAGCTGGTGCCGACCTCAGAACGGGTGAATTCTTCAGCGCCGGTGAGAGCTTCGGCAGCGTCCGGGGTGGCCGTGGCGGTCGCCGCAGCGTCCGGGGTGGCCGTGGCTGTCGCCGCGGCGTCGGTCCGGGCGGGTTTGGGCTCGGCTCGGGAGATCTCGGGTTCGGTCGTTGCCGGGGATCCGGGATCGCTGGTGGTGCCGGACCGGTCCGGCGTCTTGCTGTCGCTCTGGTCGGCCGGGGTGCTCGTGCCGGGAGCGGAGGTGGCCGGGGCCGGGGTGCTCGGCTCGGGGGTGACCGTCGGGGTGGCTGTCGACGCTGAGGTCGCTGCGGCGCCGCTCACGAGGGCCGAGGCTGTGGCAATGCCGGCTGCTGTCTTGCCTTCGGGTGTGTCTGCGGTGGGGGCGACGTCCTGGGAGATTGCGTCGGCCGACTGCTGGGTTTCGCGCGAGGTGGGGTCTGCTGCGGGGGCGGTGGACCGTTCCTCGGGCGCGTTGTCCGGGGCCGGCTCGGTCTCGCCGGCGGGCGCGGCGTCTTCGGGGGCGGCACTGTCAACGGACGGGGCCTGGTCGGACTTGGCCTGGTCGGACTGGGCTCCGTCAGACGCGGTGCTCGGCTCGACCGGGTCCGGGGGGTTGCTCTCGACGGTGCCGGTGTCGGGGGCGTCTTGCTCGGTGGGGCTCACGTCCGCGGGGGTCTGGCCGGGAGTTTCCTGCTCGGTGGAGTTCTGCCCCGTGCTGCTCTGGGCGCTGTGGTCGTCGTCCACCCGGGCCGGGGGGTCTTCTGCTGTCGGGGGGTCTTCTGCTGTCGGGGCGGAGGGGCTCGCTGCTTCGGCCCAGGGCTCGGCGGGGACAGGCTTGCGCCCGGGTGCGGCGGCGGGCGGGTTGCTCGCGTGGCCGGGGGCCTCGACGGCTGCGTCTTCGGGTTCCGCGTCTTCGGGCACGGAACCCGGGTCGATCGTGGTGCGGGACAGCTCGGCGTCGAGGGCGGCGTTCTCGGCCGGGATGCCGGTGGGCAGGATGATGGCGGTGGGCTCGTCGCGGGAGCTGTCGTCGGCCATCTGCTGTTCGAGCTCGAACTTGGCCTGACGCAGCATGGCCCGGGTGTGCTGGAGGTTGGGCCGGGCGTACGGGTCTTTGGTCAGCATCGCCGCGATGGCGGGGGCCAGGGGGCCGGCGTGGACGGCGGGCGGGGCGAGCTCGTTGACGATGGCCGTCAGCGTGAGCAGCTGGGTCTGGCGGCGGAACGGGGGCGCGCCCTCGGTGGCCGCGAACAGCGTGGCCCCGAGCGACCACAGGTCGCACTTCGGGCTGGGACGGTCGCCGCGGGCCCGCTCGGGGGACATGTAGCTCGGCGAGCCGACGGCGATACCGGTGGTGGAGAGCGTGGTCTCGTCGCTCATGCTGGCGATGCCGAAGTCGGTGAGCACGGCGCGGCCGCTGCGCGTCAGCATCACGTTCGCGGGCTTGACGTCGCGGTGCAGTACCCCGGCGCGGTGGGCGGCCCGGAGCGCGTCGATGAGGTCGACGGCGATGCCGATGATCGTGGCGAGGGGCAGGGGTTCCTCGTCGGCGAGGACCTCGCTGAGCGACCGGCCGTCGAGCAGCTCCATGACGATCCACGGACGTCCGTCGGCCTGGAAGACGTCGAAGACGGTGACGGCCGAAGGATGGTTGATGCGCCCGGCGGCGCGCGCCTCGCGCAGCATCCACAGGGTCAGTTCCGCACGCTGGGCGTGGGTGACACCGGGAGCGGGCTGCAGCTCCTTGATCGCGACGTCGCGGTTGAGCATCTCGTCGCGACCCCGCCACACCGCACCCATACCGCCGCGCCCGATCAGGTAACCGAGGCGGTATCTGCCGGCGAGAAGGTGGTCGGCGCCGGGAATCTGAGGTGGATAGCCAGACGTGGTCATGACGCGGTCGTCACCCCGCGCTCCTTCCGTCCGCAATAACGCAAAAGTAGACTCAAGTCACCGCTCGCGCCAAGACATGCCGAGCCATGGTGAACCGTACAAACCTGGCATGAACGTGCTCCGGAAGCCAATCGGAGGGGGACTCACCGGCCGGTCAGGCCGAAGCTGGGCGACGCCCAGCCGGCCCGCCCGACTCGTGGAGAGTTCGATAACCCAGCTCGAAGCCGGTGAAGCCGCATCCCGCCGTGCCGTTCTCCGCATCCCGCCCGAGGTCAAAGCCCGTGCCCCGCAAGTTTTCGGCGAACCGAGAGCGCTCAGCCCGGTGCACCGCGTGCCGCTCGGCTCGGGCATCGACGTCGGGGGCGTGTTCTCCTACGAGGGGGCCCGCGCGGCCCTGACCCACCCGGCGCTGCTGCACGACGTCACCCCGGCCGAGGCCCTGCCGGCCGGGGCCGGTACCACCTCGCACAAGGTCGGGGTCGGGCTGGGCGGTTCGATGCTGCAGCTGGATCCGCCCGATCACACCCGGCTGCGCCGTCTCGTGGCGCCCGCCTTCAGCCCGCGCCGCACCCAGTTACTGGCCCGGCGGGTGCAGGAGATCACCGACGGGCTGCTGGACGCCCTGACCGGCCGGAGCGAAGTGGACCTGGTCGAGTCGTTCACCGCGCCCTGCTGAGGCGATTTCCGGATCTGCGCCCGGGGGTCCCGCAAGATGAGGTGCGCTGGATCCCGGCGGGCATGATGCGTGGCCCGCTGAACCTGCCGGTGCTGTTGATGCCCGAGTGAAGGAGCAAAAGGTTCATCTGGTGCACTAGCTGTCCCTTCTTGATCAAGGAGGGGCCGCTCGTGAACGGAGACCCCGCACCACATGAACAGGCTCGGCCATCAAGCCGCCGCACAAGCCACCTGGCTCAGCGTCTGCACTGCTGAACGATTCCTCGGCGAACAAGCACTGAGCTGGCAGCACGTCGTGGCCGGCGCCATCGTCGCCTCCAGCATGTGCGCAGACGACTGGTCGCCGGACTCCGACCAGGGCGGGGTGATGGCGAAGATCATCCCGGGCGGGCACCGCGGGCCCACCCACATGCCGGAACTCGTCGCCGGAGTGCTCTACCTGCTGACGGTGGTCGCCGGTGACGACCTGGACTGGTTCGTCATCGCCGCCGCGGCCGCGTGGGGCTCCCACCTGGCGGTGGACTTCTTCTGGGGCGGCATCCCGTTCGGGATCCTCACCCTGATGGGCAACAAGAAACGGATGGGCTTCAAGTTGAATACCGGGGGGCCGGCCGAGGAAGTGGTCACCTGGATCATGACCTTCGCCAGCGTGCCCCTGGCCTACCTGGCTCTCGGGGGACCGACTCCCTGGGTGACGGCCTGAACATGCTCCACGAGTCGGCCGGTCCGGTGCCCGAGGGTGCCGGACCGGTGGTGTGACGCGTCCTCTGCTGTGCCTTTTCGGGTGACCGGCCGGAGATCGCCGAGCCGAGGAGGCCACCGGGAACGGCCGGTACCAGAGGTCGGCCAGGCCGGTCGGCAGGCACACCAGAGGCGAGCAGGATGCTCAGCGCGGGACCGGACATGCAGGCGATGTCGGTGGTGAACGACACCGAGGCGGGAGCAGGCCGATCAGGAGTGGACGTCCGTCAGCAATATGGTCGCGGCGAGATGGATGTCCAGTACGCCGGCCGGATCCCGGGTCGTCACAGGCGATGGCCTTCTCGCCCGACGCAGGAGACACATCGGCGGTCTTCCGATTTCTTCGTGACGACGTGTCCGGGGTCCGCGGTCGACCCGTCTTCGTGCTCCCCCACCTTTGATGCTCAAGGTCGCGACATCTGAGAACGACACGAAAGGGTGACCTTCGGCCCCGATACCCCCAGGGGCGGCACCGCGTGGCTGATGCTGGCCGCCACTGCGGTCGTGGCCGCGGTGCTGGTGGCCGAGCCCGGACTGCGCTCAGTCTCGACCGGATGCGCCGGAACGCTGTCCGTCGGCCTGATCGTGCTCGGCGTGGTGCGCCACCGCCCCGGCTCGGCGTCCTGGCCCCTGCTCGCGCTGATGCTCGCCTTCTGGGCGCTCAGCGCCGTTCTCGTCCATGTTCAGGGGCACATCTCGTCTCTCGCGGTCGCTGCGGTCTGGGCCGGTCAGGCAGTCGCGACCGGGGTGACCGTCAATGCTGTCGTGTCCGGGAAACGGCCGGTCACGCGGTCCCTGACGGCCGGCCTGGACCTGATCATCATCGCGACCGTCACCTTCCTGGTGGGCGCCCAGATCGTGGCGGCCGGAACGAGCGAGAGCAGGAACTGGACCGCCGTCGCCGTCGCCAGTGTGGATGTGGCCCTGCTCAGCATGCTGGTGCGCTTCGCGGTGTCCCGCCGGGCACTGGGTCCCAGTAACGTCCTGGTCCTCGTGGCCTCTTTCCTGGCCATCGTGTACGACCTCCTTTCGGCCGTGCAGGGCAGGCGCCTGGCCCTGCCCGGCGAACCCAGCCAGATCCTGGCCGTGGTGTTCATGCTGCTGTTCGGTATCGCGGCTCTGCATCCGTCCATGGCCCGGGCTTTCAGTGCAGATACCTTCACCCAGCGAAGGCCCCCGTCGACCGCTCTACTGGGCCTGCTGCCGCTGGTCCTCGTCCCCTCAGGGGTTGCCTGGGCGGCCGATGTCACCGGATCACGCAATCTTCCCCCGTGGGCGATCCCGGCCGCCGGTGCGATCATCGCCGGGCTGTGTCTCCTGCGCGGCAGCGACGGCCTGCGGTCCAGCGAATACCTGGCCGAGCACGACCCCCTGACCGGTCTGGCCAACCGGCGTGGTCTCGACCGGGCCTTCGACGAAGCCCCGCGGGCCGGTGGGCTGAGCCTGCTGCTGATCGACCTCGACGAGTTCAAGCAGGTGAACGACACGCACGGGCACAATGTGGGTGACGCTCTGTTGCTGCTTCTTCGCGACCGGCTGGTCCGGGCCACCGGAACCTCGGGTCTGGCGGCCCGGTTAGGAGGCGACGAATTCGTCGTACTCACGCAGCCACATCTGGCTCCCGTCGTGGCGGAGAGATTTCTGCAGTCGCTGCGCGAGCCGGCGGTGGTCGGGGACCTGGTGTTACGCACCGGCGCCAGCGTGGGTACGGCCGACGCCACGTCCGATGCGACCCTCGCTGAACTGCTGACCCACGCCGACGTAGCCATGTACGCGGCCAAGGCAGCCGGCGGCGGTCGAGCCCTGGCCTTTCACCCGGCGATGCGGGCCGAGGTCGCCCGGCGGTTCACCCTCAGCAGTCAGGTCCGGCAGTTGCTGGGCCATGAGACCTTCGACGTCGGGCGGCTCGAGATCCGTTACCAACCGCTAGTCGAACTCCACTCGGGCCGGGTGATCGGCGCCGAGGCCCTCGTCCGCTGGATGCATCCTGAGCACGGTCTTCTGAGCCCCGACGCCTTCCTCGGTCTCGTCAACAGTAACCATCTCGACACGGAGCTGGACGCGGTCGTCCTGAATGACGTACTGACCCAGCTGGCACAGTGGCGGGATCAAGGACTGCCGATGCTGCCGGTCAGTGTCAATCTGACCCGCGACAGTCTGGAGGACGCGCGCCTGGCCGATCGTGTGCTCGCCGCCCTGGCCGTGCTGTCTCTCCCGACCTCCGTGCTGCATCTGGAAATTACCGAGCACGACCAGTTGTCGACGGACTCCCCGGCCCAGCACACGCTGGGCGTACTCGACGCCGCTGGGGTACGCGTCTATCTGGACGACTACGGAACCGGCTACACGTCCCTGGAATACCTGCACCGGTTCCCGATCAAGGTGCTGAAACTCGACCGTTCGGTGGTGACTCCGCTGGACGCGGGCCAGGTACACCTGGTCGGCGCGGTGAATGCCATGGCGGTGGCCCTGGATCTGGAGATCCTGGCCGAGGGTATCGAGACCCCCGAGCAACGAGATCAGCTGATGTCCCTGGGAATCCGTTACGGGCAAGGATATCTGTTCTCCCGTCCTCTGACGGCGGCGCAGTATGCGCAGACCGCGCTCGCCGTGACGGATGAGTCCGTGCCCTTTCCGCGTCCGGCCGGTGAGAGCGCCCGGCGCTAGGGTCGTTCCGGGACCGGAGAACACGGTGCAGGACGCCGCCCGTCAACCTGCCTCGGGAAAGTCGGGCTGCTCGGGGCCGAACGGGATCTCGATGCGCTCCTCGCCGGTGCGCAGGGCCCGAAGTACTACCCGGCCTGCGTATTCGGCCGAGTGCGGAACAACGCCGGGCGGAAACTGGCTCTTGTCGAAGAATTCGGTGTCCGTGACCGACGGCAGCAGCAGGGTGACCTGAATGTTGTCTCCCTCCAGTTCCATCCGGGCCACCTGGCTCAGCCAGTTCACCGCGGCCTTGGAAGCGGGGTAGATCGCGTTGCCGGCCATCGGCCTCAGGGTGGCGCCCGAGCTGACGTTGACGATGCGCCCGCCACCGGCCGCTTTCATGTGCGGCAGCACGGCCTGGACGGCGGTCACGACACTCACCACGTTCAGGTTCAGCATGTCCAGGAAGGCCGCCGGCTCGATGCCGTCGATGGGGTGGGCGGCCCCGGCTCCGGCGTTGTTGACCAGGGCGTCCACGCGTCCGTACCGGTCGATCGTGGCCTGCACGAGCGCCTGGACCTGTTCCGGGACGGTCACGTCGGTGGCGACGGCGAGCGCTCCGCCCAGTTCCTTGCTCAGGGTCTCGAGCCGGTCGGCGCGGCGGGCGGCCAGGACGGGGTGGGCCCCGGCCTGGTGCAGGAGCCGGGCCGTGGCCTCGCCGATGCCGGAGGAGGCTCCGGTGACGATGACGACCTTGCCGTTCAGAGATTCGCTCATGGGTGTAGTCAAGGGCGGCCGGGGCGCTTGTCGGAAGGACCGTCTCGCTCTCGATTGATACCGTAGCGATATGAGTCACCTCGAGACCCGGCAGCTGCGGTACTTCGTGGCGGTGGCCGAGGAGGAGCATTTCGGGCGGGCCGCCGCGCGTCTGGGCATGGCGCAGCCGCCGTTGTCCCGGGCGATCCGCGAGCTGGAGCGGCAGCTCGGCGTGCAGTTACTGGTGCGCACCACCCGTCAGGTGTCCCTCACCCCGGCGGGAAGAACACTGCTTGAGGACGCGCGGGTCGCCCTGGACGCGGTGGCGGCGGCCGGGAACCGGGCCCGGCGCGTGGGCACGGGCCGGCCCGCCCTGCGGCTGGCGCTGAAGGCCGACTACGACGCCGGACTGCTGCCGGGGATTCTCGACGCCTACGATGCGCTGCCGGTCGAGCTGGTGCTGGGCGGGTACCTCGAGCAGATCGTGGCGTTGCGCGAGGGGCGCGCCGACGTGGCGCTGGTGGCGACGACATTCGACGGACGCGGGCTGGACAGTGAGCCTCTGATCACCGGTCCACGGGTGGTGGCCCTGGCGGCGTCCGACCCGCTGGCCGCGCGCACGAGCCTGCGGCTGTCCGACCTGGCCGGGCGGCTCCTGCCGAACGGGATGCCGGCCGAGCAGTGGTTCTCAGGAACGACGGGCGGGCAGTACCGGCCGCTGGATCTCTCCCAGATCTTCAACCTGATCGAGGTGGGCAGTGCGGTCTGGTTCCTGCCGGCCTGGCTGGCCGAGCGCACGCCCCGGCCGGGGATCGCCTACCGCCCCCTGGAGGGAGCGGAACCGGTGACGCTGAGCGTGGTCTGGCCGGCGGCGTCGCGTTCGACGGCTGTGGCGGCATTCGTGCGGGTCGCTCAGGAGGCGGCTCGGAACGCAGGTTTTCCCGCGGTGGTGGCCGGAACTTCGTTGTAATGGTGGTCTTGTGACATCCTCCCGGCAAGATCCGTGATCCTGCTGGCTCGGTGTCCATTCTCCTGGGAGACTTCACCTTTCAGCCGGTCCTTCCCGTCAGTACGTCGGCCGGGAAGCGGTAGTGCTGGTCACCACTTGGTCGGGGCGCCAGGTTCCCACGACGTGCTCGCTGATGCGTTCGGCCATCGCGTTGGCCTCTTCGATCACATCAGCGGGCAGGGAGCCAGCGGCGCGCTTCAGAGCCGCCGGCAGTTTCTGGCGCAGTTCCTCGACCCAGGTGATCGCCTGGTCGCCAGCGACACCCAGTTGCTTGCCCACCTGTCTCCAGTCGGCATCAGTGATCTCGAGAAACGTGTAATGACCGCCGATCTTCATCGCCGAATCCAGGCGCGTGGGCTGTGGGTAGCAGGCTGCGGAAGCGACATCGTAAAGCGGCCCGATCTGGGCCCTGTTCCCGATCAGGACGAGCGAATAGTTCTTGGCGTGCGCGTCGGTACCACCGATCAAGACATTGAAGACAAGGCCCTTGAAGAACCGCTCCACCGAAACGGCCCGATCCTCGAATGACAGACGCTCGAGCAACTTCCCGATCTTGGCCACGCCTGGGCCATTGTCCTTCTGGTACTTCGAGATGGGGTGGACCGACAACGCCTGGCAGAGATCTTCTTGATGGATCCGGTGCCAGATGCCATCAGCATCCTGAGTGCGGTCGTAGCGGTGCGAGCTCAGAGCCTGGACGCCAGCGATCTCGATCAGCTCCACGCCAGCTGCCAGGAGTCCCGCCTCGCGGGCAGCGCGCTGGCACAGTGCCTCGTTGACATGGTGACGCTTGTAGGCGCGTAGTGCGGGCTTGATGATGCGGTTGGTGGGGGTCGAGTCGTGGGGGATCCCCCACGCAAGGCTTTGCGGGTCCTGGAAGAGTGCAATCTTCGGCTGTGCGCCAGCCAGACTCCATCGCCCACCGAATCGGCCTGGATCCCAGGCTTCGCCGTGCGCCGCCAGCTCACGTGCGATCTGGGCGAAGTCGTCTTCGCTGAGCCATTCAATGTCGCCGGTGCGCGTGGCCGAGTCGGAAGGATCTTCCTCGGGCGGCAGGATCTGCACTGCCCCCGCAGCGTCACGGCCGACATGATGCAGAAGCGAGAAAGGGTTCCTCGGGTTGGCCCCGTACTGCTGGGCCCATCGCTCACGGGCCGTGTCCGAGTCAGGCAAAAGCCCATCCAGGTAGGCACTGACAACCCTATTCGAGTGTGTGTCTGCCATCAGCGGCATGGACAGGGACAGTGGAGTCGCATCCGAAGTAGTCCGGTACTCCTCGTCATAGGTGAAGGACAGAGCCCCGTGCGGCGTTCTACTCACCTCTCCGATGGGCACACCGTCGAGAAAGACATGCAGTTGCTGAGGCCCTGCCATCACGTCAGCTTTGAGAACAGCGATTCAAACGGGTCCACGTCGCCCCTGTTCTTGATACCGGTAGAACGACCCGTCGGTGCCGCTTTCGCGGCCACCTTGCCTACGCCTGCCCTACTCGCACCGGAAGAGGGACTCGCTGCAGCATCAGCCGCAGAACCTGGCTTCCTGCTCCGGACAGGAGCCCTCCCGGGCAGGGATGTCTTTTTCTCAGGGGTCTTCTTCGTAGGTGCCTTGCGAGCAGAAGTCCCTTTCCGCACGCCAGATCGGGACGCTATCTCCTTGCCAGGGGCAGACGGCTGCTCAACATCTAGACCCAAGCCGAGGACGACCAGGGTGTCCAGGACTTTCTGTGCCTCTACGCGAGGCTGGCCGCTCTCAAGGCGCACAACCCATTCACGACCAACGCCCAGACGGGCAGCGAGGTCGGCCTGAGTCATTCCCTGGGTCTGCCGAGCAGCGCGTACCAGCGCACCAAGGTCTCGTACAGTAGTGACGCGCAACGCTCACCTCTTCTGTAGATGTGGCCGCTTTCCCCATGCTCAAGTGTAGGCGTTCGACAACTTTTATAAAAGTGGCCGAACGGCCACATGAACAAGTGGGGCCGATCGGCCGCATCACCAAGCCAGGCCCCTACTGCGCTGGCAGGCCCTCGGGATCAACGCAACCTGGTTAGCGGTCTGCTGATTTGTCTGCCGCAAACATCTCGGTGGCTATGGGGAGAGCGGTTCTTCCCGTGGTCTGTTCGGGGCTTCGATCGCGGGCACGACTGAGGGTGTCAACGGTCGCTGAACTTTTCAGGAGCCGTCGACAACGGTCGGTGGACTCGCCGCTGCACTGGGCCTGACGGCTCCGACAGTCGCAAGGCGCTGCGGAGCCTGATGAAGCAGGAAACGGTCGTTCAACGTGGGGGCAGGGGCTAGGCAAGGTCTTACTACCGTGCGGCTGTGTCCGGCTGGCTCTCACGAGGTCGGTCAGTGCCCCAGCGTAGAGGTGATCCGGGCCCGAAGCCGTTTCGCCGGACTCCGGTCCGGGGCGCTGTCGCAGTGATCGGTGGGTCGCGCACAGGTGTCGCGACTTGAAGGCCTGCGGGTCCCGAGTCGTCGGCCATCGGCACATACCGCCCGCCGACGGCACTTCGAAACCCCCGCGCCACGCCTGTCGCCTGTTCGGGCAGTCCCGGCGAGTAGCTATTTCTGTCCGACGGACAGTTATCTAGTTTGGTTGCTATGTCCGAGCCGGAATGGGTGCCCCCATCAGTCCTGATTGCTGTTGACCTGGTCGTTCTCACCCTGCGAGGGGCCGACTTGTGTCTGCTGCTGATCGAGCGAGGGATCGAGCCGATGATGGGGCAGCAGGCGCTGCCGGGCGGGTTTCTCAGTCATGATCGCGAGGAACTCGTCACTGCGGCCCGGCGTGAGCTGCGGGAAGAGACGTCCATCGATCTGGACTCCGTGCACCTGGAACTGCTGGGGGTCTATTCCGGGCCGGAGCGAGATCCGCGGGGGCGTGTGGTGTCGATGGCCTACCTGGCCATTGTTCCCCGCCTCGGGGATCCCGAGGCCGGCACCGACGCGATGGGTGCTCGATGGCATCCGGTGGCCGCGGTACTCGGGGGGTCGTTACGGCTCGCCTTCGATCACCGCGACATCGTGTCCGACGGTGTGGAAAGGGCCCGGCGGATGCTGGAGACCACCACCCTGGCCACGACGTTCTGCTCGTCGCCCTTCAGCCTGAGCGAGCTGCAAGGCGTCTACGAAGCGGTCTGGGGCATGCCCCTGGACACCCGCAATTTCTACCGAAAACTCAGACGAGCGGAAGGCTTTGTCGTTCCGGCCGGTCCCGTACGTCAAGGGGCCTCCGGCCGCCCCGCCCGCCTCTACCGGGCCGGCCCGAGCACATCACTGCAACCACCCATGGTCCGCGATTCCCTGGCCCGACCGAGGAGCGAAGCATGAACCGCCCGATCCTGTTCCTGACCGCCATCGATGTGGAACGCCGAGCTGTGCTGGAGCATCTGACCGACCGGCGTGATGTGACCGATCGCGGTACCCGCTTCGTCCAGGGCCTCACCCGTCGCGGCCGCCGCAGAGCGCTTCTGGCCCAGACCGGTCCGGGCAACACCGGCGCGAGCGCGACCGCGCAGCTGGCGATCGCTCGATTCTCGCCCGATCTGATCATTTTCAGCGGGATCGCCGGTGCGCTGCAGCCGCACATCGAATTGGGGGACGTCGTGGTCGCCGATCAGATCACGGCTTACGGGGGTGGTTTGAGTCAGGACGAGGGGTTCTGGTCACGTCCGCGTTCCTGGCAGGCGCCGCACGCCGAGCAGCAGTTCGCGCAGAGCCTGAGCGAGGGAGCCCTCTGGCAGGAGCATCGGCCCTCGCCGTCCGGACGGGTCCGGTTCGGCCACATCGTCTCGGGTGAGGTGGTGCTCGACTCCCGGACCTCGGACATCGCCCAGCGGCTCCTGCGGCAGCACAACGACGCCCTGGCCATCGAGATGGAAGGTGCGGGGGTGGCCCGGGCCGCGCACACCAACAGCGTGCCGTTCATGGTGGTCCGGGGGATCAGCGACCGGGCGGACGGTACCAAGTACACGACCGACAAGGGCGACACCCAGCAGCAGGCAGCGTCGGCAGCCGCGGCCTTCGCCGTGCTTCTGGCGGAGGAGCTGGCTGCGCGCCCGATCAGCGAAACCGCAACCAGTACAACGGTCGACCAGCAGGGGGACAGTTCCATGCAGCATCAGCCCGTCGTTCATCAGACGATCCGGGACAACAACCGGATCGGGAACATGGTCGGTATCAGCCACGGAAACCTTTTCTTCGGAAAGGAACGCGACCAGGCCGAGGAGTCGCTGCGCGCCGAGCTGGCACAGGTGCGCCGGTTGCTGGAAGGAGCGCTGTCCGACGGCCGGATCAGCGCGGACGAGCACCGGGAGGCCGCGCAGCATCTGGACGATGCCGCAGCGATGGTGCCCCCGAAAGATTCGCAGCAGCAGGGGGCCGCTCTGTGGGTACTGGGCAAGCTGCTGGGCATCGTCGGGGGAGTGGCCGATCTCAGCGATCACGTGGGCCGAATCATCTCCTCGATCAACAGGATGACCTCATGAACCCTCCCGGCGGCACGGCGAACCAGGAATTCGGTGACAACAACGACGTCGAGCTGCTGATCGGGGTTTCGCACGGTGACGTGTACTTCAATGCGTCGAAGGCGCCGACGTCGGCGGAGCTCCTGGACCTCGGAAAACGCAATTTGAGTAGCGGTATCGTCGACAGGGCACGTAGCCGCATCGATGAGGCGATCGAGGGAGGTCTGCGGGGCGGCGAGGTGTGCTTCTACTTCGTCCTCGCACTCCTGAGCGGCCGCAGCCTGGAGCAACTGTCCGAGCATGAACGGCAGCGCCTGAAAGGCGCCGAAAGCGATCTGCTGCACAACGGATCGCCGGGTCCGATTGATCTGGCGGCACATCTGGTGCTGGACCTGGTCGATCTCGACGCCGGTGGCCGGGACGACGTCGATGCTCTGTTCGATCGTCTGGACGAGATCGGCGAGCAGTGGCGTCGTCCCATCGTGCGGCACCTCGAGTTCGTGGTGGACGGGCGGGCCAAGGACGCCCTCTGGAAACGGAGTGTCAAGCAGGCCCAAGCGGACCAGAAGAACCAGGGCAGGGTGGACCGGGCCTGGAAATTTTTCCATCCCAATCCCCTTGAGCCCGTTAAGGCGCCGGTACGCGAGTTCCGCCCGCACGTCCTGGCAGCGGGGGGTCTGGTGGCCAGTTCGCTGATGACGATGGCCTTCCTGATCCAGCTGGTCACCGGCGTCCTCAGCGTCCTCTGGTTCGTGGTCGCCCTGATCGCAGCCGGTACGTGCGTCTTCCTGATCTGTGACCGCTCGGCCCACCGGCGCGTGAGCGTCCGGGCTTCGGTGCTCCGCCCCCCGCTCGAAACGCCTCCCATCCATCTCGCAGGCCCGCTCGGGATGTACTGCAAGCGTTACGCCAAGGAAGAGCTCCTGGATGTGAAGGGAGTCATGGACGCGACGAAACCCCTTCGTGACGCCGTGGCTTGGGAACTGTCTTTGACCTATCCCGAAAACGGGCGGATGCACACCGGTCCGATTCGCTGGCTGATCCGCTACCGCGCACGCCAGATCATCGCTATCGCCCGCTCCGGAAACCCGGCCGGGCTTGGCCCGGAACTCGCTGCTGTTCCGATGACCGCACTGGGCATTGCGGTCGGTGGGGTGGTTGCTGTGGCGACCGGTCTCACCCTTCTCGGAGGAGCGCTGAGTGCGGATGCCTGGTCCGCTGTGCAGGTGCTGCCGCTGATCGCGCTGTTCGGTTATCTGACGGTGCGTCTGGGTCTGAGGATCGTGGGGAACGAGCGAGAGGCCCACTACCTTCGCCAGCGTTCGCAGGAGCAATACCGGCTGGACTTCGAGAAGTTCCAAGAATGGCGGGACCGGCTTTGCGATCGGCCGGAAGAGGACGAGATGGCTGAATGGCTCAGCGCCGACCGGGTACTCCTGATCGATCGGGCGCTGACCCACTACAAGCTGGAGCCGCGCCAGGTCCTGTCACACGCCATCCTCGAGTCGCCGGACAAGGGCAATCAGGCGCACAGCCGTGCGCGGGTCTCCAGTGGCCCGTGGCGTCATCAGCACTACAGCCTGACGATGTTCCTGCTCAGCGGCGACGGCATTCGGCAGGTCATGACGAAGCTCGAGTTCGCCACCGGGCGATTGAGCAACGATGCGCGGGAGAACTTTCGCTACGACACCATCTGCTCGTTCCGGGTCGAGACCACTCCGGGAAACGGTCGCATCCTGAAACTACGCAGGATGGATGGTAACTCGGACGAATATGCGATCGTCGCCGAAGACGAGACCCCGGGTATCGCGGACGACGTCGCCGAGATATCAGCTGAGGCAGCCGGTCTGCATCAGACCATCCACCTGCTGGAAGGAATTGCCGCCGAGGGCAGGACCTGGCTGACCGCGGGGTGACCCCAGCCGGGCATGAACCAATGGGGGACGGGGTCGGCACCGGTGCCGACCCCGTCCCCCATCATTCTGGTTGGCTTGCAGGGGACCTCAGGCCAGTGGGGCCTGCGCCTCATCGAACAGAGGCGGTCGACGGCGCTGGGTGGGGTCGCGGATGTCCCGTGCGTCGTCCAGGAAGTGAGGGGCAGATCAATGGGGGTGTGCTCACGGCGTCCACAGGGCGGACAGGGGGAAGGCTACGATGCGATCTCCGAACGGTGCCGTGGTCGGGCCGGTGTGCAGAACGAATCCCGCGACGAGCCGGCCGCCGAGGCGATCACGCATCTGCGCGAGCCATCTGACGTCACGGCTGCTGATGCTGGAAGCAGCCTTGACCTCGATGCCGATGACGCGGCCTCCTTGGCTTCCAGCACGAGGTCCACTTCGGCTCCGTCACGGTCGCGGTAGTGGAACAACCGCGCATCGACATCGGCACCGCGCCGCTTCCGGTCTGTTCCGGTCCGCCAGCAAGACTCGTCATCGGCTCAGCCGCGTCGGCAACCGTCAGCTCAACGCCGCCGACGAATGGTGATACCCCGGCTGCTGCGGGTTTATCCACCGGCGGGGGCCATGGTCAAGCGCCGCCAGGCCGGAGGCGGGACGGACGCACCCTCAGACGCAGCGCCCTCATCATCCCGGAGCCATGCTTGGCCCAAATGGCGCCGGTCAGTGCTGAGCCACCAGTGTCACGATGGGCTCAGCATCAGTAATGACCCACGCAACCCCCGAAACCGTCCACGTCCCCGGCTGGCCCGGAACGCCCAGGACCGTGTCGCCCACCCGCGGCACGCTCACCCAGTTCACGTCTACAGGCACATCCACGCTGCCACCGGCACCCGCCGCCGGAATATCAAAAGTGATCTTCACTGTCGCTCCTGTCCGAAGTACTCATATCGGTCACGGATCCTGGCAGTATCCAGGCCCTCGCGCCCCTTGAGTCCTACCGCGCAGGTGGGAAGAGGAGTGCGGCCGTCCGGCGACTGCTGTCGTAGCGCCGGAAGGACGTGCGACCGAAGGACCGGTGATCCGAGCTCCGGAACAACTCGCCACGCCGGTGGAGCAGATCCGGGCCGGCTGCACTCCCTGCGCTGATCAGTTCTCCGGGAGGGCGGCGAAGTCGCGCTTGGCCTGGCGGTACCACCCCATACCGGCGATCGGGTGCTTCCACCGGCCCTGCATCTCCTTCCAGGCCGGCACGTGCGCGGTGTCACCCGCGGTGACAACCTCCTTCAGGTGAGCGTCCTGCGCTTTGATGACCACATTGGCGTCCTTGCCGACGTGTGCCTGGTCGCAGGGCCCACCCAGCTGCCGGCAGGTCATGGTCTTCATCTCGGTGGCTCCGTTCGTCGGTGGATGCTGTGATCACGGTAGGAGCGCAGGGCGAGGTGCCGCTTCTTGATTCCTGACCCGTCGTGATCTCGTACCGGGGGGAAGACGAGAATGTGCCGGTGCCGACCATCGGGAAGTTCGCTGCCCTCCGTGCCCCAGACGTGCGCACCTACCTCATCGGCGGCGCGCTCGCGATGATGGCCGACAACATCGAGCACGTCATCACGTACTGGGTGCTGTGGGGAAAGTTCCATTCCCCACTCCTGGCCGGGTTCCAGGTCATCAGCCACTGGCTCCCGTTCCTGCTGTTCTCGCTGGCCTCCGGCGCGCTGGCCGACCGCTACGACTGTCGTCGCGTGATCCAGGCCGGTCAGGTGCTGTTCATGCTGGTCTCGGCCTCCTGGGGTGTGCTGTTCCTGACCGGCACGCTGCAGATCTGGCACGCCTGCGTGCTGCTGGTGCTGCACGGCTGCGCCGGGGTGCTGTGGGGGCCGGCCGAGCAGATGATGCTGCACGATTTCGTCGGCCGGGAGGCCCTGCCCAGCGCGGTGCGCCTGAACGCCACCTTCAAGAGCCTCGGGGTGCTGTGCGGGCCCGCGGTCGGCTCACTCCTGCTGCTCGGGCTGGGCCCCACCGGCGGCATCTTCGCCAACATCGCGATCTACCTACCCCTGACCCTGTTCCTCTTCCGCACGCGCTACACCGGGCACCAACGGACGGTGGGTCCGGCTCCGGTGCGTCCGGGGTTCCGCGACACCTTCCGTGTGCTGGGCGAGGTGAGGGGTGACCGGCTGCTCGTCGGCATGATCCTCCTGGCCGGTCTGGGCGCGTTCTTCGTCGGGGCATCGCTGCAGTCGACGATGCCGGTCTTCGCCCAGGACCTGGGAGCCGGTGACACGGGCCTGACTTACGGCGTGCTGCTCTTCGCGGCCGGTATCGGCGGGGTGGTGGGCGGGCTGGTGCTGGAGGCCACCGGCTGGATCGGTGCCAGCGTGCCGGCGGCCGTGATCGCGACCGTGCTGTACGGCGCGAGCACCCTGGTCTTCGCCGTCACCAGCCTCTACCCCCTGGCCCTGGTCATGCTCGTCGTGAGCGGGGTCGCGAACCTGGTGGCCACCTCCACCGCCCAGACCGTGGTGCAACTGCGTGCACCCCAGGACCGGCGCGGTCGGGTCCTGGGCCTGTACGGGATGTCGTCCAGCGGCTTGCGCCTGGGCAGCGGCTTCACCGTCGGGGCCCTCGGCGCCGTGGTCGGCGTGCACACCTCGCTGGCCGTCAGCGCGGGGATGCTCTGCCTCGCAGCTCTTCTCGTCGGGAGGGCGAGCAGCCGAGCGACCCGGTGATCAGCGACGTGGTCATGTTCGGCAGCGGCGGAGATGATGCCGCCCCTGGTGAATTGCTGTGTACCGCGGTTGGGTTCGCTGGATCGCCGCGCTGGGGACCGGCGAAGGCCGTTCCGGCGGGGGTGGGACCGGAACCGGGGCCCGGTCCCACCCTGGCTCAGCCGGTCACCGCCGCGGTGTTGTAGTCGGAGTAGGCCCCGCTGCCGTTGAACACCACGGACAACTGGGTGGCCGAGCCGAACGTCGAGCTCGGGACCGACCAGGTGTAGGTGGTGCCGGTGCTGTTGGCCGCCGTGGTGAGGCCGGGGGTCAGGACCGAGGTCCAGTTCCAGTCACCGACGGCCCCCGCGTGGCGGTACAGGGTCACGGCCGCGCTGCTGGTCTCGATCATGTACTCGGTGCCGATGCCGTTGATGTAGTAGCCGGTGGTGGCGCTGCCGTCGGTGTCGACGAACACGTGCTGGAAACCGTACGGCAGGTTGAACGACGCCGAGAGGGTCGTGGTGGTGCTGCCGTGCGTGACCGCCGGGGCGGTGATCGGGGTCGGGTTGGTGGTGGTCACCGCGACCGCGGTGGAGGCCGCCGAGACCGAGCCACTCGCGTCCACCGCCTTGACCGTGAAGCTGTGGGTCGTGCCCGGGTCGAGGTCACCGATGTGCACCGAGAGCACGCTGTCGGGCACGTCGAGGATCAGGGCGGAGCCGTCGTAGATGCGGAAACGGGTGATGGCGCCGCCGTTCCCGGACTTCGGGTAGGTCCAGGTGAGCTGGGTGCTGGTGGACTTGGTCTGGGTGGCCGTGACGCCGCCGGGAGCTCCGGGCAAGGTGGTGCCGCTCGCGGGAGTGGCGACCGACAGGGCCGGGCCGGCCGCGCTCACGCTCGCGTCGTAGTGCCGGGCCTTCACCGTGAACGAGTACGTGGTGGCAGGTTTCAGGCCGGTGACGTCGAACTGGGTGTTGGCCGGGGTGCCGTTGGCGACCGAGCCGATCTTGGTGCTGCCCTGGTACACGTCGTACCCGGCCACGCCGGACGAGGTGCTGGAGGCCCAGGACAGCGTCAGTGAGGTGCCCTTGAGTGCGGTGGCCGACGGTTTGGCCGGGGTGGCCGGCGTGGTGGTGGCCGTGACCTGGGTGGCTGCGAGTTCCGCCTGCCAGTAGGCGGTTGCGGGAACGGTGTCCCACGGGTTGGGCAGGGTGTCGGGGGTGACGTAGACGTACCCGGCGTTGTCGGCCTTGGACCGGGTGATCACCTGCTGGAGGGCCGTGGTGGTCGGCACGTCGTAGATCAGCTCGAGGAACTGGTTCGGGTCACCGTCGAGCTGCCACTGCGCGGTCTGGTACTGCGAGGGGCGGGTGGTGGCCAGGAAGTCGGTGTAGGTGCCCTCGAAGGTGAGCAGCACATCGGCCGAGTCCTCGTAGCACTGCGGCACCGCCACGCCCGGGTTGACCACGGTCAGCGCCCCCGGGTGGTTGTCGTGCACGTACTGGTCGAGCTGGGCGTACAGGTCGGCGTACTCGTTGCTGCCGCTGGTCGGTCCGCAGGTGTTCAGGCCGTCGTCGAAGAAGATGCCGTCGACCGAGGCGCCGTACACGCTGTACCAGCGGTCGATGTCCTGCTCGGCCTGCACCAGCCAGGCGGTCTTCGTGCTCTCGCCCAGCCGGGTCTTACGGGCCGGGTCGGTGACACCGAAGTAGCCGGTGTCCACGTACCCGAGCACCTTCGTGCCGGCCGCGTGCACGCCGGAGATCGCCGAGGCCCAGCCGGC
Source organism: Kineosporia mesophila (assembly GCF_021129235.1). Lineage (GTDB taxonomy): Bacteria > Actinomycetota > Actinomycetes > Actinomycetales > Kineosporiaceae > Kineosporia > Kineosporia mesophila. The sequence continues at coordinate 420,133 of NZ_JAJOMA010000002.1, forward strand.
GTCGGCGGTCGAGGAACCGGGCCCGTTGGACACGTTCGCCACCGCGAAACCGAGCGCGGCGCCCGAGGTCTTGAGCGCGTTCCAGGCCGCTGTGTCACTGGTCGGGATGTAGGCGGGGATGCCGACCTTCTGCTCCAGGTCGGTGGCCGCCGCCGAGGCGGGCTGCTGGGCGACGAACAGGCTCGCCCCCAGGGCGATGGTGAGGGCAACGATCCGCCCGCTGAGACTTCGTCCGCGCTTTTTCAACACCGTGCAGCTCCTCAAGGAGTGGGGCATTTCGGGATCGCCGTAACGGTAAAGCGCTCAATTCAGCTCACTCAATGGTTTCTATGAGCAATAACGAGCAAAATGATGCATAAGTGCTCACCTCATCAGCTGGAGGCAGCTTGAACCGCCACGCAAGGCTCAGCGCGCTGCTCGACCTGATGGGTGAGGCCGGGCACGTGGACGCCGTGGCGGTCGCCCGGCAGCTCGACGTCTCCGCCTCGACGATCCGCCGTGACCTCAACTACCTGCACGACCAGCAACTGGTCACCCGCACCCGGGGCGGGGCCGTGGCCACGACGATCAGCTATGACCTGCCCATCCGCTACCGCAGCGCCGGTCGCCGCGGCGACAAGGCCCGCATCGGCGAGGCTGCGGCCCGGCTGGTGGGCGTCCACGACATCGTCGGCC
>NZ_JAJOMA010000020.1 GCF_021129235.1 Kineosporia mesophila
CTCACCGGCGTGCTCTTCGGCCTGGCCATGGACTACGAGGTCTTCCTCGTCACCCGCATGCGCGAGGCCTACGTGCACGGCACCCAGGCCCGGCAGGCCGTGATCGAGGGCTTCTCCCACAGCGCCCGCGTGGTGGTGGCGGCCGCGATCATCATGTTCGGCGTGTTCGCGGGCTTCGCCCTCGGCGACGACGTCATGATCAAGACCATCGGCTTCGGTCTGGCCGTGGGCGTCATCGCCGACGCCTTCCTGGTGCGCATGCTCATCGTCCCCGCCGTGATGGCCATCGTGGGCGAGCGCATCTGGTGGCTGCCGAAGTGGCTGGAGCGGGCCCTGCCCGACTTCGACATCGAGGGCGAGGCCCTGACCGAGAAGCTCGGGCAGCCCGCCGGTTCCGCAGATCACCCGGTGCCCGCGGGGCACTGAGCCCGCGATCGGTCACTGGGGCGATCATGCGCATCCCGCCCGGGACGGGCATGATCGCCCCAGACCCCGCCGGATGAACGAGGCCGACACACCATGACCACGAACCACCTGCCGCCCGGCGAGAACCCGCTGGGGCGGTTGAGCCGTTTCGACGGCTCGACCTTCCACACCGTGCCCGAGGGCAGCGTCGACGCGCCGTTCGTGCACGTCTTCGTCCACGGCTGGCAGCCGGGATTTCAGCGCCAGGAACGTCTTCACGCCCTCACCGACGTGCTCCACGCCCTCCCGGCCTGGGACCCGCGCCTCACCGACGCCACCGGCCGCACCCTGATCTCCTACTACCAGGCGCTGCTGGACGCCTTGGTGTCCCGGGGACCGGACCACTGCGTCCTCTGGTATTCCTGGTTGGACGAATCGGCCACGGACACCGACCTTCTGCTGGCTTTCCGGTCCCGTCAGGCGACCCAGATCAACGGCCGGCGGCTGGCCCTGGCGCTGCAACAGGCATCGGGGCGGCCCGATGCCCGGTTGCAACTGATCGGGCACAGTCACGGCAGCGCCGTGGCGGTGCACGCGGCGGTCTCGCTGGGCCGGTCCCCGGAACAGGTCACGCTGCTCGACGCCCCGGAGAGCGCGATGACGCGGATCGGTGGAGCGGCCGACCTGATCGACGCGGTCCTGCCCCGCCTGGCCCCCGGCCGCGACGGTGACGCGCCCTTCGTCGACTCGTACACCAGCGTTTTCGGCCGGCCCTACCACCGCAAACCCGGGCTCTCCGCGGTCGTGGACGTGGCTCTGACCCCGGGCCGCCCGCCGATGCGTGACCCGCGTCGGGCCATCAACTGGGCCCATCTGTATGCCGTTGAATGGTATGCGCTTTCGGTGCTCGAACCGGACCGTGGGGTGGGCTACGGCTGGTCGCCGCTGACCGGTGCCGACCTGTCGGCCCTGTCGTCGTCCTACTTCTCGGCCCTCCCGCGTCGCCCGCTCGACCTGCGCTCGCGGCGCGACCTGCCGCAGACCCCGGGGGCGCGACGGATGGCCGCGCTGCCGATCCAGCACACCCCGGTCGTCGGTGCCGATCTGTACCTGAGCTCGCAGGCCCCGGACGCCGCGCTGATCATCAACAGCGTGCCCGGGGACTTCCTCGTCGAGTTCGACCTCGAGACCGAGGACGACGACAACGTTCAGATCCAGATCGCGGTGGACGCGGTGCCCGCCTTCGTGGCCCAGACCCGTTTCCCGGTGCCGGGGGCCGGCCGGTACGTGATGCTCGCCGACGGCCGGCCCGGCGAACACCTGCTCACCGCCACGATGACCGGTGGCGCATCGGCGGTCTCGATCACCGGGGTCAGCGTGGTCAACTGGCGCGGCGCCGACGGGGGCTTCTCCTTCCAGCGCACCGCCTGGGCGATCTTCTCGGCCGGGGCCGTGACCGGCGGTCTCGCCACCGCGATCACCCTGATCACCGCGAGCTGGACCGTTCGCCGGGTGCTGGCCCGGATGACCCGCCGGACCCGGTGACCTGCTCCAGGATGGACAGGTGACGCAGAGCCTCGAACTCCTCCTCGACCCGCAGCTCGACGCCGCCGTTCGTGAGCAGTGGCAGCGGCTGATCGACGCCGGGCTGCCCAGCCAGGGCCGGCACACCGGTTCCAGCAATGCCCCGCACATCACTCTCGCGGTCGCGAGCAGCCTTCCGAAGCCGATGGAGGACGAGCTTCACGACCTGGTGGGGAGGGTTCCGGTCCGGGTCGGGCTGGGTGGGTTGCAGTGTTTCGGGCGACCGGACGGCCGGCAGATCATCGTGCGCCCGATCGTGGTGAACCAGGACCTCCTGCGGCTCCAGGAAGAGGCGGCCCGGCGCTTCGAGGGGCTGCCCGGCACCGATCGGCACCTGACCCCGGGGCACTGGTCGCCGCACGTCACGCTCGGGCACAAGTTCACGCCGCAGCAGGTGGGCGAGGCGATCGAGGTGCTCGGGCCGGTGAGCGACCTGGAGGGCGAGGCGATGGCCCTGCGCCGCTGGAACTCCGACGCCAAACGCGCCTGGCTCCTGGGCACCCCCAGCAAACCTTCTCCGTGATCATGCAAAACCTCCCCGGCGTTCTAGAACTCTGGCGCTGAGAGTTCTAGAACTCCGGGGAGGTTTTGCATGATCACGGAGGTTTTTTGCGGGGTTTTTAGCCGGCGGCTATGCGGCGGAGGGCTTTGAGGCCAGGCAGGAGGAAGTACTCCCCGCCTCGGCAGGTGACGATCTGGTGGGGTTGCTCGACGAAGGCGGGGCTGGGGCCCTGGACCACGAACTTGCAGCCGTTCGGGGCGGCGCCGGAGATGACGTCGCGGTCGGCGCCCAGGCGGAAGGAGTTGCCGTCGCTCATCCAGTGCGCCTGGACGAACTCGAACTGGCGGTGGATGTCGCCGACCAGGGCGACGAAGAGCAGGCCGCGCTCGTTCTGGTCACCGGTGTCGGAGGGGGCTGGCTCACCGGCCCAGAGATGGGCGGAAACTGGCTTGCCGTAGGGAATTCCGCGGCGCAGCATGCGGTGCCGCAGGGCCAGGGTGCCCTCCAGCTCGGCGCTGCGGCCCTCGATGCGGTCGGGATCGGGATCGGTGGGGCGGGAGTCGCGGGGGTTCGCCCGGCGCACGTGGGCGCCGACCGGGCAGCCGAAGCCCTCGGGGTCGCCGGCCTGGTAGTCGAAGGTGGCCTTGGCCAGGGCCGGGCGGGGGCCGTCGGTGGACAGGGTGATCGGGGTGCCGTCGCGCCAGCGCCCCATGATCTTGGCTGCCGCCAGCTCTTTCGGGTCGGTGCCGGTGGGTACGCGGGTGGCCAGGTTGCCCGCGAGGTCCTCGGTGAGGGCGTCGAAACCGGCCACGTCCTGCTCCAGCTTGCGCCACACCAGGTAGCTGCCGTTCAGGCCGACGCTGGTGGCCAGGTTTGCGCCCGCGGTGTCGCCGTCGATGTCCCGGTAGCCCAGAAGAGCTTCACCGGGCGGCAGTTCGGCGGTGTGGCGGCCGGTGGTGACGCCGTGCACGCGGGGCTGGGACAGGCCGTCGACGAACCCGAAGTGCTCGCGGAACCCGGCGGCGCGGGCGCCGTCCGGGCTGGGCGCATCGGTGATGCGGCCGGCCTCGACCGTGTCGAGCACGATCAGGCCGGAGTCCGCGCCCGGGAGAAGTCCCGGCCGGGAGGCCAGTTCGGCGTCCAGGACCTCGTGGGTGGGGGCGGAGACCATGAGCAGCAGGTGCAGGTCCTGGGCCTGGGTGAACGGGGCCTGCCAGGTGTCGGTGCCGGTGCCGGGGATCAGGCCGGCCTCGCGCGAGGCCATGCCGGCGCTGAACTCGGCCGGGAAACCGGTGAGCTCGGCCGTCGGCAGGCCGAAGGCCCGCAGGCCGGCGTAGCTGAGGGCCACGTGCACGGCGAAGGTCGGTGAGCTGGGCCGCTTCTGGGTCGGGGTGCCGGCGTCGGCGCCCTCCACGTCGCGCTCCAGCCGGTCGACCAGGTGCTCGGCCCAGCCGGCGGTGGGGATCTCGTCGACGATCCGGCCCAGCCAGGCCCGGGCCGGCGCGGAGTCGGTCACCCGCAACATCAGGTGACGCGCCGCGTGGTGACGCGGGTAGCCGGAGGTGACGAGATTCTGGACGTCGGTGAGGTCGGGATCGGTGAGCTGGGCACCGGTGCCCAGCCGCTGGATCGAGCCCCGTTCCGGATCGGCCTGGGCCGGTACGGGCCGCTGCTCGGGGTAGCGCAGGGGCAGGGCGCCGGCCGGTGTGCGCACCCGGTCGGACTTGCGGTGCCCGTAACGGGTGGCGGGCAGGCTGAGGTCGCCCGGGGTGAGGTCGGCCAGGTCGTCGTCGAGGGTGCTGAGCAGGTTCTCGGCGGAGGTCTCGTCCAGGGGCGTCTGCGGACGGCCGGGCCGGTCGCCGGGCCGGTCGGGGGCGGGCTCGGCCGTGGCGGCCTCCCAGGCCTCCCGCAGGCGCGCGGCCAGCTCGGCATCGTTCAGGCCGTCGGTCTCCACCGCCAGCGCGGCCACCCGCCGGCGTACCTCCAGGGCGCCGTGCACGTCTTCCACCGAGGGCTCGGCGTCGCTGGCCGAGAACACGTACCCCGACCGCAGGGCGTGCTCGCCGAGGAACCGGGCGAAGGCCTCGCGGTCGGCCCGGCCCGGGTAGTCGTCGCAGAGCTGCCAGATCTCGTCGGCGCGCTCACCCAGGCCGACGCGCAGGCGTTCGGCGTAGTCGGCCTGGTCGCGCGCGGCGCTGTGGCCCTCGCCGTCGTAGCTGGCGGTGAAGAGCAGGTAGGAGGTCTCCGGCCGGTCCACCTCCTGCGGCCGCCCGCCGTGCGTGACTAGGTCGAGAAGCCGGGCGCCCCGGGCCATCCGGTGGCGGTCGGGGCGGGCCTGCGGGCGGAACTCGTGGCTCGGCATCACGGCCAGGCGGGCGAAGTGGGTGCCCGGCACGTCGAGGAACGGGCTGGACCCGCCGCGGATCCGGGCCAGGTTGCGCTGCAACTGCGCCACCGCGTCGTCGGGCACCCGGGCCAGCACGGTGATCACGCGCTGCCGGGAGCCGCGGGGCGGGTTGATGTACTCGTGCACCAGCCCGGGGGGCAGGCGGCGGACCAGGGCGCCCGGTAGTACCCGGCCCAGGAGACGACGGGGTTTCCGGCCGGTGGGGGAAACCGGGGATGTGGGGGAAGTGGGCATGACTCGGCTCCGTAAAAGCTCGCGAAAAGTTCTACAGGTCGCGCTGGACGTCGGCGAGCAGGCCGCGCCAGGCCCGCACCAGCTGCGCGTCGTCGAGTTCCTGCGGTCGGGGAAGGCGCTCGGTCAGCCCCGCGCGCACCCGCAGGGCGGACGCGATCTCGGTGGCCGTGGCCCCCGGATAGGCGGAGAAGTAATGCGCCAGCCGCCAGTCGTTGCCGCGGATGTAATCGGTGAACGGCCGGGGCGGCATCGGCCCGGGGAAGCCGAATGCCGAGCCCCAGAGCAGAACCATCTTCTGCGGGGTGGCCCGGGAGAAGGCGTCGATGTAGTCCAGCCACGAGCCGTTGAAATTGCTCACGAACATCAGATAGCTGTACCGGCGCTTACGCGATTCGCCCGGGAAGCGGTCGACCATCACCCAGTACGCGACGTGGATGAACGAGAGCCGGCGCAGGGTGCTGTCGGGGCCCGACCACGACTTCAGCCGCAGTACGGCGCGCACCACCGGGGACCAGAGGCGGGGGAGCGGGGTGAAGGTGGTCAGGCCGGTGGCCCGGCCGGATCGGTTGGCGGCGATGATGTCGAGTTCTCCGGGATCGGTGGGATCCGGATGGTCTTCGAGCGTCCCTGCCCCGTGACCGAGCCCGGCACTCAGGCGCTGGAGCCTGCCGACCGGTGCCACCGGGTCGCCGTCCTGTTGCGACCACATATGGCCCCCTCCTTGGGAATGAATTCCGGATTGCTCTCGTCCTGACGGGCCGATCACCGTAGAGTGTTCGTGTCATTACCGAACGCAATACCGGTGGTGGAAGAAAGGCCCGACCCCCCGACGCTAGGGGGCGGCCGGACGGCCCGCTTCGGGGTTGGACCCTGGGGTATTCACATCACACGATGGGGCGTACCAAGGGCTCAGAACGTGCTAAACCAGTTTGAATCCTCACATAGACTCGGCGAATGGTATTCGGGCGGATCACCGAACGAGTGGTGATCGACGAACTGCTCAGCGGCGTGCGAGAAGGCCGCGGGGCGGCTCTCGTGATCCATGGCGAGGCCGGCATCGGCAAGAGCACCCTTCTGGGGTACGCGCACGAGCAGGCCAAGGGCATGCGGGTGCTGTCGGTGCGCGGCTTCGAATCCGAGTCCGAAATCCCCTTCGCCGGCCTGGCCGACCTGATCCGCCCGGTGCTGCCGCTGCTCGACCAGCTCCCGCCGCCGCAGGCCGCGGCCCTGCAGAGCGCCCTCTCCCTCGGCCCCCCGGTGGCCGGTGACCGGTTCTCCGTCTGCGCCGCCACGGTCGGGGTGCTGGCCGCCGCGGCCGCCGACACGCCCCTGCTGGTGGTGATCGACGACCTGCAGTGGCTCGACGTCTCCTCCCGCGAGGCCGTGCTGTTCGCCGGGCGCCGCCTGGCCAACGACGGCGTCGGCCTGCTCGTGGCCCTGCGCACCGAGCCCGATCGCGCACCCCACGAGCGCGCTCTGGACCGGCAGTACGCGGGCCTTGCGCAGATGGCCGTGTCGGGCCTGGGCCAGTCCGACGCTCGCGACCTCTGCCAGTTGCTGCGCCCCTCCGCCTCGCCCGAGGAGATCGAGCAGATCTACTCGGACACGGCCGGGAACCCCCTGGGTATCCAGGAACTCTGCGGAGCGCTGGGCCGCCCCGTCGCCGGGGGTCCTACGGTGCCCGCCCAGTCGTCCCGTCTCACCCAGACGCTGGCCGCCCGGCTGAGCCAGATGCCCGGGCGCACCCGCCAGGCCCTGCTGCTGGTGGCGGCCGCCGGCGGTGGGCGCACCGACGTGGTGCGCCGGGCCGCCGGGGTGATCGGGCTGGAACTGGCCGACTTCGCCCCGGCCGAAGACTCCGGGCTGCTGCTCGCGGACGACGAGCAGGTCGACTTCCGCCACCCCCTGATGCGGTCGGTGCTGAACTCCGCCTCCACCCTGCACGAGCGCACCGCCGCGCACTCGGCGCTGGCCCAGGCGCTGGCCCAGGTGCCCGGCGAGACCGCTGCCGACGCCCGCGCCTGGCACCTGGCCCAGGCCGCGCTGCCGCCGGACGACCAGGTCAGTGCGCTGCTCGCCGAGGCCGGCACCCGGGCCCGTTTCCGCGGCGGAAACCGGGAAGCGGCGAAGGCTTTCGAGCAGGCGGCACGATTCGGCACGGCGGCCGCGCGGCCCGCCCTGCTGCTGCGCGCGGCGCGCTGCTGGCAGCTGGCGGGGCGCACCGGGAAGATGATCCCGCTGCTCGACGAGGCCCTGGAACTCACCACCGACCCGAAGCTGCGGGCCCTGATCCGGCACATGCGCGGTTACGTGCGGATGTGGCGGGCACTTCCGCGGGACGGCCTGGCCGAGATGATCGAGGGCGCCAACGAGGCCGAGAAGGTCGACGCGGCCCGCGCCTCGCTGATGTACGCCGACGCCGCGATCGCCCACTTCATGCTCGGCGAGCCGGTCGAGCTGCTGGCCGCCACCAAGCGCGCGTTCGAGCTGAGCGAGGGCACCGAGGGCGTGGCCCAGCTGGTCGCGGCCGTGGCCTACAGCGGCTCACTGGTCATCAACGGGCACCGCGCGGAGGGCCAGTCGCTGCTGTCCCAGGTGGTGCCGCTGCTGCTGGAGGTTCCGCCCCTGCCCCGGGCGCAGGAGTTCGCCCACGCCGCGTTCATCGCGATGTGGCTGGAGGACTACCCCCTGGCCGAGCAGCTGCTCGACGCGATCATCACCGAGGCCCGGGCCAACGGCGCGCTCGGCGTGCTGCCCCAGGCCCTCTCGATCGCCTCCGAGCTGGCCTTCCGGCAGGGCCGCTGGCGTCAGGCCCAGGCCTACGCCGACGGGAGCGTCGAGCTGGCCAAGGAGACCCGGCAGGCCAACGTCTACGGCCTCTACTTCGTGGCCCGCAACCACGCCGTGCACGGCCGGGCCAAGGCCGCGCACTCGATGATCGACCTGACCAACGACGTGCTGGGCCGCTACGAGGCCACCGGGCTGCTGTTCCAGACCACCCACGTGCTGGGCCTGCTGGCGCTCGGCGACGGCGAGCTGGACGAGGCCGTCGCCCGCCTGGAGGAGACCGGCCGCCTGCCCGTCGCCGTGCACACGAAAGACCAGAGCATCGTGCCCTGGGCCTTCGACCTGGTCGAGGCCTACGCCCGGGCCGGCCGCACCTCCCAGGCGCAGGCCCTGCTCGACGAGATCGCCGTGGACGAGGCCCCGCCCGGCTGCCGTTCCGACCTGCTGATCGCCCGCACCTGGCGCTGCCGGGGGCTCCTGGCCACCGGGAAGGTGCCGGTGGCCGAGGCCTTCGAGCTGGCCCTGGCCGCGCACGACCAGCTGCCGATGCCCTTCGAGCGCGCCCGCACCCTGCTCTACTTCGGCGAGCGCCTGCGCCGCGGCCGCCAGCGCGCCGAGGCCCGTACCCACCTGCGTCAGGCCCTGGAGATCTTCGAGCAGCTCGACGCCCCGAGCTGGGCCGGCCGGGCCCGCAACGAGCTCAAGGCCACCGGCGAGACCCTGGCCCGCGGTACCGGTATCGCGGCCGAACTCACCCCGCAGGAGCTACAGGTCGCGCTCGTCGTGGCCCGCGGCACCAGTAACTCCGAGGCCGCCGCGGCGCTGTTCCTCAGTCAGAAGACGATCGAGTACCACCTGAGCAACGTCTACCGGAAGACCGGGCTGCGCTCGCGGTCCGAACTCATCGCCCAGTTCGCCGACGCACCCGGGTGACCCGAGTGCGTCCGGGGTGACCCGCGTCCTCAAGCAGTAAAAGCACAAGCAGCAAAATGAGGGACGCCGACGGGCCCCTGATCCCGTCGACGTCCCTCTCCCCCTGCTCGCGCGGGGTCACACCCTCCACGGTGCCCCGCGCGCCCCCACCGAACGTTTCAGCGCCAGGCCTGGGCATCCAGGCCGGACTCCTCGAGGCGCTTGCGCAGCCGGGTGAGGTAACGACCCCGGGTCGGGCCGATGCTGCCGATGGCCATCCCGGTCTCCTTCGAGATCTCCGCGTAGGCCGGGCGGTCCGAGCCGGTCACCGCGCGCAGCAGGTGGGCGCCGCGGGTGGGCAGCTCGTCGACGAAGTCCCAGAGCACCTGGGTCATCGCGTCGTCCGTGACCTGCTTCTCCGGGGTCGGGTTGGACTCGTCCGGCACTGCGGCGAAGAACTCGTCCGAGGTGCCGACCTCGCGACCCCGACGGCGGATCAGGCGCAGGCACTCGCGCTTGGCGGTGGTGGTGAGCCAGGCCCCGACCCGCTCCGGGTCGTTCAGCCGGTTCAGGTTCTCGACCAGGCGCAGCCAGGTCATCTGCACCGCGTCACCGGCGTCGGCCTCACTGAGCCGGAAGCCGCGCACCGCCGCCCAGACCTGGCGCTGGTGGCGCTCCACGAGTTCCTCGTAGGCCCGCCGGTCACCGCGACGGGCAGCCAGAACCAGGTCCGAGACGGTGCGTTCGGCGCCGGCCGCGTACAGCTGCCTGCGGTCGGTCTCTTCGATCACGTCGAGAACGGTCATGGCTCTGGCCTCCGGGAAGTTCGTGGAAGTACACCGAAAACGCTAGAGACCAACGGCCCGGGGCGGATCAGGGTCCGACCCCAGGGTGATGCGCCGACCCCAGGGGGTCACCCCAGGGAGCCGATCATGATCCGGCGGATCTTCCAGGGTCACCTCCGGGGTCACGGACCGGTTCCCGGGGGGAGGGTGCTACTGCGGGCACTCACAGTGACGCAATGGCCACGGCCCCTGCCGATACGCCAGAATCGTCCTTCCGTCGCGTGACGTCGGCGGTCATCTGGTGGTCGGTTCGGATTAGGAGCGTCATCGCGCCATGGGCACCATGCGCCGTCCTCCCGGGGTACTCGCCGGGGCACCGGTCTCCCCGGTCACTTCTGACGTGCGTCCTTCGCGCCCCTCCAGAACGCCGTCCAGAACCCCGCGGGCGAACCGCCCGCAGACCGCGGCCCGGAAGAAACCCCGAGGCAGAATCGGTATCGCCCGGGCTCTGGCCGGCTGGGCGGCCCTGCCCGTCCTGATCGCCGCGGCTCTCCTGCCGGGGGTGAGACCGGGCTCCCTGGCCCTGCTGGGGGCCGCCTACGTGGTGCTGGTGTGGTTCGTCGCGGCCCGTACCAAGACCACCTCGTGGTCGTACGTGGTGCTCCTGCTGCTGGCCTCCGTGCCCTGGGCCGCGCTCGTCGGCCTGGCCGCCTGGGGTCTGGAGGAGACCCTGGGGTCGTCACTGCCCGTGGTGGCCCACGCATCGGTGATGTCCGCGGTCGCCCAGCAGTCGCTGCTGCTCGTGCCGCTGCTCCTGCTCGTCCTGCTGGCCCCCACCCGGGCCCGGCGGTTCTCGATGGCCGACTGGCTGCTCACCGGGGTCGTGATCGGCGCCGGGTTCGAGCTCACCTACGCGCTGCTGGGGCCGCGGACCGCGCCCGGCTTCTCGTTCAGCCTGTTCGCCGGCAGCCTGCCCGGTCTTCCCGGGCAGCCGGTGCTCACCGGGCTGGGGGGTGGAGCGCTGGGCTTCGCCGTGGCGGCCCGCCGTCACGCCAACAAGGCCTCGCTCTCGCTGCCCGGCCGGCTGCTCTGGCTGGGCCTGACCGCGCTGCTGCCCCTGCTGGTCTGGTGGCTGGCGGTCAGTGCGCAGACCGTGGCCGTCCTGGGGGGCGACACCACCTCGGTGCCGCCGGAACTCGTGGCCGGCTGGCGGGCCGGTCTCGAGGGAGCGGCCCTGGGCTGGCTCCTGGTCGCGCTGATGGTGCTCGCCCTCCTGGTCGACGCGGGCCGCCTGCGCAACGCCGCCGAACTGGAACCCGACCCCGTTCCTCATCCCTTCCACCCGGTGCAGGCCGCCGATGCCTGGGCCGGGCGGGCCACCCGCTGGGCCGGGACCAGCGAGACCCGCACGGTCACGGGCCTGGTCTGGCTGGTCGCCACCGCCTGCTCGGTCGTCGCCTTCGCCGGGCGCGACCTGGGCGTGGTGTTCGCCGCCGTGCGCCGCAGCGGCCGGGGCTCCGGTGCCGCCCGCTGGACGGCCATCAGCCGCGGCCGGGCCGCCGGGGTGATGGTGCGCTGGGTGCGGGCCGAGGCGATCGGGCTGGCCGCCGACCCCGCCACCCGCAGCGCGCTGCGGCGGAACCGGTTCTCCGCCATCGCCGGCCTGCTCGTGCTGGGTGCCACCGTGGCGCTGCTCGGGCCGTACTGGGCCGGGCAACTGGACGACCGGCTCCTGACCGGGCTGACCGGTGAGCTGCCGGGGGCCGCCTGGCCCGCCGACGCCCTGGGCCGGCCCGGTCCCGAAGGCTTCACCGGCACGTTCTGGATCGTGCTGCTGGTCGCCGTCGTGGCGCTGCTGGCCGGGGCCGCCGACTGGTCGGCCCTGGGCTACCGCAACACCTTCCTGAGCCGCCGCCCGGTACCTCAGGGGCGGGCTTCCATCGGTGAATACCTGCGCGGCACCGGGTTCTCCGGGGCCATCGTCGATCTGGCCTGTCTGCTCGCCGGCACCCTGCCCAGCCGCGCCGAGACCCACCCCTCCGGCAGTGCCATCCGCGCGGCGATCGGTGACTTCCGGGCCGACCCGCGATCGTTCATCGAGCGGCGCCGCCGTCAGATCCGGGCCGGGAAGGTTCAGATCGACGACGAGGACGACGAGCCCGACGTGCTCCCCGCGGTGCGCCGGCGTCAGCCGGGCGAGGAACTGCCGGCGCTGAAACTGGCTGATGGCCGCCTGCTCTCACCGCTCAGCCCGGACGCCGAACGGGAGTTCACGGCCCATCTGAACGGTCTCGACCGCTACGAGCCGGAACCCGAGGGCGACGGGGCGCAGTGGCGGGTGCGGCAGTGCGGCCGGTACGAGTTCCGGGTGTCGGGGCGGCCGGAGATCTGGTCGTCCGGCACCACCGAGCGCTCGCTGCGGTACGGGTTGTGCGTGTTCGGCCTCTGGTACTCGGGCGGCTCGTCGTGGCAGGTGTCCGCCGGCCTGCCGCCGGCGCTGCCCGACATGGTGCGGCACCGCGCCGATCTCGAACTCGACCGCCGGCTGATCGAATTCACCACGGTCGTCAACTATCCGGGCAACCCGTTCCGCGCGGTCGAGGTCGTGGTCAGCGACCAGCGGGTGGCCGAGTCGGTGCAGGCGCGGATGGACCGGCTGGCCATTCCCGGGATCGTGGTGGTGGCGCAGTGATCGAGGCGATGCTCACGCCCAACGGCGGCCGGTTCCGGTTCGACCCGGCGCTGCTGGCCGACCTGGCTCCGCACGTCTGGCCCGACGCCGTGCAGGTGCGGGCCCAGGGGCAGGTGGCCGACATCCTCGGGTCGTACCTGCACCTGCCCGGGCTGCACCAGCCCGGCAGCGCTCGCGGGGTGGTGCTCGGCCTGCACCGCAGCGGTGAGGCGATCGGTATCAGCTCGGGCACCGCGCAGAACGCGGCCGACGTGATCGCCTGGATCTGCGCGGTCAGCCGGGTGCCGCAGCCGCACGAGGCCGGTCATGTGCTGCTGATCGACTGGATGCCCGACCCGCTGCCGCTGTCCCCGTCCACCACGGCCGAGGAATTACTGAGATTCCGGGCGATGCTGCGTAGTTCGTTCTTCAACGGCTAGGGCTCCCGTGTGCGGAGGGTGACCGGGCCGGGGCCGTTCGGGCTGGACCCGCCCGGTCACCTACACCCGGACCCGAACCGGGGCGAAGGTCAGCGCATGGTCGAGGGGGTGAGAACTGCCGTCATCGTGGACGACGACCCGGAGATCCGGATGATTCTGCGCGCTGCGCTGGAGTCGACCGGGTTCACGGTCTTCGAGGCGACGACGGGGCACGAGGCAGTGGTTCGCGTCCGGGAGCACAATCCCGACCTGGTCACCCTCGACCTGGTCCTGCCCGGGTTCGACGGCGTCGAGGTCTGCCGCCGGATCCGTGAGCAGACCGACGCCTACATCATCATGATCACGGCCAGCTCGGACGAGGCCGACCGGCTGGTCGGGCTCGCCACCGGCGCGGACGACTACGTGACCAAGCCGTTCAGTCCGCGTGAGGTGCAGGCCCGGGTCGCCGCGATGTTCCGCCGCCCGCGCCGGGTGGCCCGCGCCGAGCCCCGGAACTCCGACGAGGAGCCGGTGTTCGGCCGGCGCAGCTACCTCGACGCGGTCCCCCGGCACAGCGTTCCCACCCAGCGCCCCTTCTCGGAGGGCCGGCACGCCTACGCGGTGCCGGGCGGCGAGACCGTGCCCGACGTCCCACCCTGGGGCCCCTCCCTGCTCTCCGGTACCTCCGGGGTCGTCGAGGAGGACCACGGCCTGCTGCGGCACGGGCACCTGGCCATCGATGTCGAGGGACGCACCGCGACCTACGCCGGCACCGAACTCCCGCTCACGAAGATCGAGTTCGACCTGCTGGCCACGATGACCGGCAACCCGCGCCGGGTCTGGCGCCGCGAGACCCTGCTCAACATCGTCTGGGGCGGGCAGTGGTCGGACCATCACGTGGTCGAGGTCCACATCGGCAACCTGCGCCGCAAGCTCGCCGACGTGGCGGGAGCGGGCCTGCCCATCATCAAGACCGTGCGCGGCATCGGCTACCGGATGGCCCCGGTCGACCCGGCCCAGTCCTCCGGCCACCACGCGGGCCTGCCCACCACCTACTAGGGCGATCTGAAAGTCGTGGCCGGCCGGGCCACTCCTCCGGTTTCGTGATCATGCGAACCTTCCCGGCCGAAGGCTGGAGGATCGCGCACGGGAAGGTGGCCGGCTTCGGCCGCTGAGGCCTTCGTGGCCGTCAGACCGAGAGGAACGGGCAGTTCGCCGAACTCGTCGTCACGGCGGAGCTCGTCCAGCTCCTGAACGAGGACTGCACCCGGAACGCGTAGCTGCTGGTGGTGGAAACGCCGTTCCTGTTCACGTTCACCGTCACCGAGGTCGCTGAGGACGACACGTTGACCGCGGTCTGGGCAGTGCTGTTGAGCACGGGGGTCACGACGTATCCGGTGGCGTAGGCGGAGGTGGTAGCCGTCCAGCTGACCGTCATGGTGGCCTGCACGAGGACCGTCGTGCCACAGGTGGTGGTCAGCTGAGGGCTGCTCGGGGCGGCCAGAATGCCGGTGGTCCACGTACTGCTTGCGGTCGCGCCCACCTGGAACGCCGCCCGGGCCTGGATCGGCGCGAGCAGCACGAAGACGATCGCGGCCAGGGCGATCAGGATCGGCTGGCGGCGCAGACCACTCAGCGGGGAGGTCATCTGACGTAATCCTTCGCGAAAGGGCTCTGGTGGTATTGGACGTCGTGCGGGTCGGGCTGCTTGTTCTTTCGCCGCCGCGGTTTCCAGATGATCGTCAGGGCCATGGCTGCGCCGACGACGGGTGCCACGTACACGGCGACCCGGGAGACCTTCGGCTGCCGGAAGAAGCGGATGCCCTCACCGACCTTCGGGATCACCGTGTCGACGCGCCACATCGTTCCGTTCGTGAAATTCGCCGTCCAGGGGTCGTTCGAGGAGTTCGCGTCGCCCTTGGTCCGGACCGTGACGCTGCTGTCGGGTTCGGTGGTGACCGAGACGATGCGGTGGCTGACGATGCGGTGGTCGTCGACCGGAATCTGGTAGGTGATGATGTCGCCGGGCTTCAGGTCGTAGATCGAGGTACGGGTGTCCACGGCCACGTCGCCCGGGTTGATCGTGGGCACCATGCTGCCGGTCAGCATGGTCATGGTCTGGTACGGGAACAGATGGGGACCGATGGCGAGGAACAGGAAAAGGGCGAAAGCTATTGTGCTGAAAATGTTTCCGATTTGGTAGGAGAAGACGCCGAGAATCCTGCGGAAGTGCGCGGCCGGACCGGTGGGTACCAGGGTGAGGGGCGGTGTGACGGATCGGGCGGGCGTCGTCCGCGGGCCCGACCCCGAACCCGAACCCGACCCCGAACCCGAACCCAGTCCCAACTCGGACGCCCGGCCCGTTCCCTGCACGATCTCGTCGAAGGAGACCGAGTCGGGTGAAACCGGACCGGGGAGATCGCGGGCCGGCGCGGTGGCGACCACGACCATGTCCTCGACCTCCCCGGGCGGGTAGAACTGTCAATCCTTACGGTCGGCCGGTAGGCGGGTGGAACTTACTTGTTCGTGGCGGTCCGCTGGGTGCCGAGGAAGGTGAATCCGACGGTGCTGCTCTGGTTCTGAAGCGTGTTGTCCGCCGTGGCGGGCAGAGTCAGCGTGACGCGCATATGGTCGACGGCGCCTGCGGTCAGCGTGTTGAGGTTGCTCAGGGCGAGGGCCGAGCCGATCACCGGGGTGCTGGCGAGCACCGCCGTGGTGGTGCCGCCGCACGTGTAGGTGTACGCCGGGGCGGTACCGGCCTCGGTCCAGGCGGTGGAGCAATCGTCGATCTTCAGCTGAAGACCCATCGCGGCGCTGGTGTCGAGCAGGCTGCTGGACGTGGCGGCGGTGGTCAGAGCCACACCGGCCAGGTTCTGGGTGCCGGTGTTGGTGAGGTCCACGGCACGCTGCATCGTGTCGCCCGGCACCAGGCCGGTAGCGCCCAGGGTCAGCCGGTTCGCGGCCGCGCCGGCGGTGCCGAGGGCGATGGTGACCGTGCCGGTGGCGACCGTCGTGCTGGCCGAGGTCGAGCTGGTGAAGGTACCGAAAGTTCCCAGACCGGCCACCGATGCCGCCGAGCCGAGGACGGCGACGGAAGCAACAACCTTGCCGGTCATCGTGGTCAGTCCGAGCTTCATGGGCCGTGCTCTCCTTGCTGGGCAGTGGTGGGTACCCCTAAGGAGTCGGCGGGGCGGTTCTGTTCAGAACCACCCCGCTCGCAAGGTTTCCGCAAGGAATCCTCAGCCCGGCCCGAACCTCTCGATCCGGACGTCCGCGGCGGGCAGGCCCAGGGTCACCAGCAGCTGGGAGGCGTGCTCGGTGAAACCCGCGGAACCGCACACATAGGCCGTGGCTCCAGGCACGGCTGCCAGCAGAGGCTCCATGTCGGCCGCGGTCAGGCGGCCCACCGGGCGCCCGTCGCCGTCCGGCGCCCGCCGGGTGTGGATCACCGTGGTCTCCGGGCCGTACTCGCCCCGGTAGTACAGATCCTCGGGCCGGCGCACCGACACCAGCAGGCGCAGGGGCACCGGCTCGCCCTGGGTGTGCCAGTAGCGCCGCATGGCCATCAGCGGCGCCACGCCGGAGCCACCGCCGAGCAGCAGCACCGGGGTGTCTCCGCGCCAGACGAACCAGCCGCCGAACGGCCCCCGGACCTCCACCTCGTCGCCGACCCCGATCTCTTCGTGCAGGTACGGGGAGACCTCGCCGTCGTCGATGCGCTCGACGCTGAGCTCCACCTCGGAGCCGTCCCCGGGGGCGGAGGCGATGCTGTAGGAACGCTGCGCGGTGGAACCGTCGGGAGCGGTGAGCCGCACGTCGTAGTGCTGACCGGGAAGGTGCCGGTCAACGTTCTCGCCCCGGATCGCGAGCCGGAAGGTCTTGGCCCGGGCGGTCTCGTCGCGGACCTGGGTCACGACCGCCGGGAGCCAGAGGCGCCGGGCCCCGGAGGGCGGGACCCGCCGCGTGACCGGCCCCAGGGTGGGGAGAGCGGGAAGGCCGTCAGTCACCGGAGTACCGCTGTTCCAGCCACGGGTCGCCGAGCTCGTGGTAGCCGCGCTGCTCCCAGAACCCGGGCTCGTCGTGGTCGAGCAGCCGCAGGCCACCGATCCACTTGGCGCTCTTCCAGAAGTACAGGTTCGGCACCAGCAGCCGGGCCGGACCGCCGTGCTCGTGGGGGAGGGGCTTGCCCTCGTGCTGCCAGACCACCCAGGCCCGGCCGCCGGTGATCTCGGCCAGCGGCAGGTTGGTGGTGTAGCCGGTGTGGCTCCAGGCCACCACGTGCGTGGCCTCCGGCAGCACCCCGGCCTCGGCCAGGAAAGTGTCCACACTGACGCCGGAGAACCCGGTGCCCAGTTTCGACCAGCTGGTGACGCAGTGGATGTCGCCGGACCAGGTCGAGCTCTCCAGCCGGTGTGCGGCCGGCCAGTCCCAGGTCTTCGCCTGCTGCACCAGCCCGTCGACGCGGAAGCTCCAGTTGTCGGCGGTGAGCTTGGGGCTGACCTCCGCCGTCAGCACCGGCCAGCTACTGCCGGTGTCGTACTGGCCGGGGGGCAGCCGGGGGTCGGGCAATTGCCCGCGGCCGAAGCCGGTACGCGCCATGTCGCTTCCTCTCGCTATTTCTTGGGGTGTGGCAAATTTAATCGAACACTTCAGCATCGTTGCAGGTGACGGCATTCCCGGCTACGTCTACCGAACTTGATCCGAAGTTTCGGGTAGCGCTATCCGTAACCGGATGCGCACTATGGTCGGCGTGTCGATCGAAGACCTCGCCCAGGCAGCTGGTCCGGCGGCAGGGACGGTGAGTGACCCCTTGGACGGTCAGCCACTCACCGAGTCCGATGCCGAAGGCTGGATCCCCCGAACCTGTTTCAAGTGTGGCCCACCGCGCACGGTGGGTATCGAGCTGGAATACCTGATTCACCGGGACGTGAACCCGCCGGAGCATCTGGCGCCGGACAAACTGAAACTGCTTCACGACGACATCCAGACCCAGGCGCTGCGATCCGGATTCACGGTCGAGCCCGGTGGGCAGGTAGAGCTCAGCTCCCTCCCGGCCGATGATCTTCCCGGTGCGATCGCCGACCTGACAGCAGATCTCGAGAAGCTGACCGCCGTCGCGAGTCGCCACGGGGCCCGGCTGACCGGAACCGGAATCGACTCCCTCCCGCTGCCCGGCCGGTACCTGCAGGAACCCCGGTATGCCGCGATGGAGGAGTATTTCGACCGCACCGGCTCGGCCGGGCGGGTGATGATGCGCGCCAGCGCCTCGGTCCAGGTCAACATCGAGGCCGCGCGCATCGGTGCCGGACCCGGTGAGTTCGAGCGGCGCTGGGAACTCCTGCACGCGATCGGCCCCGCCACGGCCGCCGCGTTCGGCCGCCCCACCCGGCACCCCGTCGCCGATCCCCGCCTGAAGGGCTATCGCCTTCTGCGTCAGGGCATCTGGCGGCGCCTCGACCCGGCGCGCTGCCACGCCCCCGTCCCGACCTCCGGTGAAACGCTTCAGGACGCCTACACCCGCTGGGTTCTCGACGCCCCCGTGCTCGCGGTGCGGCGAAACGGACGACCCTGGACGGCGCCCCGCGACCTGACCTTCCGCCAGTGGCTGCGTGAGGGTGCCCGGGCCGTGCCGGACGCCGGCCCGCCCACGCTCGAGGACCTGAAGTTCCACATGACCACGCTGTTCCCGCCGGTGCGGGCGCGAGGGTTCTACGAGGTGCGCTACCTGGACGAGCAGCCCGGCCCCTGGTGGCGGGTGGCCGCCGCCACGGTCGCCGCGCTGATGCAGGACGACTCGGCCGGCGACGCCGCGCTGGAGGCCTGCGAGCCGGTGCGCGACGCCTGGGAGCTCGCCGCCCGCGAGGGCCTGGAGAACGACCGGGTGCGCGAGGCGGCCCGGAAGGTGCTCGAGTACGCCGCGCAGGCCCTGGACCGTGACGGGCTGGGCGAACTGGCGCAGCAGACCTCCGAGTACCTCGACCGCGTGGCCCTGACCGAACCGGGCGAAGTGGAGGAGCGACCGTGGTGACGAGCAACCAGCCCCCCGCGGAGATGGACGACGAGCGGCTGCGGGAGCGCCTGGCCGCCGACCTGATCCGTGCCCGCGACCGTACCAAGCAGCTGACGGACGTGGACGACACCGAGCTCACCCACCAGCACTCGCCGCTGATGTCGCCGCTGGTCTGGGACCTGGCGCACATCGGCAACCAGGAGGAGCTGTGGCTGCTGCGGGACGTGGCCGGCCGCGACCCGCTGCTGCCCGAGACCGTGGACCAGCTCTACGACGCATTCCAGTACCCCCGCAAGGACCGGCCCAAGCTGCCGCTGCTGGAGGCCGGCCCGTCCCGTCAGTACGTGGACGGCGTGCGCAACAAGGTGCTCGACGTGCTGGAGCGGATCCCGCTGAACGGGCGCCCGCTGCTGAACCGGGGGTTCGCCTTCGGCATGATCGTGCAGCACGAGCAGCAGCACGACGAGACCATGCTGGCCACCCACCAGTTGCGCACCGGAGAGGCGCTGCTGAGCGCCCCGCGGCCACCGCGGGCGTCCACCAAGAATCTCCCGCCCGAGGTCCTGGTGCCGGGTGGCCCCTTCACCATGGGCACCGACGTCGAGCCCTGGGCCCTGGACAACGAGCGTCCGGCCCACGCCGTCGACGTACCGGCGTTCTTCATCGACACCACCCCGGTGACCAACCGCGCCTACCGCGACTTCGTCGAGGCCGGCGGCTACGACGATGCGCGCTGGTGGCACCCGGCGGGCTGGGCGTACCGGCAGCAGACCGGGCTGAGCGCCCCGCAGTTCTGGAACCGCGAGGGAAGCACCTGGACCCGGCGGGTTTTCGGGAGTACTGAACCGCTTCACGACGACCAGCCGGTGGTGCACGTCAACTGGTACGAGGCCGACGCGTACGCCCGCTGGGCCGGTCGCCGGCTGCCGACCGAGGAGGAGTGGGAGAAGGCGGCCCGCTTCGACCCGGTGTCCGGGCGCTCGCGGCGTTTTCCGTGGGGTGACGAGGAACCGTCCGCCGAGCATGCCAATCTCGGCCAGCGGCACTTGGAACCGGCCGAGGTGGGTGCCTACCCGGCGGGGCGGTCCGCGCTCGGGGTGCACCAGCTGATGGGCGACGTCTGGGAGTGGACCTCCAGCACGTTCAACGGCTACGACGGATTCCGGGCCTGGCCGTACCGGGAGTACTCGGAGGTGTTCTTCGGGCACGACCACCGGGTGCTGCGGGGCGGTTCGTTCGGGTCCGACCCCTCGGCCGTGCGGGCCACGTTCCGTAACTGGGACTACCCGATCCGGCGGCAGATATTCAGCGGTTTCCGGTGTGCCCGCGACCTGACCCCGGCCGAGCGGGATGTGTAGACACCTCGCCTACGCCGGTCCTGCGGTCCGGATCGGTGAGCTCGTCACCGATCCGCCGCACGCCCTCGTCCGCCAGGCCTGGGCCCCGCGCCGGCAGACCCACGGCATCATGAACGTGGACGGTTTCGGGCTCGGCTGGTATGCCCCGGGCGATCCGGAACCGGCCCGGCACCGTGGCGACGGCCCGGTCTGGGGCGACGAGACCTTCGCCGACCTGGCCCGCACCGTGCGCACCACCGGGCTGCTCGCGGCCGTCCGCTCCGGCACCGAGGGCATGGTGTCGGGGCGGGGGGCGGCCGCGCCGTTCCGCGACGGTCCCTGGCTGTTCAGCCACAACGGCGCCCTGCCGGGCTGGCCCGCATCGGGCGCCGAGCTGGTGAAGGACATCGAACCGGCACGGCTCCTGCGGCTCGACGCACCCACCGACGCCGCCGCGCTCTGGGCCCTGACCCTCGACCGGCTGGACGCGGGCCACACCCCCGAGCAGGCCCTGCGACAGGTGGTGCGGCGCACGCTCGAGACCACCGGAGGGCGGGTGAACCTGCTGCTCACCGACGGCCGGCGGATTGCCGGCACCGCGCAGGGCGCCAGTCTCTCCTACCGCCGCACCCACGGCGGGGTGGTGGTGGCCTCCGAGGCGTACGACGACGAGGACGGCTGGCACGACGTGCCGGACGGGCAGCTGATCACGGTGGAGGACGGCGACATCGCGCTGAATCCGCTCTAGAGCAGAAATGGATCCCATGGACTACGGTTTCACCGATCATCTGCCCGAGGACTTCGCCGACGAGAGCCTGCGCGCCGACGTGCTCACCGGATTCGGGGCGACACCGAAATGGCTTCCCCCGAAATGGTTCTACGACAAGACCGGCAGTGAGCTGTTCGAGGACATCACCCGGCTGCCGGAGTACTACCCGACGCGCAGCGAGCGGGCGATCTTACAGGTGGACGCGGCGGGTATCGTCGGGCGGGCCGGTGCCCGGCATCTGGTGGAACTGGGGTCGGGGTCGTCCGGGAAGACCCGGCTGCTGCTCGATCGGCTGGATCAGGACCGGGCCGTCTACACGGCGCTCGACGTCAGCGGAAGTGCGCTGCGACAGGCCGCCCAGGCGCTGCGTCTTGCCTATCCCCGGCTCCGGATCGAGGCCGTGCGTGCGGATTTCGAGAAACACCTCACCGCGGTGCTGCAGAGTGGCCCGGACGAGGGGCATCGCCTCATCGCCTTCCTCGGTGGAACGATCGGCAACCTTCGCCCCGAACAGCGCCAGGCCTTCCTCTCGGCCGTGCGGGACGGCCTGGGGCCCACGGACTCGTTCCTGCTCGGCGCCGACCTGGTGAAGTCGCCCGCCGTGCTGGTGCCTGCCTACGACGATGCGGCCGGGGTGACCGCGGCGTTCAACCTGAACCTGTTACAGGTGCTGAATGACCGGCTGGGAGCCAATTTCGCTCCCGGATCGTTCGAACACCGGGCGCTCTGGAACGAGCCGGAGGCCTGGATCGAGATGCGACTACGGGCGAAGAACGACCTCACCGTGCGGTTCGCCGATCTCGACCTCACTGTCGAGTTCGGCGCGGGCGAGGAACTGCGCACCGAGATCTCCGCCAAGTTCACCCGTCCCCGTCTCGAGGAAGAGCTCTCACAGGCCGGTTTCGCGCCGGACGGCTGGTGGACCGATCCGGACGGCCGGTTCTCGCTCTCCCTCTGGAAGCCGCTCTAGGACGACTCCAGTTCCTGGGCCATCCGGGCCTGGATCTCCAGGATCTCCTGGATCCGGTTCTGCACCGAGTCCATCTGGCCGATGATCTCACTGGTGCTCTGGATGCCGGTGGCCACGGAGCGGGCGTTCGTCTGGATCGCGGCGATCTGGTCGGACACCTGTCCCGTGGCCCGGGCGGTCTCCTGGGCCAGCTGCTTCACCTCGTCCGCGACCACGGCGAAGCCCTTACCGGCGTCACCGGCCCGGGCCGCCTCGATCGTGGCGTTCAGGGCCAGCAGGTTGGTCTGGTCGGCGATGCTGGAGATGATCTTGATCACGTCACCGATCGCCGCCGAGGCCGCTCCCAGATTCTCCACCTCGCCGGTCATCTCCCCGGCCCGGTCGACGGCCTCACCGGCTACCCGGGTGGCGTCCTGGGTGGCTCCGCGTAGCTGTTGGACCGTGTCAAAAAGTGCACGGGCACCGGACTTTTCGGACTCACCCCGGCGCAGTGACTCGACCCGCTGGGAGACCAGCTGCTGCACGTTGCGCAGGGCACCCATCCGCGACTCGGACAGCTCGATCGTCTCGGTGGTGAAGAAGTCCATCGTGCCGATCACCCGGCCGCCGATGATGATCGGGAAACAGATGCCCGACTTCACCCCGGCCCGGCCGGCTGCGGGAGCCCGCACGCAGTCGGTCAGGTCGGCCAGGTTCTTCACGAAGATCAGGTCACGTGCCCGCCAGGCCCGGCCCGAGAGGCCCACGCCCTCGGCGAAGCTCGCAGCCAGGGTGACCTGGCGGAACTCGTCGCCGGCCGATCCTGACTCCAGCTCGAACCGCAGCACGTCCTCGCCTTCGGCAATGCTCCAGAAGGAGCCGTAGGCCCAGCCGAACGAGTCCCGGACAGCCTCCAGGGCCGCCCGCTTGCATCCGGACTCGTCGACGACCTGGTTCAGGGTGCTGACCACCTCGGTGACGGCCAGCCGGTCGTCGGCGACCTCCTGGAGCTGGGCCTGGGCGACGGCCCGGTACACGGCCATGTCGGCCAGTTTGGCGATCTCCACGATCTTCTCGCGGCGACCGGCGTTGGGGGCGATCGGGTGGGACGAGAAGTACTCCAGCACCCCGCGGACCTGGCCCTGGTTGCTGACGGGGTAGAACATGCCGGCGATCATGCCCATCTTGTCCGCGGCCTGGGCCCGGACCGAGCCGGGGGCGTCGGCCAGGTTGTCGATGAAGATCGGCTCGCCGGAACGGAACGCGCGGCCCACCAGGCTGGAGTCCATGGAATTACGTTTACCCGGGAAAGCCGCCGCCATGGAACCGGCGATTTTTCCCGACTCGTGGATCAGCCGGAGTTCACCGGCCTCCAGCAGCCAGGCAGCGCCGTAATCCACACCGCTGGCCCGGACGAAGGCGTCCACCGAGATGCGATAGGCACTCTCCTCGCTGGTCACCGAACCCAGCGCCTCGATGACCTCGGCGTACGTCTCCACGTCGCGAGGTGCGGCGAACTGTGCCGGTGTGCCGCCGGCGCGCTTTCTGCCAAACACCACGGATCTCCCATTCCCCAGTTGTGCAGTGGCGCGCAGCGCCACCCTTCCAGGAGATCGGTCCGTGGGAGGTGAGTCTTGAACCCGAAGGGCAGGACGCGCGTCCTCAAATTCTCTTCCCGAACTCGAGGACGCGCGTCGGGCGGTCAGCCGGTG
The DNA here is from genome assembly GCF_021129235.1 of Kineosporia mesophila. GTDB lineage: Bacteria > Actinomycetota > Actinomycetes > Actinomycetales > Kineosporiaceae > Kineosporia > Kineosporia mesophila. The sequence goes on from NZ_JAJOMA010000020.1 coordinate 23,484, forward strand.
TTGCGCAGCCCGGCGGCGATGCCGTTGATCGTGAGCAGCAGTGCCCGCTGCAGATCCGGGTCGGGCGTGAGGCCCGACGCCGAGGCCTGCCGCGAGCGGGCCAGCAGCGAGATCTGCAGCGCGTGCAGCGGAGCCAGGTAGGTGTCCCGCAGCTCCAGCGTGCGGCGCAGCACGGGCGACGCGGCCAGCAGCTGGTCGCGCCCGGTGACCCGCAGCACCTCCTGCACCGTGCGCTCGTGCTCGGCCTCGATGACGGCGAAGAGCTTGGCGGCCTCGTCGTCACCCACCAGCGTGCGTACGTAGCGACCGGCGATCTGCAGGTCGGTCTTGGCCAGCGTCATCTGCACGTTCGACAGGAACGTGCGGAAGAAGCGCCAGGAGCCGTACATCTGCTTGAGCGTGTCCTCACGGCCGTCCTCGCGGGCCGCCGCCAGGCCACTGCCGACCCCGAACCAGCCGGGCAGGTTCATCCGCGACTGGGTCCAGCCGAACACCCACGGAATGGCCCGCAGGTCGTCGAGACCACCCGGGCCACCGGGCCGGCGCGAGGGCCGGGAACCGATATTCAGGTTGCCCAGCTCGTCCACCGGGGTCGCGGTGACGAAGAACGGCACCAGCAGCGGGTCTCGCACCAGCGACCGGTAGGCCACCTGGGCCGATCCGGCGACCAGGTCCATGGTGCTGTTCCAGCCGTTCAGCACGTCGTCCGGCAGGCGCGAGGTGCGGTGCAGCACCGAGGCCTCCAGCACCGCGGCGAGCGCCAGCTCGATGTTCTCGCGGCCCAGCTGGGGCAGCGTGTACTTGTCCGAGATCACCTCGCCCTGCTCGGTGACCTTGATCGGGCCGTTCAGGCTGCCGTACGGCTGGGACAGGATCGCCTCGCCGGTCGGGCCGCCACCGCGCCCGACCGAGCCGCCGCGGCCGTGGAACAGCCGCAGCACCACGCCGTGCCGGGCGGCGACGTCGCGCAGTGCCCGCTGGGCGCGGTGGATCTGCCACTGGGAGGCCGCGATCCCGGCGTCCTTGGAGCTGTCGGAGTAGCCCAGCATGATCTCCTGGACCTCGCCGCGGGCCGTGACCACCCGGCGGTAGGCGGCGTCGGAGAGCAGGGCGTCCATCAGCGGGCCGGCGGCCTCGAGCTCGGTGACCGTCTCGAAGAGCGGCACGAAGCCGATCTTCGCCCAGGCCGGGGCCTGCTCGCTGCCGGTGTCGACCAGCCCGGCCTCGCGGGCCAGCACCACCACGGCCAGGATGTCGTCGATGTCCTGCGCCATCGAGACGATGTAGCTCTCGATCACGTCGGGGCCGAACTTCTGCAGGGCCCGGCGGATGGTGTGGAACAGATCGAGGACGCCCGCGGCGGGCTGGGGGAGGGTGTCCACGCCCGCGCCGATCAGGGGGCGACGGTGGGCGAGTTCCCCGGACAGCACCTGGATCCGGGTGGGCCGTTCCAGCTCGGCGTAGGGCTGATCGAGCTCCCCCAGGCGGTCGAACAGCGTGGCCAGGGCGGCGTGGTGGCGGCCGGCGTGCTCACGGATGTCGAGCGTGGCCATGCCCATCCCGACGGCCACGGCGGTGCGCAGCAGGCGCAGCACCGGGCCGTTCGCGATCAGGGCGCCGTCGTGGGCCAGCAGCGAGTCGCGGATCAGTTCCAGGTCGGCGATGACCTCGTCGAAACCCAGGTAGTCGCGGCCGGGCTCGTGCGGGGTGCCGTTGTCCAGGCGGTCGCGGGTCCGCGACAGGCGCACCCGGATGTAGCTGAGCTTGAGCCGGTAGGGCTCCTCGTAGTTCAGCCCGATGAAGGCCGCGTAGGCGCCGGGCAGGGCCAGGCGGTCGGCCTCCAGGCTGGTCTTCAGCTCGTCGCTGACGGAGACGACGCGGGTGGAGGAGGCCAGGTCGAGCACCAGTTCGTCGACCGCCGAGATCAGCTCGCGCAGGCCGAAGTCGTGCTGCAGGCCGAGCACGTCGAGCGTGACCTGGGGGGTGACGTTCGGGTTGCCGTCGCGGTCGCCGCCGGCCCAGGTGCCGAAGCGCAGCGGCCGGGCGCCGGCGGGCAGCTCGATGCCGATCCCGGCCAGCTGGAGGTCGAGCTCTTCCAGCAGGTCGGGCACCACCTGGGCGGTGAGCGTCTGCAGGTAGTAGATCGCCGTGCGGGCCTCGTCGGTCGGCTTGGGCCGCTCGGTGCGCAGTTCGTCGGTCTGCCAGAGCAGGTCGACCAGCTCGGCCAGCCGGCGGTGGGTGCGGGCCTCGTCGACGGCCCGGCCGCGCGGGTCTTCCTGCTCGAGGATCAGGTCGGCGATCTTGCGCAGCAGGTCGAGCACCGAGCGGCGGCTGGCCTCGGTGGGGTGCGCGGTGAACACCGGCCGCAGCTCGACCCGGGCCAGGATCTCCTTGACCAGTTCCGGGTCGATGTCGCCGGAGTCGATGGCCTCGCCGATCCGGCCGACCGTGGCCTGCAGCGGGCCCTCCGGGCGGGCCGTCAGCTCCTGCCAGCGGTGCAGTTGCTCGGTGATGTTGGCGAGCTGGAAGTAGGCGGTGAAGGCCCGGCCCAGCACGATCGCCGTCGGGTCGTCCAGATCGCTCAGCAGAGTGTGGAGCTCACCGTCGTCGGGCTGCCGGGCCAGCACGCGGACCTGCTCGACCAGGGCCAGCAGTTCCGGTCCCTCGTGCCGGGTCAGGGCCTCGCCGAGCAGGGTGGAGAGCTGCCGGACCGAGGCCCGCAGGGCGGTGTGCTGCTCGTCGGAGGCCACGCCACCGGCGAACTGACCGACATCGGGCTCCCGGTGATCGGCGTCCACCATCTGCTGGACGTCGGCCTCGCTGGGGCTCTGGGGCGGGGCGGAGTCGTCGCTCATGGGCTTGAGTCTGCCGCAAGCTCCTCGTCGTCCGGGAGGGTCATCCGCTGGTGAAGAATCCGAGGTGCCGGTGCTCCTGGTTCCGGGATCTGAACAACCGGTCCGACAGGTGGGACGAATCGGGGCTCATCGAATGGTTCGCCCCGCACCCAGGCGGTGCCCCAGGAGGCCGGTGCGCCGAGCCCGGTGAGCACCGCGAACGGCACCGCGGCCCCGGTCTCGGTGTCCACCAGGTCGTGCCGGCCCGGGCCCGTCCGCTCCAGTTCGGCCTCGGTGGCCGCCAGTACCTCGCGGGTCAGCCGGCCCACCACCGCCAGGCCCCGGGTCTGGCGCCAGGCCCGGCCGGTGGCCAGCAGCCGCACCGCCGCTCGCCGCTCGCCCTGGGCCAGTGCGACCGCCCCGAGCAGGCTGACGGTGTCGGGCAGGGTGAGCAGCTGCCCGGCCTCGTACATCAGCGGCAGCGCGGCCCGCAGCGCCGTGCCCGCCGCGTCCGGCCCGCCCAGCCGCAGCTGCACCAGCCCGGTGCCGGCCAGCACGTCGGCCCGTAGCGGCACCGACTGCCCGCCGCCGGCCGCGGCCGCCGCCTCGGTCAGCAGGTCGCTCGCGCGGACCGCGTCGTCCTGGTCGGCGGCCACCGCGGCCAGGTTCACCAGGGCCACGGCCAGGTTGCTCGAGGCCTGCTCGACCTGCGACCAGGCCCGGAACGACTCGAACAGCGACTCGGCCGCGTCCGGGTGCCCGGTCTCGTCGAGCAGTTCACCGTGCTCGTTGCCCAGCCGCACCACCAGGGCCCAGGCCCCGGCCCGGCGGGCGGCCAGCAGTGCCTCCTCGACCAGGGTCAGGGCGTGGGCGGGCAGACCGCAGTAGCGGGCGGCGACCGAGCGGGCGGCCAGGGTGCGGGCGGTCAGCTCACCGTCGTCGATGGCCCGGGCGGCCTGGTAGGCACCGTTCAGGGCGGGCTGCGCGCGTTCCAGGTCGGCGCCGACCAGCGCCAGGTTGCCCACCATCAGCAGCAGCCGGGCGCGCTCGTGCTCGGAGGTGGCGGCGTCCCGCGCGGCCTCCACCCAGTGGTCGGCCTGCCGCAGCCGACCGGTGTAGAACCAGTGGCCGAGCAGACTCAGCACCAGGCCCACCAGCAGGCTGCCGTCGCGGGCCGTGGCCGCGTGCTCCAGGGCGGCGGTCAGGTTGGCGGCCTCCGACTCCAGCGCCAGCAGCACGGGGGAGTCGGGGTTACGGCCGGGCTCGTCGGCGGCCTGGCGGGCCAGGCCGGCGAAGTAGCGCGCGTGCCGGTCGGAGACGGACCGGCGCTGCTCGGGCGGCCGGGCGGCCAGCATCTCGGTGGCGTACTCGCGGATCGTGGCGAGCATGCCGAAGCGCCCGGAGCCGTCGGCCAGCACCAGACTGTGATCGACGAGACGGTCCAGCTCGGCCAGGGCCCCGGCCTCGCACACCGCCTCCATGGCCTCGAGCGTCCAGCCGCCGCTGAACACCGACAGGTCGGCCAGCAGCCGCACGCTCCGGTCGGGCAGCCGGGCCATCGCCTCGTCCAGCAGAGCCCGCAGGCTGCGCTGGCGCTCGGGCAGGTCGGACGGGCCGTGCCGGAGCAGCTCCAGCCGTCCGGCCGGGCGCAGGCGCCGCCGCATCTCCTCCGGGGACAGCGTGCGGATCCGGGCCGCGGCCAGCTCGATCGCCAGCGGGTGCCCGTCGAGCAGCTCGCAGACCGCGCCCACCTCGTCCGCGTTCACGCTGGTCACCTCGAAACCGGGCAGCACGGCCGCGGCCCGGTCGCGGAACAGCCGCACGGCGTCGGGCGGGGCCAGCGGGGGCACGGGCAGCAGGTGCTCGCCGCGCAGGCGCAGCGCCGTGCGGCTCGTGGTCAGCACGCTCAGCGAGCCGGCCCGGTCGAGCAGCTCGGCCACCACCCCGGCGGCCGCGGGCGGGGCCTGCTCCATCTCGTCCAGCACGAGCAGCGTCGGCTCCTCGTCCAGCGCCGCCGCCACCAGCTCGGGCAGAGGCCTCTCCTGCCGGCCGGTGTGTCCCAGGGCCCGGCCGATCGCGGTCAGCAGTTCCTCGGGGCCGCGCACCCCGTCCAGGCCGGTCAGCACGGTGCGGCGTCCCGGGGCCGTGCGGTGGGCGATCTCCAGGGCCAGCCGGGTCTTGCCGATCCCGCCCGGCCCGATCACGGTGACCAGCCGGGTGCCCCCGGCCAGCAGGTCGTGGGCGGCCCGCAGCTCGGGGTCGCGGCCGATCAGGCCGGTGCGAGGACGCGGGGGGCTGCGCCGGCGGGCCGGGGTCAGGGAGGTCGCGTGGCGCAGCACCTCGGCCTGCAGGTCACGCAGCGCGGGGGAGGGATCAACCCCCAGCTCCTCGTCCAGCCGGTGCTGGGCCGCGGAGAAGGCGGCCAGCGCGTCGGCCTGCCGCCCGGACCGGTACAGCGCCGTCATCAGCTGGCCGGTGAACCGTTCGTCCAGGGGATGGCTGCGCACCAGTTCCTGCAGCTCGGGCACGATCGCGGCGTCCAGGCCGAGGGCCGCGTCGGCGTCCAGCCGGGCCGCCAGCGCCGACAGCCGCAGGCTCTCCAGCCGGACCCGGTGCACCTCACCGATGCTGCTGGTCAGGTCGGTCAGGGCGGGCCCGCGCCAGAGCCCGAGGGCCGCCCGCAGCTCGCGGGCGGCGGAGCGGGGGTCACCGGCGGCCAGCGCGGCCTGCCCGGTGGCCGCGGCCTGCTCGAAGCGGTGCAGGTCGATGGCCTCGGGCGGCACGTCGAGCAGATAGCCCTGCGAGGTGCTGCGCAGCACCGGGTCGGGGCCCAGCACCCGGCGCAGGCGGGACACGTAGACCTGCATGGTGTTGACGGCGCCCCTGGGCGACGCCTCGTCCCACAACTGGTCGATGAGGCGCTCGGTGGAGATCGGGGTGCGGGCTGACAGAGCGAGCAGAATGAATACGGCCCGTGATTGGCGGCCACCGAGAGTGACTGATGTTCCGTCGTCGGTGACGTCCAGCGGGCCGAGGAGCCGAATCGCAAGACGAGAGGGAACGTCCTGACGGAGTGTCATCGGACGTAAACGTACCGATGTCACGGGAGGGTTCAGGGGAGATTCACGATCGTGTCAGCCCACACGTGCAGTATCGGCGTTCGGGACGGTGATCCTCCGGTGGGGAACCCGGTGGCCCCGGAGCGGCCGGGGACCGTCCCGTCGGCCCGCTCCGGATCCGGTCGGCACGTCGCGCAAAGGGTGCCTCGCGACCAGGTAAAGACTCTGTGCACAGGGGTGTCCGAGGGCCTTCGAGTGACGTAATTCTCGTGCTGAACGCAGACTGCATCAGGCACCGAATCCCGGGTTCCGCAGGTGGGATTGGCGATCACGGGTCCGGCCTGATCACGGTCGGTCCCGGGCCGCATCCGGGGGGTCGCGAAGCCCTCGGCGAGGGGTGTCTCGTGATCGCTGATCTTTGTCGTAAATCACTGTAACGCTGAGACTTTGCTGAAAACTCGCGAATAATGGGCGTTCCGGTTCGCGCGGCGGGTATCGAATGGGAGAAACTGTTCGCTGGCCGACTGCGTAAGACCGGAGATCAATGACCGACAGACAGTATCCGCCGCGAAGCGCCGGTGACCACGGATCGACGACCGTTCATCACGGGCGGGATCCCGGGCCGGTCGGCGAGACCGAAGAACCGAAGAAGCCGAAGCTCCCCGTCAACGTCATCCAGGTCAGCGCCAGTGCGGGTGCTGCGGTGACCTCCGCCATCGCTGCCTCGTACTTCGGGGTCGGTGGCACCATCGCGGGTGCCGCGTTCGGGTCCGTCGTGTCGACGGTGGCCGGTGCTTTCTACAGCGACACCCTGGGTAAGGCCCACAAGGTCGTCGCGACCACGACTGCCGTTGTCGTGCAGCGGTTCCCGGGTGACATGCCGCAGGCCGAGAGCATTCACCGGATGAACGGCCCGGCGGGGGTGCCGGCCGCCGACTCGCTGAACCGGGTGGGTTCCGAAGACACTCGTCACGTCGATGTCGAGCACATGCAGGTGCCGATCAACGACGAGACCCAGGTGATGAACCCGGTCGGCGACGCCGCCACCCGGATGATGCCGCCGGTCACCGGTGCGGACGGGCACTCGTCCTACCAGCAGCAGACCCGGGTGCAGGGCGCTTATCAACAGCAGCCGGCCGAGCACCGGTCCCAGACCTACCGGTCGTCGGGTGCCGGGCGCGCGAGTGCCCGCCGGGCCGAGCCGCAGGAGCAAACCTGGTGGAAGAAACCGGGTTTCCTGCTGACCGGGATCTCTCTGGCCGGCTTCCTGATCGCCTTCATCTTCATTCTGGGCACCGAAGGTGTTCTGGGGCACCCAATCTCGGGTGGTGAAAGCGGTAACACGCTGACCAAGCTGACGAGCAGCAACACCAGCAGCAACTCGGACGACGATGACAAGTCCACGCCGACCGAGTCCGCCACCCCCAGCGCGACCGCCACCCCGACCGAGTCCGTCTCGCCGACCGCGACGGCCGGCGCGACGGTGGCCCCGACCGAGACCGCTGCGCCGACCGAGACCGTTGCGCCGACCGCCACCGACGCCGCCCCCGACACGGGCAGCGGCGACGTGCAGCCGACCGACCAGACGCAGAGCGCCGACGGTAGTGCCGACGGCAGCGCCGACACCGGCGACACCGGTGCCGACAGCCAGGTGCAGCAGGAGCAGAGCGCACCCTGACCTGCGGTACCCACACGGGTCGTCGGCCTCGCGGCCGGCGGCCCGTGCCGTAGTTTGGCCCTGCATCCATACCCGTAGGAGCAGGAGTCCCGGTTGGCCGCCCGATTACGCTCCCGCCGGATCCTGCTGCCGCTGCTCCTGGTGGTGGTGCTCGCCGCCTGGTTCGCCGGGGCCCGCGCCGGGTCCTCCGCGGCGACCTTCACGCAGCAGAACCTCAAGGTCAGCGGCACCCCCGAGGCCGACGGAGACCCGGTCGACCTGGATGCCACGCTCTACCTGCCCGAGCACACCCCGGCCCCCGCGGTGCTGCTGGCCCACGGTTTCGGCGGGAGCAAGGCCAGTGTCGCGGGTGATGCCCAGGACCTCGCCGAACGCGGCTACGTGGTGCTCACCTACAGCGCCCGGGGCATGGGTTCCTCCGGCGGGCTGATCCACCTCGACAGCCCGGACTACGAGGTGAAGGACGGGCAGCGGATGCTCGACCAGCTCGCCGCGCGTCCGCAGGTGCAGACCGACTCCAGCGGTGACCCGGTGGTCGGCGTGGTCGGTGCCTCCTACGGCGGTGCGCTGGCCCTGATGCTCGCGGGCACCGACGACCGGGTCGACGCGATCGTCCCGATGATCACCTGGAACGACCTGCGTCAGGCCCTGTTCCCGCAGTCCACGAAAACCGGCGGGACCGGCGTCTTCAAGAAGCAGTGGACGGCCTCGCTGCTCGGCTCCACGCTGATCGGTTCCGGGGGTTCCCTGGGCACCACGCCGTCGGCCGACCAGCTGAAGAACCTCGCCGAGGGCGACACCCAGCAGGCGCTGTGCGGGCGCCTGGCCAAGGACCTCTGCCAGGGCTACGTGCAGACCGCGACCACCGGTGAGTCCACGGACGATCTGCTCGACCTGCTCGGGAAGTCCAGTCCGGCGCGGGTCGCCTCGAAGATCACCATTCCGTCGCTGCTGGTCCAGGGGCAGCAGGACTCCCTGTTCCCGCTCTCCGAGGCTGACGCGAATGCCCAGGCCATTGCCGCGGCAGGTGGTGACGTGAAGCTGTACTGGGACACCGGCGGGCACGACGCGGGCTTCGACACCGAACCGCTGCGCCCCGTGGTGGCCGATTTCCTCGACTCCGCGCTCTCGGGGGGTTCGCTCGCCGGCACCCCCGGTTTTCAGGTCGAGGTGGCCTCCGGGGCGCTCGCCTCCGACACCACTGCACCCACCTCCCAATTGAGGACGTCGATGCTGGCACCGGGGGTGCCGTCCCGGGACGCGTCGGGTCGGGTGCGGGAGAGCAGTGCCCCGCTCACCCGGATGAAACTGAGTGGAGCCGGCCAGTTCGTCCTGGCCCCGCCGGGCGCGACGCCCGCGGCCATCACCTCGCTGCCGGGAGCGGGGGCGTTGCTGAGCGCGCTCGGGTCGGCCGGTTCCTCCCTGAACCTGAACGCCCTGCCCGGTGAGTCGGCGACCTTCCAGACCGAACCGCTGGCCCAGGCCCTCACCGTCACCGGCTCGCCCCGGGTGACGGTCGGCATCGCCTCGTCCGCGAAGGAGGCCACGCTGTTCGCCTCGGTCGTCGACGTGGACGAGGACGGCGGCACCACCCTTCCCTCGCAGCTCGTCGCGCCGATCCGGGTGACCGGGCTCGGTGCCGGCTCGACCCAGGACGTGACGATCGATCTGCCCGCAGTGGTGCGGGACATCCCGGCCGGGCACCGGCTGCGGGTGGTGCTGAGTACCACCGACCAGGCCTACGCGATGCCCCAGGAGGCTCGCCTCTACCAGGTGTCCCTGGCCGGCGACGGGATGCTGACGATCCCGCAGGCCCGGTTCACGGTGACCGATGCCGGTTCGGCGGTGCCCTGGGGCGGCGTGATCGGGGTGGCCGGTGGAGTGGCCCTGCTCATGCTGCTGTTCCTCGTCCTCCATCGACGCAAACTCGGCGGGAGACCCGACGAGACGCTGACCGGCACACCCATCGCGATCGAAGGTCTGGGCAAGGCCTACGGCGACGGTTTCCGCGCGGTCCGCGACCTGAGTTTCCGGGTCGAACGGGGCCAGGTGCTGGGGCTTCTCGGCCCGAACGGCGCCGGGAAGACGACCACGCTGCGCATGCTGATGGGTCTGATCCTGCCCTCGGAGGGACGCATCCGGATCTTCGGCCACGAGGTACGGCCCGGGGCCCCGGTGCTGTCGCGGCTGGGTTCGTTCATCGAGGGCCCGGGCTTCCTGCCGCACCTGTCGGGCCGCGACAACCTTTCCCTGTACTGGCGTTCCACGGGGCGCACGGCCGATCCGTACCTCGAGGTGGCGCTGGAGATCGCCGGTCTGGGCGACGACGTGGACCGCAAGGTGCGCACCTACAGCCAGGGCATGCGACAGCGGCTGGCCATCGCCCAGGCCATGCTCGGCCTGCCCGACCTGCTGGTGCTCGACGAGCCCACGAACGGGCTCGACCCGCCGCAGATCCGCGAGATGCGGGAGGTGCTCGGGCGTTACGCGGCCACCGGGCGCACCGTGGTGGTGTCCAGCCATCTGCTCGCCGAGGTCGAGCAGTCGTGCAGTCACGTGGTCGTCATGGCCGCCGGGCGGCTGGTGGCTCACGGACGAGTGGACGAGCTGGTCGGCGACGGCGCGTCGGTCGCGGTCGAGGTGGAGCCGGTGTCGAAGGGTGCCGAGGTCGCGAAGACGGTTGCGGGAGTGGACGAGGTCCGGGTCGTCGACGGAGTTCTCGTCGTGCGAGCCGACCTTCAGGCCCGGGCCGACCTGGTGCGGGAACTGGTACAAGCCGGGGTCGCGGTCTCCAGGGTCGCGCCGTCGCGCGGTCTGGAAGAGACGTTCCTGGCTCTGGTGGGGGAGGAGGCCTGATGCCCGCGACCGGTCATTCGGAAGGGCTGGAGCACCTGCCCCCGCCCTCGGAAACGGTTTCCCCCGACGGCTCCGCACCCGGGTACAGCGCCCGGCGCACCCTCGGCCTGCGCGTCGAGGCCCGGCGTCAGCTCACCCGGCGGCGCACCCAGATCTCGCTCGGATTCCTCGTGGTGCTGCCGTTCATCCTGGTCGCCGCCTTCAGTTTCGGTGAGCCCGGCAACGGCAACCCGCAGACGGCCCTCGTCGACCTGGCCACCAGCGGCGCTGCGAACTTCACGGTCTTCACGCTGTTCGTCAGCTCGGGCTTCCTGCTCGTCGTGATCGTGGCCCTGTTCGCCGGTGACACCGTGGCCAGCGAGGCGAGCTGGTCGAGCCTGCGTTACCTGCTGGCCGTACCCGTACCCCGCTCCCGGCTGCTGCGCCGGAAACTCACGGTGGCGCTGGGGTACTGCCTCCTCGCCCTGGTGCTGCTGCCCGCCGTGACCTACCTCGTCGGGGGTGTCTTCTATGGTTGGGCGCCTCTGAAGACTCCGCTCGGCGGAACCATCGAGGGCTCGGAACTGGCTGTGCGGCTGGCGATCGCGGTCGGCTACATCGCGGTGTCGCTGCTGTTCGTGGCCGCGCTCGCATTCCTCGTCGGGGTCTACACCGACGCTCCGCTGGGTGCTGTCGGTGGCGCCGTGATGCTGGTGATCCTGTCCAACATCCTTGACTCCATCACGGCTCTCGGTGACTGGCGGCGCTTCCTGCCCACCCACTACTCCCTCGCCTGGACCGACGTCCTCAGTTCCGAACTGATCTGGAATTCCATGGTGCGGGGCGCACTTTGGTCGATCGGGTACAGTGCCGTGCTGCTCGCCTGGTCCTGGTGGCACTTCGACCGCAAGGACATCACCAGCTGAAACATCTGCCGAACGGGTTAAAGCGGCTTGTCAAGCCGCCGATGTAGTGGCGCGACGTCATGTCGCTCAAGCCACGCAGAATCCGGACGAACGCCCGGATACCACCCAGGAGGCACAGTGCCCTCGAACAACACCACCGCGGCGACGAAGCCGGCCGGCGACCGGGTTGCCCGGCCGGTGCCGAAGCGCACCTCCACCCCGAAGCGAGCTGTGGCCGCGGCAAAGTCGGCCGCCGCCCCGCGCAGCACCGCCCGCGCGGCGGCGAAGAAGACCACCACGCGCCCGGCGACCAAGCCGGCCGCCGCGAAGAAGGCCGCCCGCCAGACGACCACGACGCGTGCGACGACCGCGGCGCGTGCGACGACCGCGTCCGGTGCGACGTCCACCCGCAAGGCCGTCGGCCCCAGGACCACGACCCGCAAGACAACCGCCACCACAGCACGCACGGCTCCTGCTGGCGCCACCGCCACGGCTGCGAAGAAGGCGACGACGACCCGCCCGGCCGCGAAGGGCGCGGCGAGCAAGAGCGTGGCGAGCAAGAGCGTGGCGACGAAGGGCACGGCAACCAGGGGCGCGGCAACCAGGGGCGCGGCAACCAGGGGCGCGGCAACCAGGGGCGTGGCGACGAAGAGCGTGGCAACCAAGGGCGTGGCGACGAAGAGCGCGGCGGCCAGGGGCACGGGGACTAAGCGCGCCGCGACGAAGACCACAGTGGCCAAGAGCGCTGCGCGTAAGGCGCCGGCGACGAAGGTCGCTGCGAAGAAGGCGACTGCCACCACGAGTTCGGCCGTCAAGGCTTCTGCAGGCAGGGCGGCTACGGCGAAGAAGGCAGCAACGGCCACGAAGCCGGCCACGCGTAAGACGGCAAGCACCCGTCCGGCGCTCAAGAAGGCGGCGGTCAAGAAGGCTGTCTCCAAGACAGCGGCGAAGAAGACCGTCGCGTCGCGTTCGGCGGCGAAGACGACAGCCGCGAAGCCCACCCCGCGGAAGTCTGCGAGCACCCGTCCGGCCGCCACGACCCCCGCGGGTAAGACGGCGAGTGCTTCTCCGGCGACGAAGACCGTGACGCGGAAGTCGGCGAGTGCTCGTCCGGCGACGAAGACTGCGACGCGGAAGTCTGCGAGTGCCCGTCCAGCCACCACGGCTGCTGCGCGTAAGACGGTGAGTGCCCGTCCGGTCGCCACGAGTGCTGCGCGGAAGTCGGTAAGTGCCCGTCCGGCCACCAAAACTGCGGCGAGGAAGACGGTCACGGCGAAGAAGGCGTCGAGTAAGAGTCCGGTTGCCAAGACAGCGGCGCGGAGCACCACGGGTTCAGCGGCGAAGACTGCGCCGAGAAAGACGACTGCTGCGCGGGCCGCGACGAAGACTGCCGTGAGGAAGACTGCCGCGACTCGTCCGGCGAAGAAGACAGCCGTGAGGAAGACCGCTACGACTCGTCCGGCGACGAAGACAGCGGCGACGAAGACAGCGACCCGGAGGACCGCGGCCGGGAAGACAGCCGCCCCACGGGCCGCGGCGAAGACGCCTGCCCCGCGTGCGGCGGCAAAAGGCGCTGCGAGCGGTTCGACGGTGAAGGCGGCGGCCGATAAGACGGTCGCGTCGCGTTCGGTCACGAGGATGACGGGGAAGAAGGCTCTCGCGACACGTCCGGCCGCCAAGACCGCGGTGAGGACGACGTCCGCCACCCGTCCGGCCACGAAAGCGACGGTGAGGAAGGCGGCCACCACGCGTCAGGTCCCGAAGACCGTGGCCGGGAAGACCGGATCGCCTCGGCCGGTCATCAGGACCGCCGCGAAGAAGCCGAGTGCCACCCGTCCGGCCGCGCGGAAATCAGTCACGACGCGTCCGGCCGCGAAGGGAGCGGTGAGAACCGCTACCCGCACGACGACAGCGTCCTCCGGTGGGACGTCGGTGACCCGCGGTGGCGGGACCACTGCGCAGACGAAGGCTTCGGCCAGGCGTACCGCCACTCGGCCCACCACCGTGCGGAAGGCCTCGTCCGCCCCGGACTCCCGAACCACTACGGCAGAGAAGCGGACCACGGCGACGAAGAAGTCGGCCACCGTTCGTAGCACGACGGCCAAGGACGCAAGCGCCAGCCGTCCGTCGGTGAAGTCGTCCACCGCTACACCGGCCTCGGCCGGGACGGTTGCACGGCGGTCGACCACGGCCGGGACGGTCGCCCAGCGGTCCACTTCGGCCGGGACGGTCGCGAAGCGCTCATCCCGGTCGGGGACCGTCGCGAAGAGGTCAGCCTCCGTCGGGACGGTCGCCCAGCGCTCGGCCTCGGCCGGGACAGTGGTGAAGCGGTCGGGTACGGCCGCTGGACCAGGGGCGAAGGTGTCCTCGGCCGGGTCGGTGGCGACGAGGGTCGAAACGGCGGCGGCGAAGGCGACCACGGCTGCGGTCAAGGCAGCCACGGCCGGAAATGCGGCGGCAAAGGATGCCGTGACCGCAAAGGCGGGCACGAGCCCGTCGACCGGCACCGGAGCAGCTCCGGAGCAGGCCGGGGCCACACCCGATGTCGCCACGATGCCGACGCCCACGGCCATCCCGGTGCAGCGGACCGTTCCTGAGCAGGCCACGGTGACCGACTCCGCGGAGCACGCCTCGGACGGCCGGTCCTCGAAGTCCCGGCCGGACCCGATCACCTCGCCGGACACCACTGCCGAGACCGGTACCGCATCCTCGGGCGACACCGCCGCTCCGCCGCGTACCTCGTCCTCAAAGCCGGCCACCTCGTCCTTCAAGGAGACCGCAGCGGGAGACGTACGGGACGCCCGGGAATCAGTACCGCAGAGAGTTCCGACCGCCTGATCGGTGGTGGAGAGGCCGGTGCCCGCATCCCGCGGGGACCGGCCTTTTCGCTGTTCAGAGGGCTGGGGCGCTGGGCCGGGAGGGTTGTTCCGCGACGGTGCGCATTCGGCCGGTCCCCATGGTGTGAACTTCGTTGCGTCGGTCGTGGGCTGCACGAGAGCGCGAGCGGTGGAAACATGAGCCGAATGACCTCAGGTGGCTACCGTCCCCGGCGCCCGGCCTTCTTCGGCCCGGCGGTGATGGACACGTTCCAGGGTGGTCCTGACCCGGCCCAGCGGATCGAGGCAGCTCACCGCACGGCCGCGGCTCTGGTCGAGCACGCCCGTAGCGGTAAGGACCCGGACGTGACGGCCCGCATCGTCGCGCTGGCCGACATCTACGGTCTCGACGAGATCGCCGAGCTGTGGGCTGCCCGCCCGGCCGAGAGCCTTCCCGGTGCGCTCTGGCGGATCTACGCGCTCCAGGCCGGCATCCGCCGCGACCCGGTGGGCCTGGCCCGGGCCTTCGACGCGGGACGTCACCGGGCGCCGGTGCACGAGGCGGTGGCCGGTGTGGCCGATCCGCCGGGGCCGGCCGAGGTGCAGGACATGTCCGACGCGATCCTCGGCGGTGCCTTCACCGGTGACCTGGCCGACGCGCTGGAGCGGGCCGCCGCCTTCTGCCACGTGGTGGCCACCGGCTGGGCCGTGCAGGCCGACCTGCACCAGCACCCGGACGACCACAGCCTGACCCGCTCGGCCGGCGACCTGGCCCGCACCGGCACCGAATTGGAGCTGGCGGCGAAGATGTGGCGCAACGGAGAACTGAGCTGACCAAGCGGGGCGAAACCGGCCCGCCGGGGGAACACCGGGCGCCCCGTCATGAGTTAATAGATCTCGTGACGCCCTTCGGGGTCTCACCGGGCGTCGGACTGCGGTAGCCCCGGGTCCCATTTGAAGCCGCCTAGAGCGGCCGTTGCACCGTGAGGTGCTCCCGGTCCGGCGTCCCGAGACGTTGACGTGATCGGCGCCGGTCCCCCCAGGGGACCGGCGCCGATCGTCGTTCGCGGTGTGACCCGCAGGTTGGAGGATCTTCAAGATCATTACGATCCGGTCACGCGTGACATCTGCCCGTGACCCCTACTCTCCGCAGCCGAAATAATCGGCAGGCGGGGTTCAAACGGGCATCAGCCGGTCGAGAGCCACCGAATGAGTGACGCAGCGTGCTCAGAATCTGCCCCTTCCGAGTGTCGTTCACTTGGAAGTCGCCGTGTGGTCCAGACCTCTTTGCCTGATGTCGAGGGTTCGTTTGGTGCCCGTTAACCATCGACCGCCGATCGCTTCACCTCGGCTCCCTACCGTCTGTGGCGGGCAACCAACCGTGCCCCGGCGCCGCGCCGATCGCAGCGCCTGCAGAACTGGCTGGGCTTCGTTCCCGGCTCCATGAAAGGGAATCCCTTTGAAGCTCTCCAAGCACGTCGCGCTGACCAGTGTGGCGCTGGCAGGCGCCCTCGCGCTGACCGCCTGTGGCTCGGATGACAACAGCACCGGCAGCAGCGGCTCCGACGAGACCGGCACCTCGGTCAGTGGCACGCTGAACGGTGAGGGCTCCTCGGCCCAGAAGAACGCCATCGAAGAGGTCATCTCGACCTTCGGTGACAACAACCCGGACGCCACGGTCAACTACAACCCGACCGGCTCGGGCGACGGTGTCAAGAACTTCATCGCCAAGCAGGTCGACTTCGCCGGCTCCGACTCGGCCCTGAAGACCGAGGCCGTGGACGGCGTGGTCGAGGCCGACGCCGCCGCCGAGCGCTGTGGCGGCAACCCGGCGTGGAACCTTCCGCTGGTGGCCGGCCCCATCGCCATCGCCTACAACCTCCCCGGCGTCGAGGGCCTGACCCTCACCCCCGAGGTTGCCTCCGAGATCTTCCTCGGTGAGATCAAGACCTGGAACGACCCGAAGATCGCCGCGATCAACGAGGGCGTCACGCTCCCCTCGACCAAGATCTCCGTGTTCTTCCGCTCGGACGAGTCCGGCACCACCGAGAACTTCCAGAAGTACCTGTCCGGTTCCGCCCCGAAGGCCTGGACCGCCGAGCCGTCGAAGGTGTGGCCGGGCAAGGTCGGCGAGGGTCGCGCCAAGTCCGACGGTGTGGCCCAGGGCGTGAAGAGCGTCGAGGGTGGCATCACCTACGCCGAGTGGAGCTACGCGACCTCCAACGACCTGGGTGTCGCCAAGATCGACAACGGTGCGGGCGCCGTCGAGCTGACCGGTGAGAGCGCCGGTGCGGCCCTGACCGCCGCCGAGGTCGCCGGTGAGGGCAACGACCTCAAGCTGAAGCTCGACTACGCCACCCAGACCGCGGGTACCTACCCGATCGTCCTGGTGACGTACGAGATCGTCTGCTCGAAGGGTCTGGACGCCGACAAGACGACGCTGCTGAAGTCCTTCCTCAAGCACTTCGCCAGCGCCGACACCCAGTCGGGTCTCCAGGAGGCCGGTTACGCGCCGCTTCCCGCCGAGATCCAGACCAAGGTGAACACCGCGATCGACGCGATCTCCTGACCCTCTAGGGTCTGCAGCACCAGTAATGACCGACGCCCCGTGGCCCCCGGTCCCGTCCCGTCAGGGACGGCATCGGGGACGCGGGGCTGCAGTTCGTTCACCCGGGTGGGCATCCGGAGCCGATGGGTTCGGCCCGGTCTCCGTCCGCTCAGTCCCGAAAGCCCTCTAGCCCCGAGGATCCACGGATGTCCACCATCACCGGCCATTCCGAGCTCGACGCCGAGCCATCCGGCGACTCAGCTTCCACCGGTAGGCGCGGCGACCGCATCTTCAGCGGGCTGGCCACCGGCTCCGGCATCTTCATCATCGTCCTGGTTGTCGCCGTCGCGGTGTTCCTGCTCAGCCAGGCCATCCCGGCGCTGCTCGACAACAAGGCCAACTTCCTCCTCGACCGGGTCTGGGAGGTGAACGACAGCGAACTGCGGTTCGGCATCCCCGACCTGCTGTACGTCACCGTCGTCTCGTCCCTGGTCGCGATGATCATCGCGGTGCCGATCGCGATCCTGGTGGCGCTGTTCCTCACCCAGTACGCGCCGGCCCGGCTGGCCGCGCCCTTCGGATACCTGGTCGACCTGCTGGCCGCCGTGCCCTCGATCGTCTACGGCCTCTGGGGTTTCTTCGTCTTCCGGGAGTACGTGGAGCCGGTACAGAACTGGCTGGCCGATTACTTCGGCTGGACGAAACTGCTCGAGGAGCCGGTCTCCCTCGGCACGGTGTTCCTGGCCTCGATCGTGCTGGCCATCATGATCCTGCCGATCGTGACCGCCATCTCCCGCGAGGTCTTCGCCCAGACGCCCTCGACCCACAAGGAAGCCGCGCTGGCCCTGGGCGCCACCCGCTGGGAGATGATCCGCACCGCCGTCATCCCGTTCGGGACGCCGGGTGTCATCTCCGCGGCGATGCTCGGCCTGGGCCGCGCGCTCGGTGAGACCATTGCCGTCACGATCATCGTCAGCACCAACCCCGGGGCGTTCCGCTTCTCCCTGTTCTCCGGCGGCGAGACCTTCGCCTCGAAGATCGCGAACAACGCGGGTGAGCTGGGCTCCTCGACCAAGGCCGGGGCCTACATCGCCGCCGGACTGGTGCTGTTCATCCTCACCTTCCTGGTCAACGCAGCGGCCCGGATCATCATCGAGCGCAGGAAGGCCTTCTCCGAGTGAGCGCGCTGACGCAAGACACCCTGTCCCCCGCTCCGGCTTCCCCGATCGACAAGCCGAGCGCCGGCCGCGCGATCAAGGACAAGCTGGCCACGGTCGCGGTCTGGACCGCCTTCGGCATCGCGATCATCCCGCTGGTCTGGATCCTCTACACGGTCGTCGACCGGGGCGCGAACCTGCTGTTCGATCCCCACTGGTGGACGAACTCCCAGCGCGGCATCGTTGCCCGGGTCGCGGGTGGTGGCGCCTACCACGCCATCATCGGCACCCTGCTGCAGGCGGCCGTCACCGCGATCATCGCGGTGCCGATCGCTGTGTTCACCGCGATCTACCTGGTCGAGTACGGCCGGGGGAAGCTGGCCCGCACGGTCAGCTTCATGGTCGACATCCTCACCGGTATCCCCTCGATCGTGGCCGCGCTGTTCATCTACGCGGTCTGGGTGACCACCTTCGGCCTGGAGCGGGTCGGCTTCGCCGTCTGCCTGGCCCTGGTGCTGCTGATGATCCCGGTCGTGGTGCGCTCCACCGAGGAGATGCTCAAGCTCGTCCCGAACGAGCTGCGCGAGGCCTCCTACGCGCTCGGCGTGCCGAAGTGGAAGACGATCTTCAAGATCGTGCTGCCGACCTCGTTCAGCGGCATCGTCACCGGTGTGCTGCTGGGTCTGGCCCGCATCATGGGTGAGACCGCGCCGCTGCTGATCCTCGGCCCGTACTCGAAGTCGATCAACACCGACCTCTTCGGCGGGTTCATGGCCGCGCTGCCGACGATGATCAACCAGGACCGCGTCGAGTCGTACGACCCCGCCCTGAACCGGGTCTGGGCCGCCGCGCTCACGCTGATCGTGCTGGTCATGGTGCTCAACATCGCCGGTCGCGTCATCGCCCGCCGCAGCAAGGTCAGCCGCTAGGGCCATCGCCCGTATCCACCATCCGTACCCGGGCTCTCCCCGAAGCCCGGACAGCAAGGGAGTGCATCTGATGGCCCAGCGCATCGATGTCAAAGACCTGAACGTCTACTACAGCTCGTTCAAGGCCGTCGAGGGCGTCTCGATGGCCGTCGACCCCCGCACGGTCACGGCCTTCATCGGCCCCTCCGGCTGCGGCAAGTCCACGTTCCTGCGCACGCTCAACCGTATGCACGAGGTGATCCCCGGCGGCCGGGTCGAGGGCAGCGTCCAGCTCAACGGCCGCGACCTGTACGCCAAGGAGGTCGACCCGGTGGCCGTGCGCCGCACGGTCGGCATGGTGTTCCAGCGCCCGAACCCGTTCCCGACCATGTCGATCTTCGACAACGTCGCCGCGGGTCTGCGCCTGAACGGTGAGAAGCGCAAGAAGGTGCTGGCGGAGCGGGTCGAGAAGTCACTGCGCGGCGCCAACTTGTGGAACGAGGTCAAGGACCGTCTGGCCAAGCCCGGAGCCGGTCTCTCGGGCGGTCAGCAGCAGCGCCTGTGCATCGCCCGCGCGATCGCCGTCCAGCCGCAGGTGCTGCTCATGGACGAGCCCTGCTCGGCGCTCGACCCGATCTCGACCATGGCCGTCGAGGACCTGATCAACGAGCTGAAGACCGAGTACACGATCGTGATCGTCACCCACAACATGCAGCAGGCCGCCCGCGTCAGCGACCGCACGGCCTTCTTCAACCTGGCCGCCACCGGCAAGCCCGGCCGCCTGGTCGAGATCAACGACACCGACAAGATCTTCAGCAACCCCACCGAGAAGGCCACCGAGGACTACATCTCGGGCCGCTTCGGGTGATCGTCTGACCTTTCTGTCGCTGTAACGAAAGGACGGCGCCGGGCCGTGAGGCCGGCGCCGTCCTCTGTTTTGTCGATGTACCGGGAAGGTGGGGGAGTGCTATAGGCTGGGCGCTGCATCCCGAAGCGCATTCATTGTGACAAGTGTCGGGTTCGCATCGCCGGGCCTCGGGAAATGCCCCGGCCGACCTGTTGTGCGCCGATCAACAATCGTGAACAAGTCGTAACACCCCGTTGTTCGCCGGCTTGTCACTCGTCGTGTTTGACCGACCGCAATAAGCCATTGAAATACATTCAAACGAAGCCTAAATGTCCGCTTTATTAGCGAAAACTACTGAACGTAAAGAGTTCCTGACGAAGAGTTGCACCAATTAGGGCCCTTGCGAACGGGCTTGGGCGGCCCTTACCTTGCTACAACAAATAGTGCAATCGCGGTACGCTGCATCCCTTTCGGTGGTAATTATCCTCTGCAGCTAGAACCCTGCTCTAGTCGTGTGCTTTCGCCGCGGTGGGGCGGATTCGTTTGCTCCAGGTAACTGTTACAGCCGTTCCGGAAGGATGGATCAGCGAAGATGGTGAGGGAAGACCCCGGTGGCCAGTGATTTGATCGGCCGGCGCCAGATGATGCAGCAGCGTCTCGACCGGGTCAGAGATCTCGAACTCGCCATCCGCGAGCAGGTTGAACTCATCGCCTCGCGGGCGGGGATGACGGTCGAGCAGTTCGACTTCGACGGCTCGTTCCGTGCGTCCCTCGCCTCCCTGGCCGGCCTCGCGGCCCGCCGTACCACTTTCGACATCGTCCTCACTCTTCCCGGTGCTCCGCTCGGGGTGCGCATCCAGCAGCTGCACGGCGAGGTCAAGGTCGAGGTCGTCGAGCTGGACGTGCCCTACACCGGTACGCAACTGCCCGCCCAGCTCCCGGAACCGGCGGCCCCGCCGGTCTCGCAGCCCGTCCCGCAGCCGATGGTGTCCCAGCCGCTGGCCGAGGGCCGTCAGGTGATCCGCGGTTCGCTCGTGCCGCAGGCGATGGGCCCGGTCACCGAGCCCATCGACCTGGTCCCCAGCAAGATCACCGATGCGATGCCGGGCGCGAGCTCGGAAGACCTGGTGGTCTCCGACCTGGCCGCACTGCTCTGGGAGGGGATGGGCGAGCCCACCCCCTGACCAGTGACCGACCCGTGACGGACCGACCGGCCGTCGCTGAAGCCGACTCCCTGCCGCACCCCCTGACGCACCTTCTGACGCACCCCCTGACGCACTGCCCGCCGCACTGCTCCCAGCCGAAACACCCCGTCCCCCGCCCGGACTGACAGCCGGCACCTCCGCAGCAACGCCCTACTGCGCGCACGCCAAGCGCCACAGGAGTCCACATCGATGAAGATCGCACAGAAGCTCGGCCTGCTGGTCGGTGCTCTCCTGGCGGCGGTACTGGTCACGATTCTCGTACTCTCGGCCCAGCTCTCGTCGACCTCCCGGGAGTACAAGGACCTGATCAGTGGCAACATCCAGCAGCGTGAGACTTCCCGCACGATGCTGGTGGCCTTCGGGCGGCAGGTGACCGCCTTCCAGCAGATCCTGCTGCAGGCCCGGAACGCCGACGACTACAAGCGTCTCAAGGGTGTGTACGACCAGCAGGTCGACACGGTCAACGGGCTCAACGAGGAGCTGCTGAAGAACGTCGGGCCGGAAGACCCGCGGCTGAAGACGTCGCTGAACGAGTTCCAGTCGTCGCACAAGGCCGTCGGTATCCAGTACACCGCCGCGCTGAACGCCTTCGTCGCCTCTCGCTACCAGGCCGTCGACGAGGTCAGCAGCTCGGCGGAGGGCCTCGAGCAGTTCCCGAACGACCTGGTCAACGTCATCGCCGACTACCGCACCCGGTCCGCCCAGGAACTGATCCAGCAGCAGAACGACTCCACCTCGAGCCGTCTGCGCCTCATCTACCTCGGTGGCGTGCTGCTGCTCCTGCTCGCGACCGGCTTCGCCGTCATCGTCGTGCGGGGCATCGTGCGCCCGGTGCGCTCGCTGACCAACGCCGCCCTCGCAGTCGCCAACGACCGCCTGCCCAAGGTCGTGGCGGAGATCAACGACCTGCCGGCCGAGGCCCCCGCGCCGAGCCTCCCGCGGTTCCAGGTCAACACCCGCGACGAGCTCTCCGAACTGGCCGGTGCACTGAGCACCCTGCAGGACAGCGCCGTCGGCCTGGCCCTGGAGCAGAGGCGTAACGAGCAGGCCAACGCGGAGACCCTGGTCAACCTGGGGCGCCGTAACCAGAGCCTGATGACCCGTATGCTCGGCTACGTCACCGAGCTGGAGCGGGACGAGAGCAACCCCTCGTCCCTGGACCGCCTGTTCCGTCTGGACCACCTCACCACCCGTATCCGGCGGAACGCCGAATCGCTCCTGGTCCTCGCCGGTGCCAAGCAGACCCGTACCTGGTCCCACCCGATCGCGATGCAGGACGTCGTGCGCGCCTCGCTCTCCGAGATCGAGGAGTACAACCGGGTCACGGTGCACCACATGGACCACGCCAAGGTGGCCGGTTCGGTCGCGGCCGACCTCACGCACATGCTCGCGGAGCTGCTGGAGAACGGCACCCGGTTCTCCCCGCGGGAGCGTCAGGTGCAGGTCGTCGGACGGCTCATCCCCAGCGGTTACCAGTTCGACGTCATCGACTCCGGCCTCGGCATGACCGAGGAAGAGCTGGACGCGGCGAACGACCGCATCGCCCACGCCGGCCAGCGCCGGCCGGACGCGAAGGTCCTGGGCCTGCACGTGGTCGGCCGGATCGCCGCCCGTCGTGACATGGTCGTGCAACTGCTGCCGTCCGACCAGGTCGGCCTCACCGCGCAGGTTCTCGTGCCCGGTTCGGTCATCAGCGACGCGAAGCTGCCGACGAACTTCCACGAGGTCACCGACGTCCCGATGCTGAGCCCCGCGCCCAGCAAGAAGGCCGACGCGTCCGAACCCCCGGCCCCCGCCCTGGCGCCCACGCCCCGGCGTACGCCCACCGCGGCCCCGGCCGGGCGCCAGTCCCCGAAGCCGGCCGGCGGGGGCGTGGTCCAGCCCTTTCCGGGAGGCTCGTCCGCGCCCATCGGCGCCCCGGCCCAAGGACACATGCCGCAGCGCCCACAGCTGACCTCGGGCTCCTCACCGAACCTTCCGGCCCCGGCCGGGCTGCCCTCCGGCCTCTCGTCGGCGTCGCAGAACCCGCAGAACCCGTCCCGGCGGGTCCGCGGGGCCCAGCTGGGCGATCTCGGCTCGAACCTGCGCGATCAGGCCCCGCGCGCAGTTGATCCTGAACTCGCGAGGTCGCAGATGTCTTCGCTGCAGTCCGGAGTCGCCGCGGCCCGCCGCGGCCACGACCAGGCCGCTCCCCAGAACGACCGGCCCCCGGCCACCGCTCAGACCCCGGTCAGCTCGCAGAACCCGATCCCGGTCCGCCGGGTGAGGGGCGCGCAGCTCGGGGAACTCGGCGCCGGGGCTCCGGGAGAGTCCCAGAACAGCACCGTCGATCCGAATCGCGTGAGGTCGCAGATGTCTTCGCTTCAGTCAGGGGTGGCGGCCGCACGCCGGGAGGCCGGCCCCACCGGTGAGCAGGCCCCCCAGAACCCGCCGCCGCCCACCGCCCCGGTCCGCCGGGTCCGCGGCGCGCAGCTCTCCGACCTCGACACCGGCTCCGGCGGCGCCTTCCGCGGTCTGCCCCGCGACGCCGCGGGTATCGGCCGTCAGCTGTCGGGCCTGCAGGCCGGAACCACCCGGGCCACCCGTGAGACGGGCCGGCCCAACGCAGGAGATGAAGAGACCATGGGGAGCAACGAATGAGCCCGAACGGATACGGCGCGACGGCAGTCCTGAGCCCCGCGGCCCAGAACGTCAGCTGGATGCTCGACAACTTCGTCCGCGAGACCGCCGGCGTCGAGCAGATCATCGGGGTCTCCTCCGACGGCCTGCTGATGGCCATGTCGGTGCGGATGGACCGCGGTGACGCGGACAAGCTCGGGGCCACGGTCTCCGGTCTGACCACCCTGGCCCAGAGCGCCAGTCACCTGCTGAACAAGGGCGGCCTGACCCAGGTCATCATCGAGTTCTCCGGTGGTTACCTGCTCTGCTCGATGATCAACGGCCGCGCCTGCCTGGGTGTCGTCACCTCCCAGCAGTGTGACCTCGGCCTGGTCGGTTACGAGACCGCCATGCTGGTCGAGCGGGTCGGCGCCCTGCTGACGCCCGAACTGATCTCCGAGCTCAAGGCGAACCTGGCGCGGTGAGCGACTACGACGGGCTCAACGAAGAGCAGGAGAGCTTCGGCCGGCCGTTCCTCGGCCGCGTCATCCGGTCCGAGGCCGATCACGGTTTCGCTCCCGAGCCGGTGGACGAGACCCCGGGTGGCCACAACCGCCCGTACCTGATCACCGGTGGCCGCACCGGCGGTGGCGCCGCCGGCATCGGTATCGAGACGCTGCTGATCCGCGACCCGGGCGCGGTTCCCAACAACGCCTGGTCGCCGGAGATGGCGATGATCGTGCGCACCTGCGACAGGGCGCTCGCGGTGGCCGAGGTGGCCGCCTACATCGGCCTGCCGATCGGGGTGGTCCAGGTGCTCGCCGGAGACCTGGTCGCGGCCGGTGTTCTCCAGCGGTCCGCGACGTCGAAGTCCCTGGCGGACGACGTCGCCTTCATCGAGAGGTTGATTCACGGTGTCTCTGCACTCTGAGACCAGAAATGTGGCGGGGGGCCAGCCCGACGGGGGCAAACGCCCTCCGATCCCGGTGAAGATCCTGATCTCCGGTGGCTTCGGCGTGGGCAAGACCACCACGGTCGGCGCGCTCTCCGAGATCGACCCGCTGAGCACCGAGGCGCCGATGACGTCGGCCTCGATCGGTGTGGACGACGCGGGTGTCGGCAGCCAGAAGACCACCACCACGGTGGCCATGGACTTCGGCCGCATCACGATCGACGAGAGCATCATCCTCTACATGTTCGGCACGCCGGGGCAGGACCGCTTCGGCTTCATGTGGAACGACCTGGCCGAGGGCGCCCTGGGCGGCGTCGTGCTGGTCGACCCCAGCCGGATGGAGGAGTGCTTCGTCGCGCTGGACTACTTCGAGAACATCCAGCTGCCCTACGTGGTGGCGGTGAACACCTTCGCCGGCCGCGAGTCCCTGACCCTCGATCAGGTGCGGCACGCGGTGAACGTCGACCCCGACGTACCGGTGGTCGCTGTCGACGCGCGTGATCGCGAGCAGGTCAAGGCCGTGGTGCTGACCCTGCTGCGCCGCATTCTGGCCCGGGCGAAGAACCGTACCCGTGGCTGAACGAGGAGGAAGATTGTTACGCAAGGTCCTGGCCGGTCTGGCGACCGCCGGTCTGGCGCTCGCGCTCACCGCCTGCGGTTCGGACGCGGTGCCGGCCGACAGCGTGTACGCGAATGTCGGCGCCAAGATCGGTATCTCGCTGCCGAACGAGACCTCCGACCGGTGGGCCGGTGACGGCGGCGCGATGGCGACCCAGTTCAAGGCCATGGGCTACACGGTCGACGTCAAGTACGGCGCCGACGACGCGGCCAAGCAGGTCAAGCAGGTCCAGGCCATGGTCGACGAAGACGTCGACCTGCTGGTGATCACGGCGATCGACGGTAGCTCGATGACGGATGTGCTCGCCAAGGCGGCGGCCAAGAACATCAAGATCATCGCCTACGACCGTCTGCTCACCAAGACCCCGAACATCGACTACCAGGCCACGTTCGACAACACCCGGGTCGGCGTCATGCAGGCCAACCTGATCGTGGACAAGCTCGGGCTGAAGTCGGCCGACAGTGGCCCGTTCACCATCGAGCTGTTCGCCGGTCACTCCGGGGACGCCAACGCCAAGTCGTTCTGGAACGGCAGCATGAGCGTGCTGCGCAAGTACATCGCCAGAGGCCAGCTCGTGGTGAAAAGCGGCCAGAACCGCTTCGCCCAGACCGCTATCGACCTGTACAGCAGTGATCTGGCTGAGGCCCGGATGAAGAAGATCCTCCGCGCGAACTACGCCTCCGAGGACCTCGACGCCGTGCTGTCGCCCTACGACGGTATGACGATCGGCATCATCAAGGCGCTCAAGGCCGACGGTTACGGCACGGACGCCAAGCCCTGGCCGATCACCTCGGGCCAGGACTCCGAGCTGCCCTCGGTGAAGTCGATCATCGACGGTGAGCAGACCGCGACGATCTTCAAGGACACCCGGGAACTGGCGAAGGTCGCCGTGCAGCAGGGCAACGCGCTGCTGACCGGCACCGACCCGATCGTCAACGACACCACCACGTACGACAACGGGGTCAAGAAGGTCCCGACGTACCTGCTCTACCCGGTGGCCGTCGACAAGACGAACTACAAGACCCTGCTCGTCGACAGCGGCTACATCAAGGCCGCTGACCTGATGTCGTAGGGCACCACCGAATGAAGGACGCGGACGGGCACCCGGGTGCCCGTCCGCTGGGGGCACCCCCGGCCCGCTAGGGCTGGGGGACCTTCATTTTGGGGTGGCTCTCAGGAACGCCGGACCGCGCCCCGGAAGCGCTCGACGCTCACGATCCGCCCCGACGTCGCGACGTGTGCGACCAGGGCCTCACCGGTGCCCAGCCAGGGGTTCTCCTCAGGCATCCCGGTCAATGCCTGCGGCGTACAGGCCTCGGCCAGCGTGGCCATGACCGCCGCCAGCACCGGCCGGTGGGTACAGACCAGTGAGCTCCCGGAGGCGAAGTCCGGGGCCAGGATCGAGCGCAGCAGTTCGGGCACCCGGTGCGGGTCGTTGCGCAGGCCCTGCTCCGACAGCAGCGGCAGCACCTCCACCCCGGCGTAGGGATCGGCCGCCCCGTTGCGTTCACGCAGGTAGGGCGTCAGCGTCAGCATGCAGCGCGCCCACGGCGAGGTCAGCAGCACGTCCGGGTCCCACACCGCGAGCAGGCCGGGCAGCGCGTTGGCCTGGGAACGGCCCACCGAGGTGAGCGGGCGGTCGGCCTCGGTCCCCGGCCAGTGCGCCCGCGCCCGGGCCTTGGCGTGACGCAGCACCACCAGGGCCCGGGTCTGCAGCACCCCGGCCGCGGCGTGCTCGAGAAGCGCTTCCAGGGGCGGCAGATCGCCCGGACGGGTCAATCGGGCCCGGGCCCGGGCCGCCGGCAGCCAGACCACATCGTCGATCTCGTCGGCGCCGGCCGTGCGGGCGGTCTGCACCCCGGCCGTGGCGCTCCAGTAGTGAACTGTCTTGTCCCGCCCGTCGGGCAGCACGTAGTCGACCGAGGGCAGAGGACGACCGAGCAACGGACGCACGCCGGTCTCCTCGGTCACCTCCCGCACGGCACACTCGGGCAGGCTCTCGCCGGGCTCGATCTTGCCCTTCGGCCACGACCAGTCACCCCAGCGCGCACTGCGCACCAGGAGCACCTCGATGTCCTCCGGGCCGCTCACGGCGCCGCCGGGGGTGCGGGGGCGCCAGCACAGGGCCCCCGCCGAGACGACGGCGGGCCGGTCGGGGGGAGCGGGGTGGCGCCGGCGACGGGGAATCGGGCTTCGTCCCTTCCGCTGGATCTTGCGGGATCCGGTCTTTCGGGAACGGATGGACGAGCGGGTGGGACGGCGGCTCACCCTGCGACTATCGCAGATGCCCGCGCCCTCGTCCTGTCGGCCCCGACCTGCGAAGACTGCCCCCGAGGCGCACTTTTCGGGCCCCCTGCCACGGCGTCGCGACGTGCGGGTTCCCCTGTCAATGCGGGCAGATTCACACTGGGCAAACGTTGTTCGACCGCCCTTGGTGTACTAATCGACAGCATTGGTCACTACTCTGTCGACCGTGCGTAGGATCGGGACCGGAGCAGCCATGCTGTCTGCCGGCGTCGTCGTCGGTGTGGTGGTCAGCGGAGGGTTCTCCGGTGGCGGGTCCACGACCGCAGCTGCAGCGTCCCCACCCCCCTCGGCGTCGCCGTCCGTGACGGCGACAGACGACGCGGCACCGGTCTCCGGCACCGCGACCGTGACCGCCTCGGCAGCGCCGGCCTCGGTCACCCCGAGCGCGAGCGTCTCGCCGGACACCGCGGCGCCGGACACCTCGGCCCCGGACACCTCGGCGCAGGATGCCGCGGCCGCCCGGGCGAAGGCCCGCCGCCAGGCGGCCGTCCAGGCCGCGGAGGGCGCCACCACGACCGAGAGCGGCGGCACCGTCGCCTACGGCGGCCAGGACCTGCCCGACCTCATCGTCGCGCCCCCGGAGAAGACCGACGGCGCGCTGCGGCTCACCGTGGGCCTGGGTGACTCGATCACCTACCGGTCCGGCTCGTGGTTCCGCCGGGTCTGCGGCTCCGGCGTGGTCAACACCTGCCGCGACTCCGGCATCCGCGGTGACACCACCGCCGGCATGCTGAGCCGCCTGCAGACCGACGTGCTCGACCTGCACCCCGACGTGGTCACGGTGATGGCCGGCACCAACGACATGCTGTACGGCTTCACCACCGCCCAGAGCATCCGCAACATCGGTGAGATCGTCACCCAGATCCGGGATTCCGGCGCCACCGTGGTGCTCTGCACGATCGCCCCGCGCAACGCCACGCCCGGTGAGGCGATGGCGCTGAACAAGGCGATCCGCAAGTACGCGAAGAAGCACCACGTCGCTCTGTTCGACGTCGCCCCGCTGCTCAGCACCTGGAACGGCCGCTTCAAGAGCGGCCTGACCGACGACGGCGTGCACCCCAACGCCCGGGGCATGAAGCTCGTCGCCGACTACGCCGAGCAGCGCCTCCCGGCGCTGATCAAGTAGTTCTAGGGCTTCAGCTCACCGAACGGCACCCGCTCGTCGAAGCGCCGGGAGACCTTCCCGGCGCCGCGCCACAGGCGGGCCACGTAGTCCTTGTCCTCATCGAGCACCAGGTTGCCCATCACCCGCAGGGCGATGGTCATCAGGAACTTCGAGCGCATGCCGACCGGGCCGCCGTAGGTCAGCACGCCGGGCACGGTCAGCAGGGTGGCCAGGCGGCGGGCGATCGAGAACGCCTCGCCGTAGTGCTCGCGCAGGGTGGCGGGCCAGGCGCGGTTGAGATCCGCGTAGCTGCGCCCGGTTCCGCGGCCGGTGCCGGCGCCCGCGGCGAACAGCTCGGCCACCAGCCGGCCGGTTTCCAGGCCGTAGTCGATGCCCTCGCCGTTCAGCGGGTTGACGCAGCCGGCGGCGTCACCGATGAGCGCCCAGTTGGGCCCGGCCACGCCGCTCACCGCGCCACCCATGGGCAGCATCGCCGAGCGCACGCCGCGCGGCTCACCGCTCAGCTGCCAGTCGTCCTTGCGCAGGCCCGCGTAGATGTTGATCAGGTCTTTGAGGTGCACGTCGGCCGGCCGCCTCTCAGTGGCCAGCGCACCCACGCCGATGTTCACCTCGCCGTTGCCGAGCGGGAACACCCAGCCGTAGCCGGGCAGCAGCTCGTTCTGCGCGCCCCGCAGCTCCAGGTGGGAGGTGATCCACTCGTCGTCGCTGCGGTCGGACTTCACGTAGGCCCGGGCCGCCACGCCGTACGCGGTGTTCTGGTGCCATTCCCGGCCCAGCACGCGGCCCAGCTGCGAGCGGTAGCCGTCGGCCACGACCAGGCGCCGGCAGCCGATGGTGTAGTTCGGCTTGTCCTTCCCACCGGCGAACACCACGCCGATCACCCGGTCACCGTCGCGCATCACGTCGATCGCCCGGGCGTTCTCCAGCCCGCGCGCGCCGGAGGCCAGGGCCTCCTCGCGGATGCGGTGGTCGAGCGTGGTGCGGGGCACCGCCGAGCCCCGGCCGGGCAGCGAGCCACCGGGCCAGGGCAGGTACAGCTCCTGCCCGAAACCGCAGGCCCGCAGGCCCCGGTTCGACGGGTAGGACGCCAGCCACCCGCTCAGACCGAGCTGGTCCAGTTCGGCGATCGCGCGGGGCGTCAGGCCGTCACCACAGGCCTTGTCGCGGGGAAAGGTCTCCTTGTCGGCCAGCACCACGTTCAGCCCGGCACGGGCCGCCCAGGCCGCCGCGGCCGACCCCGCCGGCCCGGCGCCGATGACGAGCAGATCGGTGGACGTCGGCGTCTGGTCAGTCATGGGGACAGTGTGCCCCTCAGGGGTACGTGATCGTCCCCCACCCCTCCCTCGTGATCATGCGAACCCTCCCCGGGAGGGTTCGCATGATCACGCAAGAGGCCTAACGCCTGCGTCCGGACCTCTTCGGCGGGCGGCTGGCGATGATGTACGACTGGAGGTCGCGCAGGGGCTGGCCCTCCGAGTCGTGGTGATGACGCGTCCACACGCCCTCGCCGTCCAGGTGCCAGGAAGACGTGTCCGCGTCCATCGACACGTTCAGCAGTTCTTCCAGCTCGGCCACGTCCCGCGGGTCGCGCAGCCGCAGCATGGCCTCCACCCGGCGGTCCAGGTTGCGGTGCATCATGTCCGCGCTGCCGATGTAGACCACCGGCTCACCGCCGCCGGCGAACCAGAACACCCGGGAGTGCTCCAGGAACCGGCCGAGGATGCTGCGCACCCGGATGTTCTCGCTCAGGCCGGGCACGCCGGGCCGGATCGCGCAGATACCGCGCACGATCACGTCCACCTTCACCCCGGCACTGGAAGCCCGGTACAGCGCGTCGATGATCACCTCGTCGACAATCGAGTTGATCTTGATCTTCACCCCGGCCGGGCGGCCCGCCTCATGGTTGGCGATCTCCCGCTCGATGCGGTCGACCAGGCCCGTGCGCAGCGAGCGCGGGGCTACCAGCAGGCGGCGGTAGGCCGTCTTCGGGGCGTAGCCGGAGAGCTGGTTGAACAGCCGGGACAGGTCTTCGCCGACCTGCGGGTCGCACGTCAGCAGACCCAGGTCCTCGTACAGCCGCGCGGTCTTCGGGTTGTAGTTGCCCGTGCCCACGTGGCAGTAGCGGTGCAGCCCGTCGGCCTCCTGGCGCACCACCAGACTGAGCTTGGCGTGTGTCTTCAGGCCGACGATGCCGTAGACCACGTGCACGCCCGCGCGTTCCAGCTTGCGGGCCCAGGCGATGTTGGCCTGCTCGTCGAAGCGGGCCTTGATCTCCACCACGGCCAGCACCTGCTTGCCCGCCTCGGCCGCGTCGATCAGCGCGTCGACGATCGGCGAGTCGCCCGAGGTGCGGTACAGCGTCTGCTTGATCGCCAGCACCTGCGGGTCGTCGGCCGCCTGCTCCAGGAACGCCTGCACGGTCGTGGAGAACGAGTCGTAGGGGTGGTGCAGCAGGATGTCGCGGCGCTTGATCGCGTCGAAGACGTTGGTCGGCTTGGAGCGCTCCACCTCCGACAGCTGCCGCGGGGTGGCCGCGACGTATTTCGGGTAGTGCATCTCCGGCCGGTCCAGGTCGGCGACCAGGTTCAGCCCGCGCAGGTCCAGCGGCTCCGGCAGCGGGAACACCTCGGACTCGCTGACGCCCATCTCGCGCACCAGCAGCTCACGCATGTGCGGCCCGATGTCCTCGGCCACCTCCAGGCGCACCGGCGGGCCGAAACGCCGCCGCAGCAGCTCCTTCTCCAGCGCCTTGAGGAGGTTCTCGACGTCGTCCTCCTCGACCTCCAGATCTTCCTGGCGGGTCACCCGGAAGGTGTGGTGCTCCAGCACCTCCATGCCCGGGAAGAGCTGGTCGAGGTGCGTGGCGATGATGTCTTCCAGCGGCACGAACCGCGCGCGCGGCAGGTCGTCACCCTCGTCGACGTTGTTCGCCTCGTCGTCGGCGTCGACGTTCACCAGGCGCGGCAGCAGCTGCGGCACCTTGACCCGGGCGAACATCTCCTTCTCGGTGACCGGGTTACGCAGCACCACGGCCAGGTTCAGCGAGAGCCCGGAGATGTACGGGAACGGGTGGGCCGGGTCGACCGCCAGCGGTGTCAGCACCGGGAACACCTGCTCGCGGAAGAACCGGTGCAGACGCCCCTGCTCGTCCTCGGCCAGCTGGTCCCAGCGGGCGATGGTGATGTTGGCCTCGGCCAGCGCCGGGGCGATGTCGGCGGAGAACAGCTTGGCGTGCTCCGCCTGGAGCTCGTGCGCCCGGGAACGGATGCGCCCCAGCAGGTCCCGCGGCTCCAGACCACTCGCCGCGCGCACCGCCAGACCGGTCGCGATGCGCCGCTTCAATCCCGCAACCCGCACCATGAAGAACTCGTCCAGGTTGCTCGCGAAGATCGCGAGGAACCGGGCCCGCTCCAGCAGCGGGAGATCGGCATCGCGCGCCAGCTCCAGCACCCGCTCGTTGAACGCCAGCCAGCTCAGCTCGCGGTCGAGGAACCGTCGCACCGGCGGCTGCTCCACCTCCCGGAACAACGCGGTGAGCTGGGCGTCCTCGGCGGCGGCGACGAGTGAGCTGACGGCGTCGGAACGGCTGTCCGTGGAGGAGTTGCGGTCGGGGGTCACGTCTTCCTTACTGGCCACCGCTTCGACGGGGGCGGCCGGCGGTTCGGGGGTCAGGAGGGCCTCGGGCAGGTCGTCGACGGTCGACGCCGGCGGCTCGCCGGCGAACCGCGCCCCCCGGTTCGGCGTCGACTTCCTGGCCGTCTTCGCTGTCTTCCGGGAACTGCGCCGGCCGGCGTCCGGCCCGTCCGGCGCGGTCGGGCCGGCGGCGGTCTTTCCGGTTCTGCTCACGGTGGCCTCCTGCGGGGTGGCGGCCGTTGTGCCTGAGGACGACGTACGCGCCGCGGCCTTTCGGGTCGCCGGCTTGCGCCGGGTCGCCGCGGTGGGCGCCGCCGGGTCCGGCGTCGGTCCGGCGAGCGCCGTCCCGGTTGTCCCGGTTGTCCCGGTTGTCTCGGCTGTCTTGACCGGATTGGCCCGATTGGCCTGCCCGGTCTGTCCGGCCGGCTCGGCGACGGCTCGGCCAACCACGCTCGTCGCCTTCCGCGCCGTGCTCTGCCGGGCCGCAGCGGTGCGCGCGGTGGCGGTCTTGCGGGTGGCAGTCTTGCGGGTGGCGGCCTTCTGGGCCGGGGGGCGCCGCACGGCGGTCTTGCCGGCTGCGGCTTTCCGGGTGGGGCCGGCCGGATCATCCTGTCCGGCCTGGGCCGCCGACTCGGCCTGGGCCGCCGACTCGGCCTGGGCCGCCGACTCGGCCGGGGTCTCGGAATCGGCCCGGGGCTCGGCCGGCTGGGCCCTGTCGGCCTGGTTCGGATCGCCCTGGCTCTGGTCCGCCTGACTCTCGTTGGTCCGAGTCCGGCCGCCCGGCGTCCGGCCGCCCGGCGTCTGGCCGCCCGGCGTCCGGCCGCCCGGCGTCCGGTCCGGCTCGGCGGTGGCCGTCGCGGTGGTCGTGGCTCCCGCGGCGCTGTCCGACGCGGTCGTGGCGATCTTCGGTGCCGGGGCGCGGCGGGTGGCTGCCCGGCGGGGACGGGTGGTCGCCGTGACGGCGGAGCCGTCTTGCGGGGCGGCTGCCCCGCCGACCGGCCCGTCAGCTGCAGCGGTCGGTTTCTCTTGTGCAGCAGCCCGTTTCCGGGTTGAGGGGGTGCGGGTGGGGGATGACGCGGTCTTCCGGGTGCGCGATGTCCCGGCAGCGGTCGACGGGCCCGGACGGGCGTTCGTCGGGCTGCCGGCCGCGCTGGACTTCCGGGTGGCCGCCGGGGTGGGGGAGGGGCCGTCCGAGCTGGTCATGTCCGCCATGCTCTCACTGTCCTGGTCTCGCGCTCGGTGTCCCGATCCCGGCGATGAGCCCGGATCAGTGCGGTTGTCGGTTCTGACCCGCGGGGAGCCGCGGGCGAAAGTCCATCCCTACGGCCTGGTTCGGCGTGCGAGGGCCGCAACTTCAGTCCTTCGCGGCGTCGGCGTACGGGCCCTCGTGCACCACGTCGACGCCGAAGGGCGTGAATCCCAGCCGGTGGTAGACCTTCAGCGCCGGGGCGTTGTCGGCCTCCACGTAGAGCAGAACGGTGTCCAGGCCCGTTTCGTTGGGGTTCGGGCCCACGGCGGATAGGCGCAGCCCGGCCAGGTGCCGCAGCCCGGCCAGCGTGAGCGCCGTGCCCAGCCCGCCACCGTGGCGCTCCGGGTCCACCCCCACGGCGTAGACCTCGCCGAGTCCCTCGGGGTGCACCTTGGTCCAGTGGAAACCGAGCATGCGGCCGTCCTGCTCGGCGATGAAGAACCCGGACGGGTCGAACCACGGCTCGGCCTTGCGGGCGTCCAGGTCGGCCTGGGTCATGCGGCCCTGCTCGGGGTGCCAGCTGAACGCGGCCGCGTTCACCCGCAGCCACTGCGCATCGTCCTCACCGGGCCGGAACGCGCGCAGGGTGACGCCCTCCGGAACCCGCAGTTCGGGCAGGTCGTCGGCACCCGTCAGGGGGCGGCGCAGCTGCAGCAGCTCGCGCACCACGCGGTAGCCCAGCCGGGCGCCCAGCGCCCGGGCCCCGGGGTGATCGCCGTGCGACCAGATCCGGGCGAGGTGATCCGCGTCCCCCATTCTCTCCAGCAGAGCCCGCCCGAAACCCTGGCGACGGCTCTGCGGGGCGACGACCGCCTCGGCGTCCACGATCGTGCGGGGACCGTCTTTCTCCGGGGAGATCTCGGTGTGGGCGTAGCCCACGATCGCCTCGGAGGCGTCGCGCACCACCAGGTGACGGCCCGACCCGACCGCGGGACCGAGCTGAAGCAACACGTGCTCGGAGATCGGTGCGGCCTTGTCGGCAGCCGTCGCGGCGGCGAGAACGGCCCGCACGCCCTCGGCTTCGGCCTCGGAAAGCTGGTCGGATACGACGATCTGCACGCTGGGGATCACCGTTCGCAGCATATGTCGTGACGGCGAGACCTCGACCCGAGGTGACCTCGGGCCCGATGTGAACGGATGGCGAACGCTTTACGCGTCCACCCGGATGTTCACCTACGCGTCCACCGTTTCCTCGACACCGACCCGCTCGCGACCCGGGGGCACGAACCGGTAGCCGACGTTACGCACGGTGCCGATCAGCGCGTCGTGCTCGGGACCGAGCTTGGCGCGCAGACGCCGCACGTGGACATCGACGGTGCGGGTGCCACCGAAGTAGTCGTAGCCCCAGACCTCCTGCAGCAGCTGCGCGCGGGTGAAGACCCGGCCCGGGTGCTGCGCGAGGAACTTGAGCAGCTCGAACTCCTTGTAGGTGAGATCGAGAGCACGGCCCCGCACCCGGGCGCTGTAGGTGACCTCGTCCACAATCAGGTCACCGGCGCGGATCTCCGGGGTCTCGTCGGACTGCTGCGCCTCGGCCAGGCGGCTGCGACCGGCGGCGAGCCGCAGGCGGGCCTCCACCTCGGCCGGGCCGGCGGAGTCGAGCAGCACGTCGTCGGCACCCCAGTCGGCGACGACGGCGGCCATCCCGCCTTCGGTCAGCACGAGCAGCAGCGGTGAGGACAGACCGGTGGTGCGCAGCAGACGACACAGGGAGCGTGCGCCCGCCAGGTCGCGACGACCGTCGACGATCACGGCGTCGGCCGGTGGGGCGTCGACGAGAACAGCCGCCTCGGCCGGCAGCACCCGGATCTGGTGCGGCAGCAGGCCGAGAGCCGGCAGCACCTCGGCGGAGGGAGCGAGGGCATTCGTCAAGAGAAGGAGTGAAGCCATCTGGTGAGACCTCCGCGTCGTCCGACCGTGCAGGTGGCGAACCCCCGTGTTGCCGCGTCTTTGCGGAGCGCAACCGGCTCAAGCGTATGTGACAACACGTTGTTGGCACAGGGGTTACCGGGGTTTTGTCGCCACGCAACGTCACAGATGAATCACGTAAGCGCGGATCTGAACGTAAACGTGACCTCACCGGAGCGTTTCCGGAGGGTGTCTGCAGTGAATCCGGTTCGGTGCGTTCCCGCCAAGGGGTGTGAGGTGTGACTCTCGCGGCATCGGTGACCGGCGGATCGTCACCGCGTGCTGGTGCGGGCGGATTTGTCCGGGATCGAGGTCCGGCTTCTGCCCGTGATCAGGCCGGGATCGGCCCGCGAGCCCGGCCGGAGGTGCCCGAAGACGCGCTCAGCCGGGGGCCGGGTGCGGCCATCTGTCAGGATGCGACCGTGACCGCCCCGCTTCCCGCCGGCCTCGCCATCGTGGCGGCCGCCGTTCTCGCCGTGGCCGGTTACGCCGGAGGATGGATGATCGCGGCCGCGGCCGGGCTCACCGTTCTGGCCCTGGCGATCGGCTGGAGCGACCTGCTCCGGCTCCCGCATCGTCCCGGCACGTCCGCCCTGGTCCTGGTTCTCGGTGTGAGCGGCCTGGTGGCCGGGACCGTCGCGGTCTCGCCCCGGATCGACGTCGACCAGCCGCTCTCGGTGTTCTCCGGCGTGATGGCCGGCGCCGTCCTGAGCAGCTTCGGCCACGAGATCGTGCGTCAGGACGGCCGCCACGACCTGGTCGAGTCCGTCACCGGCACACTGGCCGGCCAGTTCGTCGCGGTGCTGGCCGCCGGCTGGATCCTGGTCGCCGACAGCGGCGGTGCGCAGGCCGTGGTCGTGGCCGCCGCCGGCGCCGCGGCCGCCCGGGTCGCCCTGGCCCTGCCCCTGTCCCCGTCCGTGCTCACCTGGGCCGGGCTCGGTACCGGTCCGGCGGCGTCGGTGATCGCGTCGTTCGTGGTCGGCGGGGTTCCGGTGCTCACCGCGGCGGCCGTCGGGGTCGCCGTCTCGGGGGTCGGCATCGCGATCGACCGGCTGGTCGACGCCGACGGGCTGATGACCCGCCTGCAACCGGCCACCCTGGCCCGGGCCGCGGCCCCGATCGCCGCGGCCGGCACCGCCGCCTACGCCGTCTTCCGCCTCGGTATCGGCTGAGCCTCAGTACACGAGCGCCTGGGTCCCCGGCCGCAGGAGACGTTCCACGTAGGTGGCCGCCCCCGCGATCGTGACGCCGGGCAGCACGTCACCGGGCGTGATCGAACGGCGCGCGGCCGACTGCGAGCACACCGACACGCTGCCGAACTCCAGGACGAGATCGATCAGCTCGGGCAGCGGCGGGGCGTGTTCCAGTTCCACGTCGGCGGCCCGGCCGGGCCGGGCGAGCGAGCTGCCGTCACCACTCAGCCAGATGTGCACGGGCACCCCGGACGCACACGCCGCGGCCGCCACGGTGAAGGCCTGATGGCAGCGCTCCGGTTCCTCGGGCCCGACGGTCACCTCGATGACGAGCGATGCAGCTGATCCGTCCACGTGGCGAAGCTACCGCGAGGGCTCGCCCCTCCTTCCGTGATCATGCAAAACCTCCCCGGAGTTCTAGAACTGTCCGCGTGAGAGTTCTAGAACGCCGGGGAGGTTTTGCATGATCACGGAGGATTGGGGGGCGGGGGGAGGTTCGCATGATCACGGGGGACGGGGCTTCGGGTTCGGGTTCGGCCCGTGCGCCGCTTACGATCGGCGGGTGGCGTTCCAACTAGACACCGACCTGCCCACCCCGCTCGCGCCCCTGGCCTGGCTGATCGGGCGTTGGGAGGGGGCCGGCGTGATCGGCTACCCGACCATCGAAGAGGCCCAGTTCGGCCAGGAGATCGAGTTCTCGCACGACGGGCGGCCGTTCCTGTCGTACGTCTCGCGGATGTGGCGGCTGGACGACGCGGGGAACCAGGTCGAGCCGCTGGCCACCGAGACCGGCTACTGGCGCCCGGTGGCCACGTCGGAAGACCCCGAGAACCCGGGCACCGAGCTGGAGGTGCTGCTCGTGCACCCCACCGGCATCTGCGAGATCTACCTGGGCCGGGTCGACGGCCCGCGCATCGACCTGCAGACCGACCTGGTCGCGCGCACGTCCACGGCCAAGGAGTACACCGCGGCCACGCGGCTCTACGGCCTGGTCGAGTCCGACCTGCTCTGGGCGCTGGACATGGCGGCCGAGGGGCAGCCGCTGCAGTCCCACGCCTCGGCCCGGCTCAAGCGGGTCTGACGCGGTGGGCAAGGTGACCGCGCAGGCACTCGACCAGGCGCTGCGGGAGCGTGGCCTGCGAGCCACCCCCCAGCGCCGGTCGGTGCTGCGCGCGGTCTCCGAGCTCGGTCATGCCACCCCGGAAGACGTCTGCGACTTCGTCGAGACCGACTCGGGCGACACGGTCAATCTCTCCACGGTCTACCGGTCGCTGGAGCTGATGGAGAAGATCGGCGTCGTCAGCCACACCCACCTCACCCACGGTTCGCCGACCTACCAGGTGGCCAGCCACGTCAATCATCTGCACCTGGTCTGCCGGGGCTGCGGGCGCATCGACGAGGCCGACCTCGACCTGGCCCGCCCGCTGGCCGACGCCGTGCGCGCCGCCCACGGTTTCGAGACCGACCTGGCCCACCTGTCGCTGCACGGCACCTGCGCGCAGTGCCGGGGTGACGAAGACACGGGCCACGGACATCACTGATCCGGGAAGTTCTGTGCGGCCCGGCGCGCTGGAGACAGACATGAGTGACGTCGCTGTGCCCGGGAGTCCCACCGAGCTGACCTACCGCAGTCCGCTGCTCGAGCGGCCCGGGGCGGTTCCGGCCGAGGGCCCCGACGCGGGTCTGGCCTGGCACTACGGCAATCCGACGGCGGAGCAGCGGCGGCTGGAGGCGGGTACGGCGAAGGCCGACCTCTCCCACCGCGGGGTGGTGCGCATCGAGGGGCCGGACCGGCTGACCTGGCTGCACTCGATGACCACTCAGGCGCTGAGCGGCCTGGCGCCGTACACCTCCACCGAGGCGCTGCTGCTCACGCCGAACGGGCACGTCGAGCACGACCTGCACCTGGTGGACGACGGCACGGCGGTCTGGATCACGGTCGAGCCCGGCACCGCGCCGGCCCTGGTCGCGTTCCTGAAGAAGATGCAGTTCATGCTGCGGGTCGAGGTCGCCGACGTGACGGCCGACTGGGCCGTGATCGGTGAGCCCGTCGACGCCGAGAGCACTCCGGGCGAACCGCTGGCGTGGCGTGACCCGTGGCCCGAGCAGGGGGTCGGGGCCGCGCTCTACACCACCGCCGAGATCGAGGTGGAAGGTCACCCGGCCTGGGCCTGGCGCGAGGTGCTGATCCCGAGAGAAGAATTTGGGACGCGGGTGGCGGCGGGGGAGTTCGACGACGCCGCGGGCACGTGGGCAGTGGACGCCTTGCGCGTGGCCGCCTGGCGGCCCCGGCTCGGTTTCGAGACCGACCACCGCACCATCCCGCACGAGCTGGACTGGCTGCGTACCGCCGTCCACCTGGAGAAGGGCTGCTACCGCGGCCAGGAGACCGTCGCCCGCGTGCACAACCTGGGCCGCCCGCCGCGCCGCCTGGTGATGCTGCACCTGGACGGCACGATGAACGAGCTGCCCGTCACCGGCGCCACCGTGCTCCACGGCACCCGCGAGGTCGGCCGGGTCACCACCGCCGCCCGGCACCACGAGCTCGGCCCGATCGCCCTGGCCGTGCTCAAGCGCTCCACCCCGGCCGATGCGCAGCTGGTGGCCGGTGGGGTCGAGGCCGGCCAGGAGATCGTGGTGGACGCCGCCTCGGGACCCTCCGCCGTCGTCCCGAAGATCCGCCGCCTGCCGCAGGCCTGATCTGCCCCCCAACTCTCGTGATCAGGCAGACCCTCGACCCAGAACCGGGAAAGGTCTGCCTGATCACGAATGAACGGGTGGGCGAAGATCTTGCGGCCGCGCCTCGCTTCTCTGGATAAATTTCCGGTCCGCGTTCACGATGGCCGGATGAGTCGCACACTGATCACCGTTGCCCCGACCGGCGCCGAGATCGACAAGGCCGGCTGCCCGCAGTTGCCCACGACCCTCGACGAGCTCGTCGCCGAGGCCAGGGCCTGCGAGGCGGCGGGCGCGGCGATGATCCACGTGCACATCCGCGACGAGGAGCACCGGCCCACGCTCGACCTCGGCCGGCTGCGCGAGACCGTGGCCGCGCTGCGGGAGAGCACCGCGCTGATCGTGCAGCTCTCCACCGGTGGCAGCGTGCACGACCCGCTCGACGCCCGGCTGGCCGTGCTCGAGGCGGAGCCCGACTCCTGCTCTCTGACCTGCGGCACGGTCAATTTCGGCGACGACGTGTTCAGCAATCCCTGGCCGTTCATGGCCGAGCTCTACCGCCGCACGCAGTTCGCCGGGGTGGTGCCGGAGTTCGAGCTGTTCGACCTCGGCCAGGTGACGTCGATGGCCCGGCTGCTGGACGAGTTCGGCCCGCCCGCCGGGGGCCGGGTGCACGCGGACTTCGTGCTGGGGGTGCCCGGCGGCCTGCCCGCGACCGGGCCGGCCCTGGTCGCCGGGATCCAGGCGCTGCCCGCCGGGGTGACCTCGTGGTCGGCCACCGGGATCGGGCGCGGCCACCTCCCGGTGCTCGCCGCGAGCCTGGCGATGGGCGGGCACCTGCGGGTCGGCATGGAGGACAACACCTTCTACGCCCCGCGCCGCCCGGTCACCGGCAACGCCGAGCTGGTGGCCCGCGCCGCGGCCCTGGCCAGCACCCTGCAACGCCCGGCGATGAGCGTCGTCGAGGCCCGCGAGCTGATCGGATTGCCCGCTTTGCTGTGACCCGCATCATGTGTACCGGGACGTCGGTCAGCTTGCAAAGTGCTAACTCGAGCAAGCACAGTGGCCGGGTGGCGACCATCAAAGTGCCCGACCGGGTGAGTGACCTCGGAGCTTTCGTGCGGGAACAGCGGGAGAGCGCGAAGCTCTCGCTGCGGCAGCTCTCGCACGTCGCCGGGGTCAGCAACCCCTACCTGAGCCAGATCGAGCGCGGTCTGCGCAAGCCCTCCGCCGAGGTGCTCACGCAGATCGCCAAGGGGCTGCAGATCTCCGCCGAGGCGCTGTTCCAGCGGGCCGGCCTGCTGGAGGAGTCCGTCGGCGTCGAGGCCGAGGTGGCGATCCAGAGCGACATGCGCCTGACCGCCCGGCAGAAGCGGGTGCTGCTCGACATCTACGAGACGTTCCGGGCGGAGAACGCGCGCGACGACGCCGAGGCCGGCCGGCACGCCGGTGACGCGGCCGCGGAGGTCGCGGCCACCGTCGTGCCCCTGATCGCCAAGAGCGGTCTCAAGTCCGCCGAGGCGGACTCCGACCAGGCAACTGAGCCCGTGGTCGCGGCTGAGGACCATCCGGCCGGCACCGGCCGCCGCAGCGTGCTCAAACCGGCCACCGGGCGGGCGCCCCGCACCACCCGCACCCGGCGTTCGCCGGCGCCGAAGCCCTCGCTGCGTGAGGTCGGCACCGACGACTGAACGGCTCACCGAACTTCCGTCCATCGGCAGCGCCGCCGGCGGGCCCACCCGGCGGCTCCTCGCGGCAGCAGCCGAATCCGGCACCTGACCAGGAGGACCTCATGGCCACCAGCACCGAGTCGACGAGCACGGGCAACGGCCGCCCCTCGCTCAGTACCACGCCGCTCTTCGCCGCCCTCGGCGCGACCGACCTGGCCGTCCAGCAGGTGCGGGCCGCCGCGGCCGGCGCCGCGTCGCTGCAGCAGAAGTTCGCCTCGGACGTCGAGAAGCGCGTCACCTCGATCGACCCGAAGGTGCTGCGCGAGCAGGCCGAGCAGGCGCCCACCCGTGCCGTCGCGCGGGCCCTGGAGGTCGCGGTCCGCGCCGAGGCCGTCTACTCGGAGCTGGCCCGGCGCGGTAAGGACCTGGTCGAGCGGGTCTCCACGCAGTCCGACACCCAGACGTTCCGCGCCCAGGCCGGCAGCACCCTGGACCGGGGCCGGGCCGCCGTCACGGTCGCCCGCCGGGCCGCCGACGACACCGCGACCGCCCTGCGTGGCACACTCCGGGCGGGGCGCCCCGGAACCACGGAGCCGACCGCAACGCCGACCAGGCTCAATGAGGAGGCCGTGCTCCGCGCCGTGGCCGTCGGCGACGGCGGCGACAAGGCCGTCACGCGCCCCCGCACCCCGGCGAAGAAGACCTCGACCACCCGGAAGAGTGCAGCTGCCACGAAGACGGCGAAGACCACGACCGCCCGCAAGGCGGCCAACGCGGCGCCGCGGGCCCCGAGGAGCACGGTCCGGAAGGTGGGCGAATAGGGGCGAAGTACCGGGACAGAACCGGCGGGAACGATCGCCGGTTCCGATCGTTGTCTCCTCAGACCATCCCCCGGAGGGACGACCGGGGATCGCCCTGACACCTTAAGGTATGCGTATGAACGCGCTCTGGAGCCTAGAGAAGATGCTGACGGTGGCGATCGCCGTCCTGGCTCTCGCCGTGATGGCCTACGCCCTCATCGACGCACTGCGCCAGCGGGCAGACGCGTTCACCGCCGCCGGCAAGCTGACCAAGCCGCTGTGGCTGACCATCCTCGGCGTCGCGACGGCCATCGGCACGATCTTCGCGATCCAGATCTACCCGTTCAACTTCTTCAACCTCATCGCCTTCGTGGCCTCCTGCGTGTACCTCGCCGACGTGCGCCCCGCGATCAAGTCGATCACCGGCGGCGGCAACAGCGGGCCCTACGGCCGCTGGTGAGGTAGTCCCTCCGGGCCGGCCCCTTCCGCGCGACTCGTCGCGGAACGGGGTCGCGCAGTCACGCTTCGCCACCGAAGAGCCGCTAGAGTCGGCTCTCGTCGCCGCGCTCGCAACCCGCGAGCTCAGCGGTGTCAGCGTGATTGCCCGACCTCAGGAGGGTCCATGACCGAGTACAGGCCCGGAGGGCGTCGCCGGATCGACCGGGTACTCGCGCCGGGATATCTGGACGGGATCGACGTGCTCGACCTCGACGAGGTCCGCGTCCGCCGCGCCGAGGCCGACCAGGAAGAGGTCGACCTCTCCTACGCCCGCCGTCTGCTGCAGGGCCGCATCGACATCCTGCGGGCCGAGCAGCAGCGCCGCAGCGGGGAGGGTTCCGACGCCCCGGTGCTCGGCAACCGCACCGACGAGGCGATCGCCGAGACGCTCAAGCGCATCCTGGGTGGCGAGAAGCGCACCGACCGCGGTCTGGGTCGGCACCTGGCCGCCACCCCGAGCCGGGTGGGCGAGCACCGCCGCGAGGCTGAGCGGGCCGTCTCCGACGTCAGCGTGTCCGACCTGGACATGCCCGACGCCGAGCTGGAGTCCGCGATCCGCCAGCTGATCGACATCGAGAGCCGAACTTCCGCCTCGCGCCGGGCGGTTCAGCAGGTCGTGGACACGCTGACCGCCGAGGTGGCCCGCCGCTACCAGCTCGACCAGGTGAGCCTGGCCGACCGGTTCTGAGGTAGCTACTACGCTGAACGACCGTGAGAGCAGTCGTTCAGCGCGCGTCATCCGGTCGGGTCACGGTCGAGGGTGAGGAGGTCGGCGCCCTCGACGGGCCCGGCCTGGTGGTCCTCGTCGGAGTCACCCATGACGACGGCCCGGTCCAGGTGGCCACCATTGCCAAGAAGGTCGCCACCCTGCGCATCCTGGCGGGCGAGAAGTCGGCGGTCGACCTCGGCGCCGGAGTGCTTCTGATCAGCCAGTTCACCCTTTACGCGGACACCGCCAAGGGCCGCCGCCCGTCCTGGAACCAGGCCGCGCCCGGCCCGGTGGCGCAGCCCCTGGTCGAGTCCCTGGCCGAAGTCCTGCGCGGCGAGCACGGGCTCAAGGTCGCCACCGGCCGGTTCGGCGCCGACATGCAGGTCGAACTGGTCAACGACGGCCCGATGACCATCCTCATCGAGGCCTGACCGCGTCCCAGCTCACCGTGATCTCGCCCAGCCGCCAGCGGGCCGGGCCGTCCAGCACCGGCCAGCCCTCCGCCTTCACCGCCGACACCGCGGCCAGCCAGCGCTGACGCACCCCGAACGAGCTGAGCGGGGAGTTGCGGGCCCAGGCCGAGTCGAGGGCGTTCAAGTACGCGTGCACCCGTTCACCAGGGACGTTGCGGTGGATCAGGGCCTTGGGCAGGCGCTCGGCCACGTCCGAGGGCCGTTCCAGCCCACCCAGCCGCAGCGAGATGCTCAGCGACACCGGCCCGTCCGCACCGTCCACCGCGATCCAGGTGGAGCGCCGGCCGATCTCGTCGCAGGTGCCGTCCACCAGCAGCCCGCCGGGGGCCAGGCGTGAGCGCACCAGGTCCCAGGCCGGGGCCACCTCGGACTCCGCGTACTGCCGCAGCACGTTGAAGGCCCGCACCAGGACCGGTCGGCGACCATCCAGCGGCAGCTCGAACCCGCCCACCCGGAAGGTCAGCCCCGGCCGTTCCAGCGGCCGGGCCCCGGCGACCCGGACCGGGTCGATCTCGATACCGACCACGTCGACGTCGGCCCGCACCACGCTCAGCCGCTCGCGCAGTTCCACCGCGGTGATCGGGCTGGCGCCGTAGCCCAGGTCCACGACCAGGGGATCGGCCGCGCGGCGCAGACGGGGAGCGGCCGGCCCGGACAGCCAGCGGTCGACCCGGCGCAGCCGGTTCGGGTTGGTGGTGCCCCGGGTGATGGTGCCCTGCACGGCGTGGGGGCGGGGTGTCACGAGGCCAACCCTAGGGCGATTCCTCATCACCGAACTCCCGCAGCCGCCCGGTTCGTAACGAATTTGCACCCCCTCGTGACCACGTGGTGACGATCACCCTGGGGAGGTTCGGGAAGACCGGCCTGGTCTGGTGAGTTAGCTTCCTTCGGGGGATTTTCAGGCGTGGAGCATCGAGCAAGGAGGACGCATGGGGCTGATGAGGCCGGACGGAACTCCCGGACGGGTCGCAATGCTCTCTGTGCACACCTCTCCGCTGGAGCAGCCGGGTACGGGCGATGCGGGCGGGCTCAACGTCTACGTCGTGGAGACGGCGAAGCGTCTGGCGCAGCGGGGTACCGAGGTGGAGATCTTCACCCGGGCCACCTCGGGCGACCTGCCGCCGCTGACCGAGCTGCTGCCCGGCGTGCTGGTGCGCAACATCGTCGCGGGCCCGTACGACGGTCTCGCCAAGAACGACCTGCCCGGGCAGCTGTGCGCCTTCAGCGCCGGGGTGCTGCGCACCGAGGCGCGCCTGGCGGCCGGCTGGTACGACCTGATCCACTCGCACTACTGGCTGTCGGGGCAGGTGGGCTGGCTCGCGTCCGAGCGCTGGAACGTGCCGCTGCTGCACACCATGCACACCATGGCCAAGGTGAAGAACCTGTCGCTGGCGGGGGCCGACAAGCCGGAACCGGCCGGCCGGGTGATCGGCGAGGAGCAGGTGGTGGCCGCGGCCGACCGGCTGATCGCGAACACCGATCTGGAGGCGCGTGACCTGATCGGCCTGTACGGCGCCGATCCGGAGCTGGTCACGGTGATCCCGCCGGGCGTGGACCTGGACGTGTTCAGCCCGACCGCGGGCGGCGGCCAGGCCGGGGCGCGGGCCCGGCTGGGCCTGCCCCAGGGCGCCGACGTGGTGCTCTTCGTCGGCCGGATCCAGCCGCTGAAGGCGCCCGACGT
Organism: Kineosporia mesophila; assembly: GCF_021129235.1. GTDB lineage: Bacteria > Actinomycetota > Actinomycetes > Actinomycetales > Kineosporiaceae > Kineosporia > Kineosporia mesophila. The sequence continues at coordinate 68,368 of NZ_JAJOMA010000020.1, forward strand.
GCTGCTGCGGGCGATCGCCGAGCTGGTCGCCGAGAACCCGGCCCGCCGGGCGAACCTGGTGGTCGCGGTGCTCGGCGGCCCCAGCGGCTCGGGTCTGGAACGCCCGGAGGAGCTGCAGAAGCTGGCGGTCGAGCTGGGCATCGGCGACCTGGTCGCGTTCCATCCGCCGGCCGACCGGCCGGTGCTGGCGGACTGGTACCGCGCGGCCGACCTGCTGGCCATGCCGTCCTACAGCGAGTCGTTCGGTCTGGTCGCGGTGGAGGCCCAGGCCTGCGGCACGCCGGTGGTCGCCGCCCGGGTGGGCGGCCTGGCCTCGGCGGTGCGCGACGGCCGCACCGGTCTGCTGATCACCGGGCACGAGCCGGTGCGCTGGGCCCGCGCCCTGGACGACCTGCTGCGGGCCCCGCACGTGCGGCAGCGAATGGCGGCGGCGGCGGTGCGCCACGCGAACAGCTTCAGCTGGGACCACACCGTGGACACCACCCTGGAGACGTACGCGGCCGCGTGCGCCGACCACAGACTGGGGGCACCTCCCGGCCGCCTGGTGGCCGGGGGACCCCAGTTGACGGTTGCGGCAGGCTGACAGCATGAGCCACGAGCGTGAGGACGCGGAACAGGCCGTCCGCGACTGGGCCGCCGGGGTGGGGATCGAGTGCCAGAGCGGTACCCGCCGAGGCGAGTACGTGGTCGAGCTGCCCGGTGAGGCCAAGCTCCGCACGGGCGTCTCGCTGCTGGTCACCGACCGCGCCCTGAGCGTCTCGGCGTTCGTGATGCGGCGCCCGGACGAGAACCACGAGGCGTTCTACCGCTGGATGCTGCAACGCAACACCCGGCTGCCGGGCGCCGCCTTCGCCCTCGACCCGCTCGGCGACGTCTACCTGACCGGCCGGCTGCCACTGGCCGGGGTGAACCCGGCCACGATCGACGACCTGCTCGGGGTGATCCTGACCGTGTCCGACGGCTCGTTCAACGACCTGCTCAAGCTCGGATTCCTCACCTCGATGCGACGGGAATGGGCCTGGCGGGTGGACCGGGGCGAGTCGACCCGCAACCTCGAGGCCTTTCGTCACCTGCTTCAGGGCGAGTGACCTGCGGCCGGCCAAACCGCGTCCACTAATGTGCTGGGTATGGCGTACACCCTCGTGCTGCTCCGTCACGGCGAGAGCGAATGGAACGCGAAGAACCTGTTCACCGGCTGGGTCGACGTACCCCTGTCGGCCAAGGGCCGCGAGGAGGCCGCTGCGGGCGGCAAGCTGCTGACCGATGCCGGGATCCTTCCCGACGTCGTGCACACGTCGCTGCTGCGCCGCGCGATCACCACGGCCTTCCTGGCGCTCGACGCCGCGGACCGGCACTGGATCCCGGTCAAGCGCAACTGGCGCCTCAACGAGCGTCACTACGGCGCTCTGCAGGGCAAGGACAAGAAGCAGACGCTGGCCGAGTTCGGTGAGGAGCAGTTCATGCTCTGGCGCCGTTCCTACGCCACGCCGCCCCCGCCGATCGCGGCCGACGACGAGTTCTCCCAGGCCGGCGACCCGCGCTACGCGGACCTCGGTGCCGACAGGCCGTCCACCGAATGCCTGAAAGACGTCGTCGAGCGCTTCATCCCGTACTGGGAGAGCGACGTGGTCCCCGACCTCAAGGCCGGTAAGACCGTGCTGCTGGCCGCGCACGGCAACTCGCTGCGCGCGCTGGTCAAGCACCTCGACGGCATCTCCGACGAAGACATCGCCGGGCTCAACATCCCGACCGGCATCCCGCTGGTCTACGAGCTCGACGACGACTTCAAGCCGCTCGTCAAGGGCGGCCGGTACCTCGACCCGGACGCCGCCGCGGCGGCCGTCGCCGCGGTCGCCAACCAGGGCCGCTGAGTCTCCCGAAACCAGAAATGAGGGACGCACGTGGGCAGCCCACGTGCGTCCCTCATTTTTGCGGATGGTTCAGTTCTGGTCGTTCACCGGCTCGCCGTGCGCGGCGGAGTGGTCACCGGTGACCAGGAAGACGACGCGGCGGCAGACGCCGACCGCGTGGTCGCCGTAGCGCTCGTAGTAACGGCTGAGCAGCGTGATGTCGACAGCCGACTCGACGCCGTGGTTCCAGTCCGGCGACAGCAGCTTGGCGAACAGCTCGCGGTGGATGCGGTCCATCGCGTCGTCGTCGGCCTCCAGCTCCTCGGCCGACTTCACGTCGCGGCTGGCGATGATCGAGCCGGTCTTGATCACCAGGCGCTCGGCGATGTGGCCCATCTCGACGATGTCGGTGCGCAGCTCGGCCGGCACCGCGGAGTTCGGATAGCGCAGCCGGGCCAGCTTGGCCACGTGCCGGGCCAGGTCACCCATCCGCTCCAGGTCGGCGCTCATGCGCAGCGCCGCGATCAGCGTGCGCAGGTCGGTGGCGACCGGAGCCTGGCGCGCGATCAGGACCAGCGCGCGCTCCTCCAGGTCGTGGTGCAGGGCGTCGACCTGCTCGTCGGCCGCGATGACGCTCTCGGCCAGACTCAGGTCGGCGTCGAGCAGGGCGGTGGTGGCCCGGGCCATCGCCGACCCGACCAGCCTGGTCATCTCGACCAGCTGGTCGTCGATCGACTGCAGATCGATCTCGAATTGCTCGCGGATACCGCCGCTCACTGTCACTCCTGTTGTTCTGGACTCGGCCACGGCTGTCTCACTTCACCTGGTGGGGCAGACGTCTTCACCGCAGGTGACGGATCGACGGCACATCGCTCATCACGCTCGCAGCGGCCCGTGAATAGATCACGAGCTGAAGGTGAACAGGCGCCGAAGGGTTGGCCCGGCCGGGCCCTCGGCGGCAGAACTGCCCCGGGATCAGCTTACGCTGACATGGTGAGCACGCCCCTGGCCTTTGCCATCGCCATCGGGATCGGCCTGGTCGTCGGGTTGGTCGTCGGCGTGCTGGGCGTCGCCGGGCGCCGGGACACCCGGCCGCCGGTGATCCCGCCGCCGCCCACCGGCCCGCTCCCCGAGGGGGCCGCCGACGTACTCAACGTGCTCGCCTCCGCCTCGGTGGTGCTCGGCACCGACGGCCGCCTGATCAAGTCCAGCCCCGCCGCGCACGCCTTCGGCCTGGTCCGCGGCCGCGAGCTGGTGCACGCCCAGCTGCGCGAGATGGCGGTCGAGGCCGGCACCCTGGGCCTGGTCCGCGAGCGCGAGCTGGAGCTGCCCCGCGGCCCGCTCGGCCGGGGCCGCCTGGTGGTCTACGCGCGGGTCGCGCCGCTGCGCCCCGACCTGGTGCTCGTGCTGGTGGAAGACCGCACCGAGGCCAAGCGCGTCGAGGAGATCCGCCGCGACTTCGTGGCCAACGTCAGTCACGAGCTGAAGACCCCGATCGGGGCCCTGAGCCTGCTGGCCGAGGCGGTGGCCGACGCCTGCGACGACGCGGACGCCGTGCGCCACTTCTCCGGCCAGATGCAGCGGGAGTCGATCCGCCTGACCAAGCTGGTGCAGGAGATCATCGACCTGTCCCGGCTCCAGGTGGCCGACGCCCTGCACCCGCCGGAGCCGGTCGGCATCGACGACGTGGTGGCCGAGGCCGTGGACCGGTGCCAGATGGCCTTCCGCGCCAAGAACATCGAGGTGATCGTCGGCGGCGACCACGGCGCGGTGGTCTACGGCGATCACAACCTGCTGGTCACGGCCGTGCGCAACCTGGTCGACAACGCCATCTCGTACTCCCCGGAGAACACCCGGGTGGGGGTCGGGGTGCGCCGTGTCGGCGGGATCTGCGAGGTGGTGGTGAGCGACCAGGGCATCGGCATCACCGCCAGCGACCAGGACCGGATCTTCGAGCGCTTCTACCGGGTGGACCCGGCCCGGTCGCGGGTCACCGGGGGCACCGGCCTGGGCCTGAGCATCGTCAAGCACGTGGCGGCGAACCACGGCGGCGAGGTGATGCTGTGGAGCCGGTCCGGTCAGGGCTCCACCTTCACCCTGCGCCTGCCGGAGAGCGTGCAGCCCGCCGGGACCCACGACCAGCGCCCCACCTCCGACCACTCCACCGCGGAGACCTGGGAGCCGGCTGAGCACGCGCCGGCGTCCCCCACCCAGACCGCACCACCCCGTCCGGACACCGCAGGTGCCGACGGGACCGCTGAGAAAGGACTCCCGCAGGACGCGGGGTCCGCGCTGAAAGGAGCAACCCCGTGACCCGCATCCTGGTGGTGGAGGACGAGGAGTCGATCAGCGACCCGCTGTCCTACCTGCTGCGCCGAGAGGGCTACGAGGTGGCAGTCGCCGGCGACGGTCCGGCGGCCCTGGACGAGTTCGACCGCAACGGCGCCGATCTGGTTCTCCTCGACCTCATGCTTCCCGACCTGCCCGGCACCGAGGTCTGCCGCCAGCTGCGCGTGCGCAGCAAGGTGCCGGTGATCATGCTGACCGCCAAGGACAGCGAGATCGACAAGGTGGTCGGCCTGGAACTGGGCGCCGACGACTACGTCACCAAGCCCTACTCGTCCCGTGAGCTCGTCGCCCGGATCCGCGCCGTGCTGCGCCGCGGCACCGAGCCGGACGTGGCCGAGGGGGCGACGGTCGAGGCCGGCCCGGTCCGGATGGACGTCGAGCGGCACGTGGTGACCGTGAACGGCGCCGCCGTGCCGATGCCGCTGAAGGAGTTCGAGCTGCTCGAGCTGCTGCTGCGCAACGCCGGCCGGGTGCTCACCCGGATGCAGCTCATCGACCGGGTGTGGGGCTCCGACTACGTCGGTGACACCAAGACCCTCGACGTCCACGTGAAGCGCCTGCGCAGCAAGCTGGAGCCCGATCCGGCCAGCCCCCGTTACCTGGTCACCGTGCGCGGCCTGGGTTACAAGTTCGAGGCCTGAGAAGCGGTCGTGAACGCCTGAGGGCGGCCACCCTTGTGGGGGTGGCCGCCCTCAGGCGGGTACCGGCCTCAGTTGGCCGATGTGGTCTCTTCCGCGGCCGAGGTCTCCTCGGCTGCGGCGGTCTCCCCGGCGCCGGCGGTGCCGGACACCCCGGGGGTGCCGGTGGCGTCGGGCGACTGGCCGTTCCCCTTGCCCTTGCCCTTCCCGTTGCCGGTCGGGGTGGCGGTGGGCGTGGCGCTGGGTGTGGGGGCCGCGGTGACGCCCGCGTAGGTGCCCTCGGGCGGCAGCACCGGCAGGTTCAGGTCGACGCGGCCACCGCTGGTGGTGGACGCGGTCAGGCCGGTGTTGTCACCCGGCTCCACGGCCAGCTCGCTGATGGCGACCTCGGTCTGGTTGGCGCCCGGGCCGAATTGCACGGACTCACCGGCGGCCACGGCCACGGTGGTCTGGCTGGGCTGCCCGGTCTCACCGGTGGCGGCCTGCAGCTGGACGCGGGCGTCGCTGGTGCCACGGTTGATGACGGAGCCGATCAGCTCGGCCTGGCCACCCTTCTCGGCGCCGACCACGAGCAGGTTGCGCAGCACCACCTGGGTGCCGGGCAGGTCGGCGTCGATGCCGTCCGACGCCGGGTAGGGCGTCTTGATCACGGCGGGGGAGGTGACCGAGCATCCGGCCAGGCCGAGAGCGACGGCACCGATCGCGAGGGCGGTCTTGGCGGCTAGAACACGGGTGCGCTTCACGGCGCTGGCCTCCTGCGGATTCGAAAAGTGCGGTCGCAGCCTATCGGGCCCCCGCACAGCTCCTCAGGCACCCCACGCCGCAACCGCCTCGGCTACTGCATCGGCCACTACCGGGCGCGGGACAAGCCCCCGGGCCGGGCGCGTTCCCCGGGCGTTCGGGGGTCCGGCGACCGCGCCGGGACAGGGGCGAAGTGACGCCGTGTGATCAGTCGAAACCGAGCCGTGTTGCATCCTTTCGTTCAGCCGCATCATTGCTATGCCTCTGACCTGCGAAAATACTGATGATCCTCTGGTCCCTCCCGAGTCGGACGTGGTAGTCTGTAGTTGGGAAAGGGGATACTTACACATGGCTTTCACGGTCGGCGAGACTGTCGTTTACCCCCATCACGGGGCGGCACTCATCGAGGAGATCAAGACCCGTACTATCAAAGGCGAGGAGCGTCAGTACCTCGTCCTGAAGGTTGCTCAGGGAGATCTGACCATCGAGGTGCCGGCGATGAATGTCGACCTCGTAGGTGTCCGGGACGTCGTGGGCCAGGAAGGTCTCGAGAAGGTGTTCGAGGTGCTGCGCGCCCCCTACGCCGAAGAGCCCACCAACTGGTCCCGCCGGTACAAGGCCAACCTGGAGAAGCTCGCCTCCGGCGACGTCGTCCGGGTGGCCGAGGTTGTTCGTGACCTCTGGCGCCGCGACCAGGACCGTGGCCTTTCCGCAGGTGAGAAGCGTATGCTGGCCAAGGCCCGGCAGATCCTGGTGTCCGAGCTGGCCCTGGCGGAGCACACCAACGAAGACAAGGCCGAGGCCCTTCTCAACGAGGTCCTGGCTTCCTGATCCACCCGGCCGCCCTGGTGGTGGCAACCTTCCCCGGTCCTGATGCCGGGTGGGGATCTTCGTAAGTCCTGAAACCGGCGTCCTCGCCGAAATCGTTTCCGGGGTTCTCTGGACCTCATCGCGATCTTCGGTGGTGGCGCCGGTTTTCTTTTGTCATTTGAAGATCGGGTACCGTTTCGCTGCGAAATCATCCGGGCGATGTTTTAGGTCAATCGCCAGAGCTGTCCGGGTGAATGAATTCGTAAAACCCCCGAATCCACCGGTCGCGATTCGGATGATCATGACTCCCGGAATTCTGATGAGGTGCTCGCCCATGCCCACGGCATTTGTCGCGGTGATCCGTACCGATGATCTTCCGGCCGGCCTCCCCGGGCCGGCCGGGGCCGTCGCCGTGCTCACGCTGCACGACCTCGCCGCCTGCACCGAGCCGGACGACGCGATCGCGGTACTGACCGACTACGGCTCGACCCGGCCGCTGGAGCCCCTGCTGGCCAGGCTGCTGACGGAGGACGAGGGCGCGGCGGTGGCGAGCGTCCGACCGGTCACCGACACTCTCAAGCGGGTCGGGCCGGACGGGGGCCTGAACGGCACGGCCGATCGCGAGCACCACCGGTTCGTCACGCTGCCGGTGGCAACCCGCCTGGGGCTGCTGAGGGAGGCCCGGCGGCGCGAGCCGGGTGCGACGACGACCGGTGAGCTCCTGGCGGCACTGGCGGCGGCGGGGGCCACCGTGGTGGCGGCCGAGCACTAGAAACCCCCCCCAACCTTCCGTGATCATGCAAAACCTCCCCGGCGTTCTAGAACTCTTCCCAGGACAGTTCTAGAACTTCGGGGAGGTTTTGCATGATCACGAAGAGGGGAGGTGGGGGAGGAGGGCCTCGGCCCGGGTCATGTCCTCGGCGAAGGTGACCTTGAGGTTCTCCGGGCTGCCCGCCACCGCTACCACACGCACCCCGTTGCGGCCCTCGAGAGCGGCAGAGGTGTCGGTGCCCTCGGTGCCGTCGCGCAGCGCCTGGGCGTAGGCCTCGAGCAGGGGGGTGGCCCGGAACGCCTGCGGGGTCTGGACCCGGTGCAGGGTCTCGCCGGGCGGGGGCGGGTTCAGCCGGCCCGCCTCGTCCATCGCCCAGGCCTCGTTCTCGGGCAGCGTGGGCACGGCGCCGCCATGGGCCGCCGCGGCCTGGATGACGGTGCGCAGCAGGCCGGGGCCGGCCAGCGGCCGGGCGCCGTCGTGGATGGCGACCACCTGCAGCGAGCCGGCGCAGATCGGCCAGGACAGGTGGTCGAGCGCGTTCTGCTCGGACCCGTGCCGGGTCACGCCGCCGTGGATGATCTCGACCGGCAGGCGGATACCCGCGGCGGACACGGCCTCCTGGGCCCGGGCCTCGTCCTGCGGGCGGATCACCAGAACCACCCGGCCCACCTCGGGCACCGCGTCGGCCCAGGACAGCGCCCAGGACACGACGGGACGGCCGCCGAGGGGGAGATAGACCTTGTTCTCACCGGCACCCACTCGGGTGCCACTGCCACCGGCCAGCACCACGAAGGCTGCGGCACCTGCGGGACAAGGCTTTTCCGGCTCAGTCACGATCCTCGATTCTAGATGGTCCACACTGGCGACCGTGAGTGATCTTTCAGTCAACGACCGGATCGGCGGTCTGCCGCGGACCGGACTGGGTGTCGACGTGCACGGGTACGCCCCGGAGGGCAGTACCCGGACGCTGTGGCTGGCCGGGCTGGAGTGGCCGGGGGAGCGCGCGCTGGACGGGCACTCCGACGCCGACGTGGCCGCACACGCCGCCTGCGACGCGTTGCTGTCCGCCGCCGGCCTGGGCGACCTGGGCTCGCAGTTCGGCACCTCGCAGCCGGAGTGGGCGGGGGCGGCGGGCACCACGCTGCTCGCCGAGACCGCCCGGCGGCTGGGCGAGGCGGGCTGGGTGATCGGCAACGTGGCGATCCAGGTGATCGGCAACCGGCCCAAGCTCGGACCGCGCCGCGACGAGGCCCAGGCGGTGCTCACGAACGCCTGCGGGGCCCCGGTGACGGTCTCGGCCACGACCACCGACGGGCTGGGCCTGACCGGGCGGGGAGAGGGCGTGGCGGCCGTCGCGACGGCCCTCGTCGTCCAGCAGCAGTAAAAGCAGTTGGGTGGGACCGGTAACCTTGACAGGTGAGCCTCAGACTGTTTGATTCCGCGACCCGGCAGGTACGGGACTTCGTCCCCGTCGTCCCCGGCAAGGCGGGCATCTACGTCTGTGGGCCCACCCCGCAGAGCTCACCGCACATCGGCCACGTCCGGGCCCAGGTCAACTTCGACGTGCTCCGGCGCTGGCTGACGCACGGCGGCCTGGAGGTCAGCTACGTCCGCAACGTCACCGACATCGACGACAAGATCCTCGCGAAGTCGGCCGGGGCGGGCCGGGAGTGGTGGGCGCACGCCTTCCTCTACGAGCAGGAGTTCACGCACGCCTACGACGTGCTGAACGTGCTGCGCCCGACGATCGAGCCGCGGGCCACGGGCCACATCACCGAGATGGTGGAGCTCATCGAGCGGCTGATCGCGGCCGGTCACGCCTACCCGGCGGCCGACGGTTCGGGCGACGTCTACTTCGACGTGCGCTCGTTCCCCGCCTACGGCTCGCTGACGCGGCAGAAGATCGACGACATGGAGGCCGCGGCCGACACCGCGCCGAACGCCCGCAAGAAAGACCCGCGCGACTTCGCGCTCTGGAAGAGCGCCAAGCCGGGCGAGCCCGCCACCGCCTCCTGGCCCACGCCGTGGGGCCGGGGGCGCCCGGGCTGGCACCTGGAGTGCTCGGCGATGGCCACCCGCTACCTGGGGGCCGAGTTCGACATCCACGGGGGCGGTCTGGACCTGCGGTTCCCGCACCACGAGAACGAGCTGGCCCAGTCGAGCGCGGCGGGTGACGGGTTCGCCCGCTACTGGCTGCACAACGCCTGGGTCACCATGTCCGGCGAGAAGATGAGCAAGTCGCTGGGCAACACCATGACGATCGCCGAGCTGACCCGCACGGTCCGCCCGGTGGTCCTGCGGTACGTGCTGGCGACGCCGCACTACCGGTCGAACATCGAGATCAGCCCGGAGTCGCTGGCCGACGCCACGACCGCCTACGAGCGCATCGAGAACTTCGTGCACCGGGCGGCGCAGCGGCTGGGGGCACCCGGATCGACCGAGAAGGTGCCGCCGGCGTTCGCGGCGGCGCTGGACGACGACCTGGGCGTGCCCGCGGGGGTGGCCGTTCTGCACGACACCGTGCGGGAGGGCAACCGGGCACTCGCCGAGAACGACGGTGCGGCGCTGGAGAGGGCGCTGGACCAGGTGCGGGCGATGACCGCGGTGCTGGGGCTGGACCCGCTCGACCCGGCCTGGGGCACCGGCGGTGCGGCCGACGACGCCCTGGCCGCCGCGCTCGACGTGCTCGTGCGGGCCGAGCTCGATGCCCGCGCGACCGCCCGTAAGGAAAGAGATTTCGCCACTGCGGATGCCATCCGCGACCGGCTCGTCGCAGCCGGAGTGGTAGTCGAGGACACGCCGGAAGGCGCCCGTTGGAGTCTGGAGGCCAGTAGTGGCCGGTAATTCGTCGCGCAAGGGGGCCCTCCGTAGGCCCGGTTCGAAGAAGGGCGCGACGGTCGGCACCGGTGGCCAGTCCCGTAAGCGCCTGGAGGGCAAGGGGCCCACGCCCAAGGCCGCGGAGCGGGAGTACCACCCGGCCGCGCGCCGGGCCCGTTCCGCCGCCAAGACCGGGGGTTCGCAGCAGCGTCCCGCCGGCACCGGTGGCAACCGTTCGCAGCAGAAGCGCTCGTCGTCCTCGAGCAGCTCCGAGATGGTCGCCGGGCGTAACCCGGTGGTCGAGGCGCTGCGGGCCGGCGTGCCGGCCAAGGTGCTCTACGTGGCCGCCCGCATCGACAGTGACGACCGGGTGCGGGAGGCCATCAAGACGGCCGCCGACGCCGGTCTGCCGCTGATGGAGGCATCCCGCACCGACCTCGACCGGCTGACCGGTGGCGCCGTGCACCAGGGCCTGGCTCTCCAGGTCCCGGCATACGACTACTCCCACCCGGACGACCTGCTCGAGGCCGCGGCCCGCAGTGGAAGGCCGCCCCTGCTGGTGGTTCTCGACGGCGTGACCGACCCGCGTAACCTCGGCGCCGTGGTGCGTTCGGTGGCTGCGTTCGGTGGCCACGGCGTGATCGTGCCCGAGCGCCGGTCGGCCGGCATGACCGCCACCGCCTGGAAGACCTCGGCCGGTGCGGCCGCGCGAACCCCGGTGGCCCGCACCTCGAACGTCAACCGGGCGATCGAATCGCTGAAGGCGGCAGGTTGTTTCGTGGTCGGTCTGGATGCGGGGGGCGATGTGTCGCTGCCCGGGCTGGATCTCGCGACCGGTCCGCTCGTGCTGGTGGCCGGGGCCGAGGGCAAGGGGCTCTCCCGTCTGGTGCGGGAGAACTGCGACGCCATCGCCTCGATCCCGATGATCGGCGGCACCGAGTCACTCAACGCCAGTGTGGCGATGGGTGTTGCGCTGTACGAGGTCTCGCGGTTGCGGGCCGAATAGAGCCAACCACAGAATTGAGGACGCCGCTGAGACTCGAGTCTCAGCGGCGTCCTCAATTCTGTGGGCCCCTAAGCGATCGGATCGATCACGACCGGCATCTCCTGGGTGTCGACGCCCAGCACGGCCTGCTCGTCGGGCCGGTGCACCAGCACGTTACGGATGTAGCTGGCGACTGCCTCGTCGATACCGACGTCGCGGCCCTGGTTCTCGGAGATGAACCAGCCGTGTTCCAGTACCTCGTGGAAAACTTCGGCCGGGGCCAGTTTTCCGCGTAGGTCGGCCGGGACCGCCCGCACCACCGGCTCGAACCGGCGGGCCAGCCACTCGTGCGAGATGACGTCTTCGTCCACGCTCTGCCGGTCGGTGGCGGCCCGGTAGGTGTCGAGGTCGTTGAGCAGGCGGCGGGCCTGGTTCTCCTCGACGTCGAGCCCGGTCAGGCGCAGGAGACGGCGACGGTGGTGACCGGCGTCCACGACCTTGGGCTGGATCTCGATGGAGGTGCCGGTGACATCGGTGTTGATGTTCAGCTCGCCGACGTCGAAGCCCAGGTCGTTGAGACGGCGGATGCGGGCGTCGACCCGCCAGCGCTCGTCCGTCTCGAACGCCTCCTTGGCCGTGAGTTCCGACCAGAGCGTGCGGTAGCGCTCGATGAACGCGTCGGCGGTCTTCACCGGGTCGAGGGCCTCGTCGAGCAGGCCGCCGGCCTCGAGGTCCATCAGCTCGCCGGCGATGTTGGTGCGCGCCAGGTCGAGGTCGTGCTCGCGCTGGCCCCGGGACAGGCTGTCGTAGAGGTCGCCGGTCTCCGCGTCCACCAGATAGGCGGCGAAAGCGCCCGCGTCGCGCCGGAACAGCGTGTTGGAGAGCGAGACGTCGCCCCACCAGAAGCCGCTCAGGTGCAGACGCACCATCAGCACGGCCTGGGCGTCGATCAGCCGCATGACCGGCTCGGGGCCCATGGTCTGGGAGAACACCGCGCGGTAAGGCAGGGAGAACTGGAGGTGTCGCGTCAGCAGCACCGGGTCGAGGTCTTCACCGTTCTTGTCGGTGCGCCCGGTGATGATGCCCAGCGGCTCGACCGCGGGCAGACCCAGACGGCGCAGCAGGCGCAGGAGACCGTACTCGCGCCGGGCGAACTCCTCGGTGATCTCCTTGGCGGCCAGCACGTTTCCCGAGAGGTTCACGAAACGTACGACGTGCCGCGAGATACCGCGGGGGAGGGTGGCCAGCCGGTTGGCCGGCCAATTCTCCAGAGGGAGGTGCCACGGCAGGTCCAGCAACGCCGGATCCGGTGCCGCGGAAGTGATCTGGAGTGTTCTGGTAGTAGTCATCTCTCGAAACCCCCGCTCGTGCGCGGGCGACCCCGCACCGGCCGGTCGGAACCGGCCGGTGCGGTCGTCGAACTGAGCAGTGACGCGATCAGGCGCCGAGCCGCTCACCCGAATCGCTGTTGAACAGGTGCGTGTGGCCTTCCTTGGCCTGGAGGTGGACCGTCTGGCCCTTCTCCGGGGGACGACGCCCGTCGACCCGAGCGATGACGGGCAGGTCAGTGCCCTCGCTCTTCAGGGTGCCGTGCAGGTAGGCGTCGGCACCGAGAACCTCGACCAGCTCGACCTGGACCGGAAGGCCGTGGTCGGACAGGGAGAGGTCTTCCGGACGCACACCCAGGGTGACGTGGCGACCGCCGGCGTTCAGCGTCTGCTCCGAGATCCGGTAGACCTCGTCGCCGAACTGCACGCCGCCGTTCACGACCGGAAGGTTCAGCAGGTTCATCGCAGGCGAGCCGATGAAGCCGGCCACGAACGCGTTGTTCGGGTGATCGTACAGCTCACGGGGGGAGCCGACCTGCTGCAGGAGACCGTCCTTCAGCACCGCGACGCGGTCACCCATCGTCATGGCCTCGGTCTGGTCGTGGGTGACGTAGACCGTGGTGACGCCCAGACGCCGCTGGAGCGACGCGATCTGGGTACGGGTCTGGACACGCAGCTTGGCGTCCAGGTTGGAGAGCGGCTCGTCCATCAGGAACACCTGGGGCTGGCGGACGATCGCTCGTCCCATCGCCACACGCTGCCGCTGACCACCCGAGAGGGCCTTCGGCTTGCGGTCCAGGTACTCGGTGAGGTCGAGGATCTTGGCTGCCTCGGCCACCCGCTGCTGGATCTCGGACTTGCTGATACCCGCGATCTTCAGCGCGAAACCCATGTTCTCGCCGACGGTCATGTGCGGGTAGAGCGCGTAACTCTGGAACACCATGGCGATGTCGCGGTCTTTCGGCGGCATCTGCGTGACGTCCCGGTCGCCGATCAGAATACGTCCTTCGTTGACGTCTTCCAGACCGGCGAGCATGCGCAGGGAGGTGGACTTGCCGCAGCCCGAGGGCCCGACGAGAACCAGGAATTCGCCGTCCTCGATCTCCAGCGAGAGCTTGTCGACCGACGGCTTGGTAGCACCCGGGTAAATACGGGTTGCCTGGTCATATGTGACGGTGGCCACTTTGCCACTTCCCTTCACCGGCAGGAACGTGCCGGACGATCCGAGTGGAGGGTGAACCGGCCGCCGGGGTTGGCGACCGGGTCATTACCGGATTGCTCCGGACCCGCGCGGGGCCCGGTCGAACGATGGCTGAGCGGCGCACGGGGCGTCGTCGGCCACGGGGTACATCTAAGACCGCCGAACGGCCCGGCGCATAGGGGTAGTCGATGTCATCTGCGTCCCACTGGACCCCGGGCGGGGTGATTCCCGGCCTTTCTCGCCCGGCTCGGCACCATGGGCTGGAGATGATCCGGGCGGAAAGGACCGCTATTCGTCGCTAATGTCGGATTCCGTCTGTTCTTATATAAGGCCGACGAGAATCTTCAGGAGCCCGGTCGATGGCGTCAGCACCCCGCGCCCGGCTCGCGGACATCGCGGTTCAGGCCGGTGTCAGCGAGGCGACGGTGAGTCGTGTGCTCAACGGCCGCTCCGGCGTGGCCGAGGCCACCCGCGAGGCCGTGCTCACCGCCCTGGACGTGCTCGGCTACGAGCGCCCGGTGCGGCTGCGCCAGCACTCCGCCGGGCTGATCGGGCTGATCGTGCCGGAGCTGGACAATCCGATCTTCCCGGCCTTCGCTCAGGTGATCGAGTCGGCGCTGGCCCACCACGGCTACACGCCGGTGCTCTGTACGCAGACCCCCGGCGGGGTGCGGGAGGACGAGTACACCCAGATGCTCACCGAGCGCGGGGTCGCGGGCATCGTCTTCGTGTCCGGGCTGCACTCCGACACCTCCGCCGATCCGTCCCGGTACGTGGCCCTGCGGCGCCGGGGGCTGCCGATCGTGCTGGTCAACGGCTACGTCGAGGGGCTGGACGCGCCCTTCGTCAGCAACGACGACGTGACCTCGATGGACCTGGCCGTGAACCACCTGGTGGCGCAGGGGCACCGGCGGATCGGCCTGGCGCTGGGCCCGCGGCAGTACGTGCCGGTGATCCGGAAGATCGACGGGTTCCGCACGGCGATGTGGCGGCACCTGGGTCGCGACGACGTCGACGACGCGATCGAGTGCTCCCTGTTCAGCGTGGAGGGCGGGGCGGCCGCCGCGCACCGGCTGATCGACGCCGGCTGCACCGGCGTGATCTGTGGCAGCGACCTGATGGCGCTGGGCGTGATCCGGACGGTGCGTGACCGCGGGCTGCGGGTACCGGCCGACGTCTCGGTGATCGGGTACGACGACTCGCCGCTCATCGCCTTCACCGACCCGCCGCTGACGACTGTGCGCCAGGCGGTCCAGGCGATGGGGGCGGCGGCGGTGCGGGCCCTGCTCGACGACATCCACGGAGGAGGTCACGGGGCCTTTGCACCCCGGACCGAATATCTTTTCCGTCCGGAGCTGGTGGTGCGGGGGTCCACGGGTTCGGTCCCGGCGGCCCTTCAGTAGGCCGAAGGGTTGTGATCCTGGACACGTTCGGGGGTTCCCCTTCGTGCAGGCCTCACCTACCCTCGGTGAAGGCCCAGTAGCACGTTCCCGGCCGCCCGGATCCCGTCCACGTATCGCCTGAATCGGTGGAGGTCCACCCGCATGCGGATCAGCGAACTACTCCGGCAGAAGGGCGGGCTGGTCGTCACGATCGGCCCCGACCGGCCCGTCACCGAACTCCTCGACAAGCTGGCCACGAACGGCGTCGGCGCGCTGGTGGTCTCCGCCGACGGGCAGTCGGTGGACGGCATCGTCAGCGAGCGGGACGTGGTGCGCAAGCTCCAGCGATTCGGCCCTGACCTGCTGCAGGAGCCGGTCAGCGAGATCATGAGCCGGCAGGTGCAGACCTGCCCGCCGGCCACTGAGATCGAGGAGCTGGCCAAGCTCATGACCAACGGCCGGTTCCGGCACGTGCCGGTGGTGGACGGTGACCGGCTGGTGGGCATCGTCAGCATCGGGGATGTGGTCAAGCACCGCATGGACGAGCTCGAGGGTGAGCGCGACCAGTTGCAGGCCTACATCAACACCTGATCCGGGCGATCCGGTGCGCGTAGCAGCTTCCCGTCCGGGGGAGCCGCTACGGGAAGTCGGTCGTTTGGCCTACCGTGTTCACCATGCCGCACGATGCAACCGCCCGTGCAGCAGGCGACACGGGGCGGATCGGTCAGTACCGCCTTGTTCAGCGCCTGGGAGAAGGCGGGATGGGCGTTGTCCACCTCGGGCTCGACGAGAACGGCAAGGCCGTCGCCGTCAAGGTGCTGCGCCCGCACATCGCGGGCGACCCGGACGCGCGTCGCCGCCTGGCCCGCGAGGTCGCCACGCTGCGCCGGGTACGTCACCCGCGCGTGGCCGGCGTGCTCGACGCCGACGTGGAGGGTGACACGCCCTACGTCGTCACCAGCTTCGTCCCGGGCAAGACGCTGGAGAAGCACGTCCGGGACCACGGGCCCCTGCCGCGCGGCCACGTCGCGCGCATCGGCCAGGTGCTCGCCGACGCCCTGCGCGCGATCCACGCCGCCGGGGTCGTCCACCGCGACGTGAAGCCCGCCAACGTGATGCTGCTCGACGGTGAGCCGGTGCTGATCGACTTCGGCATCGCGCACGTCGCCGACGAGTCCCGCATCACCCACACCGGTCTGGTGATGGGCACGCCGGGATACCTGTCGCCCGAGATCATCGGCGGTGACGCGGTGAGTGCCGCGACCGACTGGTGGGGCTGGGGCGCCACGCTGGCCTACGCCGCCACCGGCCGCCCGCCGTTCGGCACCGGCCCGATCGAGGTTGTGCTCGACCGCGTCCGCCGCGGTGCGATGGACGTGGACGGGGTGGACGACGGTCTGCGCAAGACCCTCACCGCCGCGCTCTCGGTCGACCCGCGCCTGCGCCCGCACCACGACGAGCTGATCGCCGGCCTGGCCGCGGCCGCGCCCTCCCGGCCCGGTGGCACCGGGCCGAACTCGCAGACCCCGTCCTGGGGTTCGCGGGGCGACGTGTACGTCAGCCCCGACGAGGAGACGCAGCGTCAGCCCGGCCCGAACGAGATGGCGGCCGGCCGCCAGATCCGGCCCGGCGACTCCACCGAGATCCGGCTGCCCGAGCCGGACGACGCGGACGAGATGCCCACGGCCCGCACCCCCCCGCCGTCGTTCAACACCGCTTTCGCGAACGCGCAGACCTCGGTGATCCCGCCGCACGCCTCGGGCGGGAACAACGATCAGACCTCGGTCATCCCGCCCCACGCCTCGGGCGGCAACAACAACCAGACCTCGGTCATCCCGCCGCCGTCGGCCCGGGCGAACGCCCAGACGTCGGTGATCCCTCCGCATGCTCTCGGGCACGGCGGCAACAACAGTGAGACCTCGGTGATCCCGCCGTCCTGGGGGTCCGCGCCGGAGTCCACCCGCCGTTTCGACGCGCCGAGGCCGAACCCCGCCCAGAATCAGAACGGCGGTCCGGCCAACGGTTTCGAGGCTCGTCCGCAGCAGGGTCAGGGGCTGCAGAACCAGGGTCCGAAGAACCCGGGCCAGAACCGTGGTCAGGCCCCGGTCCTGGCCAAGGGGCGCCCGATCGGCGACGACCCGAACCAGTCCCAGCCGCACCACGAAGAGGAAGAGCGCAGCGAGAGCGTGCTCGACCGGCTGCCGCTGGGCTCGATGCCGCTGTTCCTGCTCGGCCTGCTGGTGGTGCTGGCCTCGGTGGCCGCGGTGGCTCCCTACGGCGCCATCGTCATCGTCGCGGTGGGCATGATCGCCGCCCGCGTCGTCGACCGCACCAGCACGGCCCTGGGCCACCGCCGCGACACGCGCGGGTCCCGGGCCAGCGACGGCCTGGTCACGGCGCTGTCGATGCCCTGGCGCATTCTCAGCGGCGCCTTGTCCACCGTCTTCGGGCTGGTGCTGCCGGCCCTGATCGGCGTGAGCGTGGCCTTCATCGTCGCCTCGGTGCAGTCCGGTGCGGCCTCGTCCAGCGCAGTGCCCGGTTCCCCGATCCCGCTCGCCGCGGGCATGGTGGCCCTGCTGCTCACGGCCTGGTGGGGTCCGGGTGGTGGCCCGGTGCGCCGCGGTACCGAGAGGGTGGCCGCGGCCATCACCGGTGGCCCGACGGCTCGCCTGGTGGCCTGGGCCGTGATCGTGCTGGTGCTGCTCTCCTGCCTCGTGGTGCTGCAGAACAACGAGCACAAGGCCGACTGGGGCCCGTTGAAGAGCACCTGGCTGGTCCAGCAACTCACCGCTGACTAGGCATTCTGCAACTCGTACTGCGGGCTGGGTTTTCCGAACAGGTAGCCCTGCGCGTGCTGCACCCCGATCCCGACCAGCAGGTCGCTCTGCCGCTCGGTCTCGACCCCCTCGACGATGACGTCGATGCCGAGCCCGTGCCCCAGACCGATCAGGGCCTCGACGATGCGGTCGCACTGCGGGTCGTCGCCCAGCCCCGCGGTGAAGCTGCGGTCCACCTTGATCCCGGAGACGGGCAGGTCCCGTAGGTACGACAGGGCCGAGAAACCGGTGCCGAAGTCGTCCACCACGATCCGCACGCCCAGCCGGTGCAGCCGATCGATCTCCAGCCGGGCCGCGGGGGCGGCGCTGAGCATCACCGACTCGGTCAGCTCGAGCACGAGTTGCCCCGCGGGCAGACCGGACTCGGCCAGCACCGTCTCCACCTGAGCGGAGAAGCCGGGGCGGATCATCTGGTTCGGTGACACGTTCACGGCCACGTAGCCGGGGTCCAGGCTGGCGGCGGCGGCCCGCACGGCGGCGCGCAGGACCCAGGCACCCAGCTCGACGATGAGCCCCGACTCCTCGGCGATCGGCAGGAACGTGATCGGGGGCATGAGCCCCTTCTGGGGGTGACGCCAGCGCACCAGCGCCTCCCGGCCGATCACCCGGCGTCCGGTGAGCCCGACGATCGGCTGGAAATGCAGCTCCAGCTCGCCGTCGCTGATCGCGGTGCGCAGCTGCGACTCCAGGTCCAGACGTTCGGAGGCGGCCTTGCGCAGACCGGTGTCGACGGTGTCCCAGCGGTCGCGACCCCGGTTCTTGGCCTGGTAGGTGGCGATCTCGGCGTCGCGCAGCAGCATCAGCGGGTCGTTGTCGGCCGAGGTGGAGAGCGCGATGCCGATGCTGATGGTGGGGCGCAGCGTGCGCCCGCCGAGCACCAGGGGCTCGTTCACCGCGGCCCGTACCCGGTCGGCGATCGCGCCGGCTTCGCCCTCGTCGGTGATGTCGTCGCAGACCACCACGAACTCGTCGCCGCCGAGCCGCCCAGCGGTGTCGCCGGCGCGCAGGGAAGCGGCCACCCGGCGGCCGATCTCGGCCAGTACCTCGTCGCCGTCCTCGTATCCGGCGTTGTCGTTGACGACCCGGAAATGGTCCACGTCGCCCTGTAGCACGGCCGCGCGCAGCCCACTGCGGCGGGTGCGGTCGAGGGCCTTCTGCACGCGGTCGAGTACCAGCGGCCGGCCCGGCAGGCCGGTGAGCCGGTCGTGCAGCGTCATGTGGGTCATCAGGCCCTGCGCCTGGTACAGATCGCTGCGGTCCTCGACCTGCACCACGAGCTGTACCGGGCGCGACGAGGAGTCGCGGATCGGCGTGATCACCAGGGTGCCCCACAGGTGCATGCCCCCGTGCCCGACGAAACTCCGCTCCAGCCGCAGGGAATCCTCGTCACTACTGATCAGGCCGGCGATCCGGGCGCGCACGGTGGCGATGTCCTGGGGGTGCACGATGTCGGCCAGGGTGCGGGCCTGGAGCTCGTCCGCGCGGTAGCCGAGCATCCGGCACAGCGTGCGGTTCACCCGCAGGAAGCGACCGTTCAGCGTCGCCACCGCGATCCCGATCGGGCTGTGCTGCATGGTGCGGCGGAAGATGTCGTCCCCGCCCGCCTCCTGCGCCGCCGACGGGACCGCGGCCGGGTCGGTGGCGGGGGCCACGGAACTGACCACGGCGCGGGGCATGCCGTCGTCACCGAGCAGCGGGATCGAGGTGACCTGCAACAGCTGGCTGACCCCGTCGACCAGCACCGGATCGGTGAAACCGCTCTGCATCTGGCCGCTGCGCAGGGCTGCCGAGCTGATCCGGTTCACCCCCTCGATGCGGCCGGGGCGGGGGTCGGCGACCCGGCGATGGCCGTTGAGAACCATCGGACCGGTCTCGTCGGCGCGTCGCTGGGCCGGCACGCCGGAGCTGGACTCCTCCAGCAGCTTCAGGTCCAGGAGCTGCCCGGCCCGCAGGTTGGCCAGGAGCACGCTGCCGTTCAGGTCCTGCAGCAGCACGCCGTCCGGGAGTGCGCCGAGCAGGGCCCGGTGGCGGGCCTCCGACTCGGCGACGGACACGCGGGCCCCATCGTGCCGGGCCCGGCGTAGATCTCCTCGCGGCATGACTCTCCTCATCGTGTGCCGCGCCCTCGCGAACGAGACCCGGCGTTCCTCACCGGCAGTCTATGAACCCTCACGCCACGCATCCGGGACGACACGGGGAGCCCCTCGTCCCGTTGACACTTTCCGGTGCCCGGGTTAATCCGCTTTGGCCCACGACCCGCCACGCCTTCTGAAAAATCCCGTCGGGAGCGTCCTTTGCGAAACGAGACCGTTGATCCCGGTTCGGTCGCCCGGATCCCGGAAATCTCCGGAGGGTGCATCGGGGACATCCCTGATCCGTTACCGCTGTGACCCGCGACATACTCGGGAGTCATGACGGGTGGGGACCCGTCCCGAGGGGGGGAGAGATCCATGTCGCGTACAGCCACGTTCGCCGTCAGACACCGCTGGTGGGTGATCGGCTTCTGGCTGGTCATGCTCGTCGCCGGGGCGGGAGCCTCGTCCGTCGTTCCCGACCGGCTGAGTTTCGACTTCTCCCTACCCGGCCAGGAGGGCTACGAGACCTCGGTGAAGCTCGCCGAGGCCTACGGCATCGCCGGGGACATGTCCTCGGTACCCGTCTACACCGCGCCGGACGGTGACATCTCCGGGCACCGCAACGAGATCGCCCGGATCGACGCGGCTCTCGCCGATCTGCCGGGGGCGCAGGTGATCGGATACGCGGGCACCGGCGACGAGCGTTTCCTCACCGACGACGGGCGCAGTGCGTTCAGCCTGCTGTTCACCCCCACACCCGAGGGATTCGCCGACCCGATGGCCGGGCAGATCACGAGCACCCTGGCCCAGGCCGGCCAGGGCTCCGGCCTGGACGTGAGACTGACCGGATACCAGGCTCTCTCGACCAGTTCAGCCGACAGTACCGAGGGCCCGAGCGTGCTCGTCGAGACCCTGGTCGGGGCGTTCGGCGCGCTGATCGTGCTGATCTTCGTCTTCGCCTCGTTCCTGGCCCTGGTGCCGTTGCTGATCGCCGCGGTGGCGATCCTGTCCACCTTCCTGGTGGTGCTCGGCCTCACCGAGATCACCGACGTCTCGTTCGTGGTGCAGTTCCTCGTCGCCCTGATCGGCCTGGGCGTGGCCATCGACTACTCGCTGCTGGTGGTGTCGCGCTGGCGGGAGGAACGGGCCCACGGCGCCACCAACGACGACGCGGTGGTGACGGCGGTGCGCACGGCCGGGCACGCCGTCCTGGCCTCCGGCGTCACGGTCGCCATCAGCCTCATCGCCCTGATCCTGGTGCCCGTGCCGCTGCTGCGCAGCATGGGCTTCGGCGGCATGCTCATCCCCCTGATGAGCACCCTGGTCGTGCTCACCCTGCTGCCCGCCCTGCTGAGCCTGGTCGGCCCCCGCGTCGACTGGCCCCGGATCCGCCGGGAGAGCAAGGCCTCCCGGGGCTGGTCGGCCTGGGCCCGCGGCGTGGTGCGGTTCCGCTGGGTCGCGGCCGGGGTGGGTGTCGCGGTGCTGGCGCTGGCCATCGCCCCGGTGTTCGGCCTCCAGTTCGGCATGACCAGCTCGGCCTCCCTGGCCGACTCCGGCCCCGCCCACGACGCGCTGAGTGACCTGGGCGAGGGAGGCGTCGGCAGCGGGGTGCTCTCACCGATCAGCGCCGTCGTGGCCTCACCCGCCGACGTCCCCGCGATCGTCGAGGCGGCCGGCCAGGTCGACGGGGTCCGGATGGTGGTGCCGCTCGACCCCTCGTCGTCCGGCCCGGTGGACGTGATCGTGGTGCCCGACGACGAGACGGTGGACAACAACTCGGTCGCGATCACCGACGACGTGCGGGAGGCGGTGAGCGGCCTTCCCGGCTACGAGGGGCTGGCCGGGGCCGGGCCGATCGTGCAGGACTACCAGAACGCCGTGTACGACCGGTTCCCCCTGGTGCTGGCGCTGATCGCCCTGATCACGTTCGTGCTGCTGATGCGCACCTTCCGGTCGGTGCTGCTGCCGCTGAAGGCCGTGGCGCTGAACCTGGTGAGCGTGGCCGCGGTGTTCGGGCTGGCTACGTTCTTCTGGCAGGAGGGCCACGGCTCCCAGGCCCTGTTCGGCGTCACCGAGACCGGGGCCATGGAATTCTGGCTCCCCGTCCTCATTTTCGCCTTCCTGTTCGGTCTGTCGATGGACTACGAGGTGTTCCTGCTGGCCCGGATGCGCGAAGAGTACGACCGCACCGGCTCCACCTCACGCGCCGTTGTCGAGGGGTTGGGCCGCACCGGCCGCCTCATCACCTCGGCCGCGCTGATCCTGTTCTTCTCGTTCGCCGCACTCGCCTCGGCCCCCGACACCGACATCAAGGTGCTGGCCACCTCGCTCGGCGTGGGCATCCTGCTCGACGCCACCGTGGTGCGCTCGCTGCTGGTGCCGGCCCTGGTGTCCCTGTTCGGTCAGTACAACTGGTGGCTGCCCGTCTGGCTGGCCCGGCTCCTGCGGGTCGAGCCGTCGCCGTTGCGGCCCGACGCTCCCGCGGTCTCCGAAATTGAGGACGACGGCGAGCGTCGGCCGGTCAGCGTCCCCTGAGGTCAGTGGTTCAGTCTGGTTGAGTCTGGTTCAGTCGACGCGCTCGAGACCCGCCTGGCGAGCACCCTCGATCGCCGAGGTCAGGCCGAACGCGTTGACCGGCCCGGTCGCCCCCGCCGCCGCGGGCCCGCAGTTCGGCACTGCGATCGCGTGCCAGGCCAGCAGCCGGGCGGTGAGGTCGTAGGGGTTCGGCCCGGTCAGCGTCACCCGCGACAGCGTGTTGCCGGCCGGGTCCATCGCCTCGGCCACCACCATGCTCACCATCCCGGTACGACCCACCGAGTCGGGCCCCTCCGCGGCGTCGCGCACCATCCGCCGGTGCCTGAACTTCGTCATCGCCCGCCCCGGGGACAGCCGGGCGGTGCTCGTCGCCGACTTCGGCAGCAGTGACCGGCCCTTGGAATCGACCTGGAGCCAGCCGATGAACACGTCGACGTCCAGTACCCGGGGCTGGAACTGGGCCAGCGTGAAGTGCTCCGGCCCGCCCACGCTGATGGCCCGGCGTTCCAGGCCGTCGATCGTGTAGGTGCGCTCGCGGCGTCCGGGCATCTCGGTGTCGATGATCCCGTCCCGGCGCACCAGGCCGGGCTCGAAGAGGGCACCCGTCACCGACTCCAGCACACCCGCGCCGAACGAGTCCTGCTCGAAGTCACCGAGCACGAAGTAGGCCACCTGCACCCGGGTGGCCTCCGGCCCGGCCTCCTGCAACGCGGCGGCGCCGGCAATGTTGCCGGGGGAGAAACTGAAGCCCACCGAGGGCATGACCACCACCCCCGCCTCCCGTGCCGGGCGTCCCCACTTCTGGAACACCGTGCGTACCCAAGGCGGCTCGGGAGCCACGTCGAGGTAATGCGCCCGTCGCGTCACGGCCGCCCGCACCACTTCCTCACCGACCGCCCGGAAGGGCGTGATCGTGCTGATCACCACGTCGCCGGGGCTGATCAGGGCGGTCAGGGAACCGCGATCCCGGGCGTCGGCGATCTGGAAGTCCAGCCCTCCGAGCTCACCGGCCAGCTGCGAGAGCCTGTGGCCGTCCCGCCCGGCCAGGATCGGTGTGAGACCCCTCTCCACCAGGGCCCGGGCCGTGATGGCGCCCAGATATCCGGTGGCCCCCAGAAGTACGGTTCGCGGTCCATTTGTCACAGGCTGAAACTAGGCACTTGGTCACTTGTTCACCAGCGGAATCCCTGCTCCCAGCACCATTTGGCGGTGGCAGGTGACGCAAATCATGAAGACCAAACGGACGTTCCTATCAGGTAACGCTATTCGGTTATGTCTGCTTCGCGGTGAGTTGAGGGGCTCGGATTGCTGTTCTGAATAGCGGATTTTCGAACGCACGTCCAGAAGTTCGTGGTGCCGGGGGCGGCACTGGTGATCTTCGGAAGCCGTTCGTCCCGGCCTGCCCTCTCAACCGACGATTCGCACAGAACGGCCGTTGGTGCGACATCGGGGCCCGCATGACCGGTAGAGTCCTCCGTGCAGGAACTCGCCCGCTTAGCTCAGTTGGCCAGAGCAGCTGTCTTGTAAACAGCAGGTCATCGGTTCGAATCCGATAGCGGGCTCCATGGTCGGGGGTCTAAAAGTCGCCCTGACCAGCATCAATGCCCACTCGGGCAGGCATCCTCATGTGCAGCCGAATGCCGTTCGGTGCTGCTGATAGCCACTGTCCTTGCCCCATGCTTGCCCCAGAATCCCCCCGAGGGGCACGGCATGTTCGCCGTACCCCTCGTCAGTGACCGGACTGATTAGAGCTCGTCGCCCAGAGCCTCATCGATCCGCGCGTTCGCGGCGGCCGACCCGCTGTCGATGCACCCGGCGTAGACCTTGAGCAGTACGTCTGAGCTGTGCCCGGCCCGGCGGGCGACCTCGGGGATCGGGACGCCGGAGTTCAGCCACAGCGTCACGGCAGCGTGCCGCAGGTCGTACGGGCGGAGCCCGAGCGTGCTGTTGACCTGGTGAGGTTGAAGCGCGATCGCCCGGACGGCGTCCCAGGTCTGGTTATAAGCGGTCTGGCTGTACCTACCGCCCGTCGCGGTGCGGAAGAGCCGGCCGCCCGGGCCGGTGCCCCAGCGCTTGAGGTGTGCCTGGATGAGCCGCACCAGAGCCGGGGGGATCGGGACGGCCCGCACCTCCTTACGTGCCCGCCATTTCAGCCCACGCTGTTCGTTGCGGGCACCGTCGTCAGTCCAGGCGGTTCCGGCTTCCGGCTCCGAACGAGCCAGGGTCACCATCCCCCATCCCTTCTTCGGGAGGGTGAAGTCATCCCGCACGACGGCCAGAGCTTCGGCCGGCCGCGCCCCGGCGTAGTACATGAGCCCGAAGAACGCCGACAGCTTGGCTCCCCGCCCCTCGTACCTCCCGACGTACGAGAGGGCCACCAGGCACTGACTGAACTGTGCGGGCGAGAGGACGACTCGACGGTCTACCGCGTCGGCCACCTTCGTCGCCTTCCACTGAACAGTGCCCACGGGGTTGACCGTCACGTGGCCTTTCTCGACCGCGTGCCCGAAGTAGTTGTGGAGCACGGATCGCCGATTGCGTCGCGTCGAGGCAGCGGACGGCTTTCCGTCCAGCTTGGTCGCACAAGCATCCAACGCTGCCCGGATCAGCCCCGGCCGCTGGGAGACATCGTTGAAGGCGTCCAGCGGTACCGCGTTCTTTTCGAGCCAGGCCAGGGCGGCGGCGACCTCCACAGGTTGTGGCGTGTCTCGACGCGGAGGGTTGAGGGCCCAATTGATGAGCCCGTTCCGCAGAACGTCGGACGCCGGAGGGTTCGCCGCGTCGGACCGGACCAGGACAGGCAGCACAGTCGCCAGAGCCTGAGCCGTCGTCCGACGCGTTTTCGCGGCAGCACCAGACCATTTCATTTTTGAGTAGGTGAGGGCCAGGTCGTACGTCGTCAGGGACGGTTCCGCTTCCGTCATCGACTCCGGCAGTCCTGTCTCGGAATCGAATCCCTCCCCCTTCTTGGCGGCCTGCATCAAATCGGAGCGAAAATTCTCCCCCTGCGCACGGTTCTTGAAGGAGCGACGCTTGAACTTGCGACCGATCCGCCACCGAACCGAGTAGGGGCGATTGTTTCCCTTGCGGATGTCCAGCGGGTAGATCGTCACGTCGTACTGGTTCACGCTGCCTCCTGGAGGTTTTCGAGCCAAGCGGCCAACACGGAGCGGCGAACGCGCAACTCTCGGTTCGGAAGTCGGACGCACTGGGGTCCGGTGCCGAGTTCGCGCCAGCGCTGCCAGGTGCGGCGGGGGATGCGGAGTTCGGCGAGGACTTCGGCGACGGTCAGGAGTTCGGTCGGCTTGGGCGTCATTGCTCTCCTCGTCCGTGAGGGTTAGGCGCAGGCGGGGTGTGTGCGGGTGCCGTGGTCGTAGGTCATGGGTTCGCGGCATCGGATGCAGGTGGCCGGGGGCGTGTCCTGAAATGCCGTCCCAGCCGTCCCAGCCGTCCCGTTGCTGGTCAGGGGCGGTGTGGCATCGCTGTTTGCCGTCCCAAATGCCGTCCCACGGGTGGGGTCGGGCCGTCCCAACAGACCGGCGGGCCCGTTGCCGACGGTCGGGGAGTGGGACGGTTGGGACGTCTCTGGGACGGCATGGGGGACGGCTGTGGGACGGCTGCGGGGATGCTCTGACCAGGGCGGGGACGGCTGGGACGGCTGGGACGGCTCCCACAGGGGTCCCTGGGCCTCGATCTCCGGTTCGGTGTCGGCCGGCGTCTGGGGGCAGTAGCGGGCCCAAGCGTCGGCGAACATGGCTTGGCTGTAGCCCTTGGCCTGGTGGCCGTTGGCGAACCGGATGTTCTTGACCCGGATGTCGTACTCCCGCAGGAGCTTGGCGAGCTGGGTCGCGGTGAGGCTTTCGCCCCGGGGGCCGTAGTCGATCCAGGGTGCTTCCTCGTCGAGGTTCAGCCGGGCCAGGAGCGTTGCCGTGGCCAACGCGTCGTCACCCTCGAATGCGGTGCGGATGTCGGCCAGAAGCCGCACCTGTAGGGGCTGGTCGGCGTTGGCCTCGCGTTCAGTGGTGAGGTCGACGCAGGCGGCACGGGCGCGTTCGGGCCAGGTGCCCCCGGCGAGATCAGCGACGGCGACCAGGGCTTCCCACGTGTCGGCGGCGCGGTCCTCGACCGGCATTGGAGGTTCGGCGTGCTGGAGTTCGGGGTGGGAGCGGATCCACTTGTTCAGTTCGGCGGCGAGCTTGCGCAGGGCCGGGCCGTCACGACGCTCGCGGTAGGGGGCCACGGATTCGCCGTCCGCGCGGCGGCGCATCCGGATTACGGCGGCCCGGTCTTCGATGGTGTCGGGCATGGCGCCGATCCCGGCCAGGGCCGCCATCGTGAACGTCTGGATCTTCTCGACCTTGCTCTTGGACGCGTCGTAGCGGATCGTCGGCCGGTTGCGCTGGTGACCAGCGTTCAGCAGTCCTCGCAGGTCTTCGTTCGCTCCGGCGGCGGCCGGGCCGAAGATGGTGTCGGCTTCGTCGATCAGGAGCGTGGGCGGGTCATCGCTGCCGA
Organism: Kineosporia mesophila; assembly: GCF_021129235.1. Classification (GTDB taxonomy): domain Bacteria; phylum Actinomycetota; class Actinomycetes; order Actinomycetales; family Kineosporiaceae; genus Kineosporia; species Kineosporia mesophila. The sequence continues at coordinate 95,200 of NZ_JAJOMA010000020.1, forward strand.
TGCTGCGGTAAACCGCTGCCGGGGAGGCATTCACGGTCAGCAGAGCGTTCCAGCACAGGGCCTCGACGATGTCCAGGAGCCGGGACTTACCGCAACGCTTCTCGGGGGCTCGGATGACCAGGCGGGCGGCGTGCGTCCAGAACTTCAGGCCGTGGGTGGCTGCGATCCACAACACGACGGCGTCGGCGGCGGGGTCGCTGGGAAGGATGACGTAGCGGGTCAGAGCAGCCCGCACCCGGTCCAGGAGTTCGGCTCCCGGGTTGCTCTGAGGGGCGGAGTTGGCAGTCGTCACAGCGGCTTTCCTCGTTTCGATGGGGGAGAGTTCGGGTCAGCGGCGGGTGCCGCGTTGTTCGGTGCGCAGGTACTCGTAGACCCGGCGGCCGAAGCGCAGGCGCAGGCCGGTGCCGTTGCAGCGGCCGTGGATTCGCACGGCGCGGATGTCGAATGGGGCCCGGCGCTTGCCGGTCCCGTGGCAGTAGCGGCAGGGCTTGAACGGCCAGATCCAGCACGTAAACGCGTAACCGGAAGTGATCAAAGCGGTGAGGGTGAGGAGTCCTGCGGTGGTGGCGAACCACGCGGCGATGTGGCTGGTAGCGGTCGATTCGCCGGTGGCCAGGAGTTCGGCCGGCATCGGGGCCCGGGCCAGCAGGAGAGCGGCGGTGTGGTGGGTGGCGGTAGCGGCTAGGGAGCGCATCGTCTGGCCTCCAGGGCCTGTTTTTGGGCGTGAGAGGTCACCGGCGCTACCCGCTACCTGCTTTCTCGCAGGTAGCGCCGGTGCAGGTCAGGTGGGGGTTGGGGTGGTAGCGGGGTGGGTAGCGCTGCCGCTACCGGGTAGCGGTGCTGCCGCTACCTTCCGGGCCGGATCCCGGCCGGGACGATGGGGCTTGAGCCCGAGGCCGATCGGGTGTCGTGGTGGGTCTTAGGCGGTTGCCTGGCGGGATTCGATGGCGGCGGTCAGGTCTTTGTGGCGCAGGCCCTTGAGGGTTTCCCCGGCGACCTTGACGTTGACGGACGGTAGTTTCAGGGCCCGCAGTTGGGCGGAGATGGTCTCGGCGCTGATGTCGGCGTAGTGCTCGGGGAACGTGGTCGCGAGGCGGGCGGCGATGTGCTGCCAGTGCAGGCCGGGCTCACCGTGTGAGTAGATGGCGGCGACGTCGGCCAGGACGTCGCGCACCTCGCGGGGCGCTTCCTCTCCGGCGGCGTGGCCGGAGAGGGTTCCGGCTCGTTCGCGGTGGCGGCGGGCGGCTTTGAGGATGTTCTCGGCGTCGCCGTGGTCGGCCAGGTACGTCCTGACGATGGGGGTCTCATCCGTCGCGCCGTAAAGGATCCCGATGCCCTTGAACTTGTTCCGGGCTGAGGGCAGGGCGGAGGCGTCGAATCCTTCCTGGTAGGCGTCGCCACCGAGCACGGCGTCGGAGACGACGCGGTTGCCGCACTTGAGGGCGAACCGCACGGCGTGGTTGTCGCGGTAGCGGTTGAACAGCCGGCCGACGTCACCGGCCCCGATCCCGGACGGCTTCTGCGAACTGGACAGGAGGATGACTCCGGCAGACGGCCCGACCGCCATGATGTACGAAAGGAGCTTGGCTATCTCCTTGTTCGTCTCCTGGTCGTCCAGCTCGAAGTAGACCTGGAACTCTTCCATCACCAGGAGCCAAACCCGAAGCCGTGGGTACTTCCGTGAAAGCTCCCGCGTGATCTTGCCTTCCGGACACTCGCTGGTGGGCAGGGTGGCCAGGAACTCGTTCACGTCTTCGATGTGCTTCTTGACCTCGGTCAGCATCTCGACCAGGTGCCGCACGGGATCGTTGTCCCGGGCGTTGGGCACGGTTCCGAACACGGCCCGGTGCGCGACGAGCCGGAACTTGTCCCAGTCGGGCGAGTTCTTGCCGTCGGCCAGGAGGATCCGAACGTACGGGTCCAGGGATGCGAACAGCGCCAGGGCCCGGGCGGCGAACGTCTTGCCCTTACGGGGCTGAGCACCGATCAGGATGGAGATCCACATCAGGTCCAGCCAGACGTTGCGTCCGCGCTCGTCCAGGCCGAACGGGGCCGGGGCCCAGATGTCACGGGGCTGGCAGTCCAGGAGCGGGGATCGGCCGGCCGGAATGGCCAGCGGGTTCCGGTCGGTCACGAACAGCTCGTGACGGCGCTCCGAGGACTCATCCGGAGTCAGGAACACCTGGTGCACCGACACATCCAGACCGGAGGCGATAGCGGCCCGGGCGTTGCGGGCGTGGGTGAACCCGGTGCCGAACGGCAGGTCGATCGCCACCTGCGAACCGGTTCCTGTGGTGTCGCGGGACATCGGGGTCGCGAACGTGATGACCTTGTCGGCCTTGTCCGGGTTCCCGAGACCGGCCGCGTAGTAGGCACGCAGGACGATGTCGGGGTTCATTCGCCGGAACCGTCCGGTGACCACGGCCTTGGCCACGATCGAACGGTCCGCCGGACGTGCGATCCGGGCCAGCAGCAGCGCGGCACCGGCCAGGATCGCGACCAGGAGCCACGTCGGGGCCAGGAACCACAGCGCGGGTGCACCGATGGCCAGGGCCAGGGCTTCACCGGTCAGGACGATGCCGCGCCACCTGCGGGTGGCCTTGACCTCGCGGTGCAGGCGCAACCAGACCTGCGCGTCGTTGTCAGCGGCGGCCTGCTGACGAAGGCCGAACTGCTCGACCAACCACCACCAGCGCAGCTGATGACCGATGACCACCGGGACACCGACCAGGGCCCAGAACGCCACCTGAACCGCGTACCAGGGGGCCCGGACCGCGTGAAACGCACTGATGTGAGCGGCGAGCCGCACCGCGTCCTCAATTGTGGCCTTGACGTTCTGCCATCCGCTCAGGTTCGGCGGGATGATCGGCAACCGGGACCCGGTGCTCTCGGTTCCGCCCCGCAGCGGAAGGGCGTCGACGATAGCTCCGCCGGTCTGCGGTTCGTCGTCCAGGGCCACGTCGAAATGGCCTTCGTGCACCTCGCCGATGACCGGTTCGGTGTCCGGGTTGCTGTCCGGGCCTGCGTCCGGGTGGTTGTCCGGGAGCGAGCGGATGCGGGCGGCGGCCAGGTCGACGACGTTTGTCTCTCGCTTGTCCGTGCTGGTGTCCGGGTGGTTGTCCGGGGTCTTGTCCGGCGGGGTGCCGTATCTGGGGGCGGTGCTCATCCGTGGTTCCCCTTCCAAGATGGTGCTGCGAGTCCCGTTGATTGGGTGGCGGTCCGTCCGTTTCTGGGCATGACGGACCGCCGCGTTCAGACCGTGCGGGGTGGACGCGGTGCGGTGGTTCGGGTGTTAGATCAGGCGGCCAGGGATGCGGGCTCGGTGCCCGTGTCGGCCTGCGGCTCGGCGGTCTCGGGAGCCGGGGCGGCGTTGAGGTAGCGGCGGGCGGTTCGCTCGGTCACCCCGACGCGCTCAGCGATCCGGGCGACTGTCCAGTCCGGATATTTCTCCCGCAGGGTGCGGGCCTTCTCAGCATTACTGCGACCCGTTCGCTTCACGCTTCGGCCCGCGCTGGCGTTGCTGCGTTTTGCCTGGTCAACCGATGCTGGCCGAATCGGCATCGTCTCCGCAGACTGGTCGTGCTGACGCTCGCGGATCAAGGTTTCGGTGATGGCTTTCTCGGTCCAGGCCTCCGCCGCAGACGGCCAGGGTTGTGGATGCGTTCCAGCTCCGGCGGGCTGATCGGCGCCACCCTGGGCGAGGCGGTCGAGGTGATCCAGGTACTCGGCCGTCCCCTTTTCGTGCCGCTCCCGCTCGGCGCCATCCCGCACGGTGTCGGGAGCGTCGTGGACCAGATGGGCCAGGGCGGCTCCCATTCCGAGCACGATGACCGGCAGGCAGGCGACCAGGGCCACGATCGGCCAAGGCGCTTTCGTCATCCCGGCCGCTGCCATCAGGTGATAAGCCACCTGGCCACCAGCTCCCAGGGCAAGTGAGCCGATCGCGGACCACCGGGCGAACGTCCGGGCCCGGCGGCCGACGTCCATCCCGAGCCAGACCCACATGGCATAGGCCGCGTACGTCTCGACCCCGATCGGCAAGGTGATCGCGGTGTTGATCCGCGCGTCCTCCCAGATCCCCGGCAACGGGTTGACCGGCCCGAACCCGGTCAGGCGCCCGAGTTCAACCCAGCCCGACCAGATGGCGACGAACGCGGGCAGGGCCAGCAGCAGCACGGGCCAGGCGCGTCCCTGTCGGGGCGCCGCAGTCGCGCCTGGAGAGTCGGTGTCGTGCGGTGTGGTGCTCATCGGTGAGCCTCCCCGTCGCTCAGATCTTCGAACGGCCAGCCGTTGGCCAGGTAGTGCGTTCGGTAACACGTTGTGGAGCAGTAGAAATCAGTGCTCAGCAGAAGATGGACCGTTATGCCGCAGTTGGGGCACGGGCTCAGCCAGCGGGACATCAGCAGCTCTCCGGCAGGCTCTTGGCCAGCAGTGCGCCGTCCGCTCGTCCGGTGTCGATTCCGGCGACCAGGTGCCCACCGGAGCAACGCACCTCGACCACACGAGAGACCGGATCCGAAGAGTCCGCGTCCCTCTCCTTGCTGGCCCAGTGCACGATGGCCGTGGCGCCCGGCGTCACGATCAGAAGGACCAGGTAGCCGATGGCCGCCTGACGCCCGACCCGTCCCGACAGGGAACGGGTAAAGGTCGCGGCCTCATGCGCACGCCGTTCGGCGCTCAGCGCACTCACGCCGCACCGTCCAGCGGCCCGAAGCTCACGGCGTAGAAGTCCTGCATCCGGCGCGTCACCCGGGCCTCAGCCCGGCGCAACCGGCGCCAGGCCAGATCATCCGCGTGCGAATCAGCTAGTGCGATAGCAATTTCCGCATCGACCACGGCCAGTGCCGCTTCGATCAGAGGCATCTCGGCCTCGATCTCGCGAAGTTCGGCCCGCGTCGGCTCTTCCCCAACCGCTCTCATCTCGTATCCCCTCGTGATGATCCGTGGTGCGATGGGAGGAAGCTAACAACTGAATGGGGAATGAGTCAACTGTTAGGAACAACTGGACTGGAAGATTGCTTCTCACCTGGGACGATGCAACCAATCAGACTGTTAGGCTCTGAATGGTTGGCCGCAGGCAGCAGACAGGAGACGCGAAGGATGACGACGGACGGGCACCCGCTGACCCGAGGTGAGGCGCTGCACCAGCAGATCGCCCGCAGCATTCGCAACCAGATCCAGTCCGGCCGGCTCCGGGACGGCGAGCCGCTGCCGTCCTCGCGCCAGATGGCCGAGGAGTGGAAGGTCAGCGTCTTCACGATCACGGAGGCCATGAAGGTCCTCGCGGCCGAAGGCCTGGTCGTGAACCACTCCCGGTCCCGGCGCCTGGTCAACTTCCCCGGCGAGACAACCCCGACCCCGTGGCGGCCGGCCACCCCTCAGGTGCTCCTGATCGGCGGGTTCCCCGGCTCGGGCAAGTCCGAGCTCGCGCGCGTCCTGGCGCGGCTGACCGGCTGGCCGATGCTGGACAAGGACACGCTCACCCGGCCCGTGGTCGAGGCGGCCCTAGAGATCTTGGAGCACTCTCCCCACGATCGGGAGTCGTCCGAGTACGTCGAGCGCATCCGGCCCCGGGAGTACGAAGCGACCGAGGCGACCTATCTGGAGAACGTCGAGTGCGGCAACAGCGCGATTGTGGCTGCCCCGTTCATCCGGGAGTTCCAGGCCAAGTCGTGGGTCGACCGCACCACAGCCTCCATCACAGCCAAGGGTGGCGAAGCGACGCTGGTGTGGGTCTACTGCGAGCCCGACACCATGCATCGCTACATGCGACAGCGCAGCGCCGCCCGGGACACTACGAAGCTGGCTGACTGGCCCGCCTACCTGGACAGCATCAACCTGGACATGCGCCCGCACGGGCCGTTCGAGCTGATCGACAACTCGGCATCCAGCTCGCCGTTGCAGACGCAGGCGTCAGCCTTGGTAGACAAGGTCCTGAAGGCCGCGAAGTAGAAGCCACCACCGCACGTCAGGAGACTCTGTGACGCTGAAGGACCAGCCCACCGTCGGCATTTTGCATCCCGGGCGGATGGGGAGCGGGATCGCCGCCCAAGCCCGAACGAACGCCGCTGACGTGCTGTGGTGTCCCCAGGGGCGCAGTGAAGCGACCACGGCCCGCGCCGATGCCGGTCACCTCACTGCCGTGCTAAGCATCGGCGACCTGGTCGAGCGCTCCGACATCATCCTGAGCATCTGCCCACCGATGTTCGCCGAAACCGTGGCCACCGACGTCGGCCAGTACGACGTCACCGGAAAGATTTTCGTGGAAGCCAACCCGGTCACCAGTCAGCAGCTCGATCACATCGGCAAGTCCCTGCCCGGTGCCACGATCGTGGATGGCGCCATCATCGGATCGGTACCCGGCACGGGAAAGAAACCAGCACTGTACGTGGCCGGTCCGGGCCAGGCAACGGCTGCATTGCGGTCCCTCTTCGAGGGAACTGACGTGATCGTGAAAGACCTCGGGCCGGAGCTGGGGAAAGCCTCAGCACTGAAGTCCGCCTACTCGATTTATCAAAAGGGGGCCCGGGTCCTGACCGCCCTGGCCCACGCCCTGGGCGACGAGCACGGCGTCCGGGACGAACTGCTCGCCCTGGCTCAGCAGCGCAGTGGCAGCTACCTCAGCGAACCGGACCTCACCGTAGCCGCCGCTGAACTGGAATCGGCCGGCTACCCGGGCGCACCCGTTGCGGCCCTGGCCGATGTTCTGGACATGTGGAGCGAGACTCGCAATAACTGGGACCTCACTGCGCAGGAAGCTACCGAGACGCTGCGCCACTGATTCGACGTACCGTCGTGATCTGCATGCAGAACGGCTCCGGCTACTACCTATAGCCGGAGCCGTTCGTTTTGCCTTACCTGCGATTGGCCGGCATCAGCCGATCAGGTGGTTGAACTCGCCCTTGGTGGCTCCGTCCAGCCAGGCCGAGAACTCGGCCTTGGTGAACGTCAGGGTCGGGCCGGTGCCGTGGGCCTTGGTGTCACGTACTTCGATCTGCCCGTTGTGCTGGCGCATCTCGACGCAGCTTCCGGTGTCGGTGCTGGCCTGCGCCTTGATCCAAGGCGTATCGCTCATGTCAGGAACTCCTTCATGGGGACTGCGCTGCTGTGGAGCACCGCGAACCTGTCAGCTAGGTCCGCGACCACCTCAGGATCAGAGCTGTACTGGCCCGAGAGGTACCCCTCAACGTAGACGAGCGGCGGCTCCTCAGAGCTGTCCGGAAACGTCAGCAGATTGAACTCACCCCGCCCGCCCGGATGCGCACCAACGGCGAAGGGAAGCACCCGAATTTCCACGTCGTCCCGCTCGTCCAGGCCCCGCATAAACGCCACCTGGTCTCGCATCCCCTCAGCGCCCCCGACCTGGCGCGCGAGCACCTCTTCCCCGATCACGAACGACAGTCGCGCCCGCCCGATCGTCTCGGTCTGGCGCGTCGTGCGGACCTCCGCCAATCGCGCTGCCGTAGACGTGGTCAATCCGGGAGTCACTGCGAACTGTTCGTGCTGATAGCCGGGGGACTGGATCAGGCCCGGCACGGCCAGCGGCGAGAAAACCTGGATCTGCGAGGCGAACGATTCCATCTCCAAGTACATGACGAACCCCGGAGTCGTCGGCAGCCCCCGGCCCTTCTGCTCCCACCACGTCGGCTCGTCCGCCTGCTCCGCCAGGGAGATCAGAAGGTCCCGCTTCTCGGGGACGACCTTGAAGACCTCGCACGCATAGCGAACCATGGCCACGCCCGGGCGAACCTGGCCGTTCTCGTAGCGGGCCCACGCCGACTTCGACGCCAAGTGAACATCTTTCATGTGCTGGTACGTCACTCCGGACTTGAGGCGAGCTTCCCGCAACTGCCGTGCCAGCGAACGCCGTACCGCGCCGATCCCCGATTCGGTCATCCCCAAAGTCTAATCTTCAGAATGGTTTTCCCCAACAGAAACGTCCCAGTAGACGCGTCCCGCTCCGAGGGTGCCCCAGCGGGACCGTGACACCCAGGAGACATCCGCGACAAGCTTCCTGACAACACCAACCGACCGATGGAGGCCTCGGTGATCCAGAAAGTGATCGACCAGGCAGCCACCGGCCGGCAGTGGAATCACAAAGCCCCGCGCCTCACGTCAGCAAGGCGCACCCCACCCGCCCCCGGCACCGGATGCCGGCAGCCCTGCGGGAAACAGGGGAGGCGCTGTCCCGGGCAGGCAGCGCCAGGGGACAGGCGGGGAGTCGGCACTACGGGGACCAAGCCGACTTCCCGCCCGTAGACCGCCCCCACCGCGCCGAGTGACGGGGAAGACCTCGCGCCGTGGGGGCCACCAACGTGACGCGCTCAGCACTCCCTCCGCCGGGCTGCGTCACGAAACAGGCTCCGGCCGTGCCTCTGTCCGCGACAGCGGCACGGCCGGAGCCACTTTGGATTGGGGTTCGTCAGTCCGATGCTCTGAGGTCGTGTACGTGACGATTGGCCTACCGCTGAGTTGGCTCTCAAAGTGATTACCGCAGAATCACTTGCGCCTGAACGCCCTCTACGCCGATAGGCTACTTGGACGCTATTGGGAGTTGGATGCGCGACGTTCTCGCGATACCTAGAGCCCGAGTCTGATGACGCCGTCCAAAAGTGCGGCACCGCCGGCAATGAATAAGAGAAGCCTTACGCCGTCACGGTCTGTGTCGAACCCGATCCAGAGCATCGAGAGACCCATCACGATCGAGACAACGCGAAGGGCCGCCTGCACGCTGGATCCCTGACCAGTCATCCGGGTACTTCATGGGGAAATTGTGACATCTCCTTCCACGGCCGGCACCTGGTAACGGGAGGCAAGCCCCGTCGCCTCTGTGTCTCCCACGCCTCCAAGGAATGCTTGTCGTTGTGACTGAAAGCAGGAGGTGAGCCGACAGACCGAGGTGATCGGCCTCGCGCGGTGTCTCGCTGACGACATGCGTAGTCACGCGCGGGCCGGACGGGTAACGTCACACGCGCAGCGTGCTATCAGTTTTCAAGATCTCGCTAGACGCCAGCCGATCGAACCATCTGGCATGGACAATGCATATCCGACCAAAAAAGGTCTAGGGTACCTAACATACCTAGCTATCTGTCTAAACGATAGGGCACAAGTACAATTTCGAAACAGGATCTACGTTCCTAAGAGCCTGGAGCCGACCTGGGGTCCATACCCCAGGTCGACCCGAGACGACGGACGGCCCGTCTACGGCTTGAAGATGCTCAAATACTTAGCGAATACCGACAAAGGTCAGAGCCAGTACCGAGAGGAGCCGACAACATCACGAACAGCAGCCAGTGAATCCGCGACTCTTTTCATGTCCCCACCAAAGGCGCCCACTTTGAGCAATGGCCAATCCTCACCAAGATCATCTAATTCTGAATTGACTTCGTCGAGTATTGACGTTTGCCTCTTTGCTGCTCGCCACCCGAACTCGCCCATGGAGAAATAGTGATTACCAGTAGCATCGGCCTCTAATAAAGTTCGGAGAACTTCGAAGCGCTCGAAAGCCAGTGGAAAGGCATCTCCGTCAATGACTGGCGAGACATCTTTTTTGACTACTTGGTGGAGATGTCGAGATACCGGATGATAATACCTTGAGCCCTCAGCCCTTGGCAGAGTGTGCATTGTCTCGTTTTCGATCACTTTCCCGGGGCCAAGATAATTCACTGCGGTCTGTACGTCATTGCTTGCGCGCCAACTTTGCACCTTAACCATAGAAAGCTCACGCAATGTCTGCCAATGACCCGCATCGACAGCAGCAATGCCAGCCGCATAAAAGAGCCTGAGCGCGGGATATTTGCGCATATCTTCCCATACGGCGTGGTATGTTCCGGTGATAGGTTGATTGGCAGTAGCAATGATTTGCTTTAGGCTGCCCACCCAGAGACCATCGTGCTCAGCAGTGCCATAATAGACACCGACTGATATTGAACTGGCCACATCAGCACAATCTTCGTCATATTGATCCAATCTTGCCTGGATCCGTTCACCGTTAGGCTGTTCTGCGTTCTGGCCATAAGACGCGTCGCCCAGACGTTGAACCAGACGATCACACGTCCGCTTAACTGTTTGATGTAGCTGGACTCTATTCCTCGGATCGGCAATCAGTTCCATCACAGTTTGCGCGGTGGCCGGCGGGCGAACATCACCTTGATCTAGTTCTTTAGCTTGAAGGCTCCCCACGAAGCTGGGAGGTGGCCCCAGGGGCGGCCTATCTGGCACTTGAAATATGGCACGAAGAATACGATCAAATTGAGAATTCCAGTCAATATTTGGATCAATTGCTTCATAAAGAAGACCCTGTAGGGATGTCGGGACTTCAGCGTCGTCCAAGCGCACAACAATGACCTTTGCCCCTGTTTCGAGGCGCCTCACCATTGCAAGATCAAGTTCTTCTTTTACCCACTTACTCTCAATGCTCGCTGCTGAAATAATTACAATTATCGCATTTGCGTTGGCAATTCCAATATTGAAGATCTTATCGATCAGACTATCTCCTGGGAGCATTTCCCATTGGTCGACCCATGCGTCCACGCCATTAGCTCGGAGCTCAGTCGCAAACTTTATTACGAACCGATCCTTGTCTTGGCTAGAGTGGCTAATGAATGCTACTGGACTCTTCATCTGCGTCTGGGAATTTGGTTCGACACTCACAAGCTAGCTCCTCTTGATGATCCCCGACGATCCACTCGGATGATCATGGTATCCGGAAATGCCAACATGCCGTCTGGAGATAAGAACATTCCAAATATTATTCCTAAATACGCATCTAGCCATTCCTTGAACTCGGAGGCGGGACCTCGATTGACGTCAATACTTGGCGCGCATCACAGGCATCGGCCATAATTCCGGCGAAAAGACGCAGAAGCTCCTGAACCTCACTAATGGCTCGATAGAGCTCTGGTGCCCGCTGCCAATCTTTTTCCCATTGCACCGGGCTAACGTTCTCCGGACGCTGGAACTCATGGTCAAGGAGTGCGGGGTGCCATGTAGTCAGGAGCGGTCTGATTCCCGAATTGAGAACCGTGACAGCCAGAGATGCGAAAGAGACATTGTTTCTAGAAGACTCTGGCCTTGCCACCGATGGCCCATGGGCTCGCAGGACATTTCGAGTTATACCAAATATGGAGTAATAGGAAGTCAAAGTCTCCCTGAGCACCCCTTGGCCCTCTTGAATGGGCGCTAGGCTAACTCGTGTGCTCAGCTCAACGAGTATCTCCCATGCGGCTTCCCGCTCGCTTTCATCTGGGCGCCATGTTCCACCAATCTTTCCTAATCCCCATGGAAGACCTAGCTCAACGACGATGGTTTCAACTGGCATAAACTCCGACCTCCTTGATCTAGAAGAGAGCTATTCGGCGGTGCAGGCCAGCCGCTGGCATTGTCCCGGCGGGGCATCGCGACCCGCAACGACATCCCACGCTCCTGGGAGGCGCTGACTGCACCATCACAGCGCTAGTCTCTCGCACCGGTCCGGCTGGTTTCCGTTTAATCGGGCCTCGAACTGAGGCAAGACCTCGACCTGGCACTGGGTGCAGGTGCCAACTCAGATGTGGCACGCAGATCGGCCGGCGCGGGGCGTCCAAAGACCCCGTTCGACTGGTTCGTGCCCCATCCGTGTCCCAGGAGATAGGGCAAACCATGATTCGCCTGGTCAGGACCGAAATGGATCGTGGTCTTGTAAACAGCAGGTCATCGGTTCGAATCCGATAGCGGGCTCCAGTTCAGAGGCTACAGAGGTGCCTTGACCAGTGCCGATGCTGTTAGATCTCGTCGCTCCGGGAGTGCACAATGAGGCGAGACACGGACAGCTGTGCCGGATCTACCTAGCGTAGGCAGATGGCGTCTGCAGTCGTGGGTCTCATTGGGGCAGTAATCGGCGGGCTACTCGTGACCCTGGGCGATCTGATGGCTCGTCGAATTGAACGACGGGCCGATCGGCGTGAGCAGTTGCGCTTGGCAGCTGCTGGTGTCATTGCGTCCTACCTCCATGCCAGAAGCCACCTGATCGTGGTCCATCGTCAAGGTCAGACCCTGAATCACAAGGACATCTGGCCTGATGATCGGTACATAGCCACGGCGCAACTGTTCACGCTTCCCGGTGCTGAGCATCTGCATGAACTCATGGGTGCCCTCCGCAACGCGACACTGGCCATGTACGAGGAAACAGATTTGGCGCTGTTCGCTCTCTGTTGCGATGAGCAGATGGCGGCGATCCAGAATTTCGAGACTCGGATCAGAGAGCTGAGCAGCTGAGGAGAGGCTCTCAGGCCTGTAGGACGAAGGGCGCGGTCAGACCCGGCCGGTGCGTCCTGGTCCGAATGTGTCAGGGGGAGACACGGCTACGAGAGGCCAGGGCCCGCAGGTCGGGGGTTGTCCGCCCGGACATCAGCAGACCCGAGATCAGGGCTCGGATCGCGGGGCGGGCATGAGTCTCTTCTGGGGCCAGATGCTCGGCGGCCAGCAGTGCCCGTAGACATTCATCGCGGTCACCGCGTAGGGCCTGGGCCGTTGCGACGTCGCCCCAGTACCGGGCCCGCCGTTCGATCGTCGGTAGGCGGGACGGGGTGAGGGCGTGCGCTGTGGCTAGGGCTGTAACGGGATCGCCCGTGCTGGTTTCGGCCGAGATGCGATGCAGAGCCACCGTCGCAGGGGTGAACCCGCCGACGTATCGGCGCACCACAGGACCGTCCGCCAGGCCGGCAGCGATGACGGCGGCTTCAGTGGTGAGTTCGCGCATGCCCTGACCGTCGCCGATCTTCGCAGCGGTGTAGGCGGCCGACTGCACCAGCAGACCTCGCATCGCCGTGCCCTCGCGGCCGGCTCGCCGCAGACGCGGGTCGTCGGCCACCGATAGTGCGATGGAGAGCGCCTGATCGGTCCAGCCGGAACGGCGGGCCAGGACGGCCAACTGTCGGGTGGCCTCACCGGCCAGGAGCGCGTCATCGCGATCGGTGGCCAGCTGTCGTGCGCGGTCGGCGGCCATCCACCCCAACGGCTGGTCGCCGAACTTGATCAGGACCCGGGTTGCGACCAGGTATGCCTGCGCCAGGACTGCTTCATGCGCATCACCGCTAGTGGTCTCCTCCGTGGGTACACAGCCTGATTCGGTCATCTGGTGCCCGGCGCGGATCAGCGCAGGCAGAGTTTGGGCCAGGCTCCTGTACCGGCACCCTGCATCCTGCTCGATCACGAGCCTCAACTGTGCCGACAGCGGCCGAGGCATCCCGTTGGTTGTATCGGAACCAGGATCGTTGAGGCCGAGCATCGCATCGCGGATGCCTCCAACGAGGGCATCGGCAGCAGTGGTCTGCGGTGATGACGACGCCGACTGCTCCCCGAGCACGGGCAGACCAGCTGCGCTGGTCGCTGATAGAGCAAGGAATGCTCGCCGCCGCACGTCGTCCTCCTGCCTGAGGATGTCCACCTTAGGCGGGGAGAGACGCGGGTAGGCCGTAGTTCCGGTCTGTCGAGCTGCCATCGAATACTGCTCGGATACGGCTTCGGCCAGACCGACCTCGGCCACAGGAATGTCCAGCGCCGTGCAGAACCGGCGTAGGACATCGACATCAGTCAGAGGCGAGATGCCGCGCTCGTACCGGGAAACCTGAGCGGAGGAGTACCCCGTCAGCTGTCCCAGCTGTGCCTGAGTAAGCCTGCGCCCAAGCCGGGCTCGGCGTACCACCAAGCCCGTCATCACTGCGGACGTCGACATTCAGCCCCGTTCCCCCGTGCAGCCGCTCCACCCCTGTCGGACTTTAACTCCGATCCAGCGACTGCAGAAGACGAATTGCATGGTTTGCAAGTTGATGAGCATCGGGCGACCGCGCCGCTATCCACTCCGCCTTGGGAGCCGTCTACTGGAAACGCGTCAGGAACCTGGCACAGCAGTAGCTTTCGAAGATGGGAGTGTTATGACCAGCACGTCCGTAGGCGCATCAGGCCCTCCCCCTGAGGCCGAGCTTCACCGAGAAACAAGCGCACCTGCCGTCGGAAGTCCGACGGGAGGACCCACCAGGCTCACCGCCGGGCAGTTCCGGCGCCATTTGAGCAGCCAGCACATTCCGGTGAAATACGTTGCCACTCTGGATACCGGCGAGTTCCAGGTTTACCTTCCCGCCGGTATCGCACCACGCCAGTTCCAGGCACTGCTGGAGGGCATCGAAGCGCTCCCGGAAGTACGTAGCGCACAGAGGCCATCGATAGGACGGGGCGCTGACGTCCTGTTCGTTACTCCCTCGTGGCTGCCGATGGGGCAGATAGAGGGATCACCCTGATCGGCCGTCCGTCCCGGCGGTCTCCCTCCGTCGGCCGCGTCGGGCGGTCCTGAGACCTTCGGACGGCTCAAACGGGGTGGGCCTTCCGAAGGTTGCGGGGGCCGGTGCCCGGGACCTCCTTCCCAAGCCGGCACCGGTCCCCACCGTGATCGTCGTCGGTGTACTCGGCCAGCCGGGATCCGCTCCCCGACTGCGCTATCGGCGTAGTGGACTGGGCTGCCCCGTGTCTTCATGCCCGAGGCACCGCATCAAGGAGAGTCCATGGCGGCTGTTGTTCTGACCACCGATCATCGGGCCTGGACGACCATTGCGGACGGCTTTCGTGTCCGGTTGATGGACGCAGGCGTGGAGACCTGAGCCGGTCAACCGGGAGCCGGACAAGTGCCTGCAGCTGCGGTGGTTCGCGGTGCAGGATCTGCCCGAGAACCTGATTCCCTATCCGGCCGCGGGGTTGCGGGGATATCTCGGCGGTGACCCCGGTATCACCCGGCACGGCTGGCTGAAGAACGCCGAAACCGCCTGACTACCAAGGCATCACCGTTCCGTCCCAGCTGAAGAACGCACCGGTCGGGCCGTCGTCGCCGAGCTGGGCCAGGCGTACCGCTCCCTCGGCGGCCTCGGCCGGGTCTTCGCCCAGGGATCGGGCGCGGCCGTTCAGGTCGGTCGCCCTCAGGCCGGGGGCCAGGGCGTTGATCCGGAATTCGGGCAGGGCCTGGGCGTAGAGCGTGGTGATCATGTTCAGGGCGGTCTTGGACGAGCGGTAGCTCACGGCGGCGGGGGAGTGCATGGCGGGGGCTCCGACGGCGGACGCCCGCACAGCTTCGTCGGTGCTGGCCCCCAACGATGCCGTGCCGCTGGAGATATTGACGATGCGGGGTGCGGACGAGCGGCGCAGGGCGGGGAGGAAGGCGTTCGTCACGGCTACGACGCCGAAGACGTTGGTCTCGTAGGTGGTGCGGAAGCTGTCCACCGACGCCTCGGGGCCGATGGCCCCGTCCACCATCATTCCGGCGTTGTTGATCAGGATGTCGAGGGCGCCGATCGCCGAGGCAGCGGCCGCGATGCTCGTCTTGTCGGTGACGTCGAGCTGGACGAAGTGGCAGTCTCCGCCGATCTCCTCGACCGCCCGGAGGCCGCGCCCGGCGTCGCGGGAACCCAGGTGCACGGTGAGGCCGGCCCGGACGAGCTGCCGGGCGATCTCCTGGCCGATGCCCTTGTTGGCGCCGGTGACCAGCGCAATCGTGGAAGTCATGAGACCAACGCTGCCGCCCGCGTCCCTAGTTATCCAGGTACAGGTGGTACCCGAATAACCACGGGGAAAAGCGCGTTCAGGGAACATGCCGAGAACCGAACTGGCCCGGTTCCTGCGCGACCGCCGGGAGGCGCTGCGCCCCGTGGACGCCGGGCTGCCCCCGGGCCGTCGTCGCCGCACGCCCGGGCTGCGCCGTGAGGAGGTCGCCGAACTCGCCGGGATGTCGGTGGACTACTACGCCCGGCTGGAACAGGGGCGGGGCCCGCGTCCCTCGCCGGGTGTGCTTGAGGCGGTCGGCGGAGCTCTGCGTCTGGGGCCGGCTGAGCGCATCCACCTGTTCCGTCTGGCCGGCAGCGCCCCGCAGGCGCCGTCCGCGCCGGCTCGCCGTGTTCGTCCTCACGTGGCCGGTCTCCTGCACCGGATGCCGGGCACGGCGGCCGTGGTAACTGCCGCGAACTATGACGTGGTGGGCTGGAATCCGCTTGCCGCAGCGCTTCTCGGGCCGCAGGAGGGCCGCAACCTGGCCCGCCGCCGATTTCTCTCCGATGCCCACGCCGCCCAGGTGATGGCGCCGGAGTTCGCCGAGATCGTGGTGACCCGGCTGCGGGGCGCGGCCGTGCGATACCCGCACGACGCCGCCCTGAACCGGCTACTGAACGACCTGCGCGACGGCAGTGAGGAATTCCGCGAGCTCTGGGCGCGCAACCCGGTGAGACTGCCCGGCCACCAGGTGAAGACGCTCGAGCACCCGGAACTCGGCCGCCTGCGCCTGAACTGTGACGTGCTCGCGGTGCCGGAAGACGATCAGCAGGTCGTCTTCATCACCGCCGACCCGGGCAGCGCCACCGAGCGGGCACTGCGGCAGCTGGCCACCCGGGTCCCCGTCAGCGCTACCTGACCTCTACCGGGCCCAGTGCTTGTCGTAGGTCCTCTTCGGGTCCACCGCGGCCGGAGTTCTCCCCGTGGGGCGAGGAGGTGGCGTCAGACCGGCGTAACCGGGACCTGGGTGCGCGTGCGCCACAGCCAGTACAGGCCGATCATCGGCAGCACCAGCGGTACGTAGCCGTAGCCCTGCCCGAAGTTCGACCAGACCGTCGCGTCGGGGAAGTCGCCGGAGTCGAGCACGCTGAACAGGCCCACACCGATCACGCCGACCAGTTCGAAGGTGCACGTGGCCAGCGCGACCCGGCGCCAGGTCGCTCCCGGGCGGGCGAGAGCCAGGGTGGCGATCACGTAGACGATGCCGGAGAGCAGCGACAGCAGGTAGGGCAGAGGGGCGTTGCTGAACTCCGTGGCGATCTGGACGATCGCGCGGGAGCAGGCGGCCAGGGCGAAGATCGCGTAGACGGCCACGAGAAGCCGTCCCGGGCCAGAGGTGCGGGGGTCATCCACCGACGGTGCTCCAGATCTGAAACATCCGGGCCGTCATCACGGCCACGGCAAAGCAGGCAATGAAGATCACCAGGACGCTGGTCCTGGACTTGTCCGCGGCCGACCAGAACACTCCTGCGGGTAGGATCAGCAGCTCACTGGCGGCGTAGGCGATGAACGTGGCGGTCTCGTCGGGCCGTTCGCCGCGCGTCACCAGCACGATCGCGACGATCAGCTGGACCAGCAGCAGCACCTCGAAGGCGATCAGCACCAGCAGCATGGTGTTGCTGGCCCGGCGGTCCCGGGCGAAGAGCAGAACGCTCCAGATCGAGGTGATCAGGCCGAGGGCGATCACCGGGCCGGACAGGATGCTGCTCACGAGGAGGCACTCTAATGGGGGCGCCGCGGCACTGCGCCTATCGGGCCGATCGCCCGGTGTACCAGGATGGGGGCATGTCTTATGTGGTCATCAACGTACTGACCGTTCCCGGTGGACGCGGCGAGGTGCTGGAGCAGCGCTTCAGCACCCGCGCCGGCATGGTGGAGAACAGCAAGGGCTTCGAGCACTTCGAGCTCCTGCGCCCGGTCGAGGGTACCGACCAGTACCTGGTCTACACCCGGTGGAACACCAAGGAGGACTTCGAGGCCTGGCAGTCCTCGCAGGCCTTCGCCCGGGGCCACGGTGAGGGCAGCGCCCGCCCGGCCGGCGACGGTCCCGCCGCCACCGGCTCGAGCATCTGGGCCTTCGAGATCGTCACCGAGGCCTGAGGGGCTTTCACCGATTCAGGACGCGGGTGCTCTCCCCGGCGGGAACCCGCCGGTGGCGATCGGTCCCCACCGCTCGGGGGTGATCCGGATCAGGCTCTTGCCCTGCTTGACCATGGCCTCGCGGTACTCGTCCCAGTCCGGGTGCTCACCGGCGATGCTGCGGAAGTACTCGACCAGCGGCTCGACCGAGTCGGGCAGGTCGATCACCTCGGCGGTGCCGTCGACCTGGACGTAGGCGCCGTTCCACTCGTCGGACTGGATGCAGACCGACGCGGTGGGACGGCGCTTCAGGTTGATGGCCTTGGCCCGCTCGGGGTAGGTCGAGATGACGATCCGGCCCTGTGGGTCGACACCGCAGGAGACCAGGGACAGCTGTGGGCTGCCGTCGGAGCGGGTGGTGACGAGCGTGGCCCGGTGGCGCGGCCGGATGAACTCCAGCAGCTCCTCGAGCTCCACGCGCTTCGCGGTGGCGATGGTTGGCATAACGTCAATCTAATGCCGCGCTGACCTGACGCTCCTTAGCCTGCGACCCATGCGACACACCAAGCGGATCCTTGCGGGCACGGTAGCGAGTTTGATGTTGTGCGGCGGCATTGCGTTCTCCGCCTCGGCGGCCGAACCCGAGACGGTGACCTATACGGCCAGCGACGCCGTGATCGCCAACCCCGAACGCGGCTTCTACAAGCACACCGAGACGCACAGCACCGGCTACACCCCCTTGAACGCGCAAACCCTTGCCGGATACCGGGATCAGGGCATCACCCAGATTCTGCGGGTGTTCTACCTGGAAGACTTCGCCTCCGGCGCCGCCATCAGTGACGCCTACCTGGCGAAGGTGCGCGCCGACCTCGACACCGCGCGGGAGGCCGGGATCTCGGTCATCGTGCGCTTCGCCTACGCGCAGGGCGGCGACTGGCCGTACAGCGCGCCCTACGGCGACGCCTCGCTCGACACCGTGCTGGCTCACATCGACCAGCTGAAACCGGTCTTCAGTGACTACGTCGACGTGATCGAGCTCGTGCAGCAGGGTTTCATCGGCCTGTGGGGTGAGGGTTACTACACCGACCACTTCGTGGCCGACCCGGCCAACCCCGGGGTGGTCACGGCCGCCGATTGGGAGAAGCGCAACGCCGTGCTGAAGGCCCTGCTCGACGCGGTGCCGGACGAGCGGATGGTGGCGGCCCGCACCATGTTCTCGAAGCAGCAGTACGTGGGGTCGGCCGATCCGCTGACGGCGTCGGACGGCTTCAGCGGATCGGACCAGGCCCGCATCGGCCATCACAACGACTGTTTCCTGGCCTCGGCCGACGACTACGGCACGTTCCTGTCCGACCCGATCACGCTCGACCAGGAGTACCTGGAGGCCGACAGCGCCTACCTGCCGGTCGGCGGGGAGACCTGCGGAGTGAACGCACCGCGCTCGGAGTGGGCCAGTGCCTCGGCCGAAATGCAGCGCTATCACTACAGTTACCTCAACCGCGACTACAACGCCGACGTGCTGAACAGCTGGGGCGAGACCGGTCTCACCGAGACGGCCCAGAAGCTGGGCTACCGCTTCGTGATGACGGAGAGCACGGTCTCGGACGATTCGGTGTCGCTGAGCGTACGCAACGACGGCTGGGCCGCGCCCTACAACCTGCGCACGGCGCAGCTGGTGCTGAAGAGCGCGGACGCCACCCACCCGGTGGCCTTCGAGGACCACTCCGACGTACGGACCTGGGCGCCGGGTGAGACGGTCACGCTCACAGGGCTTCTGGATGAGGTCCCGGCCGGCACGTACGACGTCTACCTCTCCGTCCCGTCGGCTTCGTCGGCTTCCGGGGACTATGCCGTCCAGGTCGCCAACCAGGGCACCTGGGACGCGGCGACGGGGCTGAACGACCTGAAGCAGAAGGTCACGGTCGGCTAGAGGTGAGATGGGGTGCCCGCCTCTTCGTCGAGGAGGTGGGCACCCTCGTCCCCGCCCCTTCGTCCGTGATCATGCAAAACCTCCCCAGAGTTCTAGAACTGTGGTCTCGAGAGTTCTAGAACGCCGGGGAGGTTTTGCATGATCACGGAAGGGTTTTTTAGTAGGACAGGTAGACCGCACCCATGTCCTTGTCGCCGTGGCCGTCCTGCTCGGCGCGGGCGAAGTGCTCACGGGCGATCGCCACGAAGGCCGGGTCGGCGCCGGCGGCGCGGGCGCCCTCCTCGATCAGGCCGGCGTCCTTCAGGGCGCCGCTCAGGGCGAAGGAGGGGTCGAAGGCGCCGTCGAGCATGGCCTGGCCCTTGATCTGCACATAGGGGGCGTCGACGGCTCCGCCCTTCACCGACTCCAGGAACAGGGCCGGGTCCAGGCCGAAGGCCTCGGCCATCTTCAGCGACTGGGCCACGCCGACGGTCACGGTGGCCACCCAGCCATTGGCCACCAGCTTCAGCCGGGTGCCGGCGCCGACCTCGCCGACCCACAGCGTTCTGGCGCCGATGGCCTCGAGAACCGGTGCGACGGCGTCCTTCACCGATTCCGGGCCGGAGGCGAGCACGGTCAGGGTGCCCTGCTCGGCCGGGCCCTTGGTGCCGAGCACGGGCGCGTCGACGTAGACCAGACCGTGCTGCGCGGCCAGGGCGGCGAGCCGGTCGTTGCCCTCGACGCCGACCGTGCTGGTCTGCAGCCAGAGGGTGCCCTCGGCCAGGCCGGGCGCGGCCTGCTCGATCGCGGCGGCGACGCTGTCGGCGTCGAACAGCATGGTGACGACGATGTCGGCGCCGGTCACGGCCTCGGCGGCGGAGCCGGCGGCCAGGGCGCCGTCCTCGGTCAGGGGCCGGGCCTTGTCCGGGGTGCGGTTCCAGGCCCGCAGCGTCAGTCCGGCCCGGGCGATGTTCCGGCCCATGGCGAGGCCCATGATGCCGGTGCCGAGCAGGGCGACGACGGGCGGAGTCGGCGTGGGTCCGGGGGAATTGGTCACGCGGCCGAGGCTACGCTGAGGCCGGTTGCTATGGGTGAGCAGAAGTCGCCATCCGGGAAAGGCCAGGACATGGCGTGGCAGATTTTAACCACGCTATACGGTCTAAATCAGTCTAAACTGTCCAAAGGGCGAGACAAGTGCCACGCGGCTCCAGGAGGCGTGCGGTGCCCTTAGTGCCTAGGGTTACAAGGCGTGAATGACGTCACGATGGGTGATTCGTCATTGGACGTTCCTTTCCGTCATCACCCGCGTCGCCTTGGACACGCGGACCGATGACCTGACCAGGAAGGCCGACCCCGTGTCGCAGCAGCAGACCGAGCCCGACCATCGCAGCGACCTCGTGGTGGTCGCGAACCGCCTGCCCGTCGACCGTAAGGTCGCCCCCGACGGCACCACCACCTGGAAGCCCAGCCCCGGGGGCCTGGTCTCGGCCCTGGAGCCGGTGATGCAGCGCAACTCCGGTGCCTGGGTGGGCTGGACCGGTGCCCCCGGCGACGCCCCCGAGCCGTTCGAGGCGCGCGGCATCCACCTGATCCCGGTGGAGCTGAGCAAGAAAGACGTCGAGGACTTCTACGAGGGCATGTCGAACGGTGCCCTCTGGCCGCTCTACCACGACGTCATCGCTCAGCCCCAGTTCCACCGGCACTGGTGGGAATCATATGTCCGGGTGAATCGCCGGTTCGCCGAGAAGACGGCCGAGAACTCGGCGGAGAACGCCCTGGTCTGGGTGCAGGACTACCAGCTCCAGCTGGTGCCGCAGATGCTCCGGGCCCTGCGGCCCGACCTGCGCATCGCCTTCTTCAACCACATCCCGTTCCCGCCCTACGAGATCTTCGCCCAGTTGCCCTGGCGGCGGCAGGTTCTCGACGGCCTGCTGGGTGCCGACCAGCTCGGCTTCCAGCGTCCGGCCGACGCCAACAACTTCCTGCGGGCCTGCCGCCGCAACGGTCTGGCCACCCGCCGGGGCATGGTGCACCTGCCGGCCGAGCCGCGCTTCGGCAGCGCCGACCACCACCCCTCGCGTGAGGTGCGGGCCGCCGCGTTCCCCATCTCGATCGACTCCGAGTCGATCGACGCGCTCGGCCGCCGCCCCGACATCCAGGAGCGCGCCCGCGAGATCCGGCGCGAGCTGGGCGATCCCAAGGTGGTGCTGCTGGGCGTCGACCGCCTCGACTACACCAAGGGCATCCTGCACCGGCTCAAGGCGGTGGAGGAGCTCTTCGCCGAGGAGGTGCTCAGCCCGCCCGACGCCGTGCTCGTCCAGGTGGCCACCCCGAGCCGGGACCGGGTCGAGGAGTACGAGAAGATGAAGCGCGACGTGGAGGTCACGGTCGGGCGCATCAACGGCGACTACGGCCAGCTGGGCCACCCCGCCGTGCACTACCTGCACCAGTCGCAGGACCGCGAGGAACTGGCGGCGCTGTATCTGGCCGCCGACGTCATGCTGATCACCGCCCTGCGCGACGGCATGAACCTGGTGGCCAAGGAGTACGTGGCCACCCGGCACGACGAGCAGGGCGCCCTGGTGCTGAGCGAATTCGCCGGCGCCGCGATCGAGCTGCCGCAGGCCTTCCTGGTCAACCCGCACGACATCGACGGGGTGAAGGCCGCGATCGTGCGGGCCGCCGGGCTCTCGCCGCGCGAGGCCACCCGCCGGATGCGGGCGATGCGCCGCCGGGTGTTCGAGTTCGACGTGGCCCGCTGGGCCTCCACGTTCCTCAAGGTCGCCGCGTCGGCCGCGGCCGAGCCGCCCCAGTCCTCGCCGGGTCGGGTGAGTAACCCGGCGACCGAGAGCATCGAGCTGTCGGCGATCCTCGCGGCGGCCGAGGCCCGCAACGATCCGGCGGCGGCCGAGGCCCGGGCCGAGAGCGACTCCACGGCCCAGGTTCCGGTGGACGAGGGGCAGAAGTATTGGGAGGCCGGTGATTCCACCCCCTACGACGCCTACGACGAGAAGGATCTGGACGACACCGAGGGGCTGGAAGAGCCCGGGCATGTGCTGGACGATCCGCTGGTCGTCATCGATCCGGAAAACCGGCGCCCAGCACTGTCTCTGGGGCTGGTGACGGCGCTTGAGGGCTTCGCCATGCATCCGTCGCTCCTCATCGCTCTGGACTTCGACGGTGTGATCTCCCCGATCGTTGCCGACCCGGCGGCCGCACGCCCCCTGCCGTCCGCGTTGCGGTCCCTGAATGCCCTGGCCGCGCTGCCCGGTGTGCGGGTGGCCCTGGTCTCCGGTCGTCAGCTGGACGACCTGGTGCGGGTGGCCACGCCGCCGGCCCGGGCGCTGCTGGTCGGTAGCCACGGCGCGGAGTTCAGTGACCCGCTGGGTGAGTCCTCGGCCGGTTCCCCGCTGACCGATGCCCAGGCGGAGCTGCTGGCCAAGGCCACGGCCGAGCTGGAGGCCATCAGCTCGCGGCACGAGGGCACGCACGTCGAGACCAAGCCCACCGGGGTGGTGCTCCACACCCGCCGGGCGATGCGCCCAGTGGCGGCCAAGGCCACCCAGGAGGCCCTCGACGGGCCCGCCTCGTGGCCCGGGGTGCATCTCACCCACGGCAAGGAAGTGGTTGAGCTGTCGGTGGTCTCGGTGACCAAGGGCACCGCCCTGCGGCGCCTGCGCTCGATCACCGGGGCCGACGCGGTGCTCTACGCCGGTGACGACGTGACCGATGAGCGGGCCTTCGCGGTGCTGCGCACGGAGGCCGGTGACGTGTCGGTGCGCGTGGGCTCCGGCGAGACCCGGGCCGACCACCGTCTGGGTTCCCCGGACGAGGTCGCCACCATGCTGGGGCTCCTCGTGGACCTCTGCGGGGAGTGATCACCCGGATGCGGAGAATCACGGCGTAGGGCGTCAGTTGGGCCATTTTGATGAATAGGTGCAGGGGCGTACATCTCGGGATGCCGCGTCGGTGGGTACGTGATTCGATCTTGGTGTCGGAAAGATCGAATGGCGCCTGGCGCCTCTTCAAATGACGGGAGCTCCATCATGCCTCTCTGGCTGATCCTCATCATCGTCGGTGTCGTGCTGGCCGTTCTCGGCTTCGGCGGCGTCGGCAACCTGCTCATCTGGATCGGCGTGATCGTCCTCGTCGTTGGTGCGGTGCTCGCACTGGTCGGCCGTTCCAGGGTCTAGCACCTGTTGAGCGCCGTCCGACCACGGCCAGGCATCATCGTGGGCGTTACCTGAAAAAGGTGGCGCCCACGAGGCGTTTTGGCGGAACGTCACCTGCGAACGGGTTGCCCGGTCCTGGCCCCTCCCCCTAAAGGGCCACGCGACTCCGCCGGACGGCCCTTTCCGGGTCGGCTCTACGCACCTTGGACTCTCCGTCACAGGAGTGGAGGCTGGGGACAGGGGCACGGGTGGTCCCACTGAAGGGCGTCACTCGACCGGGCTAAAGGTCATCGGAACGACTGCCGAACTCCGCTGGGAAAGCGCGGGTTGCCCCGGACGGGTGCACCCGCGAGTGCGGAGAGAGGTGGCAAGGTGCGAGCGAAACGGCGACGATCACGGGCCCGCGACACGGCTGCGGTTCTCGCACTGGCCACGGTGCTCGTCGGTGGCCCGGCCCTGAGTGCGGCGGCGGACGAACCGGTTCCCGGTCAGGACGACGTGCGCCGGGCCCAGCGGAAGACGGCGCAGGCGCAGTCTCGCGTGGACGCCATCCAGGCCCGGATGGACGAGTCGGCCCGGCGGGCCGAGGCCGCGAACGTGGCGCTCAGTCAGGCCGCCGAGAACTACGACTACGCCCAGGTGCAGCTCCAGGCCGCGGCCAAGGCCTCGGACGAGGCCCAGGCCGTCGCCCGGCGGGCGAAGCAGCGGCTGGACGGGGCCGAGGAGGACCTGGGCCGGCTCGCCGCCCAGGCGTACCGCAGCGGCGGGCCGATGGCCCAGCTCGACGTGCTGTTCTCCCCGCTGGGCCCGCAGGACGTGCTCGAGCGGGCCTCGATGATGCAGGTGCTGGCCGGGCACCAGCAGAGCGTGCTGCGCCGGGCCGACTCGGCCCGGGTGGTGGCCAACAGTCTCATCGCGCAGGCCGAGCAGGCCCTGAAGCGCCGCCAGGCCGCGGCCCGGGCGCTGGAACAGGCCAAGCGGGAGGCCGAGCAGAAGGCCTCCGCCGCGCGGGCCGCGCTGGCGCAGGACGCCCGGCAGCGGAGCCAGATGCTCACCGAGCTGGCCGCCGCCCGGCGCACCTCGGTGGCGATCGAGCGGCAGCGCGAGGAAGGGCTGCGCCGGCAGGCCGAGGAACGGCGTGAGGCCGCGGCCCGGAAGGCGGCCGCCGAGCGCGCCGCCCAGGCCGAACGGGAGGCGGCCGACAACGATTCGGACTCGAATTCTGGTTCGGGCTCGGGTTCGTCCGCCGGAAGCTCCGGTGGGTCCACCTCGTCGGGCGGCTCGTCCAGCGGCAGCAGCTCGGCGGGTGCCGGGGCGGTGTCCTGGGCCCGCGGCAAGCTCGGCCTGCCCTACCTCTGGGGTGGCGAGGGGCCGGGCAGCTACGACTGCTCGGGCCTGGTGATGAAGGCCTGGGCCCAGGCCGGTGTGGCCCTGCCGCACTCGTCGCGGTTGCAGTACGCGTCGGTCCAGCACATCTCGTACGGCAGCATGCGCCCCGGCGACCTGATCTTCTTCGGCACCAACCCCGGCAACCCCGCCTCGATCCACCACGTGGCGATGTACATCGGCGGTGGCCAGATGATCGAGGCCCCGTACACCGGCGCGTTCGTCCGGATCGTGCCGGTGCGCAGCTCAGAAGCCATGCCCTACGCCGGCCGCCCCTAAATATTTCGTGATCATGCGAAACCTCCCCAGAGTTCTAGAACTCTCGCCACGACAGTTCTAGAACTCTGGGGAGGTTTCGCATGATCACGGCAAAGATCTTGTTGGCTTGGGAGGCGGGACCTCGTCCTCAATTCGGGCCACAAAACCCGACGGGGCCCCTCGACGGTGAGGGGCCCCGGTCGTCCTGAGCTGTGAAAACCTGTGAAGGTCAGTGATACGTGCCGTTCGCCTGCGCCTCGATGAGCCGCTTGCGCGAGTTCTCGATCTCGATCTCGGCCGCGGCCTTGTCGGCCCAGGCCGCGTCCTCGACCGACTTGCCCGGCTCGAGGTCCTTGTAGGTCTCGAAGAAGTGCTGGATCTCGAGACGGTAGAACTCGTTGACGTCGGTGAGGTCCTGGAAGACCTCCAGACGGGGATCGCCCGAGGGGATGCAGAGGATCTTGTCGTCCCCGCCCTTCTCGTCGCGCATGTGGAACATGCCGATGGCCCGGCACTTCACCAGGCATCCGGGGAAGGTGGGCTCCTCCAGCAGGACCAGGGCGTCCAGCGGGTCGCCGTCCTCACCGAGCGTGTTGTCGATGAAGCCGTAGTCCGCCGGGTAGCGCGTGGCGGTGAAGAGCATGCGGTCCAGGCGAATACGGCCGGTCTCGTGGTCGACCTCGTACTTGTTGCGCTGTCCCTTGGGAATCTCGATGGTGACGTCGAAGTCCACGGGTGTTCGCTACCTTCCGGCATGTGGTGTGGGCGGCCCAGCGTAATCTGGTACCTCTGGACCATGGGTTGTGATCGGGGTGTCTGACGTCACCCAGCGGACGTCCAAGCAATTGGTGATCCGCTTGTCCGTCGTGTTCGCTGTTCTCGTCACCGCACTGATCGTCGCTCTGACGGTACTTGGTCCGTTCGGCGATCGTCAGTCGACCTCCCCGCAGCAGGCCCTTGCGCCCTTGACCGAGAAAGTGCCCGGTGCATCCCTGCCTGAGCAGGAATCGCCCGAGGTTCTGCCCGCGGTCGACTCGGCGGCGCCGGAGATCTCCGCGACGAAGCTCACAGAACGCATGGCCAAACTGATGAGCAGCAAGGCCCTGGGCAAGTCGGTCTCGGTCGACGTGCTGGACCCGCTGACCGGCGAGCACGTGCTCAGCCGGGCCTCGGGCACCGCGCGTACCCCGGCGTCCACCGCCAAGCTGCTCACCACCGCCGCCGCGCTCTCCGCGCTGGGCTCGCACGCCACCGTCACCACTTCGGCGGTGTTCGACGACGACACGGTCTACCTGGTCGGCGGAGGGGACGTGCTGCTCGGCGCGGGGGAGAGTGACGAGGACGCGGTGGACGGGCACGCCGGCCTGGCCACCCTGGCCGAGCAGGCCGCGGCCGCGCTCTCCGCCAGCGGCTCGACCAGCGTGAAGGTAGCCCTGGACGACACCCTTTTCGAGGGGCCGGCGATGGCCGGGGGCTGGGACGCCTCCGACGTGACGAACGGCTACGTGGCCCCGGTCTACGCGGCCGAGATCAGCGCCGGGCGGCTACAGAAGGGCAACTACGTGCCGCGCTCGGCCGACCCGGGCAAGGCGGCCGCGCAGGCGTTCGCCGACGCCCTGGCCGACCAGGGCATCACCGTCAAGGGAAAGATCACCCGGTCGGAGGCGCCCGTCGCAGCCACCCCGCTGGGCAAGGTGCAGTCCGCGACCATCGGCGACCAGGTCGAACTCGCCCTCGACCACAGCGACAACACGATCGCCGAGGCCCTGGGCCGGCTCGTCGCCATCGAGCGCGGCGAGGGGGCGACCTTCTCCGACACCGGCCCGGCCGTCCTGAACGAGCTGGCCGACCAGGACGTGGAGGTGGGCGGGGCCGTCCTGGCGGACGGCAGCGGGCTTTCCGCTGAAAGCAGAATCCCGGTGCAGGTGCTGACGGCGGTGCTCGCCCTGGCCGCCGGTGAGGACGGCGCGCAGCTGCGGCCGATGCTCAGCGGGATGCCGATCGCAGGGGTGTCCGGCACGCTCGCCGAGCGCTTCGGGGCGACGTCGGAGAGTGCGGCGACCGGGCTGGTCCGGGCCAAGACGGGCACGCTGAGTGGCGTCAGCTCACTGGCTGGGACGCTGGTGGACGAGGACGGGCGCTACCTGGTGTTCGCGGTGATGGCCGACAAGGTGCCCTCCACCGCGGCCGCCCGCGAGGCGCTGGACCGCTTCGCCACCGGCCTCGTGGGGTGCGGCTGCTCCGGGGGGTAGCACGTACCGTGGGTGCATGGCAGCGGATCCGGTGGTGGCTGAGCCCGTCGACACGATGATCAACTGGGACCTGGCGGCGCGCACGGCGGCCCGGGTCGGGCGTTCCGGCCCGGATGTCAGCGTGGCGCAGGCCCAGCAGATCGTGGGGGAGCTACGCGTGGCCGCGGCCACCGCGCACCCGCACGTGCAGTCGGTCACCGGGCTCACGACGAATCCGGGCGAGGGTGTCTTCGTGGTGGACCGGCCGGGCTGGGCCCGGGCCAACATCACCGCCTTCCGCACCCTGCTGGCCCCGGTGATGGCCGAGGTCCAGGCCAAGAACGAGGAGCGCGGCAAGGCCGGGGCCGGGCAGAGCGCCATCGGCAGCCGGGTCACCGGCGCCGAGATCGGGGCCCTGCTCGGCGTGCTCTCCAGCCGCGTGCTCGGCCAGTACGACGCGTTCGCCAGCCCGGGCCGGCTGCTGCTGATCGCGCCGACGATCGTCACGGTCGAGCGCGACCTGGAGGTCGTGCCCGAGGACTTCCGGCTCTGGGTGTGCCTGCACGAGGAGACGCACCGGGTGCAGTTCACTGCCTCGGACTGGCTCTCCGACCACCTGCTGGGCGAGGTCCGCAGCCTGATCAGCGAGCTCATGCTGGAGCCCGGTCAGGTCGCCGACCGCTTCGGCCAGGTGCTGCGCGGGCTGCCCGACATGGTGAAGGGCGAGGGTGACGGCCGTTCGGTGCTCGAGGCCGTGCAGACCCCCGAGCAGCGGCAGAAGCTGGCCCGCATCACCGCGATCATGTCGCTGCTGGAGGGCCACGCCGACGTGATCATGGACGAGGTCGGCCCGCAGGTCGTGCCCACCGTGGCCACCATCCGCCAGCGCTTCACCCGTCGCCGGGCCGGCCGGGGCGCGATCGACCAGCTGCTGCGCCGGCTGCTCGGGCTCGACGCCAAGGCCCGGCAGTACGCCGACGGTGCGAAGTTCGTGCGCGGGGTGACCAAGGAGGTCGGCATGGACGGCTTCAACGCGGTCTGGACCTCGCCGCAGACCCTGCCCGAGCCCGAGGAGATCAACGACCCGAAGGCCTGGGTACGCCGCGTGCATGGATGAGGTCACGGCCGTCCACGTGGCGGTCCGGGATGCCCTGGCGGACCTTTCGGGCAGATCCGGGCCGGTTCTCGTGGCCTGCAGCGGCGGGCCCGACTCGCTGACTCTCGCCGCGGTCACCCTCACCACCGCCCGGGCCCACGGGTTCCGCGCGGGGGCGGTGGTGATCGACCACGGCTGGTCGGCCCCGGCCTCCGCGGCCGGGGCGCAGGCGGCCGGGCAGTGCCGCGCGCTGGGTCTGGATCCGGTACGGCTCACAAGGGTGGACGCGGGTGGCCCCGGGGGACCCGAGGCGGCCGCCCGGGTGGCCCGGTACCAGGCCCTGGAAGCCGTGGCCGCCGAACTGGGGGCCTGCGCGGTCCTGCTCGGCCACACCCTCGACGACCAGGCCGAGACCGTCCTGCTCGGCCTCGGGCGCGGTTCGGGCGCCCGCAGTCTGGCCGGCATGCCCGCGGTCCGGGGCGTGTTCCGCCGGCCGTTCCTCGGGCTGCGGCGGGAGGTGGTGGCCCGGGCCGGTGCCGTCCTCGGCCTGCACCCGTGGCACGACCCGGCCAACGACGACCCGGCCTACACCCGGGTGCGGGTTCGGCGGCTCTCCGGGGAGCTGGAGGGGGCCCTCGGTCCCGGGGTGGTGGAGGCACTGGCCCGGAGCGCCCAGATGCTCCGGGAGGACGCGGACGCGCTGGACGCGCTCGCGGGCCAGTTGCTGGAGCAGGCCCTCACCGGTGCTCACGAGGTGGCTGTCGGGCCGTTGCGGGAGGCTCTGCCCGCCCTGCGCCGCCGGGCCCTGCTGGGGCTCGCGCTCCGGGCCGGCTGCCCCGGCGGGGCCCTGGGTCACCGGCACGCGCTGGCGCTGGAGCGGCTGGTGGTCACCGGCCGGGGCCGGGCGGATCTGCCCGGCGCAGTGGTGGCCCAGGTCACGACCTCCGGCCGGGGGCCCCGGCTGAGCCTGCACGGCCGGATTGTGGCAGGCTGAGCTGCCGCCGGATCCGGCGCGACATCCACATCCGATATGCACCTGGGAGATTCGTGGACGCCTCCGACATGGGTTCGGACCTGGAAAAGGTCCTGCTCACCGAGGAACAGATCCAGGCACGACTCGGCGAGCTGGCCGGGCAGATCGAGCAGGACTACGCCGGCCAGGACGTGCTCCTGGTGGGTGTGCTCAAGGGCGCCATCATGGTGATGGCCGACCTGAGCCGCACGCTGCACCGCAGCTACGAGACCGACTGGATGGCCGTGTCCTCGTACGGCTCGGGCACCAAGTCGTCCGGCGTGGTGCGCATCCTGAAAGACCTGGACCGCGACATCAGCGGCCGGCACGTGCTGATCGTCGAGGACATCGTCGACTCCGGTCTGACGCTCTCCTGGCTGATCGCCAACCTGAGCTCGCGCGGCCCGGCCTCGGTCGAGGTGTGCACACTGCTGCGGAAACCGGATGCGATGAAGGTGGACCTCAAGGTCCGCTACGTCGGGTTCGACATACCCAACGAGTTCGTGGTCGGGTACGGCCTCGACTACGCCGAGCAGTACCGCAACCTCCGGGTGGTGGGCACCCTCGCGGAGCACGTGTACTCAAGCTGACGCCGACCTGGCGCCAAGCTGTGAGCGCAACTGTGAACCGGCAGGAGCGGAACAGGAGGACGATGTCCTCCGTTCCACTCATAGCTGCCTTCCGGACGTGCGTCGGTAGTAACCGGAGAAAGCATCCGGAAGCGGCGACGTCCGCAGCAAGATGTGCACGGGCCGCCGGGTCGAGGCCGGGTCGGTCTGTGGGCATCGGTGTACCGTCGTCCTATTGAGCACGAGCAGGAGGGTCGGGGCCTTTTCGGCTCCAGGTGAACACACGGCATGGACGTCAAACGACTGACGCGGGGGCCGGCGATCTGGGTGATCGTCTTCGTGGTCCTGCTCATCATCGGGGCCCGCGTGTTCGCGCCCAATCAGGTCTCGAAGATCGACACGTACCAGGCCATCGACCTGATTGAGCAGAACAAGGTCGAGAGCGCCACCCTGATCGACGGTGACCAGCGCATCGAGCTGACCCTGAAGGCCGGCAACGAGATCAAGGGCCACCTTCAGGTCGAGGCCAACTACATCTCCCAGCGCGGCGACGAGCTGGTGCAGCTGCTGAAGGACAACGAGCCGACCAAGGGCTTCACCGACAAGGTGCCGCAGTCCTCGTGGTGGTCCAGCCTCCTCATCGGGGTACTCCCGCTGATCCTGCTGCTCGCCGTGTTCTGGTTCCTGATGGGCCAGATGCAGGGCGGCGGCTCGCGGGTGATGAACTTCGGCAAGTCCCGCGCCCGGCTGGTCAGCAAGGACACCCCCAAGGTGACCTTCGCCGACGTGGCCGGTGCCGACGAGGCGGTCGAGGAGCTCCACGAGATCAAGGAGTTCCTGGCCGAGCCGGCCAAGTTCCAGGCCGTCGGCGCCAAGATCCCCAAGGGCGTGCTGCTCTACGGCCAGCCCGGTACCGGTAAGACGCTGCTCGCCCGGGCCGTCGCCGGTGAGGCGGGCGTGCCGTTCTACTCGATCTCCGGTTCCGACTTCGTCGAGATGTTCGTCGGTGTCGGTGCGTCCCGCGTGCGTGACCTGTTCCAGCAGGCGAAGGAGAACGCCCCGGCGATCATCTTCGTCGACGAGATCGACGCGGTCGGCCGTCACCGGGGTGCCGGTCTCGGCGGTGGGCACGACGAGCGTGAGCAGACCCTCAACCAGCTACTGGTCGAGATGGACGGCTTCGACGTCAAGACGAATGTCATCCTGATCGCGGCCACCAACCGGCCCGACATCCTCGACCCCGCCCTGCTGCGCCCGGGCCGTTTCGACCGGCAGATCTCGGTCGAGCCGCCGGACATGAAGGGCCGCACGAAGATCCTCACCGTCCACTCCAAGGGCAAGCCGATGGCTCCCGACGTGGACCTCGAGGGTGTCGCCCGCAAGACCCCCGGTTTCAGCGGTGCCGACCTGGCCAACGTGCTGAACGAGGCCGCGCTGCTGACCGCCCGGGCCAACGCCCGGGTGATCGACGACCGGGCCCTGGACGAGGCGATCGACCGGGTCATCGCGGGGCCGCAGAAGCGCACCCGGCTGATGAGCGAGAAGGAACGCAAGATCACCGCGTACCACGAGGGCGGTCACGCGCTGGTGGCGGCGGCGATGAACAACACCGAGCCGGTCACCAAGGTCACGATCCTTCCGCGGGGCCGCGCCCTCGGCTACACCATGGTGCTGCCGCAGGACGACAAGTACTCCACCACCCGCAACGAGATGCTCGACCAGCTGTCGTACGCGATGGGTGGCCGGGTGGCGGAAGAGATCATCTTCCACGACCCCACCACGGGCGCCTCGAACGACATCGAGAAGGCCACCGGCATCGCCCGGGCGATGGTCACCCAGTACGGCATGTCGGAGCGGGTCGGTGCGATCAAGCTGGGCCGCAGCAGCGGTGAGGTCTTCCTCGGCCGCGACATGGGCCACGAGCGCGACTACTCCGAAGAGGTGGCCAGCGTCGTCGACGACGAGGTCCGCCGCCTGATCGAGGCCGCGCACGACGAGGCCTACCAGGTGCTGGTCGAGAACCGTGACGTTCTCGACCAGCTGGTGCTGACCCTCCTGGAGAAGGAGACCCTGAACCGGGCGGAGCTGGCCGAGATCTTCGGTCCGGTGCGCAAGAGCCCGGTGCGCCCGGTCTGGCTGTCCAGCGAGCGCCGCGCCGTCTCCGACATTCCGCCGGTGCTCAGCCCGGCCGAGCGTCGCCTGGCCCAGAACGGCAGCTCGGCCTCGGCCAACGGTTCGGCCAACGGCCACGGCGCCGAGCTCGGAGACCTGAACTAGGTTCTGCACGAAAGGTCCCCGCAGGTTCCCCCGCGCGTCAGGGGAGTCTGTGGGGATTTTCATCTCCCGGCGGGCGGGGCGCCGGAATTCGCCAAGCACTGGAGAACCACGTGGCACACGAGTTGGACACCGTCGCCGACACCCCGGCCGAGGGACTGGACCCGAGCGTCGACACCACCCGGATCGAGTTCGCGGTGCGCGAGATCCTGCTCGCCATCGGTGAGAACCCCGACCGCGACGGTCTGCTGGAGACGCCGGCCCGGGTGGCCCGGGCCTACGCCGAGATGTTTTCCGGGCTGCGGCAGGACCCGTCCGACGTGCTCTCCACCACCTTCGACCTCGGGCACGAGGAGATGGTGCTGGTGCGCGACATCGAGCTGTACTCCTGCTGCGAGCACCACCTGGTGCCGTTCCACGGCGTGGCCCACGTCGGCTACATCCCCAGCTCCGACGGCCGCATCACCGGGCTGAGCAAGCTCGCCCGCCTGGTCGACCTCTTCGCCAAACGACCGCAGGTGCAGGAACGGCTCACCACGCAGATCGCCGACGCACTCGTCGAGCACCTGAAACCTCGCGGTGTGATCGTGGTGCTGGAATGTGAGCACCTCTGCATGTCCATGCGTGGCGTGCGCAAGCCGGGCTCGCGTACCGTGACGTCCGCGGTGCGTGGTCAGCTGCGCGACCCGGCGACCCGGGCCGAGGCGATGAGCCTGATCGTCGCCCACGCGCGCTGACCGCACGAATCTGCTGACGAGGAAAGAGGCCGTGGCCCACATCCAGCTGCCGGGAATGACCACCTCCGCACACCGGACCCTGGTCATGGGGGTGCTCAACGTCACCCCGGACTCCTTCAGCGACGGTGGTCGATGGCTCGACCCGGACGCGGCGGTGACCCACGGCCTGGAACTGCGGGCCCAGGGTGCGGACCTGATCGACGTCGGCGGGGAGAGCACCCGGCCGGGCGCCGAGCGGGTCAGCGAGGAGGAAGAGCTGCGCCGCACCGTTCCGGTGGTGCGGCGGCTCGCCGATCAGGGGGTGGCCGTCAGCATCGACACGATGCGGGCGAGCGTGGCCCGGGCCGCGCTGGAGGCCGGTGCGGCGCTGGTGAACGACGTCAGCGGGGGCCGG
>NZ_JAJOMA010000021.1 GCF_021129235.1 Kineosporia mesophila
ACTCTCCGTAAATAATCTTCTAGAAGAAGAAATACTGCGAAGATAGTGGTGCAAATCCTGACCAATAAAAACCAGACCCATAACCAGACACACCGACGGGGGCCGGTCATGCCTGAAGCCTGATCCATCAGCCAAGGACCAACCATAATGGTTGATCAATTGGCATCGGTTGTTCAGATGCGCTGTTGAGTTCTCAAGGAGCGGACGCTCAGAACTTCTTGCCTTTCGGCGTTCCGTCCTGGCGACGTTGTAAACAGTAGACCCTGTGTTGCTCGCCGGTCAAATCCGCGTTTCGCGGTTATTACCGACGATGTTGCATTTTCCTTCGAGGCTCACGAACTTTGTGCCGCGTTCTCCGACTGGCGGAGGCACGTCACTTAGTTCGAGTGACTTGGAGGAGGTGTTGGGCTCTTGTTCCGGCCACTTTCGTGTCCGTTTCTCGCGTTCCCAACGAGAGAGAACATTACGGATCACGGCCACGCTCCGTCAAATCGCCACGCCGTCCACCCCTCGCACGCCGTTCACCTGCGGTTTTCCAGGAAGCAGCACGTCCCCGGGACCGGGAACCGCCCATTTCGGTCGTTGATGTGCTGCCGGTCACCCGACATCGACCCTGGTGGGACCCGTCCCGCCGGCTCGGGCGAGAAACCCCGCCGGTCTCCGACGGGGTCAAACCGCCACCCTGCGTAACTAGGTGGGTCCGTGCGCCCGCACAAGGGGGAGTGACTCGGGCGGACGCGTTGCCGGGGCCGGCCATCCCGACACCCAGCTCCGGAAAAACAGCCGTGGCAGGAATGGAGCCGAACAATCTCCGGCACAAGAAACAGAACCCCGACGCTCTCGCCGCCCCGGCCGCAACGGCCACGAGGCCGACTACGGCCTTCGTGCGTGGTCAGGCCGTCATCAACCGCCGCGCGGGCCGTTAGCTCCGCCTCCCGGAAGAGGAGAACCATCCACGTCCTGGGAGGAGAAGACCGCCCACGAACGATGGGGAGGTGCACGGAGCAAGTGAATCGGCGAACACCATGGCCCCCCAGATGGGGCATCGCGGAGCGGTCAACGAGCAGCCTCACCCGTGCTCACCTGGTGCGATGCCAGACCGTTCGCCGGTTGCCCTCCCTCCACGGGGAAGGTCTGCATGATCACGAACAGGACAAGGGCCCAGAGAAGAGATGTGTCGTCACCCCAGAACCGGAGCCCAGCCCCCAAGCTCCGCGCGATCCCGCATTAATGCAGGTCAGCAGCCGGTCGAGTGGCAGCCAGAAGAAGCTCCGACGAGATCAATGGCGTCCGGCCGGGAGACACCCGCCGCCCCCCGGACAGCAGAAGAGCTCCCCGGCGACACCGACGGGGAGCTCTGATCGACAGAAAACGTGCTGCTCAGGGGGCCGGAGGCAGCGGCGGGCGGTGCATGGCGATGCCGTGCTGCATCTGCTCGTGGATACGCAGCAGGTGAGCCGCCTCTTCACGGCTGAACGGACCACCGGTGAGCTCACACTGCGAGCACACCATGACGGTGCGCGAGGTAGTTCTCTTCAGCACACGCTGGGCGAACGTCCGGGCCCGCAAACCCAGTGGACGGCGCGCCACGGCATCGGCCGGGTGCCCCGGTTTTTTCTCCGAACCACTGCGAACAGCCAGATCCTTGGAACTCATCAGGCCACCATAGTCCTCTCGCGAACCTGTTGGGCAGGTCCGAAAACCG
Organism: Kineosporia mesophila; assembly: GCF_021129235.1. Taxonomy (GTDB): domain Bacteria; phylum Actinomycetota; class Actinomycetes; order Actinomycetales; family Kineosporiaceae; genus Kineosporia; species Kineosporia mesophila. The sequence goes on from NZ_JAJOMA010000021.1 coordinate 1,706, forward strand.
TTGTGTAACAACCCTCACGACTACATCGGCCCATGTCGTCACGCTCCGCGTTGTTCATTTCAATAGTGTCATATCGCCTACTGGCACAACGAGGAACAGCATAGAGCCACCCGAACGGCACAGCCATACCTACGGGATTCTGCGTAATTTCGCGCAAGGAGTGGTACAGAATCCGCTTCGGGTGTACGCGCGACCCGGATGCGGATTTCACCATCGGCGAAAACGCCGATCAGTGGGTGAAAATGACCTTGAGATAGGCAATCCCAGCACCGACCAGAGCGAATACGATTCCGGCCCAGAGCGCGGCCGCCGACACCCGTCGGTCACTGAGACGTTCCACGGCCAGACCGGTTCCGGCCAGGCGCAGCAGCAGGAGGGCCGTGGCAGTGATTTCCGCAGGCCGGGAGCCGTACCAGTGCAGCGCCGAGCCGGCGTAGATCAGGGCCGGGAACACCCCGGAAGTGAGAATCGGTACCGCGTCACGAATCTCTTCGCGCAGGTGATTCACGTGCTCGGCGTCGCTACGGCCCACCCGTTCCCCGATGTTGTGCGAGAAGATGTGTGCCGCATAGGTGCTCAGCGCCGTAGCCAGGAGGATCAGCCAGGAACGGGAATGCTCCCCCTCCCCGGTCGCCCCGATCACGGCGGCGAGCACCAGGATGTTCCCGTACACATAGGCCGACAGTCGGCTCCGGGCCCGGTCCGCGTTCAGCGGGCGATAGTCCCGCCCGTGCTGGTTCAGGGGGCCGAACAGCTGGTTCTCCACGACTGAACGCTACCCTCCCGACACCTCGGAAGGGGCCGTCAGAACCTGAACCCCGATACCAGCCGGGACAGTTCGTCACTCATGCCGGCCAGTTCGCGGGCGCTGTCCTCGGCCTGGCCGATGGTCGCCGTGGTGGTGTTCGCCGCACTGGCCACACCGGAGATGTTGCGGGCGATCTCACTGGATCCGTCAGCCGCGGTCGCCACCCCGGCATTGATGCTCTGGGTGGTGACCGTCTGTTCCTCGACCGCGGACGCGATCGTGGTCTGGAACTCGTTGATCTGGGCAATCACGTTCGCGATCTCGGTGATGGCCGAGGTGGCGCTGTCCGCGTCGTCCTGAATCGTCTCGACCCGCTTCGAGATGTCCTCGGTGGCCCGGGCCGTCTCCTGTGCCAGCTGCTTCACCTCGTCCGCGACCACCGCGAACCCCTTACCGGCATCCCCGGCCCGCGCCGCCTCGATCGTGGCGTTCAGCGCGAGCAGATTGGTCTGCTCGGCGATCGAGGTGATCAGCTTGACCACGTCACCGATCTCCCGCGAGCTGTCCCCCAGCTTGTTCATGGTTCCGGTGGTCGACTCCACGGCCGACACCGCCCCGGTCGCGACCCGGGCCGCTTCCTGCGCATTACGGGCGATCTCGGCGATCGAGACGGTCATCTCCTCGCCCCCGGCGGCGACGGACTGAACGTTGGTGGACACCTCGTCCGCAGTTCGCGACACCACCTCGGCCTGCTGGGACGTCTGCATCGCCGATCGGCCGACCTCAGCGGCCACCTCGGTGAGCCCCCCGGAGGCGCCCCGCAGCCGCGCGGAGGTGGACGCGATCGAGGTGAACACCGTGCGGATCCGTGTCGTGGCGTCGTCGAGAGCTTCCGAGATGTCCCCGATCTCGTCATTGCCGTGGTCACCGATATGCTGCGAGAGATCGCCGGCGGCAACGGCCTTCATTACCCGGACGGCCTGCACCGCCCGCCGGGAGATGGCCCGGGAGAGCGCCACGGTGGACACCACCACGATCACCGCGCCGACCACCAGGATCAGCATGATCATGACGTTCATCGTGCGGGATGTGCTCGCGGCCGATGCCTCCAGCTCGGAGGATGCCTTGTCCAGCACGTCGGCGGCATTGCCCACGGCCTCGTCGGTGGCGTCGTTGGCGGTCTGGATCGCCTCGTAGTTGCCCCGGGCCGTGTCCTGGTCGCTCACCGCGGCGTCGATCACGGTGCCGATGGCCTTCACGTAGTCGTCGAACGCCGTGCGCACACCGGCCAGCATCTGCTTGTCGTCCGCCTGCAACGAGAGTGCGTCGAGGCCGGTGAAGAGCTCATCCACCGTCGCGCTGTCGTCGGAGAGGTCCTGCTTGAGATCGGCCGGCTTCTGGGAGAGCAGCGCCTTGTAGCCGTCCACCTTGAGCTCGCTCGCCCGGGTATCCAGCTGCTTGATCAGCACCAGCGCCTTGAGGTGGGTGCGCTCCTGCTCCTGCAGATCCTTCACGTGAGCCGACATCATCAGAGCCGCGACATTGCTGAGGATCGCCACGGCGAGGCCGATGCCACCAAGCAGTGCCAGTCTCCGACCGATCGTGAACCTGAATCCGCGCACCGCAGCAGCCTCCGACACCAGTCCGGCCTCTCCACCATGGCGAGGTCAGCAGTTCGTCGGCATCCGGAGCCGGTCCCTGAACCGCAACTTCCGGAAGGACGACGAAAAGTCCCTTTCGGGAAAGATCTTCATGACAGGGGCAGCTGCGTGTGCGGGCTTTCAGCGCCGGTGCCAGGGTCGGGACATGGTGAACATCGGATACACCCTGATGTGCGAACAGACCGACCCTCGCAGTCTGGTCCGCGACGCGGCCGCGGCCGAGCAGGCCGGCTTCACGCTGGCCGTGATGAGCGACCATTTCTTCCCCTGGCTCGACGCCCAGGGCCACAGCCCGAACGCCTGGGCCACGCTCGGAGCGGTCAGCCAGGTCACCTCGACGCTTGAGCTGATGACCTACGTGACCTGCCCGATCGGCCGTTACCACCCGGCCGTGGTGGCTCAGCAGGCCGCGACGGTGGGCCTGCTCAGCAACGGCCGGTTCACCCTCGGCCTGGGCTCCGGCGAGAACCTGAACGAGCACGTCATCGGGGGCGGCTGGCCGGGCGTCAACACCCGGCACGAGAAGCTCGAGGAGGCCGTCGACATCATCGGCGGACTGTTCGACGGAGGCTATGTCACTTACTCGGGCAAGCACTATCACGTCGACTCGGCCAAACTCTGGGACCTGCCCGAAAATCGGGTGCCGATCGGTGTCGCCGTCAGCGGGGCGCAGTCGGTGGCGGCCTTCGCCCCGAAGGCCGAGGTTATGATCTCGACCGAACCGGACCCGGAACTGGGCCGGGGCTGGGACGCCGCGAGCGCGTCGGGTTCACCGGCCCGCAAGGTGGGTCAGTTGCCGATCTCCTGGGACTCCGACCGGGAGGCCGCGGTGCAGCGGGCGCACGAGCAGTTCCGCTGGTTCGCCGGGGGCTGGAAGGTGAACGCCGAGATTCCCTCGACGGCCGGGTTCGCCGCGGCCAGCCAGTTCGTCCGTCCCGAGGACGTGGCCGGGCAGATTCCCTGCGGTTCGGACATCGATGCGGTAGTGAAGGCCCTGCAGCCGTTCGCCGACGCCGGTTTCACCGATGTCGCGCTCGTGCAGATCGGTGGGGACCAGCAGAAGTCGTTCCTGGAGGCGGCCGAGAAGGAGCTTCTCCCGGCGGTGCGTGCGGTTTTCGGGAAGAAGTGATCAGCGGCCGCGTTCCACCGCGTCGAGCACGACGTCGCTGAGCGACTCGCGCCGGGCGTAAGCCTCCCGCTGCCGTTCCGCGCCGGTACCGCGTTCGAGCACCTGGTGCAGGGCGGTCTCCACCCGGTCCAGATCGCCGTTACGGATCAGGGCGGGCCGGACCCGGTCGACGAGCTGCTGCACCCGGGTCGGCGCCGGCATCGGTTGGCCGGTCAAGGGATCCACCAGATCACCAGTCAGTCCGAAGCGGGAGGCCCGCCAGGCCGCGCCCCGCAGCACCTCCGGCCGGGCCGAGGGCCAGGGGCTGTCGGACGCGGCGGAATCGACCAGGCTCCGGCACAGGGCCGCGAGCGCTACCGCACTGTCGGGCTCCGTGCCGACGTCGGCCACCCGGATCTCGACCGTGGGGTAGCGCGCGGAGAGCCGGGCGTCGAAGTAGACCATGCCCACGTCGAGGATCACCCCGGATCGGATCAGGCTGTCGACCAGGGCCTGGTACTCGTCGGGGTCGTGGAACTCCCCGGTCGGGCCGGAGATGGGCCAGCGGTCCTGGACCTGGCGCCGGTAACTGGCGTAACCGGTGTCGGTGCCGTGCCAGAAGGGCGAATTGGCGCTGAGGGCGAGCAGTACCGAGAGCCAGGGCTGGATGCCGTTGATGACGGCAATGCCCTCGTGCGGTGACCCGATGCCGACGTGCACGTGACATCCGCAGGTCAGCACCTCGGCGGCGGTGGTGCGGTAGTCGGTGACCATGCGCCGGTACCGCTCGTCCGGGTAGAGGGTCGGTTCGGCGTTCATCGGGCTGGTGCCCAGACCGGCCACCTGGACGCCGTGGTCGGCGGCGAGCCGGCCCAGCCCGCGTCGGCGGATCTGGAGATCCTCTGCGAGCTGGGCCAGTTCGGTGCGCGGCAGGGAGCCCGTCTCGGCCTGTTCCTGCTGTAGTTCGTGCTCGATGCCCTCGTGCGCCCCGGCCGTGACCCGTCGGGCGGCCGGGCTCGGAACACCGTTCCCGTCCACCAGGAGGAATTCCTCCTCCACCCCGACCGTGCGCCGTCGGCTCAGGCTCATTGCGCCAGTGTGACGACGATCAGCTCTCCACGCGCGGTGAGCGTTGGCGGTACTCGTCGATCAGCTCGGACGCGTGGGCCTTCGTCAGCGACTCGGGCAGTTCCTCGTCGACCTCCCGGGCCAGCGTCTGCAGGTAGCTGAGCTGGGCTCCGGTGGCCGGCTCGTCGCCGGTCACCCACTCCTCGGGAGGCTTGGTGGTGCTCGCCGCCACGGCTTCGTCATCTGCGGCAGCGGCCGGACTGTTCGAAGTGTTCTGGCTCATGTCCGCAGACACTAGGTAGAACATCCGTTCGACGCGCGTCGAGAAGGCACCTCAGGCGAGGCAGTTGCGCCCTGCTGCACCACTTTTCCCGATCTGTGCCGGATCGATGCCGAGATCCAGGTCCAGGCCCTCGGACTGCACCTTCACTGCCTCCAGGGTTGTGCCCTCGGGAAGGTCCAGGTTGATGGTGCGCGGTTTGAGCCGGCTCTCGCCGTTCTCGTCGTCCAGCAGGTCACCGGCCAGCAGGGAGACGAGCCCGATGCCGATCTGACGGCCACCGACGATGACCGATTCGGGTGTCACCGTCAGGCTGTCCCCATCGGCCTCGATGCTCACCAGGGCCGTCACCGGCTCACCCGCGACCTTCTCGGCCAGGGTCACCGCGAGCAGCCCGTCCTTCGCGGCGAGCGTGGCCCCGGACAGGTCCGCCTCCGACGCCAGCCGGCCGCCCAGTCCGTCCCAGGGCAGGTGCACCGCGGCCTGCGCCGACTCCACCGAGTGCGGCTTACGGACGCCCAGACCGTCCAGAGTGACGCTCAGGGTGCCCTTCGGCACCGAGACCGGTTTCTGGGTGTCCAGGCCGGAGACCGCGGTGGTGGACAACCCGCCGATGGTGACCGTCCGGACCTCTCCGGAGACCATCCCGAACAGCAACGGGGTGCTGCCCAGCGACACCGTGGGATCGAGGGTGTCGTCGTCGGTGGCGCAGCGCAGAACTCGCACCACCTGATCCTTCACATAGCGGGTGACCATCACGTTCGCGACGACCACCAGCACGGCGAGCACCACCAGGCAGACGGCCACCACGACGAGCCACCGGCGCCGGAACCACCGGGTAACGCTCGGCGTCACGTTCACGCGGGCCTGCAGATTCTCTGTGTGCACGTATCCCTCACGCATCGGGATGACCGGGCGGACGATCACCCATCGAACACCATGCCGCCCGGGTCGCGGGCCCGGTCACGCGAGAACCCCCCTGGCCAGGGCGGTGGTACCGGCCACGGAGACGGTTTTCGTCTCAACGGGATCGGAGGCGCCGGACAGCAGGATCCGCAGCCGGCTGACGAGCACGATCAGCCGTCGCCGGTGGGCGAAACGGCCGAGGCGGTACAGAACAGATGCCATGCCGATCATGCGACCGTTCCCGCCCGACGATCACTCGACACGGAACCTGACGATCAGCTGACGGTTGGGGCCAGGAGCCGGAAAACCTGTGGGAGGACGCCGGTCAGCTCACCTCCGGAGGGGCGGCCGGAAGCCGGATGGTCACCGTCGTTCCCAGCCCGACCTGCGACGTCACCCCCACCGACCCGCCGTGCGCCACGACCACCGCCTCGACGATGGCCAGCCCCAGGCCGGAACCGCCCTTCGCCCGGGTGCGGCTCTCGTCGGCGCGCCAGAACCGCTCGAACAGTTTCGGCAGCTGCTCGGCCGGGATGCCCTCCCCGTGGTCGCTGACCGCGACGGTGACCACCTCGTCCTCTGCCCGGACCGACACCTCGACCCCGGTGCCCGGCGGGGTGTGCTGCACGGCGTTGCCGACGAGGTTGCGCAGAACCCGCCGCAGGCGCTCCGGATCGCCCTGCACCGTCACGGGTTCCGCCGGGACGTGCCGGGTGAAGAGACGACCGGCCGACACCACCCGGGCGTCGTCGAGCACTTCTTCCACCAGAGGACGCAGGTCGAGGCCCTCCAGGTCCAGGGGCACCTGGGCGTCCAGTCGGGCCAGCAGCGACAGTTCCTCCACCAGCAGGCCCATCCGGCCGGTCTCGGCCTCGACCTTCTCCATCGCCGCCTGGGTCCCGGCCTCACCACCGAGACCACCCTGGAGGTACAGGTCCACCCAGCCCCCGATCTTGGTGAGCGGGGTGCGCAGTTCGTGCGAGGCGTCGGCGACGAACGTGCGCAGCCGGTCCTCGGCGCGGGTCCGGGCGGTGAAGGCGTCGCGGGCCGCGCGGGCCACCTGCCCGGTCTCGGTGCTGCCCTGCATCGGGATGGTGTCCGGATCCCGTTCGCCCCGCCCCACTGCCTGCACGGCCGAGGCCAGTTCGGTCAGCGGACGCAGCCCGGCGCGCACGATCAGGGCCACCAGCACCGCGAGCAGGGCCATCGCGATCAGGCTCACCAGCAGCCCGATGCGGATCAGGCGGTGCACGGTCTGCTGGTCGTCGGCCCGGCTGACGGCGAGCACCAGCGAATCGACCTCGACCACCGCGCTTCCCGCCCCGATGCGAAATCTCAGACCCTTGGTCGGCAGTGCCAGGGTGGCCACCGGGTCGTCGCCGTCGATGAACACCACCCGGCCGGGCGAGGCCGAAGCCGTCTCGATCAGCTGCTGCGCGGGCACGTCCGGCAGGTCGACGGCGAGACCGGTCTTGCCGTCGACCACGAGGATCAGGCCGTTGTTGTTGTCGCCGAGCAGCAGATCGAGCTGCTGCTGGTTCACGACGAGATCGCCACCGTTGGCCACATTCAGCGCCACGACCCGCTGGATCTGTCCGCGCACGTTCTCCATGCGAGTCGAGACCCGTTCGTCCAGATAGGAATTCAGGCCCCAGGCGGTGGCCGCCGCGCTGCCCGCAAGGACCCCGGCCATGGTCAGGACGACGGCCCCGACCAGGCGACCGCGGATACTGACCGGCCACAGCCTCATGCTGCGGGGTCCCGGATGGAGTACCCGAATCCGCGCACGGTGTGGATCATCGGCTCCCGCCCGTCGTCCACCTTGCGGCGCAGGTTGCTGACGAACCGCTCGACCACGCCCGAGTCGCCACCGAAGTCGTACTGCCAGACGTGCTGCCGGATCTGGGCCTTGGAGAGCACCCGCCCGGCGTTCAGCAGCAGGTACTGCAGCAGCCGGAACTCGGTGGGAGAGAGGTGGATCGGCTCACCACCGCGGGTCACGCGGTGCACCTGGTCGTCCAGCTCGAGGTCGGCCAGGCGCAGCCGGCCGTCGTCCGGCTCCGGTGCGTCCGGGCGGGCCCGCCGCAGCAGTGCCTCCAGCCGGGCCACCACCTCGACCACGCTGAACGGCTTGGTGACGTAGTCGTCCGCCCCCAGACGCAACCCACGCACCCGGTCCTCGACCGCATCCCTGGCCGTCAGGAACAGCACCGGAAGCCGGTCGCCCTTGGCGCGCAGCAGCTGGAGCAGGTCGAACCCGTCGATGCCCGGCATCATCACGTCGAGCACCATCGCGTCGGCCTCGCCGGCGGTGATGATCTTCAGGGCGTCCGCGGCATCCGAGACCGCCGTGACCGCGAAGCCGGCGAAGCCGAGGGCGGAGACCAGCAGCTCACCGATCCCGGGATCGTCGTCCACCACGAGAATCCGGTCGGCGGTGTTCACGTATACATCCTCCCATCTCATGATTCACAGCCATCTCGACCACATGACGGGTCATCACCTTGCACACTGTCCAGCGAAGGTACGCGGCCCGACGGGTGCCGGACGGGTGAGCGCGAACCAGAACCGTCAGACGCCTGTACCCGTGACCGATGGAGAGATGTGACGCAGCCCCGGTACGCCACCGGAGCCGGGCGATGGATCCGCCGTGCCTCGATCATCGGGCTGATCCTGTCCGCCCTCACCCTGCTGGGCGCCCTCGGAGCGGTAGCCGCCACCGCCAATGCCCCGTTCGCGCTCGCCGAGGCCGTCAACTGCCTGCTCGCGGCTTATCTCGCCGTGGTCACCGGGGTACTCCTGCGGCGCAACCGGCGCCAGGACGAGGCCGGGGCGAACGAGATCCAGGCCTGGCGCTACCTGCTGCTGGGCGCGCTGATCCTGACCGTGGCCGTGTTCGCCGGGCAGGGCGCCGCCCTGCTCGCGCACGGCCCCTACCTCGCCGGCACCGACCTCGGCTGGGTCGTGTTCACCGTGGGATGCATTGCCGCCGGGCCGTTCTTCTACCACGGCCTGGTGCGCTGGAAGCAGGAACGCACCGCCCTCGCCGACCCGAACGACATCCTCAACGGCGTCGGCGCCTGGATGGTCGTGGTCGCCATCGCCAATGCCGTGCACCAGCCGGTCCTGGCCGACGACCCGACCGGCTACTGGCGCACCGAGGCCGGGTACGCGCTGATCGGCACCGGAGTGGTGCTGTTCGGCTCGGCGGTCGCCATCGCCAACCTCACCGGGCTCGCCTCCGACGCCCGCGCCTGGCTGCTGACCGGGGCCATGGCCACCCCGCTGGTGGTGGCGCTGGCCCCGCTGGTGCTGAGCACCGGTCCGCAGGCCCACGGGGCCGCCGCCACCCAGGGGCTGATCCTGGTCGCCGCGGCGCTGATCGGCCTGGCCCACCAGCGACCGGCCGACCGCACCGAACTGCTGCCCGCGATGACCGAGACCACCACGGCCAGCGCCCTGACCGTGCTGACGGCCGGCCTGTTCGTGCTGATCCAGCAGGCCCTGTCGAGCGAGCAGAGCGTTCTCATCACGGGCCTGGCCGCCGCCGCGGCGCTGGGCGCCTGCTACCGGTTCGTCACCGTGGTGCGCGACCTGGCCGTGCTGGCCCGCGCCCGGCAGGAGGCCCGCACCGACGAGCTCACCGGTGCGGCCAACCGCCGGGCCATGGTGACGGCCATCGAACAGGGCCTGGCCCAGAACGCCCCGGTCGCGCTGCTGCTCATCGACCTGGACCGGTTCAAGCTGATCAACGACCGCTACGGGCACTCCGTCGGCGACCGGCTGCTGCAGGACGTCAGCACCAGCTTCGCCCGGCACGTACCGCCCGGCTGTCTGCTGGCCCGGCTCGGTGGTGACGAGTTCGCCGTGCTGCTCACCGGGGCCGCTGTCGGCCACGTCGAGCAGACCGCGCACGACCTGGTCGAGGCCGGGGCCACGTACCGCAGCCTGGACGGGAGGCCCCTGCGGGTCTACGCCAGCGTCGGGGTGGCCCTGAACGAGCCCGGCATGCCCGGCGTCGAGCTGATGCGCCGCGCCGACGTGGCGATGTACCGGGCCAAGAACGCCGGGGCCGGGGTCGGCCGCTACGACCCGGACCTGGATGCCGCGGCGCAGGAAGAGCTGGAGCTGGCCGAGGACATGCAGTGGACGTTCTCCCAGCCGGCCGCGGTCGCGGAGCAGATCCGGGTGTTCTTCCAGCCCCAGGTGCGGATCGGCGACGACCAGGTGGTCGGGGCCGAGGCCCTGGCCCGCTGGGAGCACCCGCGGCACGGCCTGCTGGGCCCCTCCCGGTTCATCGACCTGGTCGAGAACCAGGGCCTGATGGGCATCCTCACCGAACGGGTGCTGCACGAGTCGGTCACTCAGTGGCAGCGCTGGCGGGCCGCGGGCCGGCCGCTGCGGGTGTCGGTCAATCTCTCGGCCGGTTTCCTCGCCGAGCCCCGGTTGCTGGAGATCCTCGACGACGTGCTCGAGCGGGACATCGACCCCTCGCAGTTCGTCATGGAGATCACCGAGACCGGCTTCATGGCCGACCCCCAGCTGGCCGGCACCATGATCCGGGCGATGGCCGAGCGGGGTTTCGCCATCAGCATCGACGACTACGGCACCGGGTACTCGTCGCTGAGCTACCTGAACGACATCCCGGCGACCGAGCTGAAGATCGACCGCACCTTCACGCAGCGCATCCTGCACGACGAGCGCACCGCCGCGATCGTGGCCGGCACCGCCCAGATCGCGCACCGGCTCGGGATGCGGCTGCTCGTCGAGGGTGTGGAAGACCCGGACACCCTGGCCAAGCTGGGCGACCTGGGCTGCGACGAGGCGCAGGGGTACCTGTTCGCCACGCCGCTGCCCAAGGACGCCTTCGTCACCTGGCTGGAGCGGTACCCCAGCGTGGTGACGCCGCGCGTTCCCGTCTGACCGCTACTTCTCCAGGAAAGCCAGCAGAGCCTCGTTGAACTCGGCGGGGTGAGTGGCGTTCATCCCGTGCGGACCACCCTTGATCACGTGGACCTGAGCACCGGGCACGATTTCCCCCATCCGCTTCCCGCTCACCTCGAACGGCACGATCGAGTCGCTGTCGCCGTGGATGACCAGCGTGGGCACGTCGATCTTGGCGACGTCGTCGCGGAAATCGGTCGTGCCGAACGCCAGGATGCACTCCAGAGTGCCCTTGGGCGAGGCGAAGGCCGCGATCTGCCGGGCGTACTGCTGCTGCGCGTCGCTCACCAGAGACTTGCCGTCCACGCTGAAGAACGTGTCCACGAACCCTTCCAGGAACGCCAGGCGGTCGGTGACCACCCCGTCCTGGAACTGCTTGATGGTCGCGTCGTCCAGACCACCGTCCGGATTGCCGTCGGTCTTGTACAGGTACGGCGGCACGGCCCCGGCGAAGACGGCCCGGGCCACCCGGCCGGTGCCGTAGGTGCCGATGTACCGGGCCACCTCACCACCCCCCATGGAGAACCCGACCAGCGTCACCCCGTTCAGGTCGAGCGCCGTGAGAAGAGCGTTCAGGTCGGCGACGAAGGTGTCGTACTCGTACCCGTTCCAGGGCTGCGACGATTCCCCGAATCCCCTTCGGTCGTAGGTGATCACCCGGTAGCCGGCGGCGATCAGGGCGGGCACCTGGTTCTCCCAGGAGCGGCCGGACAGCGGCCAGCCGTGGATGAGCACCACCGGGCTGCCGGATCCCTGGTCGGTGTAGTGCAGTTCGGCGTTCTCGACATCGCTGGTCACAGTGAGCCTGGGCACGTTCCTACCTCCAGATGAAGACCTGCGCCGAGCCTAGGCTCAGCCCTTCACCGCGCCACTCAGCCCGGCCCCGCGCAGGAAGAATCCCTGAAAGACCAGGAACAGAACCACCGGAATCAGGGTCGAGATGAACAAAGCGGCCAGAAGTACATCCAACTGGATAGTTTCGGCCAGGATGGGCAAACGCACCGAGAGCGGCTGTTTGCCCGGATCGGGTAGCACGAGCAACGGCCAGAGAAAGTCCTTCCAGGCCGCCACCACCGCGAACACCGACACCACGCCGAGAATCGGACGGGACATGGGCAGAACGATCGACCAGAACAACCGGAACGGCCCGGCCCCGTCGACCATGGCGGCCTCGAACACCTCCCGGGGCAGGTTGTCGAAGAACCGCTTGACCAGGATGACGTTGAACGGGCTGGCCGCGGCCGGCAGCCAGACCGCCCACCACGAGTTGATCAGCGAGATGTGCAGCCCGGGCACGTCCAGCGCGGTCAGGTAGAGGGGCACGAGCAGCACCACCGCCGGCACCAGCATCGTGCCGAGTACCAGCCCGGTGATCAGCTTTCCGTAGCGGGGCCGGAGCACCGACAGTGCGTAGCCCGCCGTGGTGGCCACCAGGAGCTGACTGGCCCACGAACCACCAGCGACCGCCAGGGTGTTCAGGAAATACCGGTCGAGGTGCTCGTGGTTCCAGGCCGTGGCCAGGTTCGCAATGTCGAAACCGTTCGGCCACAGGGCCATCGGCTCCCTCAGCGTGTCGCGGGTCGGGGTGGTCGCGGCCTTCGCCAACCACAGTAACGGCCCCAGTCCGATGACCACCAGCGAACCCAGCAGGCCCACTTCCGTCAGTGTGAGCGTCTTTCGTATCCAAGGTTTACGGCGCTCGTTGCTCGAGATGATGCCGCGATCCGGCTGGTCCGTCATGACTGGCTCCACGATCGGGTGAGACGGTAGTAGAGAGCCGAAAGCAGAGCCAGCACCACCGCGAGCATCACGCTGAGGGCCGTCGCGGCGCCGAAGTCACCGCTCAGGCTGGACCCGAACGCGTAGTCGTAGACCAGCAGCAGAAGGGTCAGCGTGGCCTTCGACGGGCCGCCACCGGTGAACAGGTACGGCTCGAGGAAGACCTGCGCGGTACCGATGAGCTGCAGGATCATCGTGACCAGCAGCACGCCCCGCAGCTGGGGAAGCGTGACGTGCCAGACCTTCTGCCGAATCGAGGCCCCGTCGACCTCGGCCGCGTCGTAGAGCTCCGGCGGCACCGCCGTCAGGGCCGCCAGGTAGATGATGACCGTGCCGCCCGCCGCCGCCCAGGTGGCCTCCAGCACCAGCGAGGGCATGGCCAGCGACGAGGAGTTCAGCCACGGGTACGGCCCCAGCCCGATCCAGCCCAGCACGGTGTTGAAGACCCCGGTCGGGCCCCCGTCGTAGAAGAACTTCCAGAGCAGCACGGCCACTACCGGCGGCACCACCACCGGCAGGTAGGCCAGCGCCGTGTAGACACCCCGCCAGCGCCGGACCTCGCTCATCAGCACCGCCAGCAGCAGCGGAATCGGATAGCCGAAAACCAGCGCCAGACCCGCGAAATAGCCGGTGTTACGGATCGCCGTCCAGAGGTCGGGGTCGTGCAGCACATAGACGTAGTTGTCCACCCCGACGAACGTGGCCGGGGTCACCAGGTTGGTCTGCTGCACACTCATCACCAGCGCCCGCCCGATCGGGAACCAGCTGAACACCCCGAACGCGACGAGCATGGGCAGCAGGAAGACGACGGTGGCGAGACCGTTGCCCCGAACCTTCCTGGCGGGAACCTTCCTGGCCGTGGCGGGCACCACCGGACGGTCGATCACGCTCATCCCTCAGCCCCGGTCCAGCACGTTCTGCACCTCGGAGTTGGCCTGGGACAACAGTTCGTCCACGTTCGCGTTCCTGTCGGTCAGGACCTTCTGCACCACCGGGTCGAGCGCGGCGTAGAGATCCTGCGTGGCCACCGGAGGCTCGGGCACCAGAGGCTGCTGGAACGCGGCACTGGTGTAGTTCGTCATCTGCTCCAGCGGCACATCCACGTAACTCTTGATCCACTCCAGCCGCTTCTGCTCGGTGGCCTGGTCGAACACCGGAAGCTGCGGGGTGCCGACGGGCTGCTTGTCGGTCTGCCGGTTCTGCGCATCGCGCACGGCACCTTCCTGGGTGATCAGCTTCTGCATGTAGAAGAAGTCGATCCACTTCACCGCGGCCGCCTTCTCCGCGTCGTCGGCCTTCACACTGACCGCCGCCAGCGTGCCGCCACCCAGTACCCCGGCGTCCGCGCCCTCCAGCGGCAGCACGGTGAGTCCGTAGTCGTCGGGCTTGATCTCGTTCTGGGACACCAGGTTGTCGTAGGTCCCGCCGCCGGTGACGAACATCCCGATCTTGCCCGCCGCGAACGCCTGATTGATCCCGTTCCAGTCGTAGCCGAAGTTCGAGCCCATCGAGTCGTCCTGCCAGCGCATGTCCTGCACCAGCCTCAGGGCCTCCTTGGCCCCGGCGTTGTCCACCGTGGCCTTCTGCTCATCACCGTTCGCCTGGGTCATGCGCCCACCCATCGCGTAGGCCTCGGTCGACAGGATCCAGCCACCGGTGTTGCCCTTCGTCATCACCGCGTACCCGGCCTGCCCGGTCTTCTCGGCGATCTGATCGGCCGCCGAGCGAATTTCGGCCCAGGTCGTCGGCGGCTTGTCCGGGTCGAGCCCGGCCTCCTCGAACAGCGCGCGGTTGTAGTGCAGCGCCTGGCCGTACGCCGCAATGGGTACCAGCTCGACCGAACCGTCGTCACTCTTTCCGGCCGCCACCACGTTCGGGTTGAAACTGTTGGCGTAGGGCAGTTTCGAGATCTCGTCACTGATGTCGGCCACCTGCCGGCGGGCGATCAGCGTGCGGCCGTCGGTGAACGGCAGGGTGAACACGTCGGGCAGGGTGCCCCCGGCCAGCTTCGCCGCGAAGGTCGGCCCGGTCCAGGTGTATTCCTCGCGCTTCACCTCGATGTTCGGGTACTTCTTCCGGAAGGTCGCGATCTGCTGGTCGTACGAGCTGATCGCCTCGGGGGTCAGCCCGGCGTCGCTCGCCACCGTGATCGAGACCTTGCCACTGGCCCCCTCGTCGCTGTCGGAATCACCTCCGCACGCGGTCAGCAGGCCGAGACCGGCCAGACCGGCGATGGTCAGTGCTGTCGTCGATCGAATGGACATCATTGTCACTCCTCGATTTTCACCATGGGCAGATGTAGCCAGACGGCGGTGTCGGGCGGGACCTGATCGCCGTCGAGAGGTCCACTGGCCAGGAGTAGCCGGGCCTGATCGGGCAAGGGTGTGGCTTCGGCGCCCAGGTTCACCACGCAGGCGAACTGGGTGCCCCGGCGAAAAGCGATCACACCTGAGGACGCGGCCAGCCAGCTGAGCTGGTCGTTCTCCAGATCGGTTTCGGATCGCCTCAGACGGAGCATCTCCCGGTAGAGGGCGAGCATCGACTGCGGGTCGTGCTGCTGCGCCTCCACACTCAGACCGGGCCAGATCGCCGGCGGTGGGAGCCAGGGCTCCGCGTGGGCCCCCTCCCCGGCGCCGGTATTCGCCGTGGTCCACGGCAGCGGGACCCGGCAGCCGTCCCGGCCGGGATCCACTCCCCCGGAACGAAAATGCATGGGGTCCTGGAGCTTGTCGAGCGGGATGTCCTCCACCTCGGGCAGGCCCAGCTCGTCGCCCTGGTAGATGTAGAGGCTTCCGGGCAGCGCCGCTGTCAGCAACGCCGCCGCCCGGGCCCGGCGGTGACCCAGCTTCGGGTCCGACGGCGTCCCGAACCGCTTCGCGGCGAAGGCGAACGACGAGTCGGACCGGCCGTAGCGGGTGACCGGCCGGGTCACGTCGTGATTCGAAAGTACCCAGGTGGCCGGGGCGTGGACGGGTTCGTGGGCGGCCAGCGTGGTCTCGATCGAGGCCCGCAGCTCCTTGGCCTCCCAGGGCCGGGTCATGAAGTCGAAGTTGAACGCCGTGTGCATCTCGTCGGGCCGCAGATAGCGGGCGAAGCGCCGGGCGTCGTCCAGCCACAGTTCCCCGACCAGGATGCGCTCGTCGTCGTAGGAATCGGCGACCGCCCGCCATCCCCGGTAGATGTCGTGCAGCTCGTCCCGGTCGATGAACGGATGCTCGCCCGGCCCGGGCCGGGCCGGCACCTCGGGCAGCAGCGGATCCTTCACCGGCATGGCCGCCGAGTCGATGCGAACCCCGGCCACCCCACGGTCGAACCAGAACCGCAGAACGTCTTCGTGTTCGGCCCTGACCTGGGTATTCGACCAGTTCAGGTCGGGCTGCTGGGGCGTGAACAGATGCAGGTACCACTCCCCCGGACTGCCGTCCGGATTCACCGTGCGGGTCCAGGTGTCGCCCGAGAAGCTCGACACCCAGTGGGTCGGCATCTCGTCACCGTTCTTGCCCCGCCCCGGCCGGAACCAGAACCGTTCCCGGGCCGGCGAGCCGGGCCCGTCCGCCAGGGCTTCCTCGAACCACGGGTGGACGCTCGACAGATGGTTGGGCACGATGTCGACGATGGTGCGCAGCCCCAGGTCACGGGCTTCTGTGATCAACCGCTCGGCCTGTTCGAGGCTACCGAAACGTGGCTCGATGTCGCGGTAGTCGGCCACGTCATAGCCCCCGTCGGCCATCGGCGACGGGTACCAGGGGGTGAACCAGATCGCGTCCGCCCCGAGATCAGCCAGATACGTCAGCCGCGACCGCACCCCCTCCAGATCGCCCACCCCGTCGCCGTTCGCGTCGGCGAAACTGCGCACGTAGACCTGGTAGATGACGGCATTGCGCCACCACGCAGGGTCGGTTCGGGTGTGCACGCGGCGCCTACCTCCTGCGCCAGAGGCGCGGCAGACGGCAACAGGCGCCGGAGTACCGGGCAACGACGCTGTGACCGGGATCGGGAACTGCGCTCAGGGCCGGAGGGCCTCGAGCTGCGATCACCGTAAGGTCGGCCACAACCTTTTGCAATAGCCTGATTTTTGAGTGCAAATACTCGACATCAGGCCGTAGAAACACACTGAGTCACGGCAACGTTGTCGGCTTTGCGCAATCTGCGGCCGCAGCCCGCCACCCCCCAGCCTTCCGTGGTCAGGCCAGGTGTCCCCGGATTTCCAGAACTTGCCGGACTCGGAGTTCCAGAACTCTGGGGACCCTTGGCCTGATCACGAAGGGGTGGGGTCAGCGACGGGGGACGGCTCCGGTGGACGAGCGCACGACCAGTTCGGGCTCGAAGAGCAGTTCCCGGTCCATGGTCATGCCGCCCTCGATCTGGTTGATCAGGAGGGTGAGAGCGGCCCGGCCCATTGACTCGATCGGCTGGCGGATGGTGCTCAGCGGCGGGTCGGTGCAGTTCATCAGGAACGAGTCGTCGAAGCCGACCACGGAGAAGTCGTCGGGCACCCGCAGCCCGGCCCGACGCACCGCCTTCACCCCGCCGAGCGCAAGGATGTCACTGGCGAAAATAGCTGCGGTCGCGCCTCGTTCGACCAGCATGGAGGCCGCCAGCTGACCGCCCTCGACGGTGAACATGGTGTGCTCGACCAGGCCTTCACTCTCCAGGCCGGCCCCGGCCACCAGCTTGCCGAAGGCCTCGATCTTGCGCCGTGACGGCACGTGGTCGGGAGGCCCGAGCACCAGGCCGATGCGCTCGTGCCCCAGCGACCGCAGGTGGGCGAAGGCCAGACCGACCGCCGCCGTGTCGTCGGTCGAAACCGTCGGGAAGTCGAGACCTTCGATCGCTGCGTTCATCAGAACCACCGGAATGCCGCGGTTCTCGAGCTGCTCGAAGTGATCATGCGCGGCGTCGGCCTCACTGGAGGCCCCACCGAAGAACACCACCCCGGAAACCTGCTTCTCCAGAAGCATCTCGACGTAGGCCGGCTCGCTCATCCCGCCCGCCGAGCAGGTGCACAACACCGGGGTGAGCCCGCGGTGCACGATGCCCCCGGCCAGAACCTCGGCGAATGCAGGAAAGATCGGGTTCTGCAGCTCGGGCAGGATGAGCCCGACCAGCCGCGCCCGCTCACCACGCAACTGGGTGGGCCGCTCGTAACCGAGCACGTCGAGCGCGGCGAGGACCGAGCGCCGCGTGGCCTCGGAAACCCCGGGCCGCCCATTGAGCACCCGGCTGACAGTGGCCTCGCTGACGCCGACCTTCTTCGCCACCTCGGCCAGTCGTCGCGTCACAGCAAGAAGAGTACGCCCCGGCGCAAGCAGCTTGCATCTCTTGCGCAAGAAGCCGCCCGGGGATGGTGGCGGAGGGCCGAAAAAAGAGGCCCCTCTAACGCTGAGTAATCAGAGCGGGACAGCATCAGAGCAATCGGGGACGAAACGAAGATTGAGCGCATCGGGGGCGGCGAGGTTGCCCGGGGATGGTTTGCCTGATCAGGAAACTGGGGACGGGCGGTCGGCTCGGGGAAAGGGGCCCCTGGAGCCCTGCACGTCGTCCTTAATTTTGGCTTTTTGCGGGCTCTTTCGAGTGGCTGTTCGCCAGCACCAGGACCGCCACACCGGCCAGGACGAGGATGTCGCCCACGCTGAAGACGTTGGCGAAGGGGAGCCCACTGGGGATGGCGAAGATGTCACCGAGCCAGGGCAGGGTCGGGTTCTCCAGCATGCCGGAGTTCGAAAAACCCTTGTCAGCAGGCAGTCCTGCCGTTCGGACCGCCCATTCGGAGGCCGGTAGCGTGCCGTGGTTCAGGGCTATCGTCACTCCGTTCAGCGCCGCGCCGAGGGCGATCAGGGGTACGCCACGGACCGCGCGGTTCAGCCACAGGAATACCGCAGCCAGTGCGTAGGTCAGCAGGTGCACCGGAAATCCCAGCCAGGCGGGCACATCCGAGAGCACCGAGAAGAGCAGCACCTGGAGCAGCAGGGCGATCGGCAGCAGGACCCAGCCGCGTACGGGGATCTCGCCCAGCCGCTGGAAACTGCCGCCGGTCAAGGGAACAGCCAGCACCAGAAGGAGAGCCACGACGCCCACGATCATGCGGGCTTCTCCTCCCGAGCGTCACGACTCTCGCGGATCGGCAGCGGGGTGGGCGCTCCCAGCCGTTCCACCGTCCCCACGGTCACCGGGCGGGCCCCGGCCAGACCACCGACCACGTGCTCCCGGCGGTGCGACTCCCAGTCGGTGAGCCAGGCGTCGAACTCGGTGGCGGACAGCGGCGCCTGCACGGTGAATCCCTGGATCACATCACATCCGAGAACCTGTAGATGGCGCCAGCTCTCGATGTCCTCGACCCCTTCCGCAACTACCCGCAGGCCGAGGTTGTGGCCCAGGTCGATGGTCGACCGGACGATGATCTGGTCGTTGTCGTCGCTGGTCATGCCGGTGATGAAGCTGCGGTCGATCTTCAGCTCGTCGACCGAGAGGCGCTTGAGGTAGGCGAGGGACGAATAGCCGGTGCCGTAGTCGTCGATGGCGATGCGCACCCCGCCGGCCCGCAGCATGGCCAGCACGGCCACGGCCCGGTGCGGGTCGGTCATCACGGTGTTCTCGGTGACCTCGAGCGTGAGCAGGGCGGGAGGCACGCAGTAGCGCTTGAGCAGGGAGTCGACCTGCTCGGGCAGGCGCACGTCGGCCAGGTGCCGCACCGAGAGGTTGACGGCCACGCCCAGGTGCCGGCCCTGGTCCAGCCAGACCCGGGTGCGGCTGATGGCCTGCTCCAGCACGACCAGGGTGAGCTGGGTGATCAGCTCGGTGGTCTCGGCGATCGGGATGAACTGGTCGGCGCCCAGCAGGCCGCGGTGCGGGTGCTGCCAGCGCACCAGAGCCTCGGCGCCGACCACCCGGCCGGACCGTACGTCGCACTTCGGCTGGTAGTAGACGGTGAGCTGGTCGTCGGCCAGGGCGTCGTGCAGCTGCGTGAGCAGTAGCAGGCGCTCGGTGGTGTTCTCGTCCTTGCTCGGGTCGTAGACGGCCACCCCGCCCCCGTTGCCCTTGGCCAGGTACATCGCGATGTCGGCCTTGGCGAGCAGGTCGGCGCTGCTGCGGGCGTGCTGCGGGGCCAGGGCGATCCCGATGCTGGCCCGCACCTCCAGCCGGATGCCGGCCACGCTGACCGGGTCGTCGAGGGTGGCCGTGAGCTTCCCGGCCAGGTCACTGGCCTCGGTCAGGGGATCGGCGGAGGAGAGGCGGGTGAGCACGGCGAACTCGTCGCCGCCGAGCCGGGCCACCGTCACGTCGTCGGTCATGGCCGAGCGCAGTCGCCGGCCGATGTCGCAGATCAGGGCGTCGCCGGCTTCGTGGCCGAGGGTGTCGTTGATTTCCTTGAAGTGGTCGAGGTCGATGAACATGACGCCGAGCACGGGCTCACCGGCCGCCTTCTCGGCGAGCATCCGGTCGAGCTGGAGCAGGAAGAACGAACGGTTGGGCAGACCGGTGAGGGCATCGTGCTGGGCGCTGTGACGATGCTCCAGGGCCAGCTTGGAGATCTGGTGCACCGCGATGACGGGCATCAGCACCAGCGGCACGAGCCAGAGCGAGAAGTTGGTGACGGCCAGGCAGATCGGGGCCATCGCCACCATGGGGCCCCAGGTGGTGATGTTCTGGCGCACGTCGATCCACAGGCGGGCACCCTCGATCCGCCGGCTGGCCAGGGCGATCACCGTCACGACGAGGCCGTTGTTGACCAGGAAGTAGGCCCCGGAGGCGAGGATAGCCGGGCCCACGTCGTCGCGCTGGAAGTGCTCGGGCACGAAGAACGACTGATGGGCGACCAGGCTGAAGATCCAGCGGCCGGCCGCCACGGCCAGCACGTACTGCCCGAGGTTGAACACCGGCCGGGACCAGTGCCGCCCCTGTTTCAGGTCGTCGATGAGCAGCGGCACGCACTGGGCCAGGATCACCAGACCGAGCGGGGCCGCGAAGATCAGGGCCACGATGAACGTGGTGGAGAGCGTCATCAGGTAGGTGCGGCTGTCTTGCAGCACCACCTCGACCGAGGTCAGCTCGCCGATGATCACGCCGAGCAGCAGGAAGATGATCACCAGGCGGTCGACGCCGAACTGCCGGGGCTGCAACAGCAGCGCCGCCAGCGACCAGACGAGGATGGGTAGAGCCGCCACGATGACCCCGGCGACGAAGAGGCCGAGCGGTGTCACCCGTGGGTGCGCCACGCCGGATCCGGTGTCCGTCATACCGCCCCTGCTTCCCGTGGCGCCTCCCCGGTACTGACCCGACCGGGGAGGCGCGGACGTACGGATTCAGCTGACCGCGCTCAGCCCCACTTGTCTGAAGCGCCCACCAGCACTGCGAGGGTGACGACGGCCGTTACGACGCCCGCAGCCTTGACATATGCCGTTGCCTTGAACTCGTTCATATGGACCCTCCTCGTACGTGCCCGGAACTCGCCAGGTGACCATCCGCTCTGGCCCGCGGGTCGAAGTCGCGGGAGGTCGGCAGTGAGCGTTCCCGTCGGCTGTTCCAGCAACCTCGCCCGGGGGCGTGGCTACCTCGACACAGGGATTATGTCCACAATCGTCTACTTTGGGTACTCGCCGGTGCAAAAAGACAGCCGGATACCCGGCCGGGCCGGAAAAACTAGAACACCCGGCTGCGGCCCCGGGCGGCGGCGATCAGCCGGCAGGCCAGGTAGATCGCGAAGGAGATGGTGGTGACGTAGGGGCTGATCGGCACACTGCTGCCGAGGGCGAGCAGGATGCCCCCGATCATCGAGACGGTGGCGAACAGGATGCTCAGCACGGTCGCGCCGGCGGTGGTGGAGGCCAGACGCACGGCGGCGGCACCCGGGGTGACCACGATGCTCAGCACCAGCAGAGCACCGACGACCTGCACCGACATCGCCACGACGAGACCCAGCAGCACCATGAAGAGCAGCGAGAGCGGGCCCAGCGGGATGCCGCGGGCCTGCGCCACCTCGGGGTCGGTGCTGGCGAAGGAGAGCGGACGCCAGATCAGCAGCATCACCACGACCACGATCACCGAGATCACCGCCAGCCAGGACAGCGCGGGCGTGTCGATGGCCACG
The DNA here is from genome assembly GCF_021129235.1 of Kineosporia mesophila. Classification (GTDB taxonomy): domain Bacteria; phylum Actinomycetota; class Actinomycetes; order Actinomycetales; family Kineosporiaceae; genus Kineosporia; species Kineosporia mesophila. The sequence goes on from NZ_JAJOMA010000021.1 coordinate 23,288, forward strand.
ATCTGGCCGGTGAGCAGGCCGAACTTGTTAGCGGCACGGCCCTCGTAGAGCGCCAGGAAGAGCACGCCCAGACCCAGCCCGAACGGCATCAGCACGCCGATCCAGGAGTTGCGGTCGCGGGCCCGCACACCGAGCAGGCCGATCAGGATCGCGGCGCCGAGCGATCCGACCAGCGACCCGGCCACCACGTTCAGGCCGAGCAGCAGGAATCCCGAGGCCCCGGCGAACGACAGCTCGCTGATGCCGTGCACGGCGAAGGGCAGGTCGCGCATCACCACGAAGGTGCTGATGAGACCGCCGACGATGCCGAGGATCAGACCGGCCAGCAGCGAGTTGTGCACCAGGGGCAGCAGCTCGCTGTAGTCGGTGAAGTTGAAGACCTTGTCCCAGCTCACGATGGGCCTGCGCTTTCAGGGGCCTCGTCGTGGGGCTCGTCGTGGGGCTCGTCGTGGGGCTCGGAAGACGAATGGTGGACGGGGTGGTCGGGGATCCCGACCACCACCAGTTGCCCGCGCACCTTGAGGACGTCGACGGGCGAGCCGTACAGCCGGGTCAGGGTCTGCGAGGTCATCACCTCGTCCACCGGGCCGATCGTGAACCGGCCGCCGGCCAGGTAGAGCACCCGGTCGGCGTAGGGCAGCACCGGGTTGATCTCGTGGGTGACGAAGACGACGCCGGTGTCGTGGTCGCGCCGGCGGCGGTCCACCACGGCACACACCTCACGCTGGTGGTGCAGGTCGAGCGAGAGCAGCGGCTCGTCGCAGAGCAGCAGCCGCGGGTCGCAGGCCAGCGCCTGGGCGATCCGCAGCAACTGCTGCTGACCGCCGGAGAGCCGGGAGGCCGGGGCGTCGGCGAACCGGGTGGCCCCGACCTCGGCGAGGGCGGCGTCGATGCGTTCGCGCCGCTGCCGGCGGCTCAGTACGGGCAGACCCCACTGGTGCCCGTCGTACCCGTAACCGACCAGGTCACGGGCCCGTACCGGGGTCAGGGGATCAAAGCGGCGCTGCTGCGGCACGTAGCCGACCTCGCGCCGGGCGGCGGTCGGTGACTTGCCGAGCACGCTGATCGTGCCGGCCGACAGCGGCTGCATCCCGAGCAGGCAGCGCAGCAGGGTGGTCTTGCCGGAACCGTTCGCGCCGAGCACGGCGACGAACTCGCCGGGCCGGACGGTCAGGTCCAGGGCTTCCCAGAGTGGCTCGCCCGCGTCGAACCCGAGTGCGGCGCCGCTCAGGCGCACGAGCTGTGCGCCGTCCTCAATGTCACTCATCAAACCCTCATCATCCGAGCGCTGAGGTTACCGCCTCGACGTTCGCCGTCATCCAGCCCACGTAGTCCTCCCCCTCGGGCAGGGTCTCGGTCACGCCGACCGTCGGGACACCGTCGGTCTTGGCCTGGGCCAACAGCTTCTCGGTCTCCGCGCTGGTGGTCTGCTCGTTGTAGACGAACGCCTTGACCTCACCGCCGGAGAAGATCTTCAGGGTCTCGTCGAGCACCTTGATCGGGATGTCGTTGCCCTCCTCGACCGCCTCGCTGAAGGCCTCGGGAGTCTTGTTCACCAGGCCGATGTGCTCGAGCAGGTAGAGCGGCACCGGCTCGGTGATGGCCACGCCCTGCCCGTCGTACTTGGTCTTGGCGTCGTCCTCGAGCTTGATCACGGCGTCGAGCTGGGTGTTGAAGGCCTTGGCGTTGGCCGTGAACGTGGCGGCCTGGTCGGGCCGGGCCTGGCCCAGGTCGGCCGCGATCCGGTCAGCGACCTTCTGGACGCTCTCCAGGTCGTACCAGACGTGCTCGTTGAACTCGCCGTGCGCGTGCTCGTCCTGCGTGCCCGTGGTCTCCTCCGCGCTCTCCAGACCGGAGACCTCGACCGCGTTGATCACCGGGGCGTCGCTCTTGGCCGCCTCGATCAGCTGGTCCATGAAGTCGTCGTAGTGCCCGCCGTTCTCGATCACCAGGTCGGCCTTCGAGACGGCCAGCTGGGTACGGGTGTCGGCCTCGAACGAGTGCGGGTCCTGCGAGGCGCTGCTGATGATCGAGGTCACCTTCACCGCGTCCCCGCCGACCTGGGCCGCGATGTCGCCGTACACATTGGTCACCGCCACCACGTTGAGCGCGTCCTGCGACGAGGCGGTGCCCCCGCTGGACGACCCGCCACCACAGGCGGTCAGCCCGAGTACACACATGCCCGCCGTGCCCAGGGCGAGTGCCCGTCCGCGCTTGTGCCCAACGTTCCACGCCATCACGACGCCGTCCTTCCGAGAAAGCCTGCACCCACGTGCCGATGGAGCTACTTGAGAATGATCCTCAGTAGCGTTCTCACGCTACCACGCGCCCCGCATGCAACCTGAATGGGCGCACCTGCGTCTGAAGTGAGACGATCATGTGGGCGTCACAAGGTGATCAATCGCCACTAAACGGACTGGACGGACACACGAGGGTGGAGGGCGTCATGGGGCAGAAGGCAACGACCAGGTCCGAGGTGTCCGGAGAGTCCGCAACCGGCTCCGGCGAGCAGGAGCGGCCGCTCACGGCCAGCCCCGCCGGCGGCCTGGAGAAGGCCGAGGACGGCCCCCGGCCCCGCGGTCTGGTGGGGCGCCGCAAGGAGCAGACCGAGCCGCTCCCGACCTCGGACAACGGCGGTGACGGCGGCAGGCGCACCGGCGACACGATCGTCTACAAGACCGAGCCGCCGCGGAAGCGCTCCGGCTTCCTGACGGCCGCGCTGGTGGTGGCCGTGCTGATCGTGTCCGGCGCACTCGCGCTGAACCTGACCACGGGCGCGCTCGACCGGCTGAACCCGTTCAAGGGCCTGGTGACGAACCAGACCATCGACCGTTCCGGCCCGGCCGTGCTGCAGTCGATCCAGGACCTCGGCCAGTTCGAGGCCGCCAGCGGCTACTACGAGCTGGTCGTCGACGTGGAGAAAGACGTCAAGCCGGTGCCGTCGTTCCTGGCCGGGCAGCGCACGCTGTTCATCGCGGCCGGTTCGGTGGACGCCGGGGTGAACCTCAGCCAGCTCGGTGAGGGCGCGATCGTGATGAACGACGACCGCACCGAGGCCACGATCAACCTGCCCGCCCCCACCATGAGCGACCCCACCATCGACTACGACCGCAGCTACGTCTACAGCCGCGACCGGGGTGTGTTCGACCGGGTGAAGGGCGCGTTCACCGACGACTCGAAGGAGACGTCGGTGCTGTACGGGCTGGCCTCACAGCGCCTTTCGCAGGCCGCCGCGGAGACCGACGAGCTGCGGGAGCGGGCCGAGAAGAACACCCGGGCCACGCTTGAGGGCCTGCTGGAGCCGCTGGGCTTCACCAAGGTCACGGTGAACTTCGCCAAGTAACCGCCAGAAGAGCAACACCGGGGGACGATGCACACCAGCATCGTCCCCCGTTGTTCTGTCGGACCCACCGTCTATCGTGACGCCGGTGGCCATCGAACCTTCCAGACCCAACCGCCGCCTCACCACCCCGACCATCGGCCTGATCGCGCTGGCCGTCCTGCTCGTCCTCTTCGCCGTCATCCGCTCGCACGGGCCGAAGGACGAGGGGGAAGGCGTCCCGGCCGGGGTGAAACAGCTGGTCGGCTCCCTCAAGTTCGACGAGGGCACAGTTGTCGCCCCGGTGACCTGGGTGAAGGTGACAGGGAACAGCGTCTGGAGTGACGACCTGAAGCAACAGGTCCAAGACCGCGACAACCTGGACTACGTGGTGCAGACCCCGATCCGGACCGAGGACGGCGACACGAGTCACCTGGTCTGGCCGGTCCGGACGGCGCAGAGCGGAGAAGGTTCCGACATCTTCCAGTTCGAGATGGGTTCCCTGGATCTGAGCGGTCTCGGCGAGGTGCACACCATCAACCAGGAAGACCTCGACTCGCTCGACTGAGAACAAAACAGAACGGGGGACGACTCCCGTCGCCCCCCGCGTCCACTGTTGGTTACTGCTGCTTGATCTTCTGCTCGTAGCCGACCAGCTTCACGCAGGTGGTGAGCGCCAGCACCGCCGCCTCGAGGTCGGTCTGGGTGGGGAAGGTCGGGGCGACGCGGATGATCGAGTCCGTCGGGTCCTGGCCCAGCGGGTGGGTGGCACCGGCCGGGGTCAGCACGACGCCGATCTCGGCAGCGCGGGCCACGATGTCCGACGCCGTGCCCTCGGGCACCTCCAGGGTGATGAAGTAACCACCCTGGGGCTCGGTCCAGGTGGCCAGCCCGGTGCCGCCCAGCTGCTCGTTCAGGATGCGCAGGGTGGCCTCGAACTTGGGCCCGATCAGGGCGCGGTGCTTCTCCATGTGCGCCAGTACGCCCTCGGCGCTGCCCAGGAACGTGGCGTGACGCAGCTGGTTGACCTTGTCCGGCCCGATGGAACGCTTGCTCAGGCCGGCCAGCCACCACTTGATGTTGGCCTCGGACGCCCCGAAGAAGCCGACACCGGCCCCGGCGAAGGTGATCTTCGAGGTGGAGCCGAACACGAACACCCGGTCGGCGTTACCCGCGGCGGTGGCCAGGCCGAGCAGGTCGGCGATCTCGACCCGGTCGTCGGTGAGGTGGTGCACCGAGTACGCGTTGTCCCAGAAGATCCGGAAATCGGGCGCGGCGGTGGACATCTCGGCCAGCTGCCGGACCGTCTCGTCGGAGTACACGGTGCCGGTGGGGTTGCTGTACTTCGGGATGCACCAGATGCCCTTGATCGAGGCATCCTCCGCGACCAGACGCGTCACCACGTCCATGTCGGGGCCGGTCTCGGTCATCGGCACCGGGATCATCTCGATGCCGAAGCGCTCGCAGATCGAGAAGTGCCGGTCGTAGCCGGGAACCGGGGCGAGGAACTTGATCGGGCCCTGGTCGGCCCAGCGGGACTGCGCACCCGGCACCTGGCCGAGCAGGGCCTGCACGAACGCGTCGTGCATCAGCTCGAGGCTGGAGTTGCCCGCCGCGAGCAGCTGGCCCACCGGCACCTGGAGCAGGCCGGCGAAGATCTGGCGCAGCTCCAGCAGACCGTTCAGGCCACCGTAGTTTCGCGTGTCGGTGCCGTCGGCCGCCTTGTGCGTCTTCGAGCCGGGCAGCGTGAGCAGCTCGTCGGCGAGATCCAGCTGATCCGCCGCCGGCTTGCCCCGGGTGAGATCGAGCTTCAGGCCGCGACCGGCCAGTTCCGAATAGTCCTGCCGAGCGCTGTCGAGGAGCGCAGTGAGGTTCTGCGCGCCCAAGTCGGTGGTCATCGTCTCTCTCCCGGGAGCTGCTGAGTGGCATGTGCCGACGACGACTTTACAAGTGCCTGCTGTCGGTACCGCCATTCGATACTTCCGGGACGACCCCCACCGGTCGGTGATTTACGGCCACCGACCCGTGGTTTCGCAAGATTTCCGTCAGCCCGGCCAGACCGCGAGAGCAGCGCGGGTCTGGTCCCACGCGGTGGTGAACAAATTCTCGTCGTGTTGCGCCGCACCGGCGATCCGGCCGTGCAGCAGACCGAACGTGAATCCGTTCTCGCCCGCGCCGTGGGCGCGCACCCCGAGATCGCGCAGCCACTGCCTCTGCACCACGCCGTCCTGATGATTGCCCAGGGTCTCGGTGATGCCCTCCATACCCTTCGCGACCTGCTTGGCCGGCTTGCCGATCACCGGCCGGGCCGCCTCGGTGGCGTAGCGGGCGCGCTTGGCCTTGATCCGCACCTCGTGCAGGTGGAAGTCGTGCTCGGGACTCCCGACGGTCTCCCCGGCGAGCACGTCGACGTGCTCGCCCACCCGGGCGGCGGCCTTGCGCACCACCTTGCGCAGTTCGTCGGCCGCGGGGTTGCTGGCCCGCTCGCTGAACGGCGGGGCGACGACGAAGGCCTCGAGGCCGTCGATCAGGGCCAGGTAACGGTCGCCGTCGAGCTCCGCGACCGCGGACTTGTGGGCGGTCTTGTACTCGGCGCTCATCTCCAGCTGGATGCGCCGGGCCACCGGCCCCAGCACCAGCTCGGCGGGCAGCGCGGCCACGTCCGCGAGCAGCTTCTCGCGGATCACCTCGGCATCGCGCACCGGGCCGAGCACGTCGGAACCCAGCCACTTCAGCTCCTCGCGCAGCGCCGTGACCGCGTCCGGGGCGAAGAACGGCCGGAAGGTGGCCAGAGCGGTGCGCAGGCGGCGGGTGGCCACCCGCATCTGGTGCACCGCGTCGTCAGTGTTCAGGCGCACCCGCGGGTCCATGGCCACGAGCTGGGCGAACTGCTCGGTCAGGTAGTCCTGGGCCACGTCACCGGCGGCCACCGGAGCCACCACCACGGTCTCGCGGGGCCGCTCCACGCGCACCGTCCGCACCGCGGGGCCGCCCTTCTTCTTGCCGCTCTTCTTCGGCGGCAGCGGCTCGATGAGGAGATCGTCGACCGTCTCCACCACGTCGTCGAGGCCCTCGGCCGCGAGCTCGACCGCGGGCAGGCGCCCGGCCAGCGCACGGCTGATCTTGGAATGCACGTCGGAGGGCCGGGCACCCTGCGCCAGCAGGAGCTCCCGGGCCTCGGCGAGCAGCTCCAGGCCACCGTCGACGAGCTCCACCTCGATCTCGCGCCAGGAGACGACCATGGTCTCGTGCCCCAGCGAATGGGCCGAGACCAGGTCGTCGGCCACCTCCGCGAGCACGGTTCCGTCTTTTGCGAGGAGATTACGCACGGTGCGGGTGGTGGAGATCAGCGCCACCGGGGACACCTGGGCACCGCGCAGCTGCACCCGCACCAGGCCGAGCAGGGAGGCGGGAACCGTACGCACGCCCCGGCCCAGCGGCTTGTGGATCTCCAGGCGGCTGTCGGCGTCGGTCCCCTTGACCGGCTGCTTCAGCTTGAGGTGCCAGCCGGCGTCGTTACCCCCGGTGCGGCGGCGCAGCGTGGTGCCGCCGCGGATCAGCCGGAAGTCCTCGCTGTCCAGGTAGGTCGCCTCGAGATGGTGCTCATCGGCCGCGCCGACCGAGGCGACCCCGGGCAGGGCGCTCAGATCAGGCAGGGCGAACTCCGGATCGGCGTCCAGCTTGATCTCGATCTCGGTATGAGTTGCCGCTACCACGGGCGTTCCTTTCGTCGGACCGGTCGTACGGGACCACCGTGCTCTGTTCATCAACCGGACAAAGCCCGTTCAGATTCCGTTAACCGAAGAGAACGGCGGGAGAGCCCGGCACCAGTGGCCCGCGTAACCCATCGTGACCCCAGAGGAACAGATGCGCACGGCGTCCCCCATTCGTGCGGTCGGCGAATCCCTACACTGGCTCGATGCCGATGACCGCCCGCTTCCCCACCACCTGCGCCCAGTGTTCGGGCCGCGTCATGCCCGGCGAGGAGATCTCCAAGGCCGGCGGAAAATGGGTGCACTCCACCTGTGCGGTGGCGGCCAGCGAGAACGACTCACTGCTGCCCGGGGTGGGCGGCGGCACCATCGCCGCGAAGCAGGGCGCCGCGAAGACCGCCAAGGCCCGCAAACCAGACATGGCCGCGATCGACGGCGCCCTCGAGGTGTGGACCGACGGCGCCTGCTCCGGGAACCCCGGGCCGGGCGGCTGGGCCTGGGCCACGAAAGACGGCCGGCAGGGCAGCGGCGGGGAACCGAAGACCACCAACCAGCGCATGGAGGTCAGCGCCGCGCTCCGGGCGATCCAGGCGCTGGAGGGCCCGCTCGTCGTGGTCAGCGACTCCACCTACGTCGTGAACTGCTTCCGGGACGAGTGGTGGCGCGGCTGGCTGGCCCGCGGCTGGGTGAACAGCCAGAAGAAGCCCGTGGCCAACCGGGACCTCTGGGAACCCCTGATCGAGGCGTTCCGCGACCGGGGCGACATCTCGTTCCGCTGGGTCAAGGGGCACTCCGGCGACGAGATGAACGACCTGGTCGACCAGCTGGCCGTGGAGGCGGGCAAGACCCAGGTGTGACCGGGGTGTGACCGGTAGGCCAATCGACGGGGAGGCGCACCAGGTGTCAGGGATCTCGCTCGGCCTGCAGAGCCCGTACGGCTACAACGGCGACGACCTGACCAGCCCGGCCCAGGCCGCGCGGGCCGGGGCGCTGGTCGACCAGCAATGGGAGGACGAGCCCGACCTGCCGCTGGAGCTGCGTATCCACGGGGTCTCCGGCAGCACCGGCCCGGTGATCCTGGAACATCCGCACGTGCTTCAGGTGGGCGGCACCCGGCCGACGGCGTTCTACCGGCGCTGGAGCCCGGACGGGGTGGGCCGCCCGTCGGTGCCCTGGCCCCTGGAGGCCTACGTCTGGGGCGGTCTCACGGCCCGGGCCCTGGCCTCGGCGTCCTGGCTGCTGCTGTTGCCCTTCATGCTCTACAACGTCGCCTACTACATGCTCCCGGCCGGGCCGGCCAAGGGCCGCGGGCGACGTCTGCTCAGCGCCCACGCCCTGGCCCGGATCGTGGTCCGGCTGCTGGCCCTGGCCTCGACCGTGCAGTTCGTCGGCAGCCTGGTCACCCTCTTCCACTCCACCATCGCCTGGCAGAACGGTGTGGAACGGCTCGGCACCTCGTGGTGGTGGCTGCGCTGGTACACCGACGCCTCGACCGCGACCCGGATGTCGCTGGCCACCCTCGCGGTCGCCGCGGTGATCGGGGCCCTCTGGTACGCCGGATCATCCACCGCCAGCCACTACGAGGCGTTCAGCACCGGCCGCGGCAGCTACGCGCCCGGCGTGCAGGTGGACGGCGAGAACCGGCGCGACCGGCTGCCCTCGGGCCGGCTGACGCTGCGCGACCGGGGCTTCTGGCGGGGCGCCGCGGCCGCCGCCCGGCTGCGCAACACCCACATCGCCGCCGCCTTCGCCACCATCTCGCTGGCCCTGGCCGGATGCACCAGCGCGCTCGGCCCCTGGCAGAAGGCCCAGATCGCGGTCTCCGGCACCATCCTGCTCGCGGCCGTGGTGCTGGCCGGGTTCGTCGCCGACCGCGACACCGTGGGCGGCAACGACGACGTGGCCCGGTTCGCCACCGCGTTCAAGGCCCTGGCCTGGGTCTCGGCCCTGGTGCTGCTGGCCGGGGTGGTGGCCTCGCCGTGGGTGATCGAGGGCGCGCCCGACGATCCGCGGCACGCCGCACCCCACGGCCTGCTCGGCGCGATCACCGTGCTCACCACGGTGCAGTTCGGTCTGCTGGCCGCGCTCGCGGCGCTGGTCGCCTGGCTGCTGCTCCGCGCCGGGGAGGAGCAGCCGCACGGCTGGAAACCGTTCCTGCGGGGCTACGCCTCCCCGGTGACCGCCCTGCTCGGAGTGCTGCTGGGCGGGGTGCTCACCGCGGCGCTCAACGTCTCCGTGGCACGGATCTTCGGCGAGCCGAACGGCTTCTCGCTGCACAAGGTGGACGCCGACTGGGACAGCAGCATCATGCTGCCCGACTCGATGTTCGCCTACTCTGCCGGCGCGGTGTTCAACCTGATCACGATCCTGATCCTGCTCGGGCTGCTGTACCTGCGCTACCGGCGGCTGATCAAGCGTTTCACCACGGGCCGGGCGGGATCCGCGCCCCTCGACGGCGGACCGGACGCGGTGACCGACTGGTACCCGGCGGACGAGCGCGACGCTCCCCGGGCCGCCGTCACCAAGGTGGCGAAGCACTGGGCCGTCGCCGCGCTGACCGATGACGTGGCGGCCGTGCTGGGCACCCTCACCCTGAGCTGGGCGCTGCTGTTCTGGGTCTTCGAGGGCCTGGCCCTGCACACCACGCAGACGTTCTCCGGGGTGGCCGGGATCGTGCCGACGATCGGCGTGTTCATCGGCGGGCTGCTCGCGGCCTCCGGAGTCTGGGTGCTGCGGGTGCAGATCCGCTCACCCAATGCCCGCAAGACCGTCGGCATCATCTGGGACATCGGCACGTTCTGGCCCCGTGCCGTGCACCCGCTCGCCCCGCCCAGCTATGCCGAGCAGGCCGTGCCCGAACTGGTCGACCGGATCTGGGTGCTCACCGGCTCCCGCCGCTCAGGCCCTCACACCACGCCGGTGCCGGGCGAGATGTCGGGCGCGATCGAGGTGATTCCCCGGCACGTGCTGCTCACCGGTTACAGTCAGGGCACCGTGATCAGTGCGGCCGTGATCGCCCAGCTGCCCGAGGACGTGCTCGGCCGGGTCTCCCTGCTCACTCTCGCCGCACCGCTGAGAAGGCTGTACGGCCGCGCTTTCCCGGCCTATTTCGGCCACCCGGCGGCGGTCGCCCTGCGGGACCTGCTCAGTGGGCCGGAACCCGACCACTCCCGCAGCGACCCTCCCGAGCCCTCCGAGGTCGAGCCGGCGCCGCCCAGTGTGCGCGCCCCCGAGCCGCCGAAACCCCGCTGGCGCAACGTGGTGCGGCGCAGTGACTACATCGGGGGCTGGGTGTTCGGCCTGCCCCGGCCCCAGCAGCAGGTGCCCGGCACCCAGCAGGTCGACGTGATCAGCCTCGACCCGCCGTCGCTGGAGCCCGAGCACGGCACCACCCTGGCCCCGACGCACAACCACTCGGCCTTCTGGCAAGACCCGGTGGTGATCCTTTACGCCCGGGAACTCGGAAAGCGTTAAAGCTTTCCGTGACTTCCAGAATGAAACAAGCCAATACGTGACCACCATTGCCCGAAGGAACCTTTCAGGGAATTCATTCGCTTTCGGGCTTGATTCTTTGCGTTGCATCACGGCAATCTGATTCAGGGCCACCCGAAGGCCCGCTTCTCAGAACGTGATCAAGGCAGGGGATGCCCGCTCCCTCCCCGCCGCTGCGGCCGACCGTGGCCACTGACAAAAGGGGCGTGCGATGAACGGTGACCCGTTCCTTTCCGCCGAAGCTCTGGTATCGCATTCACCCGGCGGAAGAATCAACCGGATTCTCTGGTTCCACCGCACCGATCGCTGGTACTTCGGCGACTTCCTGAGGCACTCGGCCTGGCTCGCCTGGGCGCGGGAATCCTTTCCCGCGGCCGTCATCGACCTCGCCTCCCACGCGGCCTACCTGCCGCTGTTCGCGGACGACCGGTTCGGCCGCCACTTCGACTCCCGGCCGGGCGAGCCCGCCGGCCCCTACGACCTGGTCATCGAACCGGGATCGTTCGAGCCGGCACCCGCCCCCGGACTGCGCCTGGCCTCCTGGGACTCCGGCTGGGCCCTCCGGCACAACGGCCGGGTGCTGCTGGAGGGCCGCAAGGAAGAGCTCAACTACTTCCGCGCCGCCCATCCGGGCTCGGTGACCGGACACCGTTGTGTCGCACCGACCCGGATCCGGTTCTCGCCGGCCGAGCTCGCCCACGCGAACTCCCTGGTCGAACGGGCTTTCCCCGGCCAGGCACCGGTCGTGGTCTACAACCCCTCGGCCTCCAACGCCTTCACCCGGGAGACCGGCGCCCGCAAGGAGGTGGACAACTCCCTCACCGCGCACGAGCACGCCACCGTGCTCCGCCAGACCCTGAAGCTGATGCCCGACCACCGCTTCATCGTCGGTGCCTCGGTGAAAATCGGCGACCGGCAGAATGAATCACTGATCAACACACTGGCCCGGACGATCCGGAGCGACCGGGTGCGACCGATCACGAGCCTCGGGGGCGGCCTGACCCTGCGAGGCTTCGCCGGCCTGCTGGCGGCCTCCCGGGTGCACGGGATGCTGGGCACCGGAACCGGCACGAACACCCACCTGGCAGCACTTCTCGGCCTGCGGGCCCTGTCGGTCGAGCGCGGCCACGACGAGGACCTGCAGGCGAACTGGTCGGGACCGGGCTTTCAGATGGGTTCGTTCAGATGGCGAAACCCGGCACTGGACACAGAGATCCATACTGTAGACCGGTCTCGCGGCGACGAGGACGAACTGCTGGCGGTGGCCGGGGTCTTCGCCCTGGGCGAAATGCCGGCGGAACCGTTGCCGGTCTTCGACAAACAATGGGACTGCGACCCCGCCGCCGCGGTCCGGTCCGCCGCCGAACTCCTCGGGGCCATGCCCCCGCAGGCCGCTGCCCACTACGGCGATTTCACCGACGAGGCAGCCTATCTGGGGTCCAAGGCCAACGGCCTGAAAGCCGTCGTCGCGGCTCTCGAATCTCCCGATCCACCGATCGCGCGCATGCTCTTCGAAGACTCGAACCTCTTCAAGCTCGTCACCCGTCCCGGCAGGAGCATGTGATGACCGAAGATCTGTCACTCCGGGTACGACACGATGCCCGGACCGCTCTCGACCACCTGGGCCTGAAGCCGCTGGGCCCGCTCCGCAGCCTTCCGACACCGTGGGACCGGCCCCAGCGGCAGGTGCTGCACACCCCCGTCACCGGATCCCGGCGGGGCGAGGTCGCCGTCAAGGTCCTGCTCGATCCCGACCCCGCGGCCGCCGCGGCGTTCGCCCAGGAGCACGACCTGCCCCGGGTTCTCAGCCCGATCGCGGACTCGCTGGTGCGCAGCGGCGAGATCCCCCACAACCCGATCGTGCAGCTGCTGCACCGCGAACCGGTCCAGCTGTCCGGTTCGCTGGTGGCGGTGACCCGTTTCGCCCGGGCCGGGGGCCCTCTGGACGCCACCACCTGGGGTCGCACCCTCGGCATCCTGCACCGCATCGGGACCACCCCGTCCGCCCTTCGACGACTGAGCGGTGTGCCGGGAAAGACGCTGGCGGGGCTGCACGCGCAGACCCTCGTCGAGGCGTTCCAGCGGCCCGGGCACCCCTTCCACGACCGGTCCGACCTGGCCCTGCGTTTCGCCCACGTACTGCGGGAACGGGTCACCCGGGCCCTGGAGCTCGATCCGGAACCGCTCCTGGCGCACCGCGACTTCCACGCACTCAACTGCGTACCCGCCCGTACCGGGGCCGTGGTGCTGGACTGGCAGGAGGCCGGCTGGGGCAGCCGGTCGGACGACTTCGCCTGGCTGTATCTCACGGTGAGCCGTTTCGGCGGCCTGCCCCAGCTGCTCGACGAGGCGAAGACCGCGTACCGGCAGGCCAGTGGGGGCATCTGCCCCAGCGACGAGCAGATCCGGGCGGCCGGGCAGGTACGCGAGCTGCTCTGCCTCGGGTTCTCGCTGGCGAAGGCCGATCGCAGCCCCCGGCACCGGCGGGAGGCCCTCAACCAGCTACCGATCCTGCGCGATCCGCAGGCCCGCACCCGACGCTGGCGCATGCTGCACAACCCGGCGATCTTCAGCCCGGGGATCATCCCGTCCCGGCGCACGACGGCGGCCCGGTCGGCCTGACCTCGCGCCCAGCCCGTTCGTGATCATGCAATCCTTCCCCGGGGAAGTGGGGGGCACCTCGCGGCCGAAGGCTGGGGATTGCATGATCACGAACGAAGAAGATCTGGTCCGGTGAAGACACCGTAAAAGCCGTCGCCAGCTCATAGCCATGCCTGCATGTAGCTGCATACAGTGGAATGCAGGATCCGCCGCCACCGAGGAGACGTCACCGTGCAAGAGATCACCTGGCAGGACGAGGACATCCGCAAGGGCTTCGCGGCCATCGCGCAGGCGTCGCCCTTCGTCTACGGCCTGACCAACTACATCGCCGCCAACCTGAGCGCGAACGTGCTGCTCGCGGTGGGTGCGGGCCCGGCCATCGGTGCGGCGTCGGACTGGACGCGCACCTTCCCGGCCGGGGCCGGGGGCGTGTGGATCAACAGCGCGGGCCTGATGAGCAGCACCGAGGAGAGCTTCACCGAGGTCGCGCGCACCGCCCACACCGCCGGCACGCCGTGGGTGCTCGACCCGGTCGCGGTCGGCGCCGGGGCCACCGAGTACGACGCCTTCGTGAAGTCGCTGCTGGAGTTCAAGCCGGCGATCATCCGCGGCAACGCCAGTGAGCTGATCGCCCTGGGTGGCGGCGCCGCCCTGGGCAAGGGTGTGGAGACCACGGCCAGCTCGTCCGACGCCGTCGACGCCATCGCCGGGATCGCCCGCAACACCGGCGCCGTGGTGGCGGTCAGTGGCCCGGTCGACTACATCACCGACGGTACGACCACGGTCTCGGTCCCGGGTGGGGACGTCCGTCTCACCAAGGTGACGGGTGCGGGTTGCAGTCTGGGAGCCTTCTGCGCCGCTGCGGCCGCCGCCGGCAACTCCCCCTTCGTGGCCGCCCAGGTCGCCCACGCCGCCTACGCGGTCGCGGCCGAGCGCGCCGGAGCGCGCACCCAGGGCACCGGCGCGTTCGCCGTCGCGCTGGTGGACGAGCTGTCGCTGCTGACGGCCTGAGCCGCAAACCCCGCGACCGGAACCCAACCGCGTCCTCAAGCCCCGCCGCGTCCTCAAAGCACTGCCGCGTCCTCGAAGCACTGCCTGGAAAGGAAAGTCATGCACCTCGCCGCCTTCATGAACGCCGGCCCGCAGGGAACCGTGGGCTGGCGGCACCCGGAGGCCGGCGACGGCTTCCTGACCACCGCCCACTACGCGCACATCGCCCGGGTTCTCGAGGCCGCCTGCTTCGACATGGTGTTCATCCCGGACGCCATGGCCGTGCCGCGCAGCCTGGGCAACTCGTTCGAGCCGGCCGTGAAGTGGGGCTCCGGCACGCCGCGCCTCGACCCGATGCCGGTGATCACCACGATGGCCGCGGTGACGACGAATCTCGGTGTCGCGGCGACCATCTCGACGGGATACCAGGAGCCGTACAACGTGGCGCGCGGTCTGGCCACCCTCGATCATCTGACGCAGGGCCGGGCCGGCTGGAACGTGGTGACCAGTTTCCAGGACGCCGAGGCGCAGAACTTCGGCCAGGACAAGCTGCCCGACCGCGCCACCCGCTACCGCCGGGCCGAGGAGTTCCTCGAGGTCAGCACCCGGCTGTGGGACAGCTGGTCGGACGACGTGATGATCCGGGACAAGGCGACGGGCGTGTTCGGCCGGCCCGAGGAGGTCGAGGCGGTCGACCACGAGGGTGAGTTCTTCAAGGTGCAGGGGCCGCTCAGCGTGCCCCGGCCCCCGCAGGGCTACCCGGTCATCATCCAGGCCGGGGCCTCACCGGCCGGCCGGGACTTCGCCTCGCGCTGGGCCGACGTGATCTTCTGCTCGCACGAGTCGCTGGCCTCGGCGATCGATTTCTATGCCGACATCAAACAGCGGGCAGCCTCTTTCGGCCGCGACCCGTCACAGGTCAAGATTCTTCCGGCCGCCACGATCGTGGTCGGTACCGACGTCCGCGACGCGATGGCCAGGCACGAGGCGTTCGCCGACCTGGTGTCGGTCGAGGCCGGACTCTCCCGGCTGGCCTACCACGTGAATGTCGACCTGACGAAATATGACCTGGACGGCCCTCTTCCGTCGCTGGAAGTGGTCGGCGTGGAGGGTCATTACCGCGAGGTGGTCGAGTTCGCCGAACGGGAGAAGCTGACCGTGGCCGAGATCGGCCGGTGGTACGGCGCCCGCACCGAGGGCAACATGATCGGCTCGGCCCGCGACATCGCGGACACCATGGAGCAGTGGATGAGGGCCGGGGCCGCGGACGGATTCATGATCCAGGCCACGCACGTGCCGGGCGCTTTCGAGGACGTCGCCCGCGAGGTGGTGCCGGAGCTGCAACGGCGCGGCCTGTTCCGCACCTCCTACGAAGAGGGCACCCTGCGGGACCGGCTCGGCCTGAACCGGCCCGCGCGGGGCGAGTGGCGCAACCGCGCCGCGTCGGTGGTGAAGGCGTGAGCTCGCTGGTCGCGGTCTCCTGGCTGGCCGGGCACCTCGAGGAGGTGGTGCTGCTCGACGCCAGCATCCGGCGCACCGAGACCGGTTATGTCAGCGGGCTTCCCGAGTACGAGGCCGGCCACCTGCCGGGGGCGCGGTTCGCCGATGTCTTCGAGCAGTTCTCCGACCCGGAGGCGGGTTTCGCGTTCGGGGCACCCACGAAACAACAGCTTGAGGACGCGGCCCGCTCGGTCGGGATCACCGGTGACACCACGGTGGTGGTGTACGACCGGCTCTCCGGCGCCTGGGCCGCCCGGTTGTGGTGGGTGTTCCGGTCGTTCGGGATCGAGCGCGTCTTCGTCCTGGACGGTGGGCTCTCCGCCTGGACCGCGGCCGGTCTCGAGCTGGTCACCGGTCCGGACCAGGGACCGGGGCAACCCGGTGACGTGACCGCGGTGCCCCAGGAGGGTTTCTTCGTCGGGCTGTCCGAGGTGCAGGCGCTGTCCGAGAACCCCTCGGCCGACGACCCGGTCGTGTGCGCCCTGCGGGAATCCGAGTACGACAAGGGCTACATCCCGAACAGCTCGAGCCTGCCCTACCCGTCGCTGCTCGCGCCGGACGGCACCGTCGACCTGGACCGAGCCCGCCGGGCGGCGCAGGGGTACGACACCGCCGACCAGGTGGTGCTCTACTGCGGCGGCGCCATCAACGCCGCCGGGCTGGCCCTGGCGCTGACCGAAGGTGGTCTGCCGATCGGGCGGATCACGCTCTACGACGGTTCACTCAGTGAGTGGAAGTCCGATCCGGCCCGCCCTCTGACCACCAGCCAGTCGTGATCACCGGGGAAGCGGGTACGGGCGCTCAGCTCGCGGCCGGTTATGCCGCCGGTGACTTCACGCCCCTCGACGTCGCCACGGCTTCGATCCGGGCGGCTGAGGCCGACCAGCTCAACGCGATCGCCAGCATCGACGCCGACAAGGCCCTGATCGCAGCCGAGGCCAGCACGCGGCGCTACCAGGGCGGTACGCCGCTGGGCCCGCTGGACGGCGTGCCGATCACCTTCAAGGACTCCTTCCACATCACCGGGCTCCCCCGGTGGCACGGTACCGCCGTGAACCCGGGCACCTCGTCCACCATTGATGCGGCACCGGTGCGCCGCGCCCGCGAGGCCGGGATGATCGTGGTCGCGAAGACCACCATGCCCGACTTCGCCATGCTGATGGCCGGGCTGAGTTCCCGGCACGGTGTGATCCGCAATGCCTGGGACCGTGAGCTCAGCCCGGGTGGTTCATCCTCCGGCGCACCAGGTTCCGTAGTGACCGGGGTAGCCCCGATCGCCGTCGGCACCGACATGATCGGCTCGGTACGGCTGCCCGCCGCCCTGAGCGGCCTGGCCTCGATCAAGCCGACCCAGGGCCGCATCGCCTACGACCCGGCCGGCGATTACCGCAGCGCCGGACCGATGGCGAGAACCGTCGAAGACCTGGAGCGGGCCCTGACCGTGCTGGGGCAGCACGACCCGGTCGACCTGTTCGCGTTGCCCGGCCGGTTCGAGCCGACCCCGCCCCCGGAACACCTGAAGGGCCGGACGATCGGTGTGCTGCGCTCCGTCGGCTGGGGTACGGCCGTGGACGAGCCGACCGATCTGGCCGTGCGCACCCAGGCCGACGTGCTGGCCGATCTCGGTGCGGAGGTCACCGAGATCCCCGAACTCCCGGTCGCGGGCGATGATTACGAGACTGTCTACTGGTTCATGATCTATCACGGGCTGCCCGACTACCTGGGCGCCGAACCGGCCCGGCGGGCCGCGATCCACCCGGTGGTGGGCGCCATGCTCGAAGAGGCGTTCGGGCACTCGGCCGTCCGGGCCGCCGTGGACGCCCGCCGGATGGCCGCCGCCATCGAGCGGGTGCGCACCGTGTTCGCCCCGTTCGACCACGTGCTCTCCCCGGCCCTGCCGATCCGCTCGTTCCCCGCCGTCCAGGCGTCTCCCGATCCGCTCAATCCGGTGGGTCACATGGGTTTCGCTTGCTGGCCGAACCGATTGGGGACGCCGGCGGGCACCGTTCCCGTCGCCCCCGGCCCGGGTGGGCCACCGGTGAGCGTGCAGGTCACCGGCCGTCGCTTCGACGACGCCGGGGTGCTCGGCGTGCTCCGGCTGCTGGAGCGGGCCCGAAGGTCCGACGTCGGTTATCCACCAATTTCTCAGTAGATTGAGACCGACGAATCCCCCTGGAAGGGAGGCCGGGAATGGCCAGCGCCCGTGACACCATTTACACGACCCTGCGGTCCCGGCTGACCTCCGGCCACTACCCGGAAGACGCCTCGCTGATCCCGCAGGTGCTGAGCGAGGAGTTCCAGGTGTCGCGCACCCCCGTGCGCGAGGCCCTGGGCCTGCTCGAACGCGACGGCCTGCTGGTCTCCACGCAGCGCGGCTTCACGCTGCGCCGGCGCAGTGACGAGGAGATGCTGGAGATCTTCGAGGCGCGGGCGATCCTGGAGTCGTCGGCCGCCTACGCCGCTGCCCTGCGGCGCAGCCCGATCGACCTGGCCCGGCTCGACGACCTCCTGGCCCGCACCCGCACCGAGACCGAACCGGCCACGATCCGGCGCTGTTTCAACCTCTGGCACGAGGCGGTGCGGCAGGCCGCGCACAACCAGACCATCGGCGCCCTGCTGCACACACTCGACGCCCAGGCCAAGCTGAGCGCCCCGTGGAAGACCCCTCTGGCCGAGGGCACGTTCGACGCGAGCATTGCCGAGCACGAGCAGATGACCGAGGCGATCCGCGGCCAGAACGGCGAGCGGGCCCGCACGCTGATGCTCGAGCATCAGGCGCACGATCGGGACACCCGCATCCTGCAACTGGTTTCGGAAATGGCCCAGACCTCGCCGACGTCTTCAGCAAGCTGAGAGACGAGCTGAGAGACCTGACCGCGGGAGCGCCCCACCGGCACGGGCGGTCCGGCGTCCCTCCTTGCACACCCCCGCGATCAGGTCCGTGACCATAGTTTTCTCGAATTTCTCCGAGGTCAGCAGTAAAAACCGCCGAATCAGGTGTTTGCCTGAGTCTGAACGCCGATTTAGCCAGGCGTTTGATTGAGTTCTGGGCGGCTGAAGAAATTCGGGTTCGGTATATCGGCGCTCTGCGTAATTATTCGATCACGGAATGTCCGGGTCGGACGGGGGCATCTGATTGACCGGGTGCCCACTCGTCCCCCAAAGGTGCTGCACCGCGTATGCCCGCCAGGGCCGCCAGATCTCGGCCCGCTTGACGAGCGGCCCGGGCTTGTCCGGCAGACCGAGCCGCTGCGCGGCCTGCCGCACCCCGAGATCACCGGGAATGAAGGCGTCCGGATCGCCCAGGGCCCGCATGGCGATCGATTCAACGGTCCACGGACCGAATCCGGGAAGGGCGGACAACTGCTCGCGAGCGGTATTCCAGTCACCGCCGATGTCCAGGACCACCTCGCCGGAATTGAGGGCCTCGACCAGTCGCATCAGGGTCACCCGGCGGGCGCGGGGCAGAGCCAGACTCTCGGGGTCCAGCTCGGCCAGGGCCTGGCTGGTGGGGAAGAGATGGGTCAGGCCACCGGCCGGGTCGTCGATCGGCTCGCCGTGGGCCTGCACCAGCCGCGCCGCGTGGGTGCGCGCGGCGGCGGTCGAGACCTGCTGGCCGAGCACGGCCCGCACGGCGAACTGCTCGGGGTCGATGATGCGGGGCACCCGGCGGCCCGGTGTCTTCTCGACCAGCGGGGCCAGCACCTCGTCGCGGGCGAGCTGGTCGTCGATGGCCACCGGATCGGCGTCGAGGTCGAGCAACCAGCGGCACCGGCTGATCGCCGCGGTCAGGTCGCGGGGGTCGGTCAGCCGGAGCTGGCAGGCGATGTGGTCGGGCAGCGGCCTCAGGGCGGCGATCGCGTGGCCGTTCGGCAGGCGAAAGGCACAGCGGTAGGCGCCGTCCCGCCATTCCTCGACCCCGGGCACGGCGGTCGCGGCCAGGTGGCCGAACAGGTTGTCGGGGCAGAACGGGCGGCGGAAGGGAAGTTTCAGGGAGATGGCGCCGGGCTGGGTCGGAACGCGCGATCCGGCCTTGGCCCGCAGCTCGCCCGGGGTCAGGGCGAACACCTCGCGCACGGTCTCGTTGAACGAGCGCACGCTGCTGAACCCGGCGGCCAGGGCGATCTCGGTGAACGGCATCGGCGTGCTCTCGATCAGCAGCCGGGCCGACTGGGCGCGCTGCATGCGGGCCAGGGCCAGCGGCCCGGCGCCGACCTCGGCCATCAGGTGCCGCTCGACCTGCCGCACGCTGTAGCCGAGGCGGGAGGCCAGACCCGGCACCCCGTCCCGGTCGATCACCCCGTCGGTGATCAGGCGCATCGCGCGGGCGACCAGGTCGGCGCGCACGTTCCAGTCCGGGGAGCCGGGCGCGGCCTGGGGACGGCAGCGTTTACAGGCACGGAAACCGGCCCCCGCCGCGGCCGCCGCGCTCGGATAGAACCGCATGTTCTTCGGCTTGGGCGGCACCGCCGGGCAGCTCGGGCGGCAGTAGATCCTGGTGGTGAGCACGGCGGTGAAGAAGAATCCGTCGAAGCGCTCGTCGTGTGACTGCACGATGCGCACGCACCGTTCGGGGTCCTCGTGCAGCGCGGTCACCGGAACCGGCCGATGACCTCACCGAAGCCGGCGTACCCCCGCAGACTCGTCAGGGTGCCGGTGCTGATCAGCTCGCGGGTGGCCCCGGCCGCCGCGATGAGCACAGCACTACCGGCGTCCCAGGCGTTGGGCAGAATCACCGGGTCGGGAGTGCGGTGCAGATCGGCGAAGTTTCGGGCGGTGTTCTGGGACGTCATGTTTCGAGCATCGCACGTGGATCGGCGCTGATGGCCGGGTCGCGGGGTCGACGTCGTTTTCCTGCTGAACCACGGGTGGCCGGGAGCCACACGCGTCCTCTGTTGATGCTCTTTGCCTGTACCCCACCCACTGACGTGCTCGCATGACGGCTGGGGTGTTCGTCGTCGTGGTGGTACTGATGATCAGCGTGTTCTCCTTTCGCCGGCGCAGCCCCGACCTCGGCACCCCGGCCGAGCGCGCCACCTTCGACACCCTGCACACCGCCTCGCTGGCGGCCCCACCTCTGCGGGACGGGCTCACACCCGAGAGCGCCCAGCTGGCGATCCGTCATTTGCGGACGCTTCTGGGCACCCCGGCGGTCGCCCTCGCCGATGGCTCCCGGTTGCTGGCGTGGGACGGCGAGGGGGTGCACCACCGCGAACACGCGCAACGACATGCGGCCGGGGTGATCGCGAGCGGCCGCACCAGCGTGCTCGACGCCGCCCAGATCGACGGGGACCAGCCCTGCCGGGTGCTCGACTGCCCGCTGCGCAGTGCCGTGGTGGCCCCGCTGATCAGCGGGGAGACCGTGGTCGGGGCCCTGATCGCCTACGGCGGCGCGGCCAGCGCGGCCCTGGTGCGGGCGACCGGTGAGGTGGCGATCTGGGTGTCCACCCAGATCGAGCTGGCCGAGCTCGACCGTTCGCGCACCCGGGCGATCGAGGCCGAGGTGCGGGCGCTGCGGGCCCAGATCAGCCCGCACTTCGTCTACAACTCCCTGGCCGCGATCGCCTCGTTCGTGCGCACCGACCCGGAACGGGCCCGGGAACTGCTGCTGGAGTTCGCCGACTTCACCCGCTACGCCTTCCGGACCGGCGGCGAGTTCACCACGCTGGCCGACGAGCTGCGCAACATCGAGCGCTACCTGGTGCTGGAGCAGGCCCGGTTCGGCGAACGGCTGCGCGTGCGGCTGCGGGTGGCGCCGGAGGTGCTGCCGGTCGCCGTGCCCTACCTGTCGGTGCAGCCGCTGGTCGAGAACGCCGTGCGGCACGGTCTGCAGGCCAAGGAGGGCGGCGGCCTGATCACCCTGGGGGCCGCCGACTCCGGCGCCGACGCGCTGATCTGGGTGGAGGACGACGGGGTGGGCGCCGATCCGGTGCTGATCGGGCGGATCCTGGCCGGGCAGAGCGGGGAGTCGGTCGGGCTGGGAAATGTCGATGCCCGGCTGCGCCAGGTGTTCGGCGACCGGTGCGGTCTGGTGGTGGAGACGGCACCGGGGGCGGGCACAAAGGTGAGTTTCCGGGTACCGAAATACGCTCCGGGAGTTCACGCGGGGCCGCCCGGCCCATAGGCTCATCCGTTATGGCAACGACGCCGAGCCCGCTTCGCGCCCTGGTGGTGGACGACGAGCCCCCGGCCCTGTCCGAACTGGCCTGGCTGCTGGGTTCGGACGACCGCATCGGCCGGGTGCTGACCGCCGACAGTGGTGCCCAGGCCCTGCGCGTCCTCGAGACCGAGCAGGTCGACGTGTTGTTCTGCGACATCTCCATGCCCGGGCTGAACGGCCTGGACCTGGCCCGGGTGCTGGCCCGCTACAGCTCCCGCCCGCACCTGGTCTTCGTCACCGCCTATGAGCAGCACGCCGTGGAGGCCTTCGACGTGCGGGCCGTCGACTACGTGCTCAAGCCGGTGCGGGCGCAGCGGCTGGCCGAGGCGGTGCGGCGGGCGGTGGAGGCACAGAGTGCCGTGCCCGTTCCGGTGCCCGAACGTGACGAGGACATCCCGGTCGAGCTGGGCGGCGTCACCCGCTTCGTGCGGCGTTCCACCGTGCTCTTCGTCGAGGCCTCGGGCGACTACGCGCGGCTGCACACGGCCGGGGGCAGCCATCTGATCCGGGTGCCCCTGAGCACTTTGGAGGACCGCTGGGGCACCGCCGGTTTCGTGCGCATCCACCGCAGCACCCTGATCAACATGCGGCACGTGAGCGAGCTGCTGATGGACGGCGGCCGGTTCCACGTGCGGCTCGGCAGCCACCACCTGACCGTGAGCCGGCGGCACACTCGCCAGGTGAAAGACCTGCTGATCCGCCGGGACGCCCGATGACCGACCGCGTGCGGGCGAGCGACCGGATCCGGGCGACCGAACGCGCACGAGCCACCGAGCGCGTCCGGGTGACCAGCCCGCGGATGTCGGCCGTCGCGCGTCCGGAGATCCGCCCGGCCACCCGGGAGATCGACGAGGAGACCGAGGTCGGCGAGGTCTACCTCAAAGCCCTGCTGCGCTCCCAGCTCCGGCCGGCCCTCGTGGTTCTCGGCGTGGTGCTGGGGGGTCTCGGTGGGCTGCCACTGTTCTTCCTGGCCCTGCCCGAGGTCGCCGACACCCGGGTCGGCCCGGTGACGGTGGCCTGGATCGTGCTCGGGGTCGCCGTGTTCCCGCTGCTGTTCGTGGCGGCCTGGTGGCACGTGCGCGCCGTGGAGCGAGCCGAACGCGACTTCACGGAGATCCTGCGGCGCCGGTGAGCACCTGGATCGCCGTTGCCCTGGTCTGCGCCGCGACGCTGCTGGTAGGCGCCCTCGGCCTGCGCCTGTCGCGCACCACCAGCGACTTCTACGTGGCCTCGCGGATGGTCAGCCCGCGCTGGAACGCGTCCGCGATCGGCGGTGAGTACATCTCCGGCGCCAGCTTTCTCGGGGTGGCCGGGCTGATCTTCGCGACCGGCAGCGACATGCTCTGGTACTCGATCGGCTACACCGCGGGCTACCTGGTGCTGCTGGCGCTGGTCGCCGCGCCGCTACGTCGCAGCGGCGCCTACACGCTGCCCGACTTCGCGCAGATCCGCCTGCGCTCGGCCGGAGTGCGCCGGGTCACGGCCGTTCTCGTCGTCGGTATCGGCTGGCTCTACCTGCTGCCGCAGTTCCTCGGCGCCGGGCTGGCCCTGCGCACGGCCACCGGGGCGCCGGGCTGGGTCGGTACGGCGATCGCGGTGCTGGTGGTCGTGGCGAACGTGACCGCGGGCGGCATGCGGTCGGTGACGTTCGTGCAGGCCTTCCAGTACTGGCTCAAGCTGACCGCGATCGCGCTGCCCGTCGTCCTTCTCCTGATCGCCTGGCACTCCGACGGATCCCCGAGCCCCGCGTCCGTACCCGGTTCTGAGTGGTCCGAGCCCCTGAGCGGCGGCGACCACCCGGTCTACCGCACCTATTCACTGCTCCTGGCCCTGTTGTTCGGCACGATGGGCCTGCCGCACGTGCTGGTGCGGCTCTACACCAACCCCGACGGCCGGGCCGCCCGCCGCACGGTGCTCTCGGTGATCGCCCTGCTCGGCGCCTTCTACCTGTTCCCGCCGGTCTACGGGGCCCTGGGCCGGATCTACGCCGGCGACCTGCTGGACAGTCCCGACTCGATGATGCTCCTGCTGCCCGGCCGGATGCTCGGCGAACCCTGGGGAGACCTGGCTACCGCCCTGCTCACCGCCGGCGCGTTCGCCGCATTCCTGTCCACCTCCAGCGGCCTCACCATCTCCGTCGCCGGCGTACTCAGCCAGGACCTGCTGCGGGGACGCTTCCGCACCAGCGTCAGCGGGTTCCGGGTCGGCGCCGGGCTGGCCGTGCTGGTCCCGGCCACGCTCTCGCTGCTCGGCGTGCGCACCGGCCTGGCCGACACCGTGACCCTGGCCTTCGCCCTGGCCGCGTCCACCTTCTGCCCCCTGCTGGTGCTGGGCATCTGGTGGCGGGGCCTGACCCGGGCCGGAACGCTGGCCGGGCTGGTGGTCGGGGGCCTGCTGGCCAGCACCGCCGTGCTGCTGACGGTGTCCGGGGCGGTCTCGTCCGGCTGGCCCGCCGCCCTGCTCGGGCAGCCCGCGGCCTGGACCGTACCGACGGCGTTCCTGGTGATGGTGGTGGTCTCCCTGCGCACCCGCCGCACCCCCGGGGTGAACACGATCATGGTGAGACTGCACGCCCCGGAAGCCCTCGACCTGGACCGAGGCGACCACCCCACCCCGCCGTAGCCGACAACCCTCCCCGCCCTCCTTTCCGTGATCATGCAAAACCTCCCCGGCGTTCTAGAACTCTCCGAACCACAGTTCTAGAACTCTGGGGAGGCTTTGCATGATCACGGGGGAGTTGGGGGGGCAATCACGGCGAGGGCTGGGAGGGAGTTGCCACGCACCGCCCGGGTGGGGCCACTCGTCGTGCCCGGACGACCGCTCACCCCCCTCACATTCACCGCACATCGCCTGCCGGGAACCATCCACCGAAGTGACGGCGGTCACCCCTATCGGCAGGTGAGTGACCCGGCTCACAGTGAGCGCGCATCTGCGCAATCGACGCGTACCGAGTCATATGAGGAGCTGTGATGTCCGACGATCAGCCCGACCGCCCCCTCGGCGGCACCGGATACCAGGAGGTGCAGGCGAGCGACGAGTTCCAGGAGTTGCGCACGCGCTTCCGCCGGTTCGTCTTTCCGCTGACCGGCGTCTTCCTGGCCTGGTACTTCCTCTACGTGGCGCTCTCCGCCTACGCCCCCGACTTCATGAGCACCGAGGTCATCGGCCGGGTCAACATCGGCCTGATCATCGGTCTGCTGCAGTTCGTCTCGACCTTCACGATCACCATGGCCTACGCCCGCTGGGCCGACCGCGAGTTCGACCCGACCGCCGACCGCCTGCGCGCGCACATCGAGGACGGTGAGACCGAGTGAAGTGGCCCATGCCCGCCGCGGCAACGGCTTCCGGTGACATCGGCAGCCCCGCGCTGAACATCACGATCTTCATCGTCTTCGTCGTGATCACCCTGGCGATCGTGCTGCGGGCCTCCCGCAACAACCGCACGGCCGCCGACTACTACGCCGGTGGCCGCGCCTTCACCGGGCGGCAGAACGGCATCGCGATCGCCGGTGACTACCTCTCCGCCGCCAGCTTCCTGGGTATCGCCGGGGCCATCGCGACGGTCGGCTACGACGGCTTCATGTACTCCATCGGCTTCCTCGTGGCCTGGCTCGTCGCCCTGCTGCTCGTGGCCGAACTCCTGCGCAACACCGGCCGTTTCACCATGGCCGACGTGCTCAGCTTCCGCCTGCGACAGGGTCCGGTGCGCACCGCGGCCGCGATCTCGACCCTGGCGGTGAGCTTCTTCTACCTGCTGGCCCAGATGGCCGGTGCCGGTGGCCTGGTGAACCTGCTGCTGGGCGTGGACGGTTCGGCCGGCCAGAACCTCACCATCGCGGTCGTCGGCATCCTGATGATCGTCTACGTGCTGGTCGGCGGGATGAAGGGCACCACCTGGGTACAGATCATCAAGGCCGTGCTGCTGATCATCGGCGCCGCCCTGATGACCGTCTGGGTGCTGGGCAAGGCCGGGCTGAACT
Source organism: Kineosporia mesophila (assembly GCF_021129235.1). Lineage (GTDB taxonomy): Bacteria > Actinomycetota > Actinomycetes > Actinomycetales > Kineosporiaceae > Kineosporia > Kineosporia mesophila. The sequence goes on from NZ_JAJOMA010000021.1 coordinate 49,043, forward strand.
TCTCGGCGCTGCTCGGTGACGCCGCCGCGGCCTCCCCGGCAGGCACCGCGCTGCTGGAACCCGGTCTGCGGTACGGCCTCACGGACACCACGAAGCTGGACTTCATCTCGCTCGGCCTGGCCCTGGTGCTCGGTACGGCCGGCCTGCCGCACGTACTGATGCGCTTCTACACCGTGCCGAACGCGAAAGAGGCCAGGCGCAGCGTGGTCTGGGCGATCTGGCTGATCGGCATCTTCTACCTGTTCACCCTGGTGCTCGGTTTCGGCGCGGCCTGGCTGGTCGGGCCGGAGAAGATCATGGCCGCACCCGGCAAGGCCAACTCGGCGGCACCGCTGCTGGCCTTCGAGTTGGGCGGCACGCTGCTGCTGGGGGTGATCGCGGCCGTCGCCTTCGCCACGATCCTCGCCGTGGTGGCGGGCCTGACCATCACCGCGAGCGCGTCGTTCGCCCACGACATCTACGCGAACGTGATCAAGAAGGGTGCGGTGCGGGCGGACGACGAGGTCCGGGTCGCGCGGATCACGGCCGTGGTCATCGGTGCGGTCGCGATCGTCGGCGGCATCTTCGCCAAGGACCAGAACGTCGCCTTCCTGGTGGCCCTGGCCTTCGCGGTGGCGGCCTCGGCCAACCTGCCGACGATCCTCTATTCGCTGTTCTGGAAGCGGTTCAACACCCGGGGTGCCCTGTGGAGCATTTACGGCGGGCTGACCTCGGCGATCGTGCTGATCATCTTCTCCCCGGTGGTCTCCGGGAAGATCGACGCGAAGACCGGGGCCTCACTGTCGATGATCACCGACACCGGGATCGACTTCCACTGGTTCCCGCTGGACAACCCGGGCATCGTGTCGATCCCGATCGGCTTCCTGCTCGGCTATCTCGGCACCATCACCAGCAAGGAGGTCGGCTCGGCGGAGAAGTATGCCGAGATGGAGGTCCGCTCCCTCACCGGTGCGGGTGCCGAGAAGGCCGTGGAGCACTGATCCTCAGCCGAAACGCCAGGTGTGCGTGACCTCTGAGGTGCGGCGGTCGGTGACGATCCGCAACCGCTCGTCGAGGATGGTGGCCGTGTCCACCACGTAGGCCCGGCCTGTTCCGTCGAAGGTCGTCCGGCGCATCACCAGCGCCGGGCGACCTTCTGCGGTCGAGTTGAGCGCGGCCAGACCGGCGCTCAGGGCCTCGGCGGTGAGGGCTTCCTCGGCCCGCTCGGGGTGGGTTCCGGTGGCCTCGCCGATCGCACCGTAGAGCGGGGTGACCCGGAAGTCGACCTCCGCGATCGCCTGGGCCCACGGCTGCGGGACCCAGGAGACCTGGTGCAGCAACGGGATTCCGCGGACCGACCGTAGCCGCTCCAGTCGCAGCGCGGCCGCCTCGGCGGGCACGCCCAGCTCGATCGCCACCTCGCGCGGCAGCTTGCCGGTCTGCACGTCGAGCACCTCGGTGCGCAGCGGCACGCCCTGGGTGTTCAGCTCGTCGGCGAGGCTGCGCAGGTTGGCCTGGTCGTGGGTGACCTCGGGGGGAACCACGAAGGTGCCCCGCCCGGCCCGCTGCTCGATCAGCCCGTCGTCCTGCAGCGCCTTCAGCGCCTGACGCAGAGTCATCAGCGTCACGTTGTACTCGTCGCTCAGGACGCGCTGCGGGGGCAGGGCGCCATCGGCACCGAAATCCCCGGCGCGAATCCGCTCGGCCAGTGCGTCGGCGATCCGGCGGTACTTCGGTTCAACTGCCACCCGCTCAGATTAGGGCCAACGCGGCTCGATGATCGCGTCCAGGGCCGTGCGCACCTCCCGCACCAGGCCGGCAACCTCGTTCGCGCTCTCTCCCGCCAGTACCCGGCGCATCACGGCGGCCCCCATGATCACGCCGTCCGCGTGCCGGGCCGCCTGCGCCGCGGTCTGCGGCCCGGAGATGCCGAAGCCCATCAGCACCGGCCGGTCGGTGGCCGCCCGTACCCGGGTCGCCAGGTCGGCCGCCTGGTCACCGAGCGTGGTGCGCTCACCGGTGGTGCCCATGACGGTGGACGCGTACACGAACCCGGAGCCCTGGTCGGCGATCGCTTCGATGCGGTCGGGTGGGGTGGACGGCGCCACGATCAGCACGGTCTCGATCCCGTGCGACCGGGCGGCGGCGAGCAGGGGCGTCGCCTCGTCCAGCGGGGTGTCGACGGGGATCAGCCCCGACACCCCCGCACTGGCCAGACGTTCGCAGAACACCCCGGCCCCGCGGTGCCGGATCAGGTTGCTGTAGGTCATGACGACCAGCGGGACGTTCAGGTCCAGTTCCGCCACCGCGGCCAGCGCCCGGTCGGTGGTCATGCCCTGATCCAGCGCCCGTTGTGAGGCCTCCTGGATGGTCGTGCCCTCGAGCATCGGGTCGGAGTAGGGCAGCCCGATCTCGATCGCGTCGGCCCCGGCGTCGGCCAGCGCCTCGACCAGCCCGGTCCAGCCGGGTGTCACCCCCGCGGTGACATAGGGCACGAGGGCCTTGCGGCCCTGGTCACGGTGGTCGCGCAGGTGGCGTTCCAAGGGTGGACGCCCGAGGGTCACGGTGGTCATTTCAGCAGTTCCCTCACCTGGGCGGCGTCTTTGTCGCCGCGGCCGGACAGGGTCACCAGAACCGTCGAGGAGGTGGGCAGTTCGTCGGTACCGGCGGCCCGCAGCACCCAGGCCACGGCGTGACAGCTCTCCAGGGCGCCGAGAATGCCCTCGGTGCGGGCCAGTTTCACCATCGCGGCCAGCACCTCGTCGTCATCGGCGCTGACGTAGGTGGCGCGGCCGGAGTCGGCGAGATGGGCGTGCTCCGGGCCGACACCGGGATAGTCCAGACCGGCCGAGACCGAGTGCGCCTCCAGCACCTGCCCATCGTCGTTCTGCAGCAGGTAGGACTCGAAGCCGTGCAGGATGCCGGGCGAGCCGTTGCCGATCGAGGCCCCGCCGGCCGCCTCCACGCCGACCAGCCGGGCAGAGGTGCCGACGAACCCGGCGAAGGTGCCCGCCGCGTTCGAGCCGCCACCCACGCAGGCGACCACGACGTCCGGAATTCCGGCCGGCAGCAGCTGTGCGCACTGCCCCCGGGCCTCTTCACCGATGACCCGCTGGAACTCCCGCACCATCCACGGGTACGGATGCGGGCCCATCACCGAACCGATGCAGTAGTGCGCGGTCTCGGACTGCCCCACCCAGTGCCGGAATGCCTCACTGGTGGCGTCGGCGAGGGTCTGGCTGCCGGACGTCACCGGCACCACCTTCGCGCCGAGCAGCTCCATCCGGAACACGTTGAGCGCCTGCCGCTCGACATCCTTGGCGCCCATGAACACCGTGACGTCGAGCCCGAGCAGGGCCCCGACGGTGGCGGTGGCCACGCCGTGCTGGCCGGCCCCGGTCTCGGCCAGCAGGGTGGTGCAACCCCTGCGCTGGGCCAGAAGTGCTTGCCCCAGAACATTATTGATCTTGTGCGAGCCGGTGTGGGCGAGATCTTCGCGCTTGAGCAGCACGGTGACCCCGAGTTCGGCGGAGAGCCGGGCGGCGGGCGTGACCGGCGTGGGGCGCCCGGCGTAGACGGCCAGCGTGCGGGTCAGATGCTCGCGGAACGCCGAATCCGACCAGGCGGAACGAAACTCACGCTCGAGGGAGCGGCAGGCCGGGATCAGCGCCTCGGGTACGTAACGGCCACCGAAGGCGCCGAACCGGCCGTCGGCGCCGGGATCGGCCAGGACGGATGCGGTCTGGGTCATGTCTTGACCCTAAGAGTTCTAGAACTCTCGCGCAAGAGTTCTAGAACTCTTGCGCGAAGTCGGAGCTGATCTTGAGGAACCGGCCCGGGCCCCGGAGGGCCTCCCTGAGGAAAAACCCTTGCCTGATTGGGCCATCTGAACCGACTCCGGAAACTTCTCTGCCGAAGTTCAAGTTGAGACCGACAGAGCAGGTAAGCGAACAGACGTCTATGGAGCGGCGGTGAGCACCATGAGCTCGATGACCATCGTGCCGGTCGCGAACCAGCACCTCACGGCCAGTAGCTATGCCCCCGTACTGCAGCACAACAGCCGCACGGATCTGCGTGCCCTGGTGAAGTCCGACGGCACGGCGGACACGGCCCGCCAGCTGGCCGGCGCGGTGCAGACCCGGGTCGGTGTCGAGGCGGCGACCTCGGTACTGGCCACGAGCACGGAGAACCGCACGCGGCAGTACGAGGAGCGCTCGGCCACGAGCAATGTCACGGCCCGGCGGAGCACCAGCAGTGCGGGCGCGGGCAGCACCGGCGGGGCGGCCGGCACGCTGGAACCCGACACCGGCGCCGCCCCGGAGCAGGCCCGTCCGGACCTGCCCCAGCTCGGCGCCGTGATCGACCTCTACCTCTGAACCCGACGGCGTCGGCTCAGCGCACGAGTCGGCGCCGCACCTCCTGTCGCGCCTGGTTCAGGCGCGACTTCACTGTTCCCAGCGGCAGGTCGAGACGCCGGGCGATCTCCTCGTACTCCAGATCGGCCAGGTCGCGGTAGACGAAGGGCAGCACCAGCTGGGGGTGCGAGCTCTCCAGCGACTCCAGAGCCTCCAGCAGGTCGATGCGCGACCCGGCGATCACGCTCGTGCGCCGGGGGTCGGGGCGCACCTGCTCCTCCACGGTGAGGGGCTGCTCGCCCGCCCTGCGCTTCAGGTCGCGGTAGGTCTGCCGGGCGGCGTTCGACACGACCACGTAGAGCCACGTGCGGAACGAACTGCGGCCCTCGAAGCTGCTGATGCGGCGCGCCACCTGGAGCAGCGCGTCCTGCGCGGCCTCTTCGGCGTCTTCCCGATGGGGCAGCATCTTGCCGGTCCGGCGTAGTACTTCTGGCTGAATGGCGGCGAGGAGATCGTTGAGAGCTGCGTCATCGCCGGCCGCGGCAGCCCTCGCCAAGATATCGATCCGGTCACTACCGGGTCGAGAGGCGCCCTGAGGGGCAGCGAACTCTTCGGGTACGTCGGTCATAGCGGCATGATGCTGCCATGCCTCTGCCCGAGCTGATCGGCCGATACCGGCCCGTCCGTCGCCTCGGTGCCGGTGGTTTCGCTGTGGTGTGGCTCGCCCACGACGAGTCACTGGACGCCGAGGTCGCTGTCAAGGTCATGGCCGACAACTGGGCCGACCGCCTTGACCTGCGCGAACGCTTCCTGCGCGAGGCCCGCATGCTGCGCCAGGCGGCGTCCCAGCGGATCGTGCAGGTCTTCGACATCGGTGAGCTGGCCGACGACCGGCCCTACCTGGTGATGGAGTACGCCGATCGCGGAACTCTCGCCGATCGGGTCAAGGCCGACGGCGCCTATCCCCTGGCCGAGGCACTACGTGTCACCGCCGAGGTGGCCCGGGGGGTGGCCGAGCTGCATTCCGCCGGGGTGGTGCACCGCGACCTGAAGCCCTCGAACGTGCTGATCACGTCGGTGCGCGGCGGCGGTGAGCGGCTGCTGGTGGCCGACCTGGGAGTGGCCAAGAGCCTGGCCCACGGCTCGGGCGTGACGATGTCGGTCGGCTCGGCCGGGTACATGGCGCCCGAGCAGATGGAACCGCAGATCGGCGTCGACCCGCGCGCCGACGTGTACAGCCTGGGTGCGTTCGCCTACCACCTGATGACGGCCGAGAAGCCCCCGATCTCGCTGGTCCTGCGCGAGAAGCTGCCGTCCGACCTGCCCCCCGCGGTGCGCGAGACGCTGCTGCTCACGCTGCTGAGCGACCGGGAGAACCGCTGGCCCGATGCCGCCAGCCTGGCCGCGCGGTTCGACGAGCTGGCCTCCCACATCGATGATGACGTCACCGTGGCCGCGATCCCGACGCGTGGTCACGGCGGTTCGGGCTTCACCCCGACGCCGGGCTCGTTCACGCCCGGAGGCACGGGCGGTTCCGCCTTTCCACAGCCGGTCAGCCCGACGCCGGGCTGGAACTATCAGGGCACGCCGGACCCGCAGTCAGCCCGGACCGGGACGGGATGGCAGAACTACCAGGGCAGCCCCACCGGCCCGGGCCAGTTCACCCAGCAACCTCCGTCCGGACGGCAGCCGGCCCCTCAGGACAGTTACCGGGGCAGCTACGCGAACGCTCCCTCGAACACCCCGCACCGGACGCCGGACTCCCAGGGGTGGAGTCAGAGCGGCTACGCGCAGACCCCTCAGGGGGCCGGGCAGCAGTACAACCAACCCCAGCAGACTCCCAGCCCTCTCCAGGGGTTCCAGCCGGCTCAGGCGGCGACGCAGAGGCCCTCCACGACCCCGGCCCGGCCGCTGGGCCGGGGGCACGGGCGCTGGATCGCGACGATGACGGCCGTGGTGGTCCTGGCCGCGGCCACCGGTATCGGGGCGGTACTGCTCTGGCAGTGGCGGGCCGGCCGCGACCTGACGGTCACCGACGCCAGCGGTTCGATCACTCTCACCGCGCCCCCCGTCTTCGGCTCCGAGCTGGTGAAGTCCGGCTGGAACCCGACCACGATCGGGCTCACCGCCACGAAGGCCGACGGCCTGCTGCTCTCGGACCGGGTCGAGGACTGGTCCGACCTCACGCAGAACATCAACGGTGTGTTCGTCGGGCTGAGTGACTCCAAGAACCTGCCGAAGAAGGTCAAGGCCATCACCCACGACAAGTGCACCGACGGCAAGGCGAAGCCGTTCGAGGTCAGCAGCGGGTGGACGGGTGAGATCCATACCTGGACCGACTGCGAGACCGGCACCGGCCAGGTGCAGGAGGCGTACCTGGAGCCCCAGGAGGGCAGCAGCACCTACGTCTACATGCAGATCCGCCGCACCGGCGACAACGATCACTCCCCCGAGCAACTGATCGACCAGCTGGTGGTCTCGGAGGGGTCCGCGACCCGGAACTGAGCTCGGCGGAAAAACACCCCGAACTTTTCCGGTGTCCGCCGCATCCAAGGTTTCAGCGCCCGCCCTGGGGCGCTCGTCATCCGGAAGGAGCGACCATGATCTCCACCCGCGCCGCCTACACCGGTCGCCGCCGGGCTCTCTCGGCGATGGCCCTGCTTCCTGCGGGCCTGCTCACCCTCGCTGCCTGTAGCTCGCCCTCGGCCACCCCGGTGGCCGACGCCACCGCCGGCCCGGCCGGTGTCAGCACCGCCAAGGCGTCGAGCAGCGCCACCGACGACGCGAGTTCGACGTCGTCCTCAAGCACCACAACAGAGGACGACGCCGAGCCGACCGCGGACCGCAAGGGTTGCGCAGCGGGCGGTTCCGACATCCCGGCCGGCGCCGGAACGGCCCCGGCGGGTGACCTGGACGGTGACGGCCAGGCCGACCAGGTCTGGCTGGCCGACGACGGCGACACCCGGCTGCTCGGTGTGAAGACGGCCTCGGGCGCGATTTTCGACACCACGTTCACCAACGGTGGCCCGGGCGCCGGCTCGGCGGTGGCCAACCGGCTGAGTGACGGCTCGGCGATCATCCTGCTCAGCACCAACCGCAGCGCCGCGCTCTACGCGGTGGTCGACTGCAAGATCGTGAAGACCCAGAACAAGAACGCCCAGCAGTACACCTTCGACCTCGGTTTCACGGGTTACGGCAACGGGGTCGCCTGCCCGGCCGTCGACGGGAAGCTCTACCTGGCCGGCTACCAGGCCGACAAGTCCGGTGGCAAGGCCTACACGATCACTCGCACCCGCATCGATCTCAGCGAGGGCGGCGCCCGGGCCGACAACGGCACGAAGACCGACCTGGGCGACTTCGCCGAGGGCTCCGCCACCTACCGCATCGCCCACAGCGTGGGCTGCGGTGACGTCGGTACCGCCAAGGAACCGCAGAGCTGACAGTTCCTCCGGCGCGGGTGGGTCTTTCAGTCCACCCGCGTCAGGGTGCCCGACGCCGTGTTGCCGACCGCGGTCTTGTCGGTCCAGGTGTAGCTGATCGTGTCGTCGCTGGTCCCGATCAGGATCACCTCGGCCTTGCGGGCGCAGGCGTTGTTCGGGTCGTCCGCGGCCTTCACCGGCGCGTCGAGCTCGGCCGTGTTGAAACCCGAGTTCTCCACGGTCAGATTCGCGAGACAGCCCAGCTCGGGCATGTTCATCGTGCCCGCCCGCTTCCTACCGCCGGTCAGCTCCATGCGCACGGTGAAGTTCGAGACCTTGCCCAGCGGCTGCGAGACTGTACCCTCCCAGGTGCCGCCCAGACCGTAGGGCAGCGTGCCGGAGGCCGCGACCTTGTTCGTACCACCGTTGTAGTCGTCGGCCGAAGACGCCCCCTTGGACTCCGAACCATCTGTGGCACAGTCAGAATCGGCCCCGACGTTGATGCGCCCACCACATCCGGCCGGATCCGGCGCACCCTTCGAACCGCTGCCGGAGCTGCTGCTCGACGAATCGTCCTGACTCACGTCGTTGTCGAGCGCCCGGTCCCGGACCACGATGGACACGGCCACGATCAGCACGGCCGCCGCCGTGGCCAGGACGACCGAACGGCCCCGGTTCGGCGTCTTCTGACGCGGCGCCGGGACACCGGAGTTACCGGCCCCCCAAACCTGGGGCTGGGGCTGAGACCCGTTCCAGCCGGGCCCGTTCGAGGGCTGGGGCCCGTTCGAGGGCTGGGGCCCGGCCGCGCCACCGGCCCGCCGAGCCGGACCGGGAGCCGAGGCCGACGGCCCCCCGTACGTGGGCAGCACGCCGTAGTCCGGCGACGGGGTGCCGAAGTTCGGCGGCGGGCTGCCGTGATTCGACGGCGGGGCGCCGTGATTCGAAGGCTGGCTGCCGTAGTTCGAGGGCGGGCTGCCGTGGTTCGAGGACGAGGCGCCGTGATTCGAAGGCTGGCTGCCGTAGTTCGAGGACGAGGCGCCGTGATTCGAAGGCTGGCTGCCGTAGTTCGAGGGCTGGCTACCGTGATTCGAGGGCGAGGTGCCGTAGTTCGAGGGCGGGCTGCCGTGGTTCGAGGACGAGGCAGCTCGGTTCGAAGGCGAGGCAGCCCGGTTCGAAGGGGCGCCATAGGCCGGAGGAACACCCTGACCCGAGGACGAAGCACCCTGGTTCGACGACGAAGCACTCTGCGGAGTCTGGCCCTGCTGAACCTGCCCCTGCTGAACCTGGCCCTGCTGAACCTGCCCCCGCGGTCCCGGCGCGCCCTGGGAGGGCTGCACATACATGGCCCGGCTGTGCTGGGGCTGGCCGTACTGGGGCTGCTCGGGTGCGTTCGGCGCGTACGTGCCCCACGGCGGCAGGTGTCCAACAGCCGGATCGGAGTCCGAACCGGAGCCCGGTACCGCTGCCGCGGCCGCGCCGGCGGCGGACGCTGCGGTGGACCGGCCCTTCCCCGCCGGGCCACCCGGGCCGGTGACCGGGGCGGCTGGGAGGCCGGGTGCGTCCATCATTGATGCGTCTACCCGGGTCTCGCCCATCGCCGCCGGCTGGTGCACCGCCGTGAGGTGGGCGTCGGGGTGGGCCGAGGTGTAGCCCACGGTTGGGCCGGTGGAACTGGCCTCGACCAGCTGCGTGGCCTCGGCCAGCACGATCGTCGCGTTCGGGGTGTCGAGCTCGGAGGGCCGCCCCAGCAACATGTACAGCGTCTGCTGGGCGGTCGGCCGACGGGCCGGATCCTTGCTGAAGCAGTGCCGCAGAACGGTGAGCAGTTCCGGCGGTATGCCGGTGAGATCCGGCTCCTCGTTAGCGATCTTGTTGATCGCGGCCATGATGTGGTTGGCCTCGAACGGGGCCCGGCCGGTGGCGGCGAAGGCCATCACCGAACCCCAGGCGAACATGTCGGTGGCGGGGCCCACCTTCTCGGCGCGCAGCTGCTCCGGCGACATGTAGGCCGGGGTGCCGAAGAGCTTGCTGACCTTGGTGGTGTCTTGCGCGAGGTCGCGGGCGATGCCGAAGTCGATGACCCGCGGACCCTCCGGCGACATCATCACGTTGGCCGGTTTGAGGTCACGGTGCACCACACCGACCTGGTGGATGGCGGCGAGCGCGGTGGACGTGCCGATGGCCAGACGCTGCAGACGGGTGCCGGTCAGGGGCCCGCGCTCGGCGACGTACTGCTGGAGGGACGGCCCGTCGATGAACTCGCTGATGACGTACGGCGACGGGCCGTCGGTCTCGAAGCCGATGATCTGCGCCGTGCAGAACGGGGCCACCCGGCGGGCGGCAGCGACCTCCCGGGCGAAGAGCGCGCGGGAGTGGTCGTCCTCGACCCGCAGCAGCTTGACCGCGACCCGCTCGTCGTCGGGGGAAACACCGAGGTAGACAACGCCCTGACCACCGGCCCCGATGCGGCCGGTGAGCCGGTATCCGGCCACCTGCGCAGGGTCTCCGGCACGTAAGGGGGCGATGTCAGGCACCGTTGCAGTCTGCCATCCGAAGCGCGTGATTCAGTAGTACTCAGGGTGAACGACCACGCCTGTACCGTTTTCCGTCACCCTGCGCCAATAGGATGTCACTGTGGGCTGAGTGTTCCGTTGGCGTTGTTGCCGTCCGCCTCGCTGTCCGTCCAGTCGAACACCAGCTCGTTGTCGCTCGTGTGCTGCAACCTCACCGAACTGCGGTCGGAGCACTGGTCCCACAGATCGTTCTCCAGCAGCGTCGCCATCTGCATCGAGTCGCCGTTACCGGAGAGATAGGTGAGCACACCGTCGCAGCCGAGATCACGACTGGTCATCCGGCCGGTGGCCCCGTCGGCGTCCAGCGTGATGGTCACGTCCCACTCGGTCACCTTGCCCAGGGGCTGCATGACCGTGCCGGTCCAGACACCGTCGGCCCAGGCGGGCAGCGTGAAGGCCGCATCATCGGTGGACGACGGCCCGGCACCGTCCGTCGGCTGCCCGTCGGTCGTGGGCCCCGGAGCCGGGGTGCCTGTCTGCCCGGTGGGCGTCGACGCATCGTGGTCCAGGAGCGTGCGCACCACGATCGCGCCGCCGGCCACCAGGGCGATCGCGAGCACCAGCACGGCCAGCACCGCCCCGACAGAAGATCCGAAGCCGTTCTTCCGCAGCGGCAGGGCCGACAGCGGGGAGCCGTCGGGCAGCGTGACGGGGGTGCCGTAGCGCGGGATCTCGACACCCACGGCGGTGGGCAGGGTGTCCGGCCCGGCGACCGAGGCGACCGGGGCCACGGGCTTCTCCGCGACCTGGGCCGGCGCGACCTGGACCTGCGCAGCCTGGGCCTGGTCGAACTTGGCCTGCTTCAGCTTCGCCTGCTGGGTCACCGGGGTGGGCACGGTCTCGTCCGCCGGATGGGTCTTGCCCGCGGTGCTCGCCTGCGCGAAACGGCTGCCTTCGGCCAGCACGGCGGTCGGATTGGGGATGTCCTGGTCGGGTGTCGGTCGCCCGAGCAGCATCGCGAGGGCCTGCTGAGCGGTCGGGCGCTGCTTCGCGTCCTTGGCCAGACACTTGAGGAGCACGTCGACGAGGGCGTCCGGCACCCCGTCGAGAATCGGCTCCATCGTGGTGATGCGGTGGACCACGGCCATCATGTGCCCGGCGTCGAACGGGGCCCGGCCGGTGGCGGCGAACGCGACCACCGACGCCCAGGCGAACATGTCGGTCTGCGGGCTCACCCGCTCGTTGCGGATCTGCTCCGGCGCCATGTAGGCCGGGGTCCCGAAAATCCGGCTGGTGACCGTGGTCTCGCTGGACATGTCGCGGGCGATACCGAAGTCGATCACCCGCGGGCCGTCCGGCGAGACCATCACGTTGGCCGGCTTGAAGTCGCGGTGCACGACACCCGCCTGGTGAATGGCGGCGAGTGCGGTGACGGTGCCGATCGCCAGTCGCTCGAGGCGGGTGCCGGTCATCGGGCCGGAGTCGCGCACCAGACGCTGCAACGACGGGCCTTCAATGAACTCGCTTACCACGTGTGGCTTTTCGCCGTCCAGGTCGAACGAGATCACCCGCGCGGTGCAGAACGGGGCGACCCGCCGGGCGGCGGCGACCTCCTTGGCGAACTGCCGTCGCGCCTGCTTGTCCTCCACCTGGCGCAGCTGCTTGATGGCGACCTTCTGGCCGTCGGCGCCGAGTGCGAGGAAGACGACTCCCTGACCACCCTGACCGAGGCGGCGAACAATGCGGTAGCCCGCGACCTGCTCGGGGTCGCCGGTGCGAAGCTCGGTCGCGTCAGGCATGACCGCCATAGTGCCAGTCCGCGCTGGGTAACCCCCAGAAACCGCCACATTGTGACCTGTGGATCACGACCGGTCACTACGGGACGTGACCGAAAGGTTCAGGGAGAACCCTGATGCTGTCGAGCGATTACGCATGGTTCACTGGCCGTGGGCCGAGCAGGCGGGCAATGGTGGACGTCGGCCCGCTTCGGTTCGAGGGGGCGGTGGCGGCATGGTCCGCGCGTGGCAAGGCGTTCGGGAACTCGTTCTGCTGGGCGCACTCTGGGGGCTCTACTCGCTGTCCCGGCTGCTGGCGTCGGCCGATCTGCACCCAGCCCTGAAGCGTTCGAGGTCGCTGCTGTCGTTCGAGAGGTTCACCGGGCTCGACCTCGAGCTGGGGCTCAACCGGTTCGCCGCGCATCACGAATGGCTCGGTGTCAGCGCGAGTTTCTACTACGCCGCCGCGCACTACGTGGTCACCGCGGCCGTGCTGGTGGCGCTCTGGTTCAGCGGCCCGCGGCCCTACCGGCCGGCCCGCAACGCATTGGTGCTGGCCACGGTGATCGCGCTGGCGGTCTACCTCACCCTGCCCACCGCACCGCCCCGGTTCCTGCCGGGCTACACCGATGTGGTGGCCACCAGCTCACATCTGGGCTGGTGGAGCCACGGTGACTCGCTGCCCGCCTCGATGGGACGGCTGACCAACGAGCTCGCGGCCATGCCCTCGATGCACGCCGGCTGGGCGCTGTGGGTGGCGCTGGCCGTCCGGCTGATCACCGCGAACCGGCCGCTGAGGGCGCTGGGCTGGGGTCATGCCGTCCTGACCGCCCTGGTCGTCGTCGGCACCGCCAACCACTGGACGCTCGACGTGCTGGCGGGGTGGCTGGTGGTCGCCGTGGCCTGGGCGGTGACGGCCAGGGCGGGGACGGCCAGGGTCGAGGCGGGCCGCCACCCCACCGGGCTCGTCAGTCCCGCTGAGGCTGGTACCCGGCAGCCGTGAGGTCGGCCACCACCTGCTCGCAGTGGGCCGGGCCCCGGGTCTCCAGCCAGAGCGCCACCTCGACCTCGTTCACCGGGGTGTGCGGGCCGGTGCGCACGTGCTCGACCTCCATCACGTTGGCGTCGGTGGTGGCCAGGCGCATGAGCAGCGCGGCCAGCGAGCCCGGGGAATCGGGAACCCGGACCTGGAGCCGCAGGTACCGCCCGGACGAGGCCAGGCCGTGCCGGATCAGGCGCATGAGCAGCAGCGGGTCGACGTTCCCGCCGGAGAGCACGGCCAGGGCCGGGGTCTCGATCTCCAGCTGCCCACCGAGCAGGGCCGCGACGGCCACCGCGCCGGCCGGCTCGATCAGCAGCTTCTGCCGTTCCAGCATCAGGATCAGGGCCCGGGAGATGGTCTCCTCGTCGACGGTGACCACCTCGTCCACCAGGTTGTCGACGATCGTGAACGGCACGTCCCCGGGGCGGCCGACCGCGATGCCGTCGGCCATGGTGCTCATCGAGGGCAGCGACTCGGGCTTACCGGCAGCCAGCGAGGGAGGGTAGGCGGCGGCGGTCTGGGCCTGCACGCCGATCACCCGGATGTCCGGGCGGCGGGCCTTGATCACGGTTGCCACGCCGGCCAGCAGACCCCCGCCACCGGTGCTGACCAGCACGGTCTTCACCTCGGGCTGCTGTTCCAGCAGCTCCAGGGCGATGGTGCCCTGACCGGCCACCACGTCGGGGTGGTCGAACGGGTGGATCATCACCGCGCCGCTGGACTCGGCGTGCGCCAGGGCACTCGACAGGCACTCGTCCACGGTGCTGCCGGTGAGCACCACCTCGGCGCCGTAACCGCGGGTGGCGTCGAGCTTGGGCAGCGGCGCCCCGACCGGCATGTAGACCCGGGACTCGATCCCGAGCAGGCGGGCGGCGAGCGCCACCCCCTGGGCGTGGTTGCCGGCGCTGGCCGCGACCACGCCGCGGGCCTTCTCCTCGTCGGAGAGCCGGGCCATCCGGGTGTAAGCGCCGCGGATCTTGAACGAACCGGCACGCTGCTGGTTCTCGCACTTCAGGTAGACCGGGCCGCCGAGCAGGTCGGACAGGGCGCGGCTGCGTACCACCGGCGTACGCCGGATCACCGGTTCGAGCAACTGGGCCGCCGCCTCGACGTCGGCAACGGTCACGGGCAGGACGCGGTCCTCGACGGGCATGAACGGAATACTTGCACGCCCGCACGGGCGGTCGTGAGCCGACCGCGTCCGCCAGTCACCTCGTCCAGAAGCCCTCTGCCTGATCTTGGAAAAAGAGCCGCGGAAAAGAGGGGAGACTGGGGGCCATGTGGGGCGACCGCGGCCTGCGCCGGGTTCCGTTGCTCCGGTTCGACGAGGAGGGCCTCGTCGACCGGGGTCGCATCTGGCTGCTCGAACTGGCCCACGTCGTCCTGGCCGTGCCCTGCATGGTCTTCTTCGTCTTCATCGTGGTGGGCTGGCCGACCGCGACGGTGCTGGCCGGGCTCCTGCTGCTCTACCTGGCCGTGCCGGCGGCGGCACAGCTCGGCCGCCTGCACCGTTACCTGGCCGGTGCGGCGCTGCGTCAGCCGGTCGAGGTGCCCGACTACAAACAGTCGAAACTGACCGGTCTGGCCGCGGTCTGGTCCCGTCCGTGGACCTGGCTGCAAGACTCGCGGCGCTGGCTCGACCTGGCCTTCATGGCGTTCGCCTCGACCGGTGGCTTCGTGATGTCGCTCGTCGTGGTCAGCCTGCCGGCCGGGGTGATCGCCCACGTGGTGCTCGCCCTGGTTTTCAGGAACCCCTGGTGGCTGCTGCCGATCTCGCTCGAGATGGCCCTGTGGTGGATCCTCACCCCGGTGCTGTCGATGGTGCGGGCCATCACCACCCTGGCCATGTACGGCAACACGCTCACGGCCCAGCTGGAACGGCGCGTCGCGGCGGTGGCGGAGTCGCGGGCCGAGTCGATCGACCACTCGGCCGCCGAGATCCGGCGCATCGAACGTGACCTGCACGACGGCGCCCAGGCCCGCATCGTCTCGCTGGGGATGAACATCGGCCTGGCGGAACAGCTTCTGCACCGCAATCCGGAGGCCGCCGCGGCGTTGCTGGCCGAGGCCCGGCAGGCGACCACCGATGCGCTCGAAGACCTGCGCGGCGTGGTGCGCAGCATCCACCCGCCGGTGCTGGCCGACCGGGGGCTGACGGGGGCGGTCGAGGCCCTCGCGGTGCAGCTCGCGCTGCCGGTCAGGCTGTCGGCCGACCTGCCCGGGCCGATTCCGGCCCCGATCGAGACCGCGGTCTACTTCGCCATTGCCGAGGCCCTGGCCAACGTGGTGAAACACGCTGGTGCCCAGCGGGCCTGGGTCACCCTCGCGCTCCGGGAGGGTCGGCTCCGAGCAGAAATTGGGGACGACGGGGTCGGCGGGGCCGTTCTGGGTTCCGGTTCCGGGCTGGCCGGGGTGGCCCGGCGGCTGCGCGCGTTCGACGGCACACTGGTGATCGACAGCCCCGCCGGGGGCCCGACAAGCGTCATCGTGGAGGTGCCGTGCGCGTCGTCATAGCCGAGGATCTGGCCTTGCTGCGCGACGGGCTGATCCGGCTGTTCGAGGCGCACGACTTCGAAGTGGTCACGGCCGTCGACAACGCCCAGACCCTGCTGCAGGAGCTGGAGACGAAAGACGCCGACATCGCCGTGCTCGACGTGCGGCTGCCGCCCAGCTTCACCAACGAGGGGCTGATGGCGGCCGTCGAGATCCGGCGCCGGCGGCCGTCGTTCCCGGTGCTGGTGCTGAGCCAGTACGTGGAGCAGCTCTACGCCAAGGAACTGCTCGCCTCCGGCCAGGGCGCCATCGGCTACCTGCTGAAAGACCGCATCACCGATGTGAAGGCGTTCGTCGAGGCGGTGCAGCAGGTGGCCGACGGCGGCACGGTGCTCGACCCGCAGGTGGTGTCGAGCATCCTGAGCCGGGCCCAGCGTGAGGCACCGCTGGAGCGCCTCACCGAGCGCGAGCGGGAGGTACTGGCGCTGATGGCCCAGGGCCGGTCCAACGCCGCGATCGCCGCCCGGCTGTTCGTGTCGGAGAAGGCCGTGGGCAAGCACACCAACAGCATCTTCACCAAGCTGGACCTGCCCCTGGCCGCGGACGACAACCGCCGGGTGCTGGCGGTTCTCGCCTACCTGCACGCCGACTGACGGAGCCGGGCGACGAACGGGATGTGCAGGTTGCCGGCGGCCGGGTAGAGCTTCAGCATTCGGTCTGGCCTCTTCGCCGGGCCCACCGCATGCCCGGGCTCAGGCGATCTGCTCGCCGACTGCCCCGGCCGGGGCGGGCAGCACCACGCGGCCACCGGCGGCGAGACGATCCTTCAGCCGGAGTGCGGGCTTCTCCACCAGGAACCACGAGAAGACGGTCAGCGCCACGGTCACCGAGATCTCGAGGGAGTGCTGCACCAGGTGCGGGTACCCCTGGTGCTGAATGATCATGAAGACCGGGAAGTGGTACAGGTAGAGGCCGTACGAGACCATCCCGACCGCGACGAACGGTTTCAGCGAGAGCAGGCGCACCATCGCCCCGTCGGTGCGGGTGACCAGGTGGTGCACGACCATCGCGCTGAGCAGCGCGGCCAGCGGCAGACGCCAGTGGTAGGTGTTGGCGGCCTCGATGTACGAGGTGGCGAACAGCGCCGCCAGGCCCAGCACGCCCACCCAGGCCACGGTCTCGGACCGGTGCACCAGGGTCTCGCGGTTCTGGAGCAGCACGGCCATCAGGCTGCCGAGCAGCAGGCCGTCACAGTGCGAGGTGGTGGCGTAGTAGACCCAGAGCGTGGTGTCCGAGTGCTGCACACTCAGCCAGCGGGTGATGATGACGACCACGATCAGGGCGGCCAGGCCGAAGGCCGGCGCCTTGCGGCGCTTCACCAGCACAGCGATCAGCACCACCGGCCAGATCAGGTAGAACTGCTCCTCGATCGACAGCGACCAGGTGTGCGTCCAGATCCCGGTTCCCTCGTTCACCCACACGTTCGCCCAGTTCGCCACGTACAGAAGCACGCTCAGCACCGCCACCAACGGGTTGATCGTGAGGTCGTAGTGCATCCCCGTCACCGCGAACGGCAGGGTGATGACCAGCATGAACACCAGCGGCGGCAGCAGGCGCAGCCCCCGGCGCAGGTAGAACTGCCGCAGGTCGATCCGGCCCGTGCGCGTCCACTCCCGCAGCAGCAGGGCCGTGATCAGGTACCCACTGATGACGAAGAAGACGTCCACCCCGAGGAAGCCCCCGTGCGCGGCCGGTGAGGTGTGGAAGGCCATCACGGCCAGCACGGCGAAGGCCCGCAGGCCGTCGAGCGCGGGGCGACGCGACATCTGGGTCCTCGAGATCACTGGGCTGATCGGGAATCTTCTGACTCCCCGCCACAAGTGTGTACTCCTTCATCACCGGATCCAGAAGCAGATTCACCGGTGATTTCGACGGGAGTCACGGGTTCGGCCCAGTGCTGTCACACCGTCGTGACTACCTCGAACTGCTGGTCACGACCGGCCATCAAGGCCTTCCGGAAGATCACCGTGATGAACGATCGAGAGGCGCTGGGTCGGCCGGGTCAGGGCGACGTACAGATCGCTGGCCCCACGCCGCGAGGCGGCGATGATGCCCGCCGGGTCGACCACGGTGACCGCGTCGTACTCCAGCCCCTTCACGTCGTCGACGCTGAGCACCGACACCCGCTCGGCCGGCACCGCGAACTCCGGCGCCAGCAGCGACTTACGCACCCGCTCGGAAACCTCGCCGTTCACGGCCTCCCTCGACAGGATCACCGCGAACTGGCCGCCGCCGAGCGCCTTGTCGTCGGCGGTCAGGGCCTCGAGCACAGCCTGGACGAGCTCGTCGGTGGTGCGGCCGACCCGGAACCGGGACGGGTCCCAGTCGCCCTCACGGGCCGACTCGGGCAGCCGCACGCTGATGCCCTCGGTGGTCAGCATGGCCGCCGCCGGGCGCATGATCTTGGCCGGCGTGCGGTAGTTCACGGTCAGCTCGGCCACCCGCCAGCGGTCTTTGGCAATGGTGTCCAGCGCCTCGGCCCAGGTGGTGGCGCCGGCCGCGGAGCTGGTCTGGGCCAGGTCGCCGACCACCGTCATCGACCGGGTCGGCACCCGGCGGGCCAGCGTGCGCCAGAACATCGGCGAGACCTCCTGGGCCTCGTCCACCACGACGTGCCCGTAGGTCCAGGTGCGGTCGTCGCGCGCCCGCTCGGCGACGGTCAGGCTGCCGCCCGGGCCCTCGAACCGGTCGGCCAGCATGTCGGCCGTCATCATCGCCGACGCCTCACCGGACATCTGCAGAACGCCCTGGGCGTAGCGCACCGCCTCGGCACGCTCGGCCGCCGCACGGGCCCGTTCCCGGGCCGCGGTGGCGCTCACCGTCACGTCGGCCCCGATCAGCTCGGCGACCTCGTCGAGCAGCGGCATGTCGGCCTGGGTCCACGGGCTGCCGGACTCGCGCAGCAGCAGCCGCGACTCGGCCTTCGAGAGCTTGCCCTCGGCCGCCGCCCGCAGCCGGGCCGGGCTGGAGAACAGCTTGTCGAGGAACGACTCGGCCGACAGCGGCATCCAGCGCAGGTTGATCTCACGCCGCACGTCGATGCTGTCGCGCAGCTCGGGGATCAGGTCCTGCCGGGTCTCCGGGTCGTTCTCCAGGCGCCGGGACCGGGCCAGCTGTCCGGCCAGGTCGTCGAGCAGGTGCTTCACGAACGTGTTGCGGGCCTCGTTGTGCGGCCGGCCGTTCTGCCGGGCCCGCGAGCGCGCCTCGGCCACAGCGGCCGGGCGCAAGGTGATCTGGTCACCGTCGAGGCTCATCGGGATCGGTTTCGGCAGCAGCAGCTGACGCTGGCGCACCGCCTCCCGGATCACCCGGGCCATCCGCAGGTCGCCCTTGAGCACGGCCACCTCGGGCCGGTCGACCTTGGTCGCCTCGACGCCCGGGAAGATCTGGCCCGGGGTGGAGAGCACCACGCCGGTCTCTCCCAGCGACGGCAGCACCCGCTCGATGTATCGCAGGAACACCGGGGACGGGCCGACCACCAGCACACCGCTCTTCGCGATGCGCTCCCGGTGGGTGTAGAGCAGGTAGGCCGCGCGGTGCAGGGCGACCGCGGTCTTGCCGGTACCCGGACCACCCTGCACGACCAGCACCCCGGTCAGCGGGGCGCGGACGATCTCGTCCTGCTCGGACTGCAGGGTGGCGACGATGTCGCGCATCTTGCCGGTGCGGTGCTCGGTGAGCGCCGTCATCAGAGCGCCGTCACCGGTCACGGTGGTCAGGTCGTCGGCGTTCAGGCCGGACGCGTCGAGCAGCTCGTCGTCGATACCCGTCACCGTGCGACCGCGCGTGGCCAGGTGCCGACGGCGCGCCACACCACTCGGCGAAGCGGCCGTGGCCTGGTAGAACGCCGCCGCGGCGGGTGCCCGCCAGTCGACCAGGAGCTGGAGCTGCGCCTCGTCGGACATGCCGATGCGACCCACGTAGCGGCGCTCACCGCCGGTCATGTCGAGACGGCCGAACACCAGCCGGTCCTCGACCGCGCCGAGCTGGGCCAGGCGCTCCGTGTGCAGGGCGTCGAAGGCATCCTTCTCGGCCCGGCCGGCCGGGGTGTTCGACGACGACGACCTGCGCAGGTCGTCGAGGGTCATCTCGGCCCGGGACCGGATGTCGTCGAGGCGCCCGTAGAGCACGTCAACGTAGGACTGCTCCTGTGACACCTCACGTTCGGTGGCATTCTGCGTTCCACCGGCGGCATCGCCCACGCCGTCGACTCCCATGTTCGTCATCCCACCTGTTCGCCCACTGCTCACCGTGCGGGGCGCCCCGGCGTCCGGTGCCCCGACCTGCCCCTGGCAGGCCTTTGGTTTCATTCCGCGCTGTTATCCCTGCTGCACCGAGTCACCGCGGACCGGTCGTGACCTTTCACGCCCGGCACGTCGGTACCGGTGTGGGTCATCGTCCCGGCCCACCGACACGGCCCTCAGGTGCTGCCACCACTCCTCCGTCGCCGTGGTCGGCGACAAAGGGACTTACAAGTATGGCCTCTCAGACGACCTCGCGCTGGCCCTCCGCCACGCGGTTCTCCGTGACCCACCCGTCGATCTGGCGCCACCACTCGTAGAGCCAGGCGATGCGCTGCTCCCGATCCTGCGGGACGCTACCCGCCGGGACCTGCCACCAGCGCATTTTCAGGTCGATGTGGACCGGCAGGGCGTCCCACACGTCGGCCACGGTGAGCAGGTGATCAGTGCCGGTGTGCGCCACCCACACCACGTCGGCCTCGGGCGCGTTCTCCAGCACCGCGAGCACGCCGCCGGGCCGGGGCGGCAGCACGTACCGCATGGCCTCGGCCTTCGCGGCCTCGGCCATCAGCCCGCGCCGGCGCAGCCGGGCGATGGCCCGGGCGCGGCGCCGCTGGGTGAAGTTGCCACCTTCGGGGAAGAGGACGAGGGCGTCGTCGTGATCGAGCCGCCGGGCCAGCTCACCGATCTGGGTCTCGGCGTCGGGGCCGGCGGCCGGGTCGATCGTGGCCTTGCCCGGCGCACCGGACCGGATGAACCGGGTCGGCAGGCGGTTCAGCACGATGTCGATCGCCGGGTCCCACTGAAGCGTGTCCTTGAGCACGATGCGCGGTTCCCGGTCGTACCAGTTCATCAGGGCGTGGACCAGGAGGAACGAGTCGCCCGGGCCGGCGTGGCGGCTGAACACGATCAGGGGTTTGTCGCGGTAGGCCTCGGGGATCGGGCCCTCCACCCGCACCTGTACGTGCAGCACGTGGTTGACCAGCCAGAAGATCCAGCGCAGGAAGGTGCGCACGCAGACGTAGTGCCGGCGCTCATGCTTCGGCTCGCGCACCCGGCGGCCGAACCCGGCCGCCACCCACAGGTAGGCGAGCACGAACAGGGCCACGCCCTCGGCGGCCAGGTATCCGATCACCAGGGCGGTGATGCGGAACAGGCGGCCCTTCCGGCCGGGCCCGGCGAACCCGGCGATCGCCGCGATCAGCAGGGTGGCCGGGGAGGTGACCACGGCGAACAGGCTGATGACGAGCATCAGCGGAACCAGGAACAGACGGCGGACCCAGTACGGGGGAAGCATGTGTCAGTCCTGTCCGGCCGGGAGTGTCTCCAGGTAGGTGCGCGAGGCCTGGTAAGCCTCGTCGATGCGCATGCGGACGCGCTGGGTGTTGCGGTAGCGCAGGTTCGCGCTCGGGCTCACCACGGCACCGGCCGGCATCACCCGCACGGTGACGCCATCGGGCACGGCGGCCATGTCGGCGGCGAACCGGTGCCGGCGGGCGATCTCGAAGGCCACGGTCGCGACCTCCCAGGGCCGGGTGGGCACCTTCAGCGGCTGCTCGATGCGGCCCACGTGCAGGACGAAGATCTCGGTGGCGCCGAGCGCGACGGCCCGGCCCACCGGCAGGCTGTTGACCAGGCCACCGTCGAGGTAGTGCTCACCGTTGATCTGAACCGGCCCGAACATGCCCGGCACCGCGCACGACGCGGCCACCGCGGCCGCCACCGGGCCCTGGGTGAACCAGGTCTCGGCCGCCCGCTCGATGCTGGAGGCGCAGCACTGGAACGGCACGGCCAGGTCTTCGATGCCGATCGGCCCGAGCCGGCGCTCGATCAGCGCGCGCAGCGGCTCGATCGAGTGCAGGTGAGTGCCCGTACTGGCCGCCACCCGCAGTCGCTGGAGCGGGCCGGAGAAAAGCTCCCGGCCGCCCAGCGACTCCCAGGTCTCCACCAGTTCGTCCACGCAGTCGAGCGTCGGATCGGCCGCCAGCACGGCGCCGTTGATCGCGCCGACGCTGGTGCCGAGGACGAGGTCGGGACGGTGCCCGGCCTCCATCACGGCGCGGAGCATGCCCACCTCGCTGGCCCCGAGCATGCCCCCGCCACCGAACACGAATGCGGTCTTGCCCATACCTGCCTGTTACCCCTCTTGGGCTGCCGGGACCCGCAGACCGTACGCCATATCGGTCATTCCAGCGTGCCGAGGTCGGCCACCGTCTGCTGATCGAGACCGCAGACCTCGCCCAGCAGCCCGAAGGCCGGGTGGTGATGGAGCACCGTGAGGTCGTGCTCCAGCGCCGTCGCGGCGACGAGCAGATCCCGCGGCCGCACCGGTGGCCCCGCCCACCGGCCGAGCCGGGCCTGCAGCCGCAGGGCTCGCTCGCCCACGGCGGGCCCGAACGGCACCGAGCGGTACGCCCGCTGCCGGTCGGCCCGCATCGCGCGGTAGACCTGCGGCGTGGCGGCCGTGCCCAGCGCCTCCAGGTCGAGCACCGGGCAGGTGTAGAGCACCCCGGCCGTCAGCATCGGCCGCAGCCGGGCCGCCACCTCCTTGTGGTGCGCCAGGCCGATCGCACTGCTGTCGAGCAGCCATCCCACGTTCATTCCCCTCCCCCGATCTGCACCGTCTGCATCGCCGGACCCGTCGGCCCGGTCGACCCGGCCGGCCCGGCGCCCCCAGCCGGCCCGGACAGCCCGGACAGCCCGGCGAACTGACCGGACTCGTACCGTTCGATCTCCGCGGCGACCGCACGCCGCTGATTGCGATCGCGGATGAGCTCGGCGAGAGCCTGATCGACCACCGCCGCACCCTCCGCCCCCAGGAGTCTCGCGGCCTGCCGGAGCAGTGCCAGATCGACCCCCTCGACCGTGATCGTCGTAGTCAGCCGGGCCCCCTCGGAGGCTGGCGGCTGACCCCCCTCCCTCTCTCTGCTCATATCCCCATAATGCAACCCACCACCGACAATTTCGCCGATCGTCCCGGGCCTGCCCCGTCGTCGCAGGTCAGGCGCCCGACCCGAAGACGGACCGGGCGCCGGCAGCCGCCCGCACCGCCCGGGCAACGGCCTCGTCCGCCATTTCGCCCCTCACCCGCACTTTCCCGAGATTCTGCCAAGAACCATTGCCGCGCTTCACTTCTGGTCGGACCGATCTCCCGAGCGCTCGGCCCCGATCCCGGCCGCCACCACGAACCCCACCCCGAGGGCGGCGGACCAGCCGGGCACCTGGCCCAGCACCAGCAGGCCGATCACCGTGGCGACGGCGGGTTCCAGGCTCATCAGCGTGCCGAACGCCGCCGCGGTCAGCCGGCGCAGGGCGAGCAGTTCCAGCGTGAACGGCACCACCGGCACCATCAGGGCCAGGAAAAGACCGTGCAGCAGAAGGTTTCCGTCCAGACCGGCATCCTTCAGGCCGGGGCCGGCCACGGCCGTGGCGACCAGGCCGGCCACGGGCATCGAGATGCCCAGACCGCGCAGCCCCGAGACCTCGTCCCCGATCTTCTGGGTGAGCAGGATGTAGGCCGCCCAGCAGCCGGCCGCACACAGGGCGAGGGCGACCCCTCCCGGGTGCACGCCACCAGCCCACGGCTGCGTCAGCAGCAGCACCCCGGTCAGCGCCAACACCGGCAGCAGGCGGGCCCGGCCCTGACCGCGGAACACCGCCACCCCCAGGGGCCCGAGGAATTCCAGGGCGCTGGCCGGGCCCAGCGGCAGGTACTGCAGCGAGGCCATGAACAGCATCGTCACGCCCGCCGTCACCACCCCGAGCAGCGTGGCGGCGAGCAGGGCGGACCGACTCAGGCGGCCCGGCCGCGGCCGGACCAGAACCGCGAACAGCAGCCCGGCCCAGCCCAGTCGCAACCAGGCCGTGGTCAGGGCACCGACCTCGTCGAGCAGAGGCACGGCGACGGCCAGGCCGAGCTGGACGCTGACGATGGCACCGGCCGCCATCAGGGTGCCGGTGCGTGCGGAGGAGATGGGCCGGGTCAGAGTCGTTGCACTCACGCAGGTCATCTGAACGCCAGAGCATCGTTCCCGTCCACGTGCCGGTCATGGACATACCGTTCAGAAATCCCGAACAATGCCGCGATGGAGACCCGCCGCCTGGAACTGCTGCTCGAGCTCTCCCGGCAGGGCTCGATGCGGGGTGTGGCGGACGAACTCGGCATCACCACCTCCACCGTCTCGCAGCAGATAGCGGTGCTGGCCAGGGAAGTCGGCGTACCGCTGATCGAGCCGGACGGGCGGCGGGTGCGACTCACCCCGGCCGGGCGGCGCCTGGCCGGGCACGCGATGACGATCCTGGCCGCGGTCGAGGCCGCCCGGGCCGATCTCGACCCGACGACCGAACCCGCGGGCACGGTACGGGTCAGCGGTTTCGCCACGGCGATCCGGCGGGCACTGCTGCCGATCGTGACGCAGCTGGCGCAGACCCATCCGGGCGTGCGGTTGCTCATTCACGAGTACGAGCCCGTCGAAGGGCTGGCCTCGGTGCTCGCGGACGAGGTCGATCTGGCCCTGACCTACGACTACAACCTGGCCCCGCGGGCCCAGGACCCGTCCCTGAGATTCTTTCCGTTGTGGTCCGCGCCGTGGTCCATCGGTGTACCCGAGCGCCTGTCGCAGTCCGCCGGACCAACGTCCACGATGACTATGGACGTCCTGGCCGGCGAGGCCTGGATCGTCAACTCCCGTAACCCGGCCGACGAGGACGCCGTGCGAACCCTGGCGTCGATGGCCGGTTTCGAGCCCCGTATCAGCCACCAGGCCGACAGCCTGGAGCTGGTGGAGGATCTGATCCTCGCCGGGCAGGGCATCGGGCTGCTGCCCGCCGACCGCCGCACCCGCCCCGGAGTGACCCTGTTGCCCCTGCGCGACCCGGAGGTACGCCTGCGCGCCTATGCCGTCACGCGGCTGGGCCGGGCCGAATGGCCGCCCCTGGCCTTGCTGCTCCATCTGCTGGATTCCGTCAAAACGCCTAATTAGGGCGGCTTTGCGTTACTCAAGTGACTGGAGTGACTGACTCTCGCCAGTAATCGCTAGATCGTGCAGACTGCCGGACCTGACCGGTTGACGCCGGGTAGCCTGATCCGTCATGGAGGGGGCGGGAATGAAGAAAATAGGGTGGCACGAAGCGAGGTTGATCCCGACCACGGGAATCAACTCACAGGTGGAGCAGGAGCGCCGGGCGACAGCCGCGCTGCTGGCCACCATGACCGCGGTGGAACGGTTCGGGCGCGCACTGACGGAGCCTCTCGAGGCACCGGCGGGCACGATCGAAACCTTCACCGAGGTGCCGTTCTCGAGCGGTGACAACGAATGCCTGCCGCACGGCGTGATCCGCGTGAGCGACGGCGGCACGCTCTGGACGGCTCTGGTCGAGGTGAGCACGGGCCCTCGGCCGCTGCGTAGTTCCCGGCTGGAGGCCTATCTCGACCTGGCCACCGAGCACGACATCGACGCACTGCTGACGATCAGCAACGAGATACCCCCGGTGGCCGGGCAGCACCCCACCACGGTGGCCAAGGAGAAGCTCGGCGCAGTTCCCATGCTGCACTTCCCGTGGAGCACGATCGTGGCCGAGGCGGTGGTGGAGCGCGAAGAGTGCTCCGGCGAAGACCCTTCCACCGCCTGGGTTCTCGGCGAACTGATCCATTACCTGGAACATCCCCGGTCGGGAGCTCTGCTGTTCGAGATCACCGACGACGCACCCACGACGTATCTACCCCGCATCGACACTGCCCCGGAGCGCGAGCTGAACCCGGTGGCCGACCTTCCCGCACCCCGCGGGCCGGTGCGTAGGGAGATCCGGATCGCCCTACGCGAAGACCCTGAACCCGAACCGCCGGGTGAGCCCGGCTGGTACCGCGACCAGGAACAGCAGGAGAACGCCGACCGGATGCGCTGGTGGGACGGCAGCACCTGGACCGAGCACGTCTACCGCCTGCCAGCGGCCCCCGAGAACGAGAAGGTCGACAATTAGGGCCGGTCCTGAAGCAGTTCGATGTCGAGGCGGGTCTGGAGTTCGGCCGGCGTGATGCCGAAGGTCTCCCGCACCCGAACTCCGCCCTCCTCGATCTCGAACACCCCGAGTTCCGTGTACACCCGGCTCACGCACCGCAGTCCGGTGAGCGGATAGGTGCATTCCGGAACCAGTTTCGGGGTTCCGTCGCGGGTGAACAGCGTCATCATCACGAACACCTGCTTGGCCCCGATGGCCAGATCCATCGCGCCGCCCACGGCCGGGATCGCCCCTGGCTCACCGGTGTGCCAGTTGGCCAGGTCGCCACGGGCCGACACCTGGAACGCCCCGAGCACACACACGTCGAGGTGGCCGCCACGCATCATGGCGAAACTGTCGGCGTGGTGGAAGTACACGGCCCCGGGCGGCTGTGTCACCGGCACCTTGCCGGCGTTGATCAGGTCCGGGTCGATCTCGTCGCCGACGGCGGCCCGGCCCATGCCCAGCATGCCGTTCTCGGTGTGCAGCACCACCCCGCGGTCCGGCGCCAAGTGGTCGGCCACCATGGTCGGCTGCCCGATGCCGAGGTTCACATAGGCACCGTGCGGGATGTCCCGGGCGACGGTCGCGGCCAGTTCGGCCTTGCTCAGGCTCATCGGATCTCCACTACCCGGTCGACGAAAATGCCCGGTGTGACCACGGCTTCCGGGTCGAGGTCGCCGGTCGGCACGATCTCGCCGACCTGCACGACCGTCGTGGTCGCGGCCGTGGCCATCACCGGGCCGAAGTTGCGCGCGGTCTTGCGGTAGACCAGGTTGCCCATCCGGTCGGAGCGGTGCGCCTTGATCAGGGCGATGTCACCGCGGATCGGATACTCCAGCACGTACTGGCGACCGTCGATCGTCCGTTGCTCCTTGCCCTCGGCCAGCGGTGTACCCACGCCGGTCGGACCGAAGAAGGCACCGATCCCGGCTCCGGCCGCGCGCATCCGCTCGGCCAGGTTTCCCTGCGGCACCACCTCGAGCTCGATCTTGCCCGCGCGGTAGAGCTCGTCGAACACCCAGGAGTCGCTCTGCCGCGGGAATGAGCAGACCATCTTGCGCACCTGCCCGGCGGTCAGCAGTGCGGCCAGGCCGAAGTCACCGTTACCAGCGTTGTTGCTGACCACGGTCAGGTCGCGGGCACCGAGCCGGCGCAGGGCGTCGATCAGTTCCACCGGCTGCCCGGCCGAGCCGAAGCCACCGACGAGAATCGTCGACCCATCGGTGATTCCGGCCACCGCAGCATCGGCGGAATCGTAGAACCCGGCCATCAGGCGACGTTCTCCAGCACCACGGCCAGCGCCTGACCGACGCCGATACAGATGGCCGCCACACCCCAGCGCTCATTCCGCTCGGCCAGCACGGCCGCCAGGTTCCCGATCAGCCGGCCGCCGGACGCACCCAGCGGATGACCGATCGCGATCGCCCCACCCCGCACATTGACGATCTCCGGGTCGGCCTTCCAGGCGTCGACACAGGCCAGGGCCTGGACCGCGAAGGCCTCGTTCAGCTCGACCGCTCCGACGTCTCCCCAGCCGATACCGGCCCGCTGCAAAGCTTTCTGTGCCGCGGCCACCGGTGCGAAGCCGAATTCCGGCGGATCGCAGGCATGTGCCGCCCGCCCGGCGATGCGGGCCCGCGGTGCCAGCCCGAGCAGATCCGCAGCCGCCGCCGACCCGACCAGAACGGCGGACGCGCCGTCGTTCAGCGGGGAGGCATTGGCCGCGGTGATCGTGCCGTCGGGGCGGAAGACGGGTTTCAGCGAGGCAAGTTTCTCAGGAGTGGACGAGGCCCGGATGCCCTCGTCCTTCGTCAGCCCGGCCACGGGCGTCACCAGTTCGTCGTAGAAGCCATCGTCCCAGGCCTGCTGGGCAAGCTGGTGCGAGCGCAGCGCGAACTCGTCCTGCCGTTCCCGACTGATCGAGAAGCGTTCCCGCAGCTGCTCGTTCGCCTCCCCCAGCGACACCGTCCATTCGTCGGGCAGCTTCTCGTTGACCAGACGCCACCCCAGGGTGGTGGAAACCAGCGAAGCGTCGAGCGCGGGTGCCGGTTTCATCAGGACCCAGGGCGCCCGCGTCATCGATTCCACGCCGCCCGCGACCACCACGTCCGCGTCACCGGTCTCGATCGAGCGCGAGGCCGAGATCACCGCGTCCAGGCCGGACCCGCACAGCCGGTTCACCGTGGTGGCCGGCACCGAGGTCGGCAGCCCGGCGAGCAACCCGGCCATCCGGGCCACATTGCGGTTCTCCTCACCCGCGCCGTTGGCGTTGCCCAGCACGATCTCGTCGATCCGCGCCGGATCCAGAGCCGGAGCGCCGCCGGCCAGAGCCTTGACCACGTGAGCGGCGAGGTCATCGGGGCGGCTGTCGGCGAGCGCGCCGTTGAACCGCCCGAACGGTGTGCGCAGGGCTTGGTAGACGTACGCGGCGGGCATTCGTCGACTCCCGGTGTTCGCTGGGCGAACGCATGTGCGTTCCAAGAACAGAGTAGCGCCTGGTGACCTGTGGGGAAGAGCGGCAGTGGCCGTCGGGGCACACCAGCGGAGGACGCCAGTGCTCACCAACGAGGTCCGGCCGGCCGGAACGCTCCGGCAGACCAGGTCGGGGAAGTCCGTGCGCGGTGGGCACCCGAAACTTCCCCACTGATGGACGACGGGTGTCCGGCCGCGGCCGGCGAACGTTCGCGGGTCGTCGCCCGTGGCACACGAACCACCCCCGGAGTGGGGCTGCCTCTTCGGCGCCGGCGCATGGCTGGGAGCAGCGCGGGAGACGTGTACATCCGGTACCAGGTGAACCATGTGTACACATGGCGAAGGGCTTAGCCGGGGAGGCCGGCCGTGGCACGAGCGACTCACCGGTGGGTCAGGTGGGTCAGGTGGGTCAGGTGGGTCAGGTGGGTCAGGTGGGTCAGGTGCGCAGGTGCGCAGGTGCACCAGGTGAGCCAGGTGAGCCAGGTGAGCCAGGTGAGCCAGGTGAGCCAGGTGAGCCAGGTGAGCCAGGTGAGCCAGGTGCGCAGGTGGTTCAGGTGAGCCAGGTGCGCAGGTGGGTCAGGTGCATACGGCTGTTGCCAAGGGCCTCAGTGGTTACGTACCAGCACCTGGGACAGGTCCGCGCTGATTTCCCGGGCGCAGGTCCGGAGGGGTTCCAGGAGCTCGGCCAGGATCTCCTCGACGCTGCGGCGGGTGGTGGTGGAGATGTTCACCGCCGCGATCACCTCGCCGGACGGCGCGAGCACCGGCGCGGCGACCGATCGCAGGCCAGGCTCCAGTTCCTCGTCGACCAGGCACCAGCCCTGGTCCCGGACCTGGGAGAGCTGGGACCGGAGCTGACCCGCGTCCACAATTGTGTGACTGGTGAGACTCGCCAACGGGACCCGCGAGAGATACGCATCCACCCACTCGGCCGGCCGCCCGGCCAGCAGCACGCGACCCATCGACGTGGCGTAGGCCGGGAACCGGGTGCCGATGCCGATCGCGACGGTCATGATGCGGCGCCGCTCCACGCGGGCGACGTAGACGATGTCGTCGCCGTCGAGTTCGGACAGCGAGCTCGACTCCTCACAGGTCGCGGTGAGGTCGGACAGGTGCGGTCGCGCGAGGACGGGCAACGGGGACGAGGCCAGATAAGCCCCTCCCAGTTCCAGCACCCGGGGTGTGAGGGTGAACCGGGAGTCCCGCATGCGCACGTAGCCGAGGTCTTCCAGCGTGTGCAGAATGCGGCGGGCGGTGGCGCGGGAGGTACCGGACCGGCGGGCGACGTCGGACAGCGTGAGGTCGGCGTGATCGGCGTCGAAGCAACGGATCACGGCGAGCCCCCGGGTGAGCGACTGCAGGCTCTCGGCGCGTGGGCCCGGATCCGTCATGGTCGAAGACTTTAGGGCCCCCGTACGCTGCGGGTATGAGGGGTGGGATCCGACAGGTGGCGTCATTTGCCAGCAGCACGGCCGATGACGGTGACTACGCGCGGCCCGGGCCGTCCGCGCGGCAGCTGCGGTGGGACGTGATCACCGGTCTGCTGCTGACCGCGGGCATGGTGCTCAGCGCCTTCCTGTACCGCAGCATCTCGAGCGACGACGACGATCTGATGAAGATCTCGATCCTGGAGTCGGTGCTCTGGTCGTTCGCCGTGGGGCTGCCGCTCTGCCTGCGCCGCCGGTATCCGCTACCGGTGCTGCTGGTGGTGTCGGTCGCGTTCATCGGGATGCAGTCGCGGGCGATCATCGAGGGCACGATGAGCTCGATCGCGTTGTTCTGCACGCTCTACACGGCCGGGGCCTGGGGACGTGACCGGCGCCTCACGAACGCCGCCCGCACGATCGTCGTGGTGGTGATGTTCTGCTGGCTGGCTTATGCGATCAGTGCCACGGCCTGGGCCGGGAACGACGACCACCAGGGCGAGGGACCGATCCCCGCGCATCTGGCGACTGTTCTCTACACCACCCTGTTCAACGTCCTCTTCTTCGCCGCCGCCTGGTATTTCGGCGACGCCTCGTGGAAGCAGGAGCGGCAGCGGGAGCAGCTGCACGAGCGCACGCTGGAGCTGGCCCGCGAGCGCGACGAGAGCGCACGCCGGGCCGTGCTGGCCGAAAGAGTCCGTATTGCAAGAGAACTGCACGACGTGGTGGCTCATCACGTGAGCCTGATGGGCGTGCAGGCGGGGGCCGCGCGGCGGGTGCTCGACCGCGACCCGGAACTCACCCGCCGGACGCTCGGTGTGATCGAGGAGTCGGGACGTTCCGCCGTGGAGGAGATGCGCCGGCTGCTGGTGGTGCTGCGCGACACCGATGAGAAGCCGATGGGGGAGGACAACCCACCACCCCCGGGTGTCGACGACCTGCCGCATCTCCTGGAAAACGCCGTGTCACCAGGTCTGGCAACGCATTTCACCGTGGTTGGGACACCCGTGCCGCTGACCGTGGCGGTCTCGGTGTCGGTCTACCGGATCGCGCAGGAGGCCCTGACGAACGCCCTGAAGCACGCCGGGGCCAGCCGGATCGACGCCCGGTTGCGGTACCTGGCCGAGGCGGTCGAGGTGGAGGTCGTCGACGACGGACGAGGTGTGGGGTCTTCCGGCAGTCAGGGCTCGGGGCTCGGCCAGGTCGGCATGCGCGAGCGGGTGGAGGTGCACGGCGGCACCCTCGACCTGGGCCGTCGTCCCGATGGCGGTTACCGGGTGCGCGCCCGGCTGCCGCTGGTCAGAACCATGAACGAGGAGATGGCGGGCAAGTGACCGGGTCGATCAGAGTGCTGCTGGCAGACGATCAGGAGCTGATGCGGGCGGGGTTCCGGATGATCCTGTCCAGCGAGCCCGGTCTGGAGGTGGTGGCGGAGGCCTCGAACGGTGCCGAGGCGATCGCCCGGGCCGCGGAGAACACGCCCGACGTCATCCTGATGGACGTGCAGATGCCGGGCACCGACGGGATCACCGCCACCCGGGAGATCGTCAGGACGTCGGCCGCGAAGGTCGTCATCCTCACCACCTTCGACCGGGAGGACTACCTGTTCGGGGCGTTGCAGGCGGGCGCGGCCGGGTTCCTGCTGAAGAACTCCACCCCGGAAGACCTGATCCACGCCATCCGCATCGTGGCCCGGGGCGATGCCATGCTGGCCCCCGAGCTGACCCGCCGGGTGCTCGACCGATTCACCGTCAATCCGGGGTCCGTGCAGCGCCCGGCCCGGCTCGACCAGCTGACCGATCGGGAGTGGGACATCCTGCGGCTCCTGGCCGCCGGGTCGAGCAACGCCGAGATCGCGACCGCGTTGTTCGTCGGCGAGGCCACCGTGAAGACCCACGTGTCCCGGGTGCTGGCCAAGCTCGGCGTGCGTGACCGGGTGCAGGCCGTGGTGTTCGCCTACGAGAGCGGTGTGGTGACCCCCGGGGACCGTTGAGGGTCCGTCGCAAGGGGGACCCGGCCGGTCCCTCGCGCGCCGGACGACGGGTGATCCGGTGAGCGCCTAGCGTCGGTGGAGTCAGCAGAACCACCACGAAGGAGCGCGGATCATGCTTGAGCTGGACGGCATCAGTCGTTCGTTCGACGGCCGCCGGGTCCTGGACGGCATCTCGTTCACCGTCGAGCCGGGCCGGCTCACCGGGTTCGTCGGCTCGAACGGCGCCGGCAAGACCACCACCATGCGGATCGTGCTGGGCATTCTCGCCCCCGACGCCGGCACGGTGAGCTGGAAGGGGCAGCCCGTCGACCGGGAGGCCCGCCGCGGGTTCGGCTACATGCCCGAGGAGCGCGGTCTCTATCCCAAGATGAACCCTCTCGACCAGCTGATCTTCCTGGCCCGCCTGCACGGTGTGGACGCGGGTGCGGCCCGGCGCAAGGCCACCGACCTGCTGGAGCAGCTCGGTCTGGGCGACCGGCTGACCGACAAGCTGGAATCGCTGTCGCTGGGCAACCAGCAGCGCGTGCAGGTGGCCGCGGCCCTGATCCACGAACCGGCGCTGCTGGTGCTGGACGAGCCGTTCAGCGGTCTCGACCCGATCACCGTGGACACGATGACCACGATCCTGCGCACCAGCGCCGCGACCGGCGTGCCGGTGCTCTTCTCCAGCCATCAGCTCGACCTGGTCGAGCGGATCTGCGACGACCTGGTGATCATCTCCGGCGGCGGTGTGGTGGCACGCGGCACGGTCGAGGCGCTGCGGCACGAGCGGGCGGGTGCCCGTTTCCGTCTGGTGCTGGGTGAGGACGCGGGCTGGCTGCGGGACGTCGACGGCATCCAGGTGCTCGACGTGGACGGGCCGAAGGCCCTGGTCGAGCTGCCCGACGTGTCGCACGACCAGCAACTGCTGTCCGTGGCCCTGAACCACGGGCCGGTCCACGAGTTCAGCCGGGTCATCCCCGCCCTGGCCGACATCTATCGGGAGGTGTCCCAGTGATCGAGACCATTCGCCTGATCGCGGCCCGGGAGATCACGACCAAGCTCCGCGACCGGGCCTTCCTCATCTCCACCGGGGTGATGCTGCTGATCGTGGTCGGCTCGGTGGTGGTGCCGCTGCTGCTGAACGGCGACGACGGGCATCCGAAGTTCCGCCTCGCGGTGGCCGGGTCGAGCGCGACCACGATCGGCGAGACCGCGAAGACCGTCGGGGCCGCCGCGATCACCGCTGCCGACGTGCAGGAGAAGGCCGACGACCAGGCCGGCGAGGACGGCCTGCCGCTGGTCACCCGCGCCGCCGAGACCGGGGTGCCGGCAGCCGACCTGACCCTGGTGAACGCGGACTCGGCCGACGCGGCGACCGCCCTGGTGCGGAGCGAGGACGCGGACGCCGCCCTGGTCGAGACGGCCGACGGCACGCTCGAGGTGATCGGCCGCGACGAGGTCGACAGCGACCTGAGCACGCTGATTACCGTGGCCGCGCAGGCCGACGAGACCCGCGCGGTGCTGACCGAGGCCGGGGTCGGTGACGACGTGCTGACCCAGTTGCAGAGCACCCGGCCGCCGGGTGAGCGCCTGCTGGAGCCCGGCTCCCCGAACGAGGGCGTCGCCACCGTGCTCAGCTTCGCCTTCGCCGGCCTGTTCTACTTCACCGCCATCGTCTTCGGCCTGACCATCGCGCAGAGCGTGGTGGAGGAGAAGCAGAGCCGGGTGATCGAGATCCTGGTCGCGGCCACCCCGGTGCGGCTGCTACTGGCGGGCAAGATCGTGGGTAACGCGGTGCTCGCCCTGGGCCAGGTGGCCCTGCTGCTGGCGATCGGCCTGGCGGCGGCCAGCGCGACCGGGCAGGGGGCCGCGGCGAGTCTGCTGCTCAGCTCGGGCGGCTGGTTCCTGCTCTTCTTCGCCCTCGGCTTCGTGATGCTGAGCTGTGCCTGGGCCGCCGCGGGCTCCCTGGCCGCGCGGCAGGAAGACCTCCAGTCGACCACGATGCCCCTGCAGATGGCCCTGATCATCCCCTTCTTTCTAGCCTTTTCGTTCACCGATCCCGGTACGGGCCTGAAAGTTCTTTCCTACGTGCCCTTCACCTCACCGATGAGCATGCCCCGGCGGCTGCTGATCGAGGACGCGTCGTGGTGGGAGGCCCTGATCTCGCTCGGCATCATCGCCGCCACCGGAGCGCTCCTCATCGTTCTCGCCGCCCGCCTCTACGAGGGATCGCTGCTGCGCACCGGCACGAAGACCTCGATCGCCGCGGCCTGGAAGAGGGAGAAGCAGACCTCCGCGTAAGCCTCGCACACCACCGAGCCCCGTCACTGAATGCTTTCACCGGCCAGTGGCGGGGTTCGCTGCTGCCACCGGGGCTGCAAGTTCGTGCAGCATCGACGCAAGGTCTTGCAACCGGGTTTGCCCACGTCAGAGCGATGTGAAGAGCGTCACCGATTCATCTGTCCGGACAGGTTCACAACACCTGTCCGGACAGGTACGGTGGAGAAGACCCCGCGGACAACGACGTTCCGGCTACCGCCCGTAACATCAGAACGTCGTTCTCATGTTGCCGGGGCGGGCCGGGGCGCTGTCTGTTCCAGGCGTGATTCACACCCACGAGGAAGGCAGCCCCGTGACGACATTCCAGAACGACGCCATCACCCTCCCCGAGGCCCCGACCAGGCATCCCGGTCTGCTGGCCTGGGTCTCGCAGACAGCTGAACTGACCACTCCGGAGCGTGTGGTGTGGATCGACGGGTCGGCCCAGCAGCATCGGGAGATCATCGACGATCTCGTTGCCGCAGGAACTTTCGTGAAACTGGCGAAGAAGCCGAACTCGTACTGGTGCGCCTCCGACCCCACCGACGTGGCCCGGGTCGAAGACCGCACCTTCATCTGCTCGGTCGACGAGGCCGACGCCGGCCCGACGAACAACTGGATGGACCCGGGCGAGATGCGGACCATCCTGAAAGACCTGTACCGCGGCTGCATGAAGGGCCGCACGATGTACGTGATTCCTTTTGTGATGGGACATCTCGACGCCGAGAAACCGATGTTCGGCGTGGAGATCACCGACTCGCCCTATGTCGTGGTCTCGATGAACGTGATGGCCAAGACCGGCACCCGGGTGCTCGAGAAAATGGGCCCGTCGGCGGACTACGTGCCGGCGATGCATTCGATCGGCGCCCCGCTGGAGCCCGGCCAGGCGGATGTGGCCTGGCCCTGCAACGACACCAAGTACATCGTGCAGTTCCCGCAGAGCCGCGAGATCCAGTCGTTCGGTTCGGGATACGGCGGCAACGCTCTGCTCGGCAAGAAGTGCTACTCGCTGCGCATCGCCTCGGCGATGGCCCGCGACGAGGGCTGGCTGGCCGAGCACATGCTGATCCTCAAGCTCACCTCACCCTCGAACGTGGTGAAGTACATCGCCGCCGCGTTCCCGAGTGCCTGCGGCAAGACCAATCTGGCGATGCTCGAACCGACCGTCCCCGGCTGGAAGGTCGAGACGCTGGGCGACGACATCGCCTGGATGCGCTTCGGCCACGACGGCCGGCTCTATGCCACGAATCCCGAGAACGGCCTGTTCGGAGTCGCTCCCGGCACCGGCTGGGACACCAACCCGAACGCGATGCGGGCGATCGAGGCGGGCGGATCGGTGTTCACCAACGTGGCACTGACCGACGACGGTGACATCTGGTGGGAGGGCATGACCCCGCAACCGCCCGCCCACCTCACCGACTGGCACGGCAACGACTGGACTCCCTCGTCCGAAAATCCTTCTTCCCATCCGAACTCACGGTTCTGCACCCCGATCCGCAACTGCCCGATCCTCGCCGACGAGTACGACGACCCGGCCGGTGTGCCGATCTCGGCCATCCTCTTCGGCGGGCGCCGCAAGACCACGATCCCGCTGGTCACACAGTCGCGGGACTGGGCCCACGGCACGTTCATGGGCGCGACCCTGAGCTCCGAGACCACCGCCGCCGCGACCGGCGCCGTCGGCGTGGTGCGCCGCGACCCGATGGCCATGCTGCCGTTCATCGGCTACAACGCCGGCGACTACTTCCAGCACTGGATCGACATGGGCAAGGGCGCCGACGCCGACAAGATGCCGAAGATCTTCTATGTCAACTGGTTCCGGCGTGACGAGGACGGCGGCTTCCTCTGGCCGGGCTACGGCGAGAACGGTCGCGTGCTGAAGTGGGTGGTGGAACGACTCGAGGGCCAGGTCGCCGCCGTCGAGACCCCGATCGGCCACGTGCCGGCGCCAGGCACGCTCGACATCAGCGGCCTCGATCTCGACGAGGGCCGGCTGGAGCAGGCCGTGCGCGTCGACCCGGACGAGTGGAAGGCCGAGATTCCGCTGATCGAGGAGTGGTTCGACAAGATCGGGGAGAAGATGCCGACCACCCTGATCACCGAGCTGAACGACCTGAAGGCCCGCCTGGGCGCCGCCTGAAACCTCTTCGTGATCATGCAAATGATCACGGAAAGGTTTATTCGTAGAGCACGTACTCCGGGCGGGGCTTCAGCTTCAGCACCTGCGACGGTGTCATCAGCTTGCCGTGCTCCCGGTCCTCCTCGAAGAACAGCTTGAAGCCGGCGTGGGTGCCGTCGGGCAGGGGTTGCACCAGCTTGCGCCAGGTCTTCTCCTTGTCCACCCGCGCGCCGATCCCGTCTACACTCAGGATGAACTGCAGCCCCTTGCGCTCCCGGATCTTCGGCACGTCACTGATGATCCGGGGCGCGAGCTGGTGCACCACGAAAGCCTTTTCCGGCAGACCGCGCTGAGTGACGAACTTCGAGAGCCAGAGCGACACCTGGTTGAGCTCACCCGCGCTGGTGTGGCCGTAGACATGACCGGGTGTCTGCTTCGGCCCGACCGCCCACTCCGGGTCCAGGGCCAGGCCCACGTCGGGCTCCTCCAGCCACTTGCTCATCGCCTTGACCTCGGTGAGGAAGTCGGCCCGGCCGGGCTGGATGTTCAGCAGCAGCAACGCTTTGCTCTTCCGCGCCACCTTCAGGTAGCGCCCGATCTCGGCGTCACGGGTACGGGCCCGGTACATCTTGTCCTTACCCGGCGACGCCTGCACGACGGTGGTGATGAGCTCCAGCACCGGCAGTGGCTCCCGCCCGTCGCCGTCGTACTTCCGGCCGAGTTTCTCGATCTCGTCGACCCGGGCCTGCAGGTCGCCGATTCCCAGCCGGCCGAACGACTTGGCAGCACCGCCGGAGTAGCCCACGAGGCGGTAGTGCGGGAAGAGCTCGGTGCCACCCCGCGGCAGTTCCCGGGCCGCCGGAGCGGTTGTGGTGGTCTCCGGGGTCACCGGCACGGTGGTCGGGTCGACCGCACTGCTTGAGGACGTCGTTGAGCTTCCCTGCGGATCCGCAGTTCCGGGGGTGACCGGGTCGGTCGAGGTGGTCGCAGACGGAGAACCGCTCGTGGACGCGGCGAGGGGCGAGGTGTTCGTCGTCTCTGATCCGCACCCGGCGACCACCAGGGAAGCCAGCGACACCAACCCCACCCCCACAGACAGATTCCGGCGCGACAAGGGCCGAGCGGGGCGCATAGGGGCAACCTCCGGGTGCTGTGGGTCTGATGTGACTCTCGGGTGGCGCACCCATCCGACCACGACCCGGGCGAACGGCGCATCTCCGCACCTCCGAACGGATGAGATCTGGAGAAGGCCGACAAAACACGAGAGGGCCCTGTCAACTGGTGACAGGGCCCTCTCGGACCGCGGAGGCGGCGAGATTTGAACTCGCGATGGGGGATAAACCCCAAACCCGCTTAGCAGGCGGGCGCCATAGACCGGACTAGGCGACGCCTCCTCGTGGTGCGGCAAGGATACCGGTCCGGCACGCCTGACGGCAAAGCAGATGTCGCGGCGCGCCGTGATCAACCGGATTCAGAGCAAACGAACGGGCCCGGAAAGGCACAGATCGGGCGCGGATCTCCGGGGACTGCTAGCCAACACAGCCGAGAGCCTTATTGTTAGCCACTAGCCAGATGCGCGCATATCACGCTGATACGCCACGAATCCGGCCGTGTCACTTCGGTAACAATCTGATCGTGTGGCCCAGTGCACGACAGCAATGCTGTAACGAATTATCTATCTGCAGCGAAGCAGAGGGTTGGCACCGATAGTGCATGCTCTTCCGGTCAGCATGTTCACGAGGCACCATCGATACGGCAGGAGACGCGGGTGACGCAGGTCGAGCCTTCATCTCGGCGCTCGCGACGATCCGATGCCGATGCCCGTTACGGCGAGCAGTCGCGCGGTAACGACCAGGCGCGATCGGGCCGCTCCGGCGGGGCCGGCTACGGCGGCGGGTACGACAATCGCGCGGGCAACCGGGCCCCCCGGGAACCGTGGGACTCCCCCGACAGCCGGGGCGAACGTCCGCCAAGCCGTTCTGAGAGCCGTTCTGAGAGCCGCGCGGGTGGACCTTCCCCGCGACGCTCACAGCCCGCTCCCGAGCCGTTCCCGGACGACGAGGACGGCCGCCGCGGCAGCCACGCCACCACCTACGGCCAGGGTTTCTCCTGGGTCGTGGCCTGGACCATCATCGGCGCCCTGATCCCCGGCCTCGGCCTGATCGCCGCCGGCTGGCGCCGGCTCGGCGCCGCGGTGCTCGGCGTGCTCGGCGTCATCGCCGCGGCCATCGCGGTCTGGGCCCTGAGCGGCAACATCATGAAGAAGGGAGTCTCGTTCGCCGTCGATCCGCAGAAGCTGCTGATGCTCGCCGTCGCAGCGGTGCTGATCGGCGTGCTCTGGGCCCTCGTCATCCTGCTCACCAACAGCCAGCTGCGTCGCTACGCCACGCTCGACACCGGCCAGAAGGCCTTCAGCTGGGTGGTGGTCGCGGCTCTCGTCATCGGTGTCGGTGTGCCCACCTACACCGTCGGCGACTACGCGCTCGTCCAGCGTGACCTGGTCAAGAGCCTGTTCAACAGCGACAGCGACAGCGACGCGAACGACGCCAAGCCCAACGCCGAGGCCGCCGACCCGTGGGCCGGCACCAAGCGCATCAACGTGCTGCTCATCGGTTCCGACGCCGGCGCCACCCGCGAGGGCATCCGGCCCGACACGATGATCGTGGCGAGCATCCAGCCCTCCACCGGCAACACCGTGCTCTTCAGCATCCCCCGCAGCCTGCAGCGGGTGCCCTTCAAGTCCGGCACCCCCGGCGAAGAGGCCTGGCCGCAGGGCTACTACTGCCCCGAGGCCGGCGTCGGCAACGAGTGCCTCATCAACGCCATCTGGCGCTGGGCCGAGGGCGACGGGGCGCAGTACTACCCCAAGACCAAGTTCAAGAACCCCGGTCTGCGGGCCACGGAAGACGCCATCACCGGTGCCACCGGCCTGGAGATCGACACCTACGCGATGCTCAACCTCGAAGGCTTCGCCGACTTCATCGACGCCATCGGCGGCCTGACGCTGAATGTCTCCGAGCGCCTGCCGATCGGTGGTAACTCCAAGAACCCGGTCGCCAAAGCCTGGATCGAGGTCGGCCAGAACCAGAAGATGGATGGCTACCACTCGCTCTGGTACGCCCGGTCGCGCTGGAGCACCGACGACTACGACCGCATGCGCCGCCAGCGCTGCGTGATCGCCGCGGTGACGGATCAGGCCGACCCGGTCACCATCGCCAAGAGCTGGACCAAGATCGCCAAGGCCCTGAAGAACAACATGGCCACCGGCATCCAGCAGTCCCAGCTCCAGGCCTATGTCGAACTCGCCACCCGCGTGCAGGGCGGCAAGGTCACCAGCCTCTCGTTCACCAACGCGGCCGTCGGCGGCACCACGGTCAACCCCGACTTCGACCTGATGCACTCGAAGGTGCAGAAGGCGATCAAGAAGTCCGAGAACGCCGGCAAGAAGAAGTCGACCGCCACCTCGACCGCCACGCCGAGCGCCGGCGCCTCGACCGGCACGGACAAGGGCACGGGGTCGGGGTCGGGCACCACGAAGGACGACACCGACAAGACCACCAAGGCCGAAGACCCGGACAACGCGCAGGACGTCACCGAGGTCTGCTGATCTCCTCCGGTCGGTCGACCCTCGGGTCGGCCGACCGGGCAGGCCAGGATCGGCCAGTCGCACACAAGTAGCCCGGTTGTCCGTTTCTAGACCCGAGATTTACTGCTCTGCAGGCATACTCACCGCTCAGTGCGCGAAGCGCGGCCGCCCGGGCCACCCGCGCCGAGGGGTGCGATGTCCGACCTACGCCAGCCGGATACCGGTCGACCCGTGGCCGGCGGCCGGGCGGGAACGTACGACGACGCGCCGATCGTCTCGGCCGGGCGGCGCGGCAGTCACGCCACACCACGCGGTCAGGGCTTCTCCTGGGTGCTCGGCTGGACCATCGTCGGTTCCCTGCTGCCCGGCTCCGGCTTGCTGGCGGCCGGGCGCCGCCGCACGGGCGGGTTCGTCCTCGGCCTGACCGGGGCCGGTCTCGTGGCCCTGAGCTGGGCCGCGCTGGAAGGCGATCCGCTGGACCGGGTCCAGAGCCTGGTCGTGGAGCCTGGACGGCTGATGATCGCGACGGTCGCGATCGCCGTCGTCGCCGTGATCTGGGTGCTCTCGATCGTCATCACCCACACCCAGCTGCGCCGCGAGGCCTCGCTCGGCACCGGTCAGCGGCTGTTCTCCACCGTGGTCGTACTGGCCCTGACCACCGCCGTGGCCCTGCCCGCCTACCAGCTCGGACGGTACGCGCTGATCGGCCGGGACCTGGTGGACACCGTGTTCCAGGACCGGGTCGACGCCGAGACCAGCTCGGTGCTGGCCGATTCCGCGCTGGCCGACCCGTGGGCCGGTACCCCGCGGGTGAACGTGCTGCTGATCGGGTCGGACGCGGGCGAGGACCGGGTCGGCATCCGACCGGACACGATGATCGTCGCGAGCGTCGATACTCACACGGGCAACACCGTACTCTTCAGCCTACCCCGCAACCTGGAGATGGTGCCCTTCCCCCTCGGCACTCCCGGGAACAACGCCTGGCCCAACGGTTTCAACTGCGGCGACGTCTGTCTGCTGAACGCCGTCTGGACCTGGGCCGAGGGACCGGACTCGGGCTACGACGACTTCCGGAATCCGGGCCTGGCCGCGACCGAGGACGCGATCGAGGGGGCCACCGGCCTGAAGATCGACACCTACGCGATGCTCAACCTCAAGGGCTTCGCCGAATTCGTCAACGCCATCGGCGGTCTCACGGTCAACGTGCGCGAGCGCCTGCCGATCGGCGGCGACAGCAACCCGGCCTCACCGATCTACCGCACGGCCACCGGCGGCTGGATCGAGATCGGCGACAAGCAGCACCTGGACGGCTATCACGCGCTCTGGTTCGCCCGGTCGCGGTGGGCCAGCGACGACTACCACCGCATGCAGCGCCAGCGATGCGTGATCGCCGCGTTCGTCGGCCAGGTCGACCCGGTGACGGTGGCCCTGCAGTTCCCGAAGCTGGCCAAGGCCGCCAAACGCAACATCACCACCGGCATCCCGCTGAGCGACCTGGACGCCTGGGTGGATCTCAGCAAGCGGGTGCAGGGCGGCCGGGTGACCAGCCTGCCCTTCACCCGCCAGGTGGTGGACGTCGCCCACCCGGACTTCGACCGGGTGCACGAACTGGTGGAGCGGTCGATCAGCAGCTCCGAGCAGGCCACCACGCCGAAGCCCAAGCCGGGCAAGGCCAAGACAGCAAAGCCGGCCAACCCGAACAAGGCCCAGGACGTGAAGTCGGTCTGCTGACCGAAACCCCCTCCGTGATCATGCAAAGTGTCCCCAGATCTCTAGAACTCTCGCAGCTACAGTTCTAGAACGCCGGGGACACTTTGCATGATCACGAACGGTTTTTAGGGGGTCGTCACCGGCTGCTCCACCGTCAGGGCGCCGTCCGCGTAGGCCGCGCGCAGCACCTTCTTGTCGAACTTGCCCACGCTGGTCTTGGGCACCTCGGTGACGAACGCCCAGCGTTCGGGCACCTGCCAGCGCGCCACCCGGGTCTGCAGATAGGCCCGCAGCTCCTCGACGTCCGGCACCGCCCCCTCACCGAGCACCACCACCGCCAGGGGCCGCTCACCCCACTTGTCGTCGGGCACCCCGACCACGCTGGCCTCGTGCACGGCCGGATGCCCCATCAGGGCATTCTCCAGATCGATGGAGCTGATCCACTCACCGCCGGACTTGATCACGTCTTTGGCGCGGTCGGTGACGGTCAGGTACCCGTCGGGCGTCAGGCTGCCGATGTCACCGGTGCGCAGCCAGCCGTCGTCGAACTTCTCCGGATCCTCTTCGCGGTAGTAGGAACCGGTGATCCACGGCCCCCGCACCTCGATCTCGCCCACCGCCTCGTCGTCCCAGGGCTGCTCGGAGCCGTCCGGGCCGACCAGCCGGGTCTCCACGTGCAGGGCGAGCCGGCCCTGACTGTGCCGGTAGCGCCAGTACTCCTCACCCTGCGTGCCGACCGGCGCGATGGCGACCGTGCCCAGCGGTGAGGTCTCGGTCATGCCCCAGCCGTGCAGGATGGTGACGCCGTACCGGTCGTGGAAGGCGTGCATCAGTGCGGGTGGGCAGGCGGATCCTCCGATGATCACCTCGCCCAGCGAACTGACGTCGGCCTCCGGGTGCGCGTCGAGGTACTCCAGCACCCCGGTCATGATCGTGGGCACGGCACCGCCACAGGTGACCTTCTCCGCCTCGATCATCGTCACCAGCGGCTCGGCCTGGAGGAAGCGGTCGGGCATCACGAGGCTCGCGCCCGACAGCATCGCCGCGTAGGGCAGGCCCCAGGCGTTGGCGTGGAAGAGCGGCACGATCGACAGGGCCCGGGCGTTCTGGTTCAGGCTCAGGGCATTGCTGCCGGCGCAGAACGTGGCGTGCAGAAGATTCGAACGGTGCGAGTAGACAACACCTTTCGGATTCCCAGTGGTGCCCGAGGTGTAACACATCAGCGCGCCGTCGTTCTCGTCGAGCTCCGGCCACGCGAAGGTGTCGGGCTGGGCGTCGAGCAGCGTGCGGTAGTCGTGCACCTGCCGCTTGCCGCCGCCCGCCAGCGCCCGGGTCACCTCGTCGGGCACCGGGCCGTTGACCACCACGTGCTGAACCAGCGGAGCGTGGTCGAGCAGCGCGGCGAACGGCTGGGCCAGCGAGTTGTCGACGAAGACCACGTGGTCCTCGGCGTGGTTCACCACGTAGACCAGCTGTTGCGGGAACAGCCGGATGTTGATCGTGTGCAGCACCGCACCGGCGGCCGGCACACCCAGGTAGAGCTCGAGATGCTCCTCGTTGTTCCACATGAACGTGCCGATCCGCTGGTCACCGTCCACCCCGAGCGTGCGCAGGGCGTTCGCCAGGCGGCGGCAGTCCTTGGCGACGTCGGTGAACGACGAGCGCCGGGGCCCGTCGGCCCCCCAGGTCACCACCTCGGAACCGGGGTAGACCGTTCCCGCGTACTCGATCAGCCGGGAGGTCAGAAGCGGAACATTCTGCATCGTGCTGCGCATGTGAGATCACCTCGTCGTGACACGGAACACATCGACGCTCAAACGCACACGTTAGGTCAGAGGTTTCCCCGGCGGGGGGTTTCGGGGGTGATCAGCCGTTCCAGTGGTCGATCACCGCGGTTCCGCGGTCCCAGCCGAGCACGCTGAGCGTGGAGGTGTGCAGGGCCAGGTGCGCGGCCAGGTGCGGCTCCTGACCGATCCAGCGGGCCGCCAGCACCCGCAGGAAGTGGGCGTGGGCCACCACCACGGCACGGGTGGGCGCCTCGCGACGAACCCGTGCGATCACCGCGTCCGCCCGGCCCGCCACCTGCTCGACGGTCTCGCCGCCGGGCACCGGTG
Source organism: Kineosporia mesophila (assembly GCF_021129235.1). Classification (GTDB taxonomy): domain Bacteria; phylum Actinomycetota; class Actinomycetes; order Actinomycetales; family Kineosporiaceae; genus Kineosporia; species Kineosporia mesophila. Next base: position 92,639 of record NZ_JAJOMA010000021.1, read on the forward strand.
AGGTCCAGATCGACCAGCCCGGCGTCTTCTCCTGGATCTGGGCGGTGGTGATGCCCTCGTAGTCGCCGTAGTCCCATTCCAGGGCCTGCGACTCGGGCTTCGGGGTGAGGCCGGCCAGTTCGGCGGTGCGCCACGCCCGTTGCAGCGGGCTGGCCAGCTGGAGGTCGAAGTGCACGCCCGCCAGACGGGGGCCGAGGGCGGCGGCCCCTTCCTCGCCCTCAGGCAGGAGCGGGATGTCGGAGCGGCCGGTGTGCCGGCGGTCCCGGGCCCATTCGGTCAGGCCGTGCCGGATCAGCCAGAGTTCTGGTTCGTACGAGGTCACACGGCCGATCTTCACACGGGTGCGAGAACAGTTCCCACGATCTGCCCCACCTGGCCCACTCTCCACAGCTCCGACCGGTGGAAGTCAAGGCCGGACGAGCGCACCAGTACCAGGCCGAGCGGGCCGGTACCGATCGGGACGAGCGCGGTGCCGCTGTTCGGCTCGGCGGCGCCCGGGGCGGTCATCCGCACCGAGGCCAGTCGCAGCGGCGAGGTCAGAACCACGTGCTCCGGGCCCGGGCTGGCGGAACTCACCGTGAGCACGGAAGAGACGGCGGCCAGGTCGGTTCCGTACTCCACCAGGGCCGCCCAGTCGGCGCCGAAGCAGTGCGGGGCGCCGTCGACCAGGGTCTGCAGGCCCCGCTCGGGCCGGGAGAGCACCTGGTCGATGAGTTCCAGGTCGGCGTGACCGGTGACCGGCGGGGCGGGGTACTGCAGGCCGGTGACGCTGACGCCCTGGAGACCGTCGAGCTGGGCCGCGACCCGCTCCAGGTGGGCGACGTCGCGGACCCGCACGAACACGTCGTCCAGGGCCCGCCCGGACTCACTCTCCAGCACGTCGATCTCGGCGATGTCGGCCCCCACCGAGCCGATGGCGGAGGTGACCCGGCCGAGCGTGCCGGGCCGGTCCGGGATGCTGAACCGTACGCGCGCGAGCAAACCGGTCCTCCTGGTTCAGTCCCCGTCGATGATGAGACGAACAGGATTCCACACCGCACCCGGCCGCACACGAGATGCCTACATCCCAGGTGAAGAGGGGTGCATCACGAAGGGCACACCAGCCCCAAAGGGCACAGAATGATCATGGTGAGCGAAAGACGACCTAACGAGACCCCGTCCGAGCGTGCCGACCGCAACTTCGGAGACCTGCTGCAGGAACTTCGGGTCACCCAGACCGGTGTGCAGATCCTGTTCGCCTTCCTGCTGACGCTGCCTCTGCAGAGCCGCTTCGAGTCGCTGGACGCCTGGGAGCGCGACGTCTACGTGGCCTCGCTCCTGCTCTCGGCCATGGCCACGGTGTGCCTGATCGCCCCGGTCGCCTATCACCGGGCGGTGTTCTCCCTCCACAAGAAGCCCCTCGTGGTACGGGTCGCGGCCCGCTTCGCCATCGGCGGCCTGTTCTTCCTCGCCCTGGCCATCTGCTGCGCGGTCGACCTGGTGCTCGACCTGGTGCTGGGGCGGGGCACCGCACTCGTGATCACCGGCGGCCTGGCCCTGGTGCTGCTGGCCACCTGGGTGATCTTCCCGTTGCTGCAGCGCGTGGGCGATCTGCCCGAAGACGCGGCGGAGAGCACGCCGCCGGAAGACCACTAAGCTGTCCACGTAGCTACCGGTCGGCACGAAGCTGACCGAAGTCGGCATGGAGGTGGTCACCGTGACGGGGCCGGACGAGGTCCATGCCCTCGATCGCTCGAGTCCTATGCCGCTCTGGGCCCAGCTCCAGCAGGAGCTGACCAGGAGACTTCAGGCGGGCGCGTTCGATCAGGAGTTCCCGGGCGAGCTCGAGCTGGTCGAGGCCTACGCCGTATCCCGCTACACCGTGCGGGAGGCGCTGCGGCGCCTGCGTGAGTCCCGGCTGATCGACTCGGCCAAGGGCCGGGGTTCGTGGGTGCGTCGTGGGGGTGACTCCAACCCGCCGCTCGGCAGCCTGTACTCGCTGTTCCGCGAGGTCGACGCGCAGGGCATCCGGCAGCGCAGCATCGTGATCGCCCAGGAGATCGTCACCTGGGCGGCAGCGGCCGAAGAGCTCGGGCTCGAGCCCGGCACCCCGCTGTTCCACCTCGAGCGCATGCGGCTGGCCGACGAGCTGCCGATGGCGCACGACCGGGTCTGGATCCCGGCCGACATCGCCGGCCCGCTGCTCGACGTCGACTTCACCGTGTCCGGCCTGTACGACGAGCTCGCCGCCCGCTGCGGTGTCTCGATGGCCGGTGGGCGCGAGCGGATCGGCGCGATCATGCCCACCCAGCGCGACCGCGACCTGCTCGCCGTGCCGCCCGACGTGGCCTGTTTCCAGATCGAGCGGGTGAGCACCGTGCAGCAGCGCCGCATGGAGTATCGCCACACGGTGGTGCGGGCCGACCGCTACTCGGTGCTGGCCGAGTGGTCGCCGCAGGGTTACACGGTCGCGGCCGAGCCGCTCGACGGGCCTCCGAAGGCGTCCTCGGAGAGCTGAACCGAACCCAGAATTGAAGACGAGACGCGCACCAGTGGTGCGCGTCCTCAATTTCGCTTTTCGCACCGGGAGAGAGCCCGTGACACTGGCCTACACGTTCTGGCACCGACCGCAGGCCGGGATCTCACCCGAGGGCTACGAGCGCGACCTCTCGCTCTTCCACGAGCGGCTGGGCATGCTCGGCACCGGGCAGGTCCCGGGCTATCTGGGGTCGTACTCGCTGCGGGTGCCGGACCTGCCCTGGCAGAGCGGTGGGGGATACGAAGACTGGTACCTGGTCGACGGTTACGCCGCGCTCGGGGTGCTGGCCGAGGCGGCCGTCGACGAGACCCGCCTGACCCGGCACGATGCCCTGGCCGGAGCGGTGCTCGACGGCACGGGTGGCCTGTACGGGCTGCGGCTCGGCACCGCCGCCCCGGCCGAGGGCGCCTGGGTGGGCTGGGGCCACAAACGCCCGGGGGTGAGCTACGCCGAGCTCTTCTCCGACCTCGACTCCCGAGTGGAAGTCGGCTCACTGAGCGCGATTTGGCAGCGTCAGCTGGTGCTGGGCCCGGCGCCGGAGTTCCGCCTCGAAGGACGCGCCCCGGTCACCGTGCCCGGCCTGGAACTAACTCTCGGACTTGCCGTCAGCACCGTCGCCTGAGACCAGCCAGCCGTAGGGCGCGGCCAGTTCGCCGGCCGCCGCGGGCCCCATGCTGCCCGGCTCGTACGACTCCAGCGCGGGCTTGTTTTTCAGCACCGGATCCGCCACCCGCCAGGCGTGTTCGAGACCCACGCTGCTGGTGAACAGGGACCGGTCACCGGTGAGCACGTCGTAGAGCAGGGCCACGTAGGGCGGCAGCGGGTCCGCGTCCGGCACCGTTTCCAGTTCCAGGGTCTGCCGCACGTGTGCGAGCTTGATGCCCTCACCCGGCTGCTTCAGCACGAAATCAGCCGCTACGGAACCCGATCCGGCGAGCGAGAGCGTAATGACGCTCGGCCGGTCGGGCTTCGGCAGCGGCCCCTCGACCGGCTTCATCACCAGGCTGACCCGCTGCTCGCTGACACCCAGGCGCTTGCCGCTGCGCAGCAGGAACGGCACACCGTGCCAGCGGCCGGTGTCGACCCACAGCCGCACCGCGCAGAACGTGTCGGTCTGCGAGTCGTCGGCCACGCCCTCCAGGTCGCGGTAACCCTCGAACTGCCCGAGTACCACGTCGTCCGGAGACAGCGGCCGGAACGCGGCGATCACCGATTCCCGCGCCTCCTGCAGGTCCTGAGCGTCGAGACTGAGCGGCGGCTCCATCGCGACCTCGGCCGCGACCTGCATCAGGTGGGTCACCACCATGTCCATCATCGCGCCGGTGGCGTCGTAGAAACCCGCGCGGTTGGCCACGTCCAGGGTCTCCGGCACGTCGATCTGCACGGCGGCCACGTGGTCACCGTGCCAGGCCGTGCTGAAGGTCTGGTTCGCGAACCGCAGCACGTGCAGGTTCTGCGTGGCCTCCTTGCCGAGGAAGTGGTCGATGCGGAAGACCTGCTCCTCGTCGAGGACCTCGTGCACGGTGGCGTCGAGCTGCCGGAAGTCGTCGGGCGAGGTGCCGTAGGGCTTCTCGAACACCACCCGGGCGTGATCGGTGAGCCCGTGCTTCTTCAGGGCTTTCGCGGTCGACTCGAAGGCGACCGGCGGAATCGCCAGGTAGTGGATGAAGTTCGGCTGGACCTCGTCGTCGAGCTCGTCCTCCACATCCCGGATGACGTCGAGCAGACTGCCCGGGCCGGTCTCGTCGAAGCCCCCGCCGGCGAACAGCAGGTTCTTCGAGAAGGCCTCCCACTCGGCCTCTTCCACATCATTACCGAGGGCCTCGTGCACCTTGGCCCGGAAGTCCTCGTGGGCCACGTCCCCCCGCCCGTTGCCGATGAGTCTCCACTCCTTCGGCAGCAGGTTCTTCTGCGCCAGGGTGTAGAAGGCGGGCAGCACCATTCGCGCGGCGAGATCGCCGGTCGCGCCGAACAGTACGAAGATCGTGGGTGACGCCGGGGTATCAGGCACGACAAGATCCTCACCCGATCCCACTCCCCTCGCCATCCGAGCCCGGCCTTTCTCCCCACCCCCTTTTCTCCGTGATCATGCAAAACCTCCCCAGAGTTCTAGAACTCTTGCGCCCACAGTTCTAGAACACCGGGGAGGTTTTGCATGATCACGGGGGAGAGATCGTGCCCACGTCCACCAATTGGATCCAATCTTTACCTGATTGAACCCAACGGCATGGGCACCTCGGGATACGGTCCAGACATGGTCACGGAGCAGAGCGAAGCAGCAGTCGAGGACGGCCGGGAAGAAGCCGGCAAGGCCCGTGACCGGGCAGCCGTATCCCTGGCCTTCGTCAGCGGGGCGACCGACGCGACCGGTCTGCTCGCGCTCGGCGGCACCTTCACCAGCGTGATGACCGGCAACCTCGTCCTCTTCGGAAGCGGTCTGGCACAGGGCGAACCGGACATCTGGGCGCACGCCGCCTACGCCATCGCCGCTTTCGTCGTCGGCGCCGCGATCGGCACCCGGGTGGCGGGCACCTCGGTGTCGACCGACCCGGTCTGGCCGGCCGCCGTGAACCGCGCGCTGCTGGTCGAGTTCGTCGTCTTCGCGATCTACGCCGCCTTCTACTGGGGCAGCGGCAACCATCCCGAGGGCACGCTGATGGCCGTACTACTGGCCCTGAACGCCTTCGCCCTGGGCATGCAGAGCAGCGCGATCCAGCGGTACGGCGTCTCCGGGCTGTCCACCACGTACATGACCGGAACCCTGACCACCCTGGTCATCCGGCTGGCCTCGGGCAAGCCACTGCGTGACGTCGCCCACAGCGGCACCCTGCTGATCTCCCTGGTCGTGGGCGCTGCCGCGGCCGCGGCCTCCCTGCGCTGGGCCGCCGGACTGGTGCCCGCGCTCCAGCTGATCGGCGTCGCCCTGGCCCTGGGGCTGGGTGCGTGGAGCAACCGCAGGCACGGTCAGGCCCCCCGCTAGATTGGCCTCATGCCCGAGTTCAATCTGACCCCGCGAGTGCGTCTCTGGATCGCTGTCTGGCTGACCGGCGTGGTCGCGCTGGTGCTGATCACGGTGCTGACCGACGTCAACGACACCGTGGTGGGCGGTGCCCTGGGCGCCTGGTGCGGTTTCGCGATCGCCGTGGTGATGGTGCGGCACGAGCGGGCCAAGAAGCAGCCGCCGACCCAGCTGGCCAAGGAGCGCTACGGCAAGCGGTGACCTGATCGTGACTGCCGTCGTCCGCTGACCAGCAGGTAGATTGACCGGCATGACCAAGGGACAGCGATACCGGATCATCGGCTGGTCCGTTTTCGCCTTTCTCGGCCTGCTCCGCGCCGCCTACGGGGTGGCCCAGGGCTATGAGTTCGGCATCCTGCTGGGCGTGCTCTGGTGCGCCTTCGGTGCCTGGAAGGCCTGGTCGGAGGCCACGATCGTCGACGAGCAGGTGCTCGCCGGAGGGCGCCTGCGCAAGCAGCCCGACCGGCCGGCGAAGACCAAGCGCAAGTAGCGCTCAGTCCGCCTGGTCCACCGCAGCCGGATCCCGCACGTCCACCACGTCGTCCTTCATCGGACCCGAGATCGCCCGGAAGACCGCGGGCAGGTCCGATGTGACGCCGTCCACGCCCAGGCCGGCCAGTTCCACGGCCCGTCGCGGATCGTTCACCGTCCACGCCATGACCTGCCCGAGCGGCCGCAACCGCTCCAGCGAGGCCGGGGTGAGCAGCGGGTGCCGCACGGTCGTGGCGTAGGCGGGCTTGCCCTCGTCGAGCAGACTGCACAGGGCCAGGGGGTGCGCCACGCTGCGCCAGGTACGGAAGCCCTCCCGTTCCAGCTCTTCCAGCGATCGCCAGTTCTTGCTGCTCGCGTAGCAGCGTGAGGGGTCGAGACCGAGGGTCAGCACCTTGCGCACCAGCCGGAAAGCCTCGGTGCCGCGGTCACACTTGAGGTCGAGCAGGATCTCCACGTGCGGGGGCAGCAGGTCGGCCACGGCCTCCAGCGGTGGGCCCACCGGGTGCCGGGACAGTGAGAACCGCAGCCCGTCGTGGCGGAACCAGGGCAGCCGGGTCAGCAGCGGGATGTCGTGCGAGAGCACGATCTCGTCGTCGGCGGCGAGCATGACGTCGACCTCGAACACGTTCGCACCGGCAGACACCAGGGCCTCGCAACCGGGCCGGTCAGCCGGTGTGCGGTGCGCGATCAGCAGGGGATTCGGCACATGTCGATTATCCCGGACTTCCTGCCCGCCGGTCAGGGCGCGTCCGGGTTACCAGCATTCAAAGGTTGTCGGTATCAGAGCTTGACTTGAGCGCCGGCGCCGCCGAAACCACGACATGGCCATTGTCCTGCGCCGAGCCCGGCCCGCGCGGCCGGAGCAGGTCCGCAGGCATACCCGCGCGGCGATCTGTGCGCTTCTGGTGCTGTGTGTCCTGATGGTCGTTGCGGTACTGCTGGGGCAGGCCGCCGCCCGAGCGGTCCGGGCCCAGAGTGGCCTGTCCGCGGTCGCCTCCGACCTGTACGCCCAGGACGCGATGACCTGGCGGGCCGTCAGCGGGCGCACGGACGACGTCACCGCGCTGGTCTGGCTGAACACGAGCCGGGCGCGCACCGTCACGAAGATCACCGGGCTGGACGCCCCCGGCCTGACCAGCCGCCAGGTCCGCGACCTGCTCACCTCCTACCGGGCCTACGCGCAGGCCGTCGACCACGAACTGCAGCTCCTGGGCGACAACGAGAACCAGATGGTGGACGCGGATGGGCAGCAGAGTGTCGATCTCGCCTACAACCAGACGCGGCGGCAGATCCGGACGCTGTCCGGGCAGATGAGCCGCAAGGCGGCCCGAGCAGAACGGATTGCGGACGCCGGCGTCGCCGGAACTTTCGTCGCAGCGGTGCTGATGATCGGTTTGCTGGCCAGTGGACGCCGGTTGTCCCAGATCGTCGCCGAGACCCAGGCCCGCGGGGTACTGCGGTACCGGATGCTCGCCGCCGAATCGCCCGTGATCGTCGTGGTGATGCGGCGCGACGGCCTGGTCACCTTCCTGAGCCCGGCGGCCGAGCGCATGCTGGAGGTGGAGCCGGCGAACACCGGCCTGCTCGAGAAGGGCAGTGAGGTGATGCTCGAGCGCATCCACCCGGGCGACCGCACACTGTTGCTGACCAGCGTCCTCAGTGCCCGCCCCGACTCGCGAGGGCTGCGCACCGAGCTACGGCTGCGCGCGGCCGAGGGGCAGTCCGGCGAGAAGGACGAGACCGGTCTCTGGCGCACCTACGAGGTATCTTTCCGCGATCACACCGACCAGCCCGGGGTCGAGGGTGTGCTGCTCACCGCGCACGACGTCACCGAGCAGCGGGAACTGCAGAACGAGATCCACCGGCGCGCCCTGCACGACGACCTGACCGGGCTGCCCAACCGGGCCCTGCTGACCGACCGGATCCAGCAGGCCCTGCGCGACGGCTCCCGTCACGGCTTCCCGATCGGCCTGCTGATCATCGACCTCGACCGCTTCAAGGAGATCAACGACACCCTCGGGCACCACTACGGCGACGAGCTCCTGATCCAGGTCGGCCAGGCCCTGCAACGGGCCCTGCGGGACGTGGACACCGTCGCCCGGCTCGGGGGCGACGAGTTCGCCGTGTTGTTGCCGCAGGTCAGCGATCTGAACGCGGCCTGCGCGGTGGCCTGGAAACTGCACGACACGCTGGAGGGATCGTTCGTGGTGGAGGGCGTCGAACTCGACGTCGAGGCCAGCATCGGGGTCACCATCTCCGAACAGGCCGCGCAGGACTCCGCCGCCGGGCTGCTGCAACGCGCCGACGTGGCGATGTACGTGGCCAAGGGGCGCAGCATCGGGGTGGCCGGCTACGACCCGCTGGACGACGTGAACACCATCGAGCGCCTGGCCCTGCTCGGTGACCTGCGCCGGGCCCTGAGCAACGACGAGCTGTACCTGGTCTACCAGCCGAAGATCTCGCTCACCGACGGCGCTCTGGGTTCGGTCGAGGCGCTGCTGCGGTGGAAGCACCCCGAACGCGGCCTGGTTCCCCCCGACGCCTTCATCCCGCTGGCCGAGAACACCGGCCTGATCGGGCATCTCACCCGGCACGTGCTCGATCTGGCGCTCGCCCAGAGCCGCGCCTGGATGGATGCCGGAACGCCCCTGCGGATCGCGGTGAACACCTCGGCCCGCAACCTGCACGACGAGGAGTTCGACCGTACCGTGCGCGGTCTGCTGACCCGGCACGGCGTCGAGCCCTCCATGCTCCTCCTCGAGGTCACCGAGAGCGCCCTGATGGCCGATCCGGTGCGAGCCCGGCAACTGCTGCAACGTCTTGCCGCGCAGGGCATCGCGATTTCCATCGACGACTTCGGCGCCGGCTACACGAGCATCAAGCAGTTGCGCAGCCTGCCGATCACCGAGCTCAAGGTGGACCAGTCGTTCGTCCAGGCCATGGAGCAGGACGAGGGTGAGGAACTGATCGTGCGCAGCGTGATCGAGCTCGGCCGCAACCTCGGTCTCACCACGGTCGCCGAGGGTGTCGAAACTCCGCAGGCACTGGTGAAGCTCGCCTCGTTCGGTTGCGACGTGGCCCAGGGCTACGTGCTGGCCCGGCCGATGACCGCGCCGGACCTCGACCACTGGCGTTCGCAGTGGCGGGGGCTGGCGGCGCTCATCTCGGCGTAAGCCTCAGGCCGGTTCGTAGCCTTCAGGCCGGCAGAGCCCTCGCCACATTGTTCGCGTTCTGGTCCATCACCAGTGCCGACACCGTGTCCGCCGGGGCCGGCCGCCCGAAGTGGTAGCCCTGGGCCATGGTGCAGCCCAGACGGCGCAGGGCGATCAGCTGGCTGTGCTCCTCGATGCCCTCGGCAATGGTCTCCAGCTGCAGTGTGTTGCCCAGCTGCACGATGCTCTGCACCAGGCTGTCCTGCGCGTCCGCACCCGAGAGACGGTCCACGAACGAGCGGTCGATCTTCAGGATGTCCACCGGGAAGCGGTGCAGGTAGCTGAGCGACGAGTAACCGGTGCCGAAGTCGTCGATGGCGATACGCACACCGGTGTCCTTGAGAGCCTTCAGGGTGCGCATGGCGCTCTCGGCGTCGTTCATCAGCACGCTCTCGGTCATCTCGAGCACGAGACTGCCGGCGTCCAGACCACTGTCGGCGAGCGCCCGGCTGACCTCATCGGCGAAGTCGCGGCGCTGCAGCTGCTTGCCCGAGACGTTCACACCGATGTTCATCGGGGTGGAGGGAGACATCCGGGCCCACTCCTGACCCTGGAAACAAGCTTCCCGCAACACGAATCGTCCAATTTCGTGAATCAGGCCGGTCTGCTCGGCGATCGGGATGAAGAGGTCGGGCTGCACCATGCCCCGCTCGGGATGGGGCCACCGCACCAGGGCCTCGACCCCCACCAGCTCACCCGACTCCAGCACGTAGGTCGGCTGGTAGTGCACCTGGAGCTGATGGTCCGCGACGGCTTTGCGCAGTTCGGCCTCCAGCGCCAGGCGCTCCACCAGGCTGCTGTGCATGATCGGGTCGTAGAGGGCCGGCTCGCCGTCCTGTTTCTCCTTGGCCCGGTACATCGCCAGGTCGGCGTTGCGGATCAGCTGGTCGGCGCTCACCGTGCCGACCTCGGCGCTGGCGATACCGATACTGGCCCGGATGAACAGGTCCCGGCCGTCGATGACGACCGCCGACTCCAGGCACTCATTGATCCGCGCCGCCACCGCGACGCATTCGGAGCCGGTCAGAGCCCCCTCCACCAGGATGGCGAACTCGTCCCCGCCGAGCCGGGCGATCGTGTCGCCGGGGCGCAGGCAGCTGGTCAGGCGGCGGGCCACGTCCACCAGCAGGGCGTCACCGGTGGCGTGCCCCAGGCTGTCGTTGACCTCCTTGAACCCGTCGAGGTCGAGGAACAGCACACCCACGGTCTCCGGGCCGAGCACCCGGCGGCGCATCGCGTGACGCACCCGGTCCATGAACAGGGCGCGGTTGGCCAGGCCGGTCAGCGAGTCGTGGAAGGCCTGGTGCACGAGCTCGTCCTCGAGCTGACGACGTTCGCTGATGTCGCGCGAGTTCAGCACGATGGCCTGCACGGCCGGGTCGTCCAGCAGATTCGTCACGGTGTTCTCGACAGCGACGCGGCGCCCGTCCGGGAACACGACGAGCACCTCCAGGGTCGCCGTGGCCAGGGGCGTGGCCGAAATGCTTTCCAGGGCCTCGGTCATGGCGATTCTCGACGGCTCGTCCATCCATTCCTGCACCCGGCCACCGATCAGCCTCTCCGGCGGTATGCCGAAGACGCGGAACACCGAGTTACTGGTGTAGATGAGCCGGCCGTTGCGGTCGACCATCGACACCACGTCGGAACTGTTCTCGACCAGGGCCCGGAAGCGCTGGTGGCTGGTGTCGAGCTCCTGCGTGCGGGCGACCACCCGGTGTTCCAGTTCCCGCGTCAGGGCGAGGTTCTCCCGCATGCTGAAGAGCTGGCGCGCCACCATGAGCAGGATCAGCCCGGCCTGGATCCAGCGCGTTCCGTGTTCGTCCGTCCCGGTGATGGCCGGGATCACCAGCGACAGACCGGTCGCGCCGAGAATGAAGACGTAGGGCAGCAGCAGACCGAACTGCCGCGGCAGGTCATCGGTCTCGACGGCTTTCTTCTTCTGCGGCATCACGGCCGAGATCAGCAGCATGGTGTACGCGCCCAGCCAGCCGGCATCGACGGCATGACCTGACCGGTACGCGCCCGTCAGCTCCAGGTAGGCGTAGCAGCAGTCGGAGACACCGAAGACCAGCACGGCCAGGGCAATCGGCTCGACCGGCAGCGCCGAACGGGTTTCCCCGGCTCGGGTGCGCAACACCAGGTAGGCGGCCAGGGTGATGAGCGCGATGTCGGCCGAGGGATAGATGAGCAGCAGCAGCTTCTCAGCCGAACCGATACGGCTCAGGTGCATGGTCGGCCCGAGCACGCTGACCCAGCCCACGAGCAGCACGGCCACGCTGACCATCAGGCCGTCGACCAGGGCCCGGATCCGGGCCGCGGCGTTCGGCTCGGGCACCACCATCCGCAGCAGCCCGGTCACCAGCAACACCCCGGCAGCTAGAAACCCCACGTCGGCGGCCGACGGGGAGGGACTGTCCCGCTGTAGCACCACTTCGTAGAACCCGGCCACGAACTCGCCGAGGCCCCAGGCCAGGGCCGTCCCACCCAAGAAGAGCCAGGTGACACGGGTGCGGCGGTCTTCCGTGACCCGGATCGCCCGCGCCCAGCAGGCCAGGCCGCTCAAGATCGCCGTGACGCTCAGGGCGACACCCGACAGCCAGGCCTGGGCCAGAGTCGATCCCGGATGGACGATGAAGCCCGCGGCCACGACGAGATAACCGATCACGGCAAGGATCACCAGGAAGGTGCGCACGCCGGGCCGGGTCAAGGTCATACCCACAGTAGTCGACTAGACGCTATGGGTTGTTGATGGACCGTTGGAGTAGCACGGAGTGTCCAGACCACTCTTCCGGCGGATGGCTCACCCGGAAATCAGCGGGCTTTCCAGTCGGACAGCGAGGTCAGCATGAATCCGGCGCCGCCCGGGTCGGCGACACCCGCCAGACGGCCGAACGGCGTGTCTTCGGGGCGCATGTTCACCGTGCCACCGCTCTTCTCGATCGCGGCCACGGTGGCGTCGACGTCGTCGCACCCCAGGTAGAAGCGCCAGTTCGCGGGCACTCCGGGCGGCAGGAACGTGGCGTCCATGATCCCGGCCACCGGCTCACCGCCGGCGATCTGCATCGTGTAGCGGAAATCGTCACTGTCGCCCGTGACCTGCGTGTCCCAGGCGAAGACGCTCTGGTAGAACTCGACCGCGGCCGGGTAGTCGGTGGCGTGCATCTCGACCCAGAACGGCGCTGCGGCCTCACCCCAGATCTGCGTGCCCTTGTGCTTCTTCGGCTCCCAGACACCGACGAACGCACCGGAGGTGTCCTGGGCGAAGAGGAAGGTGCCGATGTCCCGCACGTCCAGGGGTTCTATCACCACGGTGCCCCCGGCCTTGGCGATCTTCTGCGCCGTGGCCGCCGCATCGTCGCTCTGCAGGTAGATGTTCCAGGCGTCGGGTATCTCCGGCGACGGCTTGCCCATCAGCCCGGCGACGTCGCGGCCCTGGTGCTGGAACATCACGTAGCGCCCGAACTCCTCACCGGTCACCTCGTAGGTCCAGCCGAAGACCTCGGCGTAGAAGTCACTCATCCGGGCGGTGTCGGACGTGGTGAGGTCGAACCAGATCGGTGCGCCGGACGGGGCGGTCTCGCGAATGGGCATGACGATCTCCTCGGAAGTTCGGGTTCGCGACAGCGTAGTGTGATCAAGGCGTCACGCTGGGCCTTTATCCGGGTTATGACTGGCGAACTGCCCCGAACTCATCGATGGCGTTTGACGTCCGTCGGCTGTGCGTGGGGGGATGGACGCGTGGAGCGCATCTGGCTGGACGTGCCGTTCGAGGAGAAGGACCAGGCCAAGGCCGCGGGAGCGCGCTGGGACGCCGCGTCCAGGCGGTGGTACAGCCCGCAGACCAAGGCGCAGGCGCTGGAACGCTGGAGCTCACTGCCCGACCTGCCCGACCTGCTGCCCGGAGAAGACCGCACCCTGGGCCGCGGCCTCTTCATCGACATGGTGCCCTCGACCTGCTGGTTCACCAACGTTCGCTCGTGCGTCTCACCCCGCGACTGGGAGCGGATCCGCCGCATGGTCACAGCCCGGGCCGGGCAGCGCTGCGAGACCTGCGGCGCCACCGAGGACCGGGCTCTGCGCCGCTGGCTGGAGGTACACGAGCGCTGGGCCTACGACGACGCCACCCAGGTACAGAAACTGGGCCGCCTGATCTGCCTGTGCACCGACTGCCACGCCACTACCCACTACGGCCTGGCCGGTATCCGGGGTCGGGCCGGTGCCGCCCGCTCCCACCTGCAGAAGGTGACCGGTCTGAGCGTGAGCGACGTCAGCATCCTGATCGAGGTCGCCACCGAGGACTACTACCGCCGCTCCAGCCACCCCTGGACGCTGGACCTGTCGATCCTGACCGAGACCGGCGTCACCGTGGCGCCGCCCCCGGAGGCCGAAGACCGGCCCGGCGCCGCGAAAGAGGGCCTGTACCGGGCCTCCCGCGGCAAGTGGTGACTGCCTCTACGAAGCCAGCTGTTCGCGGGCCGGCGCGGTCTGATTGATTTCGGCCCACACCAGATCAAGAGAGAGATTGAGGACGTCGGCGATGGCGGCGATGGTCGGGAAGGCTGGGGTGGCCACCCGGCCGGACTCGATCTTGCGCAGGGTCTCCGGCGAGACACCGGCATCGAGGGCCGTCTGGAGCATCGAGCGATCGCCCCGGGCGTGACGCAGCAGGGCGCCGAGACGCTGCCCGCGCTCGACCTCTGCAGGTGTGAGTGGCAACCTGACCATGCCCACGATTCTAGTACCGGGATAGTATTACCGGGATAGTTATTGGTTGCGTGAGAAAAGGCGCCGCATGATCGAGATCCTGACCCCCGCCGACCTGGGCCGCGCCCGGGTCACCGGCGCCCTGGTCGCAGACATTCTATACACGATGAAGAGCCGCGCCACGGTCGGCACGAACCTCCTCGACATCGACCGCTGGACCAAGGAAATGATCGTCGAGGCCGGGGCGGAGTCCTGCTACGTCGACTACGAGCCGTCCTTCGGCCGCGGCCCGTTCGGCCACTACATCTGCACGGCCGTCAACGACGCCGTGCTGCACGGCAAGCCGCACGACTACACCCTCGCCGACGGCGACCTGCTGACGCTCGACCTGGCCGTGCTGAAGTCCGGAATCGCCGCCGACTCGGCCATCAGCTTCATCGTGGGCGACTCTCGCCCCGCCGAGAGCGTCGCCCTGATCGAGGTGACCGAGCGGGCCCTGAAGGCAGCCATCGCCGCCGCCGTCCCCGGAGCCCGCATCGGCGATCTCTCCCACACCATCGGCACGGTGCTGAGCGAGGCCGGCTACCCGATCAACGTCGAGTTCGGCGGCCACGGCATCGGCTCGACCATGCACCAGGACCCCCACGTCCCGAACAACGGCCGCCCCGGCCGCGGCTACAAGCTCCGCCCCGGCCTGCTCCTGGCCCTGGAGCCGTGGGTCATGGCCGACACCGACAAGCTCGTCACCGACGCCGACGGCTGGACCCTCCGCAGCAAGACCGGCGCCCGCACCGCCCACAGCGAGCACACGATCGCCATCACGCCCGGCGGAGCAGAGATCCTCACCCTGCCCTCCCAGTGAGACATTCCGACGAGGAACGGCCCCTACCCAGCACCTTCAGGGGCCGTTCCTGGCAATAGCCCACGCGACATGCGGACTATCGCAGGATCTTCGGCATGGACGTCAACTGGTGTGTCTGCTGGGCGTGGGAGGCGGCTCGCTGGTACTGATCCTCATGCGCGCGGTGCCCCGGAAGCACTAGCCACCCAGCGTCTGGTCCAGCTCGGGATCATCGGCACCCAGGACGGCCTGTTCGGAGCCGATTTTGCTGACATCGAGCAGCAATTCGACTTCGAGTCAGCCGCCGATCACCGCGCCTCACTCACTGCCGGACTGCCGATCTGGACAGCCGGCCATGACGACCACCCGGACAAGCCCGGCTGGGGCTGGCCCTCCACTGATCACAACTCTGGCTGTGCCCTGTTTTCGCGCCATTTGGCGGCAGGGCACAGCCAGAGCCTTACGTGACGCGGCTCGGCGGAGGGAGGCGGAGCGCGTCACATTGATGCCCGCACAGCACCCGGTCTCCGTCATCGCTTCACGGGTGTGGTGAGGGCGGTTCATGGGCGGGAAGTCGGCTCTTCCTCATCTTGCCGACTTCCCGCCGGCCCCTGGCATCGCCTGCCCGTGACGATGCATCCCGTGCGTCCCGCGGGGCGTCCGGCATCTGGTGCCGGGGGCGGGCGGTGACCTGCTGCGGATGCAGGAACAGGGGGCTTGCGCTCAGCGCCTGTCACAGCGGCCCGCGTGGAGGGGCGGACAGGCGCTGAGCTGTTGAGAGAGGGGCATGAGGGACGCGATTGGTGACACTTATCGTCGCTGCTCACCAAAATCATTTCTACGCCCCGTCATCGCCCGTATCTTTCTGCTACCAAACGTGACGGCTCTCAGGGCTTAAGTGCAACAGGGCCTTTAGCCCGGAAACACCGGCTCGTAGCATCGGGGACACGGGGCGTAGTACGGCGGGCAACAAGAACGGGGAAGGGTGAACGCAATGGCGCACGGACCCAGGGCAACGATCGCTCAACGGCAGGTCGCGAACCGGATTCGCATGTATCGACTGCGGGCGAAGAAGACGCAGGAAGAGGCGGCGATGGCCTTCGGATGCGCGGTCTGGAAGATCCGCCGCATGGAAGCGGGGAAGGTCGCCGCCACTGCTGGGGACGTACGCGAGTTGGCTGTCATCTACGGCCTGGACGCGAGAGAGACCGAGGCCCTCGTCGGATTGGCCAAGGGCGCGAAAGCCCGCGGTTTCACTTCAACTTTGGATTCCATGCCGCAGGGTCTGACGCTTCTGGTCGGCCTGGAAGCACAGGCTTCCACCATGAAGGACTACTCGGCGTCCTACGTCACCGGACTACTGCAGACCCCCGACTACATCCGCGCCATCATCCGGGCGGACCCCGACGTTCCCGAGGACTCGGTAGAACCCCTGGTGGACTTCCGACTGAGCAGACAACAGCTACTTGGTGCGGAAAACTCCTTGAAGGCGCAGTTTCTCGTTCACGAGGCGGCTCTGCGCACCCGCATCGGACCACCGCAACTGATGCAGGACCAGCTCAATCACCTGGTCGAGCTGAACGAATCAGAGGCGGTCACGATCCGCATCTGGCCCTTCGAGGCCGGGTTGCATCCACTCCTCGCGGCACCGTTCATCGTGATGGGGTTCGACGATCCGGCCGACCCAGATGTGGTCTACCTCGAAAACCACTTGGAGGCGAGATATCTGGAGATTCCCACACAGGTTCACAAGTTCGAGATGATGTTCACGGATGCCTTTGACCAGGCACAGCCGATCAAGGAGTTCAGACCATGACTGTCAACACCGACTGGTTCAAGGCAGCCAAGAGCGGATCACAGAACGGCTGCGTGGAAATGCGCGGCGACAACGGCCAGGTTCAGGTCCGTGACACCAAGGCGAAGGGGCGGGGGCCGATCCTGAACATCCCCCCGAGCGCGTTCGGAGCCTGGGTCGCCGGTGCCAAGGGCGGCGAGCTCGACCTCCTGATGGGCTGACCCTTCGGCGTGACGTGAACCCTGCCGCGGGCTACCCCGGTCATGCGTGGTGATCCAGGGGCGGCTCCGGGGCAGGAGCTGAGAGCAGCACAGTGCCACCGATGTGTACACCTGGTACCAGGCGTACCAGGTGTACACATCGCGAGTGTGTCGATCGCGCATCCGAGCACCAGCCGCCCCTCAAGAGGCAAAGTCTTGCCACGCATTTGCCACGACCGGTGAGCTTCAGCGGCCTTGGCAGCGACTCAGCAAGACTCCGGCCAGCAAACGCAGAAACGGCCCGCAACCAGCATTCCTGCTGGACACGGACCGTTTCTCACTGCCCAACCGGCGGAGAGCGAGGGATTCGAACCCCCGGACGGTTTAACCCGTCAGTGGTTTTCAAGACCGCACTGAGCGCCTGCTTGACTTGCACATTCTCTAGCTTTGCCCAGGTCCGCGATATGCCGACGACAGGTCCAAGCCCCACCGCCCAACACAGGCTTGGGAAGCGGCGAACGAACCTGGGGGTGAGCTGAGCCACGGGCTCAGTGGACTACCCCTGGGACACAAGTAGAACACAAGCCTCGGCTCCGCTTAGATCGGCAGGTCAGGAGAGTTCGGCCTGCCGATTGACTCTACTGAGCGGGGAGGCATTTAGCTCTCTTACCGTTTGATCATGGGTGAGGAGCCAATCACTTCGAGGCCGGACCCGTCACCGGGTGCCACTGCGCCGTACAACGTGATCCGCCTGTACGTCTCGTCCGCAGGTGTCTGAACAACCTGCAGACCTGAACGGGCGGGGGTTCCGAGGTTGATTAAGTGCCAGGATTCCTTGCAGCGAAACTTCGGTGCTGCACGGGGAAGTACTGCAGATACTTCCAATGCAGATCTCGGCGGAATAGCGGCCCTACTGGATCTCAAAGCATGGCAATGTATCCGGATTGAGGCGTTTAGGCAGCTGACAGAAGGCCCGTCCTTCGGTAAAGTACAGCCATGGCACTAGAACCGTCACGGAAAGTTACCGAAAACCCTATGATTGAACCTAGGGTCATTACGGAAAGCGAAGAACTGACGGTCAGTCGTATCAAATCGACGCATCCCTTGCACCGTCCTCGACTACTTACCGCGACCGAGCGTGAACGGTACAGAGTCATGGCATCGCGCAGTAGGGCACAGGCAAGTTTAGCGGCAGCTGGGCAGCTCAAGCAGCTCCATGAACCGAATACACCAAACTTTAGACCCGAGGCTCTAATGCCCCAGCTTCCCGCTAACGGTCTAAGAGCGCTTAGTCTGTACAGCGGCGGCGGTGGCTTGGACCTATCTTTCGAGAGGGCAGGGTACGAACACGTCGCTAGCTACGAGATTCTCGGACATGCAGCTGAGACACTGGCTCGCAACAGGCCGAACTGGAAAGTCTTTGGTTCAGAAGCAGGAGATGTGAAGGGTGTCGACTGGACGAGCTGGAAAGGCAAGGTGGATGTTTTACATGGGGGTCCGCCATGCCAGCCCTTCAGCAATGCCGGTAGACAGGAGGGACACTTAGACCCCCGGGATTGCTGGCCAGCAACTGCCGCAGCTATCAAGGCGGTGCAGCCAAATGCCTTCATAGCCGAGAATGTGCCTGCACTGGCTGGAACAAAGTTCTCAAGCTATGTGCAAGAAATCATTCTGACGCCACTGACCGCCGGCCGTCCACGCTATCATGTTCGTCAGTTTATCCTTGAAGCTAGGGACTTCGGCATACCGCAAGTGCGCCGGCGAGTTTTTTTTGTTGGATTCAAGACGAAGCGTGCGGCAGAGGCTTTCGAAGTCCCAGAACCTACCCACGCCTGGAACGAACCGACTTCGAACCTCCTACCCACAATGAGCCTTCGCGAAGCACTCGGCTTACCCAAAGACAATAGATACGTGGAAGGCTTGTCGCCAACCATTCGCAGCGGTCTCACCGGACCCCGCCATACTACGAGCGTAAACAATTCGGCGAGTTCGGCCCGCACGTGGGCAAGTATGGGCGTTTGGCCAAATGGAGTCGCTGTGGACCGGACTGCCGCAAGTGGATTTCCACCGGATTCAGGCGCTTTTCGCATGAGCGTCGCTGACGTGGCCCTCATCCAGGGTTTTCCCGAGTCGTGGACCTGGCCGCGAGCGGTGTATCAAGCCGTGGGACAGATTGGGAATGCGGTTCCGCCTCCGCTCGGGTGGAGGGTGGCAAGGGCGGTGGCAGCAGCACTGAAGGCCTGATTAGACGCTGACAAACCAGCCCTGCACGAGCGCAGGATTTCAGTGCTCGTGCAGGGGCATTGGTACAGCCTTTAATGAAGCACGAGCAGATGGCTCAAGGCCACGCCGTCAGTAGGGCCACTAAGCTTCACCAGCTTCTGTTTGTTCAGCCCTTCGTGCTTGTTCAGCTACGACTGGATCGACGGCTTCCTCCGCTGGCTGCTGTCCGCCTGCTATTATCTCGGCTCGACGTTCCAGATATTCCCGAACAGACAATCGCAATGTCGCCGCATGATCTCGCGTGATGGGCTCGAGACGCTCGGAAAGGTATTTCCCTGGAATGTGAGGGTTGTTGAGAGTTGCGCCACGCCGAATTACATACGAGCAGCGCTCTCGCAGGAGATCAACCATTCGATCTCTCGAATATCGCCCCTCTGGCAAATCTGCGTTTTGTTTATACTGAAATTTTGTCCATTGCTTTTTCATGATCCTTTCGGCGTCTTCCATGGCAAAGCTTTGTTTGTCGCCGAGGACCTCAACAACAACTTCACTACTGACCAGAGCTTCTGGCTGTTGAGCGAACAGGAGGTCAGTCTTGATGTAATTCTCTTTTTCTGCGAACCACGCAAGCATGTCCGCTGGTGATGCATAATAGCAGTGCTTTAGCGTTCGACCGTCCTTCTCGTAGAAGGCAAATAGCCAATGAAGCCGGCGCCATTTTGCCAAGTGCTCTGGACCCATATCGCGCACGGTCGATACAGAATTGCCCGTGCTTGACTTGAGCTCGAATTCAACTGGATAATCAAGCTCGTCCAACTCTAGAACGGCATCAAGGCCGCTCCGGGTTCGATCCGGAGGTACAGTCAGATTAAACATGAGCAGCATCTGCTGCTCTCTCTCGTCGTCCTGGGCGGCCATGGGTCAATAATGGCCTTGTGTAGCTGAAAATCAAGCGTGCATCGAGGTGCGGCGTCGACGCGGTCAGAGCTTGATCCAGAAGAGAATAATTCGGCAGTGCGCAGGCTTCGCTGGTGACGTTGTGCCGGGTGGCCCGTCGGGTCGGCGCCGTAGGTGCCGCATGCCCAGCGGGGCGTCCCGGCAGGGCTGAGGTCTACTGCTGGGCGTCGTAGCGCTGGCGCCAGGCTCGGCATCGGTCGAGATAGTTCGGCAACTGCTCGGCGCGGAAGGCCTCGACGTCCCACGGGGCGGGGGTGAGGCCGTGGTCTTGGGGGCTGGCGTAGATGTAGGCCGGTCCTGAGCTGGTGTCTACGCGGTTGAGGGCGTAGCCGGGGGCCTCGAACGCGTCGAGGGCATTCCATTCGGCAATGCTCAGGTCGGTGAAGAGTTGCCCGTCCGCGACACCGCCGGCCGACGTGATGATCGTCGGGTACGGCTGGTCAGGCAGGGCGATGACCTGCCATCCGTCGAGTGTGGCCGGAGTCCTGGTGGCGTCGCGGTCGATGAGGATGCGGACGACTTCAGGGAAGAGCAGGCTTCCGTAGACGAACAGCGGCGCCGGGTCCGCCGAGACGTGGACCGTCCGGCCAGAGGGCGTGGAGGTGTCTCGGGGTGAGGGGGCGCTGGTAGGCGTCACGGAGGGCCTGCTTCCGGGTGTCTGCGTCGGCGTGGTCGGCGAGGTTCACCCACCAGTCGATCCCGGCCGAGTAGGACCAGAGGTAGGAGCGCAGCAGGGGGTTGGCGCCTCGATCGGTGAGGATGTCACCGATCGCTGCACTGGTCCAGAACGGCACCCTTGCCCGTGCATGGTCGGCGCATTCGGCAACCGTGGCACCGGCATTGATCGCGGTATGCAGTTCTCCCCGCACGAGCTGTAGGTAGTGCGCCAGACGCACGCGGGCCACGACCTGAGCATCGTCGGGGGTCAGGAACAGCGGCATGGCCTGGGCCAGACCTTCGAGCATTACTTGATAGGGCCCGTTGACCGACAGCAGGCGCACCCACGGCACGTCCTGCGTGGCGCAGACCTGGGCGTAGGAGGCGAACTGGACCGCGTGCCCCAGCAGCTCGTGCATGGCGAACACGCGCACCTGAGCCTGGGTGAAGGTCGCGTTGCGGCGGTTGAACCGAAGCCTCACGTTGGGGCCGGCGCCATCCAGCCAGTATGCCCAGTATTCGTCCACGTCCGTGATCTCGACCCGCACCTCGTACGGGGCGCTCGTGTGGACCAGGTCCCGTAGGACGGTTTCCAGGGCTCGGGCGGTCGCGGGGATCTGCTCGACAGCATCGTCGCTGGTGACGGGCTGTTCCAGCTCGTTGAGCTGGTGGTCCAGATCTCGGCCCCACTGCACCCCGAGATCGCTGACGGCTTTGATGGCCTGGTCGCGGACCTCAAGGAGGTAGTCCTCATCCCATCCGCCGGCACCACAACCTTGGGTCTGGCGTAGGTAGTCACCCAGTGGCATCCGCTGCCCGAGCATTTCCCCGAGGTAGGCGCGATGGGAGGTCAGAACATCGGCAATGTCGCCGGCCTCGGTTCCCAGCGCATCGGCCTGGGCACTGAGGTCGGTGAACTGCTCGTAGACGTCAAGGCGTCCGGCGGCAGGGGTGACCAGCCGGTCGTTGGGTGCGCAGTCGTAGTCGATGACGGCCTCGCCGCCTCGGCCGCTCTCGTGGCCGTGCCAGGAACGGATGACCTGCTCGACGCGGTCGCGGAGTTCGGCAATCTCGCTTCGGTGCTCAGCCACGCGGGACATCCCATCGCAAGGTGATGGCCCGGTTGGGCCGCAGGTTCGTGCGGACCAGCTCCACGGCCACTCCACTGTCGTCGCGTCGCCAGGTCAGACTTTCGGTGGCGCTGATCTCGGAGCCGTCCGGGCGTTCCTCCAACGCCGAACAGCTCGACAACACGTTCACCCCGGCATGCCGCAGGCGCAACGTAAAGCGGTCGACCGGCCTGACAATCGACTGCCGCCAGTAATGGTCAGAGACAAATCGGCCCCCGGCGCAGCGGTAGGCAACGACGGCGGACTCTCCCGGCGGCAGAGCGGGCAGGAGCCGACACGCGAATCGAATCGTGGTCGCCGTCTCGTGCTTGCGCTCGATCATGATGTTGCGGGACTCGTCCTCGGGCGGCAGCGTCTCGAACTTCAGCGGTCCGTCGGTGTGTTCGAACCACAGTTCCCGGCTCATGCTCGTGAGCGGGGTGTCTGTGTCGTTGTACAGCTCGTGCCGGTAGGTCAAGGTCGACCAGCCGTCGGCGTCCACGTCGATGTCCAACGTCATGTTCCGGTCCCAGATATGACCAGAGGACGACGTGGTTGCCTGCGTCGGAACAGCTGGTGTTCGGGTCGTGGCCCTCTCTGCCAACCTTAAGCGAGACGCCGCCATGGCAGACAGGCACGAGTAAGCGATTTCTAACAGGAACGGGCCAACCGGCGAGAAGCCAGTTGGCCCGTTCCCATACTTCAGGTAGGTGCCGCCCGTTGATTCAGGAGACCTGGCGAGCTACCAATTGCTCCAACGCCACGTTTCCGATCCTCCGAGCAGGAGCCCAGAGGACTTCAACGACTACCTTGACGGTGAGACCACTGACAACACTCATAAGCGTCACCTTTCCTAACAGATTTGCGAACCGGCCAGCCTTGCGAGCACGAACAAGAAACAGGACCAAGCACGCGGCGACGAGAGTCAACAGCAGCGTCACCAAGGCATCCTTTCCGAAGTGTCCTGGATCCGAACCAGGACCGCCAGGAAACCTCAGCCAACGGACGTACCCAGGATATCCGCGAGCTCCAGCAAGGGACACAGCCGTTTGGGGGTCCAGCCGGTGACGGCTACGGCCCAGGCTCGTCAGAGCCCTCCGCGCCTCAGCTCGCACCTCTTCGAGGCAGGCCAGGAGATGCGAGCAATCGGTGCCCCAACGGTGCCCCAACCAGTGAGATTCAGCGGTCCGGACTGAGACCGAATGGGACTCCGACCTCCGGACAAGGAACGGCCCCTGCCAGGCATCGCGCCTGTTCAGGGGCCATTCTTACTGCTCACACGGCGGAGAGCGAGGGATTCGAACCCCCGGACGGTTTAACCCGTCAGTGGTTTTCAAGACCACCGCCATCGGCCACTCGGCCAGCTCTCCTCCACATCTTCCGGAAGCAAGATGCGCGCACCAGTCTGGCACAACCACCCGCCCGCGGACGATGGGGATTCAGCTCACGGCGGGGGCCTGTCGTGAGGGGAGGCCCAGCACCTGGCGGCGGCCGGGGTCCCAGGCCGCTGCCTCGACGGGGCGGCCGAAGAACCAGCCCTGGGCCGCCGGGCAGCCTGCCCTGGTCAGGGCCTCGGCGTCGGCCAGGTCCTCCACACCCTCGGCCACCACGCTCATGTTCAGGGCCTGGGCCAGCCAGAGCACGGCGCTGATGATGGAGGCCTTGTCCTGGTCGTGGGAGAGGCCGACGACGAAGCTGCAGTCGAGCTTCACGATGTCGGCGGGCACGCTCTGCAACCAGGTCAGGGACGAGTAGCCGGTGCCGAAGTCGTCCAGGGCCAGGCGCACGCCCAGGGCCTTGACGGCCAGGAGCCGGTCGCGCAGGTCGATGCCGCGCTCCAGCATCGAGGTCTCGGTGATCTCCAGGACGAGTCGGGAGGCGTCGGCCAGGCCGGACCGGGACAGGGCCTCGGTCAGCATCGGCACGAACTCCGGCTCGGCCAACTGCTTCGGGCTGACATTGACGGACATGTAGGGCACGGTGTCGCCCCAGGCCACGAGCTGGGCCAGGGCGGTTCTGAGCACGTGCTCGCCGAGCGGCACGATCATGCCCGTCTCCTCGGCCAGGGGGATGAAGACGCCGGGGGCGATCAGGTCGCCGCCGGTCCCCCGCAGCCGCACCAGGGCCTCGGCCCCGACCACCTGCTTGCTCTCCAGCGACACGATGGGCTGGAACCACACCGGCAGCTGGTCGATCGGATCTATTTCCAGGGCGGCCTGCAGCGCACGCTCGGCCGTGACCCGCCGCTCCGTAGCCTCGCACATGGCGTCGTCGAAGAGCTGCACGCGTGCCCGCCCCGACTGCTTGGCGGCGTACATGGCCATGTCGGCGCTCTGCAGGGTGGCCCCGGCGTCCGCCGCGTCCAGCGGCAGGCTCAGACCCACACTGGCCGTCACCGTGAGCTGCCGTTCGCCGGGAATGGCGAAGGGCTCCTCGAAGCATCCGGCCACGCTCATCGCCAGGTCTTCGGCGGCACGGGTGGATCCGACGGTCGCGACGGCGAACTCGTCACCGCCCAACCGGGCAACCACCGCCGTATCGGGCACCACTGCCCGCAACCGTGTGCCGATCGTCCTCAATACCTCGTCGCCGGCGCTGTGCCCGTAGGAGTCGTTGACGTGCTTGAACTTGTCGACGTCGATGTAGATCACCGAGACCTGACCGACGTACTCGGCCACAAGCGTCCCTAAGTCCGACTCGAAGGCGCGCCGCCCGAGCAGGCCGGTGAGGGCGTCCTCCCGGGCCTGTTTGCGCAGGATCTTCTCGTGCTGGTGCTTCTCCGTGACGTCGAGGTAGTGCGAGACGATGACCTGGAGCTTGCCGGCGCTGTCACGCAGAGCGCTGGCGTGCATCTCGACCTGCCGCAGCCCGCCCTCGGAGTCGCGGAAGGTGCGTTCCTCCCGCAGCACGTCGGTCTCACCGTTCAGGATGTCCCGGTGCAGACGGCTCTCGCGCCCGTCCGCCAGCTGAATCGGCAGGTCGGAGAGGCGGGATCGGGGTGGCAGCGGCCCGGCCATACCCGACCAGGAGACGAAGGCCGGGTTCACGCGCAGCACGATGCCGTCGGCCGCGAGCATGGTCATCGCGATCGGGGCTTCCTCGAAGGCCGCGGTGAACTGGGCCTCGGCCTGGCTGAGGTCGTCGAGCGCCCGGCGTTCCTCGGCCTCGGTGAGCCGCCAGGCCGCAACCTGCGCGGAGGCGGCGAGCAACACGGCAACGCTGTGCACGATCGCCCAGAACCAGGGGTGCTGCGTGCCGTAACCGTGCTCGTAGGTCATGTGCGGCATCCACGATCCGAGCACGGCGTGGTGCAGGAACGTGGCCAGCAGGAACGTCAGGAACGGCACCCAGTCGCGGTACAGAGCCAGCACGCCGACGGCGATGAAGAAGGAGAAGTGGGCCTCGGTGCGGCCGTCGTAGAGCATGACGAGCTCGGCGCAGACCGTGGTCAGGCCGATCGCGACGGCCGACGACGCGACCCGCTGGGACTTGATCTTTACGGCGCAGGCGATCATCGCGGCGATCACCAGCGAGGCGACGGCCCATTCGGCGTCGAGGCGGTGGCGCACGGCGGCGACCACCGTCAGACTCAGCCCGCAGACGACAGTGAGCCAGGTCAGCAACCGGTGCCGGTTCTGCCAGTCTTCGTGCCGCAGTCCGATCCCGGCCGGCAGGATCGCCCCGACCTGCCGGTATCCCCGTGCGATCAATGCTGGCACGAGTGTGTCTTCGACTCGTTTCCAGGGCGCCTGAGTGCGGTTCACTCGGTTGCCCAGGGCTTACGGACGAAGTGCTCCCCCTGGGTGGTCACCGTTCAGTCGTCGACGCGACGCCAGAACCAGCGTGTGGGTTTCGCCAGGTCGAGCGGCACCCGGCCGAGTGCTGTCGCCAGCACGTCGGAACATCGCGGACACAGCGGCGCTCCGTCGTCGGGACGGGGAAGGGTGTCACGGGTGCAGCCGACACAACGGATCGGCCGCACCCCCTTCCCCGGAACCACCATCGTGCCGGGCACAACCATCGGGGCGTCGTTCGCGAACATCTGAGTCATGACAGCTGTCTCCGTCACCCATCCCCTGAGTACCCGAGCCGGAGGGCGGCGCGGGCCGACAAACCAATGCGCTCAGTAATCGTATCGCTACGATATGCGATGTCGATATCTCACGCACCGGAGTGTGTGCTGTATCGGCAGACCGCCCGAACGGCTTGACCATGTCGATCAAGCGGCCTGCCGGGGTGGGTTGTTCAGAGGACTGGAGGGACTAGATCCAGATCGCGGGGTCTTCCATCCAGTGGTCACGCATGTCCGGCGCGGGCTGCTTGATCACACCGGGCACTCCGACCACCACTGCGTCGTCCGGAACATCGCGCACAACAACAGCATTGGCGCCGATCTGAGCATTCTTGCCGACCGTGATCGGCCCCAGGACACGGGCACCCGCACCCACGACCACCCCGTCGAGCAGGGTGGGGTGACGCTTGACCGGCTCGAGACTGCGCCCGCCCAGGGTGACATCCTGGTAGAGCATCACGTCGTTCCCGATCTCGGCCGTCTCCCCGATGACCACACCGGTGGCGTGATCGATGAAGAAACGGCGCCCGATGGTGGCACCGGGGTGGATTTCCACCCCGGTGACCGTCCGGGTCCACAGCGAGATCAGGCGCGCCGGTACCCGCCATCCGCGCAGCCACATCCGATGGGTGAGCCGGTGGCTCCAGATCGCCTGCAACCCGGGGTATCCCAGGATCAGCTCGACGTTGCTGTTCACCGCCGGGTCGCGAAGTTTCGCCGAGGCGAGGTCTTCACGAAGGGTGCCGTAGGCCCCCTTCACCTTGTTTCTCATCGTTTGCAGCTGGTGGCCCTTCAATGCAATCAGTCCACCAGGTCCTTGAAGAGGATGGTGGACAGGTAGCGCTCACCGAACGACGGGATGATGACGACGATGATCTTGCCGTCGAACTCCGGCCGGCGGGCCACCTCGTTGGCGGCCCAGAGGGCGGCGCCGGAGGAGATGCCGACCAGCAGGCCCTCTTCCTTGGCCGCGCGACGGGCCCACTCGACCGCGTCGTCGACCTCGGCGTCGAACACCTCGTCGTAGACCTTGGTGTCGAGGATCTCCGGGACGAAGTTGGCGCCGATGCCCTGGATCGGGTGCGGGCCGGGGGCCCCACCGTTCAGGATCGGCGAGAGCTTCGGCTCGACCGCGAAGATCTTGATGTCCGGGTTCTTCTCCTTCAGCACCTGGCCGACACCGGTGATGGTGCCGCCCGTGCCGATGCCCGCGACGACCGCCGCAACCTTGCCGTCGGTGTCGGCCCAGATCTCCTCGGCCGTGGTCTTACGGTGGATCGCCGGATTGGCCTCGTTGGCGAACTGACGGGCCAGCACGGCGCCGCGCTCGGCGCCGATCTCCTCGGCCTTCGCCACCGCACCCTTCATGCCCTCGCTGCCCGGGGTGAGCACGAGCTCGGCACCGTAGGCACGCAGCAGCGCGCGGCGCTCCTTGCTCATGGTCTCCGGCATGGTCAGCACGACCTTGTAACCGCGGGCGGCACCCACGAAGGCCAGGGCGATACCGGTGTTACCACTGGTCGCCTCGACGATGGTGCCACCGGGCTTGAGCTGGCCCGAGGCCTCGGCGGCGTCGATGATCGCCACGCCGATACGGTCCTTGACACTGTTGGCCGGGTTGTAGAACTCCAGCTTGGCCGCCACGATGGCGCCGGCGCCTTCGGTGAGACGGTTGATGCGGACGAGCGGAGTATTTCCGACCAGCTGGGTCGCGTCGTCATAGATCGGCATTGCTGCAGGTCACCCCTCTGAGAACATTCTTTGGCGAAACGGTCGAGAAACAGATTGTTCAGGTGCGGGCACGGGTCGGACAACCCTTTGTCTCACCCCTCGGGTCCTTGAGTCTCATCCCTCCAGGAACGAGAACCGAACCTTCCGGGTCGAGTTGTCCCCGTTGCTGTCGACGAGCACCAGGCTCTGCCAGGTACCGAGCGTGGGTTCGCCGGACAGCACCGGAACGCTGATCGACGGGCTGATGAAGGCGGGCAGCACGTGGTCGCGGCCGTGGCCGAGACTCCCGTGCCGGTGCCGGTAGATGTCTTCTTGCGGCAGCAGCCGGTCGATGGCACCCGCCAGGTCCGGCTCGCTGCCGGAACCCGTCTCCATCAGCGCGACACCCGCGGTGGCGTGCGGGACGAACACGTTGACCAGCCCGTCTCCCCGTCCGGCGCAGAATCTCGCCAGCTCCCCGGTCAGATCGGTCACCAGCCGATCGCCGGAGCGGACTGTGATCTCGGTGCTCTCCATAGGGTGAACCCTAAGCCTGTCTTGCATGCCCCCCAAGTGGGGCCTTGATCTGATCTATCCGCGAAGCCAGACGGTGGTCTCGCCGGGCAGCTGGTCGCCGTCGAGCGGACCGCTTGCCACCAGCACCTCCCCGGCAGGCAGCGGCACCGCCGCGGTGCCGAAGTTGGTCACCACCTGCCAGCCGTCGGGACGGCGGAAATGGAGGACGTCGATGTCACCCTCCAGCCACTCGAGCGTTTCCGCTCCCTGGAGTTCGCGGCGCAGCCGCAGAGCCGTGCGGTAGAGATTGAGCACCGAGTCCGGATCGGTGTCCTCCTTCTCCACGGAGAAATCACCGAACCAGTCGGGCTGCGGCAGGTGGGCCCCGCCGGCGCCGAAGCCGAACGACTGCCCATTCCCCACACTGCGCGAGGTGTTCCAGGGCAGCGGCACGCGGCAGCCGTCGCGGCCCTTCAGGGTGTGGCCGGTGCGCAGCCAGATCGGATCGGCCAGCTCGTCGCGGGGAATGTCCGCCACCTCGCGCAGGCCCAGCTCCTCACCCTGGTAGAGGTACATCGAGCCGGGAAGACCCAGGAGCAGAAGTGTGGACGCGGTGGCGCGCCGGCGCCCGGTCTCGTCGTCGGGTGCGGGGTCGAGTCCGTCGGCCAGGAGCCAGTCGGCCAGACCTTCCTGCCCGATCCCGTTCGGCAGCCCGTAACGACTGCGATGACGTACCACGTCGTGGTTGGACAGCACCCAGGTCGACGAGGCTCCGGTGTGGGCGGACTCGGCCAGGTTGTCGGTGATGCTCTTGCGGAAACCGGCGGCGTCCCAGTCTTCCCGCAGCAGGTCGAAGTTGAACGCCTGACCGAGTTCGGTGGGCCGGGCGTAGAGCGCGCGGCGGGCGGTCGGCACCCAGGCCTCGGCCACGGCGGCCCGCGGCGGGTCGTACTCGTTGAAGACCTCGCGCCATTCCTCGAAGATCGTGTGCACCTCGTCGCGGTCGAACAGCGGAGAGCTGCCGTCGATCGGGAGGTCGAGCTCGGGGATGCTCGGCATGCTGCGCAGCGGCTCGGTCAGGTCTTTCGCCAGGCCGTGCGCCACGTCGACGCGGAACCCGTCCACGCCGCGGTCCGACCAGAAACGCAGCGTCTTGCGGAAGTCGTCGCGCACCTCCGGGTTGCTCCAGTCGAAGTCCGGCTGCTCCGGGGCGAACAGGTGCAGGTACCACTGCCCGTCCGGCACCCGGGTCCAGGCGCTACCACCGAAGTGCGAGACCCAGTCCGAGGGCGGCTCGTCGCCGTTGGGGCCCAGGCCGTCGCGGAAGATGTAGCGGTCACGCGCCGCCGATCCGCGCTCCGCTGCCAGGGCCTCCTGGAACCAGACGTGGCGGTCGGACGAGTGATTCGGCACGATGTCGGCGATCAGCCGGATGCCGACGGCGTGCAGGCCGGCGCTGAGCTCGTCGAAATCGGCCAGCGTGCCGAGCTTCGGGTCCACGTCGCGATAGTCGTCCACGTCGTACCCGCCGTCGGCCAGGGCCGAGGGGTAGAACGGGCTGAGCCAGACCGCGTCGACGTTCAGCGACTTCAGGTACGGGATCTTCGCGGTGATCCCGGCGATGTTGCCGATGCCGTCGCCGTCACTGTCGGCGAAACTGCGCGGATAGATCTGGTAGACGACGGCCTGACGCCACCAGTCGGCTTCCGGGTGGGGGGTGCGCGCGATCTCAGCCACGGTGCGGATCCATTCTGCCGTGAGGTGTTTCCGTTCTTGGGCCTTCACCCTCGCACGCCGGGCCGGTCGTTGTCCGCCCGGCCCGGCGCACGTGGTCAGCCCTTCACACCACCGGCGGTCAGACCGCTGACGATGCGACGCTGGAAGACCAGCACGACGATGACCAGCGGAATGGTGACGATCACACCGGCGGCCATGGTCTGGGTGTACGGGACGATGTGCGGCCCGGCGGTGAAGTTCGCGATCGCCACGGTGGACGGCTCGACGCTCTTCACCCCGTTGGACAGCACGCTGGAGAGCAGGAACTCGTTCCACGAGGCCAGGAACACCAGGATCGCCGTGGTGAACATGGCCGGCGCGGCCAGCGGGAGGATCACCTTCCGGAAAGCCTGGATCGGCGTACAGCCGTCCACCCGGGCGGCCTCCTCCAGCTCCCACGGCATGTCCGCGAAGAAACTGGTGAGGGTGTACACCGCCAGCGGGATCGAGAACGAGATCTGGGGCAGGATCAGGCCCTGATAGGTACCCAGCCAGCCCCAGTCGCTGAAGAGCTGGAAGATCGGCGTCAGGATCGCCACACCGGGGAACATCGAGGCGCCCAGGATGGCCGCGAGCACGATCGACTTACCCCGGAACACCAGGCGGGACAGTGCGTATCCGGCGAACACCCCGATCAGCATCGACAGCACGGTGACCGCGGTGCCGATGATCAGGCTGTTGATCAGCGACCGCCCGAACGAGTTGATCGAGGTGTCGAAGGCGTACCGGAAGTTGTCCAGCGTGACGTGCGTGGGCCAGGGCGTGTTGTCGAAGGTGTAGTCGCTGTCCCGCAGGGCCAGGACGAGCATCCAGTAGAACGGCGCCAGGCACCAGAACGCGATCAGGACGATCGCGGCCAGGTTTCCGGCCTGCCCCCAGTTGAAACCCTGCTTGTAGGGCCGGATCGGCCGATCAGCAGTGTTGCCGACCGGGACCCCCACCGATGTCGCGGTCATCGTGTGCCCCTCTCGACGATGTTGGCGTTGAAGAGGCGCACGAGGCCGAGGGCTATCGCGAAGATAATGATGAAGGTGATGGTCGATAGCGCCGACGCCGAATTCAGCCCGCTGTTGAGCTGTCTCACGACAAGGATCGACATCGTGGTGGTTCCGTTCGCTCCTTGGGTCAGGATCCACGGCAGGTCGTACATGCGCAGCACGTCGAGGCTGCGGAAGATGACCGCGACCGCCAGGGCCGGCTTGACCAGCGGGAGCGTGATGCGCCAGAACCGCTGCCAGGCGTTCGCCCCGTCGACCTTGGCCGACTCGTAGATCTCGTTGCTGATGCCCTGCAGCCCGGCCAGGATGAGGAGCGCGATGAACGGGGTGGTCTTCCAGACATCAGCGATGACGATGGCCGCCCGGGCCGGTCCGGACTCCGACGTCCAGGCGAAATCCGTTCCCAGGACGTTGTTCAGCACACCCTGGGGGTCGAAGATGACGATCCAGAGCTTGGCGATGACCGCAGTCGGGATGGCCCACGGAATCAGGATCGCGACCCGGACCAGGGCCCGGCCCTTGAAGGCGCGGTGCATCATCAGCGCGAAGCACATGCCGATGATGGTCTCGAGCAGCACTGTCACGACAGTGAATCCGATGGTGATACCGACCGAGCTCCAGAACTGCGCCCCGAGGTTGCCCGTGGGGCAGCTCTCGGTGACGCCGCCGGCCCCCGGGCACTGCTGGAGCAGCCAGTGCTTGTAGTTGGCGAGGCCGTTCCAGGAGTTGCCCTCGTTGAAGAACCCGCTGGAGTCGAGACCAGGATCGGTCAGGAACGACTGGTAGATGGCTTTGATGATCGGGTACCCGACGATCACGGTCAGCATGATCAGGGTCGGGGCCAGGAGGAGGAAGGCCAGGCGGCTCTCCCCCGTGTGAATGGTCTTGTCCCGCTTCCGGCGACGCCTCTTACCGCTGGTGTCTGCCGCGTTCTCCGCGATCGGCTCGGAGGTGATGCTCATGGCTGCTCCTGAGCTACTGGTGTCCAAGGGCTGATGCGAGCAGACCGGGCGGCCTGGGTGAGGCCGCCCGGTCTGACCTGATCACAGCGGTCCGAAGGGGCCACCAGCCCCGGAACATGGCACCTGCCGCCGTGATCTTCAGAGACTCACGTTCAGCCTCCGGCTGCCGCCGAGTTGATCGCAGCTGCCATGTTCTTCAGAGCCTCCGCAGTGGTGGTGTCACCCTGCATCGCGGCGTAGGCGTTGGTCTGGATGGCCTGCGTGACTGCCGGGTAGAACGGCGTGACCGGGCGGGGGACCGCGGACTCGATGCTCTTGAGCAGGTCAGGCAGGTAGGTGAACTTCTTGACCAGCGCCTCGTCGGTGTACAGCGACGACAGAACGGGGGCCAGCGTGCCCACCGTCAGGTCGTTGCGCTGGACCTCTTCGGACTGCATGAACTTCAGGAACTCCAGGGCACTGCCCTTGGTGTCCGAGTACTGGCTGATCGCGACGCTGTGCCCACCCAGGCTGGACGCGCCGTGGCCGTCCGGACCGGGAAGCGGTGCGATGCCGTACTTGTCGGCGACCTTCGAGCTGTCACCACTGAGGATGGCAGCCGCGTAGGGCCAGTTACGCATGAACATCAGCTGGCCGGCGGAGAAGGCGTTGAGGCTCTCGGTCTCCTTGAAACCGAGGGCCTCCTTCGGGATGTAGCCATCCTTGAAGCCGTTCACCAGGAAGTCGAGACCCGTCGTGGCCTGGGCACTGTCGACGGTCGAGCTCTTGCCGTCCTCACTCACGATGGTGCCGCCGGTGGCGTTGATCGCCTCCGCCGCGTTCACCGTGAGGCCCTCGTACTTCGCCAGCTGACCGGCGTAGCAGCCGGGCTTGGAGCCCTTGATGGTGCCCTTCGTGGTCTTCCCGTCGCAGTCGGCGATCAGCTCGTCCCACGTGGTGGGGGCCTTCTTCACCAGGTCCTTGCGGTAGTAGAGAAGCCCACCGTCGGACGCGTACGGAGCCGCGTACTGGGTGCCGTTGTACGTGGCCGCGTCGACCGTGGCCGGGAGCAGTGCGGCCTGGTCGATCGCGTAGTCGTCCTTCAGCGGGACGAGCCACCCCTTGGCCGCGAACTCGGCCGTCCACACCACGTCGACCGTGACGACGTCGTAGTTCGCGTCCTTCGACTGGAAGTGCTGCTGAAGGTCGGAAAGCTGCTGGTCGGCGGAGTCCGACTGCTGCTTGATCGTCACCTTCTCGTCGGGGTGGGCCTTGTTCCACTCATCGGCGATGTACGGCATCGTGCCGCTGTTGTCCTTGCCGGTGACGAACGTGAAGGGGCCCTTGCCGGACGCGCCTCCCGAGTCGGAGCCACCGTCGCTACTGCCGCCACCGCAAGCAGTCAATACCAAAGCTGTACCTAAAAGACCTGCCAGGGCTGCGGCGCCTTTGCCTCGCATGACCTGTGTCCTTTCCGTCGGGACCGGACCGTCGATTCGATTCGACTATTTCAGGGAAGTTAAGACCTCCCCGATTCACCTGTCAACGCCGGTGAACGCGAGGCGATCAACCCGTTATACGTGAACGCTCACATAACTCGAGGTGATCATCGCAGGTTTCGGCGTCGTCGAATCTCTTTCCTACCTGTCTGATGCCGTCTGATGATCGGCATCCCGCACCGGGGCACATGAGCCCCGAAGATTCAGTTCCCCCCTGAAGAGCAATTGCCGGGCCGGAGCCACGTCGCCGTCGAGGCGGCGCAGCAGCATGTCCACTGCCGCCCGGCCGATCTCGGCCGCTGACGGCCCGGCGGTCGTCATCGGTGGCGTGATCAGTTCGGCGACATGCGCGGGCATGTCCAGACACATCATGGACAGATCATCGGGAATTCGCCTCCCGAAGTCTGCAGATGCCCGGATCAGTCCGGAAACGGCCTGCTCATTGGCTACAATAATTGCGGTGATCTTGGGCGAGGAATGCAGCAGCCAGGCAAAAGCATTCCTGCCGCCCTCGGTCGAGCACTCGGCCTCCACCTGGACCAGGTCGACATTCATGCCCGCATCGGCCCGTTTCACCGCCTGCAGAATTGCATTCTGAACGGGATTCCGGACGCTCGGCCCCCCGACGAATCCCAGGCGCCGGTGCCCCAGCCCGAGCAGATGCTCCACAGCCGCCTCGGCCGTCTGCTCGGCATCCGCGTCGACGAAGTCGAGGCCGGCCGGGTCGGCGTTGCGGCCGATCATCGTGAACGGCACCCCGGCGTCCACCAGCACCTGGATCCGGGGATCCTCCGGGCGCACCTCCATCAGCAGCGCACCGTCCACGAGCCCCTGCCCGGCGAACTGCGTCAGGTCGTCGACAGCCTCCACGTCGGCCGTCCAGAGCATCAGGTGATACCCGCAGCGCTGGGCGTGATCCGCTGCCCCGAGGATGTATTCGAGCGAGCTGGGCTGTGGCGAACCGGGACGGGCCGGGAGTAGCAGCGAGATGATGTGACTGCGCTTGCTCTTCAGGCCCCGGGCGAAAGCGTTCGGCGTGTACTCCAGGTCCAGCATCGCCTGCTCGATGCGCCGACGGGTGGTGAGCGAGATCGGGCGGGTACCGGACAGGGCGTACGACACGGTACTGACCGACACGCCGGCCCGGCGCGCGACGTCCGCCATCGTTGCCACAGCGCACCTCATCCATGAAAGGCGTCGACACTGACTGACCTTCTCGCTCAGGGATGTTAGGGCGCTATCCCGGAGACCGGAAGGCATCGGGGCGCCGGGCCTCGATCTCCGAGAGCATGCCGCGAAGCCGCGCGAGCGCCCTCGGACGGCTCGTCGGGGCCGTCGGCTGCAACAGGGCCGGTGGCACGTCGATCAGCACGCCGCTCTTCAGCACCACCCGAATGGACTCCGAACCCCGGATGCCCGAAGCAATTTCGACGCGCTCGATCTCGGGCCAGCCGGCCCAGCGTTCGCGCAGCAGGTAGCGCACGGCCACGCCCTCGTCGTCGACCTCGAGGTACATCCGCAGGCAGCCCACAGCCACGAGAAAGAGCCCGGCCGCGACGGCGCCAAGAATGCCCCGGGTCGTCGGTGAGACGTCGAGGTAGAGCGCGACGAAGGCCACGACGCAGACAGCCAGCAGTAACAGCGCCGGGAGCTGCACCGGTATGCGCCGGAGCAGCGGCGGCACCTGCGAGTGACGGTCATCGGCGGTGTCGACCACGGCCCCACCATACGTGCATATCGACACCGATCATCAAGCAGAACCGGATACAACACCGAAACCCTTACTGATCAGGGTTGTTCGAGTGACGCGGCTGAGGCACGCCCGGCTCCTGCCCGTTCCGGGCCGCCCGGCGCCCCTTCTCGGCGCCGCTGCGCAACCCCGACAGCATCGATCGCACCTGCGTGGCCCGCTGCTGGGCGGCCTCCATCGGTGCGGTGGCGGTGAGGCTCGAGCGACTGGCGCTGACCATCGACACCGGCCCGGTCACCGCATGGCGAGGCACGGGCCGCTCGAACTGATCGCTCTGCCCCTCCTGACCCACCTGACCCGTCCGATCGTCCTGACCCGCCTGATCTCCCTGACCCGTCCGGTCGTCCTGGCCCGCCTGATCTTCCTGAGTCGGGTGAGTCACCTGAGACTCCTGAGGCGATTGACCTGCCTGAGGCGACTGACCTGAATGGGGCGACTGACCTGAATGGGGCGACTGACCGCCCTGAGGCGATGGGCCTGTCTGATCGGCCGAGCCCGACGGGACCTCGCCCGCGCGAACTGCACCCGGGTCGCCAGCCGGCACCGACTGCTCCTCAAAGCCCGGCCCTTCCTCGGCAGCCGAGGTCTGCAAGGGGATCAGAGGCGGCATCTTCGGCCCGGACACCTGGAAATCCGGGTCGTCGAGCGCCGAGTACGACGAGCCGACCGTCTGCGATCCAGCCCCCGGCGATCCAGCCCCCTGCAAGCCAGCCCCCTGCAAGCCGATCCCCTGCAAGCCGATCCCCTGCGGCCCAGTCTCTTGCGAGCCGATGGGCTCCGGACCGGTTCCGTGCGGACCGGCTCCGAGCGGACCGGCTCCGAGCGAACCAGTCCCGAGCGAACCAGTCCCGAGCGAACCAGTCCCGAGCGAACCAGTCCCG
>NZ_JAJOMA010000022.1 GCF_021129235.1 Kineosporia mesophila
TTGTGGCCTTGCGCGCATGACCCGACGGCTTTGTGGCCTTGCGCGCATGACCCGACGGCTTTGCGGCCTTGCGCGCAGGGGTCGCCGGATCTTCGGGAGAACCACTACCGGGCCGCCATCAAGGGGGGCTGTCAGGGCCGGGGCTGTCCTCGCTCCGCTGCCGGTCGTCCTGGTTGTCCTCACCACTCCGGTTGCGTGAGGCAGCTCGCACCGCCGTGGTGCGCGTCCTTCATCGGGTTCGTGGGGGCCGGCGTCACCGGCCGTGAAAAACGCCTGGTTCGAGCGTCTATGCTCGCTGGTCGTGCGTAACCTCCCTGAGGGCCTTGAGCGGGTGCGGGCGTTCCGTGACGTGCTCCTGGCGTTGCTGCTGGTCTTTTTCGCGTTCACGACCGGTGACACGTTCGCAGTGGTGCTGGGAACGCTGGAGCGGGACCGGCCGGCTGATGTGCTGTCGGTCATTCTGGTTCTGGCGCAGTGTCTTCCGATGATCGTGCGGCGTACCCACCCGGGTCTGGCACTGGTGGTGATCAGTGTTGCGTGGGGGCTGCACCAGGTCGTGGGGTATCAGGGGAGCTCGGCCGGGCTGGCGCTCTACATCGCCCTGTACAGCGCCGGAGCGCACCTGACCCGGCGTCGGGGGTTGGCCGTGGCGGGGCTGGTCGCCGGGTATCTGGCGCTGGCCGTGGCCATGAATCGCACCAATCACGGTGAGAAGCCGATCGACTACCTGACCTTCGTGCCCGTGCTGGTGCTGTTCTGGCTGATCGGCGAGGGCGTGCGCGCGCGGACCCGGGCCGAGGCGGCACGTCGCGCGGCGCAGAAGCGCGAGGCGGTGGCGCAGGAACGGGCCCACATCGCGCGGGAACTGCACGACGTGGTCACGCATCACGTCACGGCGATGG
Source organism: Kineosporia mesophila (assembly GCF_021129235.1). GTDB lineage: Bacteria > Actinomycetota > Actinomycetes > Actinomycetales > Kineosporiaceae > Kineosporia > Kineosporia mesophila. The sequence goes on from NZ_JAJOMA010000022.1 coordinate 903, forward strand.
TGGTGCAGGCCGAGGCCCTGCCCTACCTGCTGCCGGGCAACCCCGACAAGGTCCGCGACGGTCTGGGAACCATCAGCACCACCGGACGTTCGGCCATGACCGACCTGCGTGAGCTGCTCGACGTGCTGCACGACCCGGGCACCCCCACCGACCAGGAGCGCTCCCCGGCCCATGAGCCCCTCGAGGTCCTGGTGGAGCGCGCCCGCGCCGCCGGGCAGGACGTCACGTTCGCCGAGCACGGCGCCGCTGCCCCGCTCCCCACCGGCCTGAGCCTGGCCCTGCAGCGCGTGGTGCAGGAATCCCTGACGAACGCCCTGAAACACGCCCCGGACCGCACCACCACGGTGACCCTGACCCACAGCGAGGACGAACTCGACGTCGCCGTGGTCACGTCCGGCGGCTCCACCACCCCGAGCCCCCGCCGCCCCTGGGCTCGATCCGGCCGCGGCATCAACGGTATGCGCGACCGGGTAGCCGCTTTCGGCGGCGAACTGACGGCGGGACAGGAGCCCGACGGCAGTTTCGCCGTGCGGGCGAAGCTGCCGCGCCGCCCGGCCGCCTGAGCCACCGGGAACCTGGTCACGGCGCGGCCGGGGGCTCCATCAGCCAGAGGCGGTTGCCGTCGGGGTCCTTGATCGCGGCCATCCGGCCGAACGGGCTCCCGAAGTCGCGGCGGGTGATCGCGCCGCCGGTGCTCTCGACGAACTCCAGGGCCGCGGTGATGCTGCGGACCTGGAAGTACGTGAGCCAGTAGGGAGATGCGTCGTCCTCGCCCATCATCGGGCCGATGCCGCCCAGGGGCCATTCCTCGTCCGGGTGTGAGTAGGTCTGGTAAGTGTCGCCCGCACCCATCTCCGGCGGCAGCGGGGCGTTGTCGAAACCGAAGAGCCGGCGGTAGAACTCGCGGGCGGTGGTCGGGTCGGACGAGCGCAGGTCGTCCCAGGCGAAGGCGCCGGCGTCGCGCACGTGGGCGCTGCCGATCGCGTCGCCCGCCTGCCAGAGCCCGAACGGGGCCCCGGCCGGGTCGCACGCCACCGCCCGCTGCCCCCGGGTGCCCGCGCTGCGGGGCGGCAGCAGGATCTGCCCGTCGTGCCTCACCACGGCCTCGGCCGTCGCCCCCAGGTCGTCCGTGGCGAAGTGCACCAGCCAGCCGGTGGGCGCGTTCTCGTGGATCTGCGTGATCCCGGCCGCCGCGACACCGTCCACCGTCGCGATCACCAGGGAGTGCTCCGAGGGCGACCGCTCGAACGACCACCCCAGCAACGGGCCGTAGAACGCCCGGGCGTCGTCGACGTCCACCGCCGAGAGCTCGGTCCAGCAGGGTGTTCCCGCGCGCCAGCGGTCGGTCCGGATTGCCACGTGCGTCCCCAGTTCCGTCGTGTGCGGCGCTCGGGTGAGGAGCGCCGGCCGTCTACAGGATCTCGCGGACAGTAGCCGCTCGCTCACCGTACTGCGCGGCGCCCCGGATCCGGGGCTGACGGGGTGGGCCGTTCGGCGCCGTAGGCTCGCAGGGTGTCGACCCCCACTGACAACCTTCATCTTCCCGACCCGGCCGATGCCTCCGGCTCCTCCGGTGAGGACGCGGTCGTGATCGGCCCCGGCGCGGCCACCGGTATCGGTTCGTGGCCGGGGACGGACGTCCTGGACACCATGCGGGTGGTCTTCGGTGAGCTCGGCGATCCGCCGGCGATCCCGCACCTGCCCGAACTACCCGGGCGGGGGCCGGGCGCGGACATGATCGGGCGGGGCGCCGGGCTGCTCGTCGACATGCCCGTCGACCTTCAGCCGTCCGGTTGGCGGCTGGTCGACCACCCCGGGCGCGACCACAGCCGCACCCGGTCGTGGCTGCGGCAGGACCTGGACGTGCTGGCCGAGGTCGCCGACGGGTATGAGGGTCTGCTGAAGGTGCAGGTCACCGGCCCGTGGACACTCGCGGCGAACCTTTGGCTGCCGCGCCTGGAGCGAGTGGTGGTGGACAAGGGGGCCTGCCGCGACGTGATCGCGTCCCTGGCCGAGGGCGTCACGCAGCATCTCCAGGAGGTGCAGCGGCTGGTGCCCAAGGCCCGGCTGGTGCTCCAGGTGGACGAGCCCTCGGTGCAGTCCGTGCTGGACGGTTCACTGCCCACGGCCAGCGGGTTCGGGCGGTTGCGGGCGGTCGACGGGCCGGTCGTGATCGAGGGGCTGCGGGCGGTGCTGGAGGCGGCGACCGCGGCCGGCGCGGTGCGGACCGTCCTGCACTGCTGTGCCTCGAAACCGCCGGTGGACGTGCTGATCCGGTCGGGCGCGTCGGCGCTCTCGCTGGATCTGTCGCAGCTGGGCACGCAGCGCTGGGAGCAGGTGGCCGAGGCTACCGAGAATGGTCTGGGGCTATGGGCGGGAGCGGTGCCGACGGCCTCCGGCCTGAAGCCGGCGGCCGTCGCCGACGCGGTCTGGAACCCGTGGCGACGGCTCGGGCTGGATCCGAGATCAATTGCGGACGTCGTGGTCACCCCCTCCTGTGGGCTCGCCGGATCGTCTCCCCAGCAGGCCCGCTCGGCGCTGAAGGTGGCGCGTGAGGCGGCCCGCATCCTGAGTGAGAAGGCGTACGAGTAGGTGAGCTCTTGATGCCTGCCGAGCGCCGGGATCATGCCGGCCGGGCGTCGGCCGGGTGTCGGGTGGGCGTCGCGCCGACGCGAAACTGTCGGTGGGTCGCGGTTGAATGTGGATGTGGCTGAAGCAGAGATGGGTGCGGCGGACGACCTGCCCGGCGGCGAGGTGGCCGGTCCGGGGGAGATTCCTGAAGAGGCGCGTCACCGGTGGGCCGATCTGGCCGACCAGATCCGTGAGCACCGCTTTGCCTACTACGTGCGGGATGCGCCGACGGTCTCCGACGGTGATTTCGACGCGCTGATGAAGCGGCTCGAGGCGCTGGAGGAGGAATACCCAGGCCTGCGCACGCCCGACTCGCCGACCCAGCAGGTCGGGGGCACATGGTCGACCGACTTCGAACCGGTCGATCATCTCGAGCGCATGCTCAGCCTCGACAACGCGTTCAGCGTCCAGGAGCTGCGCGAGTGGGCGGCCCGGGTCGAGCGCGACGCCGGCGCGGTGCGGTACCTGTGCGAGCTGAAGATCGACGGCCTGGCCATCAACCTGCTGTACGAGGGCGGCCGGCTGGTGCGGGGCGCGACCCGGGGCGACGGCCGCACGGGCGAAGACGTTACGCTCAATGTCCGCACCATCCAGGGCATCCCGCACTCGCTCACCGAGGTCGAGGGGGTGCCCTTCCCCCAGCGCGTCGAGGTGCGGGGTGAGGTGTTCTTCCCGATCGAGGCGTTCGCCGAGCTCAACGCCAAGCTGGTCGAGCAGGGCAAGTCGCCGTTCGCGAATCCCCGCAACGCCGCGGCCGGGTCGCTGCGCATGAAAGACCCGCGGGTCACCGCCACCCGGCCGCTGCACATGCTGGTGCACGGCCTGGGCGCCCGTACCGGGTTCGACATCGTCTCGCAGTCGCAGAGTTACGACCTGCTGAAGGCGTGGGGCCTGCCGACCTCCGGCACCTGTCGGGTGGTGGCCAGCGTGGACGAGGTGGTGGAGTTCATCGAGTTCTTCGGTGAGCACCGGCACGACCAGATCCACGAGATCGACGGTGTCGTGGTCAAGGTCGACGAGGTGGCGCAGCAGCGCCGGCTCGGGGCCACCAGCCGGGCGCCGCGCTGGGCCATTGCCTTCAAGTACCCGCCCGAAGAGGTAAACACCCAGCTGCTCGACATCCGGGTCAACGTCGGGCGCACCGGCCGGGTCACACCCTACGGCGTGATGGAGCCGGTGCTCGTGGCCGGGTCCACGGTCGCGATGGCCACGCTGCACAACGCTTTCGAGGTGAAGCGCAAGGGTGTGCTGATCGGCGACACGGTGGTGCTGCGCAAGGCCGGTGACGTGATCCCGGAGATCGTCGGCCCGGTGGCCGAGGCCCGCGACGGCAGCGAGCGTGAGTTCGTCATGCCGACGCACTGCCCGGAGTGCGCGACGGAGCTGCGGTACGAGAAGGAGGGCGAGAAAGACATTCGCTGCCCGAACTCCCGTACCTGCCCCGCGCAGCTGCGGGAGCGGCTGTTCCACGTGGCCGGGCGCGGGGCCTTCGACATCGAGGCGCTGGGGTGGGAGGGCGCGATCGGCCTGCTGCAGGCCGGGGCGGTGAAGGACGAGGGCGACCTGTTCGGCCTGACCCCCGAGATCGTGAGCACCGTGCCGCAGTACACGCGGAAAGACGGTGAGCTGTCGGCCAATGGTCAGAAGCTGCTCGACAACCTCCAGAAGGCCAAGAACCAGCCGTTGTGGCGGGTTCTCGTGGCCCTGTCGATCCGGCACGTGGGCCCGACCGCGGCCCGGGCCCTGGCCCAGTCGCATCGCTCGATGGACCGGATCCGGGAGGCCACGGAAGAAGAGCTGGCCGCCGTCGACGGCTGCGGCCCGGTGATCGCCGTGGCGGTGCGGGAGTGGTTCGAGGTCGACTGGCACACCGAGGTGGTGCGGCGCTGGGCCGCCGCCGGCGTGCGGATGGCCGACGCGGTGGACGAGTCGGTGCCCCGCACGCTGGAGGGCATCACGGTGGTCGTCACCGGCTCGCTCGAGGGTTTCAGCCGCGACGAGGCCAAGGAAGCCATTCTGAGCCGCGGCGGCAAGGCCTCGGGCAGCGTGTCGAAGAAGACGAACTTCCTGGTCGCGGGCGAGAGTGCGGGCAGCAAGCACGACAAGGCCGTGCAGCTGGGCGTGCCGGTGCTCGACGAGGCGGGCTTCCGGCTCCTGCTGGAACGGGGGCCGGACGCGGTGACACCGGCCGGCGAAGCGGTGCCTGGTGAAGCAGCGCCTGCTGAGGCGGTGCCGGGTGAGGCGGTGCCGGGTGAGGCGGTGCCTGGTGAAGCAGCGCCTGGTGAAGCAGCGCCTGGTGAAGCAGCGCCTGCTGAGGCTGCTGACGGCCAGGCCGCCGGAGACTGAGGCGAAGCGGTCTGGCGCTCAGGGACTGAGGCGAAGCGGTCTGGCGCTCAGGGACTGAGACGACACGGTGCGGTTCAGCGCGCCCTGGTGAGGGGTTGGTGCGGTGTCGGTGGTGTCGGTGCGGCCCGACGCGCTGCGTCCCGGTCCGCCTCCGCACATCGTGTGCATTCTTTGCGCTCCGGCCGCAACGACTGCGCACAATGATTTCAGACCCAGCTGGTGACCGCCGACAAGACCTGGCGCACGGTGGTGGTGACCGGCCGGATCAGGGTCTCGTTGATCTGGCGGGCTTCTGCGGCGATTCCCCGGCCGATCGAGCGGGCCAGGCCGGCGATCGCCCGGCCGACGGGGGCAGCGATGTTCTGCCAGATCCAGCGGGCCGCCAGGCCGAGGGGGCGCAGCGTGTAGCGGTAGGTGAGGTGCAGCAGCCATCCGGCGCCACGCCAGCCGGGACCCAGGAAGTAGACGTAAACACCTCTTAGCATCCAGGTTACGGGTTGCACTACGAGCAGGTGAAGGACCCGGCCGATCGCGACGAGGATGGGGGTCAGGACCTCGGCCAGCCGGGCCAGTATCCGCCGGAGCCAGAGCGCCGGCGGCACGATCAGATAGTTCCAGGCGAAGCTCAACACCGGGACGACGATCACGTGCCAGAGGAAGCGGCCCGGCACGACGACCAGGTACCGGATGAGGAAGAGCACCGGGACGACCAGGAGGTAGCGCCCGAGGAAGCGCCCCGGGACGACCACGACATAGCGCCAGAGGAAGAGCAGCGGCACCAGGACCACCTTGTCGAACAGCCAGGCGGCGGGCCGGAGCACGTAGTCGGCGAACAGCCGGCCCACGACCCGGAGCAGTTCCCAGGCCAGGCGGAACGGCAGCACGACGATGACGGCCAGCACCCGCACTGGCCGCGGCACGATGGGGTCGGGGGAGGGGGCGCGGTATACAGGCTCGCTCACGGCCCAGGGACGAAGCCGGTGCCCAGCTTGTTGCACCGGCCCCCACCCCCATGGAGGAAGAGAGCTACCCGAGGGACTGGGGGTCAGTGCGGTGAATGGCACTGGGCGGATCGGGCTCGGCGTGGTGGGATTCACGGATGGACGCTGACGTCATCGTGGTGGGTGCTGGTCTGGCCGGGCTGGTTGCGACGGCCGAGCTGGTGGACGCGGGGCGGCGGGTGATCCTCGTCGACCAGGAGAGCGACCAGAACGTGGGGGGTCAGGCGCACTGGTCGTTCGGCGGGCTGTTCCTCGTGGACTCGCCGGAGCAGCGCCGCATGAAGATCAGGGACTCGCACGAGCTGGCCTGGCAGGACTGGCAGGACACCGCCGGGTTCGACCGCGACGAGGACCACTGGCCGCGGCGCTGGGCGGAGGCCTACGTCGACTTCGCCGCGGGGGAGAAACGGTCGTGGCTGAGTCAGCGGGGCCTGACGTGGTTCCCGCTGGTGGGCTGGCCCGAGCGCGGTGAGGGCCGGCCCGGCGGCATCGGTAACACGGTGCCGCGGTTCCACATCACCTGGGGCACGGGCCCGGGCGTGGTGGAGCCGTTCGAGCGCCGCGTGCGGGAGGCCGTGGCCCTGGGCCAGGTGACGCTGGCGTTGCGGCACCGGGTGGACGATCTGGTCGTCCGCGACGGTGCGGTCACCGGGGTCACGGGGCAGCGGCTGGAGGCGGACCGGCGTCCCCGGGGTGTGAGTGGGAACCACCGGGAGGCGGGGGAATTCAGCTTCAGTGCGGAGGCGGTGATCGTGACCTCCGGTGGTATCGGCGGCAGCCACGACCGGGTGCGGGAGGTGTGGCCGCAGCGACTGGGGACCGCCCCGTCCACCATGGTCGCCGGTGTTCCCGCGCATGTGGACGGCCGGATGATCCCGATCACGCAGCGCGCGGGCGGCTCCGTGATCAACCCGGACCGGATGTGGCACTACACCGAGGGCCTGCACAACTGGGACGAGATCTGGCCGGGCCACGGTATCCGCATCCTGCCCGGCCCGTCGTCGTTGTGGCTGGACGCGACCGGCCACCGGCTGCCGGCCCACCTGTACCCGGGCGCCGACACTCTGGGCACGCTGGAGTACCTGCGCACCACGGGCCACGACCACAGCTGGTTCGTGCTGAACCAGAAGATCGTGGAGAAGGAGTTCACGCTCAGCGGTTCCGAGCAGAACCCCGATCTCACCGGGAAGTCGCTGCGTCAGCTGCTGGGACGGGTGAAGCCGGGCCCGACCCGGCCGGTGCAGGACTTCCTCGACAACGGCAAGGACTTCGTCATCGCCGACAACCTGCCCGACCTGGTGCGGGCGATGAACGAGACCACCGCGCAGCCGCTGCTCGACCTGGCCGACGTGGAGGCCGCGGTGCTGGAGCGCGACCGGCAGATCGTCGACCCCTCGTCCACCGACGACCAGATCCTCGCCATCCGTGACCTGCGCAGTTACTTCGGCTACCGGCTGATCCGGACAGCGGGGGAGCGGCGTCTGCTCGATCCGAAGGCGGGCCCGCTGATCGCGGTGCGCTTGAGTGTGCTGACCCGCAAGACCCTGGGCGGCCTGCAGACCGACCTCGACTCCCGGGTGCTGACCGAGGCCGGTGACCCGGTGCCCGGCCTGTACGCGGCGGGCGAGTGCGCCGGTTTCGGCGGCGGCGGGATGCATGGATACCGCGCCCTGGAAGGAACTTTCCTGGGCGGCTGCATCTTCAGTGGACGTACGGCGGGCCGGTCGGCAGCCGAGGCCACCCGCGCCTGATCAGGCAAAGTCCCATCCGGGGAAGGTTTGCACGATCACGGAGGGGGTTGAGGGGTTGACCGCGTCGTATCGCGGTTGATGCAGGATGTGGGCATGGCCGTCAGCCTGCTCGTCGGCAACGGGGTCGGCATCACCCGGTTCGCGATCGCCGCTCTGCGCAGCGGCGTGGGCGTGCTGCCCGGCGGGGTGCGTTACAGCCACCTGTTCCGCGCCGCGCCGCCGGCCGGGATCGGGTTCACCATCTCGCTGTTCATCACCGACCTGGCCTTCACCGACCAGCTCCTGCGCGACGAGGCGAAGATCGGCATCCTGGTCGGCTCGCTGGTCTCCGCCGTGGCCGGGGCCTGGGTGCTGCGGGTCATGGGCGAGCGCATGCCGCTGTGCTCACCCGCCGGCGACACCGCACCGCCGCAACTGCCGCCGCTGCCCTGAACCGCCCCCGGCCTCGCGGCGCCCTCCCCGAGGTGACCACAGACCACCATGGTGGACGCCCGCCCGCGCGGGTGGGCGTCCACCATGGTGATCGCCCCAGACCGAACCGGCGCCGCCGCGCCGGACCGGCGCCACCATCCAGCGCCGCGCGCCGCAGCGACGGCACGTCGACCACCCCCTGACAAGGCGCACCGTCGATGAACAGCAACGACCCCGCTCGCGATGCCCGCCGCGTAGTCGGCCCGCACCAGCGGGGCGAACTCCTGGGCCTTCTCGTCCGCCGCCCGGTCCGGATCGCGATCCACGTCCTGGGACACGGGACGACCCCCGGACACAGGGCGGGTGGGAACTGGCTGACCTGGCCGGTCCCGGGGCTACCAGATTACGTAGATGAAACAGGCGCCGCAGGCGAGCGGCGCATGGCCTGGGTGATCGTGACCGTAGGATGTTCACCGGTGTAGGGGACCAGGAGAACCCTGGTCATCTGCACCCGAATTCTTGAAGTAGTCGCACTGTCACCAACCGCAAGGGAGATGCTCCTCATGCCCGCCATCTCGCGCGATGAGGTGGCCCACCTCGCCGGACTGGCCCGGATCGAGATGAGTCCCGACGAGCTGGACCGGATGGCCGGTCAGCTCGACGTGATCCTCGGTGCTGTCGCCCAGGTCCGTGAGGTGGCCGGGGACGACGTGCCCGCCACGTCGCACCCCATGCCACTCGTCAACGTGACCCGCCCGGACGTGCCGCGCCCCGGCCTGTCCGCGGAGCAGGCACTCGCGGGAGCCCCGGCACAGCAGGAGCAGCGCTTCCGTGTGCCCCGCATTCTTGAGGAGGACTGATGAGCGAGCTCACCCGCCGCACCGCCGCCGACCTGGCGCAGCTGCTGTCCTCCGGTGAGGTCTCCGCCGTCGAGGTGACCCAGGCGCACCTCGACCGGATCACCGAGGTGGACGCCGGCGTCCACTCGTTCCTGCACGTCGCCACCGAGTCGGCGCTCGCCGATGCGGCCGCCGTCGATGCCGCCCGCGCCGCCGGTGAAGACCTCGGCCCGCTGGCCGGTGTGCCCATCGCGGTCAAAGACGTGATGACCACGCAGGGTCTGCCCACCACGGCCGGCTCGAAGATGCTCGAGGGCTGGGTGCCGCCGTACGACGCGACCGTCGTGCGCAAGCTGCGCGAGGGCCGTCTGGTCATGCTCGGCAAGACCAACATGGACGAGTTCGCGATGGGCTCCTCCACCGAGCACTCGGCCTACGGCCCGACTCGTAACCCGTGGGACCTGAACCGGATCCCGGGTGGTTCCGGGGGTGGCTCGGCCGCCGCGCTGGCCGCCTTCGAGGCGCCGCTGGCGACCGGTACCGACACCGGCGGCTCCATCCGCCAGCCCGCCAGCGTCACCGGTACGGTCGGTGTGAAGCCGACCTACGGCGCGGTCTCGCGTTACGGCCTGATCGCCATGGCCTCCAGCCTCGACCAGGGTGGCCCGTGCGCCCGCACCGTGCTCGACGCGGCGCTGCTGCACGAGGTGATGGCCGGGCCCGACCCGCTCGACTCGACCAGCCTCACCGGCGGTTACCCGGATGTCGTGGCCGCCGCCCGGGCCGGTGCGAAAGACGGCATCGCCGGGCTGAAGATCGGCGTCATCCGCGAACTGCACGGCGGCGAGGGCGGTTACCAGGCCGGTGTGCTGGCCCGCTTCGACGAGTCGCTGGCGCTGCTGACCAAGGCCGGCGCGGAGATCGTCGAGGTCTCCTGCCCGAGCTTCACCGCCGCGCTGCCCGCGTACTACCTGATCATGCCGAGCGAGGCCAGCAGCAACCTGGCCAAGTTCGACGCCATGCGGTACGGCCTGCGGGTCGGGCCGCAGGGGGTGGAGGGGCCGAGCGCCGAGCAGGTGATGGCCGCCACCCGCGCCGCCGGGTTCGGTGACGAGGTGAAGCGCCGCATCATCCTCGGTACCTACGCGCTCTCGTCCGGCTACTACGACGCCTACTACGGCTCGGCGCAGAAGGTGCGCACACTGATCCAGCGTGACTTCGCCGCCGCGTTCGCCCAGGCCGACGTGCTGGTCAGCCCGACCGCGCCGACCACGGCGTTCCCGCTAGGCGCCAAGCTCGACGACCCGCTGTCGATGTACCTGCAAGACGTGGCCACCATCCCGGCCAACCTGGCCGGTATCCCCGGCATGTCGCTGCCCTCCGGCCTGGCCGACGAGGACGGTCTGCCCGCCGGTATCCAGCTCCTGGCCCCGGCCCAGGCCGACGACCGGCTCTACCGGGTCGGCGCGGCGCTGGAGTCCCTGCTGGTCGAGAGCTGGGGCGGTCAGATCCTGGACAAGGCCCCCGTGCTCGACGCCAAGACCCTGGAGGCGATCCGATGACCTCGCTCAGCCAGTTCGCCGAGGTGCTCGACTACGACGAGGCCCTGGCGAAGTTCGACCCGGTGCTCGGTCTCGAGGTGCACGTCGAGCTGAACACGAACACGAAGATGTTCTGCGGTTGCCCGACCGAGTTCGGTGCCGAGCCGAACACCCAGGTGTGCCCGGTCTGTCTGGGCCTGCCCGGCGCGCTGCCGGTGCTCAACCAGATCGGCCTGGAGTCGGCGATCCGGATCGGCCTGGCGCTGAACTGCTCGATCGCGCAGTGGTGCCGCTTCGCCCGGAAGAACTACTTCTACCCGGACATGCCGAAGAACTTCCAGACCTCGCAGTACGACGAGCCGATCGCGTTCGAGGGCTACCTCGACGTCGAGCTGGAAGACGGTGAGACCTTCCGGGTGCAGATCGAGCGCGCCCACATGGAGGAGGACACCGGTAAGTCGCTGCACATCGGTGGTGCCACCGGCCGGATCCAGGGCGCGGAGTACTCGCTGGTCGACTACAACCGGGCCGGTATCCCGCTGATCGAGATCGTCACCAAGCCGATCACCGGTGCCGGTGAGCGTGCGCCCGAGGTGGCGAAGGCCTACGTCAGCGCACTGCGGGAGCTGCTGCGGGCGCTCGGGGTGAGCGACGTGAAGATGGAGCAGGGCTCGATGCGCTGCGACGTCAACGCCTCGCTGCGTCCCCGCGCCGAAGACCAGGACTCCGTGCCGCTGGGCACCCGCACCGAGACCAAGAACGTCAACTCGCTGCGCAGCGTCGAGCGCGCGGTGAAGTACGAGATCTCCCGGCACGCGGCCGTTCTCACCGGTGGTGGGAAGATCCTGCAGGAGACCCGGCACTGGCACGAAGACACCGGCATCACCACCTCCGGCCGGGAGAAGTCCGACGCCGAGGACTACCGCTACTTCCCCGAGCCCGACCTGGTGCCGATCGCACCGGACGCGGCCTGGGTGGAAGAGCTGCGCGGCACCCTGCCCGAGCCCCCGGCCCGGCGCCGGCGCCGGTTGCAGGGGGAGTGGAACTTCTCCGACAAGGAGATGCGCGACCTCTACAACTCCGGTGCGGTCGAGCTGGTCGAGGCCACGGTCGCGGCCGGGGCCTCGCCCCTGGCGGCGCGTAAGTGGTGGACGGGTGAGCTGTCCCGGCTGGCCAATCTCGAGGAGAAGCAGCTCTCCGAGATGCCGGTGACGCCGGCGCAGATCGCGCAGCTGCAGGCGCTGGTCGAGTCGGGCAAGCTGACCGACACCCTGGCCCGGCAGGCGCTCGAGGGCGTGCTGGCCGGCGAGGGCGACCCGGAGCAGGTCGTCGAGAAGCGCGGTCTGGTCCTGGTCTCCGACGACGGCGCGCTGGGCGAGGCCGTCGACCGGGCGATCGCGGCCAACCCGGGTGTCGCCGACAAGATCCGTGCGGGCAAGGTGCAGGCCGCGGGCGCGCTGATCGGTTCGGTCATGAAAGAGATGCGGGGGAAGGCTGACGCGGCCCGGGTGCGCGAGCTCGTTCTGGAGCGGCTGCCCGTGGACGCCCCGGATGCCTGATCCATATCGGTGCTGTGGGGCGCGGTGACAACCAACCCCTCCACCACGGTCAGGGACGTCGCGTTCGGGGCGGTGGCCTTCGTGGCCGTCGCCTGTGCGGCGGCCCTGACCGTGGCCGGCATCACCCAGGGCATCGGCGCCCGGCCGCTGGCGACCGGGCTGACCGGCATGGTCGCGTTGCTCTGCGGTTCGCTGCTGGCCTGGAACGGAACGAGGCCGGGCCCACCGGACGGTGAACCCGTCCGGTACCGGCAGATCCTCGGTGCCGCCCTGATGCTCTGGGGCACCGGTCAGATCGTGAATGCCCTGTCCGGCCAGGGTTTCCCGACCATCGGCGACTCCGTGGCGTTCGTCGCCGCGCCGCTGGGCGTGTGGGGACTGCTGTCGGTGCCCCGGGCCGTGCCCGGCCGGCACCCGGCCTGGCGCCTGGGCCTGGACTCAGTGCTGCTCGGCGTCACGGTGGCGCTGCCCGCCTGGCACTTCGCCTTCGCGCAGGTGTTCACCGGCCGGCCGTTCGACGCCGATGCCGTGATGGCGGCGCTGGTGCTGATCGCGGATCTCACCGTGATCTGCTTCGCCACCCTCGCCTACGTGCGGGACCTCGACCGCAACCTGCTCGTCGCCGCGATCGGCGCCGGGCTCTACACGGTCGGTGACCTGGTGACGATGCGCGCCGGTCTGGCCGGAACCGATCCCTGGCCCTGGTGGGCGTCGCTGCTCTGGTGCCTGGCCTGGCCCGTGATCGTCTACGGGCTGCTGCGGTACGAGCCCCGCCCGCCCGACGAACTGCGCGCCCCGGTCGATCCCGACGCCCGCGGGGTCATCATCACGACCACCGTCAGCCTGGTGCTGCTGGTCGTCTCGCTGGCCGCGCTGCTGGTGGACGACCACACCGACCGGATCGCCCTGGTCCTGGTGATGATCGCGGTGGTCGTGTTCGGTGGCCGCGAGATGCTGAACACCCGCATCCGCTCGGCCCTGCTGCGCCGGCTGAACGAGGAGGCCACGGCCGACCCGCTGACCGGCCTGGCGAACCGCCGCGTGCTCCAGGCCCAGATGGCGCGCCTGCAGCAGGGCGAGCCGTGGTGCCTGCTGACCGTCGACCTGGACGGCTTCAAAGACGTCAACGACCTACTCGGTCACGCCACCGGCGACAAGCTGCTGGTCGCCGTGGCCCATCGCCTGGCCGCCGCGGTACCACCCAAAGCCCTGGTCAGCCGCATCGGTGGCGACGAGTTCGCTGTGCTCCTGCCCGGCAGCATCCAGGTCGGTACCCAGGTCGGCCAGACCATCGTCACGGCCGTGCGGCAGTCGGCCGCCGACGTCGAGGGTGTCACCCGGGTCGAGGTCTCGGCCAGCATCGGGGTCGCGGCCGTCGACGCGAAGGCCCTGATCGAGGGTGCGGTGCCTCTCGGGGATCACCAGGACCAGGCCCTGAGCCCGGCCGACCCTGATGAATCCGACGGTCCTGACGACTCCGAGGACGCCGGTGAGCAGACCGATCCGTCGGTGCAGACCGTCGTCGACCCGCTCGGCGCGCTCTCGGCCTCGGGGGCGGCGCTGCGCGTGGCCAAGGCCACGGGCCGCAACCGGGTCGAGGTCTACAACTCCACGGTCGCCCGCATCCGGCAGCGTCGTCTGCGGGTGGAGGAACGGCTGCGCACCGCCGTCGAGACCCGCGCGATCACGGTGCAGTTCCAGCCCATCGTCGACCTGCGCCGCGGGGTGGTCACCAGCGCCGAGGCCCTGGCCCGCTGGACCGACCCGCAGCTCGGCCGGGTCGGGCCGGACGAGTTCATCACCGTGGCCGAGCAGACCGGGCTGGTCGTCGACATCGGCGAGCAGATCATGGAGGCCACGCTCAGCAGCGCCGTGAAGGAAGGCCTGTTCGACCGCGGCCTGCGCATCAACTGCAACGTCTCGCCGGTGCAGCTGCGGGTGCCCGGTTTCCACCAGGTGGTGCAGGAGGCCCTCACCGCCCACGGCGCGCCCCGCGAGCAGTTCGTCATCGAGGTCACCGAGCAGGTGCTCGTGGAGGAGGGCCAGGCCGCGCAGACCCTGCATCGCCTCGCCGCCCTCGGTTTCACCATCGCGATCGACGATTTCGGCACCGGCTACTCGGCCCTGGGCTACCTGCAGCGTCTGCCCGCCGACATCCTGAAGATCGACCGGGCCCTGACCAGCAGCCTGGTCTCCGAACCGCGGTCGCGCGCCATCACCCGCGCCGTGCTCGACCTGAGTCGCACCGTCGGTGTGAGCGTCGTGGTCGAGGGGGTCGAGACCAGCCAGGTCGACGACCTGGTGCGCCGCATGGGGGTCGGCTTCGGCCAGGGACTTCACTACGGACACGCCATGAGCGCCAGCGATCTGGCTGCCATGACCGATCGTCTGGGCCGCTCCGGGCCCTAAACCTGCCGATCTTCTCGATTCGGTAAAGATGCCCCCTTGATGGCCGGGAGCAACGGATACACCGATACCGTCGGCGAGGCCTTGCCGGGACGGCTGGGAAGGCCGTACTCGACGGAAGGCGAGGAGCCATCGGATGGCCGACCTGCACGAGCCGCGGCCTGCCCTCTCCCGCCGCGGTGCCGGACGGCACTCGTCCCCGCAGGCCGCTTCGCCGCAAGACCCGCAGGAGCCTGAACAACCGGTGGAGTTCGGTGCCTCCGAGCCCCTTCCCGAACGTCCGGGCCGTCCCCGCCCGGCCGGCCGCCGGGCCGCGGCGATCACCACGCCCAACGGTATGCCGGTGCTCGACGTGCTGCTCTCGAACTGGGAGCGCAGCGGTGAGATCTACCTCCAGGACAAGGTTTCCCCCGACGCGGTCGGCCACCGCCCGCTGAGCACCTACCTGCCCGAGTTCAATCAGGACGACACCCAGCCACCGCAGCCCGGAATCCGTTCTGAGCGGCCCGCATCCGCACCGGTGGCCCCGCCCGCGCCGCAACCTCGCCCGGAAACCGGGCCCGGACCGGCGGCCCAGCCGTACATGTCCCGCGCCGAGCGCCGCCGGGCCGAGGCCCGCCACGGTGCCCAGGACACCCCGCCCGCCGATGCCTGGTGGCAGGGCGCGGAGCCAGAAGGACGACGTCCGTCCCGGTCACCGGCCCGCGAGGTGGATCCGGGGGGCGAGGGCTTCGGCGCCCGGTCGCCGAACGCGGATGTCGGGTCACCACTGGTGGCAAGCGGTTACAGCGATCAAGCAACGGACGAGGTTGCCGGCGCCCCAGGGTCCCTCACCTCAGGAGCCCCCGGGGACAACCAGCTGGGATCCGGCCACCGAGGACACGCGGAACTCGACGTCAGGTCGCTGGGCGGCCCGACCCCGGAGCGCTCACACAGTGGACGAAGGGGGTCACGCTCCGGCGCGGAACCCTTCGGTGCGCCGGTCGCCGACGACCCCGGTTCACCGGGGCGGCGTCCGGGGGCCGCTGGGTCCGACCAGTGGACGCCCGGCGCGGGCTTCGGGGAACCCCGGGAAAACGGTTCACACAGGCGGGGTTCCGGACCAGGTGCCAGTGAGTTCTGGCCGGGTGCCGGTGAATCGGGTGTGCGGGCGCGTGATGCGGGCGGGGGTGAGCCGGGCGTCGCCGGGAGTGGTCTGGAGCGGCGGGATCCAGGGTTTGACCGGCCGGGTGCCGGTGAATCCGGTCCGCGGACGAGGGACGCACGGTCTGGTCGCTCGGGTCTGAGTGGTTCCGAGGTGCGGGTGCTGGGTGCGGACGTCGCGGATCCGGGTGCCGGTGGACGACGCGGGGCGCCGGCTCCGGGGTTAGCGGCCACGGGCGCCCTGGGGTTCGTGTCCCGCATGCCCGACGCCGATTTCGGTCTGCCGAACGCCGGTGACCTGGGCTCACGGATGCTGGGGGCAGGTCCGCGAGCGCTCGGCGCGGGCCCCGGCTCCCGGACGCCGGGCGAGAGTCCGGACGAGCCGGAGACCTGGTCCGGTCCCGGACCTTCCGATGCAGGACAACAGTTCTCGGGAAGATCCCGATCGCTCGTGGATACCCCCGCCGGCGAGCCGGGGGACCAGGAGGAATTCTGGTCGCCGGACGACGCCCGCGGGAATGGCCCGGACCTGTCCTCGGGTCGGCGGTCACGGCCTGAGGACGACCGGGGCGCCGGTCGTGGTCGGCGGCGGTCACGGGCGTCCGGCGCCAGCTCAGGCGCCAGCTCAGGCTCCAGCTCAGGCTCCAGCTCAGGCTCCGGCTCAGGCTCCGGCTCTGGCTCCAGCTCCAGCTCCGGGTCCGGCTCCGGGTCCGGCTCCGGGTCCGGCTCCAGCTCCGGGTCCGGCTCCAGCTCCGGCTCCAGCTCCGGGTCCGGCTCCAGCTCCGGGTCCGGCGAGGATGTTGGATACGGGGGTTCGTCTGGTCACGAGGGTTCAGCCGGTTTCAGGGGCTCAGCCGGTTTAGAGGTGCCTGACGGTCCCGAGGCGCTCGTCGGCGCCGACGATGCCGCGGCCGGTCCGGAGCAGGGGGCGCTCCAGGCGTTCTGGACCGAAGACGCGCCGATTTCGCAGCGAGGTCACGCGGGTTCGCGTGGCGGCGACCGTCAGGGGCAGGCTCCCGGGTCTCCCGCGACCCCGCCCGGTTTCCAGAACGTTCAGGGAAGCGTCGGTACGGGGGATCCCCAGGCGTTCTGGACCCAGGACCTGCCGATCTCCGGCCGCCGCAACAGTTCTCCCGAACGGGGCGACAACAAGAGCCAGAGCGATAACAGGCTCTTTGCCGACCACGGGGACGAGGACGGCTTCGGGAACCGGGCCGACCATGCGTACCACCCCAATCACGAGAGCCCGGCTGGCTACGGAGGCCAGGCGGGTTACGGCTACGACGCCGATGACGAGAACCCAGCCGATGAGGATGACCGGGCCGGTGACCGAGACCGGGCCGGCTACGACGACCGGGCCGGCTACGACGACCGGGCTGGTTACGACGACCGGGCTGGTTACGACGACCGGGCTGGTTACGACGACCGGGCTGGTTACGACGACCGGGCTGGTTACGACGACCGGGCCGGCTACAACGACCAGGCCGGCTACAACGACCAGGCCGACTACAACGACCAGGCCGACTACGACGACTACGAGCCTTCCGACGAGGACGGGCAGGGGCGCGTAGCCAATGACGGCCCCGGTCGGCGCGATGCCCGGGACAGTCAGCAGTACGACGATCCCGGTCAACCCGGCCGCGGGGCGGCTCGTTCGCGGCCGGCGGCCCTTGGCGCGGGAGGTCCGTCCGGCGGCGACCATGACGCAGCCGCTGACCTGTCACCGGATCGGCACGGCCAGATGCCTGGCGAGTTCCAGGATGCGTCGCGGTCATCCGGGGGACAGAACCGCTCCCGCCGGCCGGGGCCCGGTCGCGGTCAGAAGGGCCACGGCCGTCAGCAGCGTGACGAGCGGGCCCACGACGAAGAGGTCCGCGACGCATCCGACGCCATCTGGCTGAAAGACCTGGCGCGCCCGGCCACCCCGGCAAACCTCTTCCAGCCCCGGCAGCCCGGCCCGCCCCGGTCCCCGAACGCCTACTCCCCGAACACCTATGCCCCGAACCAGGGCTCCCCGAACCAGGGCTCCCCGAACCAGGGCTCCCCGAACCAGGGCTCGCCGAACCGGGGTGCGCTCAACCAGGGCCCGTCGAACCGGGGTGCGCTCAACCAGGGCTCGCCGAACCGGGGCGCGCTCAACCAAGGCTCGCCGAACCCGCGCTCACTCAACCAGGGCTTCCCGAATCAAGGCCCTCCGAATCAAGGCCCTCCGAATCAAGGCCCTCCGAACCCGGGCTCGCCGAATCAAGGTTCACTGAACCGGAGCGCACCGTACGGCAACCGGGCGGGGCAACCAGGACGTCCACCATTGGCCGGATCCCGACCCGGGCCGTACGCACCGGGCGGGAACAACCAGCCGGGAGGACAGCCGGGTCTGGCCTGGGTCGACTCGGGGCGCGGCCTGGCCATCGTGCTGGTCGTGTTCCTGCACGCGGCCGGGTGGGTGCAGCAGTCGGCGAGCACGATGCCGCTGCTCAATGACCTCAACCAGATCGTCAGCACCGTGTGGACACCGCTGTTCTTCATGAGCGCGGGGCTCCTCGCGACCCGTTGGCTGTACGCGTCCTGGTCGGAACTGTTGTCGCAGAAAGTCTTGTCGCTGGTCTGGGTGTATCTGCTGTGGCAGGTCGTGAGCACCGCGCAGTCGGTGGTCGCCTCGACGTTCACGGGTGCCTCGCTGGGCCCGGCGAGCCTGCTGACGTCGCTGGCCCTGTCCCCGGCCCGACCGGCGTTCGAGCTCTGGTTCGTCTGGGCGCTGGCCATCTTCTTCGTGGTGGCCCGCCTGTGCTCTCGCTTCCCGCTGGCACCGCAGCTGGCGGTGGGCGCGCTGATGGGGGCGCTGACGTTCTCCGACCTTATCCCCGCGATCAACCTGGGCTGGAGCGGTACGCCGAGCTACTACCTGTTCTTCCTGATCGGCTGCTACTACCGCCAGTTGCTGCAGATGCTGGCGGATCGCTTCACCCCGAAGATCGCCCTGGGCGCGGTCGGGGGCTGGCTGCTGATCTCCACGCTGGTCCACGTCACCGGTCTGGACACACTGCCGGTGGTCGGGGTGATCGTGCGCCTGCTCGGACTGGTGGCGGGTGTCGGCGCGGCCGTGCTGCTGCAGAACGTGCAGCTGCTCAGCTATCTCGGCGCCCGCACGATCCCGATCTATCTGGCCCACACCCCGGTGATCGTGCTGCTGGTGGCGGTGCTCCACCCGATCGTGGGCTCGGTGCCGGCCCTGTCCTGGATCCTGCCGTTCGCCCTGACGGTGCCGGCGATCTGGCTGGCGCTGAAACTGTACGACACGGTGATGCGGACCCCGCTGCGGTTCATCTACGAACCGCCCGAGAACCTCACCGACCTGATCCGCAGCACCGTGGGACAGCGTCGCGGCGGGGCCGAGAGGCTGCCTCCCGCGCTGGTTCCGGGGCTGGTGCGCCAGCCGTTCGACCGTCAGATCGAGAGCGTTCTGATGTAGGGCTCAGCCCAGGTCGATCCGCAGTACCCGGTCGTCGGTCTTCCCCGGCTCGCCGCGCCCGTCGGTGTTCGACGTGGTGATCCACAGGTGGTCTCCGTCGGGGGTCGCGGCGACGTTGCGGATCCGGCCGAAACGCTGGTGGAAGAGGCTCTTCGGCGTGCCCGCGGTCTTGTTCCGCAGGGGCACCGCCCACAGCCGCTCACCTCGCAGCGCCCCCAGGTAAGCCACGTCGTCTACAATCGCGAGCCCACTGGGAGAGGCATTCTCGGTGTGCCACTGCACCTTGGGTGCGACGTAGCCCTCGCGCTTCTTCTTGCCCTCGACCACCGGCCAGCCGTAGTTCTTGCCGGGCAGGATGCGGTTCAGCTCGTCCCAGGTGTCCTGCCCGAACTCGGCGGCCCAGGGGCGCTTCTTCGAGTCGAAGGCGATGCCCTGCACGTTGCGGTGGCCCAGCGAGTAGACCGGGGAATTCTTGAACGGATTGTCTTTCGGCACCGAGCCGTCGCTGTTGATGCGGAGAATCTTGCCGCCCAGGCTCTTCTTGTTCTGCGCGTTGCTGGTCTTCGCACCGTCGCCGGTACCGATCCAGAGCTCTCCGTCCGGCCCGAAGGTGATCTCACCACCGTTGTGGATACTGGACGCGGGAATCCCGGTGAGCACGGCCTTCGGCTTACCCAGCGAGCTGCCGTCGTAGCTCATCCGCACCACCCGGTTGTCGCCCTCGGTGCTGTGCACGTAGGCCCAGAGGTTCACCGGCTTGGCCTTCGTCGGCTTCCCACCCGGCTTCAGGGCCAGCCCGAGCAGCCCACCCTCACCGTCGTCGCTCACCCCGGGCACCGTGCCGACCGCTGACTTCTTGCCCTTCGGGGTGATCCGCACGATGTCGCCGCCGGGTCGTTCCGACACCAGCGCCGAGCCGTCGGCCAGAAAGGTCACGCCCCAGGGCACGTCGAGCCTGGTCGCGAGCGTCTTGCCCAGGGTCACCTTGGGTACCTTGCTGGTGGACGTCGTTGCGCCTGCGTCGCTCGGCTCACCACCCGGGGTGGCCGGGGTGGTCTGCTCGTCGCTCGCCTCGACGCTCACCGGACCCGAGCCCTCCGGGTCGTCGGAGGCCGACGAGCAACCGGACAGAGTCATGACGACGAGTGATCCGGCGGCGATCGCGTGTGACGTCTTCACCCGTCCGATACTGCTGGAAAAACCGGGGGAGTGCGAGCCGTCACACCCCGCGCAGCCCGGCAGCCGCCGCGTCGTACCTGCTCAGAGCCAGTTCGGCCAGTACCGGATGGGGTGCCATCGGGGCGGTGACCCGGTCGGCGCCGGCGGTTTCGATCTTGCTGACGAACTGCCCGGGAGCCAGCAGGTACCCGGCGATCGTGACGGGCGTTCCGGGATGCTCCTCGCGCAGCCGGGCGACCGCGTCGGCCACGGTGGGGGAGCCGGCGGCGGCGTAGGCCGGCACGACCAGGGCGCCCTCCCGCGAGCGCGACAGCGCGGCGGCCGTCTCCTCCACGGCCCTCAGGGCGGCCGGGTCGCTGGAACCGGCCGCGGCCAGCACGATCGCATCGCCGGGGGCGGCCCCGGCCTCGGCCAGCCGGTCGTGCAGCACCTCCAGCAGCCGGGGATCGGGCCCGAGCGGAGCCGCGGCCCGGGCCAGGCCCGGCGCGGAGGCCACGGCGTTGCCGATGTCCGTCTTCACGTGAAAACCGGTGGAGAGCAGCAACGGCACTACGACCAGGGGCACATCCTCGGCCTTCAGCCGGTCCACGACATCGGCGACGAACGGTTCCTGCACGTCCACGTGCGCCGCCTCGACGCGCAGCCCGGGACGGGCCCGGGCCAGGTCGGCGCGGAACTGCTCGATCACCTCCCGCCCGGCCGGGGAGCGGGTGCCGTGGGAGCAGGCGACGAGCACGGGCGCGGACATGACCGGGAAGTCTGGCACGACCGGGCGGAACCCGGAGGTGTTCCCCGTCACTCGTCCCGAAGAGAAAACCGGCCGAAGCGGGAGACCTGCGGGCTGGCTACCGGCGTCCTGGTTGCTGTCCGCGTCGTTCGTCCGGTGGGGGGAGTCCACGTGATCGCCTTGCTACCGGCTCTGCGCTTCTGGCGCCTGCCGGCCGCTTTCGGGCAGCGATTTCGCGGACACGAGTGCGGGTGGGCTCCGGAGGGGGGAGCCCACCCGCACGGCGCGTAGAGTCACCCGACGTGACCCAGGACACGCAGGCCGATGAGCACGACATCAAGCCGCGCAGCCGGCAGGTGACCGACGGGATCGAGGCCACGGCCTCACGCGGGATGCTCCGCGCGGTCGGCCTGGGCGACGGCGACTTCGCGAAACCGCAGATCGGGGTGGCGAGTTCGTGGAACGAGATCACGCCGTGCAACCTCAGCCTGGACCGGCTGGCGAAAGCGGTGAAAGACGGTGTGCACGCCGGCGGGGGGTACCCGCTGGAGTTCGGCACCATCAGCGTCAGTGACGGCATCTCGATGGGGCACGAGGGGATGCACTTCTCGCTGGTCTCGCGGGAGGTGATCGCCGACAGCGTCGAGACCGTCATGCAGGCCGAGCGTCTCGACGCCAGCGTGCTGCTGGCGGGTTGCGACAAGTCGCTGCCGGGCATGCTGATGGCCGCGGCCCGGCTCGACCTGGCGTCGGTGTTCCTCTACGCCGGGTCGATCCTGCCGGGCAGGGCGACGTTCACCGACGGCACCGAGAAGGACGTCACGCTGATCGACGCCTTCGAGGGGGTCGGCGCCTGTGCGCGGGGCCTGATGAGCCGCGAGGACCTGGACATCCTGGAACGCGCCATCTGCCCGGGTGAGGGTGCCTGCGGCGGCATGTACACGGCCAACACGATGGCGAGCGCGGCCGAGGCGCTGGGCATGTCCCTGCCCGGCTCGGCCGCGCCCCCGGCCACCGACCGGCGCCGCGACGGGTTCGCCCGGCGCTCCGGCGAGGCCGTGATCAACCTGCTGCGCCGCGGCATCACGGCGCGCGACATCCTGACCAAGGAGGCGTTCGAGAACGCGATCGCCGTGGTGATGGCGTTCGGCGGCTCGACGAACGCCGTACTGCACCTGCTCGCGATCGCGCACGAGGCCGAGGTGGAGCTCACGCTGGACGATTTCGCCCGGGTCGGGGCGCGGGTGCCGCACCTGGCCGATGTGAAGCCCTTCGGGCGGTACGTGATGTTCGACGTCGACCGGGTGGGCGGTGTGCCGGTCGTGATGAAGGCCCTGCTCGACGCCGGGCTGATGCACGGCGACGTGATGACCGTGACCGGCGCGACGATGGCCGAGAACCTGGCCGGCATCGATCCGCCCGATCTGGACGGGAAGGTGGTGCGGGCGCTGTCCGAGCCGATCCACCGCACCGGAGGCATCACCGTGCTGCACGGCTCCCTGGCGCCCGAGGGCGCGGTGGTGAAGAGCGCGGGGTTCGACAGCGACGTGTTCGAGGGCGCCGCACGGGTGTTCGAGCGGGAGCGGGCGGCCCTGGACGCGCTGGAGAACGGGACGATCACGGCGGGCGACGTGGTGGTGATCCGTTTCGAGGGGCCCAAGGGCGGGCCCGGGATGCGCGAGATGCTGGCCGTCACCGGTGCGATCAAGGGCGCCGGTCTGGGTAAAGACGTGCTGCTCCTGACCGACGGCCGGTTCTCGGGCGGCACCACCGGGCTGTGCGTCGGGCACGTGACCCCGGAGGCCGTGGACCGTGGGCCGATCGCGGCGGTGCGGGACGGCGACCGGATCCGGCTGAACGTCGCCGAGAGCACCCTCGACCTGCTCGTGTCGCCCGGGGAGATCGCCTCCCGGATGCAGGATTTCGTCCCGGTGGCGCACCATTTCACCCGGGGGGTCCTGGCGAAGTACGTCAAGCTGGTCGGTTCCGCCTCGCAGGGTGCCGTGCTGGGCTGAGGGCAGCGGCGGTCCTGACCGCTCAACCGTCACCCTCCTGCCGCCGATGGGGTGAGAGCGACCTGACCAGGGTCGACGGTGAAAGCGGTTCACAGGTGGACTCATGCTGATTGCCCTAATCGCGACGGGAGCTACGGCCGTGGCGGCCGCGGGTGTGGCCTTCGCGGCCGCTGCGCGCGAGCCGGCCTACCGGCGGGGCACCGTGCTGTCGGGAGTGGGTTTCCTGGTCTGGGGCGGCGCCTCGATCGCCGTTCTCCAGGGCCTGCCGGACGTCTGGTTCTGGTGCCTACTGCGGCCGCTGGTCCTGGTCCTGTTCCTGTTCGGCACGGTCAACAACCCGGCCTCCCACCTGACCGGGCGTGACTACGCCGCGATGCTGGCCGACGGCTGGCTGGTGATCGCCAACCTGGTCGGGGTGGTCTGGATCGCCGCCCGCTACCAGAACGTCATCGGGGTGCGTGAGCACGTCGTCCCCACTTTGTTCTGGATCTTCCCGCTGATGCTGCTGGTGGGCCTGGCCACCGGCGTGGCCATGCGCACCCTGCCCACCGACCGCCGCGGATCGCTGGTGGCCATCGGCTCGGGAGCCGTGTCCCTGACGGGCGACCTGGTCGGCCTGGCCACCCGG
This sequence comes from Kineosporia mesophila, assembly GCF_021129235.1. GTDB lineage: Bacteria > Actinomycetota > Actinomycetes > Actinomycetales > Kineosporiaceae > Kineosporia > Kineosporia mesophila. Next base: position 24,549 of record NZ_JAJOMA010000022.1, read on the forward strand.
ACCGAGCTGGCCGTGCCGTTCTGGGGAGCGGCCTGGGTGCTGCTGGCCCTCACCACCCGGATGGATGACGGCCGCGTCTACAGCCGTCTCGCCCTCGACCCGCGCCCGCGCACGCTGCGCCTGTGGCAGCTGCCGGTCCCGCTGGCCGTGATCCTGATCTTCGTCCCGGTCGGCACCGACCCGGTCGTCGGGGTGGTGCTGGCCGGTACCTCGGTGGCCGCCTGCGCCGCCCTGGTCAACCAGTCCCGGCGCACCGAGGAGCTCTGGCAGGACCTGACCGCGCGCAGCCAGCTCTACGAGGAACTGCTGGAGAACACCCAGGACGTGATTCTCCAGGTCGACGACTTCGGCGTGATCGAGTTCGCCAACCCCGCCTCCGACCGGGTGCTGGGCATGCGCCCGGAGCTGCTCGTCGGCACCACACTGCTGGACTACCTGCACCAGGACGACCAGAAGATGTCCCGCGTCGTGGCCGGCGCCCCGCAGTGGCGCCGGGGCGAGCAGCGCGTGGAGACCCGTTTCCTGCCGGTCGTTCCGGGGATGCCGCCGGAGCCCGCGACCCGGACCGAGCCCCGCACGGCGGGCCTGGTCGGCAACATGTGGGCGGCGGACGAGTCGCGGTGGCGGGTGATCGAATGGGCCATCACGCCCCGCGAGGACGGTGGCGCGGTGCTGGTCGGGCGGGATGTCTCCGATCGGGTACGGATGCAGACCGAACTGGTGGACGCCGCGCAGACCGACGCTCTCACCGGCCTTCTCAACCGCACGGCTTTCCTCGAGGCGGTCAACGCCCGGCTCGCCTCGGGTCAGCACGCCGCCGTCATGTTCATCGACCTCGACAACTTCAAGGAGGTCAACGACACCATGGGCCACGCCGAGGGCGACCGGCTGCTGCACCGCGCGGCCGAGTGCCTGCGGCAGGCGGCCGGCCCGGGTGACTCGGTGGCCCGGCTGGGCGGTGACGAGTTCGCGGTGATGCCCGCCTCCGTCGACCCGGACGAGGCCAAGGCCGCCGCCGACGCGGTGATCACGGCCTTCAACGGGTTCGACGAGACGGCGCACGGGCGGCCCTCGGTGTCGGCGAGTCTCGGCCTGGTGGTGGCCGACCCGGTGGTGACGCACACCGCGCGCGAGGTACTGCGAGACGCCGACCTGGCGATGTACCGGGCCAAGCAGCGCGGGGGCGCCGGCGTGGTGGATTTCGAGCCGTGGATGTCCGAGCGCGTGATGGAGCACCACCGGCTGCGCGGCGACCTGGAGACGGCCGTGCGCGACGAGAGCCTGGCGATCTACCTGCAACCGGTCGTCGATCTGCACACCCGCCAGTGGGAGGGCTTCGAGGCCCTGGTGCGCTGGCCGGTCGGTGCCGAGACCTGGTCGCCCGCGCAGTTCCTGCCGGTCGCCGAGGAGAGCGGCCTGATTGTGCCGATGGGGGCCTGGGTGCTGCGGGAGTCGCTGCGCCAGCTGTCCGGCTGGCGCGACCCGAAGCTCGGCATGGCGGTGAACGTCGCGGCCGCCCAGCTGGTCGGCACCGACTTCTACGACGTCACCATGCAGGCGCTCGCCGACAGCGGTGTCGCCCCCGGCCGGCTGACCCTGGAGATCACCGAGCAGGCCGCGATCCAGGACCTGGGCCGCACCGCCTCGCGCCTGGACATGCTGCGCTCCGAGGGCGTGCACGTGGCGATCGACGACTTCGGCACCGGCTTCTCGTCGTTGCAGTACCTTTCCCGGCTGCCCGTCGACATCCTCAAGATCGACCGCAAGTTCGTCTGGGGCCTGGGCCAGCAGGCCGAGGACGACGTGCTGGTGCGTTCCATGCTCGGCCTGGCCGCGGAACTCGGCCTCGAGGTGATCGCCGAGGGCGTCGAGACCCGGCGTCAGGCCGAGCTCCTGCTGGAGTACGGATGCCGTCTGGCCCAGGGCTTCCTGTTCTCCCCGCCCCGCCCGATCGAGGAGCTGCGGGCCAGCGACCCCTTCGTCAGCCCCGCCCCGCCCATGCTCTCGGTCCCGCAACCCCGCCGGGCCAGCACCGAGCGAGTCACGGGCTGAAGCCCGCCTCTCCCGGAGCGACCCTGCCCAAAACCTTCCGTGATCATGCAAAACCTCCCCGGCGTTCTAGAACTCCAAGCGAGAGAGTTCTAGAACTCTGGGGAGGTTTTGCATGATCACGGAAAGGGGGTTCTGGCGGATGCTCGCGGGCGCTGTCCGGCCGCCCCTCATCCGTCCCTGATCACCCGGAAAAACCGCGTGATCACTGACAGTTGAGACTCCCCGCGTTCGTGGCATTTCGGCGCTTACGGTGCCGGGCGCCCGGATACTGTCGTCACCGTGGTGCCGGCGATGCTGATGGCGGCCGCGGCCGTGGTGGCCGGGGCCGCCTGGACGTATGCCTTCGTGCGGACGCTGCGTCGTCGTCCCGGCCTGCTCACCCCCACGATCGCGATCGGGGGCCTGTGCTGGGCGCTCGCTTCCGGGGCCGCGCGGCTGCTCGACCCCTCGGACTCCCTGGCGGCCGGGCAGACCACCGATTTCCTCATGGTCATCGCGGCCGGCGGGCTGCTCACCGCGACCGCCGGCACCGCCGACCGGATCGTGCCGGTGCGCCGGCCCGGTATCGGTGTCGCCGAGGCCGCGGTGCTGGCGTTCAGCACCGCGACGCTGGTCTGGCTGGCCGTCGACGCACCGCTGTGGCTCCCGTCCAGCACCGCGTTCGCCCTGCTGCCCGCCGTGCTCGACCTGATGGCGCTGCTGGCGATCCTGCGGCTGCCGACCCGCACCTCCTCGCGCACGTCGCGGGCCGGGCTGATCGGCTACGTCGGGCCGGAGGGCAACCGCACCCCCGGCCGGTCGTGGGGCCTGCTGGTCACCGCCCTGACCGGGGTGCTCGCCGCCGACCTGCTGCGCGGCACCCGCATCACCGGAGCCGGCATCCCGCAGTGGCCGCACGTGTCCGACGCCGGGCTGGTGCCGGTCGTGCTGACCTCGTGCGGGCTGCTGGTGCTCTACAGCGTGCGGCTGGCCCGGTTCCGCGGCCCGGCCACCCCGGCCCGGCACGAGAAGTCCGCCGACGACGTCCATTTCCTGCCCCGCCGCCGCGGCCGGGTGGTGCCGTACAGCGTCGCCCTGGCCGCCACGTCGGGGGTCGTGATCCAGGCCGCCACCAGCGGCACCGGTCCGATCCCGCTGTTCGGCCTGGGCTGCCTGGGCGTGGCCTTCGCGGTCTGGCAGACGTTCCTGCTGCTGGAGCAGGACGATCTGCTGAGGGGTCAGGTGGAGGCCCGCCGGCAGCTGGGCGCCCTGGTCGAGAACACCAGCGACCTGCTGCTGCGGCTGGACACCCACGGCCGCATCGTCGCCGTGAACGCCGCCGCCACCCGCCTGCTGCACCGGCCACCCGCGTCCATTGCGCATCGCCCCTTCGAGGAACTCGCCCGCACCGAGGACCAGCGCCGGGTGCGCGAGGCGGTGCTGGAGGTGACGCGGGGACACCGCGACTCCGCGCAGATCGAGGTGCGCCTGGCCGCGCCCGCCACCGGCACCGCTCAGCTGCGGCTGCGGGCCGTGGACGGCGGCGCGGTGGCGAACCTCAATGACGTCACCGACTCGGTGGAGCTGCGGCAGCGGCTGGAACGCCTGGCCCGGTTCGACCAGATGACCGGCCTGGCCAACCGCAGTCATCTGCTGGACGAGGTGAGCACCTGGCTGGACGCCTCCGACGAGGGCGAGATCGCCGTGCTCTACGCCGATCTGGACGGGTTCAAGGCGGTGAACGACCGGTTCGGTCACGCCGCCGGCGACCGGGTGCTCGTCGACGTCGCCGCCCGGCTGGACGCGGTCGCCGGGGGAGTGGACGCCCGGCGGCGGATCATCTCCCGGGTCGGGGGCGACGAGTTCATCCTGGCGCTGGAGGGCCTCGGGCCGGACACGGCCGCCACCGCCGCACAACGTCTGGTCGAGGCCGTGGCCCCGCCGTTCCGGGTGGTCGGCCGCACCGTGCAGCTCGGGCTCAGCGTGGGCGTGGCGCACTGCGACGGCCGTCACGACGTCTCCGCCTCGACCCTGGTGCACCGGGCCGACCTGGCGATGTACGCGGCCAAGTCGGACGGCCGGGCCCGCTACGAACTCTGGCAGCCCGAGCTGGACGCCCGGGTGCGCCGCCGGGTCGACCTGGCGCTCGGTCTGCGCGAGGCCCTGGAACGGGGCCGTCTCGCCGTGGCCTACCAGCCGATCGTGCGGCTGTCGGACGGCCGGGTGCAGGGGGTCGAGGCCCTGCTGCGTCTACCCACCGGCGTGGAGCACAGCCTGGCCGGCCTGGTCAGCCCGGCCGAGCTGGTCGAGGTGGCCGAGGACACCGGCGCCATCACCGAGCTCGGCGAGTGGGTGCTGCGACAGGCGGTCACCCAGGCCGCGGGCTGGGCCCGGCGCGGCTACGGGATCTCGGTCAGCGTCAACATGTCCGTGGCCCAGCTGGTCTCGCCGGCCTTCGTGGAACTGGTCACCGGGATGCTCGAGGCCACCGGGCTGCCCCCGTCCCAGCTAGTGCTCGAGATCACCGAGAGCCAGCTGGTCGAGCACTCCGGCCCGGCGCCCCAGGCCCTGCAGGCGCTGCGCGACGCCGGTATCCGCCTGGCCATCGACGACTTCGGCACCGGCTACTCCTCACTGTCGTACCTGCGCCGGATGCCGGTCAGCACGGTCAAGATCGACCGTTCGCTGCTGGCCGGGCTGGGCACCGACCCGCGCGCGGCCGCCCTGCTGGGGGCCGTCGTCGCGATGGCCCGCGGGCTCGACCTGGCCGTGGTGGCCGAGGGCATGGAAGACCTGGCCACGGCCCGGGCCCTGCGTGATCTCGGGGTGCAGGCCGGGCAGGGGTTCGCCCTGTCCAAGGCCCTGCCGGCCTCGGAACTGCGCCGCCTGCTGCAGTCCGGGCCGATCGACCTGGAAGACCCGCCCGCACCGGAAAACGGACCCAGGTCAGGAACGATGGATCTGCCCGTTTCCGCCGCACCCGTGCCGTTGCCCGAGGGGCGGGCAGACCGTCTCAGCCAGTGAGACCAATCGCGTCCCGATTGACATCCCCGTCATCCGGAGGCAACGTGTGAATGTGCGTAAGACTCTCGTACTTGGACGGCGCGCCCGCTGAGGTCATGAAGACCCGCGAGCGCGCGACCCCTTGTGCCCATTGGGCCGAGGGGTCTTTTCGTCCCTGCCGACAGTTGCACGCAGTTCACCTGCCGGCATCGACCAGTCCGATGCACGACAGTGATCCGACGAGCGAAGGAACCCCCTGATGCCCGGCCAGTCCCGCACCGAGCCCTCCGGCGCACCCCGCGCCACCGCCACCCCGGTCGTCGCCGAGCCGATGACCGGGGCCCAGAGCCTCGTCCGCTCGCTGGAGTCGGTCGGCGTAGAGACGGTTTTCGGGCTTCCGGGCGGGGCGATCCTTCCGCTCTACGACCCCTTGATGGACTCCACCAAGATCCGCCACATCCTGGTGCGCCACGAGCAGGGAGCCGGGCACGCGGCGGAGGGCTACGCGCAGGCCACCGGCAAGGTCGGGGTCTGCATGGCCACCTCCGGGCCGGGTGCGACCAACCTGGTCACGGCGATCGCGGACGCCTACATGGACTCGGTCCCGATGGTGGCCATCACCGGTCAGGTCAACAGCAAGCTGATCGGGACCGACGGGTTCCAGGAGGCGGACATCGTCGGCATCACCATGCCGATCACGAAGCACAACATGCTGATCGCCGACGCCGCGGACATCCCGCGCGCGATCGCCGAGGCGTTCCACATCGCGGGCACCGGCCGGCCCGGCCCGGTGCTGGTGGACGTGCCGAAAGACATCCTCCAGGCGCAGACCACCTTCTCCTGGCCGCCGAAGCTCGACCTGCCCGGCTACCGGGCCGTCACCCGGCCCCACAACAAGCAGATCCGGGAAGCCGCCCGGCTGCTCACCTCCTCGACCCGCCCGGTGCTCTACGTCGGTGGCGGTGTGCTCAAGGCGCACGCCAGCGAGGAACTGCGCCGGCTGACCGAGGAGACCGGCGCCCCCGTCGTCACCACCCTGATGGCGCTGGGCGCGCTGCCCGACTCGCACCAGCAGAACCTGGGCATGCCGGGCATGCACGGCACCGTCGCCGCCGTCACCGCGTTGCAGAAGGCCGACCTGATCGTCAGCCTGGGCGCGCGGTTCGACGACCGGGTCACCGGCAACCTGGACTCGTTCGCGCCGCACGCCAAGGTCGTGCACGCGGACATCGACCCGGCCGAGATCGGTAAGAACCGGCTGGCCGACGTGCCCATCGTGGGTGACGCCAGGGAGGTCATCGCCGAGCTGACCGTGGCCGTCGCGGCGGAGCACCAGGCCGGCCGCCGCGCCGACCTGACCACCTGGTGGGCGCAGCTGGACGGCTGGCGCGAGGCCTTCCCGCTGGGCCACGCCCCGGCGCCGGAGGGTGAGGTCTCACCCCAGCACGTGATCGCCCGGATCGGCGAGATCTCCGGCCCGGAATCGATCTACGTGGCCGGTGTCGGCCAGCACCAGATGTGGGCCTCGCAGTTCATCAAGTACGAGAACCCGCACACCTGGATCAACTCCGGCGGTGCGGGCACGATGGGCTTCGCCGTGCCCGCGGCGATGGGGGCCAAGGCCGGCCTCCCGGACACCGTGGTCTGGGCCATCGACGGCGACGGCTGCTTCCAGATGACCAATCAGGAACTGGCCACCTGCGTGATCAACCAGATCCCGATCAAGGTCGCCGTCATCAACAACTCCAGCCTGGGCATGGTCCGGCAGTGGCAGAACCTGTTCTACGACGGGCGCTACTCCAACACCGACCTGCACACCTCGGTCGGCAGCCGGATCCCCGACTTCGTCAAGCTGGCGGAGGCCTACGGCTGCGTCGGCCTGCGCTGCGAGACGCCGGAAGACGTCGACGCGACGATCGAGAAGGCGATGGAGATCAACGACGTCCCGGTCATCATCGACTTCGTCGTGCACCGGGACGCGATGGTCTGGCCGATGGTCCCGTCCGGGGTCAGCAACGACCTGATCCAGATCGCCCGGGACACCCGCCCGGAATTCGACAGCGAAGCCTGAGGACGACAACAGTGACGCAGAAGCACACTCTCTCCGTGCTGGTCGAGGACCGGCCGGGCGTGCTCACCCGGGTCGCGGGCCTGTTCGCCCGGCGTGGGTTCAACATCCACTCCCTGGCGGTCGGCCCGACCGAGCACTCCGGCATCAGCCGGATGACCGTCGTGGTGGACGTCGACGAGCTGCCCCTGGAGCAGGTCACCAAGCAGCTCAACAAGCTGATCAACGTGATCAAGATCGTCGAGCTGGAGCCGGGTGCCTCGGTCCAGCGCGAAATGCTCCTGGTCAAGGTCCGCGCCGATTCCGCGACCCGTAGCCACGTGCTCGAGACCGTCGAGCTGTTCCGGGGCCACGTCGTCGACGTCGCTCCCGACGCGGTGACGATCGAGGCCACCGGCAGCCCGGACAAGCTCGCCGCCTTCCTCAAGGTGCTCGAGCCGTTCGGCATCCGCGAGCTGTCGCAGTCGGGCCTGATCGGCATCGGCCGCGGCAACCGGTCCATCACCGACCGGGCTCTGCGCAGCGCCTAACCTCGACCCTGTTATTCGTTTACCACCCTCAATAAGGAGAACTAGCACCGTGGCAGCAAAGATGTACTACGACGACGACGCCGACCTGTCCGTGATCGCCGGCAAGGCCGTCGCCGTGATCGGTTACGGCAGCCAGGGTCACGCCCACGCGCTCAGCCTGCGCGACTCCGGTGTCGACGTCCGCGTCGGCCTGGCCGAGGGCAGCAAGAGCCGGGCGAAGGCCGAGGCCGAGGGCCTGCGCGTGCTCAGCGTCGCCGAGGCCGTGCAGGAGGCCAACGTGGTCATGCTGCTCACGCCCGACCACATTCAGCGTCACGTGTACACCGAGTCCATCGAGCCGCACCTGGCCGAGGGCGACGCGCTGTTCTTCGGCCACGGCTTCAACATCCGCTTCGGCTACATCACCCCGCCGGCCGGCGTGGACGTCTGCATGGTCGCCCCGAAGGGCCCCGGCCACCTGGTGCGCCGCGAGTACGTCGACGGCCGGGGCGTCCCGGTGATCGTGGCGGTCGAGACCGACGCCACGGGCAAGGCCTGGGACCTGGCGCTCTCCTACGCGAAGGCGATCGGCGGCCTGCGCGCCGGCGGTATCAAGACCACCTTCACCGAGGAGACCGAGACCGACCTGTTCGGTGAGCAGGCCGTGCTCTGCGGCGGCATGTCGCAGCTGGTCCAGTACGGCTTCGAGACGCTGACCGAGGCGGGCTACCAGCCCGAGGTCGCGTACTTCGAGTGCCTGCACGAGCTCAAGCTGATCGTCGACCTGATGTACGAGGGCGGCATCGCCAAGCAGCGCTGGAGCGTCTCCGACACGGCCGAGTACGGCGACTACGTGTCCGGCCCGCGCGTCATCGACGAGAAGGTCAAGGAGAACATGCAGGCCGTTCTCGCCGACATCACGTCCGGCGCGTTCGCCCAGCGGTTCATCGACGACCAGGACGCCGGCGCCCCGGAGTTCAAGGCCCTGCGCGCCAAGGGTGAGCAGCACCCGATCGAGGCCACCGGCCGCGACCTGCGCAAGCTGATGAGCTGGGTCAAGAGCACCGACTCGGACTACGTCGAGGGCAGCGCCGGCCGCTGACTCCGGTAGCACCCCCGAAAGCCCCCGGCCGCTGAGAAGCACCGGGGGCTTTCGGGTGCCCGGAGGCCGCCCCGGCCTTCCGGACCCGGAAATGGGGGACGCTCGTCCTCACCGGACGCTCACCGGCTCAGGTCAGGGGGGCGTAGAGGTCGATGTGGGTTCCGTCCGGGTCCTGCACCGTGGCCACCCGCCGGCCCCAGGGGGCGTCGAGGGGTTCGCGGAAGCCGAAACCGTCCTCGTCCAGCCAGGTGTAGAGCTCGTCCAGGTCGGTGGTGGAGTCGCAGCCCACGGCCAGGGTGACGCCGGTGCGCGGGGCGTCCGGGTCGATGTCCCAGTTCAGCTCGCGGAACAGGGCCTCGGTGTAGAGCAGCAGCTTGAAGCCGCCGAGGTCGGCGAGCACGGTCCCCTCGTGGCCGCCGGGCCCGAAAGAGGCGCCCAGGCGCTGGTAGAAGGCGGTCGACTTCTGGATGTCGGCGACGACCACACCGACGGCGTCCATCCTGAATCCCATGGTGATCACCTTATTGAGGTGGGCTCCGCGGGCCAGGCGAAACTCGCCCGGAGCCAGCCACCTCGTCCTCTGCGCGGCCCGAGAAATTCTGTCCACATACCGAGACTCAATGACCGCCATCCGGACTCAAGGAGTACGATCGGCCGCATGAGCACCTCGACCGCACCCACATCCGTCCGGCTGGCCGTCATCCCTGGTGACGGAATCGGCCCGGAGGTGGTGAGCGAGGGACTGAAGGTCCTGAACGCCGCGGTCGGTTCCGAGGTGTCCTTCGAGACCACCGAGTACGACCTCGGTGCTCGCCGTTGGCACAAGAACGGCGAGACACTGCCCGACTCCGTGCTGGCCGAGATCCGGCAGCACGATGTCATCCTGCTCGGCGCGATCGGCGACCCCGCCGTGCCGAGCGGTGTTCTGGAGCGGGGCCTCCTGCTGCGCCTGCGGTTCGCGCTCGACCACTACGTGAACCTGCGGCCGGCGCGGCTGTACCCGGGCGTCACCTCGCCCCTGGCCCCCCACGTCCTCGAGAACGGGCTCGACTTCGTCGTGGTCCGCGAGGGCACCGAGGGTCCGTACGTCGGTAACGGCGGCGCGGTGCGCACGGGTACGCCGCACGAGATCGCCACCGAGGTCAGCATCAACACCGCGTTCGGCATCGAGCGGGTGGTACGTGACGCGTTCACCCGCGCCGCCGCCCGTCCGCGGGGGCACCTCACCCTGGTGCACAAGCACAACGTGCTCACCCACGCCGGTCACCTCTGGCGTCGCACGGTGGAAGCGGTCAACGCCGAGTTCCCCGAGGTCACCACCGACTACCTGCACGTCGACGCCGCCACCATCTTCATGGTGCAGAACCCGGGCCGCTTCGACGTGATCGTCACCGACAACCTCTTCGGCGACATCATCACCGACATCGCGGGCGCCATCGCCGGAGGCATCGGCCTGGCCGCGTCGGGCAACATCAACCCCGACCGCAGCGCGGCGCCCAGCATGTTCGAGCCCGTCCACGGCTCCGCCCCCGACATCGCCGGTCAGCAGAAGGCCGACCCCACCGCCACCGTGCTGTCCGTGGCGATGCTGCTGGAGCACCTCGGTCTGGACAAGGCCGCCCAGAAGGTCGAGTCGGCCGTGGCCGAAGACCTCGTCGAGCGCGGCGACCGAGTACGCACCACGTCGGAGATCGGCGAGGCCATCGCCTCGCGTCTCGCCTGACCCATCACGCCACACGGCCGGTCGGGTGAATCCCCGACCGGCCGTCCGCGTTCTCACGTCCGGACGGTTGCCGCAAGAAAGCCGGCACCTCCGACGGGCACCCCGTCCCGTGCTTTCTCCGCTGCTACCGTCGTCAACAGATTCTTTCCGGCCCATTCGCCGGGCCGGTCTGCGAGGGAGCATCGCGATGAACGACACCACCGACCTCAAGTTCAGCACCACGCTGAACCCCACGCCCGCCACCCCCGAACGGCGCGCGCAGATCCACGCTCAGCCGGGCTTCGGTAAGTTCTTCACCGACCACATGGTGTCCATCGACTGGACGCACGGCGAGGGCTGGCACGACGCCGGCCTGATCCCCTACGGCCCGATCCAGATGGACCCGGCCGCGGCTGTTTTGCACTACGCGCAGGAGATCTTCGAAGGGCTCAAGGCCTACCGTCACGCCGACGGCTCGGTCTGGTCGTTCCGCCCGGAGGCCAACGCGGCCCGGCTGGCGAGGTCGGCCCGCCGGCTGGCTCTGCCCGAGTTGCCGGAAGAAGACTTCCTGGCGAGCATCGACCTGCTGGTCAAGACCGACCAGGCCTGGGTGCCCGACCACGCCAGCGGTGAGAGCAGCCTGTACCTGCGGCCGTTCATGTACGCGTCGGAGAGCTTCCTGGGCGTGCGGCCGAGCAAGACGGTGCGCTACCTGCTCATCGCCTCGCCGGTCGGCCCGTACTTCTCCGGCGGGGTCAAGCCGGTGAGCATCTGGCTCTCGAGCACCTACACCCGCGCCGCGCTCGGTGGCACGGGTGCGGCCAAGTGCGGCGGCAACTACGCGGCCGGTCTGGCGGCGCAGCTCGAGGCCGAGGCCCACGGCTGCGAGCAGGTCTGCTTCCTCGACGCGGCCGAGCACCGGTGGGTCGAGGAACTCGGCGGCATGAACATCTACTTCGTGACGAAAGACGGAACGCTGGTCACGCCGACCGTCTCCGGCACGATCCTCGAGGGCATCACCCGCTCGTCCATCCTCACCCTGGCCGGCGAGCTCGGCCTCAAGGTCGAGGAGCGCCCGATCAGCATCGACGAGTGGCGTGCGGGTGTGGCCTCGGGCGAGATCACCGAGGTCTTCGCCTGTGGCACCGCCGCGGTCATCACCCCGCTGGGCGCTCTGGCCTGGGAGGGTGGCGAACTCGAGATCCCGACCGGCGAGGTCGCGATGAAGATCCGCCAGTCCCTGCTCGACATCCAGTACGGCCGGGCCGAGGACACCCACGGCTGGATGCGGCAGCTGGCCTGACTTTTCGGGAATTGAAGACGAGGCGGGCACCCGAGGTGCCCACCTCGTCCTCAATTTTGAGAGGTTCCCGGACCGTTCACCGCCGGGTGTGGCAGAATCGGCGTCACCATGTACAGCACCAGCGTGATTATTCGCAGGCGCGTCGACATCGCCTAGGGCCCAGGGCACCGTCGACGCGCAGACCTCTCGCATCCGCGAGGGGTCTTTTTTCATGCGGCTTTCATGAAATCCAGCACCCACGACCAGAGGCGATCAACGATGGACACCACGTTCCAGGTGTACGACACCACTCTGCGCGACGGCGCCCAGCAGGAGGGGCTCAGCCTCTCGGTGCAGGACAAGCTGGCGATCGCCGGGCATCTGGACGAACTGGGTGTCGGATTCATCGAAGGTGGCTGGCCGGGGGCGATTCCGAAGGACACCGAGTTCTTCCGCCGGGCCGCGACCGAGCTGAACCTCAAGCAGGCGGTTCTCACGGCCTTCGGCGCCACCCGTAAGGCGGGCGTGGCCGTGCACGACGACCCGCAGGTGCAGGCCCTGATCGACTCGCTCGCCCCGGCGATCACGCTGGTGGCCAAGAGCGACATCCGGCACGTGGAGCGGGCTCTGCGCACCACCGCCGAGGAGAACCTGGCCATGGTCACCGAGACCGTGCACCACCTGCGCGAACAGGGGCGCCGCGTGTTCCTCGATGCCGAGCACTTCTTCGACGGGTACGCCTTCGACCGGGGTTACGCGCTGGAGGTCGTGCGGGCCGCGGCGCAGGCCGGCGCCGAGGCGATCGTGCTGTGCGACACCAACGGCGGCATGCTGCCGCCCCAGATCGCCGACATCGTGCACGACGTGCGCACGGAATCGGGTGCCGCACTGGGCATCCACTGCCACAACGACACCGGTTGTGCGGTCGCGAACTCGCTGGCCGCCGTCGACGCCGGGGTGATCCAGGTGCAGGGCACGCTGAACGGGTACGGCGAGCGCACCGGGAACGCCGACCTCGTCACCGTTCTCGCCGACCTGGAGCTGAAACTCGGCCGCCGGGTGCTGCCCGAGGGCCGCATCCAGGACATCACTCGGATCGCGCACGCGGTCAACGAGATCGCCAACGTGTCGCCGTACCAGCGCCAGCCCTACGTGGGGGCCTCGGCGTTCGCGCACAAGGCGGGTCTGCACGCCAGCGCGATCAAGGTCGACCCCGACCTCTACCAGCACATCGACCCCGCGGCCGTGGGCAACGACATGCGCATGCTGGTCTCGGACATGGCCGGGCGGGCGTCGATCGAGCTGAAGGGCAAGGAGCTGGGTTTCGACCTGTCCAGCGACCGGGAACTGCTGGGCGAGGTGACCGGGCGGGTGAAGCACCTGGAGGCCCGGGGTTACACGTTCGAGGCCGCCGACGCGTCGTTCTCGCTGCTGCTGACCGAGGCGGTGCACGGGGCCCGGCCGGTGTTCTGCGAGGTCGAGAGCTGGCGCGTGATCACCGAATTCCGCGGTGCCACCGGTGAGGCGGTGTGTGAGGCGACGGTGAAACTGACCGCGGGCGGGAACCGCGTGGTCGCCACGGCGGAGGGGAACGGCCCGGTCAGCGCCCTCGACCGGGTGCTGCGCCAGGCGCTGCTGCCGGTCTATCCGGAGCTGGACCGGATGAAGCTGACCGACTTCAAGGTCCGCATCCTCGACGGGCAATCGGCCACGGACGCGGTCACCCGGGTGCTGGTGGAGACCACCGGCGCCGGGTCGGTCTGGCAGACCGTGGGGGTCGGGCCGAACATGATCGAGGCCAGCTGGCAGGCCCTGCTGGAGAGTTTCGTGTACGGGCTGTCGTCGATGGGTGTGGCGTCGCGGGTGTAGAGCGAAAATTGAGGACGTGGTTGCCAGGTGGGCAACCACGTCCTCAATTTTGGTTTCAGTGGTCTACAGCGGCGCGATACCGCTCATCACCTTCTTGCCCAGCGGCACGACCTGATAGCTCGCCGTCGCCGGATCGGCCACGCCGAAGCGGGCGTTCACGGCCCATAGGGTGTGGTTGACGAAGGTCGCCGTGCTCGGCACGTCGAGCTGCGGCGAGGTCAGCGTCTTGCGCCAGGTGGCGCGCCAGCCGTTGCGGTTGTGGTGCAGCTTCAGGGCCTCGACCGCGTTGCTGCTGTTGCCGCGGACCACGAACAGGGTGTGGCCCTTACGCTCCAGGCCGTCGCCACCGGTGATCCCCGGACCGCGCTTGACCAGGATGTTCTTCGTCTCGCCGGTGTGCGGGTCGACGGTGTAGATGCCGCCGTGCGTGCTGTTGTTCAGCAGCAGCGTGCCGTCCCACAGGGTGTCGATGCCGTTCGCGCCGTTACCCGTGGTGGTCGCCGGCCAGGCACCCTTCAGCGTGATGAAGTTCGTCTGGCCGGTGGGGTGCCCGGTTGCGGGCCGCAGATCGATGCGGGTCAGCCGGTCCACGCGGGAATCGGTGACCCACACCGCGTTCGGCTCGATCACCAGGTCGTTCAGGAACACCGACCCGGGCACCTCGATCCGGTGCTCCACCGCCCCGGAGGTGGCGTCGACAGCCAGCACGATGCCCTGGGAGCCGTCCTGCCCCGCGGCCCAGAGCAGGTGGGAGCGCTGGTCCCACTGCAGACCCCGCAGCGACCGCCCGGACACCCCGGCCGTGAGCTGCTGCCCGGCCCCGGTCTTCAGGCTGCCGGTCCAGATGCGGCCGTCGGCCACGGATCCGGCGAAGAAGGTGCGTCGGGGGCCGGACGTGATGCCCTCGGGCCGGAAGCCGGTGGGCAGGCCGACGGTCGACAGCGCCTTCCTGGCCGAGGCCGCCTTCACCGGCGCGGGGGTCGACGTCGTCGCGGCGGAGAGTCCCCCGGCGAGTGCGGGGGAAGCGAGCAGGGCCGTGCCGATCACCGCAGCGCCGGCGGCAGTGCGGACGCGACCGAGATACGTGAGCCTTCTCGTATTCATACGTCCCAGGGTCGAGGACGCAGGCCCGTCGCCGTCCGCGGAACACACGGCACGTTCGGCGTACTCGCTGGTCAACCGGTTGGTTAACTAGGTGACTCCAACCCCACCGGCCTCAGGCGAAGCTGATCAGGCCGTCCAGGACGACGATCAGCCGGGCCCGGAGCGCCTGGGAACGTTCGGCGAATTCGCGTTGCCGGGCGACGTACTCGGCCTTCCCCTCGGGGGTCTCGATCTTCACTGCGGACTCTCCGTACGGGGTGAGGTCGTAGGGGGAGGCCTTCATGTCGAGCAGCCGGATGTCGAGTGCCAGCTGGAAGCAGTCCAGGGCCAGGCCTCCGGGCACGGCCGGGCCGAGCTTCATGGCCCACTTGTGCCCGTCCATCGAGGCGTGCAGGCAGCCCGGCTGATCCAGCTCGACCTGGGTCTCACGGGTGGGCTGGAGCCGGTTCAGGCCCACGGCCTCGGGGGTGAAGAAGCGGAACGCGTCGAAGTGGGAGCAGCGGATCGGGTGCGCCTCGACCACTTCGTCGGTGCCGGCCTGGCCCAGCCGCAGGGGGAGCGGATGCCGATGTTCGCCCTGCCGGTAGACCATCGCCCACTCGTGCAGGCCGAAACAGCCGGTGAAGGTGGGCCGGCCGCTGATGTTCGTGAGCAGCCGGTGGATGAACCGCACCGAGTCGCCGCGCTCGTCCATGAACCGGGCCGCATCGAATCCGACCGTGCCCGCCTCGGCCTTCGTGTACCAGCGCCACTTCTCGTGCGGGGTCTCGCCCTGGAGACGGATTCCGACGCCCGGGTGCCAGCGCCGCAAGGTCGAGGGACGCGTGGAGTAGTACTCGTAGAGGAAGTCCTCGATGGCGTGCTTGGTGTGCGTGGCCCGGCGCTCGCGGCGGCCCTGGGTGAGGGCGTCGGCACGCTCCTCGTGCTGCTGCGCCAGAGGCTGCCACTCGGCCTCGGCCAGAACCTGGCTGCTGATCGTCGTCCCACCCGCCCTCGTCACGCCGTCCAGTATCTCCCCTTCGGTAATGACATAAGGTCAGGGGCGTGCTCATCGCGAGATTCACCACCGGCGAAGACCCCAGGTACGCGATCGTGGAGGGCGGGCAGGGCAACGGCTTCCTGCACGTCATCAGTGGCGATCCGCTCTACCAGACGGTCCAGATGACCGGGGAGAAGGTCAGGTTCGACGACGCGGTGCGGTTGCTCGCACCGGTCATCCCGCGCAGCAAGGTGGTCGCGGTCGGCAAGAACTACGCCGACCACGTGGCCGAGATGGCCGCCACCCCGGGCGAGGCCCCGCCGGAAGAGCCGCTGCTGTTCTTCAAGCCGAACACCTCGGTGATCGGCCCGGGCGACCCGATCGTGCTGCCGCGTCAGTCGACGAACGTGCACTACGAAGGCGAGCTGGCCATCGTCATCGGCAAGCTCTGCAAGGAGGTGCCGGTCGAGCGCGTCAACGAGGTCATCCTCGGCTACACGATCGCGAACGACGTCACCGCCCGCGACCTGCAGAAGTCCGACAAGCAGTGGGCGCGCGCCAAGGGCTTCGACACGTTCTGCCCGATCGGCCCCTACCTGGTGCTCGACACCGACGCCACCGACCTGAGGCTCACCACCCGGGTGAACGGTGAGGTCAAGCAGGACGGCAGCACCTCGCAGCTGATCCACAAGATCCCTGAGATCGTCGCCTACGTCTCGGCCGCGTTCACGCTGCTGCCCGGCGACATCATCCTCACCGGCACCCCGGCCGGGGTCGGCCCGATCGTGGCCGGTGACCGGGTCGAAATCGAGATCGAGGGCATGGGTGTGCTGAGCAATCCCGTGGTCTCGCGCGACTGAGGTTCTTTCGTTCGGTTCACCATTGAAGACGCGTACGGGCACCCAAGGGGGCCCGTACGCGTCTTCAATTCTGTTGGCCGGTCAGGTCAGCGTGCCTCGGCGAGATGCCCTTCGCGCGCCGCGAGCCAGTCCATGAAGCCGGCCAGGGGCATCGGGGCGGCCAGGTAGAAGCCCTGCATGTTCGTGCAGCCCATGCGCTGTAGCTCGGCCCGGGTGGCGGCGTCTTCCACGCCCTCGGCCACCACCGCCAGGTCGAGGTTGGTACCGAGATCGACGATGGAGCGCACGATCGCGGCGTCATTCGGCTCGGCCAGCATGTTCATCACGAAGCTCTTGTCGATCTTCACCTCCTGCACCGGGAGCTGGCGCAGGTAGGACAGCGACGAGTAGCCGGTGCCGAAATCGTCGATGGACAGACCCACTCCGAGCGCGTGCAGCTGATCGAGCACGATCCGGGTGCGGGCCGGGTCACGGATCACCGAGCTCTCGGTGATCTCCAGCGTCAGCGCTTTCGCCGGGACCCCGTGCCGGTTCAGCAGTTGCTGCACGTTCTCGATCAGCTTCTCGTTGAGATTGCTGCGGGCGGAGAGGTTCACGCTCACGGTGAGCCGGTGACCCGCTCGCCGCCAGCGCCCGCACGCGGCCACGGCCTGCTCCAGCACAGCGTCGGTGAGTTGCGGGATCAGGCCGTTGCGTTCGGCCAGGGGGATGAAGGTGTCGGGGAAGAGCAGCCCGTGCCGGGGGTGACGCCAGCGCACCAGGGCCTCCACCCCGAGCACCATCCCGGTGCGCAGGCTGGCCTGCGGCTGCACGTAGACCTCGAGCTGCCCGGCCGAGATGCCCTGCCGGAGCTCGGCGGTCAGGGCCAGGCGCTCGGGGGTCTCGTTGGCGTCGAGCCCTTTGTCGTACACGTGCAGACCCGAGCCGGAGTTCTTGGCGTAGTACATCGCCGCGTCGGCCCGTTTCAGTAGCGTGTGCCCGTCGGCCCCGTGCAGCGGCGCGACGGCGATCCCGATCGAGACACCGACCTCGACGTCCACCCCCTGGATACTGACCGGTTTCTCCAGCCCGCAGCGCAACTGGGCGGCGATCTCGAGGGACGCGGCCACCGAGTCGACCGCCGGCAGCAGCACGGTGAACTCGTCGCCGCCGGTGCGGGCCAGCACACCGCGCCCGGCCAGCCGGTCGTGCAGCCGCCGGCCCACCTGCTGGAGCAGCAGATCGCCGAGGGCCAGCCCGAAGGTGTCGTTGACCTGCTTGAAGTTGACCAGGTCGAGGTTGAGCACGGCCAGGCCGGGGGAGCGGTCCTCGCGCATCTCCTGGATGGCCTGCAGCATCTCTTCCTGCAGCAGGTTGCGGTTCGGCAGGCCGGTGAGCTTGTCGTGCAGGGCGTCGTGCTTGAGCCGGTCGACCAGCTGGCCGTTCTGCAGAGCCATGCTGGCGTGGTTGGCCACGGTCATCAGCAACTGCACGTCGTCGGTGTCGAACGAGCGCACATCGCTGATCCGGTCGCCGACCAGGATCGTGCCGACGATGCCCGCCTCACCCCGCAGCGGCACCAGCACGGCGTCGCGCAGGTCGCGGTCGGCGAGCAGGTTGCGGTGGCTGCGGTCGCCGCGGGGGATGAGCAGGGGGCCGCCGCTGCCGAAGACCCCGGCCCAGCTCGGGTCGTTCGCGGCCTCGTCGCTCAGCCGCACGCGGCGCAGCTTGCCGTTGGAGCCCCGGCTGTCGATGCGCAGCGGCTGGTGCCCGGCCTCGGAGGAGACGAAGACGATCTCGGCGTAGTCGGCCCGCAGCACCTCGCGGGCGTGCTGGAGCACCCCGGTGAGGATCTCGTTCACCTCGGGAGTGCTGCTCACCGCGTGGCTGAACCGGTAGAGCCGCTCCAGGCTCAGGTGCCGCTCGGACAGGCTGCAGTAGCTGCGGTAGGCGATGAGCAGCAGCACCATCGAGACCGCCAGGGGCACGGCGGCCCGGCTGTCGGCGTCGAGCGCGTGCACCGCGACCAGGGCGATGCAGGTGACCCAGGCCGAGGTGGTGGCGCCCCGGCCGGCCTCGAGCAGGAAGTCACGGCGTTTGGTCTCGCCGTCGACCACCGCGATCACCACGGTCACCGCGACCGCCGAGAGCAGCCCGCCGCAGATGGTCGCGACCAGCGCGGCGGCCCAGGCCCGGGGGTCGATGTGGACGTCCGAGCCACGGATCAGGTTGAACAGCAGCAGCGCCAGCATCGACTCGGCGAACAGCATCGAGCCGTTGAAGAACACCTTGACCGGGCCCTGCCGGCGCCACAGCACCAGAGCCACGAGCACCCCGAGGAGCCGGCCGGTGACGAAGCCGCCCGGGGTGGCGAAGAACAGGCCCAGCACGGTGGCGATCTCGTTCATCGAGATGGCGCGGACCTGCCGATGACCATTGACCTGCACCATCTGCACCACGATCTCGCAGGCGGCGGCCAGGGCGGCCACCGTCCACCAGTCCAGACGCAGCAGGCGCCCCCGGGCGCCCATCTCCTGGGTGACGGGGCACAGCCACAGCAGCGCGCCGAAGGCCACCAGCAGCAGACTGACGGCGATGATCCGCAGCGACGTGGCCCGGGGGGCCTTCGGTCGGGTACGCGTGTCGGTGTGCCCGGGGCTCGGAAGGAGAGCCAGCGGGGACAGTTCGAAGAGCCGGATGCCCGAGACCGCCATTCGTCACCCCCTGCAACCGGGGTCGTGCGGGCACGCGCGACCACGAGCCGGCGTGAGGACTGCCCCGACGGCATCGCGTGAGGTCATGGGCGCGCGCGTCATCAGGTCGTCTCCAGCTTTCCGCCACACCTGAAATGCAGTGCTTGAACTGTGAACATCCCCGTCCCCCGGTGATCACGCCCCCTGAACTGGAGCGTAGCTGAATCGCCGATACGCCAAGAGCGGAAGTCCGGACGAAATCTGTAGTCGACACCTTACCCATAGTCATTTCGCCGTCTGGAGATGTCGGACACATTCCGTCGCCCCGGCGATGCACGAAGGCCTTGGTCCGTGCGGCGCGGAGTTCCAAGGGATGACCCAAAGTAGTGGAAAGTTCTGTGGCTGGGGGTGACCTACGTCCCGTTCGGGTAGGTGTCCGCGTGCTCAGGAGTGCTTCGGCTCCTGACGGTTCGACCGCTCGCCGACCCGGAAGTGTGACGTGCGACCGATGCGTCACGGATTCATCTCGAATCCGGACGCCCGCCCGGCCTTCCGGAGGGTGATGGCGGGTTTGGCCAGTGTGGCGCTGGTCGCATTTGGGACGGTGGGGAGTGGGTTGGCGGGGTGGCCCTAGGGGCCGGGGCGGGTGCTCGTGGGCTTTTGGATGTGGCGCTGGTCGCATCACGAAGGGGGAGGCGGCAGGGGACGACGGGGAGGGGACGACGGGGATCGCAGGGTCGCGGACGAGGTGGCGGCATCGAGGTGGCGGGTACGACACGGCGACCGATCAGGGGGACGGCGGAGACAGGGGGCCGGGCGGAATGTGGCAAGCGGGGACGAGGGCAAGGCTCGTTGCGGTGGGCCGCCGGCTTCGTCACTGGCGGAGGCCGGGCTTTGGAGATGCTGACGATCTGCTCTGGTCGCCGGTCCCACCACGCTCTGGTCCGCTCCGGTCCTCGGTCCCACCGCAGGGCGCCGACCACGCGAGCCGTCAGGACGTCGTCCGCCAGGGCGCGCAGCTTCTGGTTCTCCGGCGGCGCCTGCCGGGGTGGGGCGGTGCTTCCGGAGCGTTCGACCGCTCCGGAAGGGGGCGGGTGTCACCCTGCTGGGTGCATCGCCGGGGCGATTCCGAAGGCCGGGAAATCAAGATTCGGTTTCTGGGCGCGTGTTTTCGGGAGGGGGTGAGGGTCTGGGGGTCGGGTCGCGCGCGACGTTCGGGAATCCGGATTTGGGCCATCGCCCGCGGACCGCTAATGTTCTCGGTGGGTGCTCGACCACCGGAAAGATCTGAAGCGCAAGACGATGATCTTCCCGTCGGGTGAATACCTACCATGGGGTATGGTGTAATTGGCAGCACGACTGTTTCTGGTACAGTTAGTCTAGGTTCGAGTCCTGGTACCCCAGCGCGGTGAGATCGCCGAAAAGTCGGACTAAAAACCACTTTTAGGGCTGGTCAGACCGATTCGGTGAACAGCCAAGCAGTCGGCTAGAATCGAATAGCTGACCTGGTCAGCATGGCCCCGTTGTGTAGTGGCCTAGCACGTCGCCCTCTCAAGGCGGTAGCGCGGGTTCGAATCCCGTCGGGGCTACATGAGAGATGGCCCTCGACCTCTTCTGGTCGAGGGCCAGTCTTCATGTCCGGTAATCTCTCGCCGACCTGCGAGAACCCAAGGATGCTCGGGGGTGGAGCGTCGCCGCGGCGGCGCCACCGATCGATGGAGGTAAAGCTCATGACGGCCCAGATCGGCCAAACGGTTCGGGAGCTGCTGGTGGGCGATCTGAACGCCTACTTCGAGCAGACCAAGTCCCTGGACGAGCACGGCTGGAACGCTTTCGGCGAGGTTGTCGGCGCGGCCTTCTACAACGCTGTCGAACGCAGCCTGTCCGGCCCGCAGGCCGACGTGCCGGCTTTCGTCGCGGCCGCCGCCGTGCCCTACGCCCAGACCCCCGTCGCGATCGACGAGAACGCCGCGCAGGCCCTGGTGCGCTCGGTGCTCGGCGACGACGCGTCGGTCGCCGAGGTGCTCGAGCAGCTCGACGAGCCCGACCTGGCTCGCATCGAGCTGGTGCTGCTGCGTCGCCTGATCGACGACAGCAACGGCGACATCACGGTCGACGCGCTGATCACGTCCGCGCAGGACGAGGCGGCCGAGTTCAGCGGCGAGGCCGGGGCTTCCTGACCCACGCCCCACCCGAACGCCGACGAGCCCGTCACCCCGATCCGGGGTGACGGGCTCGTTCCGTTTGCTTCAAAGGCTTTTCGGCTAGGCCTGGATCTGCCCGCGGCGCAGCACCTCGGTCAGCCGCCCGGCCGCGGCCACCACGGCGGTGGCGTGCTGCCGCCCCGGCTGACGGGTGAAACGCTCGATGGGGCCCGAGATCGAGACCGCGGCCACCACCCGGCCGGACGGGCCCCGCACCGGTGCGGAGACCGACGCGACCCCCGGCTCCCGCTCGGCGATGCTCTGGGCCCACCCGCGACGGCGCACGGCCGACAGGGTGCTGGCGGTGAACTTGGCGCCGTTCAGCCCACGGTGCAGGCGATCCGGCTCCTCCCAGGCGAGCAGTGTCTGCGCGGCCGATCCGGCGTGCATCGAGAGTGCCGATCCGACCGGGATGGAATCACGCAGACCGACCGGCCTTTCGGCGGCGGCCACACAGATGCGCTGATCCCCCTGCCGGCGGAACAGCTGGGCGCTCTCGCCGGTGTGGTCGCGCAGCGCCGAGAGAACCGGCCCGGCGGCGGCCAGCAGCCTGTCTTCCCCGGCCGCGGCGGCGAGTTCACCCAGACGTGGCCCGAGCACGAAACGCCCCTGCAGGTCACGGCCAACGAGCCGGTGATGCTCCAGTGCGACGGCCAGGCGGTGCGCGGTCGGCCGGGCGAGCCCGGTCGCGGTCACCAGCTGGGCCAGTGTCGCCGGCCCCGCCTCCAGGGCGTCGAGCAGCACGGCTGCCTTGTCCAGGACGCCGACTCCGCTACTCTTGTCCATGGAGCGATACTGGCGTCTCACGAAGCGAGACGCAAGTCCGGTGTCCGCGCGGGGGCCGCGGAGACCGGGAATCGCTGGGAACCGCCGGGTGCCGACAACGGTGCCCGTGAAACAGCCGAACGGGTTCTGTCCCGGATGGAGGATGATCAGCGTGGGCCGCACTCTGGCGGAGAAGGTCTGGGAAGCGCACGTGGTGCGCGCCGGCGAGAACGGCGAACCCGACCTGCTCTACATCGATCTCCACCTGCTGCACGAGGTCACCAGCCCGCAGGCGTTCGACGGTCTGCGTCTGGCGGGCCGGCCGATCCGCCGCCTCGATCTCACCATCGCCACCGAGGATCACAACACCCCGACCCTCAACATCGACCAGCCGATCGCCGACCCGGTCAGCCGCACCCAGATCGAGACGCTGCGCAAGAACTGCGCCGAGTTCGGTGTCCGGCTGCACCCGCTGGGGGATATCGACCAGGGCATCGTGCACGTGGTCGGCCCGCAGCTGGGGCTCACCCAGCCGGGTATGACCGTGGTCTGCGGAGATTCGCACACCTCCACCCACGGCGCCTTCGGGGCTCTGGCTTTCGGTATCGGCACCAGCGAGGTGGAGCACGTCATGGCCACCCAGACGCTGCCGCTGAAGCCGTTCAGGACGATGGCGATCAACGTGGACGGCGATCTGCCGTCCGGAACCAGTGCCAAGGACATCATTCTCGCGGTGATCGCGAAGATCGGTACCGGCGGTGGCCAGGGCTACGTGCTGGAGTACCGGGGTTCGGCCATCCGGGCGCTGTCGATGGAAGCCCGGATGACGATCTGCAACATGTCGATCGAGGCGGGCGCCCGGGCGGGCATGATCGCCCCCGACGACATCACGTTCGACTATGTGAAGGGCCGCCGGCACGCGGCCGAGGGCGAGGACTGGGACGCCGCGGTCGAGTACTGGCGCACCCTGCGCACCGACGACGACGCCACCTTCGACACCGAGGTTCACCTCTCCGCCCCCGACCTGGAACCGTTCGTCACCTGGGGTACGAATCCCGGTCAGGGCTCTCCGCTCTCGGCCTCGGTCCCGGACCCGGCGGCCATCGCCGACCCGGACGCCCGCCAGGCCGCCGAGCGCGCGCTCACCTACATGGACCTCACCGCGGGCACCCCGCTGCGTGAGATCGCGGTCGACACGGTGTTCATCGGCTCCTGCACCAACGGCCGCATCGAGGACCTGCGCACCGCCGCCGCGGTCGTGAACGGTCGGCAGAAGGCGGACTCGGTGCGGGTTCTGGTCGTGCCCGGTTCGGCGCGGGTGCGGTTGCAGGCCGAGTCCGAGGGGCTGGACCAGGTGTTCACGGCGTTCGGCGCGGAATGGCGTCAGGCCGGCTGCTCGATGTGCCTGGGCATGAATCCCGACCAGCTGGCGCCCGGTGAGCGCAGCGCCTCCACCTCCAACCGGAACTTCGAGGGACGGCAGGGAAAGGGCGGCCGCACGCACCTGGTCTCGCCGGCCGTGGCCGCGGCCACCGCGGTGCGCGGAACCCTCTCCTCACCGTCCGACCTGGAGCCCGCCACCGGCCCGGGCGGACCCGGCCTCGAGGTCTCGTCGCAGCAGGGCGCTTCCACCGGCCGCTGAAAGTAGTTTCGGCGGTTCACGCGGTCCACTCAAGACTTCACATCGAAGGAACAGCGAAAACCATGGAGAAATTCAGCACCCACACCGGGGTCGGCGTCCCGCTGCGCCGCTCGAACGTCGACACCGACCAGATCATCCCGGCGGTGTACCTCAAGCGGGTGACGCGCACGGGTTTCGAGGACGGGCTGTTCGCCGCCTGGCGCCAGGACCCCGCGTTCGTCCTGAACCAGGAGGCCTACAAGGCCGGTTCGGTGCTCGTCGCGGGCCCCGACTTCGGCACCGGATCCTCCCGGGAACACGCCGTCTGGGCTCTCAACGACTACGGCTTCCGGGTAGTTCTCTCCTCCCGCTTCGCCGACATCTTCCGGGGGAACTCGGGAAAGGCGGGACTGCTCGCGGGGATCGTCGAGCAGGCCGACATCGAGAAGCTCTGGACGGCGCTGGAAAGCCGCCCGGGCACTGAGGTGACGGTCGATCTGACCGCCCGCACCGCCGTCTGCGGTGACCTGACGGTGGGGTTCGAGGTCGACGACTACACCCGCTGGCGGCTCCTGGAGGGGCTCGACGACATCGGGCTGACCCTCCGGCACGTCGATGCGGTGACTGCTTTCGAGTCGAATCGGCCACACTTTCTGCCGACCACTCTTCCGGCCCGCTGAGCCCCCTCCGGCAGTCAAGCGGAATCACAATTCATTACTGGAAAACCTTCTGAGGTAATGAATTTCGTTAAACTCGGCGGTTCTTGCACGGTTCCGGAAGGGGCCGTACGGGGGCCGCCGAGGGCCGTTTGCGGGCCGGTTTTGCCTTGAGACACAACGACAAAACCTCACTCTGTATTGGATTTATAGGCCGGAGTGCGTTTACCTTCATCTTCCATCGGGCTGTCCGCTCGATCCCAAGTACCGGAGGATTGAAAGTGAACAAGGCAGATATCGTTGAGATTCTCCAGGAGCGCCTCGGTGGCCGTCAGTCCGCCGCCGACGCCCTGGACGCCGTGATCGACACCATCACCCGCGCCGTCGTCCGTGGCGAGAAGGTGACCATCAGCGGTTTCGGCTCCTTCGAGAAGGCCGTCCGCAACGCTCGTACCGGCCGTAACCCGCGTACCGGCGAGAAGGTCCGCATCAAGAAGACCTCGGTCCCGCGTTTCCGCGCCGGCACCTCGTTCAAGGCGTACGTCGCCGAGCCGCGCACCCTGCCGAAGCCGGTTGCCGGTTCGACCCGCGCCGCCACCACGCGTGGCGTGGCCGCTGCCGCCAAGGCCGCCACCCCCACCCGCGCCACGAAGACCACGGCCGCGAAGAAGACCACGGCCACCAAGGCTGCTCCGGCGAAGACCACGGCCGCGAAGACCACCGCCGCCAAGACGACGGCCGCGAAGACCACGGCCGCCAAGAAGACCACGGCCACCAAGGCCGCTCCGGCGAAGACCACCGTGGCCGCGAAGAAGACCGCGACCAAGGCTCCCGTCGCCAAGAAGGCCCCGGCCACGAAGGCTGCCCCGGCCAAGACCACGGCGGCGAAGACCACCGCGGCCAAGACCACCACGGCCCGCAAGACCGCCGCGAAGAAGACCGCCACCACGGCTTCCCGCAGCACCGCGGCCGCCAAGACCCCGGCCCCGACCGCCGCGAAGCGCACCACCACGCGTCGTCGCAGCACCACCGCCTGAGCTCGCTCGCGCGGTACCCGCACCGAACAGCACCACAGCAGCACCACCCCTCCACACGTGGCGGGTGCTCCGGCTGAACGCCGGGACGCCCGCCACGTGGCTGTTTTGACGGCTGGGACGACTCGGTGGGTCTCCGGACTTCAGTCCCGGCCGGCCTGGGCCGACGCTACGCACATGAGGTCTTGTCGGGGCTGGAATTGGTACCTGGCCCGACGTGGTCCACGATGTCCTTCATGAACGACGTACTCACCGTGCACGGCGGCACCCCGCTGGTCGGCAGCATCCAGGTCAGGGGCGCCAAGAACCTGGTTTCCAAGGCCATGGTGGCCGCACTCCTCGGTGACGAGCCGAGCGTGCTGCGTAACGTTCCGCAGATCCGCGACGTCGGGGTCGTCAGCGGGCTTCTGGAACTCCACGGAGTTCATGTCGAGGAGATTCCCGGCCCCGAGGGCGAACTCCGTCTCGACCCGAGCAATGTCATTCAGGCGCACGTCGCCGACATCGACGCGCACGCGGGTTCCAGCCGTATCCCCATTCTTTTCTGCGGTCCTCTGCTTCACCGGCTGGGAGAGGCATTCATTCCCGATCTCGGTGGGTGCCGGATCGGTGACCGTCCGATCAATTACCACATGGATGTGCTGCGGCAATTCGGTGCGGTGGTCGAGAAGGAGCCGAACGGAATCGCCATCCGCGCCCCGCGGCGGCTCCAGGGCACGAAACTCAAGCTGGAGTACCCGAGCGTCGGCACCACCGAGCAGGTGCTGCTGACGAGCGTGCTCGCCGAGGGCGTCACCGAGCTCACCAACGCGGCCATCGAGCCCGAGATCATGGACCTGATCGCGGTGCTGCAGAAGATGGGCGCCATCATCAGCGTCGACACCGACCGGGCGATCCGGATCGAAGGCGTCGACCGGCTCGGCGGTTTCACCCACCGGGCGATGCCCGACCGGATCGAGGCCGCGTCCTGGGCCAGCGCCGCGCTGGCGACCAAGGGCGACATCACCGTGCTGGGCGCCCGCCAGCAGGAGATGATGACGTTCCTGAACGTGTTCCGGAAGGTCGGTGGCCTGCTCGACATCGGCGACGACGGCATCCGGTTCAGCCACCCCGGCGGTGAGCTGAACTCGCTGGTGCTCGAGACCGACGTGCACCCGGGCTTCGCGACCGACTGGCAGCAGCCCCTGGTCGTGGCCCTGACCCAGGCCAGCGGCCTGAGCATCGTGCACGAGACGGTCTACGAGAACCGGCTGGGCTTCACCCACGCGCTCAGCCAGATGGGCGCCCAGATCCAGCTCTACCGGGAGTGCCTGGGTGGCCGGCCGTGCCGCTTCGGCCGCCGGAACTTCATGCACTCAGCGGTCATCTCGGGTCCGGCCAAGCTGCACGGCGCCGACATCACGGTCCCTGACCTGCGCGGCGGGTTCAGCCACCTGATCGCGGCCCTGGCCGCCGAGGGCACCTCGCGGGTCCGCGGGATCGGCCTGATCGACCGTGGTTACGAGCACTTCGAGCAGAAGCTGCAGATGCTCGGCGCGAACTACGAGCGCTAATATCTCCAGATCCGAAC
This sequence comes from Kineosporia mesophila, assembly GCF_021129235.1. Taxonomy (GTDB): domain Bacteria; phylum Actinomycetota; class Actinomycetes; order Actinomycetales; family Kineosporiaceae; genus Kineosporia; species Kineosporia mesophila. The sequence continues at coordinate 51,580 of NZ_JAJOMA010000022.1, forward strand.
GTCCCCGCCGGGCCGGTCGGCCCGGCGGGGATGTTTTGTTCACGGGCTTGAGGACGCGGCTCAGCTCGCGTCCGGGTGGTCGGCCGAACCGATCGTGCCCAGCCTCAGGCTGACGATCTCGTCGCCCTCGCGGACGGCGGAAAGCCGCTGACCAGGGCGCAGATGCCGCAGCCCGCTGGGCTCCAGCGCCCGGGCGGTGAAGGGCAGCACGTCGCCGGAGTCAGTGAGGACGGATCCGGAGCCGGTCTCGGCGTCGTAGCGGTACACGGTGGCCTGCACCGGATCAGCGTAGTCAATGCGGGACGAGCAAAGAGTTCGCCGAGTTTCAGTTCGGGTCGAGCGCTGCCCTCGTCCGCCGGCCGAGGCCGAGCTGCCGGGCCACCGCCAGGTCGGCCTGGGTGTCCACGTCGCGACGCAGGGCCGGGAGGTCCAGATCCAGCCGCCGGGCGCCGGACTCGGCGTGCCGGCGGGCCGACTCCGGACCGAACGAGGGACGCAGCGCCGAGGGGTCGGTGGCGGCCAGGAGGACCGTGCCGATGTCGTCCGCGTCCGGGACGAAGACCATGCCGGAACGATCGCTTGTCGTTGCCAGCGCCTCCCAGGCCCCCTGGAGCGCCTGGTCGAGGTCCGCTGGCTTCAGGGCCGGGAGGTCGCCCAGCAGGACCGCACAGGGCCCCTGGAGCCCGTCCAGGCCGTCGGTGATGGCCGCGAGCAGCCCCGCCCCGGGCCGGGACTCGTTCCGCACGGTCGCGCCGGCGGCCGAGGCAGACTGTGCCAGAGAGGAATCCGCGGTGACCACGACGACCTGCGCGACCCGCTGCGCGGCCAGTACCGCGTCCAGGCAGTCCAGGGCGATCGCGCCGGCCAGACCGGGGGGCGCGGCCAGCCGCGACTTGGCGTTCGGGCCGCCCTTGAACGGCAGCACCAGGGTCCAGGCCCGCCCGGGCCGCCCCGAAACCCCGGTGACCTCAGGACGGGTGGTGCGGGCGTCGTCCTCAATCATGATGTCCGCGCTCCCCGGCGGTCGGCGGGAGGGCGTGGGGACGGCAAGATGGTCTGATGGCGTCGCGTCGATGCATGCGCTGATGTCCCGGATGCAGAGGTCTCGGAATCGGAAGGTGGCACTCTGGTGAGTCGGCGGAGGATCGGCGGCTGGTACCGGCTGGCCGTGATCGTGCTGAAACCGGCCCTCCTGCTGACGACGAAGAGGAACTGGCAGGGGGCCGGGAATCTTCCGGTCACCGGCGGGGTGATCACGGTGACCAACCACATCTCCTACGTCGATCCGTTCACCTTCGGGCACTTCGTCTACGAGCGCGGCCGGCTGCCGCGCTTCCTGGCGAAGGAGAGCGTGTTCCGGCTGCCGCTGCTCGGGCGGCTCGTGCGCGGCGCCGGGCAGATCCCGGTCTACCGCGAGACGAACGACGCCGGCGCAGCCTACTCGGCGGCGGTGGTCGCGGTCCGGGCCGGCGAGTGCGTCTCGTTCTACCCGGAGGGCACGCTGACGCGGGACCCGGGCCAGTGGCCGATGCGCGGCCGGACCGGCGCGGTCCGGGTGGCCCTGGAGACGGGCGCGCCCCTGGTCCCGATCGCGCAATGGGGTGCCCAGGAGATCCTCCCGGCCTACTCCAAGCGCTTTCACCTGGTGCCCCGGCACACCGTGTGGGTGAGTGCCGGGCCTCCCGTGGACCTCAGCCGGTTCGCCGGGCAGCCGGTCACCGTGGCCGTGCTGGACGAGGCGACCGGGCAGATGATGAACGAGCTGACGGCGCTGCTGGAGGAGATCCGGGGCGAGACGGCGCCCCCACAGCGGTACGACCCGCGTGCCGGCGGGACCACCTGGTACGGCAATCCCAACCCGAAACAACCGAAACAGCAGAAGCGGAAGAGGTCAGGACGATGAGTCGCGTCGCGGTGATGGGCACCGGATCCTGGGGGACCACGTTCGCCGTGGTGCTCGCGGATGCCGGCTCCAAGGTGACGATGTGGGGCCGCCGCCCACAGGTGTGCGAGGCGATCGCCGGACGGCACGAGAACCCCGACTACCTGCCGGGGCTGGAGTTGCCGCACACGGTCACGGCCGACCCCGACCCGGCGGTCGCGCTGGACGGTGCCGACATCGTGGTGCTGGCGGTGCCGGCGCAGACCCTGCGCACCAACCTGGCCGTCTGGAAGCCCCTGATCGGGCCCTCGGCCGTCACGGTCAGCCTGATGAAGGGCGTCGAAAAAGGCACCCTGAAGCGGATGAGCGAGGTCATCGGCGAGGTCCTGGAGATCGGCCCGGAACGAAATGCCGTGGTGTCCGGCCCGAACCTGGCCGCCGAGATCGCCGCCCGCCAGCCCACCGCCACCGTGGTCGCCTGCACCGACCACGACACCGCCGAGCAGGTCGCGGCGGCCTGCTCCGCCCCCTACTTCCGGCCTTACACCAACCACGACGTGATCGGCGTGGAACTGTCCGGCGCCGTGAAGAACGTGATCGCGCTGGCCGTGGGCATGGTCGAGGGCATGGGCCTGGGCGACAACTCGAAGGCCTCGATCATCACCCGGGGCCTGGCCGAGATCACCCGCCTGGGGGTCGCTCTCGGTGCCGAGCCGGCCACGTTCGCGGGTCTGGCCGGGATGGGCGACCTGGTCGCGACCTGCGCCTCGCCGCTGTCCCGCAACCGCACCTTCGGCGTGCACCTGGGGCAGGGCATGACCGTCGACGAGGTCGTGGCCATCACCAACCGCACCGCCGAGGGGGTGAAGAGCACCGGCGCGATCCTGGGTCTGGCCCGCGAACACGGTGTCGACATGCCGATCGCCGAGGCGGTGACCGGTGTGGTGAACGGCGAGGTCCCGCTGTCCGAGCTGGCCGGGAGCCTGCTCTCCCGGGCCCGGAAGTCGGAACTGGCCTAAGGGCTAGACCGCGGCGTCGAGGGCCTGTGACAGGTCGGCCCAGAGGTCCTCGACGTCCTCGATCCCCGCCGACAGGCGGATCAGCGATTCGGGCACCAGCTTTGATTCGCCCCCGTGCCGGCGCCGGCGCTCCAGGCTGGACTCCACCCCGCCGAGGCTGGTCGTGTGGATCCACAGTCGCGTGGCGGCACAGACCTTCTCGGCCTGCTCCGCGGAGCCGTTCAGCTCGATCGAGAGCATCGCCCCGAAACCCCGCATCTGGGTGCGCGCCAGCTCGTGCCCCGGGTGGCCGGGCCGGCCTGGGTACCGCACCGTCGCGACGGCCGGGTGATCGCCCAGCCGGCGGGCCAGTTCGGCGGCGTTCGCGCTCGCCCGCTCCACCCGCAGGGCCAGGGTGCGCAGGCCGCGCAGGGCCAGCCACGCCTCCATCGGGCCGGGGACGGCTCCGTTGATCGTGCGGTGGCCGTGCAGCCGCTGCTCGAGCTCGGGTGACTCCTGCGCCGTGACAACGATTCCCAGGAGCACATCGCTGTGCCCGCTGAGGTACTTCGTGGCGGAGTGCACCACCATGTGTGCACCGAGTGACAGCGGTTGCTGCAGGAGGGGCGTGGCGAACGTGTTGTCCACCGCCGTCAGGACGTTGCGGGCGCGGGCGGCGGCGATGATCGTGGCCAGGTCGGCGACGTCCATCAGGGGGTTCGTCGGGCTCTCCAGGATCACCAGGTCGGCCCCGTCCAGGGCGCTCACCACGACATCGGTGTCAGCCATCGGTACCGGGCGCACGGTGAGCCGGCCGGCGGCGGCGAGTTCACCGGCGAGCTGGGCGGTTCCGGAATAGGGCGCGTCGGGTACCACCACCGTGCCGCCGAGGGGCACCAGGTTGAGCACCGCCGAGACGGCCGCCATGCCGGAGCCGAAAGCCAGTGCCGGGCCGCCCTCCAGCGCCCCGACCGCGTCCTCCAGGGCGGTCCAGGTCGGGTTGCCCCACCGCCCGTACCCCAGATCACCCGGCTGAGGCGAGAAGTCGGAGGCGGTGTAGGTGGACGTGAGCACCACCGGCACGTTCATCGGCTGGTTCGGCGTGCCCGCGGGCCGGCCGGCCGTGACCACGACGGTGGCGGAAGCCAGCTTGGCCTGGGAGGAGTCACTCATGCGCACAGAGTAGAAGGTGGCTGGTGTCACCCGTGCAGGCCCCACGGTGCGGGGGTGCGCCCGGGATACGCACCGCCAATCCCCGGTACTCTCCCCGGTCATGGACGCTATCCAGCCCGTGAGTTCCACGGATCCGGGAACCACGGCCCCCCGCAAGCCCCGGGTGGCCGTGCTCTTCGGCGGGCGCTCGAGCGAGCACGCGGTCAGTTGTGCCACCGCCTCGTCGGTGCTGCGCGCGATCGATCACGACGCGTACGACGTGATCCCGATCGGTGTGACCAGCACCGGCCGCTGGGTGCTCGCGGCCGACGACCCCGACCGCTGGGCGATCTCGGCCGGGGTGCTGCCCCAGGTGAAGGACGGCGACGGCCCGGGCGTCATCGCCCCGCTGCAGACCACCGACAGCAACCTCCAGGTGCTCGAGCCCGGCCAGGTGCCCCGCGAGCTCGGCCAGGTCGATGTCGTGTTTCCGCTGCTGCACGGTCCGTTCGGTGAGGACGGCACGTTGCAGGGCCTGCTCGAGCTGACCGACATCCGCTACGTCGGGGCCGGGGTGCTGGCCTCCGCGGCCAGCATGGACAAGGCCGTGATGAAGGTCATGCTGAAGGGCGCGGGCCTGCCGATCGGCGAGTACGTCGTGGTGCGGCCGGGCGCCTGGGATCGCGACCCGGACGCCGTGCGCGACGACGTCGAGGAGCTCGGCTGGCCGGTGTTCGTGAAGCCGGCCCGGGCCGGTTCCAGCGTCGGCATCAGCAAGGTGGACGGTCCCGAAGGGCTCGACGCCGCGATCGTCGAGGCGCTGAAGCACGACCGCAAGCTGGTGATCGAGGCGGCCGTGGTCGGGCGCGAGATCGAGTGCGCGGTGCTCCAGGCGGCCGACGGCAGCGTCGCGACCAGCCTGCCCGGAGAGATCGAGTTCGTCGGCGAGCACACCTTCTACGACTTCGAGGCCAAGTACCTCGACAACGCCACGAAGCTGAGCTGCCCGGCCGACCTCCCGCAGGACGTGCTCGCCCGGGTGCGTGACCTGTCGGTGCGCACGTTCGAGGCGATGAACTGCGAGGGCCTGGCCCGGGTCGACTTCTTCGTGCAGGCCGACGGCAGCGTGGTGGTCAACGAGATCAACACGATGCCCGGCTTCACCAGCTCGTCGATGTACCCGCGGATGTGGGCGGCGACCGGCCTGGAGTACCCGGAGCTGATCGACCGGCTGATCCGCACGGCCCTGGCCCGCCCGACCGGCCTGCGCTGAAACGCTCGATGCCGGGTCCCTCCACGAGGGGCCCGGCATCTGTGTTCTGCTCAGCCCGGGCTGGTGCTCGGGGCTGAGTCCGCCAGGTCGGAACACTGGCGCTCGGTCGTCCTCAGCGGCTTCACGGCCTTCTCGAGATCCACGAGGGCGCTGGTGGCCGAGCTGCGTTCTACGGAGGCCGGGACCCACACCTGCACGGCCGGATCGCGGCCGTAGGTGAGGAACGTGTAGCCGGCGGAACTCTCGCTGAACACCCAGTTCACATCGTTGATGTCGATGCATTCGTCGGTGGAGGGGCCGGTCGGTGTGGCCCCGCAGGTCAGCGAGATCGCGGGATTGCCCCAGGTGGCGATGCCGGTGGGCTCCTGGGCAGAGTTACGGGCCAGGGAGAGCACTGTCCCCGGCAGGCGGTCCATCAGTTCGGTGCAGGCCGCGACGGCGGCGTCCGGACCCGGTGTCAGCGCGGGAACGTCGGCGTTCCCCGATGACGACCCGGAACCACAGGCAGTCATTGCCATCAGTGTCGCGGTCGCCCCGAGAGCCACCGGAACAGCGATCAGGGCCCGGCGCCGAGGCCGGACCCTGTTCTGGCCGATGTCACGCAGGACCTGGCGCATCAGCTCACATCTTCACAACAGTGCAGGTGAGCGTGCGGGTGATTCCCTTCACGTCCTGAATCTTCGCGATCACGCCGGAGCCGAGCTCGTCGACGGAGGGGGCCTCGATCCGGGCGATCACGTCATAGGGGCCCGTGACGTCCTCGGCCAAGGTCACGCCCGGGATCTGAGCGATCTCGGTGACGATCGACGTCGAGCGCCCGACCTCGGTCTGGATCAAGATGTAAGCCTGCACCACCACGTGTTTCTCCTGTCCGAACTGCCTGAGGGTCTGCAGAGGCTCCACGGTGCGGGCCGGTCTCAGACATTGGGCGGTCACGCTACCGTGTCGATCCGCAGCCGCAGCAGAGGGTTGACCACATCGAGGCCGAAGGTTGGGGATCAGTTTGGGTACGGCCCGGGACGAACCAGACCGGAACGACCCTTCCATCGGTACTCTGGGTGAGGATTCCCTGGTTGCCGGTGTACTCGATCGTTATCCCTCAGCGCCCTGGCTGACCGTGGGCCCGGGGGACGACGCAGCAGTTCTCGACCTGACCGGTCCGCTCGCCGGGCCGGTCGTGGCGTGCACCGACACCCTGGTCGAGGGCCAGGACTTCCGCCGCGACTGGTCGACAGCCCGTGACATCGGGATCAAGGTCGCGGCACAGAATTTCGCCGACGTCGCCGCGATGGGTGGCAGGCCTCACACACTTCTCGTGAGTCTGACCACTCCCGCAGATGTCCCGGCGTCGTGGGCCAACGAGATGGCGGACGGTCTGGTCGCCGAGTGCGCCCGCGCCGGTGCGGTGGTGGCCGGGGGAGATGTCTCGGCCGGGTCCGAGATCGTGGTGACCGGTACCGCACTCGGCACTCTGGCGGGTCCGCGGGCGGTGCTGCGGTCACAGGCCCGGGCCGGCGACGTGGTGGCCGTCACCGAGGGTAGTGGGCGTTCGGCGGCGGGCTGGGCCCTGTTGCGGGCCTTCGGTGGTGTCGCGGTCGGCGACCTGGAGCCGGCGCTGTCGGCCCTGGTGCGTGAGCATCGCGCCCCGGTGCCGCCCTACGAGGCCGGTGTGGAGGCTGCGCTGGCCGGGGCGAACGCGATGATCGACACCAGCGACGGGCTGGTGCGCGACGCGGCCCGGATCGCCCACGCGTCCGGTGTCGTGCTCGATCTCGACCCCACCGCCCTGGCGCCCACCCCCGATCTGCTGAGCGCCGCGTCGGCGCTGGGGATTTCCGCGCAGGAGGCACAGGACTGGGTGCTCACCGGCGGTGAGGATCACGCCCTGCTGGCCTGCTTCCCGCCCTCGGCCCCGGTGCCGCCCTCCTTCCGGGCCATCGGTGTGGTGCGTGACGGCGAGCCGGGTGTGTGGGTGGACGGCAGGCCCTTCAGTGGCGAGGGCGGCTGGCGGCACTGGAGCTGAGTTCTTCTCCGACGACGGTGGCCGGACCGGATCCCGGTCCCGCCCCTCGTGCGATGTGTACACATGGCACACCTGGTACCAGGCGTACAGGTTCCGAGCGCTCCCGTGCTCCGGCCCGGTCGCGGTCGGGCCGGGAATTTCAGATCTTCGAGGACGGAACCCCAGCCATGAGCGCGCAGGATCAGACCGAGCACGACACCGAACCGGCGCAGGCCGTCAGGCCGGGCGCCGTATCCGCGGAGTGGTCCGCGCCGACGCCGCCGGATCTGATAGCGCTGAAGGAGCAGGTCTTCGACCCGCTGGGCATCGTCTGCACCGGCCTCACACCCGAGGCTGCCGCCGAGAGCGCTGAGTACGCCGCGCACAAGGTCCGCCTCGACGGGGCCCCGGTGCGACTGCGGTCGGCCCGTAAGACCCCGGAGAAGAACGGCCTGTTCGTCACCCTCTGGCTGCGCCGTCCGACCGGGACGATCCGGCCGTTCGCGGTCGGGGACAAGGTGCGCCTCTTCGTCGTCACCGCCCGCGAGGACGATCACTTCGGGCACTTCGTCTTCCCGGCGCAGACCCTGGCCCGCCAGCGGATCCTCTCTTCCCCGGAGGCGGAGGGGAAGCGGGCGTTCCGGGTCTATCCGCCGTGGTCGGCGCCGCACAATGCGCAGGCCGCCCGCACCCGCAGCTGGCAGCGGGAGTTCTTCCTGCCCCTGGACTCGGCCACCGGGGTGGACCTGGACCGGGCCCGGCAGCTCTACGCCCCCGCCGGCCCGCCAGCAACCCCCAACCTTCCGTGATCATGCAAAACCTCCCCGGCGTTCTAGAACTCACACGGCAAGAGTTCTAGAAGTCCGGGGAGGTTTTGCATGATCACGGGGAATGGTGGGGGCACAAACGAGAACCGCCGGGCTCCCCAGAGGGTGCCCGGCGGTTCCTGGAGCTGGGTATCAGCGGCTGACCTTGCCGGCCTTCAGGCAGGAGGTGCAGACGTTGACGCGCTGCGGCGTGCCACCGATGGTGGTGCGGACGCGCTGGATGTTCGGGTTCCAGCGACGCTTCGTCCGGCGGTGCGAGTGAGAGACGCTGAAGCCGAAGCCCGGCCCCTTCTTGCAAACGTCGCAGTTGGCGGCCACGTTCATCTCCTGAGGTATCGAACTGATGCTTGGTGCGGGCGGTCATGTCGCTATTGCCCGGCGGCACTTGGGCCGCCGCGGGCAGGGCAGACCTACCACGCTCCCGAGCAGAGTAGCCGAAGCGCAGGCCCGGGCCCAAACCGGCGTCAGCGACGGCACCGGGGCCGAGATCGGCCTCCAGGTGACAGGTCCGGGCAATCGGTGTCCAATTCCGATGAACGGTGCATGAATGGCAGGTGAGCCCGGCGGGCGGATACATTCCGGCTGAAGCGGAATCTCGATCGGTGCCGACCAGTGGGAGGAGTGCGGGTGCTGGACGTTCTCGACCCTCCGGCCGCGCGCCGCTGGGCGCTCACTGCGCTGGGTGCGCTCGCCGACGCGCGTGAGGAGATCGACGCCCTCAACGTCTTCCCGGTGCCGGACGGCGACACCGGCACCAACATGTACCTGACCCTCGAGGCCGCCGTCGCCGCCGTGCAGGCGCTGCCGCCGCACGCCTCGGTCGCCACCGTGGCCGACGCCTTCGCCCGCGGCGCGCTGCTGGGGGCCCGGGGCAACTCCGGCGTGATCGGTGCGCAGCTGCTGCGGGGCTGGGCCCAGGTCCTGGCCGAGCACAGCGAGCTCACCGCGCAGACCGCCGTCGAGTGCTTCCGCCGGGCCGACGAGCAGGCCTGGAAGGCCGTGCACCATCCGCTCGAGGGCACGATCCTCTCGGTCAGCCGGGCCGCCGCCGAGGCCGCGCGCATCGCGGCCGGGTCCGACCTCGGTGCCGACCTGGAGACCGTGGTGAGTGCCGCCGCCGAGGCCGCCCAGCTGGCCCTGGCCCGCACCCCCGGGCAGCTGCCCGCACTGGCTGCCGCCGGGGTGGTCGACGCCGGGGGCCGCGGCCTGGTCGTCCTGCTCGACGCCCTGGCCGAAGTCGTGATGGCCGACCACACCCACCGTCAGAAGCACCGTCAGTACCGCCGCCGGCGTCGTCCGGCCAACCTGCCCGCTCTCGACTTCAGCACCTGTCACGGGCGGACGCCGGTCGCCCCGGCGACCCCGGCGATCGGAATCCCGGCCCGGGTCGGCCCCGGGGCGGTCGCCCACGAGCACGGCCGCGCCCGGGGTCACGGTCCCTCCGGCGACGGCACCCGGCGGCTGGTCGACATCCGGAACGTGCACGACCACGAGCCCGAGTGGGGTGACGGGGCCGAACTGCACGAGCTGCACGAGGTGGTCCGGCAGGGGATCGGCCCGCGGGGGACGGTCCGGTGCGCGACGGTTCCGGACGCCGCGAGCGAGTGGGGCACCGACGTCCCGGGGCCGGGCCGTAGGGCGGGCGGTGAGCTGTACGAGGTGATGTTCCTGCTCGACACCGATCCCGAGCACGGTGACGAGCGGGTGGACGACCTGCGCGGCGACCTGGGCCGGCTCGGTGACTCCCTGGTGATCGTGGGAGGCCCGGACCTCTGGCAGGTGCACGTGCACACAGCGGACGCGGGCGCGGCGGTGGAACGCGCGATCGTCGCCGGGCACCCGCACCAGATCCGGATCAGTCATCTCGGGGCGCCGGGGCGGGCGGAACAGCCTGCCCCACCTGGTCCGGAACGGCGTTCCCGCACCACCGGCCTGGTCGCCTGCGCCGCCGGTCCGGGCCTGGCCGAGCTCTTCGCGAGCACCGGGGCGGTCGTGGTGGCGGGCGGGCCGGGGCGGCGTCCGTCGACGGCCGCGATCCTGGCCGCCATTCACCGCACGCACAGCACCGAGGTGGCCGTGCTGCCCAACGACGCGGACACCCTCAGCGTCGCCCGCATCGCCGCGGCCTCGGCCCGGGCCGAGGGCGTGCGGGTGACGGTCGTGCCGACCCGGGCCCAGGTGCAGGGGCTGGCCGCGGCCGCCGTGCACGACGGGCACCGGCGGTTCGACGACGACGTGGTGGCGATGTCCGCGTCGGCCGGCGGGGCCCGCGACGGTGCGGTGACCGTGGCCGTGCGGAATGGACTCACCAGCGCGGGGGAGTGCAGGATCGGGGACGCGCTCGGGGTGGTCGACGGGGACTTCTCGGTGGTCGGCGCGGACCTTCCCACGGTCGCGACCGAGGTCCTGGACCGGCTGCTGGCCTCCGGCGGGGAACTGGTCACCATCGTTGTCGGTGCCGGAGGGCATGATGCCCTTGCCCGCTCGGTGGCGGCGCACGCCCGCGGTCTCGGCCGGGGCCTGGAGGTGAACGTCGTCAACGGCGGTCAGCCCAGGTACCCGCTCCTGATCGGGGTGGAGTAGACACAGCTTCGGACAGGGGTGAGCGCTCGGTGGCGACAGCGGGGCCGACGGAATCGATGCCGGAACGTCTCCGGGAACCCCTGACCAAGGTCCTCGGCAGCCGCACGGCGAACATGCTGAAGCGTGAGCTGGGCCTGGACACGGTGGGCGACCTGCTGCGGCACTACCCGCGCCGCTACATGGAGCTGGGCGAGCTCACCCCGATGGACTCGCTGCCCGAGGACGAGCCGATCAGCCTGGTCGCCGAGGTGCGCAAGGTCAGCGTGCGGGAGATGAAGACCCGCCGCAGCCGGATCATGAACGTCGAGGTCACCGACGGCCACGCCTCGCTCGACCTGACGTTCTTCAACAACGTGCACAAGCCGCAGAAAGAGCTGACCGTCGGGCGGCGGGCGCTGTTCAGCGGCAAGGTCTCGCGCTACAACAACCGCAAGCAGCTGGCCCAGCCGATGTACGAGCTGCTCGACGACGACGAGGACGGCGCGAGCGAGGAGAAGCTCCAGGAGCGGCTGAACATGCCGCTGCCGATCTACCCGGCCACCGGCAAGGCCGGTTCCAACCTGATCCGGAACTCGATCCGCCCGGTGCTCGACACCCTGCCGCCCGACCTGCCCGACGCGGTGCCGGCGAAGATCCGGATCAAGCTCGGCCTGATCGACCTGAGCTCGGCGCTGCGGCAGATCCACCGGCCCGGCGACCGCGCCCAGCTGGCGGCGGCGCAGCGGCGGCTGAAGTTCGAGGAGGCCTTCATCCTGCAGACGCTGCTGGTCTGGCGGAAGGCGACCGACCGGCAGCAGCAGGCCACCCCGCGTCCGTATGTCCCCGGTGGTTTTCTCGATGCCCTCGACGAGCGGCTCCCGTTCCGGCTCACCGAGGGCCAGACCCAGGTCGGCGAGGAGATCGCGGCCGACCTGGCCCAGGAACACCCGATGCACCGGCTGCTCCAGGGGGAGGTGGGCTCGGGCAAGACCCTGGTGGCGCTGCGGGCGATGGCCCGGGTCGTCGACTCCGGCGGGCAGGCCGCACTGCTGGCCCCCACCGAGGTCCTGGCCACGCAGCACCACCGCTCGATCTCGGCGATGCTCGGCGACCTGGCCGCGGGCGGCATGCTCGGCGGCGACGAACGGGGCACGAAGGTCGCGCTGCTGACCGGTTCGATGAACACCGCCACCCGGCGCAAGGCGCTGCTGGAGGCGGCCTCGGGCGACGCGGGCATCGTGATCGGTACGCACGCCCTGATCCAGGACACGGTCCAGTTCGCCGACCTCGGCCTGGTGGTGGTGGACGAGCAGCACCGGTTCGGGGTGGAGCAGCGCGACGCGCTCCGGCAGAAGGGCGAGAACACGCCCCACCTGCTGGTCATGACCGCCACGCCGATCCCGCGCACGGTCGCGATGACGGTGTTCGGCGACCTCGAGACCTCGGTGCTCGACCAGCTCCCGGCCGGGCGCAGCGAGATCGTCACGCATGTGGTGCCGGCCCGCGACCCGCGCTGGATGAGCCGCACCTGGCAGCGGGTGGCGGAGGAGTGCCGGGCCGGGCACCAGGCCTACGTGGTCTGCGCGCGCATCGGTTCCGACGAGCCGACGCAAGACCTGCACGACCTGGAAGACCTGATCGACGAGGGCCAGCTGCACCTGGTCACCGACGCCGAGGCGGCGAAGTTCGACCAGAAGCTCAGCGAGGACAAGCGCCCGGCCGCCGCCGCGATCGACGTGCTGGCCACCCTGCGCGAGCAGCCCGAGCTGGAGGGCCTGGTGATCGAGCTGCTGCACGGCCGGATGCCCGCCGACGAACGGGAGGAGGTGATGCGCCGCTTCGCCGCCAACGAGGTGCACGTGCTGGTGGCCACCACGGTGATCGAGGTCGGCGTGGACGTGCCGAACGCCACCGCGATGGTGATCACCGACGCCGACCGGTTCGGCGTCTCCCAGCTGCACCAGCTGCGGGGGCGTGTGGGCCGGGGCCAGGCGGCGGGCATCTGCCTGCTGCTGACCGAGGCCGGCCAGGGCCCCTCGCTCGACCGGTTGCGCGCGGTGGAGAGCACCCGCGACGGCTTCGAGCTGGCCCGCGTCGACCTGGAGACCCGTCGTGAGGGCGACGTCCTCGGGGCCCGGCAGTCCGGCCTCAGCTCGTCACTGAAACTGTTGCGGGTGCTGCGCGACGAGAAGGTGATCGTGCAGGCGCGCGAGGTGGCCACCGAGCTTTTGGACGAGGATGTGCGGCTGCGCGCGTACCCGCACCTGGTCGACGCGTTGCGTCCGTGGGTCGGTTCCGACCGCGCGGCCTTCCTGGACAGAGGTTGAGAACTCCGTGACACGCATCATCGCCGGTAGTGCAGGCGGCCGTACGCTCGTGGTGCCCAGGGGCGATGCCACCCGTCCCACCAGCGACCGCACCCGGGAGGCGCTGTTCGGGTCGCTGGACGCGCGGGGCCTGATCGACGGCCTGCGGGTGCTCGACCTGTTCTGCGGCTCCGGGGCCCTGGGGCTGGAGGCGATGAGCCGGGGCGCCACCGAGGTGATCCTGGTCGACTCCGGCCGCCCGGCGGTCGACGCCGCCCGGCAGAACGTGTCCACCCTGAAGTTTCCCGGCGCCTCGGTGGTGATGTCGCCGGTCCAGAAGTTCCTGGACGGCCGGGCCTCCGCACCCGTCGGCCTGGTCTTCGCCGACCCGCCCTACCCCCTGACCGAAGACGAGCTGGAGACTCTCCTGGCCTCGCTGGCCACGAACGGCTGGCTGGCGGAGGAAGCCACGGTCGTGGTGGAGCGCAGCCGCCGCTCACCCGAGCCCCGCTGGCCCACCGGCCTGCACCGCGAGGCCCACCGCCGCTACGGCGACACCTCGGTGTGGCAGGCGGTCTGGGACCCGGACCCCGCCGCCTCCGCCTAGCCAGGGCAGCCAAGAACGTCCTCCGGCCCGCCCCTCCGTTCGTGATCATGCGAACCTTCCCCGGGGAAGGTTCGCATGATCACGAACGGGAAGGTGCTGCCCTTCGCGGGGGGAGGCCTGTTCCCGGGCGCCTTCGCTGCGCGCACCTGGGTGGGCTTCCGTCTGACGCCGGATCCCCGGAGCCGGCGACCCTTCTTTTGTTCGTGATCATGCAAAACCTCCCCAGCGTTCTAGATCTCCCGCCCTCACAGTTCTAGAACTCCGGGGAGGTTTTGCATGATCACGGAAAGGGTCTTGGTGGTTTTTGGCTGCCGACCGCTACCCGAGACCGCGAGCGCTGGGTGACAACAACGTCCTCCATCAGTGATCTACGCCCCACCCGTGGTGCGCCGCCCCCGGGTAGCGTCGTCCCTGTGATCCGTCGTTGCGTGTGCCCCGGTAGTTTCGACCCGGTGACCAACGGTCACCTCGACGTGATCCGGCGGGCGGCGCTGCTGTTCGACGAGGTGGTCGTGGCGGTGGCGGGTAATCCGGCCAAGAAGTCGATGTTCCGGCTGGCCGAGCGGGTGGAGCTGATCGAGCAGAGCCTCACCGATGTGCCGAGTGTGACGGTCGAGACGGTGGAGGGCGGGCTGCTCGTCGATTTCTGCCGCCGGGTGGGGGCCGTGGCCGTGGTGAAGGGGCTGCGGGGTGGAACGGATTTTGCCTACGAACTGCCGATGGCCCTGATGAATCGCCATCTGAGCGGGGTAGAAACCGTGTTTTTGCCAGGAGAGCCACGGTTCGAGCACGTTTCGAGTAGTTTGATCAAAGAGGTTGCGGCACATGGTGGTGACGTGTCCGGACTTGTCCCGGACCATGTCCTGGCGCGCCTCCTGGAACGAGTCGGGCGGGTTGGTCAGACTGAAAACGGTCAGCCCGATGCGGCCGGTTAAGAGCTCTCCGTAACGTATTAGTTACTCTGGGTTGTTTTCCACTTCCCCTCGCATCGGACCGAAGCGTGGAGGGAGGTCCCCGGTGAGTCTTCGCCGAACCTTGGATGCAATGGGCGCGATGGTGGAGCGGGCGTCGTCGGTACCGCTCTCGGCGTCCTGCATGGTGAACCGCGCAGAGATGCTGGCTCTGGTGGAACGCGCCCGGGCCGAGCTGCCGGTCGAACTGGACCAGGCGGCCGAGCTGCTGGTGGCGCACCAGGAGGTCATCTCGCGCGCCGAGACCGAGGCCGAGGAACTGCTGGCGCAGGCCCAGGCCGACGCCGAGCGGATGATCATGGAGAGTGCGCTGGTCGCGAGCGCCCGCGCGCGTTCGGAACAAATTCTCGACGCCGCTCGCGACGAGGCGGCGCGGCTGCTGCGTGAGTGCGACATGTACACGGACAACCGGCTCGCGGCCCTGGAGGCCGACCTGCAGCGCACGATGGGTCAGGTGCGGCGCGGTCGTGACCGTCTGCGTGACCGCAGTGAGCTGGAGTACCTCGAGCCGCTGGCGGACGACGCCGATCCCGAGGGTCGTGACGTGCAGGCCGAGCACGAGGCGGCCGGGGAACGCCGGCGTGAGCAGGGTGCCCAGGAGGAACGGACACGGGCGCGGGCGCAGGCCTACGACCACCAGGCCGACACCGAGGACGCTTACGACCAGGAGCAGGAAGGCGCGCCCAGGCCCGATGACGGGCTCGACGCGATGCCGGCGGATCCGGAAACGGCGGGTGCCGACCTGACGTCGCCGGCCGAGGAGCCCGAGCTCGTCCCGGTGGGGGTGGGAGCGGGGCCGGAGAGACGCGTGATAGATCTGACCGCTGTCGAGCGAGCCGCAGATCGCTCCGGTTTGGTTGACCGGGCGACCTGAAGTAACCTTGCGAGCTGGTCTTAGTGTGTCAGTCCGATCCCTGCGTGTGACCCGCCCCTGGTGGCGGCCAGCCCGCTCCGGACCGGAACTGTTTCGTGTAGGGAGAACACCATTCGTCTGAACGCCCGATCGCCCTACGTTCTCGACACCCGGGAACTCGGCCGGCGCCCGGGCAGCATGCGGAAGGTGCAGCGAACAGTCCCGGCCCCGGCCGAGCTGGGCACCGAGGTGATCGGCATCCCCGAGGGCACCGACGTCAAGCTGGATCTCCGGCTCGAAGCGGTGATGGAGGGCGTGCTGGTCAGCGGCACGGTCTCGGCCGAGGCGGTGGGTGAGTGCATCCGCTGTCTGGAAGAGGTCCGGCTGGGTCTGAACGTTCAGATCGCCGAGCTGTTCAGCTACCCGGAGAACCGGGTCGCCGAAGACCAGGACGACGACCGGCAGGAAGTCGAGGAAGACATGATCAACCTCGAGCCCGCCCTGCGCGACGCGGTGGTTTCCGAACTGCCGTTCCAGCCGGTCTGCCGGGAAGACTGCCCGGGCCTGTGCTCCGAATGCGGAGTACGGCTCGCAGACGACCCGGACCACAGTCACGAGGTGGCCGACCCCCGGTGGGCGGCACTTCAGGGCATCCTGACCGACGGGGTGTCATCGAAAGATTCCGGATCGCCCACAGTGGGCGACACGGACGAACCGAAGGAGAGCTGAAGGCGTGGCCGTTCCGAAGCGGAAGATGTCCCGCAGCAACACGCGGTCTCGCCGGGCGCAGTGGAAGGCGACGCCGACGGCGCTCACCGCCACGACGTCGGGTGGCACCACCACCTACTCCCGGCCGCACCAGGCGCAGGTCG
Source organism: Kineosporia mesophila (assembly GCF_021129235.1). GTDB lineage: Bacteria > Actinomycetota > Actinomycetes > Actinomycetales > Kineosporiaceae > Kineosporia > Kineosporia mesophila. The sequence goes on from NZ_JAJOMA010000022.1 coordinate 67,885, forward strand.
TCACCGACTCCGCCGGCACCCCGCTGTACCTCGAGTACAAGGGTCGCAAGGTCAAGGACCTCTGAGTCTGAGCATGACTGCCGGGCATGCGTCGGACGGGGGATCCGTCTCCCTCTCGGGTCAGGAAACCGAAGCTGTGACTGACCCGACTGACGCATCACCCGCGGTCCTGGATGCCGAGGCGCTCGCCAAGCACGACAAGCTTGTCGAGGTCCTCGGTGTCCAGGTCAGTCACGGGCTGCTCTTCAAGGCGCTGACCCATCGCTCGTACGCGTACGAGAACGGTGGCCTGCCGACGAACGAGCGGCTCGAGTTCCTGGGCGATTCCGTCCTGGGTCTGGTCGTCACCTCGGCGCTGTACCGCAGCCATCCCACGCTGCCCGAGGGTCAGCTGGCCAAGCTGCGTGCCGCTGTGGTCAACATGCGCGCGCTGGCCGGAGTCGGCCGCCGTCTCGGTCTCGGCGAGTACCTGATGCTCGGCCGGGGTGAAGAGGCCAGTGGCGGTCGCGACAAGTCGTCGATCCTCGCCGACACGGTCGAGGCGCTGATCGGCGCCGTCTACCTGGAGTCCGGCACGGAGATCGCCACCGAGCTGGTGCACCGCCTGGTCGACCCGCTGCTCGAGACGAGCGCGGAACTCGGCGCCGGTCTCGACTGGAAGACCAGCCTCCAGGAGCTCACCGCGATGGAGGGACTCGGGGTGCCGGAGTACGCGGTCACCGAAGAAGGCCCCGACCACGCGAAGCTCTTCCACGCCGCGGCCCTGGTGCAGAACACACCCCGGGGCGAAGGCAGTGGCCGGAGCAAGAAAGAGGCCGAGCAGGAGGCCGCCGCGGCTGCGTTCGGCCGGATCACCGCCGACCGCGCCGCCCAGGCTGCCGAAGAGACGGCCGAGAACCCGCCCACCGGAGGCTGAACCGTGCCGGAGCTGCCCGAGGTCGAGGTGGTGCGGCGTGGTCTGGCCCGCTGGGTCATCGGCACCACGATCGACGAGGTCGAGGTGCTGCACCCGCGCCCGGTGCGTCGTCACGAGGCCGGGATCGACGATTTCGTCTCCCGTCTGAACGGCGCCACCGTGCTCGACGTGGTGCGGCGGGGCAAGTTTCTCTGGCTGAGCCTGGACTCCGGTGAGGCCCTGCTCGCGCATCTCGGCATGAGCGGTCAGCTGCTGCTGGAAGCTCCCGACGCCCCCGACGAGAAACACCTGCGGGTGCGGCTCGGGCTGCGCGGCGGAACCGGGCGTGAGCTGCGGTTCGTGGACCAGCGCATGTTCGGCGGCCTGGCCGTGGTCGACCTGGTGAAGACTCCCGACGGCGGTCCCGGTGGGCTGGGTGGCGTGCCGGCAGAAGACGCGCCGGTGCCGGTCGGGTTGCCCGGGGAACCGGCGGGGGACGGGCCGGTGGAGGGCGAGTACACGGCCGGCGAGGCCCTGATCCCCGTGCCCGTGGCGCACATCGCCCGCGATGCGCTCGATCCGCTGCTCGATGTCGACCTGCTCGCCGCCCGGCTGCGCCGTCGCGAGACCGGCCTGAAACGCGCCCTTCTCGACCAGACGCTGATCTCGGGCATCGGCAACATCTACGCCGACGAGGCGCTGTGGCGGGCGAAACTGCACTACGCCCGGGCCACCGAGACGCTGAACCGACCCACCCTGAACCGGGTTCTGGCCGCCGCGCAGGACGTGATGCGCGAGGCCCTGGCCCAGGGTGGTACCAGCTTCGACAGTCTTTACGTCGACGTGAACGGTCAGAGCGGTTATTTCGAGCGGGGTCTGGACGCGTACGGGCGTGAGGGCGAGGCCTGTCACCGCTGCGGAAGCCAGATGCGGCGCGAGACCTTCATGAACCGGTCGTCGTTCTTCTGCCCGAAGTGCCAGCCGAAACCCCGTAGCGGCCGCTTCTAGTCCAGCTCTAATCGAGCCGGTAGCCGTAGCCCCGCAGTGTCACCAGGCGGTCGGCGTGACGGCCCAGCTTCACCCGCAGACGGCGCACGTGCACGTCGATGGTGCGGTCGCCCGAGATGTAACCGGTGTGCCAGACGGCGCGCATCAGCTCGTCGCGACCCAGGGCCTGACCGCGGTGGCGTTCAAGGAACGCCAGCAGGTCGAACTCGCGGCGGGTCAGCTCGACCGGCGAACCGTCGAGCTCAAGGGTGCGGCGCGTGGTGTCGACGTCGAACGGCTCGCCGGGCTCGCGGGGTTCGGTGCTTGAGGACGAGGTGCTCGCCGGCACCGGGGCCAGCGCGGGGGTGCGGTTGGTGGCGGGCGAGAGCCCGTCGGTGTCGTCGGCCGCGGGGGCGGCCCAGCGGCGGGTGCCGTTCAGCGCGGTGCCGTTCAGCGCGGTGCCGTTCGTGGACGGGGACGCGCCCCGGCCGGTCCGGGCCGGCTCGCGCAGCTCGATCTCCACGCTGGTCACCACGTCGGGTGCGACCGCGTGCACCAGGTCTTCCACGGCGCGGGCGATTCCGCGCAGATCGGGTCCGGTGCGCTGCTGCGAGCGCTGATTCTGATCCTCCGCGCCCACCTCACGCGCGCCGCGACGACCTTCGGCCGCCGCGCCGGGCACGCTGAGGCGTACGACCAGGCCGGCCTGCGCGTGGTCGCCTCGGTTGGCATCTGGTCCGGGTGAGGTCAACATTGAAAAGCTCCGGTCGCGTAGATCAGCAAGAACAGCCCACTGCGTGAGGGCCACGACGGCTGCCGTCGTGACAGGGCGCCATATGCCCAGATCAGCTACGAAAAACAACTACCCATGAGATCGAGTGAAGCACTCGTTCGGCCGCACTACAAGTAACTCTATCGGATTGGTCTAGAATTTCTGTCCTTACTGATCCCGGAGGCATCGATGGCCCTGCCCGACTTCTTCCTGCTCGGTGCCCCGAAGGCGGGGACCACTGCTCTGCACGCCGCGCTGGCCCAGCATCCGCAGCTGTACCTGTCCGCGGTGAAGGAGCCGAAGTTCTACCTGTGTGACGGGCGGCCGCCGCCCCGGTCGGGGCAGCGCGGGCCGGGTGACGCACACAGCGCGCAGGAGTGGGTGTGGCGCCGCGGGGAGTACGAGGCGCTGTTCGACGTCGCCCCGCCGGGCACCCTCAAGGGCGAGAGCACGCCCTTCTACCTGTACGACCGCACTGCCCAGCGCCGCATCCACGCCGATGTCCCGCACGCGAAAATGCTGGTGGTGCTGCGGGACCCGATCGACCGGGCGTACTCGAACTGGATGCACCTGTGGTCGGACGGGCTGGAGCCGATCGGTGATTTCGCGCAGGCCTGGGCCGCGGAGGACGCCCGGGTGGAGGCCGGCTGGGCCCCGTTCTGGCACTACCGGCGGCTCGGGCTCTACGGCGAGCAGCTGCGTGACCTGATCGATCTGTTCGGCCGGGAGCAGGTGCACGTGCTGCGCTACCGCGACCTGGTCGAGACTCCCGACCTGGCGCTGGACAAGGTCTGCGCCTTTCTCGGGGTGGACCCCGGGCGGGTGGAGCAGCCGGCCCGGGAGAACTCCCGGTCGTACGTCGAGCCCGGCGCTCGCAGCGCGGTGCTGTCGCGGGTGGTGCGGGCCGGGGCGGCCGCGGGTGCCTGTGCGCCGCCGCAGATCTGGAGACGGGCGAGCGAACCGTTGCTGCGCCTGCTCCAGCAGGGTGGGGCCCGGCGCCCGGTGCTCGACCAGGAGGTGCGTATGCGTCTGGTCGAGGCCTACCGCGAGGACAACGCGCTGCTCAACGAGCTGGCCGGGCAGTCGTTCGGCGACTGGATGGGCACGACCTCACGCGGTCAGTTCGCGCCGACGGCGGGGGAGAACTGAACCACGGGCGCAAGCCGTGGTGACCCGCGTCCTCAAGCCATGATCACGAACGAAGTCTTGGGCGGCTGGTCGCCACGATCAGGGCCACGCCGATCGCCGCGCCCAGAGCGGTCTCGACCAGGCGGTCGGTGCCGGTGACCAGGGGGTCGCTCTCCACGGCCAGATGCTGCATGAGCAGGGCCAGCGGGGTGATGCCGATGACGGCCAGACCGTAGTTGCGCATCACGAAGAGCTCCGCCCAGGCCTGCGCGAGCAGGGCGATCACGAGCGTGGTGACGACATTCGGGTCGAACGCGAGGACCGCCAGGCTCAGCAGGACACCGGCGGCCGTGCCCCAGACGCGGTGCAGGGCCCGGGCGACGCGATGGGTGCTGCTGGGGCCGGTGAGCGGGGCGACCGCCGACACCATGGCCCAGTACGGATGGGCGCCACCGGCCGCCGCCGCGACGGTGCCCGCAATCACCGGACCGGCCGCGTAGGCCAGCAGGTCGCCGCGCACGCCCTGCGCGCCGAACAGCTGCGCCCGGGTGAGACGCACCTTGCCCGGCCGCTTCTCGCGGTTACGGCCCGCCGGGAACAGCCACCCGGACTGACCCACGAGCACCGACCAGAGCGCAGCGCCGGCGCTCACGGCCAGGGCGATCGGCACCGTTCCCCACTCCTGGGGACGGGACGAACAGGCGCCGACGGCGAAGACCGCGAACAGCGCCCCGGGCGGGGTCCACTGCGCCCAGCGGGAGACCAGGTAGGTGGTGACACTGACCGCGGCCGTGGCGGTGATCGCCAGCCAGGTGCCGCCAATCGCCGCGATCACCACGCCGAGCGTGACCACGCCGACCATGAAGGCACCGGTCTCGGTCTGCATGCGCAGGCGCGAGGAGTACCTCGAGTGCCGGCCGTACAGGCTGTTGAAGGCGCCGAAGCTGGCGAACAGGGTGAGATCGGAACGGCCCAGGGCCAGGACCACGGCGATCGGCGCCCCGACCGAGAGCACGGCGCGCAGCGCGGCCCAGTGGGCGTGCTCATGGGGCCGGAGCTCGGTCAGTCCCCAGCTACGGACCAGGGCGCGCGGGGTGGAGAGCTCGGTCGGCACCTGTTCATTGTCTCCCCGCACCGCCAATTCGGCACGGGGTGACAAAAGGGATCAGGTGAGCTGAGTGCGCAGATCGTGCGAGCCGTCGGGCAGGGCCGCCTCGTAGTACAGCCGCCGCGTGCCGTCGGGCAGGTCGACCACATCGAGGTAGCGCAGGGCGTGGTCGCCGTGCGGGGAACGGGCGATCGGCTGCTCCCCGACGGCGGTGAACGACGCTCCCGAGGCCGGCCCCTCGGCCACCCCGGTGCGTTCGAACCAGTTCTCCGCGGAGGTCGCGCGCCCGTCGTAGTAGGCGACGAGACCCTCACCCTTCGGGACCACCGCCGTGACCCGCGCGCCGCGGGCGTCCCACTGCCCCGCGCGTCCTTCGACCGCCACCGGCCCGAGGTCCCAGACCAGGCCGTCGTCGCTGGTGGCCAGGCGGGAGTTCATCCGGTCGGTGGCGTCCGGGTCGTCCAGCGGGTGGCAGCACACCCACATCCGCCAGCCGTTCGCGTCGCGGTGCACGACCGGGTCCTTGACACCCCATGATTCGTCACCCGGGAGCACGACCGTGCGCTTGCCGGTGGGCAGGTCGACCACGTCCTGCGCGTCCAGCGCCTCGATCCACCAGTGCTTGGAGTTCGGCGTGGAGCAGCTCAGGTAGAGCCGCCAGCCGCCCTCACCGGTGGGCAGCAGGGCGGGTCGCTCCAGCGAGGCCGCCCCGAAGATGTCCCGGCCCACGGAGGCCACGGTCTCGAAGTGCACGCCGTCGTCGCTGCGGGCGAGCGTGACCGCCACCCCGCGACCGGCGTCCAGCGGCCGGCGGACCCGGTAGGCCAGCCAGAACACACCGTCCTGGAAACAGACGCTGGGGGCACCCGTCCAGAAACCCGGGCCGGAACCCGGTGCGTCGACGCAGACCTGCGACGCGGAGTGGTCCGGGACCGTGATGCCGGACAGTGCCTCGGATGTGGGGGCCATCGTCATGTGGGGCTCTTCCTCCAGGCGGTTCGCCCTGATCGTGGGGGCCGGCCTTCCAGTGGGGGCCAAGTGTGCCAGCACTCCGGGGGAGGACCCGACGACCCGCGGGACGGGTCCGGGTGCTGAACGCCTATACCCTGGGCCTGTCCGCATCAGCTCAAGGAGCCAGACGCCCGTGCACCTGAAGACACTCACCCTGCGCGGGTTCAAGTCGTTCGCCTCCGCCACCACGCTACGCCTGGAGCCGGGCATCACCTGCGTGGTCGGGCCCAACGGCTCGGGCAAGTCGAACGTCGTGGACGCGCTCAGCTGGGTGATGGGTGAGCAGGGCGCCAAGAGCCTGCGCGGCGGCAAGATGGAAGACGTCATCTTCGCGGGCACCTCCGGCCGCCCCCCGCTGGGCCGGGCCGAGGTCGCGCTGACGATCGACAACACCGACGGTGCGCTGCCGATCGACTACACCGAGGTGACGATCTCGCGCACCATGTTCCGCTCCGGCGGCAGCGAGTACGCGATCAACGGCTCCCCGTGCCGGCTCCTCGACATCCAGGAACTGCTCTCCGACTCCGGCATCGGCCGCGAGATGCACGTCATCGTCGGCCAGGGCCAGCTCGACCAGGTGCTGCACGCCACCCCCGAGGAACGCCGCGCCTTCATCGAGGAGGCGGCCGGTGTGCTCAAGCACCGCCGCCGCAAGGAGAAGGCGATCCGCAAGCTGGACGCGATGCAGGGCAACCTGCAGCGCCTGGCCGACCTCACCACCGAGATCCGGCGCCAGCTCAAGCCTCTGGGCCGGCAGGCGGAGGTGGCCCGCAAGGCCCAGGTGGTGCAGGCCGACCTGCGCGACGCCCGCGCCCGGCTGCTCGCCGACGACCTGGTCACGCTGACCGGGACAATCGCGGCGGAGATGGCCGACGAGGCCGCGGTGCAGGAACGGCGCGCGGCCGTGGAGGGGGAGCTGGTCGCGGCCCGGGCCCGCCTGTCGTCGCTGGAACTGGCCGCCAGTGCCGCCTCCCCGCAGCTCACGCACGCGCAGAACACCTGGTACCAGCTCTCCTCGCTGCGCGAGCGCACGCGGGGCACGAACAGCCTGGCCGCCGACCGGGTGCGGCTGCTGTCGGAGTCCGAGCCGGACGACCGGCAGACCGGCCGCGACCCCGACGACCTGGAGGCCCAGGCCGCGCTGGTGCGCGAGCAGGAGGAGCAGCTCCAGGCCGAGGTCGAGGGCGCCAGCGAGCTGATGCTGATGGCGGAAGACCGGCGCCGCGAGGCCGAGCAGGCCGCCCGGGCCGAGGAGCAGCGGCTCGTCGAGCTGGCCCGGCGCGCGGCCGACCGGCGCGAGCAGCTGGCCCGGCTGGCGGGCAAGGTCGGGGCCCAGCGCAGCACGGTGGACGCGTCGGCGGGCGCGGTCGAGCGGCTCGCGGGAACGATTGCGGACGCGGAACAGCGGGTTCTCGAGGCGGCCGCGGCGGTCGCGGAGCTGGACGGGGCGGCGGAGACCTCACAAGACTCCACCGAGGTCGCCGAGCAGACGGAGGCGCTGCAGGTCGAGGCCGAGCAGGTCTCCGGGCGGATCGCCGCGGACGAGGCCACCCTGGACGACGCGCAGGCCCAGCTCACGGCGCTGAACCGGGAGCTGGAGGCGCTGCGGCACACCGAGCGCGAGGCGCACGGTGAGCGCAAGGAATGGGCGGCCCGGCGCGACACCCTGGCCCTGGGCCTGCGGCGTAAGGACGGTGCCGGCGCGGTGCTCGCCGCCGGGGACCGGGTGCCCGGGCTGATCGGGTCGCTCGCCGCGGTGCTCGCGGTGGAGCCCGGTTTCGAGACGGCGGTCGCCGCGGCACTGGGCCCGGCGGCCGAGGCCGTGGCCGTCGGGGATCTCTCCGGCGCGCTGGCGGCTCTGTCCTTCCTGGCCGAGCAGGACGGGGGTCAGGCGGTGCTGGTGCCGGCGGCCGTCGCCGCGGTTCCGGACGCCGACCCGGCCGGCTGGCCCGCGCTGAGCGCCGGTGGGCGCTGGGTGCGCGCACTCGTGCGGGAGCCCTCTTCCCTGACGTCCACCATCGACCGGCTGCTGTACAAGGTGGCCGTCGTCCCCGATCTTTCCTCCGCGTCCGACCTGGTGCGCCTGTGGCCCGACGTCGCCGCGGTCACCACCTCCGGCGAGCTGGTGTCGGCCGCTCTGGTGCGGGGTGGCTCGGCCTCGGCGCCCTCGGTGATCGAGACTCAGGCCGCCGTCGAGCAGGCCACCGAGCGGGTCGCCGCGGCCGCGGAGAAGGCCGAGACCGCGGGCGCGGCGCTGACCGAGGGCCGCGACCGGCAGCAGGCCGGGCAGCAGCAGGTGCGTGACCTGCAGGGCACGATCAAGCAGACCCAGGCCGACCTGCGCCGGGTGGAGAACCGGATCTCCGAGCTGGACGGGCGGCGCGCGGCCGCGGCCGCGAAACTCGCCCAGCAGCGAGGGCAGCTGGCCGGTACCGCCCGGGCCGCCGAGGCCGAGGTGGAACGCCTGCGCCAGCAGCACGACCGGGCCCGGCAGGCGCAGGAGAACGCCCGTGAGGCCCTCTTCGAGCTGGAGGCCCAGCTCGAGGCGGCGCAGGAGGCCGCCGAGGTCTCGGACGACGACGAGCCCGACACCTCCGAGCGGGACCGGCTGACCGAGACCGCCGCGCGGCTGCGCGCGGAGGAGACCGACACCCGCCTGGCCCTGCGCACGGCCGAGGAGCGGGCCCGCGCCGTGGCCGGCCGGTCCGAGCAGCTGATGCGCCGGGCCGCCGAGGAACGCGCCGCCCGGGCCCGCGCGGTGGCCCGGGAGGAACGCCGGCAGCGGCAGATCCAGATCGCCCGGGCCGTGCTGGCCGGTGGCGAGTACATGCTGGTGCTGCTGGAGCAGTCGCTGGCCACGGCCGACCAGGAGCGGACGCGCCTGGAGGCCGAGCGGGACGCCCGCAACACCGAGTTGCAGCAGGTCCGCGAGAACGAGCAGCGACTGGCGTCCGAGCAGGCCAGACTGATCGACTCGGCCCACCGCGACGAGGTGGTGCGCACCGAGCAACGGCTGCGGATCGACGCGTTCCGCCAGCGCAGCGTCGACGAGCTGGGCATGGACCCGGACGTGCTGATCGACGAGTACGGCCCGCACCAGCTGGTGCCGCCGAGCCCGCCGGCCCCGGGAGACCCGGAGCCGGTCAAGCCGCCGGAACCCGTGCCGTTCGACCGGGCGACCCAGGAGAAACGCCTGCGTAAGGCCGAGCGCGGCCTGAACCTGCTGGGCACGGTCAACCCGCTGGCCCTGGAGGAGTTCGCGGCGCTGGAGGAGCGGCACACGTTCCTCAACAAGCAGCTCGACGACCTCAAGGTCTCGCGCCGCGACCTGCTGCAGATCATCGAGGACGTGGACAAGCGGGTGGAGGAGGTCTTCACCCAGGCCTTCAACGACACCGCGCGCGAGTTCGTCGGCGTCTTCCAGCGGCTCTTCCCCGGGGGTGAGGGTCGGCTGATCCTCACCGACCCCTCGAACATGCTGACCACGGGCCTGGACGTGGAGGCGAGGCCGCCGGGCAAGAAGGTCAAGCGGCTGTCGCTGCTGTCCGGTGGCGAGCGCTCCCTCACCGCCGTGGCCCTGCTGGTGTCGATCTTCAAGGCCCGGCCCAGCCCGTTCTACGTCATGGACGAGGTCGAGGCGGCGCTGGACGACACCAACCTGGGCCGGCTGATCGGCATCTTCTCCGAGCTGCGGGAGTCGTCTCAGCTCATCGTGATCACGCACCAGAAGCGCACCATGGAGGTCGCGGACGCGCTCTACGGCGTGACCATGCGGGGCGACGGGGTGACGACGGTGATCAGCCAGCGGCTCTCGGACGACGAGCCGGACTCGGGTTCGCGTCGGCGGGCGAAGGCTTCCGTTGCGTCTGGGCCGGACGGGATTGAGGACGAGGCGAAGCGTCCGGAGGAAACGTCGCCTTCGGTTCCGGTTCCGGCGGACAGGGTGATCGATCTGGATGCGGCCGCGGCCGCCGAGTCGGCCGATCCGGCTGGGCCGACGGGGTCAGCTGGTGCGACAGCGACGGATTCGGCGGGTTGAGGTGACGATCACCTCCCGCTGAGGTGGGAGGGCATCGCGAAGGCCTTCGGGTGCGCCTCGGGGGCCTTTTCGATTCTGCCTCGATTGCCCCGGCGGACAGCCAGGTTTCGCGGGATGGTCACAACGTGCGTCCGGCGGTGACAGTTCCCCTTATCGGCTGGGACTTTTCCGGTAATCACCGGTGTCGTTCCTGTGACTGCTCCGGTCGGGGGATCTTCGGCCGCCCTCCGGGGGCGCAGTCGCCTGACCTGGGTGGTCTTCTGAAAGCTACTGTCGGGCAGTGGCTTCCAAGGTGCGGGAATGGGCATGAATTCACCCAGGTGTCCAGGGTGGAAGGGTAAGAGTGACGCGATCGCAACAATTGGCATGCCCGTTCCCATTGGGTCGAAGCGAAATACCTCGTAACGTAGGCATGTGCTTGCCGCAATCGTGGGACTCTTGCTCATCCTGACCATTGCGATCGGATTTCTCTACCTGATCGCCGCACCTCAATTGCGCTCCGGTTCAAGGATTCTCACACCTGAGGGTCAACGGGCCGTGAGTGCGGCCGCGGCTGCCCCCACTGCGGCGGGGCGCGGGACCGCCCGCGGCGCCATCGCTTCGTGGCGTGCATCGATCGCGACAGCCCACTGGTTCCAGCGCATCTGGCATCCGCTGAGCGAGGCGATGCACGCGGGGTTCGACCGGCTGGAAGATCGCCAGGAGTCGACCGGGGGTAATGGACAGCCCACCGTCGGTGCGGCCAACCTGACGTCCGCGCTGGGTCACAAGCAGCCCCGGGGGCACGCGCGTTCTGCCGGCGACAGCGGCCACTCCGCGCCGGCCTGGCTCGGCAGGACCGGGGAGATCCCGGTGCGCGACATCGCGGTGCCCCACGACCCCGCGATGCTCGACGACGGTGACCGTCCGCCGGCCGACGCCGAGATGACCATGCCCCTGGCTCCGGTCCCCGCGGAGGGTGCTGCTCGAAGTCCCCTCACCCCGGCCTCGGTGAAGCAGGGCACGAAGAGCGCCCGTCGGCCCGAGCCGCAGCCGGTCGCCCGCAGTGGCTCGGCTGGTGGCAACGATGCTGGTCAGGGCGATGCGGCCGAGAGCGGTGCCGACCCGGCGGAGTCCGGTGTGCGGCACGCGAGCGCCCCGGCCCGGCCCGCGGCCAAGCCCAAGGGCCCCCGGCGGGACCGGTTCGACGTGGCGGCGATCGTCGGTAGCCGGGGTCGTGGCAAGGCGAAGAAGGAGCCGGCCGTGGCGGCGGTCGACCCGTCCGACGAGACGGTGATGATCGAGCCGGTGAAGGCCCGGGTGCCGCAGAAGAAGGTCGCGGCGACGGCCGAGGTCAAGGCCATGCCCAAGGCTGAGGCCAGGGTGCCCGAGGTCAAGCCCGCCGGTGCTGGGGCCAGGACCGCCGAGCCGGTAGACCCGTCCGATGAGACGGTGATGATTCAGCCGGTCCGCGAACCCGTCGCCAAATCCCAGCCCGAGAAGTCCCAGCCCGAGAAGTCCCAGTCCCAGAAGTCCAAGTCCCAGAAGGCCGAGCCGCAGAAGGCTGAGGGCCTGAAGGCCGAGCCGAGCCAGGCCGAGCCGAGCCAGGCCGAGCCGAAGCGGGCCGTCGAGGCGCCGGTGCTGTCCGACGAGACGGTCATGATGGTGCCGATCAAGGACGAGGTGGCCGGGTCGGCCACGCCGGTAGCCCAGGCGACGGACGAGGTCCCGGTGCTGTCCGACGAGACCGTCATGATGGCGCCGATCAAGGACGAGGTGGCTGGGGCGCCCCTGTCCTCACCGGTCAAGGCGTCCACTCCCGCAGCCGGGAAGGTCGCTCCGGCCAAGGCAGAGGTGCCCGAAGCCGTACCGGCCGGTTCGGCGGCCACAACGTCCGCCTCGCCCGCGACGAAGGCCCCGGCCAAGGCTGCGCCGGTCGAGCCTACGAAGGCTGCGCCGGTCGAGCCTACGAAGGTCGCTCCGGTCAGTAAGGACGTGCCGGCTGACAAGGCTGTCCCGGTTGAGACGGCGGCGTCGGCTCAGAAGCCTGCTCCGGCCGACAAGCTGGTTCCGGCTGGCAAGGCTGATCTGTCCGACAAGCTGGTTCCGGCTGGCAAGGCTGATCTGTCCGACAAGCTGGTTCCGGCTGGCAAGGCTGATCTGTCCGACAAGCTGGTTCCGGCCGGCCAGGCCGCTCCGTCCGACAAGCGTGTTCCGGCGGAGAAAGCTGCGTCGGTGTCGGTCACGAAGGCTGCCCGCCCGGAGGCGACTGCGTCAGCGGAGCCCGTGCCGTCCGACAAGACTGCGGTGATGGCGCCCATCGAGGACGCGCCGTCCCCGACCGCCGAGCAGGAGACGTCCGCGCAGAAGGTCGCCGGCAAGGCGGCGGCCGCCCGGGTCGCGGCGACGGCCGGCGCCGACGAGACCGCTGTCTTCGCCCCGGTGCGTGAGCCGGTTCTGCGGGCCGATGAGAAGTCGGCGGCACCGGCCAAGGCTCCGGCCGCCCCGGCGGGCAAGTCCTCGGCCGAGGCTGCGGCAGCTGACCAGACCGCGGTGATCGGCGCGGTGCCGTCTTCCGCGAGTGGCGCCGCCGGGAACAAGGCGGCCGGTGACCCGAGGAACCAGCAGTCGAGGAACGCGTCGTCCCCGAATCGGGCGCCCGGGAACCAGGCCGGCCGGGGACAAGCATCCTCCAAGCCGATGGCCGGGAAGAGGGCGCCCGCTCAGCCGGCTCCTTCGGCGGCGGAGACCGAGGTGATGAAGCCGGTCGGCAAGGCGCCCGCGGCAGCAACTGAGGTCATGCGTCCGGTTCGCGAGAAGCCGGTGGCGGCGGGGGCTGAGGTCGTGCGCCCGGCTCCCGAGAAGCCGGTGGCCGCCGGGACCGAGGTCATGAGTCCGGTCCGGGAGGTGGCCGCGGCTGACGCCACTGAGGTCGTGCGGCCCGTTGCCGCGGCTGGTCAGGCCGGGGAGACGCCCGTCGCCGAGCAGCAGACTGCGGTGATGGAACCGGTCCGTGGGGATGGCGAGGCCGCGGCCGACGAGACCGCGGTGATGGACCCGATCGACGCGGCGATGACCGGGCCGCAGAGCACCGGCAACGCGCGCAACAGCAACCGCTCGCGGGGCAAGAAGGCGCGGGGTGGGGGCAAGGTTCGTCACGGCCGCTGAGGCCGTGGTCAACGGCCGGTAGGCCGGTGTACGTCGTCCCCAAAAATTATTCGTGATCAGGTGAAGTGTCCTCAGGCCGAATGGTAGGTCTGGGGACACTTCGCATGATCACGCAGGGAACGCCGGGCTGTCCCGCCCGTGGTGCCGGGGGACTCGCCGGGGTGGGGGACACCCGGCACGGGCGGGAGGGCGGACGGGCTGGCATGCTCGGGTACGGCCGAAACGTCATCGGCGCCGGGGATCCGGCGCCGTCCTGTGCCTGAGGAGGCTCGTCCGGAGTGGACACCGTCCAGTGGATCATTCTCGTCGCGATCGTTGCGCTCGCCGGACTCGGCGGCACGATCGGGCTTGTCGCGGGTCGTGGGCGCCGGCAGCCCCCGCTGCCGCCGGGCGGTGGGGGCACCACGACTCTGGAACGTCCCGCACCGGAGGAAGGGGACGGTGACCGCTCCGGTGACGTCGACGTCCTCGATTCCCCGACCGGGACGCCCGGAGCGACCGCCGAACCCGAACTGCTCGAGCCCGAGGCCCCCGAGGTCGAGCGGCCGGATGCCTCGCGGGGCCGCCTGACGCGGCTGCGTGCCCGTCTCGCCCGCTCGAACAATGCTCTCGGCCGGGGCCTGCTCGAACTGCTCAGCCGCGACAAGCTCGACGCCGACACCTGGGACGAGATCGAGGAGACGCTGCTCCTGGCCGACCTCGGTGTCGACCCGACGACCGAGCTGATCGACCGGCTGCGCGAGCGTGTCACCGTGCTCGGTGTGCGTGACACCGAGCACGTGCGTGAGCTGCTGCGTGAGGAACTGAAGGCACTCGTCGACCCGGGCGAGGGGCTGGACCGCTCGCTCGCGATCGATCACGCACCCGGCCGTCCGGCCGTCGTCATGGTCGTCGGTGTCAACGGCACCGGTAAGACCACCACGGTCGGCAAGCTGGCCCGGGTGCTCGTGGCCGACGACAAGGACGTGGTGCTCGGCGCGGCCGACACCTTCCGTGCCGCGGCCGCCGACCAGCTGGCCACCTGGGGCGACCGGGTCGGCGTGCCGACGATCCGCAGCGACCGGGACGGCGCCGACCCGGCCTCGGTGGCCTTCGACGCGGTCAAGGCCGGTATCGAGTCCGAGGCCGACGTCGTGCTCATCGACACCGCGGGCCGCCTGCAGAACAAGGTCGGCCTGATGGACGAGTTGGGCAAGGTCAAGCGGGTCGTGGAGAAGCACGGCCCGGTGGACGAGATCCTGCTGGTGCTCGACGCCACCACCGGCCAGAACGGCATGCAGCAGGCCAAGGTCTTCAGCGAGGTGGTCAACGTCACCGGCATCGTCCTGACCAAGCTCGACGGCACGGCCAAGGGCGGCATCGTGGTGGCCGTGCAGCGGGCCCTGGGGGTGCCGGTCAAGCTGATCGGCCTGGGCGAGGGGCCCGACGACCTGGCCCCGTTCGAGCCCGACGCCTTCGTGGACGCGTTGCTCGCATAACGGCGCCGTCACCATCGGAGCGGGTCCGTCCCCGGAAGGGGCGGGCCCGCTCCGCCGTTTGCCGGGATCGCCGGTACATGACCGCAGACGGACCGGCCCGCAGCCCGGAGTGGTTGAGCCAACACAGATTTGATCTCTCCGTGACGCGTGCCTCGGTAGAGCATCGTTCTGGTCACCGTTCCGTCACAGCTGCCTAGGCTGGCCGCGTCGGCCCTCGCGCACGGACGCCCGAACGGGCTAACTCCCAGGACGGGTAACTGAGCGGAAACAACGCCGCGGCAAACGTTACGGCGGGGAAACCCACCAGGTGTCGGTCGGAAACCGACTCACAGCAATTTTTTCCTTGAGCGAGCGACCCCGTCGTGGGTCGCAGTCAGTCGTCGTCACCCTGCGCTGCCGACGGCAACTGCTCGATGGTCCCGACGACGGCCCCTTCACTGGGGGCAGTTATCTCACTTTGAAGGGGTGCGGATGGATACCGGCGACACCGCGTGGGTGATGACGAGCGCTGCGCTCGTGCTGCTCATGACTCCCGGCCTGGCGTTCTTCTACGGCGGCATGGTCCGCACGAAGAGCGTTCTCAACATGATGATGATGAGCTTCAGCTCGCTGGGCATCGTCACCGTTCTATGGGTTATCTACGGCTACTCGATGGCCTTCGGCGACGACGTGGGCGGCGGTCTGGTCGGTGACCCGACGCAGTTCCTCGGCCTGACCGGGCTGATGAGCGAGAACAGCCTCGTCGCCACGATCCCGTCGCTCGCCTTCGTCGGCTTCCAGGCCGTCTTCGCGATCATCACGGTCGCGCTGATCTCTGGTGCCATCGCTGACCGGGCCAAGTTCGGCGCCTGGTGCGTGTTCACCGTCGTGTGGGCCACGATCGTCTACTTCCCGGTCGCGCACTGGGTGTTCGCGTTCGACGGCGTCACCGCGGGTGAGGACAGCACGGGTGGCTGGATCGCCAACCAGCTCGCGGCTCTCGACTTCGCCGGTGGTACCGCGGTTCACATCAACGCCGGTGCTGCGGGCCTGGCCCTGGCCCTGGTGCTCGGCAAGCGCGTAGGCTGGCCGAAGGAGCCCTTCCGCCCCCACAACCTGCCGTTCGTGATGCTCGGCGCCGGTCTGCTGTGGTTCGGCTGGTTCGGCTTCAACGCCGGTTCCGCCCTCGGCGCCAACACGCTCGCGGCGGTTGCCTGGGTCAACACGATTGCTGCCACCGCTGCCGCGCTGATCGGCTGGCTGCTCGTGGAGCGCTTCCGCGACGGTCACCCGACCTCGCTGGGCGCCGCCTCCGGTGTCGTCGCCGGTCTGGTCGCCATCACCCCGGCCGCCAACTCGGTGAGCCCGATCGGTTCCCTGATCATCGGCGTCCTCGCCGGCGTCCTCTGCGCCCTGGCCGTCGGCCTGAAGTACCGCTTCGGGTATGACGACTCGCTCGACGTCGTCGGCGTCCACCTCATCGGTGGTCTCTGGGGCACGATCTCCATCGGCCTCTTCGCTACTTCCACCTCGCCGGCCGGTGTCGACGGCCTGCTCTTCGGCGGTGGCGTCGACCAGCTGTGGCGGCAGGCCGTGGGCGCGTTCGCCGTGCTCGCGTACTCTTTCATCCTCACGCTGATCATCGGCTTCGCGATCCAGAAGAGCATCGGCTTCCGTCTGGACGAGGAGTCCGAGGTCGAGGGCATCGACGGTCACGAGCACGCCGAGTCCGCGTACGACAACTCCACCGGTGGGAGCTCTGCCCGGCCGGTGGCCGCCGCGAAGAAGGCTGAGAGCGAGGTTCCGGCATGAAGCTGATCACCGCAGTGATCAAGCCGCACAAGCTCGACGAGGTGAAGGCGGCACTGGAGACCTTCGGGGTCCAGGGCATGACCGTCAGTGAGGCCAGCGGCTACGGCCGTCAGAAGGGCCACACCGAGGTCTACCGCGGTGCTGAGTACACCGTGGACCTCGTCCCGAAGTCCCGTCTCGAGGTGCTCGTCGACGACACCGACGTGGCTGACGTCGTCGACGTCATCACGAAGGCCGCTGCCACCGGTCGTATCGGTGACGGCAAGGTCTGGACGACGCCGGTCGACGACGTCGTGCGGGTCCGCACCGGCGAGCGCGGCGCGGACGCCCTGTAACACCCTGGTTCACCGGGCTCCCGGCATCCCCCGAAAGACGAGGGGGTGCCGGGAGTTTCCCGATACCAGCGGATCCCCACCGACGTACCGCCCTGGCGCGGGCGTTGGGACGAAAGGTGAACGGTGACGGCTGGCCAGTTCGAGGGCCTGGACGACGGTCCGAGCGAGAACATCCCGCACGACGACGATGAGACCGCGGAAGATCTGGCCCGCGCGGCCGCCCACGCCGCCCGTGACCTCCGCAAGGAGCGGCTCACGCTGGCGCTGCGGGGCGGAACGGCCGGCCCGGAACGGCGCCGCGCCATGACCACCATGGTCGAGAAGGCCCTCCAGCTGGACTGGGCCGCCGCCGTCGCTCCCCTGAACGACCGGCCGAAACGCCGTCGGCAGAGCGGTCTCGACGGCCTGGCGCTCGCCGCCGTCGGCAGCGTCGCCCGCGGCCAGACCGGCCCGGCCAGCGACCTGGACCTGGTGCTCCTGCACGACGGCCGCCGGCTCCCCGCCGACGAGGTGGGTGAGCTCGCCCAGCGACTTTGGTACCCGTTGTGGGACGGGGGACTTCGACTCGACCACTCCGTCCGTACGCCCAATCAGTGCCGTGAGGTCGCGTCCGCCGACCTGTCCGCGGCCATCGGCCTGCTCGACCTGCGCGTCATCGCGGGTGACGCGGCCCTCGTGGTGAAGACCCGCACGTCGCTGCTCAGTGACTGGCGCGGGGGAATCCGCCGCCGCCTGCCGCAGCTGCTGGAGAGCCTGGACGAGCGCGCCCAGCGGTACGGCGAGGCCGCCCACCTGCTCGAACCCGA
Source organism: Kineosporia mesophila (assembly GCF_021129235.1). Classification (GTDB taxonomy): domain Bacteria; phylum Actinomycetota; class Actinomycetes; order Actinomycetales; family Kineosporiaceae; genus Kineosporia; species Kineosporia mesophila. The sequence goes on from NZ_JAJOMA010000022.1 coordinate 85,382, forward strand.
TCTCAAGGAGGCCCGCGGCGGGCTGCGCGACGTCACCGTGCTGCGGGCCCTGGCCGCGAGCTGGGTCACCGACCGGCCGCACGGATCGGTGGACGAGGTCCACGAACTCCTCCTCGACGTGCGGGACTCCCTCCAGGCCGTCACCGGCAAGAACAACGACCGGCTCCTGCTGCCCGAACAGGACGCCGTCGCCGTGCTGTGCGGTCTGACCGACGCCGACGAACTGCTGGCCCGGGTCGCCGACTGCACCCGGTCGATCGCGTACGCCGTCGACGTCACGGCCCGCCGGGCCCGTCAGTCCCTGCCCACGCGCCGTCTGCGCCCGGGCCCGCGCCGTCCCCGTCTGCGTCCTCTGGGCCACGGCCTGGTCGAGCACGACGGTGAGGTGGTGCTCGGCGTCGGTGTCGAGGCCGCCCAGGACCCGGTGCTCCCGATCCGCGCGGCCGCCACCGCGGTCCGCGCCGGGCTGCCGCTGAGCCCGGTCACCGTCGAGCACCTGGCGCAGGACTGCCCGCCCCTGCCGGACCCGTGGCCCACCGCCGCCCGTGACGAGTTCGTCGGGATGCTGGCCGGTGGCCCGAGCCTGGCCCAGGTCTGGGAGTCGCTCGACCGCGCCGGAGTGATCTCCCGCTGGATCCCCGAGTGGACGGCGGTGCGGAACCGTCCGCAGCGCAACGCCATTCACCGTCACACAGTCGACCGGCACCTGATCGAGACGGTCATCCAGATCCAGGGGGCGCTGCGCGACACCTCGCGCCCTGATCTGCTGGTGCTCGCCGCCCTCCTGCACGACATCGGCAAAATCGCCGGAGCACAAGACCATTCGATCGCCGGTGCACCTATTGCCGGGAAGGTCGCACGCCGGATGGGGCTCAGCGAGGAGGACAGCGAGCTGATCGAGCGGCTGGTGCGCGAGCACCTGACGCTGATCGAGCTCGCCACCCGCCGCGACCCGGACGACCCGCGCACCGTCGAGGCCCTCGTCGGCGCGGTCGGGGAGCGCCAGGAAACCCTGCACCTGCTGCGGGCCCTCACCGAGGCCGATGCCACGGCCGTGGGCTCGGTGGCGTGGACCGCGTGGCGGGCCCGGCTCGTCGACGACCTGATGGCCCGCGCCGCGACCGCCCTGAGCGGTGAGGAGCCGCCCGGCCCGGCGCCGATCGCGCAGGCCGAGGTGGAACTGGTGCGTACCGTGCTGGCCGACGGGCGCCCCCGGGTCGCCGTCACCCCGATGGACGAGCTGTTCACCGTCACCGTGGTCGCTCCCGACCGCTCCGGTCTGCTCGCCGACATCGCCGGGGTGCTGGCCAGTTTCCGGCTCACCGTGAAGTCGGCCCTGGTGCGCACCGTGGGCTCCGACCATCTCGGCGAACAGGTCGAGGGCGATCATGACATCGATATCGCGGTCGACACCTGGTGGGTCGAGAGCCGCGGCGACATGCCCCCGCCCGAGCTCCTGGAGCAGCACCTGCGCCGCCTCAGCGAAGGTGACCAGAGTGTGCTCGAACCCCTGATCCGCCGCGACGCGGGCTTCCGCAGCCGCGCCGGTGCCCCGGCCCGACCCCGCGTCGTGCTCCTGCCCGGCGCCTCGGAAGACGCCACGGTGCTGGAGGTCCGCGCCGCCGACCGCCCGGGCCTGATGCACGCCATCGGCTCGGCGCTGGCCGGCGTCGGCGTGGATCTGCGCTCGGCTCATGTCGCCACCCACGCGGGACAGGCCGTGGACGTGCTCTACGTCTGCGAGCACGGCGGTGGCCCGCTGGCGCCCCCGCGCGTGGCGGAGACGGTGTCGGTGCTGGTGGACGCGGGGTCGGTGCCGTCGGCGGGCCGGCCGGTCTGATCAGCGCCGGAGCCTTGGGTAGCCGTCGGTCGGTAGAGTCCTGCGTTCGTCAGTCGTCCTCCGGGGAGAGCAGCCAGAGCGATGTGACGATCTTGCTCGCGAGCCTGCGCGAGAACGCGCTCCTGCGCGTCGAGATCGGCAAGGAACCGGAAATGAGTGCGTAGGGCCTCGGAGAGTTCGAGGGCAGTCGGCGGAGGCACGGCAAGGGCGCCGATGTCCTCCTCGTCGAACTCCCCGGAGCTGCGGTCGCGCAGCCAATTCTCCGGATCGAAGGCGGGGCCTTCGTGCCCTGGTTTCCAGTAACTGTCGCCCGCGTGGACACCATGGGCATCGACCCAGATCTTCAGCACCGCGAGCGGCGTACGAGCTTGAGGTCGAGCGCGCCTGTGATCGGGGAGTTGGTTGCGACCCATCGAAGGTCATACAGGTCACGAGCAGGCGTGACGCGGTTGAGACGGGCGATTTTCCCGGCGAGATTCTCTTCGAGTCGGATCACCTGTATCTCGGGAAGCGCGGGCAAGCCATAGACCCGATGGACCGGCAGCGGTTGCCAACCGCGGCGTACAGGTGGCAGCCGTAATGGCGGGTTGGCCGGGGGCGATCATGCTTTCGTGGCGGAGTCCGGGTCCAGGCAGATCCGGTAGCCGTCCAGGGCCAGGCCGTCGGTGGTGTCGTCGAAGTCGACGTCACCACTGACCGCTCCGTCCAGGCAGACCGAGTCGCCGTACGTGGTTCCCCGCCAGCCGAGAGCCCCGGCACCGCTGAAGCTCGAGGTGAACCGGCTGGCACTGACCGCGCTCCGCCTGCCACCGATACCGGCCACCAGGTCCTGGTCGCAGTCACCCAGGCGCATCGACTTGCGCCATTCGCCCCGGTCGGGCTCGTCGCAGGTCTGCGTGGCCCAGAACTGGGTCAGCACGACGCCGTCGACCAGGGCGTCGCGCTTCCCGTCCCCGCAGGTGTCGGTCGTGTGGACATCGATGCTGGTGGACGCGAGCGCCGTGTCGGTCCAGCCCGGGCCGCCCAGGCTCCAGGCGGGGGAGTGGTAGGTCGCCGACATGGTGCCGGTGAGCGTGACGCTCACGCAGCGCTCCAGGTCTTCGGACCGCACCTGCCGGGTGACGGAGTAGTCACGCGTATAGGTGCCCGCCGTGATTCCGCCACCGGCGTTCCACGGGTGGGTGAAACCGGCCAGCACGACCAGGACCAGCACCACGGGCAGGAGAACGGCGAACGCCACCAGCGCCCGGCGGTCTCCTCGTGCACCGGGTGCACCGGTCCCGGTCTCGTCGGGATGCTGATCGACGCTCACGGTCATGCTGGGTCCTGCCTCTCGTCATCGGGCGGTCAAGGCGCCCCTCGTCCGGCTCGTGGACTGCGAGCCCATGGTGGACGTTGCCGGCGTCCGTCGGGAGGAGCATCACGTACCGGCGGGGCCGGGGTACGGGCCCGCCGGCCGGCTCCGTCCGGAGCCGAACCGGCCCTCTCCGGCGGTGCGGACGTCCTTCGCTCCGCAGCCATTAAGCTAAGAGGGTGTTCGCCACCCTTTCCGATCGCCTGACCGCCACCTTCAAGTCGCTGCGTGGCAAGGGCCGGCTGTCCGAGGCCGACGTCGATGCGACGATCCGTGAGATCCGCCGCGCCCTGCTGGACGCCGACGTCGCCCTGCCGGTGGTGCGCCAGTTCACCTCGCGCATCCGGGAGCGTGCGGTCGGGATCGAGGTCTCGCAGGCCCTGAACCCCGCCCAGCAGGTCGTCAAGATCGTCAACGAGGAGCTCGTCGGCATCCTCGGTGGCGAGACGCGCCGACTGCGGTTCGCCAAGAACCCGCCCACGGTGATCATGCTCGCCGGTCTCCAGGGTGCGGGTAAGACGACGCTGGCCGGGAAGCTCGGTCGCTGGCTGCGCGAGCAGGGGCACACGCCGCTGCTCGTGGCCTCCGACCTGCAGCGCCCCAACGCCGTCACCCAGCTCGAGGTGGTCGGGCAGCGCGCCGGGGTCCCGGTGTTCGCGCCCGAGCGCGGTGTCTCCGAGGGCCAGGGCGTGTCCGGCACCAGCCAGGGCGACCCGGTCCAGGTGGCCCGTGACGGTGTCGCCTTCGCCCGCGACAAGCACCACGACGTGGTCATCATCGACACCGCCGGTCGTCTCGGTGTCGACGGTGAGCTGATGCAGCAGGCCGCCGACATCAAGGCCGCGACCAGCCCCGACGAGGTGCTGTTCGTCGTCGACGCGATGATCGGGCAGGACGCGGTCACCACGGCCATGGCCTTTATGGAGGGCGTCGGCTTCACCGGCGTCGTGCTCTCCAAGCTCGACGGTGACGCGCGCGGTGGTGCGGCGCTGTCGGTGGTGGGAGTGACCGGTCAGCCGGTGATGTTCGCCTCCACCGGCGAGAAGCTGGAAGAGTTCGAGCTCTTCCACCCCGACCGGATGGCGTCCCGCATCCTCGACATGGGTGACATCCTCACCCTGATCGAGCAGGCCGAGAAGGCGTTCGACGCCGAGCAGGCCGAGAAGATGGCGGCCAAGCTGGCCGCCGACGAAGACTTCACGCTGGAAGACTTCCTCGCCCAGATGGCGGCCCTGAAGAACATGGGCTCGCTGAAGAAGATGCTCGGCATGCTGCCGGGCATGGGCGAGCTGCGCGAGCAGCTCGACAACTTCGACGAGCGCGAAATGGACCGCGTCGAGGCGATCATCAAGTCGATGACGCCGCTGGAGCGCCGGCAGCCCCGGGTGCTCAACGGCTCCCGCCGGCTGCGCGTGGCCAAGGGTTCCGGCACACAGGTCAGTGAGGTCAACACGCTGATCGAGCGCTTCGGTGAGGCCCAGAAGATGATGCGCGCCATGCGCCGCGGCGGGGGGATGCCCGGCATGCCGGGAATGCCCGGGATGCCGCCGGGCATCGGTGGTGGCAAGAAGGGCAAGGGCAAGAACACCGCCCCGCGCAAGGGCAAGGCCAAGTCGGGTAACCCGGCCAAGCGCGCCCAGCAGCTCGCCGACGGCGGCAAGAAGAACCCCACGGGTCAGCCCGGTGGAGCCTTCGGCGTCGGTCAGCCGCCGGCGATCGACCCGGCGAACCTCGAACTGCCGCCCGGTTTCGAGAAGTTCCTGGGCCGCTGAGGTCATAGATCGAAAATGATGGACGTCGTGGTCGCCCGGCGCTGATGAGCCGGGCGACGCGGTGGTCGGGTCGAGGGGAGAGCCGGTGATCTCGTGCAGGTGATCCGGCTGTCCGGCCCCGTGCTCACCGGGCCCGACCAGATGCACGACGGCGCCTGGATTCTCGGCGGCCGGATCACGTTCGAGCGGCCCACCGGTCCCGGGCTCGACGAGACGGTCGTCGACGGCTGGGCCATTCCCGGCCTGGTCGACGCACACAGCCATGTCGGCCTCGACACCCACGGCGCGGTCGACGCGGCGACCAGCGAACAGCAGGCGCTCGCCGACCGGGACGCCGGGGCCCTGCTGCTGCGTGACGCCGGGTCGCCGGCCGACACCCGCTGGATCGACGATCGCGACGACCTGCCGGTGATCGTGCGGGCCGGGCGGCACATCGCCCGCACCCGCCGCTACCTGCGCAACTACGCCCACGAGATCGAGCCCGGTCAGTTGCCCGCGATGATGGCGGCGCAGGCCCGGCTCGGCGACGGCTGGGTCAAGATCGTCGGCGACTGGATCGACCGCGACACCGGCGATCTCGCACCCTGCTGGCCTCTCGACGCGCTCACCGCGGGGATGGCCGCCGCCCACGCCGAGGGCGCCCGGGTGACCGCGCACTGCTTCGGTGAGGAGTGTCTGCCGGATCTTCTCGCCGCCGGTGTCGACTGCGTCGAGCACGCCACCGGCCTGGGTGACCACACGCGCACGCAAGCCGCGAGAAGCGGTGTGCCGATCGTCCCCACTTTGATCAACATCGCCACCTTCCCGCAGATCGCGGCGAAGGCGCAGGAGAAGTTCCCGCTCTACGCGGCCCACCTGCTGGCCCTGCACCGGCGCCGGTACGAGACGGTGCGCGCGGCCTACGAGGAGGGCGTGCCGGTCTACTGCGGAACGGACGCGGGTGGCTCGCTGCCGCACGGACTCGTCGCCTCCGAGGTGACGCAGTTGCACGCGGCCGGGCTGCCGCGCACCGCCGCACTCGACGCCGCCTGCTGGTCGGCGCGGTCCTGGCTGGGCAAGCCCTCCCTGGCCGAGGGCGCACCCGCCGATCTGGTGGTCTACGAGGCCGATCCCCGCCTGGATCTGCGGCTCCTGAGCGCGCCGAGTGCGGTCGTGCTTCGTGGAGCTGTGACATCTGGCAGAATGGTCGGCTGAACCCGGCCGGTGCGGACCCTCTCACCGCAGGCGTTGCCGAGTCCAAGGCTCATCCGATCCACCGGAAACCCCACTCCGGAGGAAAGGTGCGGCCGCATCCATGCATATGAGGAGTCCACTTCAGTGGCAGTCAAGATCCGTCTCAAGCGGATGGGCAAGATCCGCGCGCCGTACTACCGCATCGTTGTCGCCGACTCGCGCACCAAGCGTGACGGTCGCGCGATCGAGGAGATCGGTAAGTACCACCCGACCCACGACCCGTCGGTCATCGAGGTCAACAGTGAGCGCGCCCAGTACTGGCTCGGTGTCGGCGCGCAGCCGACCGAGCAGGTCACGGCCATCCTCAAGGTGACCGGTGACTGGCAGAAGTTCAAGGGCCTGCCGGGCGCCGAGGGCACCCTGCGCGTTGCCGAGCCCAAGGTCGAAGACCGTTCGGGCTTCGCCGAGGCGAAGGGCCTGAACGAGAACGAGGCCAAGACCCTGCGCGCCAAGCGCAAGGACGACGACGCCAAGGCGAAGGCTGAGAAGGCGGAGAAGGCCGAAGCGAAGACCGAGGCGAAGGCCGAGGCCAAGGCCGAGGAGAAGCCGGCTGCGGCCGAGGCTCCGGCCGAGCAGGCCTGACGTGCTCACCGACGCGCTGGAGCACCTGGTTCGCGGCATCGTCGCCCATCCGGACGACGTGGTCGTGCGCAGTCGCTCGCTGCGGCGGGGTTCCCTGCTCGAGGTCCGGGTCCACCCCGAAGACCTCGGCCGGGTGATCGGTCGTTCCGGTCGTACGGCCACGGCGCTGCGCACCGTGGTCAAGGCCATCTCCAACGGTGAGCCGGTCCGTGTCGACGTCGTCGACGTCGACCGCGGCCGCTGACCCGACCCACCTAGCAGGAGAACCAACTCACCGTGCGTCTCGTGGTTGCAAGGATTGGTCGTGCCCACGGTCTGCGCGGCGAGGTGAGTATCGAGGTCCGCACTGATGCTCCGGACCAGCGGTTCGTGACGGGAGTCGTCCTCCACGTGGAGGACGGCTCCCTTCGCCGTTCCCTGGCGGCGGCGAACATCGCCACCTCGCTCACCCTCGGCCGCGTCCGTGACAACAACGGCACGCTGCTACTGACTTTCGAAGAGATCACCGACCGCACCACGGCCGAGGCACTGCGCAACGCGGTGCTCGAGGTCGAGCTGCCGGAGGCCTCCGACGAACCTGACGCCTGGTACGACCACGAACTGGTCGGGCTGGCAGCGGTCGACCCGGCGGGGGAGAAGCTCGGCGAGATCGTCGCCGTGCAGCACCCGGGCGCCCAGGATCTCCTGGTCGTGCGCACCGTCAAGGGCGAGAACCGGCTCGTGCCGTTCGTCGGGGCAATCGTGCCCGAGGTGGACGTGCCCGGCGGCCGGATCGTCATCGACGCCCCGGCCGGTCTTCTGGAAGACATCGACGACTAGATGCGCATCGACGTCTTCTCGATCTTCCCGGACTACCTGACGCCGCTCGACCTCTCGCTCATCGGCAAGGCCCGGCGCACCGGTCTGCTCGATCTGACCGTGCACGACCTGCGGGACTTCACCCACGACCGGCACCGCACCGTCGACGACGCCCCGGCCGGGGGCGGCGCCGGCATGGTGATGAAGCCGGAGCCGTGGGCGGAGGCGCTGGAGACCCTCGCCCAGGGCGAGGCCCGGCCCACGCTGCTGGTGCCCAGTCCCTCCGGGAAGCCGTTCACCCAGGCGATGGCCCGCGAGCTCGCCCGGCAGGACTGGCTGGCCTTCGCCTGCGGCCGCTACGAGGGCATCGACGAGCGGGTCTACGAGCACGCCGCCACGCTGATGCCGGTGCAGCCGTTCAGCCTCGGCGACTACGTGCTCAACGGCGGCGAGGTGGCCGTGCTGGCCGTGGTCGAGGCCGTCGCCCGGCTGATCCCCGGGGTCATCGGCAACGCCGAGAGCCTCGTCGAGGAAAGCCACGAGGACGGCCTGCTGGAGTACCCGGTGTACACCAAGCCGGCGGTGTGGCAGGACCGCGAGGTGCCGCCCGTGCTGATGTCGGGGCACCACGCCCAGATCGATCGCTGGCGCCGGGACGAGCGCCTCCGCCGGACCGCACGTCGCCGCCCCGACCTCATCGGCGTCCTCGATCCCGAAGGCACCGACAAGAACGACCGCGCCGTGCTGCTGGACGAGGGGTGGGAGCCGGCGGGCTCCCGATTTCAGCCCGTGACCGACCCTGTGGCAGACTGAATTCTCGTGCCGCCTGTCGGCTGCGCCCCTGCCACAGGGGGAGAGCGCGGAACCGACGTCAGAGCCGGGCACGACCGTGAACCGTAGAACCTTCTACCTTCGCTGGTGACCTGTGGCATCTGCGAGAGAGCGACTTTCTCATGCACGCACTCGACAGTCTCGACGCAGCATCGCTGCGCACCGACGTCCCCGCCTTCCGCGCCGGTGACACCCTGAAGGTTCACGTCCGCGTCATCGAGGGCACGCGCTCCCGTGTGCAGCTCTTCCAGGGCGTCGTGATCCGCCGCTCGGGTGGTGGCGTCCGCGAGACCTTCACCGTCCGCAAGGTCAGCTTCGGCGTCGGCGTCGAGCGCACCTTCCCGGTGCACTCCCCGATCATCGAGAAGATCGAGGTCGCGACCCGCGGTGACGTGCGTCGCGCCAAGCTGTACTACCTGCGCTCGCTGCGCGGTAAGGCCGCGAAGATCAAGGAGAAGCGCGACGCGATCCCCGCGCGCTGACTTCACCCCTGATCGACACTGATCAACCCGTTCCACCGCATTCGGCCCTGGCTCCCGACGGGAGCCGGGGCCGGATCGCTTTGCCCCGTCCGGCACCCTCTGCGTTCGGCTGGCACAGCTTGGGATGAGAAGCTGTGAATCGTTGCCCGCCGTTGCCGGGCGCGTGGTTCGGCGCCGTTCGTGCCGTCCGCGTGCGAGGATCGGCGCCAGCAGACACTGTGGTGCAGAAGTTCATTGGAATCACCCCGGCAGGGTCACTGTGACCGCCCCTGCCGCCGAGTCTGAAGAAGGGGTGGGATCGGGTGCTGACCGGCCGGACCGCGCCGACGTCGCCCCGCCCGGCGATGCCTGATCGTTCCCCGGCGAGCCCGCTACGGCGGGCCGTCGTCGTCCTGATCGCCGTCGCGGTGACGATCGCCCTGGTGAGGGCCCTCATCGTGCAGTCGTTCGTGGTGCCCACCGGCTCGATGGAGCCGACGGTGCAGATCGGCGACCGGGTGCTGGTCTCCCGCCTCTCCTACACGTTCGGCGACATCCACCGGGGCGACGTGATCGTCTTCAACGGCTCCGGGGTGTTCGACGCGGAAGACGATGGCCCCGACACCCTGCTCGGCAGTGTCGGCCGCGGCCTCGCCTCCGTCTTCAGCATGCCCGTCGGATCTCACGACTACGTCAAGCGAGTGATAGGCCTGCCCGGTGACCACGTTGCCTGCTGTGATTCCCAGGGACGTCTGACGGTGAACGGCACGGCGATCGACGAGGCCTACGTGGCCGAGGGCAATCTCCCCAGCGAGGTCGCCTTCGACATCGAGGTACCGCAGGACCGGCTCTGGGTGATGGGTGACCACCGTTCCGAATCCGCCGACTCGCGCGCTCATCTCGGCTCCCCCGGAGGAGGCACCGTGCCCGTCGACCGGGTGATCGGGAAGGTCGCCGGCATCTACTGGCCGGTGTCACGTATCGGCGGTCTCGACGACGGGTCCGGCCGATGAGGGCCGACGGTGACCAGTACGCATCGGAGGAACCGGTGACCCCCTCAGACCCGTGGAACGCGTCCGGATCGGCAGCCGCCGAGACCCCGGCGGACGTCCCCGAGGACACCAAGGTGGACAAGCCCGCCCCTGGGCCGGTCGCGGCCTTCTTCGCCCTGGTGCGGGAGCTCGCGCTGGTGCTCGTCATCGCGCTCGGTCTGTCCCTGCTGATCAAGACCTTCCTGGTGCAGGCGTTCTTCATCCCCTCCCCGTCGATGGAGAACACGCTCCTGACCGGTGACCGGGTGCTGGTGAGCAAGCTGACGCCCGGCCCGTTCGACCTGCACCGCGGCGACATCGTGGTCTTCCAGGACCCGGGCGGCTGGCTCGGTGACAGCACGGCGGTCCCCGCGGGCCGCGTCCACCAGGCCCTGAGTTTCGTCGGGCTGGTGCCCAGCAACTCGGACGACCACCTGATCAAGCGCGTCATCGGCCTGCCGGGCGACACCGTCGCCTGCTGCGACGACCAGGGGCGGGTGACCGTCAACGGTGTGCCGATCGACGAGCCGTACCTCTACCCGGGCGACGAGCCGAGCGAGAAGACGTTCTCCGTGACGGTTCCCGCCGGGCACATCTGGGTGCTGGGCGACCATCGTTCGGTGTCCCAGGACTCCCGCTACCACCCCGACATCAACAACGGGATGGTGCCGGAGGACAACATCGTCGGCCGTGCCTTCGTGAACGTCTGGCCGCTGGACCGCTTCAGCCTGCTGCGTAACCCGTCCTCGACGTTCGTGAACGTCCCGGCTCCGTGACCTCAGGCGTGAGCTCGCATCGCGCCCCGGGGCGACCCGACCCGGACGAGGGCGAGGAGGCCTGGCGGCGCGCCCGCCGCACCCCGGCGAGCCGCCCGCGGGGGATGAGCCGTCGCGACGCCCTTGACGCCGAGCGGGTGCGCGCCGGGAAGCCCCCGCGCCCGAAGAAGTCCGGACCGGGCAAGTTCCGCCCCCTGGCCCACCGGCCGAAGCCGGAAGACCCGCCGCTCACCCCGGTCCAGGCCGCCGGGTTCCTCGTCCGCGAGGTCTTCCTGGTGCTGCTCATCGCTCTGGGCCTGTCGTTGCTGATCAAGACTTACCTGATGCAGGCGTTCTTCATCCCCTCGTCGTCGATGGAGAACACCCTCCAGGTCGGCGACCGGGTGCTGGTGAGCAAGATGACGCCCGGCCCGTTCACCCTGAACCGCGGCGACATCGTGGTGTTCCAGGACCCGGGCGGCTGGCTGCCCGCGTCCGAGAAGACCCCCGCGAGCAGCCCGACCGTGGAACGTGTGCACAGTGCGCTGATGTTCGTCGGCCTGATGCCCAGTGACGCCGACAACCACCTGATCAAGCGCCTCATCGGCCTGCCCGGCGACAAGGTGGTCTGCTGCGACAAGCAGGGGCGGGTCACGGTCAACGGCACGCCGGTCGACGAACCGTACGTGAAGACCGGAAGTGCCCCCAGCGAGGACGAGTTCACGGTCACGGTGCCGGCCGACCACGTCTGGGTCATGGGTGACAACCGGGGCGACTCGGCCGACTCCCGCTACCACCGCGACAACGCCGACGGCACCGTGCCGATCGACAACGTGGTGGGTGTCGCGTTCGCCCGGGTGTGGCCGCTGAAACGGATGTCGCCGCTGACGAACCCGTCCGAGGTGTTCGACGCCGTGGACTCGTCGTAGAACACGCGCAACTTCTGCCCCATCGCGCCAAGTTCCCCCTCAAGTCAGGTAGCGTCGGGCAGTCCGAATGAATCCGGACTTTCGCTCTTCCGTCGACTACCAGGTGGTGACTGCACGATGACCCCGGCGTCCGCTCCCAGGCCGCCGACGAAGAAGGCCCTGGCCCAGCAGGCCGCCGCGCAGCGGGCAAAGGCCCGTAAGGCCGCGGCGAAGAAGGCGTTGCTGAAGAAGTTGTCGGCACAGCCGCCCACGCTGCGCGAGGAGCGCAAGCTGCTGCGCGAGGGTCATCGTTTCGTCGCGGGGATCGACGAGGTCGGTCGCGGTTCGCTGGCCGGCCCGGTCACCGTCGGGATCGTCGTGGTGGACCTGGAGACGCCCTCGGCGCCGACCGGTGTGCGCGACTCTAAGCTCCTGGCCCCCGCGGCCCGCGAGAAACTCGTGCCGAAGCTGCGTCGCTGGGCCCCGATGAGTGCGGTCGGGCACGCTGCGGCGGACGAGATCGACGAGATCGGCATCATCGCCGGTCTGCGTCTGGCGGCTGCCCGGGCGTTCGCCACGCTCGAGGTGAAGCCCGACTGCGCACTGCTGGACGGGTCGCACGACTGGCTGAGCATGCCGGTCGAGGCGGTCGAGGAGGCTCCGCAGGGCCCGGCGCTGTTCGACTTCGAGGAGACCCCGGTGGCTGTCGGGCATCCTCTGACCTTCGTCGACGGGGTGCCGATCGTGTCGATCGTGCCCGCGCGGGTGGTCACGCAGGTGAAGGCCGACCTCCGGTGCGCGGCCGTGGCTGCTGCCAGCGTGCTGGCCAAGGTCGAGCGGGATGGCCTGATGGTTGAGTTCGCCGACGAGTTCCCGGGGTACGGCTGGGAACTCAACAAGGGCTACTCCGCGCCCGATCACCTGGCCGCGCTCCGGCGTCTGGGTCCGAGCCGGTTGCACCGGCTCTCCTGGAACATCCCGGGCTCCGACGGGGTGTACGGCGAGACGCTGGATCTGGACGGGCTGGGGTCTCAGGAAGACGCCGTCGAACTGGCGGACGCCCTGGGCCCGGTTCCCGACGAGGTCACCGAGGACGTCGCGAACGGGTTGGTGGACGCGGAAGGCCTGGTGGGCGCTGACGGGTTGGTGGGCGCTGACGGGTTGGTGGACGCGCAGATTGAGGACGCGGGTGACGCCGGGGTTGCGGGGGTCGTCGTTGATGCCGGGTCGCCGGTGGCGGCCGGTGGCCGTCCGGCGGAGCTGGCACCTCCGAAGCACAGCCGGGCAGTGGGGTACGACCACGAAGAGCTGACGCTCTTCCCGTGATGGGTGGCGCCTCCCGGGCGGAGGAGATCGGCGGTGGGTCGGGGGCTCACCGGGCGAGTGCCGCGGTGCTCGGGTTGATCGCTCTGGGCGGGGTGATCGGCGCGGAGGCCCGCTACGGCCTGACGCTCCTGATACCTGCCGCGCCCGGCACCTTTCCCTGGGCGGTGGTGGCCATCAACATCGCGGGTGGGCTGTTCATGGGCGCACTGATGGCTCTGCTCGCTGGTTCTCCTCGGGAACATCCCCTGACCCGGCTGTTTTTCGGGGTCGGTGTTCTCGGGGGCTTCACCACCTTCTCCACCTACAGCACCGACACCTTTCACCTCATCGACGCGGGTCGTTCTCTGGCCGCCGGGGGATACGTGACGCTCACCCTGGCCGGGGCGTTACTGGCCGTTGTCGCCGGGCAGGCCTTGGTCACGGTGTTCGTGGGCACGGCCCCGCCCGGTTCGTCGCGGCGGGAGGCCCCTTCCACTCCGTCTACTCAGTCTGGCCCGTCCACCGGGTCTGGCCCGTCCACCGGGTCTGGCCCGTCCACCGGGTCTGGCCCGTCCACTTGGTCTGGCCCGTCCACCGGGTCTGGCCCGTCCACTTGGTCTGGCCCGTCCACCGGGTCTGGCCCGTCCACTTGGTCTGGCCCGTCCACTTGGTCTGGCCCGTCCACCGGGTCTGGCCCGTCCACTTGGTCTGGCCCGTCCACTTGGTCTGGCCCGTCCACCGGGTCTGGCCCGTCCACTCGGTCCGGTCCGTCCACCGGGTCTGGCCCGTCCACTCGGTCCGGTCCGTCCACCCGGTCTGGCCCGTCTACCTTGCCCGGCCGACTCGGGCCGTCCACGTCGTCGGGCTCGTCCACCTCGTCTAGCCCGCCCGGCCCTTCCACCTTGTCCGGCCACTCCACCCCGTCTGGCCCGTCCGGCTTTCCGGACGAGTCGGGGCCGGAGGATCTCCCGTGATCCCGCTGATGGTCGCCCTCGGCGCTGCGGTCGGGGCGCCGTGCCGGTATCTCCTGGATGGCTGGGTGAAGGACCGTCACCCCGGCGGGTTACCCCTGGGCACGCTGCTCATCAACCTGTCCGGATCGGCCGCGCTCGGGTTGCTCATGGGACTGGCCGCGGGCGGGGCGATCGGCAGCGAGGTGCTGGCGGCAGCCGGGACGGGGTGGTGCGGGGCGTTCACCACCTACAGCACGTTCAGCTTCGAGGTAGTGCAACTGGCCCGGCAGAATCGGTTCGGTGCGGCTACCGGGTACGTGCTCGTGTCGATCGGGGTCGGGCTGGCGCTGGCCTGGGGCGGGGTGGAGCTGGGGCTGGCGCTGAGCTGAGCCGATGCTGTCGGTTCGCTCGGCGGGGGTTCGCCCAGGCGAGTTCACCAAGCCGGGGTTCGCTCAGCCGGGGGTCACCAAGCCGGGGTTCGCTTGGCTGGGGTTCACGGGCGGGTTCGTTGGGCGGGGTTCGCTCACGCTAGTTCTGCTGGGCCGGATTCGCTCAGGATGGGCCGCCCCATCCGAGACCGCCCCGTTCGCCGGGCCATCCAAGAGGCCTTGCATCCATGATCGGGTAATTTCCGTGCGGTCAGGGCGCACGGAAATTACCCGATCATGGATGCGGGCTGAGGTGGGGAACCGAAGAGGTTCGTGGTCTTCGACCTTGGCTGGTTTTTTCTGGACTGGGTTCCTACGGGCCTGGTCTGTACGGGCTTGTTCTGCGCGGGCTTGGTTTGTACAGGTCTCGCGTCCGCATTGGCCCGGTCCGCATTGGCCCCGGGTTGGCGCGGGCCTGGTTCGTATGAGTCCCGGCTCGTACGGGCCTGGTTCGTACAGGTCCTGGTTCGCGCGGGCTTGGTTCGTACAGGTCCAGGGTCCGCATTGACCCGGTCCGCAATGGCCCCGGGTTGGTGCGGCCTGGTTCGTACAGGTCCTGGTTCGTACAGGTCCTGGTTCGTACTGGCCCCTGGTTCGCACTGGCCCCTGGTTCGCACTGGCCAGGTTCGCACTGGCCAGGTTCGCACTGGCCCCTGGTTCGCGGGCCTGGTTCGTCTGGCCCGTCTCCGCTGGTCCGGTTCGCTGGATCCGGACTTCCCGGATTTCCATTGACCCGATTCACAGCGCTCCCGTGGAAACTTGGTCGGTGCCCACCCGCGTCCTCTGCTCTGACCCCACCGGCCCCTTGGGGCTCTATTTTTCGTGGGGGTGCCGGACCGGTCGGGGTGTTGTTGCAGGCCGGGACGGGGCGATTCGGTGGAGGCCGGCGCGTCTGTGGCGAAGAGCCGCGCGGCATGAGTCACCGGACGCTGCGTTCTGCGCCATCATGGGACGAAAGCGGGGCCGCGAGCGCGCTGGTGCGGGCAGGTGGTAATCATGTCCTGTCAGTGAGTGACGGTCCCGACCAGCGGCACACAGGAGCAAGCGGCAGGTATGAACGAGCGACGGCAGGCCTGGCGAACCCGGACGGTCCTCACCCCGCTGACCGGAACCCGAGGGGAGGCCAGATGAGCGCCGAAGACCTGGAGAACTACGAGACCGAGATGGAGCTCCAGCTCTATCGCGAGTATCGCGACGTGGTCGGTCTCTTCAGTTACGTGGTCGAGACCGAACGTCGTTTCTACCTGGCCAACCAGGTAGATCTGCAGGTGCGTTCCGCAGACGGCGAGGTCTACTTCGAGGTCTCGATGAGTGATGCCTGGGTGTGGGACGTGTATCGCCCCGCCCGGTTCGTGAAGGCGGTGAAGGTGGTCACGTTCAAAGACGTGAACGTCGAGGAACTCACCCCGAACGACCTGCAACTGCCGAAGAACGGTGGCTTCGGTAACGCGAGCTGAACACGTAACAGCGAACTGCCCGCACCTTCGTGGTGGTGGGCAGTTCGCTGTTTGGCGCTCTACTCCTCGCCGTTGATCCGGATGCTGCGAAGGCGGAAGCCGGTGTAGACCAGCCCGCCGAGGCTCACCACGAACAGCAGCACCAGCCCTGTGGTCAGCCCGACAGCCGAGTCCACCCCGAGAGCCGGGGCGGAGTCACCGAGCATCTTCTCGGTGACAGCCAGGGCCCACTGCTGGATGCTGAGAGTCTGGGCGCCGGGTACGTACCCGCCGATCGCGGCTTCCCAGACCAGGGCGTAGAGCAGGCCGATCACGACCGCGTTGCGGGTGATCACGGCCAGCAGCAGGAAGACGGTGATGTAGGCGACGCCGGCCAGCAGCGCCCCGGTGGCGAAACCGGTGGCGACGCCGTCCTGGTTGCCCGCCAGGATGAAACCGGCGACCAGGGTGGGCAGTACACCGAACAGCACGATCACGCCGATGGCGACGATCCATTTGCTGATCGCGATCACGTACCGGTTCAGCGGTTTCGCCAGCAGGTAGACGATCGATCCGTCGTCGATCTCCGGTCCGATCGCGCCGGTGCCGGCGATCAGGCAGAGCAGCGGGATCAGGAAGCCGAGCGAGAACGAGCCCAGCAGATCGGTCGCGCTGCCGCTGGACTCGCCGCTGACCAGCCTCACCAGCACGGCGAGGGCAATCAGGACGACAGGGAGGACGAACAGCAGGAGGGCGCGGCGTCGGCCGACCAGACTGTGCCAGGTGAGCCCGGCGACGGTGGCGTTCATCGGTTCACCAGGTAGGAGAAGACCTTTTCCAGCGACTCGTCGGCCGGTGTGACCTCGTACAGGCGGATCCCTCGTTCCCGGGCGAAGACCGGCAGGCGGTGGGCGAACCGGTTGAAGTCGGTGGCCTGCACGTTGAGCAGGGGAGACCCGGTCTTGTGTCCCAGCTCCACCCCGGAGGTGGAACCGTCGGCGATCAGCGCTGCGGCCAGGGCGCGGTCGTCGCTGGAGCGGATCGTGTACTGGTGCGGGCGCTCGGTCATCAGGCGGCGGATCTCGCGGAAGTCGCCGGACGCCGCGTGCCGCCCAGCCACCATCACCTCGATCCCCGCCGCGATCTGCTCGACCTCCTCGAGGATGTGCGAGCTGAACAGCACCACCCGGCCGCTGCGGCCGAGTTCGGTCATCAGGTCCATCAGCTGCAGGCGCTGGCGTGGGTCCATGCCGTTGAAGGGCTCGTCCAGCAGCAGCACGTCCGGGTCGTGCACCAGGGCGGTCGCCATCTTGATGCGCTGCTTCATGCCCTTGGAGTAGGTGCCCACGTCACGCGAGGAGGCGGCCTGCATGTCCACGGTCTCGATGGCCCGCTGCGCCGCGGCCCGAGGGTCGGGCAGCCGGTGCAGTTTCGCGTTGGCCAGGACGAAGTTCCAGCCGGAGACGCCGTCGTACATCGCCTCCCGTTCCGGCACCAGGCCGATGCGGCGGTAGATGCTCTCGTTGTGCCAGGTCGGCTCGCCGTTCACGGTGACCGTGCCCGACGAGGGCGGCAGGAAACCGCTCATCAGGTGGATCAGGGTGGACTTGCCCGCGCCGTTGGGGCCCAGCAGCCCAGTCACGCCGGGCCGGACGGTCATCGAGACGTCGTTCACCGCGACGACGTTCCCGAACCAGCGGCTGACCTGCTCGAGCTTCATCTCGACCGGGGCCGCTTCGGCGCGTGGCGCGTAGGGGAGTGTTGCGGTCATGACGCCGACACCTTCCGATAGCGGGCGAGAAGGAGGGTGTAGCAGCCGGCGATCACGACGAACATCGCGGCGGTGAACACCAGGCCGCCCGTCGTGCCGGGCGGTGGCTGCGGGTAGGAGACGTCGGCGTCGACCAGCCAGTGCAACACACCCTGAACCAGGGAGACCGGGTTCAGCAGGGCGAAGTAGCCGGCCAGGTCGGGATGGCCGTTGATGTCCGCCAGGGACGCCAGGGCTCCGCTGACCAGGCTCAGGAGTAGCAACACGGTGATCACCGCGGCGACTCCGAAGCCCCGCCGCGGAGTGATCGAGGCGATCAGCAGGCCGATCCCGGCCAGCACCAGGGACAGGAGTAGTGCTCCGAGAAGCCCTGCGGCCCAGTCTTTCGCGTTCGGCCAGAACGACATCTTGGCCAGTAGGGCGCCGATGAACAGCACCGTCTGCGGCACCGCGATGAGGATGAAGAGCGCCGTGCTCATCGCACCGTACTTGGCGGCGACGTAGTCGTTGCGTGACAGCGGCCGCGACAGGTACAGCGGCATCACCCGGAACCGGAGGTCACGCGACACCGTGGCCGGCGCCTGCGCGGCCAGGAAGATCGCGATCGCCGACTCCAGGGCGAACATGTATCCCACGTAGTCGACCGGCAGCTTCTTCATGCTCGTCACGCCCGCCACCACCGCGATGATGACCGCCGGGGCGACCAGCACCGTGAGCAGCAGGAACGGCATGATCTTGGACTTGGCCGAGCGGCCGAGACCGTAGCAGCCCCGCAGGCTCTCGACGTACAGCGACCGGATCAGGTAACCCCGGCCCAGTCGGGGCCCGTCGTAGTGCCGGAACCCGATGTCGTGGATGACACCGCCGTTGCTGCTCATCGCTGTCTCCCCTCGTCCGGTCGCTGATCGTGGTGCGGTGTGCCCGGCGCTCCCGGGCCGGCGGTCGAGGCCCAGCGTTGCTGCAGTTCCGCGGCCGCGGACTGCGCGACGCCGTTCGGGGCGCCCTGGCTGTCCTGAAGGTTTTGGCCGTTCGGGTCGAGAGTGGGGTCGGCGCGGAAGATCTCGGCCATCCGGTGGCGGCGGCGCTCCAGCCGGTGCAGACCCACGCCGAGCTGCACCACGGTGTCGAGCACGATGTCGTAGGTGCTGTCGTCGACCAGTTCCACCTCGATCTGCCGCCCGGCGGGGTGTACCGAGAGGCCTGCGGCGTGCAGGGCCCGGCCCAGGTCGTCGACCCGCTCGTTCACCTCGATCGCCAGGATGCGGCTGGCGGAGGTGACGTCCGCGGTGGAGGTGGAGCGCAGCAGCCGGCCGCCGTCCACCACCACGATGTGGTCGCACACCTGCTCGAGTTCGCCCAGCAGGTGGGAGGTGACGAGCATCGGGATGCCGAACTCGGTGCCGATCCGGCGCAGCAGCGCGAGCATCTGGTCGCGCCCGGCCGGGTCGAGACCGTTCGTGGGCTCGTCGAGCAGCAGCATGCCCGGGTCGTGAACGAGGGCCTGCGCCAACTTGACCCGCTGTTTCATGCCGGTCGAGTAACCTCCCATGGAGCGGTACCGCTCCTCGTAGAGACCGACGTGGCGCAACGTGTCCGCGGTGCGCTCACGGGCCGCGGTCAGCGGGAGCCCGGACATGCGCGCCATATGCAGCACGAACTCGGTGGCCGACATGTCGGCCGGAAGGCAGTCGTGCTCGGGCATGTAGCCCACACGTTGCCGGATGGTGGGGCCGTCGGTGGCGACGTCGAGATCCAGCACCCGGGCACCGCCGGTGGTGGCGGGCAGCAGCCCGAGCAGGATCTTGATCATCGTGGACTTGCCGGCGCCGTTGGCGCCGACCAGACCGACAACACCTGGCTCGATGGCGAAGGTCAGCCCGTCGAGCGCGGTGACAGCGCCGTAGCGTTTGGTGAGGTTCTCGACCGAGATCATCATGACGCGGCCGACTCTAGTGGTGCCCCCCGACAGATCACGTCCGGTTCAACGCCCCGTTCGACGGATTCGTCCCCTTATTTTCGCTCAGGGTTCTACGGATGCGGGGGTGCACCCTCGCCCGACGCGTGCCATCGGCACCAAACGCCGGGACGGCCACGATTGAGCCGACGGCGCGAAAGCTGTCCGGAAAGCTGTATTCGCAGGCCATAGGCACCTAACATGTCCGTCGTGTCCCAGCACTATGCGTTCACCGACAACGTCCGTGACCTCTCGAACAACGACGGCTTCCAGTTCGAGTTCTACTGCGAGCGTTGCGGCAACGGTCACCGGTCCCCGTTCGTGCGGGACAAGGTGGAGATGGCGCAGAACGTTCTGCGCACCGTCGGCAACTTCCTCGGCGGGAACGCCGGCCGGATCGGCAACCTGGCCAATTACTGGGACCGCGGAACCAATTCCGCGGCCAAGGACAAGGCGATGAGCGAGGCGGTCGAGACCGTCCGCCACGAGTTCCGCCAGTGCCGGGGCTGCAGCGACTGGGTGTGTCACCAGGTCTGCTGGAACGACCAGGTCGGCCAGTGCGCCCGGTGCTCACCGTTCGTGCACGAGGAACTGTCCCGCGCCCAGTCCCAGGCCCAGGTGCAGCAGATGTACGACCAGGCCCGGTCCGTCGACTGGAACAAGGACCTCGACGTCTCCGCGCGCAGCGTGGTCACCTGCCCGCACTGCTCCGCGAAGGTGGACGGCGGCAAGTTCTGCTCCAGCTGCGGCCAGCAGTTCCAGCAGAAGCAGGCCTGCCCGGGCTGCGAGTCCACGAAGAACGTTCCGGGGGCGGCCTTCTGCTCGGAGTGCGGTTCCTCGATGCATCACTGAGGTCCGGTTCTCCACCGGCCGGTTTTTCCCCAGGTAGGCAAGACCCGGGGTTTGTCCACAGGTGGCCTTTCGCGGCTGACGGGGAACGGGCTCGCGTCGCAGGCTTTTGACCATGCAGATGGCGAAGGCCGAACTCGGCCGGTACGGAGAAGATCTGGCGGCCGCCCACCTGAGGGCGACGGGCTGTCAGATCATGGCACGCAACTGGCGGTGCCGGGTCGGGGAGATCGACCTGGTGGCGCTGGAAGGTCAGTGCCTGGTCGTGTGCGAGGTGAAGACCCGGCAGTCGCTCCGGGCGGGTGACCCGTTCGAGGCTGTCACCGCCGTGAAGGTGAGTCGGCTGCGCCGCCTGACCGGCTTCTGGCTGGCGTCGCAGGACCGGTTCTTCCGCGACGTGCGCGTCGACGTGGTCGGCATCGTGCGCCCGTCCAGCGGCACCACGCGCATGGTGCACCTGAAGGGGGTGCTCTGATGGCGATGGGCCGGGCGCTGTCCGTCGCCATCGTCGGCATGGCCGGGCACGTGATCGACGTGGAGGCCGACATTGCTCTGGGGCTACCGGCTTTCACCCTGGTCGGACTGCCCGACGCCTCGCTCACCGAGTCCCGTGACCGGGTGCGGGCCGCCTGTGCCAACTCCGGGCACCCCCTGCCGCAGCGTCGCATCACGGTGAATCTGTCCCCGGCGGCGCTCCCCAAGGCCGGTAGCGGGTTCGACCTGGCTATCGCGGTGGCCCTGCTCACCGCCCAGGCGGTGCTGGACACGTCCGTGGTGCAGAACTACGTCCACATCGGCGAACTCGGGCTCAACGGCCGGGCCCGCCCGGTGCGGGGAGTGCTGCCGGCGACGCTCGCGGCGGTGCGCAGCGGGCATCCCGACGTGGTCGTGCCCGCGGCCAATGCCGCCGAGGCCCGGCTGGTGCCCGGCGCCCGGGTGCACGCGATGAGTACCCTCGCCGATCTGATCCACCTGCACGGCGGCACCGCCGCAGGCGCGCCGGTCCAGGCGCATCAGCCTGCGCTGCTGCAGATCTCGCCGCGGAGCGTCCCCCTCGCCGAGTCCGTCGACGATTCGGTGGACCCGGGCGACGTGCTGGTTCGGCCCCGAGATCTGGCCCCGCTGCGGAACCCGGTCCGTTCCGGCCCGCAGCCCGACCTGTCCGACGTGATCGGCCAGACAGAGGCCCGCCAGGCCCTGGAACTCGCCGCCGCCGGAGGGCATCACCTGCTGCTGATGGGGCCGCCCGGCACCGGGAAGACGTTGCTCGCCTCCCGGTTGCCGGGGCTTCTGCCCGACCTGAACGACGACGAGGCAGTGGAGGTGACGGCGGTGCACTCGGTGGCCGGCACCCTCGATCCACAGACCGGCCTGATTCGCCGTCCGCCGTTCCAGAACCCGCATCACACCTGCACCGTCGTCTCGATGGTCGGCGGTGGCAGCGGGCTCCCGCATCCGGGAGCTGCCTCGCTGGCGCATCGGGGCATCCTGTTTCTGGACGAGGCGGGCGAGTTTCACAGTCAGGTGCTGGACTCGCTGCGGCAGCCTCTCGAGCACGGCGACCTGGTGATCCACCGGGCCAACGGCAGCGCCCGCTTCCCGGCGCGATTCCTGTTGGTCCTGGCCAGCAATCCGTGCCCGTGCGGTTTCGCCGTCGGTAAGGGGCTGGACTGTGTGTGCGCCCCGGTGGCGCGACGACGGTACCTGTCCAGGCTTTCGGGTCCGTTACTCGACCGGGTCGACCTACAGGTCGACGTGCTGCCGGTGTCCCGTGCCGACATGGCGGCGGGAGACCGGGCGGAGAGCTCCGCCACCGTGAGACGCCGGGTTCTGGCGGCCCGGGCGATCGCCCGGGACCGGCTGGTCGGCACCTCGTGGACCTGCAACGGTGAGATCTCCGGCAGCTACCTACGGGGGCCACTGAGACTCTCCCCGAAGGTGACCCAGGACGTCGACCGGGCGCTGGACAACGGCCGGCTCTCAATTCGCGGCCACGACAGGGTGTTGAGAGTTTCCTGGACTGTTGCCGACCTGGCGGGACGCTCCGAGCCCGACCGCGACGACGTGTCCCGGGCGCTGATGTTACGCCGGCGTGGCCAGGTGTCGGTGTGAGCGGGGGAGAGACGATCCGGGAGAACCCGGAGGGAGTGTGGACGGTCCGGAACCGGCCGCCCGGAATCGAGCTGGGTGATGTTCCGATGATCGGAGGCCTTTCACCCACGACGGAGATCGGTGAGACGGACGCGATCGAGCTGGATGACCTCCGGGTGGGCAGAGAGGGCACGTCGGAAACAGAGGACGACGCGGTCGGCGGGGCGGTGCGCGACGGCATGGATGGGGTCGGGGTAGCTGATCGTGACGGGTCTGGTCGTGGCGGGGGCGGCGGGCAGTGGAGTGCCGGCGACGATGCCGATCACGAGGAGCGTCTGGCCCGGGTGGCCTGGAGCAGGCTGGCGGAGCCGGGAGACGTCCGGGCCGGTGAGCTGGTGGCCCGCCGGGGTGCCGTGGCCGCGCTGGCCGAGGTGCGGGCCGGGCTCGGCGAGGAGCGTTATGTCAAGCGTCTTGTCGCGCTCGATCCGGCGCGTGACCTGCACAATCTCCAGATGCTCGGCGGCCGGTTGCTGATCCCGTCCGACCCGGAATGGCCCGACAGCCTGAACCGGCTGGAGGCCGGGATGCCGTTCTGCCTGTACGTCCGGGGTCCGATGCGCCTGAACGAGGCGTGCGTCGTCTCGGTCTCGATCGTCGGGGCGCGTGCGGCCACCAGCTACGGCGAGCATGTGGCCGCCGATCTGGGCACGGGGTGTGCGGACCGGGGTATCACCGTCGTCTCCGGGGCCGCGCTGGGTATCGACGCGGCTGCGCACCGAGGGGCGCTCGCCGTGAGCGGTCCCACCCTGGCGGTGCTGGCCGGTGGGCTCGACCGGGCCTACCCGCCGACGAACGAGCTGCTGATCGGTGAGATCGGGAGGTACGGAGCACTGGTCAGCGAGGTGCCGCCCGGTCAGGTGCCGACGAAATGGCGCTTCATCTTCCGCAACCGCATCATCGCGGCCCTCGGCCGGGCCACCTGCGTGGTCGAGGCCGGCAACCGCTCGGGCACGATGGGCACCGCCAACTGGGCCGACCGCCTGAGCATCCCGGTCGGGGCGGTGCCCGGCCCGATCACGTCACCCTCGTCGTACGGCGCCCACCGGTTGCTCCGCAACGGCGCGGTCTGTGTCACCTCAGCCGATGAACTCTGCGAACTGGTCGGCCCGATCGGGACTTTCATGGCCGAGGACGAGACCGTCCCGGCGGCGGAGTACGACGGCCTCGAGCCCCGCGACCTGCACGTGCTCGACGCGCTGCCGTCACGCAAGGGAGTGCTGGTGTCGGTGCTGTGCACGACGACCGGGGCCCAGGAGAGGTCCGTGATCGCGTCGCTGGCCCGGCTGGAACTGCGCCGGCTGGCCGAGCGGGAGGGTGACGGCTGGCGCCGGGCCCCTGCCCGTTCGCGCCGGAAACCACTGGGATCCGGCCGATGACGTACCAGCTGCCGTCAGTCGTCGGTTGGCCCTGTCCGGTCCTGGCTTCAGCCCCGGCGGCCGGCGGCTCGGTCGTTCGATCGTCAGTGCTGGTCTGCGGACTCGTCGATCAGTTCCCGGGCGCCTTGCCGCAGCAGGGTGATGGCGACGGAGGTGCCGAGCAGGACCGGGTCCGAGGTGCTGCCGGTCTCCTCGGCCTCCAGGGAGGTCTTGCCGTCCAGGGAGAAGACCATGGCGCGCAGGGTGAGGCGACCGTCGGGCAGGGACGACGCGAATCCGGCGATCGGGCTGTTGCAGTGACCCTGCAACACGTGCAGGAGCATCCGCTCGGCCGTGGTCTGCCGCCAGGTGTCGGTGCTGCCCAGACGGCCGACGAGTTCGATGGTGTCCGCGTCGTTCTCCCGGCACTGCAGACCGAGGACACCGGCACCGATCGGCGGGCACATCGTCCCCACATCGAGGATCTGGGTGGCGCGTGCCGTCTCGCCGATGCGCTCCAGGCCGGAGTAGGCGAGCAGGAGGGCGTCGGCGTGCCCGGCCTCCAGCTTGGCCAGCCGGTTGTTGGCGTTGCCGCGGATCGGCACGGTGGTCAGGTGCGGGTAGTGGCGGGACAGCTGGGCGATGCGACGGACGGCGGAGGTGCCGATGCGGGTGCCCGGGGGCAGCTGGTCGAGGGAGAGGCCGCCGGGGTGGATGAGGGCGTCCCGTACGTCGTCGCGTTCCAGGTAGCAGGCGAACGTGGTGCCGGCCGGCACCGGACGGTCGCCGGGAACGTCCTTCATGCAGTGCACGGCCAGGTCGACCTCGCCGGACAGGAGCAGCTGGTCGACCTCCTTGGTGAAGGCGCCCTTGCCACCGAGGTCGGACAGGGCGCCAGGCCAGCGGTCCCCGCTGGTGGTGACGGGGACGACCTCGACCGTCAGCCCGGGCACCAGGGCGGTGAGCTCGGTGCGCACACGCTCGACCTGGGCCAGCGCCATCGGGGACGACCGGGTACCGATCCGGACGAGACGTTTTCCCGGTGTGTCGGGGGGTCGATTCATCCCCCGGAGACTAGTCCTGCTCATGACACCTGCACGGCACACCGCCCCCTGTGCTTGAGCCGTACGCCCGAAAGGTGGACGGTGAGCAGATGCCCGACCAGTCCCCTGACCGATCGACCGAGCCCGCCGGCGTCCTCAATTCCCCGTACGTCAGGAATGCACACGACGAAATCCTGGTGGAGGAGTTCGCCCGTCATCTGGCGGTGGAGCGCAACCTCTCCGAGCACACCGTGCGGGCTTACTCGACCGACGCCACCGAGCTCCTGCGACACGCCCGGAGCGCGGTCGGCACCGATCGGGCGCTCGACGACCTGCTCACGCTCGCCGTGCTGCGTTCCTGGCTGGCGTCGATGTCCACGGCGGGCCAGGCCCGGGCCAGTCTGGCGCGGCGGGCGGCGAGTGCCCGGGCGCTGAGCCGCTGGCTGTTCCGCGGTGGACGGCTCGCCACCGATCCGGGAGCCCGGCTGCAAGCACCGAAGCGAGGGCAGCAGCTGCCGGGTGTCCTGCGCCAGGACCAGGCCCGGGGCGCTCTGGTCGAGGCTGCAGGCGCGGTCGAGAACGGCCTGACGGAAACCGGTTCGGCAGCTCTCAAGGTCCCGGCCGGCGACCCGATGCTCGTCCGTGACCTGGCTCTTCTGGAGCTGCTGTACGCGACTGGCGTCCGAGTGGGTGAACTTTGTTCGCTCGACGTCGACGACATCGACCGGGAACGTCGCACGATCCGGGTCCTGGGCAAGGGCGGTAAGGAACGCGTCGTTCCGTTCGGAGTACCGGCGGCCACTGCGGTGAATGCCTGGCTGGATCGCGGGAGACCGGCTCTGACCAGCGAAAACAGCGGAGCGGCGGCATTTTTGGGAAAACGGGGGGGTCGGGTCAACCAGCGTCAAGTCCGACAGGTGGTGCATCAGGCACTCGAACGGGTGAAAGGCGCGCCATCGCTTGGCCCGCACGGGTTACGTCACAGCGCCGCGACTCATCTTCTTGACGGCGGCGCGGACCTTCGTAGCGTACAGGAACTGCTCGGTCACGCTACGCTCACGACTACGCAGCTCTACACCCACGTTTCCGTGGAACGGCTGCGCGCGAGCTACCGTCAGGCCCACCCCAGGGCCTGAGCACTACGAAGCAGCCTGACCGGATGACTAGGCGCTGAGCAGGGAGGGACCCGGGTGACTGCCGACAGCGACGCTCTCGTCGACGTGACCGCGGAGGACGCCGTCGCGGCCAACGAAGCCGCTTTGCGGGCGCGCTGGGAGAAGTTCAAGCTCACCGGCGACCAGACGACCCGCGAACGCCTGATTCTGCATTACTCGCCGCTCGTGAAGTACGTGGCCGGCCGGGTCGGTGTGGGTCTGCCGCCGAACATCGAGCAGGCTGATCTGGTGTCCTACGGCATCTTCGGCCTGATCGACGCCATCGAGAAGTTCGACATCGACCGGGCGATCAAGTTCGAGACCTACGCGATCTCGCGGATCCGGGGCGCGATCATCGACGAGCTGCGGGCAATCGACTGGATCCCGCGATCGGTGCGCTACAAGGCCCGCGAGGTGGAGCGCGCCTACGCCTCCCTCGAGGGTGAGCTGCACCGTTCGCCCACCGAGCCCGAGGTGGCCGAGCGTCTGGGCATGACGCTGGAAGAGCTGCACGCCGTCTTCTCCCAGGTCTCGTACGTCAATGTGGTGGCGCTCGACGAGCTCCTCACGGTCGGCGGTGAGAAGGGCGACAAGCTCTCCCTGGTCGACACGCTCGAGGACACCAAGGCCGAGGACCCGGTCCAGGCGTTCGAGAGCGAGGAGACCAAGTTCATGCTCTCCCGCGCGATCAACCAGCTGCCGGAGCGGGAGAAGATCGTGGTGACCCTCTACTACTACGAGGGCCTCACCCTCGCCGAGATCGGCCGGGTGCTCGGTGTCACCGAGTCCCGGATCTGTCAGATGCACACCAAGGCCGTGATGCAGTTGCGGGGAAAGCTCTCCGAAGCGAGCTGAGAGCTGTCCAGCCGGGTGCTTTCCACAGGCCGGCACGACGGGCGGGTTGTCCACAACCCGCCCGTTCGCCGTTCCCGGCCTGCTTCCGGTCCGGCAGCCTGAAGTGGTGACGACGACACTGATGCTGATTCTCGGCGCTGTACTTGGTCTCTCGCCGGTGACCCCGCCCCGGGCGGTTGATCCGGTCTCGAGCTGGGAGTGGCCGCTGCGGCCTCGCCCGGCGATCGTGCGGGGTTTCGCGGTGGGTCCGCACCCGTGGTCGCCCGGCCACCGCGGCGTAGATCTTGCAGGATCGTCTCAGCAGGCGGTGACCGCACCGTTCGGGGGCACGGTCAGTTTCTCCGGCGTGGTGGCCGGAACTCCGGTGGTCAGCATCGACCACGGCGGCGGTCTGGTCAGCAGCTTCGAACCGGTGCGCACCCGGGTGCACCGCGGCGAGGCGGTCGGCGCGGGGGCAGTGCTGGGCGAGCTGCTCGGCACCGGCCCGGGAAGTCACTGCCTGCCGGGAGTCTGCCTGCACTGGGGCGTGCGAAGAGACGGGACCTACATGGATCCGCTGGAACTGCTGGGAATCTCCCGGGGGCCGGCGGTACTGCTCCCGCTGGATCCGGCTGTCGCCGTTCTCAGGCCGCGTGCCGCGCCTGTACCCGCGTCCAGGACGGCATCAGATCGGATGGCTCCCGCAACATCTCGGTCAGTGGCTTCTCCACGACCCGGTAAGCGATGAGCGACGAGACGAGCACGGCCACCAGCGAGAAGACCAGGGCCGCGCCATGAATCAGCGAACTCTCGGGAAGCCGCACGAGCACCACCCGGCCGAGGGCGGTCAGGACGAGCACGTGCCACAGATACATCGAGTACGAGGCGTCGCCCACGGTCTGCAACCACTGCGGGGCGACCAGGTCCGAGCGGCGCTCGAGGCCGACGATCCCGTAGACGGCGACGGCGATCGGCAGGCCGACCAGGGGGCGGTACCAGGGGCCCGGGAAGTCGCCCAGGGCCAGGACGGCGACAGCGCCGCTCACTCCGCCCAGGGTGAAGAGCCACGGCAGAACGAACGTCCCTCGCACGATCAGCCAGCCGACCACCGCGCCGAACAGGAACTCCAGCACGATGGGCGCGGCGGTGGTGGCCAGCCAGGGGTTGGACGACCCCTCGAACAGGTAGGCGAGCCCGACGGTCGCGGCGCCCCAGACGGTCAGCGCGGGCAGGCGCGCGGCCAGCGGCAGGAACAGCACCAACGCGAAGATCAGGTAGAAGTACAGCTCGAAAGTCAGCGTCCAGCCGACCATCAGCAGGGGCAGGCCGGGCTGGGGGAGCAGCAGCAGCGATTCCAGGATGCGCGGCGGGTCTTCCATCGAGGAGTTCACCATGTCCGGCTTCACCAGGAAGAGCGCCAGGATGGGCAGTGTGGCGATCCAGTAGGCCGGGTAGATCCGGATCGCGCGGCGCAGCAGGAACCGCCGCGCGGTCGCGTCGCCCGCGACCAGCCGTTTCGTGGTCACGACCATGATCAGGCCGCTGATCACGAAGAACAGGTCGACCCCGGCCTGGCCCGGATCGTGCATGAACCCGGTCCAGTACCAGTCGCCGGCGAGCCACTTGCGCTCGATGCCGGACGAGTCGCTGATATGTGCGATGACAACGGCCAGCGCGGCGATGCCGCGCAGGGCCTGGACGTTGCGAAGCATCGAACCGCCTGTCGTCGATCGGCCCCCGCCGGTCGCTGGTCGCCGCGACGACGGTAACCGGTGTTGCGTCTGATGCGCTCGATATTGCTGAAAAACTGTGGATCGAGAAAGTTGCCCGTCCTGTGGGTAGCCCATGGGAAAGCGGGTGAACCGTGCTCCTGAGGAGCTGGCCGCAGGGGTGGTGGGGTGTGTGACAAGCCCGACAACTGCGTGGGTCACGGGGTTGCCAGGCAGCTGCTGAACGAGCCACGGGCGATGCCGAGGCAGGATTCGGTGAACCTGGGATCCGATGGATGAACAGGGCTTCGGGGCCGGCGACGCGACACCATGACAGCGGTCACGTTCGGCCGATGTGAGCGGACCCGCCGGTCCTGACCAGGGCAGTCCGGGTCTTGCGCGGTTCCTGCTGCCTTCGTCCACGGCAAACTCGGGGCGGACCGTGGCGAATCCGGGGCGACGTTGCGAACGTGGGACGACGACGTGGCCGAACGGTGCCGGGTGCCGGGTGCCGGGACCTCGGACGCCGTGACCCACCCTCGAAAAACCCGTGCCGACACAGGCGAGAACCGCTCTGGTGCCCGGTGAAGGGCCGTGAGTGATCCATCCTGGCCGGATCGGTCATCGGGAATTCGGGAAGTGGCGACCGGGGGAGTGCGCGGAAGGAACTCAGGTGCGCATCCCGGCCAGCCGTCCGGCGGCCTCCGCGATCACCTCGGGCCGCTTGCAGCAGGCGAAACGCACCAGGGAGCTCGGGACGGACGGATTCTCCGAGAAGGCCTGGACCGGCACACCCACCACCCCGGCCAGACGGGGTAGGTCGTCGCACAGCGCGGCGCCGTCGGTGTAGCCCAGCGGCGCGGCGTCGGCAATGACGAAATAGGTGCCGTCGCTGGGCCGGACCCCGAACCCGGCCGCGGCCAGCCCTTCGGTGAGCAGCGTGCTGCGCCGGCCCAGATCCTCACCGATGGCCCGGATCTCGTCATCGGGCAGACCCAGCCCCAGCGCCACGGCGGGCTGGAACGGGCTGCCGTTCACATAGGTCAGGAACTGCTTCACGGCCGTGATCGCATCCACGATGTCCCGCTGGGCGTGCAGCCATCCGATCTTCCACCCGGTCACCGAGAAGGTCTTGCCCGCCGAGGAGATCGTGACCGTGCGCTCCGCCATGCCGGGCAGGGTCGCGATCGGCGTGTGCCGGTGGGGCGCGAAGGTCAGGTGCTCGTACACCTCGTCCGCCACGACGATCAGGCCGCGCTCGCGGGCGACGGCGGCGACGAGGTCCAGCTCGGCCCGGTCCAGGACCCGGCCGGTCGGGTTGTGCGGGGTGTTGAGCAGGATCAGCCGCGTCCGGCCGGAGACCGCCGCCGTCAGGGCCTCGGCGGTGAGGCGGTACTCGGGCCACTCCAGCCGCACGGTGCGCCGTACGGCGCCGGCCATCTCGATCGCGGCCGAGTACGAGTCGTAGATCGGCTCCAGCACGACCACCTCGTCACCGGGCTCGGTCAGCGCGATGATGCTGGCGGTCAGGGCCTCGGTGGCCCCGGCCGTCACCAGGATCTCGGTGTCCGGATCGGGTTCCATCCCGTACCAGCGACTCTGGTGCCGGGCGATCGCCTGCCGCAGGGGAGCAACGCCCCGCCCGGGCGGGTACTGGTTCGCGCCGGACCGGATCGCGTCGACGGCGGACTCCAGCACCACCGCCGGCCCGTCCGTGTCCGGGAAGCCCTGCCCCAGATTGATCGCGCCGGTGCGCGCGGCCAGCTCGCTCATCCGGGCGAAGATCGTCGGCGTGGGCACGCCGTTCCGATCGAGCAGCCCCGCCGCCTTCGCGACCTTGCGCCACGTACCGTCCACCATGCCCCGACCCTAAGCCAGCGCCCGGGCACCCCGCATGACCACCACCCACTGTTCGTGATCATGCAAAGTGTCTCCGGCCATCCGGACTTCACCGCGACAGTTCTAGAACTCCGGGGAGACTTTGCATGATCACGAAGGGGTGGTGGGCTACCAGCGCACCCGCGACCGCGACCTGGCGTCGGAAGGCCTGGCGTCGGAAGGCCTGGCGTCGGAAGGGTTGGGGGTGGCGGTGCGTTGGGGCGTGGCGGGTGGATGAATACCGGTGGACGTCGTGGCCGGGTTTTCGGTGGAGGTGTCGGTGGACATTGCTGAGCAGGTGTTCGGGCGCCTGTCCGGGCGCTGGACGCTGAGCCGGGTGATACATCCGGACAAGGGCACGGCCTCGGGCTCGGCGACCTTCACCCCGGCGGGTCCCGGCCGGCTGCACTACCGCGAGGACGTCGAGGTACGGCTTCCGGGCGGGTACGTGGGGGAGGCCTACCGGGAGTACGAATACGTGCTGGAGCAGGGCCTGATCCGGGTGCTGCTCGCCGACGGCACGACCATGCACCTGCTGGCGTTCGAGTCGGAGCAGGAGGAGCAGGGCGACGTCTGGACCGCTGCCGACATCCACGACTGCCGCGCCGACCAGTACCGCGGCACCTACCGCCTGGCCCCCGGCGACCGCCTGACGGTGGACATGAAGGTGGACGGCCCGGCCAAGGACTACCGGATCGTCACCGATTACGGGCGGGCCTGAGATCCTCCCGGCTCCCCCCGAAAGGTGACCCGGGACGTTCGCCGTGACGGACGTCCACCATCGGAGACACCGGTCCGGAATGTCCGCGTGCCCCCGGCGGTTGTCCGACCGTCGTCATCCCGCACCTCTGAGTACGGGTAGACTTCCCACGCGACCGGCGCGCGCCGGTCGACTTCGCGTGTCCGCGTTCAGTCCGTCGCAAGACGGTGTGGCGTCTCACTCGGTCCTGATTCTGACGGCTGGATCCCAGCCGGCGGAGGGGTCTGGGGCGTCGTGGGCACCAGGAGCGACACCGCCGGTGTCGTTAAACAACCGAGAGAAACTGCGCCCACCCATCGGTGGCGCGCGCCAAGGAGATTGACATGGCCGTCGTTACGATGCGCCAGCTGCTGGGCAGCGGTGTGCACTTCGGGCACCAGACCCGTCGCTGGAATCCGAAGATGAAGCGCTTCATCCTCACGGAGCGCAACGGCATCTACATCATCGACCTGCAGCAGTCGCTGTCGTTCATCGACAACGCCTACGACTTCGTCAAGGAGACCGTCGCCCACGGCGGCAGCATCCTTTTCGTCGGCACCAAGAAGCAGGCCCAGGAGCCCATCGCCGAGCAGGCGACGCGCGTCGGGATGCCCTACGTCAACCAGCGCTGGCTGGGCGGCATGCTCACGAACTTCCAGACGGTGCACAAGCGTCTGCAGCGCCTCAAGGAGCTCGAGGTCATCGACTTCGAGGACGTGGCGAAGAGCGGCATGACGAAGAAGGAACTCCTCGTCCTGCGCCGTGAGAAGGACAAGCTGGAGCGCACCCTCGGTGGTATCCGCGACATGGCCCGCGTCCCGAGCGCGGTCTGGATCGTGGACACCAAGAAGGAGCACCTGGCCGTCGACGAGGCCCGCAAGCTCGGTATCCCGATCGTCGCCATCCTGGACACGAACTGTGACCCGGACGAGGTCGACTACAAGATCCCGGGTAACGACGACGCGATCCGCTCCGTCACGCTGCTGACCCGCGTGGTCGCCGACGCCGTGGCCGACGGTCTCCTGAGCCGTCACGGTGGTGGCCAGAACACCGCCGCCGCGGCCGAGACCACGACCGCTGCCGCCGAGCCGCTGCCGGAGTGGGAGCGCGAGCTGCTCGCCGGCCAGGCCGACGCGCCGGTCGTCGAGGGCGCTGCCGCTGAGGGCACCGCCGCCGAGAGCGCCGCCGCCGAGGCCCCCGCCGCGGAGGCCACCCCGGCCGCCGCCGAGGCCCCCGCACAGAGCGCCCCCGCGGAGAGCGCCGCTGCCGAGACGACCGAGGCCACCCCGGCCGAGGCCGCCTCCAACTGAGTCGGTTCGTGGGCGCGCCGGGAGACCGGCGCGCCCGATCCGGCACTTATTCCACCTGACGACCTCCTACGACAACAGGAGTCAGTGCAATGGCGAACTACACCGCCGCCGACGTCAAGAAGCTGCGTGAGCAGACCGGCGCCGGAATGCTGGACTGCAAGAACGCTCTCGTGGAGAGCGACGGCTCGTACGAAAAGGCCGTCGAGTACCTCCGCGTCAAGGGCCAGAAGGGCGTGGCCAAGCGGGAGTCCCGCACCGCGTCCCAGGGCGCTGTCGCGGCGTACACCGAAACCGGCGTGGGCGTCATCGTCGAGCTCGACTGCGAGACGGACTTCGTCTCCAAGGGCGATAAGTTCCAGGTCCTTCTCCAGCAGGTGCTCGACCAGGCCGTGGCCGTCAAGGCCGCCGACGTCGACACCCTGCTGAAGAGTGAGCTGGCCGACGGCCGCACGGTCCAGGCCCTGCTCGACGACGGCAACGCGTCCATCGGCGAGAAGATCGAGCTGCGCGGCGTGGCCCGCATCGAGGCCCCGGCCGTCGCGGCGTACCTGCACCGCACCAGCCCGGACCTGCCGCCGCAGGTCGGCGTGCTGTTCGCCGCGAGTGGTGAGAGCGACGCCGTCCGCGACATCGCCCTGCACATCGCGGCCCTGCCGCCGCTGTACCTCTCGCGCGACGAGGTCCCGGCCGACGTGGTGGAGAACGAGCGCCGCATCGCCGAGGCCACGGCCCGTGAGGAGGGCAAGCCCGAGGGCGCCCTGCCGAAGATCGTGGAGGGTCGCGTGAGCGGCTTCTTCAAGGAGAACGTGCTGGTCGAGCAGAAGTTCGCCAAGGACCAGGGCACGACCGTCAAGAAGGTTCTGGACGCCGCGGGCATCACTGCCGTCGGTTTCGTCCGGTTCCGGGTGGGCGTCTGAGCAGTACCGGCTGCTGATCCACAGAGCCGGTAGCAACACCCGGTCGCTCCCCGAGAGCGACCGGTGACAAGCCGGTGAGAGGCGCCACGTGCCTCTCACCGGCTTTTTCTCTGTCTGCCGCTCCATGCGGCAGACTGCCCCCCGACGCCCGTACTGCGGGCGCGACGAACCAGGAGGTACAGCTGGATGTCTGAGTCCCCGATCGAGGGCCCGCGTTACCGGCGGGTGCTGCTGAAGCTCTCCGGCGAGGTCTTCGGCAACGGCCAGCTCGGTGTCGACCCCGACGTCGTCGCGGCGCTCGCGGAACAGATCGCCGGGGTGGCCCGCGAGGGCATCCAGATCGCCATCGTGATCGGCGGTGGCAACTTCCTGCGCGGTGCCGAACTCTCGCAGCGCGGCATGGACCGCGGCCGCGCCGACTACATGGGCATGCTGGGCACGGTGCTGAACTGCCTGGCGCTGCAAGACTTCCTGGAGAAGGCCGGGATCGACACCCGGGTGCAGACGGCGATCACGATGGGCCAGGTCGCGGAGCCGTACATCCCGCGCAAGGCCATCCGCCACCTGGAGAAGAACCGGGTGGTGATCTTCGGCGCCGGGCTCGGTGCGCCGTACTTCTCCACCGACACCGCCGCCGCGCAGCGCGCGCTCGAGATCAAGGCGCACGCGGTGCTGATGAGCAAGAACGGTGTGGACGGGGTGTACACCGCCGACCCCCGCAAGGACCCGACGGCCAGCAAGCTCGACGAGGTCACCTACTCCGACGCGCTGACCCAGCAGCTGAAGGTCGTCGACGCGACCGCCTTCAGCCTCTGCATGGACAACAAGCTGCCCATGATCGTGTTCGGCATGGAGGGCGAAGGGAACATAGCGGCCGCCGTGCGGGGTGAGAGAATCGGAACGCTCGTCACCGCCGGCTGATCCGGCCGGGGTCGGAGCAGATTCCTCCTAGCACGGTTGGCGGCAGTGGTGCCGCCCACAACGGTTCGTCCCAGACAGCGATGAAGGAGCGACAGTGATCGACGAGACCCTCCTCGAGGCCGAGGAGAAGATGGACAAGGCGGTCGAGGTCGCCAAGGAAGACTTCGGCGCCATTCGCACCGGCCGGGCCACGCCCGGCATGTTCAGCAAGATCGTGGTCGATTACTACGGCGCTCCGACGCCGCTGCAGCAGCTGGCGTCGTTCACCGTTCCCGAGGCCCGCACGATCCTCATCCAGCCCTACGACAAGGGTTCCCTGGGTGGCATCGAAAGGGCGCTGCGCGACTCGAACCTCGGCGTCAACCCGAGCAACGACGGCAGCATCATCCGGGTGGTGCTCCCGGTGCTGACCGAGGAGCGCCGCAAGGAGTACATCAAGATGGCCCGCACCAAGGCGGAAGACTCCCGGGTCTCCGTGCGTAACGTGCGGCGCAAGGCCAAGGAAACGCTCGACCGTGCGGTCAAGGACGGCGAGATCGGCGAGGACGAGGGTGCCCGCGCCGAGAAGGAGCTGGAGCAGTCGACCAAGTCCCACGTGGACTCGATCGACGAACTGCTCCGGCACAAGGAGACCGAGCTCCTCGAGGTATGAGCATGGCCGGAGATTCTGGTCCGTCCGATTCCTCGTCCCGCCGGGGACGCCGGGCCGCGCGGGGCCCGGCGTCCGGAGACTCCTGGCCCGACGGTGCCGCGGAGGAGGACGCCTGGCCGGCGGACGAGCCGGGTGATGAGCAGAACAGCTCCGGTGGTCTGGGGGGCCGCCGTCTCGGCGGCACCCCGGGCGGTGGGCTGGGTGGCGCGCGCCTCGGGCGCGGTGGCCGCGTTCGCCCGGGTGGCGAACCGCCGGCCGACGAGGCCCGGCCCGGTCGTACCTTCGGTCGCGACCGGGGGCACGGCATCCGGTCCAACGGGCCGTCCACATCATCGTTCGACCAGTTCCTTGGTCGTTCCGCCGGCGCAGGTGGCCAGCCTGCGCCGGGTGGCCGGCCTGCGCCGGGCGGTTCGCCTGCCCCGGGCGGTCGACCGAGCCCGGGTGGTCAGCCGGGCCCGGGTGGTCAGCTGGGCCCGGGTGGTCAGCTGGGCCAGCCTCCGCCGAGTGGCCGGCCCGCACCGCTGCGCGGCACCTCGCACCCGGGTTTGCCGCAGCGGACCACCCAGTCCGGCAGCATCCCGGTGAGCCCCTACCGCGACGCGCCCGCCGACGGTGCCCCTTCGGGGGGTTTCGAGACCAGACCCCCGAAAGAGGACGCGCGTCGCGACGGACGTCGCGGCCCCACCCCGGGTGTTCGGGCGGGTCGGGCAGCCGGTCCCGGTACCCCGGCGCAGGGTTTCGATCCCGTCGGGCCGCCGGATGACGATTTTCCGGTTCCCTCGCGTTCCGGTAACCCCAGCAGCCCCTCCCGTCCCGGAAGCGGCACGGGCTCCGGCCCGATCGCCCGCGGCCGTCGTGATGAGGAGCCTGGTGACGAGCGCACGGCCACGGGTGGCCGGGGCCTGTTCGGCCGCGGTCGCCGCGCTCCCGAGCCCGGCCCCGATCCGTTCCCCTCCGGCCCGGCCGGTGGTGGTCTGCTCGGCCGGACCCCGGACGAGCCGTTCGGCGAACCCGCCGGCCCGAGCCGTCGGGGCGCACCCGGCCGGGTCCGTCGTGACCCCGAACCCTCAACGGGCGGTGGGCTCTTCGGCCGAGGTGGGCCCGACACCGGGCCGTCCGGCCGGGGCCGTCGGGGTGCGGAGCCGGCGGGTCCGCCCACCGGCGGTGGCCTGCTCGGCGGGGGCGGTACGCCGGATCCGTCCGATCCCGACGACATCACCCACACCGGCCCGCAGGCC
>NZ_JAJOMA010000023.1 GCF_021129235.1 Kineosporia mesophila
CCCACGGGGGGGGTGATCGCGGGACGACTCGCCGATCTCGCTCCGTGACGGGTGCCCGGGCCCGTCGCGGAGCCCGCTCGCCACCTGCGAGGCTTGGAACATGAACGGCCCCTCGGACACCGATCTCGTGCTCGCTGCCCAGAGCGGGGACGCGAGCGCTCTGGGAACCCTGCTCCAGCGGCACCGGGCAGGGATGCTGGCGGTCGCGGTGGGCGTGCTGGGGTACCGGCCGGAGGCCGACGACGTGGTGCAGGATTCCTGCATCAGCGTTCTCCGGGGTCTGGGCCACCTACGCGAGCCGCAGGCTTTCGGTGGATGGGTTCGCACCATCGTCCTCCATCAGGCCCGTCAGCACGTGCGCTCGCGGGCGGCCGTTCCCATGAGCGACCTGGACGCCGTGCTACCTGGGCTGAAAGAGCTGGATCCGGCTCGGCTGGCGGAGAAGCACGCCGTGGGCGACTGGGTCTGGCAGGCCCTGAATCAGCTCTCGCCCGAGCACCGGCTGGTCACGATGCTGCGGTACTTCACCACGGCCACGTCCTACGAGCAGATCGCCTCCATCTGCGACGTGCCGGTCGGGACCGTCCGCAGTCGCCTCAGCCACGCCCGCTCCCGGCTGGGCGAGGCCCTGAGCGCGAGTGCCGATCTGGCGTACGAGGATCATCGCGCGCTGACCCGGGCGCGCCGGCGTCAGGCCGAGGAGACTCTGGAGGCGGGTCGGACCGGCCGGTTCACCGAGGCCATGGCCGCGATCTGCCGGCCCACGCTCGAGACGGTCTGGGGCAAGGGCAAGCGAACCCACGGCCTGGAGTACCCGACCTTCGCGATGTACCGGGACGTCGGCGACGGTGTGAGGTTCGAGGTGGCTGACGTGGTGGTCGGCCGGGACGTCGTGATCTGGGAAACGCACCTGATCAGCCCGCCCGAAGACCCGACACACTGCCCGCCGTCGGCGTTGTGGGTTCATTCGCTCGCGGACGGTCTCAGCGATCGG
Source organism: Kineosporia mesophila (assembly GCF_021129235.1). Taxonomy (GTDB): domain Bacteria; phylum Actinomycetota; class Actinomycetes; order Actinomycetales; family Kineosporiaceae; genus Kineosporia; species Kineosporia mesophila. The sequence continues at coordinate 995 of NZ_JAJOMA010000023.1, forward strand.
CTGCGGATCTTCCATCCGCGATCGGCGGTGCGCCTGTGACCCGGTTCACGGCAATCCGCGTGCCGGGGAGGTGAACTTTGGTGGGTCGGGTCGCATCCCTCACCAGACCGCCCCACCTGTGTCTGGAGATTCAGTGAGCCCTCAGAGTCTGACCCCTGCCGTCCTCGAAGGCATCGAGGCCGAGTTCATGTACCGGTACCAGGCCGAATGCCCGCAGGCCACGCAGGAGCAACTCGGCATCCGCACCGCCCGGATCAGCGGCGGGGTGGCGCTGTCGATGCGCCACGACCCGACCCACTACTGGAGTAAAGCGCTGGGATTCGGGGTCGAGGAGCCGGTCACCGGTGCCTTGATCGAAGAACTGGTCGCGTTCTACCGGGCCAATCAGACGGTCCGGGCCGGCATCCAGATCGCTCCTGACGTGCTGCCCCCGGACTGGGACGGCATTGCTGAGGCCCATGGCCTGAAGGCCGGCTCGGGGATTCACAAGCTGGCCGGCCGGATCGAGGACCTGACGCTCGGAAAGAGCGACCTGCGGGTGGAGGAGGTCGGGGCCGAGCACGCGCGGGAATGGGCCACCACTCTGCTGAACGGCTTCGGCATGCCGTTGGAGGGTCTCCGCAGCATGACGGCGGCCATCGTGACCAACCCGGCCTTCCGTTCCTTCGGCGCCTGGGACGGAGACCGGCTGGTGGCCGTGGGCAACCTGCTGATCCGCGGGTCGGCCGCATCGCTGAACGCCGGCGCCACCTTGCCCGAGTACCGCGGTCGGGGGGCGCAGTCGGCCCTGATCGCGGCCCGGGCCCGGGCGGCAGCGGACGCGGGTTGCGCCTGGGTGATCGCTGAAACGGGCGAGAGCGGATCGTCTTTGAACAACATGCGCCGTGCCGGTCTTCAGAGCGTCTACCTGCGGCGGAACTGGATCTGGGAGGCCTGATCACGGGCCGGCCCAGCCTACGCGCGCGACCCGGTGACGGTGGTCAGGTACGTTCTGCTCCACGAACGCGCTCGCCGGGTCGCGGCGTACCGCCCAGGATGGGGTGGCCCGGGGCGGGCCGAGATGTCATGCAACGCAACGGGTCAGATGTGCACTCGCACGCTTCTGGTGGCCGCGCTTCCTTCCGGCTCGCCCATCAACGAACCGTCACCATCCACAGAGCGGGTAGTCGCATCGGGTGTCCGCTGGCTACCCGGTGCCGAAATTGTCTACGGCGATGCCATCTGTGGTCAGTCGTCGCCCTCTTCGCGGTGCTCGCTGTCCTGCTCGTGCGCCTCCTCATTGCCGAACTCGGCGGCTATGGCGGTGCCTCCGGCGCCAGCAATGACCCCGACGAGCAGGGCGCCACCCACCAGCAGGGGAATCCGGCGCCGGGACGACCAGGCCGTTGCCTGAGTTCCAAAGCGCCGGGACGGCGCCGGGTCTGGAGCGGATGCCGCAGCGGTGGTTTCTGCGGTAGTAGGTTCTTCCGGGGTTGGGGTCGAGTCGTTCATGGTGGCTTCCTTTCAGGCGGTGGTTCCGAGCAGGTCATGGGTGATGCTGGAAGGCGGCGTGCGCTCGACGAAGTACTCCTTCCCGGCCACCCGCTGGAACACGGGGGTGGGCAGGCTGAGCAGGAGACGCAAGGTGCGCGGTCCGGAGTCGGAGCTGGCCTGGCTGGCGTGGGCTTGTAGGGCACGGCGCTTGGCCTTCAGATAAGGGCGCACGTCCACCTGGTGGGTTATCTCCTCACGAGGGGTGAAGGCGGTCTCGAAGCGCTGGGCCTCGACCGAGTCGAGCAGCCCCGGCACCCACCGGGCCAGCCGGACGAAGCGGAGCAGGGGCTGCCGGGGTAGTGTTGCCTCGAGGACGCAGGGAGTACCGGCCAGGAACGCTGCATGCATCCCGGCCCGGTGCACCTGCTGGTGGTCCGGGTGCCCGTAGCCACCGGCTGGGTCGTAGATGGTGAGGGCATCGGCCTGCTCTTCCTCAAGTACCTGGGTCAGGGCCGCGGAGGCATCCTCGACGGGAAGCCGGCTGAAGGTCCCCTCATCTGGTACGTGCCCCGGGATCCATCCGGAGTCGGGCAGGGCGAAACGGACCACGCGAGCGCAGCCCAGCGCGCCGGCCGCCCGCTCAAGCTCTTTCACCCGCGTTTGCCGCAGGTCGCTGCCACTTGCCGCGGTGGAGGCCAGGCCAGCCTCGCCGTCGGTGGCAAAGGCCAGCACCACCCGATGTCCCATCGCCGCGACCCGGGCGAGAGTGCCGCCGGTGAGCAGCGCCTCGTCGTCGGGATGGGCATGGAAGGAGACCAGCGTTCGAGTCCGCATGATTTCGACGATGGCACGAGGCCGGCCCACTTGTCCCGGTCAGGCCACCAGATGGTCAGGCTTTGTTCAGGGACCCTTCCCATCAGGAATTGTTCAGACTCTCCGTAACCTGATCACTGTTGTGCAGGAACTCAGTGGCGGGGGCCGGGAGCGCACTGTCATGGCCCGGACTGCCCGCCCCAGAGATGTGGAATCGCTTGCTGGGCAGGTGGTTCTGGAAGGTAGGGGCGGGATCATAACCCGGGCCGCGGTTCCAGCTACGACGACGCTGCCTTGCGGATCGGCCAGTCGAGAGAGTCGTGTACAAGGCGGTTTCCGGCTCGGGGAGTGATGAATCCGCTGGCGATCCGTGCGGCCGATGAGCTGCGCTGGCGCACTGCCGGCCGCGGTAGACGCTGGTACGTCGCCGGCCCGTCCCGGGCCTTACGCCCGCTGGACCGGGCCGGTACCTGGCCGCCATTTCTGCCTCAGAAGGCCTTCTGTAGTAACAGTTCTCGATCCATCCGGCCGCGGAAGACGTCCTCGGTGACGGACTGGCCCGCTGTGCCCGGTACTGGCCCACCCTGATCTCGCTCAGGCCGATGGGGCCGGCGGAGGTTGCACCCATGTTCCAGCGAAATCCCGCTTCCGAGATCTACCCACAGGATCTTGGCTCGGACGTTCAGCCCTCGTTCTTGACGATCGCTGGGGAAGTCCGCCGTTCGAGTTGCTGCCGTACCAATGACGCGGCCGACATGCAGAGGACGACGAAGAGCCAACCCCCGAGGACGTCGGTGGGCCAGTGGACGACCAGCGCGACCCGGCTGGTCCCCACCGCTAGCGCCCATCCCACCGCCAGGACGATGAGCAGGGCCCGGCTCCACCGGCGCTGCAACAGGGGCCGTCCGATCATGATCAGCAGGGCGGCCACGAATGCGGAGGCCGTGGTGTGGCCGGAGGGGAACGAGGAGCTGGAGATCTGGATCAGCCGCTCGTCCGGCCGCGCCCGGCCGATGAGTTCGACCACGACGTTCCGGGCCAGGACCGTGAAAAGCATCGCACCCCAGACGAAGAGCGCGTCGCCACGACGGCCCCAGACGAACAGCAGCAACCCCAGGACGGTCACCGTCGGGCCCAGGAGACCAATCCCGCCCGTGACCGTCACCCCCTTCATGGTCGTTACCCAGGCCGGGTGGGCCTGGGCGAAGGAGAGGGCGGCGTCGCTGACCCATCGGTCGCAAGTGGGCAGCGTTGCCGCGGGATCGGAGACCAGTACGGCCAGCAGGACGAAAAGTGCCGCTGCAGTGCCGAATATCAGGGTAAGGATGGGGCCGGAACGGTGATGGGCCGGCGCCACCCTGGTCGATTCAGTAATGCCCGGCCTCCTCGCGGCGTCCCCGGCCGCGCGCCCGCAGCAGCTCGATCGCGACCGGGACGATCGAGATCACTACGATACCGAGCAGGATCAGCTCGACGTGGTCCTTGACGAAGGCGACCTGCCCCAGGAAGTAACCCAGGAGCGTCACCCCGCTGCCCCACAACACCCCGCCGATCAGGTTGTAGGTGATGAAGGTGCGGTAGTGCATCTGGCTGGCACCGGCGACAACCGGGGTGAAAGTGCGCACGATCGGGACGAACCGGGCCAGGACGATCGAGCGGGGGCCGTACTTGGCGAAGAATTCTTCCGCGCGGATCAGGTTCTCCTGTTTGAACAGCCGCGAGTTGGGGCGGCGGAACAACGCCGGGCCAACCTTGCGGCCGAAGAGGTAGCCGAACTGGTCTCCAGCCACCGCGGCGACGGAGATCAGTAGGCACATCAGCCAGAGCGGCTGGTGCAGGTACGTGCCGTCGGCGATCAGCAGGCCTGCGGTGAACAGCAGCGAGTCACCGGGCAGGAAGAACCCGATCAGCAGGCCGGACTCGGCGAACACCACGACCAGGATCCCGAACACCCCGAAAGTGGAGATGAGGTTCTCGGGGGTAAGTATGGAAGGCATCAAGCGGTCCTCGTGCTAGTAGACGTCGGTGCTCGCGGGTGCCCGGCCGGGAACCTGAGGGGTGGGCTCCCGGCCGGGCGTGGCCCCAGCCTGATGGCCGGACTCTGAACGTGACCTGACTCCTTCGGCGCTGAAGTCAGGTCTGGTTCAGGCGAGGGCGCGGACGCTGCGACGATGGTCTCCATCCCGGTGTCGCCGCGCGTGCTGCTGATCGAGGGTGACGTGCATCTGGGCGGCGGGATGGTGGCCCTGCTGGCCGAGAACGGTCATCAAGTGGCCTGGGTGCAGTCCGTGGCGCAGGCCCGCTCGGCGATCGAGGGCGCTACGGTCGATCTGGTCCTGCTCGACCTGGGGCGGCCCGATGGCGACGGGTCTGACCTGTGTGCGCTCCTGCGGTCGCGGCATCCTCAGGTGGTGATGATGGTCGTTACGGCCCGGTCGAGCGAGGCCGATGCGGTGCGGGTGCTGGACGAAGGCGCGGACGACGTGGTGCTGGGGCCATTCGCTGGGTAAGTCGAGTTGATTCTTCGAGACTGTTTGATCTGTGAACGCTTTCGTGGATGGGGCTTCAGAACAACTGGCTGACGGGGCATCCCGTCAGGATCTGTTCAGGGGTGCCGGGTCAGGGTTGTACATGTCTCCGGTATGTCGATGCGAGTGGTGAAACGGTCATGAAGATCCTGCATGTCACCGATACGTTTCTGCCCGTTCTGGGGGGTATTGAGGTTTTGGTCGACGACCTGTCCCGTAACCAGCGGCGGCGCGGCCTCGAAGCCACCGTGCTGACGGCCACCCCCGGCCCATCGGGCTCCGAGGTGGTCCGGCTGTCCGGCCGCTTCGCAGGGCTGCGGGAGGCCTTCGCAATGGTTCGTCCCGACGTCGTGCACTGCCACAGCTCGGTTCTCTCGCCGCTGGCCTGGCGGGCGGCGCGGGAGGCCGGCGCTGCGGGGATCCCGGTGGTGATCACCATGCACTCGATCGTTGCTCCGGGTGGGATGGGTTCTCTGGCGCTGTCTCTGGCCACGCGGTTGATCCCGGCCGGGGCCGCGTGGACGGCGGTCAGCGAAATCGCGGCGGCATCCATCCAGTCGATGGTCCCGGACGGTGTGCCCGTCCTTCCCAATGGGATCGACGTGAGTGGTTGCCGCCCGGCCGCAGTCGGAGCTTCGGAGGAGCCTACGGTGGTGAGCGTGATGCGCCTGGCCCATCGCAAGCGCCCGCTGGCCTTTGTCGGGATGCTGGCTTCGATGCGCCGGCAGTTGGGCGACCGGCCCTGGCGGGCGGTGCTGGTGGGGGACGGGCCTCAGGCTCGGGCGGTGGAAAAACGTGTTAAGGCTGAGGGTTTGATCGATCGGGTGACTCTTGCCGGTCGGCTGGGAAGGGATGAGGTGCTGGAGGTGCTCTCACGGTCCGACCTGTACCTGGCTCCTTCCCGGTTGGAGGCCTTCGGGCTGGCTGCGCTGGAGGCCCGGTGCAGCGGCCTGCCGGTGATAGCCATGCGCAGCGGTGGGGTGGGCGAGTTCGTCCGCGACGGAGTGCACGGATACCTGGTGGAGGGCGACGTCGAGATGGCCCGGCGGGCTGCCGATCTGCTGGCTGAGCCGGCCGTGCTGCGGCAGATGGCCGAGGCCTGTCGCCGGGACCGTCCCGACCTCGACTGGAACGCCACCGTGGCCCGCAGTTTCACCGCCTACCAGCGGGCTTCGGCGTTTTCCCGACCAGGCGATCAGGCGAAATTCAGGGTGCCGTTGGCAATATGAGAAACATGGATGAGTTACGGCCGTTGCAGGATGAGGAAATTGCCGAAACCCTGCTGCGGAAAAATGCTTCAAGGATCGTTGTGCGGGGATGCGGCACCGCTGGCCAGGATTCCTGGTCGCTGAACGAGGGCACTGGTCTTGACCTGCGCGGGCTCAACGGAGTGCTCTTCCTGGACCGTCGCAGTGGCCTGGCCGAGGTCGAGGCCGGCGTGACGTTGGGAGCGCTGGCCACCCTCGCCGAGCGAGGCGGATGCGTGCTCCCGGTCCGGCCCCCTTCTCTCAGGGGCACGGTGGGCGGCGCGATCGCCACGGACTGCTTCGGCGGCAACCACCCGAGCGCCGGGTCGTTCGGTCACCAGGTGCTCTGGATCGACCTGATGAACGCACGCGGCCGGGTGCATCGCCTCTCGCCGGAGACGACTCCGGAGCGGTTCTGGGCGACCGTCGGCGGGATGGGCCTCACCGGAATCATCCTGCGGGCCGGGCTGCGCCTGCAGACTGTGGGTTCTGCGGCCCCGGTGCGCCGGACGGTGCGGGTGGACAGCCTGGACCTGGCGGTGCAGCAGCTGAACGAGAATGCTTTTTCTGGTGAGAATCTGAACAGCACGGTCTGGACGCAGCGGGGTGGGCGAGGGCTGATGGAATCCGAGCATCAGGTGCAGGGACAGCGTCTGCCCCGGAGCGCTCGGTGGGGTCAGCGCGAGGGCGTAGGGCGGGACACCCGCCGACGCCTGGCCCGGCTCGGGCAGGCCCTGCACCCGGCCGAGCTCGGGCAATCCTACCCGGGCCTGTTCGGACTTGTTCGGCATCACTGTGCGATCCCGCTCGGCGCGGACACTACCCTGGCCCGGATCTTCGGGTTGCTGAAGGCGGCGCGAGTGGGGCCGGTGCTGACGACCTTGCAACGTCTCGGGGCCGGCAATCCGGCTCCCTTATCTTTCCCTCTCCCAGGATGGGCTCTGGCGCTGAACTTTCCCTCTGGCCGGGCGGGTCTTCCGGCCACGCTCGCCGACGTGGACGCTTTGGTGATGCAGGCCGGTGGACGCCTACATCTGGGCCAGGACTCCTGGCTGGACGCGCCCGGCGTGGCGGCGATGTATCCCGGGCTACCGGGCTGGCGCCGGGTGCGGGACGAGATGGATCCCGGCCGCGTCTTCGCCTCGAACCTGGCAATTCGCACCGGACTGGTGGAGTAGCCATGAAAACTTTTCTCATGCGTGAATGGACGGTCTCGACCGAGTCCACGGGAATTCTGCTCATGGGGGGCTCCTCCGAGATCGGGTCGGCGATCGCCCAGCGGCTGAGCGGGACCCGCCCGGCCCGGATGGTGCCGGCCGGGCGTTCCGGTCCCCGGCTGCAGCGGCACGTGCGCGAGCTCGCGGCTCAGGGGCACTCCTCGATCGTCGCATTCAGCGCTTTCGACCCGCTGCAGTCCGGGGAGACCCGCCCCACCGGCCATCGGCTGCTGAGGTCGATGAGTTGCTCGTCTTCCCGCTGTCTCTCGTCCGACCAGCGTGACTTCTTCTACGCGACGGAGCGCTGAGCATGATCGTGGGCCCTTCAGCCCGCGAACTTCCGGGAGGAACAGCTCACCGGTTCGTATCGCTGCGGCCCGCATCTGCGCCGAATCGTCTGACGCTCCGGGCCGGCCGGGGGATGTGCGCCTACGGGTCCTGCCCATCCAGTACCGCGCCGGAACCCGACACCACCTCGGTACGGTCGCGCTTACTGATTGTCAGATACCTCACCGTGGCGCTGATCGCCAGCAGGAACAGGATGCTGGTCACCAGGGCCATGAGAGGTCAGTTCAGAATGAGATGCCGAAGGCAGATCCATGGGCCGGCAAGGGAAAAGAAGGCCTGATGGATGTCGGTGCCGCGTTCGTAGCGGACGCTTGAATCCTTCAGCCAGGCGAAGGTTCGCTGGACAGGCCGGCGGTGGAGCCCACACCGGTCCGAGCGACCCACAAGATCACCTCCGGGACCGCCCGGTTGTCCGTACGTAGCCGCCCAGGGTGACGGGACCGTCGTTCCCGCACGAGCAGCAATGACGGGCGTTCCTGGCAGCAGGGACCGGGAAGGCCTGGCTGGACCGGGCTGCCCCGGCGCGTCGGATTTCTTTGTGGTTCGGGCGGATTGAGCTACCGGTAGAGGCGTGCGCTGGTTCGGTGGTGGCCCCGTCGTATCAGCGTTCGCCCTTGGTGCTTTTCCCGGCTGAGAGACAACTCCGGACTTCTGGTTTCAGGCGTATGGCCAGCTCGACTGCTTTGCGGGTGCCGATGACGCTGATGATCCAGTGGGTCTTGGCCACGACCAGAATATGGGTCATTGCCGCACTGTGAATGGCTTTTCGCAGGCCGGGGTCGTCTGTGTAGGCCTCGATCCCGGTGACCGGGCCGGCCGGGACGCCGACGTCCCGGGTTTGCTCGATCAGCTGCCGGGCCAGCGGGCTTGGTTACGAAGCCGATGTCATCCGGGACGCCCGCGGCACGCATCCGGGCGGGCTCACCGGCCCAGGACTCCGGCAGATACCGGCGGCGTCCGATCAGGACGTGCCTGGCGCTGGCTATGTAGGTCAGATGGACTGCGAACTGATAGTTCTCGATCCGTCCAGTGATCCCGGAGTACTGCCGCCGGGTCCTGTCGGTGGCCGTGGACGGGGCAGGTTGCACGAGGCCCAGACAAGCCGATGGGCCAGGCGGCCCATCGGCGTTCAGATGAGCTGGGTCAGGGGAGGGCGGGGAGAGCTCCCACGGTGACCAGGGCGATCAGTGCAAGTCCGAGGACGATGCGGTAGATCACGAACGGGCGGAAGCTGCCGTGGCTGAGATACCGGAGCAGCCAGGCGATCACGGCGTAGCCGATGACGAAGGCGATCAGGGTGGCGGCGATGGTGGGACCCCAGGCCGGGGTGTTACTGCCGCCGATCTTGGTGAGTTCCAGCAGTCCGGAGGCGAGCACGGCGGGGACTGCCAGCAGGAAGGCGTAGCGGGCGGCGGCCTCGCGGGAGTAGCCCAGAAGCAGACCGGCGCTGATCGTGCCGCCGGAACGCGAGACTCCGGGGATCAGGGCCAGGCACTGGGCCAGGCCGATGGTCACGGCGTGCGGGAGGTTGAGATCCTGCATGGTGCGCTCGCCGCGGCCGAGCTTGTCGGCGATGCCGAGGATCACGCCGAAGACGATCAGCGTCAGGGCGATGACCCGCAGGTCGCGGAAGGTGGTTTCGATGGTGCTCTGCAGCGCGAGGCCGATCAGGCCGATCGGGAGAGTGCCGAGGATGACGTACCAGCCGATCCGGGCCGCCGGCTCGCGGCGCAGGGCGGGGCGGCGCAGGGACTCCAGCCACGTGGTGACGATTTCCCAGATGTCCTTGCGGAAGTAGACCAGGACGGCGGTTTCGGTGCCGAGCTGGGTGACCGCGGTGAAGGCGGCGCCCGGGTCCTGCCAGCCGAGCAGCGCCGAGACGATCCGGACGTGGCCGCTGGAGGAGATCGGGAGGAACTCGGTCAGGCCTTGAACGATGCCCAGGATGATGGCCTGGCCCCAGCCGATCACAGCGCGGCCCCGGGGACGGTGCGCAGAGCAGCGGTGGTGGAGCGTTCCTGGCGGACCAGGGCGACGATCAGGGCCAGGAGGACGAGGGTGACCGGTCCGGTGCCCAGGTGCAGGCCACCGTCATGCACGGGGACGGCGCCCCAGTCGGCGAACGAGGCGCCGAGGGGGCGGGTGACGATGTAGGCGGCCCAGAAGGCGGTGGTGGCGTTCAGGGCGGCGCCTCGGTGCAGCAGGTACGGCGCGGCGATCGCGGCCAGGAAGAGCAAGCCGGAGTCGAGGTAGCCGAGGCCCAGGGAGTTCGCGGTCAGGTCGCCGGCCGCGGTGCCGAGGGCGAAGGTGGCGATCACCGTGCTCCAGTAGAAGAGCTCGCGCCGAAGGGTGGTGATGTCGTGGATGGAGAGTGTGCGTTCGGTCCGGTACCAGGCGGTCAGGATCGCGGCGACGGTCAGGGCGAAGGCGATCGTGGTGGTGAGGTATGACAGACCGAGCACGACCCGGAGACCGTCCGCCGCGACGGTGCCGAACACACTGACCATGGCCACCGTGCCCCAGTAGACCCAGGGTAGGTAGCGGTCGGCCCGCAGCTGTAGCAGCAAGAGCCAGATCAGGGCGGTGCCGGAGATCGCGACCAGAGCGGCGGCGAGCAGGACCGGGCGCGTGCCCATGAAGTCGGAGGCGGCCTCGCCCATCCCGGTGGTACAGATCTTGATTGCCCAGAACATGGCAGTCGCTTCGGGCACTTTGCTGAGGATGGGGTTGTTTGCCCGTACTGACGGCGGCGTGTGTGGCTCGGTCATGAGCGAAAGACTGGGTTCACGACTCTGAACGAAGCCTGACGCGTTTTCCCGGGGAGCGGCTTTCCTGGGAGAAAGTTGAGCCATGGAGGACGACGGACGTCACCGCGTGCTGGTGGTGGAAGACGACGGTTTGCTACGTACCACGCTTGAGCGGGGGTTGCGGCGGGCCGGGTATCTGGTGGATTCGGTGTCGACGGGAGGTGCGGCAGTGACGACGGCGCGAACGTCGGGGCCGGATGCCGTGGTTCTGGACATCGGGCTCCCCGACGCCGATGGCCGGGATGTCTGTCAGGCGTTGCGGGCCCAGGGCTGCGCCGCGGGGGTGGTGTTTCTGACTGCCCGCCACCACACCGACGACGTATTGTCCGGGTTCGCCGTCGGGGGTGACGACTACATCCGCAAGCCGTTCGAGTTCGCGGAACTTCTGGCCCGGGTGGCCGGGGTGATCCGCCGGCGCCCGTTCATGGTCGCTCTGAACGAGAAGGAAGGGGAAGAAGAGCGTCTTCAGGTCGACCCGGCGACGCACTCGATCCGCTACGGCGAGAGGACCGTCTCGCTGACCCCCACCGAGTTCCGTTTTCTCTCGTGCCTGATCGCCCGCCGCCCAGAAGTGGTCCGCCGCGCCGAGCTGATCGCTGCGGGCTGGCCCGGTGCTGCCCACGTCGGCGAAAACACCCTCGACCAGTACGTCACCCGTGCCCGGCGCAAGCTGGCTCAGGTGGACTTCCCGCAGACCCTGGAGAACGTACGCGGAGTGGGGTACCGCCTCCAATGATCCTGAAGCGTCTGTGGTCCAGATTTCAACCGAGGACGCTCTCGGGTCGCCTTGCCCTCGGCGGAGTGTTCTGGATCGCTGCCTGGGCCGTGGTGCTCCTGCTGGCCTTCAACATCCTGCTCGCCAGTGTGCTGGCCAGCCAGGTGGACGACGCCCTGCGGGCGCGGGCCCAGGCGGTCGCGGCCACGCTGGTCTACAGCGACGGAAGGCTGACCGCGCTGAACGGGGGCAACAATAGCGACGAGGCCCTGGACGTCGGCACCTCGGTCTATCTCGGCGCCACCCTGTTCGAAGGCACCCAGTTGTCCGCGGAAATGCGGTCCGACCTGCTCCAGAAGAGCGAGGTGATCGAGGACAGCGAGCGCTACGGCCCACTGCGCTACCTGGCGTATCCGATCTTGGACGATCGCGGCGGCCAGGTGGGGACGATCGTGGTGTCCAGCAACATCGACATCCGCAACCACACGGTACGGGTGATCGCTGCAACGTCACTCGTGTTCATCGTCCTCACATTGGTTTTCACCTTTTTCGCCCTCCGGGCCACGATCGTCCGTGCTTTGACCCCGGTGAGGGCCATGGGGACGCGGGCCGCCGCCTGGAGCGAGGAAGACCTGGATAAACGGTTTGATCCGGGCGCGGGCCCGCGTGAGCTCCGAGAGCTGTCGGGCACCCTGAACGGGCTGCTCGAACGCATCGCGGCGGCCTTGCGACACGAGCGCAATTTCACGGCTGAGTTGTCGCATGAACTGCGCACTCCTCTGGCCCATCTGCATGCCGAGGTCGACCTGCTGGCGGTGGGGGAGCCGCTCGGGACGCTGGAGAGGGAGAACCTGCTGACTTCGATCCGGCGGCTGGAGGGCCTGGTCGAAACTGCTTTGGTACCGGCCCGGATCGATCACAACGCGGCGCCCGGACTGGGCCGGGTGAGTGATGCTCTGGAGGGTTTGCGGGCCCCGGCGTCGGGTTCGGCCGAACTCGTCGTCGCCGGAGATACCGGCATCACCCTGGCGGTGGAGAGCGACATCGTCCGTCGGGCCCTGAATCCTTTGCTGGAGAATGCCTTCCGCTATGCCTCCCACGAGGTGCGGATCGACGTCTCGGCGGCCAACGGGCACGCCTTCATCGAGGTCAGTGACGATGGTGGACGTTTGGGCGTGGCGGATCTGGAGCGGGTCTTCGAGCCCGGTTTTCGCGCGGATGCGGCCGACGGGCACCCGGGTGCCGGCCTCGGTCTCGCGCTCACCCGCCGGATCTGCCGGGCGGCCGGGGGAGACGTGACGGCGCGGGTCGAGGACGGGCGCACGGTGTTCGTCCTGCGCCTGCCCAGCATCTGATCCGGGCTGCTGATCCGTCAGGCCGTTTTCAGGGGCCGAAACCTACCTTGAGAGAATGACCTTCGCACTGACGGTGCTGATGTCCCAGCTGGTCCCGCTGGCCGTGCTGCTCCTGGTCGCGGTGATCTTCGCCGGGACCGGCCTGTTGTTCGGGTTCTTTTTACCTGGCGAATCAATCCTTTTCGCCGCCGGTCGGCTGGCCGCGGTGGTGGTCTTCCGGCCGCGCCGGCGGGCTCAGGGCGCGACCGATCGCCCGGTGGAGAGGGAGCTGGTTCAGGTATGAGTCAATCCGTGATGCTCCGGCCACCCGGCGAGGCGCCCAAGCAGCTTCGAGGATCGGGTCGCCGGACCCTCCTGCACCTGACCGCCGTGACCGTGGGCGGCGGCATCGTGGCCGGGCTCTTCCCGTCGTTCATGGGAACCCAATGGGGGGCCATCGGTTCCGCCCTCGCTGACGTCCCCGTCCTCTGGCTCGTAGGCCTTCTGGTGCTCTGGATCGCCGGGCTGGGGCTGCACAGCATCACCTTGTCCGCAGCCCTGCCGGGGCTCAGCCATCGCCGGGCCCTGATGCTCAGCCTTACCGGGAGCGCGGTTTCGAACGTACTGCCGCTGGGTGGTGCGGCCGGGATCGCTCTGAACTACCGGATGAGCCGCCGCTGGGGTTTCGCCCCGCCCGCCATCGCGGCCTTCACCGTCGTCGCCAATGTCTGCGACGTCGTCATGAAGCTGCTCCTGCCCTTGGCCCTGGTGCCTCTCGTCGTGGGCGGCTTTCTGCCGCAGGCTTTCGGCTCGCCTCGGGTTCTGGTGGTTGTGGCCGGCCTGATGGCTCTGGTCGCGGTCGGGGCCGTCGTGCTGCTGACCCGTGAACACTTGCTGCACCGTCTTTCTGAGAAGGTCTTGTGGTTGCGCAGGCCGTTGACGGTGGCCGAGAAGGTGGCCTCGGCCGCCCGTCGTGTCCTGATCCAGGCCTGGCCGCGGCTGAGTGCGGGCATGGGTCTCTACACGCTGTTCCTGCTGCTCCTGCTGGTGGCCTGCCTGCACGCCGGCGGAGCGCACATTCCCTTGGCGCTGGTCTTCGCGGCGTTCTGCGGCGAGCGCTTGCTGACAATGATCGGCCTGACTCCGGCCGGTCTCGGGTTCGTGGAGCTCGGCCTGGCCGGTGTTCTGATGCTTGCGCCCGGTGTGGTGGGCGTGGACGTGGCTTCGGGAATTCTGCTGTACCGGCTGCTGACCGTGGGGCTGGAGATTCCGGTGGGTGGGGCGCTACTGGCCTTCTGGACGTGGAGCAGTTCGCGGTCCTAGGGCTTCGCCGCAACAGCGGAAAAGCAGCGCAATGACTTACCCCCTTCTGCCCGGTTACCGCCATCTGGACGAACTCACCCGGTAGAGCAGATCGTTCGGTCGTCAGCCCACCTCGTACAGCCGGACTCCGTCGACGGCGATCGGGGTGAAGTTACTGATCACCCAATCCTGGATCTGGCGTCCAGATGCGCCCAGCGTGCCGCCGGGTATGAACCAGTGCAGCTGATGGGACTCGGTGAGTTGGATGAATTCGTCAAGGGTGGGCACCGGATCGTCACCCTTGTAGCCGCCGATTGCGAGGACCGGCCGGCCCAGCGAGAGCTGGTAGGCGGAGGCTGATCGAGCGCCCAAAGCTCCGGCACTCCAGCGGTAGTGTTGGTCTGCTACCCGCAGTCGTTCCAGTACGGTGCTTGAAACAGGACGGTATCCTCCGGTTTCGCCCTGAAGGAAGCCGTTGGTCCAGACCTCGATCTGCGAGGTCCTGGCACCTCGGCCGGCTCCGGCCATCGGGTTGGCACCGGTGTGCGGGGCGCTGATTGTGGCCAGGCAGGAGAGCGCAGGGGCAACTAGGACAGCGGCGATTGCTGCGTAGGCTGCCACCGGGTTCCTTTGGCCGAGGTGCAGGATGACCAGGGCGACGATGCCGAGAGTGCATACCAGGGCGGCGACCGCCCAGTCGTGGCGGCCGGTGAGAAGCAGGATCGAGACGGCCAGGGCGCTCGTCAGGGCCAAAGCCAGACCGCCGGTGTAGCGAACCGCCTTGAGCCACTGGTATTCGGCGACCAGCCAGGCTCCGATTCCTACCAGGGCAGCGAAGGCAGGAGCAAGAACAACGGTGTAATAGGAGTGGAAGATGCCCGCCATGGCTGCGAAAGTGGTTGCGGTTACGCCGATCCAGATGAACCACAGCAGCAGGGCTGCTCGAATGTTCCTACGGGCTGGATGATACTGGCTCAGGTACCAGGCCAGGCCGGCGAGGATCAGGGCGGCGGGGACGAACCAGGTGACCTCGGTGAGAAGGTTGGTCCGCCCGATCCGGGCGATGTTGGTGGCTCGGAGACCTGAGTTCTCCGGATTGGACTGGTTGCTGCCGGTGATCCTTGCGACTCCGTTGTAGCCAAGGGCGAGCTGGAGCACAGAATTGACCGGGGATCCGCCAATCCAGGGTCGGGAGGAAGCCGGCCAGAGTTCGACGACGGCCACCCACCAGCCTCCGGCGAACAGCGTGGCCAGGGCGCCTGCCAATACCTGAGCGAAGCGTTTCATGAGGGGAGCCTGGGCGAAGATCAGGTAGCTCAGGGCGAGGGCGGGTAGAACCAGCAGGGCGGCCAGCATCTTGGTGAGGAATCCGAGGCCGATCATGGAGCCGGCCAGGACCAGCCAGGCCGTGGGGCGCCTGCTTTCGCAGGCTCGCAGAGTGGAGTACGCGGAAAACAGGAGCAGTGTGGTCAAGAGGGCGTCGGGGTTGTTGTAGCGAAACATCAAAACCGTGACCGGAGTCAGAGCGAACAATACGCCGGCCAGGACAGCTGGCCAGGCCCTTCGGGTGGTGCGGTGAACGCAGCCGTAGAGCAAGGCGACGGCCATGACGCCTTCCAGAGCCTGAGGCAAAAGAACGCTCCAGGGCGAAAGTCCGAAGAGTTTTGTCATCAAGATCATTGGCCACAGTGACAGCGGCGGTTTGTCCACCGTCAGGGCATTCGAAGCGTCTAGTGAGCCGAAGAACATGGCCTTCCACGACTGCGCCCCGGCCTGCACGGCGGCTGAATAGTAGGCGTTGGCCAGACCGGAATTGCTCAGCTGCCAGGTGAACAGCGCGGCGCTGGCGGCCAAGAGAGCCAGTAAAGGCAGACGATCGCGGGAGAGACGCAAAGGAGGCACACGGCACTGTTTCCCGGGGTGTCTGACATCAACCTGACCGGATCCCTGGCGTACAGGTCATTGTCAGAGTCCCGGCCCGATCTTAAGTTCCATGACGACCTACCGGACGCCCCTGGCCTCGCGCACCGACGCGCGCCAGCTGCTGAACAAGGTTCCCGAGATCACGATCTGGTTCTGGATCATCAAGATCCTCTGCACCACGGTCGGGGAGAGCTTCGCCGACTGGATCAACATGACCCTCGGTGTCGGCCTGACCAACACCGCGCTGATGTTCACCGTCGTGCTGGCCGTGATCCTGGCGGTGCAGCTGCGCCTGTCCCGGTACGTACCAGCCGTCTACTGGCTGACCGTCGTGGTCGTCAGCATCACCGGAACCCTCTACACCGATATCCTCACCGACAGCTCGGGCGTACCGCTCAAGGTCAGCACGAGCATCTTCGCCGCCGTCCTGGCCGTGGTCTTCGGTATCTGGTATGCCCGTGAGCGCACCCTGTCCATCCACACCATTGTCACCCTGCCCCGGGAAGCTTTCTACTGGCTCGCTGTTCTGGTGACCTTCGCGCTCGGTACCGCCGCGGGCGACTGGACCCTGGAACTGACCGGCTGGGGCCCGGGCAAGTCGGTCCTGCTGCCGGCCGGTCTGATCGCGATCGTCGCGGTCTGCTGGCGCGCCGGTGCGCAGCCGGTCCTGGCCTTCTGGCTCGCGTACATCCTGACCCGCCCGCTCGGGGCCAACATCGGTGACTTCCTGGCCCTACCGAAGGCGGAGCAGGGTCTGGGCCTGGGCACTGCCCTGACCAGTGTGCTGTTCCTGGCCGCGATCGCCGCCACCGTCATCTACCTGACCCGCACCCGAGCCGACATCATCACCCACGAGGCCCCGCCCCGTCCCGCCAACCCACGCGGAGAGCGGATGGCCCTGGGCGTGTACGTGATCGCCGCCGTCTCGACCGCGGTTCTGCTGCACCACACCTCTGGCCTGCCGCACACCTCGCCCCTGGCCGAGGGCGAAGGACCGGCCGTCTCGACCGTGCAGCTGACCCCCGCCCAGGCGACCGCGAAGTTCCCGTCGGCTGACATCGCCACCTTGAAGTCGATCGGCCAGGATCTGCAGGCCAAAGTGGCGGCCAGCGATCAGGCCGGGGCCCTGACCCGGGCCAAGGACCTCGAAACCACCTGGGACCAGTACCAGCCGCAGCTGCAACCGCTGGACGGCACGGCCTGGACCTTCATCGACGTGGAGATCGACCACGTGCTCACCGCGGTCCGGTCACCGAACCCGGACCCGAAGGCCGAGACGGCGGCGCTGAGCGCCCTGGTCACGACCCTCAGTTGAGCAGAGCGTGATCGCCGACGACCCCGGTCGTCGGCGATCACGCTTTTGCCGTCTTCCTTGGGTGGTGGGGGCCGCGTGCGCCGCACGGACCGGGTGGAGAGGAATGGAACGATCATTCAAGGCCGGGTGCCGCCAGGCCATCAAGCTGGCCAACTTCGTCCATCGAGAAGCTCCACACCGGGTCGACCGGAGGTTTCATCGGTGATCCGGGCTGAACAACCACCCTGACCACGGCGCCGGCTCCCCGGCGAGAGCTAATCTGCACAGTGCCGCCGAGATCGGCAATGCTCTGACGAACCAGGACGGGACCTGGGTGAAGTCCGACGTGAGCGGCCTCAGGTCACCTGGGGGTCCGGAACCGGGACTGCGTTGGTGTTTCTTGCCGTGGTGACGGAACTGACCTCCACCCTGCTGCCGGCTCCGATCGCCCCCGGACGCTCGCGACCCGGTTCTGGAGCGAGTCCTCAGCGATCAACTACGGCGCCGCAGCACCTGATGCCGTTCTGGTGATCATGCTCTCCGCCCCGGCGGCAGTGTTGCTGGCCCGTAAGGCGGGTGCGAGGTGAGCGCCGGGCTGAGCGTGCGTGGCCTGACCAAGAGCTACGGCCCGGCAACGGTCTTGGCCGGTGTCGATCTGGAGGTGGCCGAAGGCGCCCTCACCGCGCTGATCGGAAGATCCGGCAGTGGAAAAATCACTCTGCTGCGCCTGATCTCGGGTTTCGAGGCAGCCGATCGCGGCGTCACTCAGATGGACGGGCGGGATGTTTCCGGGCTGGCGCCGCATCGGCTACGTCACGCAGGAAGGCACTCTCTTTCCGCATCTGAGTGCGGCCGCTAATGTGCCCTTTGGGCTGCCTCGACGTGACTCGAAGGCCGTTTCCCAAGCCGGGGGGAGAGCACGGGTTTCTCCGTGGTCGGCGCCGCTCTCGCTAGGGTTGTGCCTTGAGGCGGATGAGGCTGATGCCGTCGCGAACGGTGAGAACTATCTGCTCCACGCGACGGTCGCGCCGAACCGTAGCGTTGAAAGCGTGCACGGCGAGCATGTTCACCTGGTCCTCGTCGTCCTGCGGATCCAGCCCACCGTGCAGCGTGTTGTCCACCACGATGAGGCCGTGCGGAGCCAGTTTCGGGACCACGGCTTCGAAATAGGACGAGTATCCGCTTTTCTCGGCATCGATGAAGACCAGGTCGAACGGCCCCGGAAGCTCGTCCACGACCGGCAGAGCTGGGCCTACGCGCAGATCGATCTGCTGCCCGCGGGGCGAGGAGGCGAAGTGCTGAGCGGCGATACGCGCGGTGTCAGGGTCGATCTCACAGGTGGTGATGCGCCCGTCGCCGGGCATCGCTTCGGCCATCGCCAGCGCCGAATACCCGGTGAAGGTACCGATCTCGAGGATGTTCCGCGGTTGCCCGAGATGCACCAGACAGGCCAGGAACTGGCCCTGGGTGGATCCGGACATCATGAAGGCATCAGCCACGAAGTCCCGCGTGTCGGCCGCGACCTGAGCCAGCAGAGCGCTTTCCTCGCTGGTCTGGGCCTCGGCGTACTGCTCGATCCGCGGCTCGACCATGGGCCGGCGGCGTCCCAGTACCATTCCGGCGGCGCGCCGGACACGCTGGGGGAAGCCAGCTCGGTCTGGTAGGGAAGACGGCGGTGTCACGAAGCATGCTCCCTGCGCAGACGATTGCGACGGAAAGAACGACGGATGAGAAGGGTGAGCCCCACGACCAGCAATCCGATCAGGACCACGTTGCTGATGGTGCTGACATACCCGCCGACGGTCTCCCACTGAGAGCCGACCGCGTAGCCGGCGGCGACCAAGGCCGAGTTCCAGATCGCGCTGCCGAGGGCGGTCCAGACGGAGAAGGTCAGCAGCGGCATCTTCTGGGCCCCGGCCGGGAGTGAAATGAGGCTACGAACACCGGGTACGAGGCGTCCAAAAAAGACCGAAGCCCGGCCGTGTTGCTGGAACCAGTCCGAGGCGGACCGTAAATCCTCGGCGTCCAGCAAGGGAACCCGGTCCAGTAGCGAGATGGCCCGGTCAAGGCCCAGCACTGCCCCCAGACCGTAGAAAATCCAGGCCCCCGCCACCGACCCCAGGGTGGCCAGCACCAACACCCACACCACCGACAGCTCGCCCTGCTGGGCGAGGAACCCGGCCAGCGGCAGGATCACCTCGCTGGGCACCGGGGGTATGACTGTTTCCAAAAGGGTCATGGCCCCGACGCCGACCTCGCCCAGTGCCCCGATCACATCGGCGCCCAGACCGGTGATGCCGGTCAGCTCCGCAGTAGCTCCCTCGTTCGCCATGAGGCAGAACTCTTCCGCGGCCTGCCTGAACACTTCCTGACCGACAGCAGCGCCAGACCTGATCCGAGCACGTCAGGTACGACCAGGATCCGGCTACTTGCTCCTGGCGTCGGCGGCGCAGGCGGCCCGTGGCCGCACCACCGTTCAAGACTCGGACGCATTGTTCCCGCACGACCTCATCGCCCGGCCGCTCGATCAAGGATGCCTGGTTTAGCGGGCCTCGAAGACCGAGTGACGATCCCTGCCCTCCCCCTCCGGCCCGGCCGGGCCCCCACCAGTTGGCGGCACCGGTCGCAAGGTCATTTCACCTACTTGAGCTGCGGTGAAGGCGGCATGCTCCTGCAGGCCACGGACCAGCCCTGGGTCGAGCCGGGCCACCTTGGCCAACGCCCCGGCTACGGGGCGGGCCTCGGGCCATCGGGATCCGGACCGGCCACGCACCGGCTGGCCCCACGACTGCGGTGGTCCGGCCGGGCCGACCTCGGCCAATCGGGATCCGAGGACCATTTCATCGATTTCCGGCCGTTTACCGCTGTGACAGGGCGGCTACCGCCTCGGCCGAGGGGGTTTTGACGCGTAGTCGGTTGACCGTGCCCTGAGCGAGCCGGGTGAGCAACCCGACGGGACCGAAGGCATCCTGCGGGCACAGCGTCAGCCAGGCCATCACGTCAGAGCCAACGGTTGCCTGACCCGGCTTTGGGTTGAGTAGGACCCGCATCATGGACTCGGACCTGACCCTGATCGTTAGCCGCGCGTCGATGAGCCCTTGCGAACCCGGCGTGGACTCAGCGCGGCGACCGCGAGCACCAGCGCCATGATCAGAGCCGTCGCGCTGGGCACATAGGCAGCAGCCTGAGAGGTCCAGGACCGGGGCACGGCGACCGCGGCCGCAGGTACAGCAAAAGGAGCAGAGACAACAGAAAGACGATCGCCACGAGCAGCAGTTACCCCCATGGCGGCCGCGACGGTCTTGCGCACGGCACGCAGATTCGGGTGTTTAGAGGCATCCACCACCACTGCCACACTCAGCCGGGTGATCACGCCACCCGGGCTGCTGCTCTGCGTCACGGTCTGACTGACCCCGTTCTGAACACCCGAAGCGCTGTACCCAGGGCCGGTCCCACTCGACGCGGACAGCGGGACTGAACCGGGGGAGTGGTAGGTGCGCGCCGTGCCAACTGAGGCATCCGTGTAGTTGGCGCTGGCGACGATGCGGCTGTGCCCGGCACCGAACAACTGATCTAGCTGGACCTGCGCTGCCATCGTGAGGGCGTTGGTGTCCAGAGCGGACGGTGACGGAGCGGTCAGGACCGCAGCGGCTGGGTGAAAGGCCTGGCTCGGCAGAAGGAGTACAGCGGCCACCATCGAGACGAGCATAGCGACGGCCGTGGCCGGCTGAGCCCGAATGAGAGACTTTGGCACACCGTCCCGATCGGCCGGTGTCGGCCGATTCCGCGTGGGCTGAGCCCGAAAGCGGTTCATCTCTGCTGTAGATCACCCTGGTGGGCCATTACTACCAGCCGCACTCGGTGACGGGCCCCGAGTTCGGTCAGGATCTGCACGACGTGGGTCGTCGCGGTTGGCGGGCTGGGATGGACTTCTCGCGCGATCTCGGTGTTATCCAGCCCCTCTACTACCGGCCTGAGCGCTCCCGCTCCCGGGGCGCCAGGTCGTTCATACCCGGGATTTGCTGCGGCCCGGGAGCCGATCTCGACTTTGCCCCGCAGAGCCCCGGCCCGCTCGGTCATCCCGCAGACCGTGACCCATGACGGCACCCCGGCCACCTCGTCCATCATCGATGACCTGCCAGTGCAGGATGCTGTTCCGGGCGCCGACGGCCTGGGCGTCGCAGGACGCTGGTGGGCTCCAGCCCTATCTGGAAGCCGGCCTGGCCGGCCGCGATGGGGCCGAAGGCCGTGGTTGTGGACTTGGCCGCCCAGGCGCGGTGTCGCCTCGGGGACCTGCATCGCTCGGGGCGGATGGCCGTGCGCGATGGCTGGGAACCGGTCGGCAGTATGTTGCGTGTCAAGGCGATCCTTCCCGAATGCTCAGGATGGGAGATCGCCTGACCGTTGGGAGCGCTAGTGTTCCAGGCTTCCTCCGATCTCGCGAGCCCCAGGGTCACCTCCTACCGTGGTCGCGTTCTGCCGCTCAGGGGCCGGGCTTGATGAGCCCGTTCTCGTAGGCCAGGATCACCGCCTGAACGCGGTCGCGCAGAACCAGTTTGGCCAGGATGCGTCCAACGTGCGTCTTCACCGTTGCGTCGGAGAGCGACAGTTGTTCCGCGATCTCGGCGTTCGTCAGGCCGGCGGCCATCTGAACGAAGACCTCGCGCTCCCGGTCGGTTAGGGGCGCCAGAACATCGGGCACCGCGACCGGATTCTCCTCATCGGTGCCGTCTGGGAATCGGTGCGCGAAAGCCTCGAGCAGGCGGCGGGTTACGCTGGGCGCAATGACCGCGTCCCCGCGGGCCACAGTCCGGATGGCGGCGATCAGGTCGGCCGGGACGACGTCCTTCAGCAGGAACCCGCTGGCACCGGCGTTCAGGCCGGAGAACGCGTAGCGGTCGATCCCGTAGGTCGTCAGGATGATCACCCGGGAGTCCGGGATCTCGGCGACGATCCGCCGGGTCGCGGCGATCCCGTCGATGCCCGGCATCCGCACATCCATCAGCACCACGTCCGGCCGCAGCAGGCGGGTCATCCGCACCGCCTCGGCCCCGTCGCCGGCCTCCCCCACCACGGTCAGGTCCTCTTGGGCATTGAGCACCATGCGGAACCCCTGCCGTAGCAGCGCCTGGTCGTCGGCCAGCAGAATACTAATCGTCATCGTGTCTCCACCTGATCCACAGGCAAGTGGGAGACCACCCGCCAACCCCCGTCGGCGCGTCGGCCGACCTCGATCGACCCACCGAAAACGGCTGCTCTCTCCCGCATCCCAGCCAGACCTCGCCCGGTTTCGGCCTCCGGGACCGGGCCGCCGGGCGGTGGATCGTCGTCGTTCTCGACCTGAATGTCGATCACTCCCGAACCGTAGTGCAGGGAGACCGTCGCGCGGGTCGCGGCGGGGGCGTGCTTGAGGACGTTCGTGAGGGCTTCCTGGACCATCCGGTAGATGGCGAGCTGAATCCCGGGAGCCAGGGCCGGCTCCGGGCCGGAGACCCGGAACTCGATGCTCAGCCCGGCCGCCCGGACCCGCCCGACGAGATCGTCGAGCTGGGCTATCCCCGGTTGAGGGGCCAGATCCAGCGGCTCCGCGAGTACCCCGGGGCCGGGCTCGTCGCCGAGCAATCGGCGAACCTCGCCGAGCGCCTGTCGGCCCAGGGTGGAGGCTTGGCCCATAGTGGTTACGGCAGCGTCCGGGTCGCTGCGGATCGCGGCGGCGGCCCCGTCGCTGAGTGCGATCATCACGGAGAGGCTGTGCGCCACGATGTCGTGCATCTCCCGGGATATTCGTGCCCGCTCGTCGGCCACTGCCAGCTGGGCCTGCTGGTCACGCTGCCGCTCGGCGGTCGTTGCCCGCTCCAGTACTGAAACCAGGTAGGCGCGCCGGGTGCGTGAGTAGACGCCTAGTACCAGGGCCGCTGTCACCGTCCCGGTGAGCAGGATGGCCGAGGTGATCTTCTCATCTGACGGTGACCAGCGGACCACCGCCAGCACGACTCCGAGCTCGGCCACCAGCGCCGCCCCCACGACCAGTCGGCGACGGTTCTCGTAGCTGCCCAGCGCGTGCAGGGCGATGAGCACAGCGACGTCCGATGCCAGGGGCGTCTCGGTCAGCCACTGCAGCAGGGCGATACTCGCGATCACCACGAAGACCGGGGCCGGCCGGCGTCGCCGCCAGAGCAGGGGGAGCGAGAGCGCCAGGGCGAAGCCGCCCGCCACGGCCGTCAGGTGGCCCTCATCGTGAACCGACTCGCTGATCGCGAAGGCGAGAACGAGCAGGACCATGGCGATGTCCATCACGTACGGGCGATCGACGACGCGGCGCAGGACCCCGAGCCAGTGGACCGCCAGGTCCTGGATCTTCGCCGCGACGTCCATCCACCCATCCTGCCGCTTCATCGATACGGACTTCATCTCAGGCCCGGGATCAGCCGTCCCGCCGCTTGAGCAGGAAGGCGGCCACCGTCGTGGCCACGGCCACCCAGATGACCAGGACCAAAAGGCCGGCTCCAGGGGAAAGTGCGCCATCGGCCTGAAGGGAACTGTAGAACGAGGCCCCGGCCGCGCTGGGCAAGTAATGGCTGATGTCTTTTGCCCACTGCCCAGGCACGACCTCCAGCAGCACCGGGACGATGAGCAGAAGCCCGACCAGGAGCGAGATTCCTCCCGGGGTGCTGCGTACGATCCAGCCCAGGGCGCTGCCCAGCAGTCCCACCAGGGCCAGGTAGATTCCCGTGGCCAGGACGGCTCGGAAGGCGGTCGGCGCGGACAAAGAGGTGCTGTGCCCGAAGTGACTGAGGAAGAGCTGGGCTACCCCGTAGGCCAGGAAGGTGGTCGGGATCAGCGTGGAGAGTGTGACCAGCCCGTAGACCACGCCCTTGGCCCACAGCACCGGCAGCCGGCGCGGAACCGCGGCCAGCGTCGAGCGGATCATGCCGGTCGTGTACTCCCCGGACACGAACAGCACGCCGAGGACGCCGATCAGCAGTTGGGCGAGGAACAGCCCCTGGAGTGGGGCCGAGGCCACCCGGTCCTCCGGGTCGAGCTGACCATCCCACTTCGACCCCGTGACATAACCGATCAGGCCAGCGATCGCGACCAGCGCGACCACCGCGGCCAGCAAGACAGCCCAGCTCGAGCGCAGGGTGCGAAACTTGATCCATTCTGAGGAGAGCGCGCCGGAGAAGGTAACGCCTGGTTCGGATGCAGCCACCACCCGGGCCTCGTACGTCTCGTTGGCCAGGGTGCTCATGCTGCGACCTCTTCCCGGGAGCTGCTCAAGGTCCGGTACTCGACGGCATCAGCGGTGAGTTCCATGAACGCCTGCTCCAGCGACGCTTGCACTGGCGACAGTTCCAGTAGGGCGATCCCCGCGGCCGCGGCCCGTAGGCCGATCTCGTCGGTGCTTAGTCCGGTGACGTCGAGCTGCCCCTCGGTGCTGCTCGAAACGCTCACCGCCTCGCCAGTAAGCAGTGCCCGCAGTCTGCTCGGGTCAGGCGTGCGGACCCGGACCGAGTTGCTCGAGGCGGAGGCGATGAATTCGGCGACCGGGACGTCGCGGATTAGTGTGCCCCGCCCTACGACGATCAGATGATCGGCAGTGAGCGCCATCTCGGACATCAGGTGCGAGGAAACGAAGACCGTCCGGCCCTCGGCCGCCAACTGCTTGAGGAGGTTGCGAATCCAGAGAATGCCTTCCGGATCCAGCCCGTTCACCGGCTCGTCGAGCATCACCGTGGCAGGGTCCCCAAGCAGGGCGCTGGCGATGCCTAGACGCTGACCCATCCCCAGGGAGAACTGCCCGGCCCTTCGGTCTGCCACCTCGTGCAGGCCTACTAAGTCGATCACCTCATCCACCCGGCGGCGCCCGATCCCGGTGGTTGCAGCCATCGCCAGCAGGTGGTTGCGGGCCGAGCGGCCGGTATGAATGGCCCGGGCCTCGAGCATCGCCCCGACTTCGCGCAGCGGCGCGCGATGGTCACGGTATTGTCTGCCATTCACGGTTACTCGGCCCGAGGTCGGGGCGTCCAGGCCAATGATCATCCGCATGGTCGTCGATTTCCCGGCTCCGTTGGGGCCGAGGAAACCGGTCACTATGCCCGGGCGGACAGTGAAGTTCAGGTCGTGGACGGCGGTCTTATCGCCGTATTGCTTGGTCAGGTCCCGAGCCTCGATCATGGTGTTCCCTTCGGTTCGGTGAGTCTGTGATGCTCGTGGAACGAACCTAGGCAGGAACCACCATCTGGCCATCAAGCGCGGGGATGACATCCGTCCGGTGCCTACGGCATCACATCGGCGTAGGGACATACGCCGATGTGATGACTGGTGGGACCACTCAAGCATTACCGACGTCATGCACGCCCTGCGCCGGTCGAACTGGATACGAACTCACCAGGCCAGCGTCCGTACCAGTCACGTTCGCCGACAATTCGCTGCCGAGAGTGCACGATCATGAAGTATCGCTGGAGTATCAGTGGTGCTCTGCTAGGTCGGAACGAGATTGGTGGCATGGCAGGCGGGTTCCGTGCCAGGTCGCGAGCAAATATTGGAGTTCGCGGATGCATCAACCAGGGCCGGCTCGATCTGGAACACGCGCCGGCCCGTCCCCGAACAGTCACCTCCTGGATGATGACTGCGCCCGAGAACCTCGGTCAGCGCGATGCCCTGCGTCTGAGCGAAGTCCTGGATCGGTCTCCCCACCTGAACGAATCAGCCAACCTGATCAAGTAGTTCGCTCACATGATGAACCGGGCCGGTGCGAAACTCACCGATTGGACGGAAGCCGCGCAGGCGCTTGACCAGTTTCCTCTGAGCAGCTTCGTCACTGGCCTGTGCCACAAGACCAGGCAGCCGTAACTGCGGCCCTCAGACTGGAGTACAGCAACGGCCCGACGGAGGGGACTAACACGAAGATCAAGCTCCTGGAACGACAGATGTACTGCAGGGCTAGGTTTCCGCCACTGCGGCAACGCATCCTGCTGAACTGAAGCATCGCTGGCGGCAAGGCCACCGTTGTTGTGCCAGAGCCGCTTTCCGGACAGTCCCATGGTGGCGAGTAAGTTGTCGGTCCTAGAAATCGCGATGGGCGAGTAGCTGGAGCGCTGCTGTGGTGAAGGCTTGAACGAGCTGGGTATGGTCGTTTTCGCGGGTGGCGAGCACGACGGGGCTGGGCTCGACGCCGTCGATGGGGATGGCTGCCACGTCGGGTCGCAGCGCGCCGTCTTCGGGGGCGATGGCAGCTGCGGCGCCGGAGGCGACGAGTTCGAGTTTTTCCTCGATCTCTTCCACGAGCGGGCCGTCAGGTGCGCGGGAGCCGTCCGGGCGGGGGTTGATGCGCCAGAACGCGTCCCAGACGGGGTCGGGGTAGCGCACGAGTGGCAGATCGGCGAAGTCTTCCAGGCCTACCCGCTTGCGATGTGCAAGGGGATGGGTCTTCGCGACGATGAGGAGCCTTTGATCGGCGTAGAGAGGGGTGATGTCGAGGCCGTCGGTCGGGAACGGGAACCGGGCGATCGCGACGTCGACCCGGCGTGTCAGCAGCGCCTGATGTACCTCGTTCCATTCCAGGTAGGTCACGTGCACCTCGGCCCGCGGATGTTCGGCCTGAACTCGTTGCGCCGCTGGTGTGACGATGAGGTGTCGTCCGAACCCAACCAAGAGGCTCTGCCGCCCGCCCGCAACCCGTGTTTCGGTCAGGGCGTGGTTGGCGCTGTCGAGGATCCGCTTCGCGTGGTGCAGGAAGACCTCGCCAGCTTCGGTGAGCCGGTTGCCGCCGGGGAGGCGGTCGATGAGCCGAACCCCAAGGTGTTCTTCAAGGCGCTGAATCTGGCGGCTCAGGGAGGATTGCGGGAGGTAGAGAGCTTGGGCGGCGCGCCCGAAGTGCCCGTGCTCGGCCACGACGGTGAAGTAGCGGACCAGGCGCAGGTCGAGATCGATCTCGGTGAGCGGGCCGTTCAACATCCCGTGACTTTATCCCTCGGCGGTAGCCGAACCCGATTGCGGCCTGAACTTCACGGAACTGGCCTGTCAGAGGCACCTAAGGTGGTCGGCGGCGAGGGATTCCCCCCTCCGGGCCGGTGAGGGTGGCGTGCGGGACAACGATGAGCCGGTTGGACCGCGGCGTGATGTCGTTCGGCGGCGACGATGCGCGCCCCCTGACCAATGACGTCCTTCGAAGCGCAATCGTGCCCATCGCAGAAACGTTCAGAACCACCTCGTGCCCGCGCCCGGCCAGCTCCTGGGCCCACCAGTAGCCCCAATCCGGTCGAGGACCCCGTCACCAGCACCCGTCCCATTGCCCCGCCCTTCTCTCATCCTCGGTCTGTGTCGACGTTAACGGCCGCACCGGGCCAGGTTCCAAGTCTGGTACGGCACTTCGCGATGCATAAACAGCAACGTCAAGCGCCCACGTCGTCGGCGCTCCCATCCTGATGCATCTGGTGCATGAGCCGGTGCATGCGAGGTCTTGGACCCCCCTGCCCCGGGCGACCTACCGTCGAGGACAGGCCGCCCTGCCCGTGGCGGTCCTCTCGTACAAAAGGGAACTCACCGTGACGATCGCCATCCTCGGTGCGACCGGCCAGCTCGTCCGCCGCGTTGTCGATTCGCTGCTGAAGGCCGGAACACCCCCTAGCTCGATCCGGGCGCTCGGGCGCGACACCACCTGCCTGCGGGCAGATCGCCCCCGCTCACCGAATATCCACCCACATCCCGCCAGCGGACGGGATCGCTGGACCACAAACAATCTTGTGAGCTCCCCGGAGCCCGAAAGGAAGACCATGTCTGAGACGACCACCTCGGCCCGGCCGCTGGAAAAGCAGATCCAAGAGCGCATGCTCGCGTGGCGGGACGCGTTCGTATCCAGAGATGTCGACGCGATCATGTCGTTTTACGCACCCGAGGGCTTCACCGCCTTCGATCTGATGCCGCCGTTCGAATTCAGCGGCGGGCCGATGTGGCGGCGCAACTGGGAGACGTTCTACACCTCCTTCGACGGGCCCATCGGCCTGGAGATCGCCGACCTGATCATTCACGCCAGCGCTGAGCTCGCGATTGCCCGGTGCGCGGTGCGGATGTCGGGCACCATGTTCGGCAACCCGATCGATGCGTGGACGCGCACGACCAACTGCTTCGCGCTCATCGAGGGGCAGTGGCTGATGATCCACGACCATGTCTCCTGGCCGATCGACTTCGCCACCGGCAAGGCGCTCATGGACCTCACCCCCGTAGGGGCGCAGTCATGAGCGCCGAGACAACTGCGGCAGGAGTTCCAAGGGTGACCGGTGCAGAAGCTGAAGCCGTCCTCGACCACATCGCCGCCTCGTTCGTGAACCCGCTGCGCTCGCCGATCCTATGGACGCCGGCCGATGAGGGACTAGGGTTCGAGAACGTCACCTTCCCCTCCGCCGACGGGGTGCCCTTAGAAGGATGGTTCATCCCCGCAGACAGCGACCGGCTCGTGATCCTGAACCATCCCATGGGGTTCAGCCGCGCCGGTCAGCCCACCAGCAGGGAGCCGTGGCAGTCAATCTGGGGACCCAGCGGGAACACGATGGATGTCAACTTCATCCTCGACTACAAGATCCTGCACGACGCCGGATACAACGTGCTCACTTACGACCTGCGCAACTTCGGGCTCAGCGGCGCGGCCAACGGCGGGGCCGTCACGGCCGGGCTCCTGGAGGCCCGCGACGTGATCGGGTCCGTGCGCTACGCCAGACAGCGGCCTGACACCGCGACCATGCGAACCGCATTGTTCAGCCGCTGCCTAGGCGCCAACTCCACGCTGGGAGCCATGCGCGACCAGCCGGAGGCGTTCTCGCACATCCGGGGCCTGGTTGCCTGCCAGCCCGTCTCGGACCCGGTCATCATGAGCAAGCTCCTCGATATCGTGGGCGTCGGTCGCGACCGGCTGCCCGACCTGGACGAGCGCGTGGTGCGCGGCACCTCGGTGCCGTTCGATGCCCGACCCAGCACCTCGTGGACGCGGTACGTCACCGTCCCGACGTACCTCTATGCGGTCAGGGAGGATTCGCTGACCGAACCCCAAGACATCGAGACCGGTTTCGAGGCGCTGGCTACCAAGGACAAGACGCTGTACTGGGTGGAGAACACGACCAGGCGCTGGGACGGATACCTAGAGTTCCAGCGGCGCCCGCAACCCATCCTTGACTGGCTCGAAGAGCACCTCGCACAGTGATGAAGCCGGGACCCAGGCCGAGTAAGTACGAATCGTCATCCAACCGCAGGACCTGCGCAATCGATTCCAGCACCTGGACAGAGGGATTGCGATCGCGTCCCTGCTCCAGGCGCACGTGATACTCGTCGCTGATCCCCGCCAACATGGCGACTTCTTCCCGCCGCAGGCCAGGCACTCGTCTGGCACCGACCACCGGAATCCCCACCTGTTTGGTCGTCACTAGTTCCCTACGGGCTCGGAGGTATTCGCCCGAAATGTTGGAATCGTCAAGGCTCGTGCCCCAACGCTAGTCAGGCGGAACGAAACCAGCATGTCCCTGTCACTACCAGTGTCAAGAGGAACCTGTCCCCGCTGGCTGCGGGGCCGCACTCTTGGACCAGGAGGCCCAGCGGCCCGAATGCAGAGGAGAAAAACCAATGAGCAGTCGTGTTCTCGTCACCGGCGGATCCGGTTTCATCGCCGGCCACATCATTCTGCAACTGATCGAACAGGGGCATCTGGTCCGGGCCACGGTGCGCAGCCTTGAGCGGGAGGAAGGGGTTCGTCGCACGCTATCGGAGGCGGGTCTGTTCGCTCCCCAGAACCTGCAGTTCGTGGCGGCCGACCTCACGGCCGACCGTGGCTGGGCGGAGGCCGTCCAGGACGTCGACTACGTGCTCCACGTGGCTTCTCCGCTGCACACCGAGAACGTCAAGGACGAGAACGACGTGATCAGGCCGGCCCGTGAGGGCACGCTTCGGGTCCTGCGCGCCGCCCGTGACGCGGGAGTCAGGCGGGTCGTGCTGACCTCGGCGTTCCACTCTGTCGGCTTCGGACACCCGCATACCCACGGGCCCTTCACCGAGGACGACTGGTCGGTGATCGACGGACCCGGGGTGGACGCCTACGGCAAGAGTAAGATTCTCGCCGAGCGCGCCGCCTGGGACTTCATCACCCGCGAGGGCGGCGGCACCGAGCTGACCACCATCCTGCCGGTGGCCGTCATGGGACCGGTTCTGGGACAGGATGTCTCCGGCGCCAACCACATCGTGCAGCGCAGCCTCAACGGGGAGATGCCCGGCTACCCGAACATGTACGTCCCCATCGTCGATGTCCGCGACGTCGCCGCTGCGCACGTGGCGGCCATGAGCACTCCCGCGGCGGCTGGACAGCGCATCCTGGTCTCCACCGGCCAGCCCGCGATGGCGATGCGGCACATCGGCGAGGTCCTCAAAGCCAACTTCGGCGAGGCAGCGAAAAAGGTTCCCAGTCGGCGTATCCCCGACTTCATCGTCCGGCTCACCGCACGCTTCAAGCCCGAATTCCGTCCGGTGGCAGCCGACCTCGGATTTGTCAAGCAGGTATCCAACGACCGGCTCACCCGCATACTGGGTCTGAGCCCGCGCTCTCCCGAACAGGCCATCGTGGACTCGGCCCGCAGCCTCATCAACAAGTCACTGGTCTGAGCCCGGCGACACCCTCCGCACAAAGGGACATGCGTTTCCATCGTCCTCATCACCGGCGCCAACGAAGGCATCGGCTACGAAACCGCCCGCCAGCTGGCGACCCTGGGCCACACGGTGTACACCGGTACCCGCGACAGCGGCCGGGGTCAAGCGACGGCCGCGCGCCTGGGCGCATCGTTCGTGCAGATCGACGTCACCGACGATGACTCGGTCGCCGCAGCATTGCAGACCATCGCTGAGCGCGAAGGCCTGCTTGAATCCTGGTCAACAACGCCGGCATCGCCCCTCAGGCGGCATTCGGCCCGGACGCGCCGGCCCGATAACGCTTGGCGTCGGCCTCAAGTAGGTCGTTCAGGACCAGGCGGGTGTGGATGGGCAGGACGGCGAGCGGGTCGATGGCTTGGTAGGTCTTGAGTATCTTGTGCCAGGTCCGGTTGTCGTCGAGGGCGAGTTGGTGGGCCGGGTTCCAGGCGAGTTTCGGTTCCTTCAGTGTGGTGAGGGCCTCAGTTGTCCGGGAGGAGTTCGAGGAACGGGGCATCAGGGCTCGCCACTGTGGTGACGTTGGCGGCGACGACCACGAGCGCGCAGGCGGCCAAAATCGCCGTGAGCAAGCTGAGAACCCGGTTGCGGGGCCAGACCAGCACCGAGAGGCCGAGCAGGACGGCGGTAAGAACGCTGATCAGTGCCGCTTTTACCACGTGCCAGCGCTTGTATTGGTCGAGCATGATGTCCAGGGCCGGTGAGGCCAGGCCGTCCGCGAGCTGGTCGCGGATCTGTTCCAGGGTCGCGGGTAGTCGAGGATCGGTCGAGGGCGATCCAAGGTGTGGCAGCAGCGTGCCGAAGGGGGATACCACCCCCTGGACGTTCGCGATCAGCAGTACCGCGGCGACGAGGGCGAGCGCTCCCAGTAGGATCCGGAATCGCGGAAGCCGGGCGGACAGCGTCAGGAGCACCGCCAAGAGCACCAAGGTGATCACCACCCGCGCCAGGTGGTATCGGTACTGGTGGTCGACCAGGGCCTGGAGGCCGGGGGTGAAGTCCGGGCCGCCGGAGTTCCAGTAGATGACGAAGGCCGGCTGGAAGCTCTGGGCGGGGCCCGGAAGCGATGAGGCGAGGAAGTAGGTCGCGGCCAGGAAAACGGCCATGGTGAGGAGCCCGGCGTCGAGGCGCCGGGCCAGCGTGGTGATCAAAGCAGTGGCTCCTAGTCGGATTGACTACGCAGGTAGGCGAGCACGGCCAGGACCCGCCGGTTGGTGTCGTCGCTGATCGGCAGGTCGAGCTTGGTGAGGACGTTGCCGATGTGTTTGGCGACGCCGGCTTCGGTCAGGGAGAGGATGCGCGCGGCTGCCGCATTGGAATGTCCCTGCGCCATCAGGGAGAGAACCTCGCGTTCGCGGGGCGAGAGCTTCCCCAGCGGGTCCCGGCGGCGTTGCATCAGCTGTCGGACCACCTCAGGGTCCACGACTGTGCCGCCGCCGGCCACCCGGCGCAGCTGGTCGGCGAACTCGGCGACATCGCCGACCCGGTCCTTGAGCAGGTAGCCGATGGAGCGGCCGGAGCCGGAGGCCAGCAGTTCCCCCGCGTAGCTGTGCTGGACGTACTGGCTGAGGGCGACGACCGGGAGCTCAGGCTGGACGACCCGGAGCGCTACCGCAGCACGTAGGCCCTCGTCGGTGAAACCCGGCGGCATGCGGACATCGGTGATCACCAGATCCGGGCGGTGCTCGGAGACCGCGCTCATCAGGGCTGACGCGTCCCCGACGGCCGCGATGACTTCGACCTGGAACCTCGCCAGCATCGCGCTCAGTCCCTCCCGGAGAAGCACCGAGTCCTCGGCGATCACGACGCGCATGGCAGCTCCACCCGCAGGACCGTCGGGCCACCGACCGGGCTGGACAGCAGCAGCCGGCCGCCGCCTGCGGCGGCCCGGTCGGCCAACCCGGTCAGCCCGGATCCGTGAGCCGGGTCGGCACCGCCGTTCCCGCCATCGCGGACCTCCACCAACAGCCGGTCGCCCTCGCGCTGGGTGGTGATCCAGACCTCGGTGGTGCACGCATGCTTGGTGGTGTTGGCCACGGCTTCGGAGATAGCCGCGTAGGCGATCGTCTCCACTTCGGGGAGGAAGCGACCGTCAGTGACGTCCACCCGCACGTTGAGGGAGCTGGCCGCGGCCAGTTCCTCGACCGCAGCCAGCAGCCCGAGTTCGCGTAGGGTACGGGGGCTGATGCCGCGGATCAGATCACGCAACTCGGTCATCAGCGTCCTGGCCTGGTCGTGAGCCACGGACATCGCGGCCGCAGAGGCTGAGGATTCCGGTAGGTCGAGCCGGGCCAGGCCGATCTGCACGGTCAGGGCGACCAGGCGCTGCTGGGCGATGTCGTGCAGATCGCGTTCGATCCGCACTCGCTCGGCGTCGAACGCGTGCGCCAGCCGGGCCCGGGACCGGGCTACCTCGACCAGGTCCGCGGAAGGTTCCGGTTCCAGCAGCATCCGGGTCAGCTCGCCGTGCACCGCCCCGAACCAGGCGGTCAGGTACAGCAGGACCGGAATCAGGGACAGCCCACCGACCGCCCTGCCGATGACGCCGGGCAGCGGGTCTGCGTCCGACAGCCAATGTTCGAGCGAGACCGGGGTGGAGACGACGATCAGACCGATGGCCGCGAGCGCTCCCAGCCAGATCGGGGCGATGATGCCTAGGAGCACCAAGTAGGCCACTGCCCGCCAGAGGGCCGCGTCGGTGAGGTCATGAGGCTCGTGGCCGCCGTGTCCAAGGGGCCTCACGGCGCGACCGAGCAGCCGTAGCCGCCATCGTTCAGCTCGGGCTACGGAGAGGGCGATGCGGGGGCCGAGCAGCGACAGCAGGCCTATGCCGACCAGTCCCAGCACGGCGGCCAGGATCAGATAAGCCCCCGTAGGCCGAGTGCTCAGTACTACGGCCGCCGAGAACACCGGGGTCAACGGAACGCTCAGCATCAGCCACAGCACGCCAGAGGCCACCCCGGTCGTGGCGGAGTAAGCCAACCCACGCCAGGGCCGGGCCGGGGGCAGGAACCCTCGCCTGTTCGTCGCCCTGAGTGCCGTGTCGGTCATGCATTCACGTTAGGAGGCTGCTGCCCATCGCCGACAGCGCCCTGGTGCCACTACTGAGGTAGATCTAGCTCCACCGGTGTCCGCTCCGGTTCGGTGAAGAGAACTGAGCTGATATGTACCTTTCGTCAGGACGGGCGATCTTGGTCATGAAGGATTCCAACCACCCCCATGACTACCCAGCGGCGCGCCTGTCGAACAGCTCGGCCGCCCTGGGCTGACTCAACGCCCCCAACGGGGACGACTCACCGGTACGCCGGAGCCCTGGCTAGCAGACCCTGCTAACGGTGGCTCACCTGCGTAAGGAACGAGACCTACCAGGACCTACGGTCTTGCTATCTCGGCGTTCACTGTCTCGGGGGAACCTCAGGGTCCCTCTCGTACTCCTCTCCATCACGCTCACCGGGCCTGCACCATCTGGCAGTGCTGACACACCCCGGCCTTGTCAGGGCTGCTCCCACCCGCCCCGGCATCTCCCGGAGCAGGCTGCCCTCAGCTCCACCACCCTGCTGCGACAGGGACAGCGGCGAAGGTCTCTCACCTCCACTCGAAACAACAACGCCTCATGGCGCACGGGTCAGAGACGTGACTTTTGACGAGGACCGCTGCCAGATCCGCACGGGATCAGCGCCCTGGGTGATGGTCGCCCTGCGCTCAGCCGCCATCAGCCTGCACCGACTGCAGAACCCCGCCATCAACGTCGCTGCTGCCCTACAGCACCACGCCCGTCATCCAGGCAAAGTCGTCATGCTCTTGACCAGCGGGAAAGGACTTTGACGGGGCTGTCCCTGGCCCGTTCAAGCCGGAGCCCGCTGAGATCGCCGTCGTCCCGATCTGGGTCAGCGCAATGCGGTTCGTGGCCCGGTAGAATCGCGCCACAGCACTCGGGCCACCGTGCCCTCCGGCAGCGGCCCGTCGCGGCCCTGCAGAGCGTTCAGTAGCCGGCGCATGGCCCGCTTACCGAGGTCCTCGTAGTCGACCTCGACGGTGGTCAGGGTGGGGGAGAGCCAGCCCCCCAGGGGATTGTTGTCCCACCCGGCGATGCTGATCCGCTCAGGGACCGGCCAGCCGCGCTCGATCGCCCCCCGGACGGCGCCGGCCGCCAGCATGTCGTTGGCCGCGACGATGGCCGTGACCGGGCTGTCGGAAGGGAGCCCGAGGACGGCGAGACGGGCCGACTCAGGATCCCAGTCGCCTCCCGCAATGCCGTGGGAATGCAGGCCCAGCCGGTCGATCGACTCCAGATAGACCCGCTCGCGATCCCGGGCCGTGGCGTACAGGCGATCGCCGGCAAGGTGAAGGAAGTCGCGGTGACCGAGCTCGGCCAGCCCCTGGACGAGTTCCGCGACGGGTGCTGCGTCGGCCAGTTCCCCGACGGCATGCAAATCGTCGTCGTAGTCCGGGGAGACCACCACCGGCGTCCCGGGAGCGAAGGGAATGCTCTCGGGGTGAAGCGCGGTCAGGACGAGAAGTCCCTCGAAAAGACCCGATTCGGCGAGTTCGCGGGCCCGGTCGGCGCGTTCCTCTGCCGTGCCGTCCATGGTCACCGCCTCGGCCTGGCGCCCCTCGTGGCGAGCTGCCTCGCTCGCCCCCAGCAATATCCGCATGGCGCTGGTGGCCTCACCGACCGGAAGCAGCACGGCGACGCGTCCGGTGCGCCGCGTCCGCATGGCCCGGGCGGCGAGATTGGGCTGATAGCCCAGTTCCGCGATTGCCGACTCGATCTTCTCCCGGGTCAGCGTCTTGAGGCCCTTGCCCTCGAACCGCAGATACCGGGACACCGTCTGATGCGAGACCCCGGCCCGGGCTGCCACCTGGTAGATGGTGGCCCGGCGGGGTGGGGGAGCGGTGGTGCTCATGAATCGTCCCGGTTCGCAGCCTCTGCCCTGAGGTTCACCATGCGCCTTCCCCCTGCCGTCGTCAGTTAGTTCGCAAACTACTCTTGCATAAAAGTGATCGATCACTAAAACTAGGTCCGTCGCGAATAGTGATCGATCACCTTCTGGGGTCAGGCCCCGGTCCGACTTCATCAAGGGAGATGAGAGGCATGTCCGCACACGTGCAGGGCCCGGATCCGGGTGGTGTGACCGCCCCAGTGGTCGAGGCCCGCCCCGCAGCCGCGGGGGCCGACCGCCCCCGGGTCCGGCCGCCCAGGCCGCGAAAAAGCGCCAGGCCCAGGCCGTCGTTCTGGTTCGCGCTGCCGGCGCTGCTTCTGTTCGTCGTCATCGTCATCGCCCCGAACCTGCAGGGCTTCGCCTACTCGTTCACGAACTGGGACGGGTTCAGCCCGGCCGCGGACCTGGTCGGCCTGAAGAACTTCTCCTCGCTGTTCAGCAACGGCAACTCCGGGCGGGCCGTCCTCAATACCCTCGTCCTCACCGCGGTGGTGACCGTCGGCCAGAACGTCCTGGGCCTCCTGCTCGCCCTCGGGCTGAATGCGAATATCAAAACCAAGTACGCACTACGCCTGGTCTTCTTCCTTCCCGTGGTGCTTACCCCGATCGTCTGCGGGTATCTCTGGAAGTACCTCCTCACCCCCGAGGGCTCCCTGAACTCCGCATTGTCCGCCATCGGGCTGCCCGGTCTGCGTCAGGACTGGCTCGGTAACCCGGACCTGGTTCTGTTCTCCGTCTGCGCCGCCATCATCTGGCAGGGCGCCGGCTACTCGATGGTGATCTACCTGGCCGGCCTGCAGTCCGTGTCTGAGGACGTGCTCGAGGCGGCGGCGATCGACGGAGCCGGCCCGAGCCGCCGCACCTGGTCCATCACGCTGCCGTTGATCAACGGATCGATCGTGATCAACCTCCTGCTGACCGTGCTCGGCAATCTCAAGCAGTTCGACACCGTGTTCTCGATGACCGGTGGGGGTCCCTCCGGGGCCAGCGACACGATGGCCACGATCGTCTACAAGACCGCCTTCCAGTACCTGCAGTACCCGACCGCCCTGGCTCAGGGAGTGATCCTGACCCTCTTCGTTGGCTGCGTCGGGTTTGTGCAGTACCGGCTGACCCAGCGGAAGGCTCTGGTATGAAGCGCTATACGAAGAAGACGGCGGCCCTGGAGGCAGCTCTGATCGCCGCCGCGATCATCTTCCTCATCCCGCTGTTCGTCCTGGTCTCGGTCGCGCTGCGCGATCCGGCCGGCTCACCCGGCTTCCTCGGATTCACCTGGCCCCTGAAGTTCGGCAACCTGGCTACGGCGTGGAAGCAGTCGCAGATGGGCCCCTCGATGCTGAACAGCATCATGATCACCGGCATCTCGGTGCTCCTGGTGATCGGGATCGCCTCCACCGCCGGCTACGTCATCGCGCGCCGGACCGAGCGCTGGTCCCGGGGGATGTTCTACCTGTTCCTGACCGGGTTCCTTTTCCCCGGTCAGCTCGCGCTGGTGCCCCTCTACGTGGCCTTCACCAAGGCCGGCCTGGTGGGAAACCCGTTTTCGGTGATTCTGATCAGCACCGCGGGAAACCTGCCGTTCGGGATCTTCCTCTATACCGCCTTCCTCCGGGACCTCGCGCCGGACTACGAGGAGGCGGCGACGCTGGATGGGGCCACCCCGTTCCGGATGTTCCGGTCGATCGTGTTCCCGCTCATGCGTCCGGTCACCGGGACGGTCGGCATCCTCAGCTCGCTGGCCATCTGGAACGACTTCATGCATCCCCTGCTGTACCTGACCGGCGGAAGTACCCGGACCGCACCGTTGTCCGTGTACACGTTCGTCGGCGAGTACAGCGCCAACTGGCCCCTGGTGTTCTCCGCGCTGATCACCTCGGTGATCCCGATCCTGGTCGCCTACTTCCTGATGCAGCGGTTCATCATGCGCGGCTTCGCGACCGGACTCAAGGGCTGATCCACCCGCCGTCCCCCTTCGAAAGGCGAGACCCCATGTCAAAGAAGACAGCCGTACGCACCCTGGCAGCGACTGCCGCCGGAACTGCCCTGCTGGCAGCCGGATTGGCCGGCTGCTCGACCGACTCGGCCGGATCATCGTCCTCCGACACGCTGACCGTAGGCGTCAACGGAGGTGCGTCGATGAACGCGGTCAAGGCGACGTTCGAGAAGGCCAACCCGGGCGTCACGATCCAGGTCAAGGACTACTCGCAGAACTTCCGCGAAGTCATCGGGACGCAGCTCGCAGGGGGCAATGCTCCCGACGTCCTGGCGATCACCGGCGGTGGGGGCAACAACATCAGTGCGAAGGTTGCCGGTGACAAGGGCTACTACGCCGACCTTTCGGGCCAGAGCTGGGCCGCGATGGTCCCGGCCACGCCGAAGGAGCAGCTCTCGAACACCAAGGGCCAGCTGGTAGCGGTGCCGATGACGCTGTCGTCGATCGGCGGGATCTACAACCAGGGCGCCATCCAGGCGGCCGGTCTGTCGGTTCCGAACACCTGGAGTCAGGTTCTGCAGTTCTGCCAGGAAGCGAAGGCGAAGGGCAAGGTCGCCTACGGTCTGGGCCTTTCCGACACCTGGACGACGCAGATGATCCCCTACGCCCTGACCGCCTCCCTGGTCTACGGTCCGGATCCGAAGTTTACCAGTGAACAGAGCAAGGGAACAAAGAGTTTCAGTCAGTCGGCGTGGAAGACGTCGCTGGACATGTACATGCAGATGAAGGGCCAGGGCTGCTTCAACTCCTCGCCCAACGGCACGCCGTACTCGCAGGTGCAGGACGCGATCCGCAAGGGCAAGACGCTGGCCACGGTCAGTGTCGCCAGCGAGACCGCGGCCATTGAGCTGACCGGTCCCGCTGACCTTGATCTGACCTACGCGGCGTTCCCGGCCACCGATGACGCCTCGCAGACCTATCTGTCGACCTCAACGGTCGGTTTCGGGATGAATGCCAAGACACAGAAGAAGGCCCTGGCAGAGAAGTTCCTTTCCTGGCTGGCAACCCCCGAGACCCAGGTCGCTTACGCCAAGGCCTTCGGCGATACCGCGGCGATGCCCGGCGATGTCAAGCAGGAACGTCAGGTCAGCACGCTGGTGCAGGAGTACGTCGACAAGGACCGGATCACCGTCTGGCCCGACCGGGACTGGCCGACCACCACCATCCAGCCCGAGGTCTTCGACGGTGTGCAGGCGCTTTTCAGTGGCCGGGCGCACGTCGGTGACGTGCTGAAGAAGATGGACGCCGCCTTCACGCAGAGCTGAGCCCACACCGCCGCCGGACGTACGCAGAACGAGAGAGTGAGCATGAGCCCTCAGCAGATCATCGAGGTTACGGCGGGCACGAGCGACCGTCGCCCCCAGCGTGGCCAATGGCAGTCCTACGTCCTCGGGCCGCACGACGATGATGTTTCACCCGAGCGCGTGCTTCGTACGTCCGGCGGGGTGACCGTGGGGCGTTACGGCATCGGCGACATCACCTTGAGCCGGCGCCCAGGTGACCCGGAACCGGAAATCGTGCTCGACTACGGTCGCAACGTCTCCGGGGTGCCGTATTTCCAGATCGACGCGGCCTCGTACGGCGCCCATCTGCGGGCCAGCTACAGCGAGAGCGCCGCATGGACCGTTCCCGAGGGCGACGTCGAGGGCAGTCACAACGAGAGTGGCCATCGAGAGCGCTTCGAGGAGTTCACCCTGACCGGTGCCGGGACGGTCAGCAGTGGCCGGATCCAGGGCGGGCAGCGTTACCAGCGGATCGCCCTCACCTCCACGGGCTCGGTCACCCTGCGGCGGACGGGTTTCCGGTTTACTGCCTTCCGGGCGACCGCAGAGGACTACCAGGGCTGGTTCCTGTCCAGTTCCGACCAGATGAACCGGGTATGGTACGAGGGCGCCTACACGGTGCAGCTGAACCAGTTGCCGGCCAACACCCTTCCCCGGCCGTGGACCCTCGCGGACGGCCACCTCGACGCGGACGGGGGCACCATCGCGGTGCTGTCGGACCAGCAGTGGGAAGACGTCGTCGTGGAGTTCGATGTCCAGATCGTGCGCGGGGCAGCCGGCTGGGTGGTGCGGGCCGATGGCGATGGTCGCAGCGGATACCTGCTTACCCTGGCGCACGAACCCGGCAAGGAAACGACGCATGTGCTGCGCCTGTTCCGTTTCGACGACTCCATCGACCACCGTCCCCAGGATCTGGACCGCAGGCTGTACCCGGTGACCTCAACCGGGCTGTCTCTGCCCGCCGGCGACGAGGACGAGCCCTGGCACCACATCCGGACCGAGGTCGCCGCCGCTGTTCTCCGCACCCACATCGACGGCACCGGCCCCTACGAGACCGGGATCGCCGACGGGCCTGGTCCAGGGGCCGGAACCGTCGGATTGCGGGTGGCCTGGCTCGATCATGCCCGGTTCCGGAACCTTGTCGTCCTCGATCCGGAGGGCGCCGAGCTGTACGCGAACGGCCTGGCGGCCGAGGACGCGCTGAGCGCCTGGACTGGGCCCGCACTCGGCCATCCGGATCCACTGCCGGTCATCCTGGACGGAGGCAAGCGGGACCGCACGGTCTGGAGCGGAGACCTGCTGGTGCAGATTCCCAACGTCTTCCACACCTCTGGGCAGGAGCCCTACGTGCGGGGTTCCATCGAGTTCCTGAACGGGTACCAGGAACCCACGGGTCAGTCCGCGGCACGGGTCCCGCCCATCATGCCGCCCGCCAGAGCGCCCCGCTCGGGCCAGACCTATTCGGCGGTCTATTCGATGCACCAGATCACCAACATCGCCCTGCATCATCGATACACCGCCGATACCGAGTTCCTGCGTACTCAGTGGTCTGCCGTGCTGAGGGAACTGGAGTTCGACCGTTCGCTGCTGGACCACCGGGGCCTGATCGTCACCGACGAGAACAATGGACTGGATTGGGACTGGTATGACGGACCGAAGCTGGGGGCTGTATCCGCCTATAACGTATCGGCTTACATCGCCCTGAGACATGTGGCCGACCTGGCTGATGCACTGGGTGCAACACCCTCCGGCCCGGAGCTGCGTGAGCAGGCGGCCCGGCTGCGGGAGGCCATCAACGCCCATCTCTACGACCAGGATCGACACCTGTACGTCCTTTCGGACGTGCTTACCGACAGCGTCGCGCAAGACGCCAACGCGCTGGCGGTGCTGTCCGGTGTCGTCCCTGATGGCGAGGGGCCCGCTGTGCTGGCGGCTCTCGGTGAGACACTTCCGCAAACGCCCTTCGGGCCATCGCCGTTCACCCCCGAGACCGGGTTCTGGGACGCTGTGAGCCCTTACGTCGCCGACATGCACCTGCGGGCGCTGTTCCATACCGGCCAGACCGAGGCTGCTTTCGACCTGTTGCACATGATCTGGGGTTACATGGCCGACTCCGGCGAGCACGCAACCGGGACCGCCTGGGAACTGATCGGAGTGGACGGAGCCCCCGGGTTCGGGGCCAAGACGAGCCTGGCGCACGGCTGGGGAGCCGGTGCCACGGCCGCACTGTCGACTTATGTCCTGGGAATCTCCCCGGTGAGCGCCGGGTTCCGGTCCTGGAGCTTCGCACCGCAGATGGGAGACCTGAAATGGGCGCAGGGCCGGGTGCCCACACCGCACGGTCCCATCGATGCCTCCTGGGAACGTGACGGCGTCCGTCTCACCCTGACCATCACTGCTCCGGAGGGCACATCGGGCCAGATCGTTGTGCCAGTTGCGGCGGATGTGGACGAGGCATTCCTGGCCGGTGAGGACGGGCTGGGCAACTCCTTCAGCCTGGTGCGCACGGCGGAGGGACCGGGAACGCTGGTCCTGCCGGTAACTTCAGGCGGCTCCTATCGCGTGGATGTGCGATGAGCTCGCGCGGAACTGCGGTGGTCTCCGCAGGGGTACCAGTGAACGGTCTGGTCTTGCTGGACGACGCCGCAGACGGGGTCACTCTGGCCGTCCGGGGAACCGGCACCAGTATTGCGGTGGCGAGGGCTGAGACCCCAGCCGTCCAGCGGGCAGTCCGGGATCTGGTCGCAGACCTCACCAAGGTCTGTTCTCCTGTCGTGTCGACCACCGGCCGGAGAGACCATGCCCGCGTCGTCATCGGCACGGTGGGAACCAGTCCGCTGATCGACGAGGCGATCGCCCGTGGTGAACTGGATATTGACGGGCTCGCTGACACCGACGGCCGGTTGCGCTGGGAGGGGTATCTCCTTCACACGCTCAATGACACGCTCTGGATCGTCGGAGCAGACCGGCGCGGAACCATTTTCGGGATCTACACGCTGTGCGAGGCGATGGGGGTCTCGCCCTGGTGGTGGTGGGCGGATGTGCCCACCCGCGAACGCGAGCACATCACGATCGGGCGCGCGGTCCGGGTGGCTGACCATCCCTCTGTCCGCTATCGGGGTCTGTTCCTGAACGATGAGGAGGAACTGGACGCCTGGGCCCGGGCGCACACCCGCGACGGGACCATCGGTCCGCAGACCTACGAGCGGATCTTCGAACTCCTGCTCCGGCTGCGCGCCAACTACATCTGGCCAGCGATGCATGTCAACGCGTTCAATGCCGCCGCCGAGAACGGCCGTCTGGCGGACGAAATGGGCATCGTGGTCGGCACCAGTCACTGCGACATGCTGCTGCGCAGCAACCAGCACGAGTGGCAGCCCTGGCTCGAGAGCCAGGAAGATGACGGGGTGGAGTACGACTACTCCCTCGACGGCGCGAACCGTGATGCGCTGAAGTCCTACTGGAGCGGCAGTGTCGAGCAGAACCGCGCCTACGACGTGACCTGGACGCTCGGCATGCGGGGAATCCACGACTCGGGCTTCGCCACGAGAGCGATCGACGAGGAGCCT
The DNA here is from genome assembly GCF_021129235.1 of Kineosporia mesophila. Taxonomy (GTDB): domain Bacteria; phylum Actinomycetota; class Actinomycetes; order Actinomycetales; family Kineosporiaceae; genus Kineosporia; species Kineosporia mesophila. The sequence goes on from NZ_JAJOMA010000023.1 coordinate 43,464, forward strand.
GACCTGTCCGAAGAGCAGAAGCACCGCGCCCGGGTGGCCCTGCTGTCGCAGGTAATCCGGGACCAGCGGCGTATCCTGATGGACACCCTTGATTCCGGCACCCCGGCCCCTATGCAGACTTTCGTGCCGTACAAGGAAGTCCTGGATCTTTACGACGACGGCCTGGACGTTCCGGACGACGTCACGATCATCTGGTCCGACGACAGCTTCGGCCACATCCGCAGGTTCCCGGACGCGGATGAGCGGCGCCGCAGCGGGGGCCATGGGCTGTACTTCCACTCGTCCTACTGGTCACCGTCCTCGCGCAGCTATCTGTGGATCTCCTCGATGCCGCTGGCACAGATGAGGCACGAACTGCGCAAGGCCTGGGACCGCGGGATCAGGACGCTGTGGGTCGACAACATCGGCGCTTTGAAGCCTCTGGAACAGGACGCGGAGTTCTTCCTCCGTCACGCCTGGGAGGCCGGTAAGGAGACATCCACCGCCGACACAACGGATTTCCTCACACAGTGGGTCGATCGGTCGTTCAGCGGCGGTCACGGGCACACGGTCGCCGGCCTCCTGGAACGGTGGGCGGAGACGACGCAGGTTCGCCGGGTCGAGCACCTGACCCATCAGGCCTTCTCACAGACTGCCTACGGGGACGAGGCGGGTCGACGGGTACGGGATCTCCGGGACTGCTTCGACGCCGTCAACCGGGTTCTCCTGGCTCTGCCAGAAGCTGAACGCGACGCGTTCTTCCAGCTCGTGGCGTTCCGCGTCTACGCCTCGTACCTGGCCGGCGCCCAGTTCATGTTCGCCGACCGCAGCACCCTCAGCTTCGGGCAGGGCAAAGCGCAGGCCGCCGACCTGTACCTCGACTGGTCGAGGCATTTCGACCAGTTACGCCGTAAGCTCATCCGCCACTACAACCAGGCCGTTTCCGGAGGTAAGTGGGACGGCATCATGACGCCCGATGTCTTCCCGCCGCCGGCCACAGCGCAGTTTCCGGCGGCCAGGCCCGCATTGACGATCGGTGAGCCCGGGCTCGGTGTCGTCGTGTGGGGGGAGGAGCGGCCCTCCGCCTCGCCGACGATCGCCTTCGTCGCGCACGACCAGGCGCCCCGATGGATCGAGGTTTTCAACACCGGCTCCGAGGCCGTCGACTTCCAGATCCTGGCCGACGACTGGATCGAGGTTGCGGTGCGGTCGGGCCGGGTGTCCACCGAGCAACGCATCCACGTGCGTCCTCACATCTGGGCCGGCGCCGCGGAACGATCCGGAACGATCACGATCAGGGATCTTGCCACTTCCGTGACCCTGAACATCGCGGTGATGATGGCTGCCGGCGTGCCTGCGGGGGTGGAACCGGGGACGTTCATGGAGACCGACGGCATTGTGTCCGTCCCCGCCGGGGGCGGCCTGGTGAAGGATCCGCCCGGCGGCTGGTCCGCCGTCCTCCGGCCAGGGCGCCGCGATGGGAGCCTCCTGGAAGCACACAGCGGTTCACCGGGCCAGGAGGGGGCGGCGCAGTACCGGTTCGCCCTCACCACGGCCGGGTCGCACCATCTGGAATTGCATCGCCATCCCAGTTTGGACGCCACGCACCGGCTTCGCGTCCGGGTCCGGGTCGACGACCTCCCACCGGTCGTCGTCGAGACGCCGACCACTGACGAATACCGCGGGATCTGGACCAGGATGGTCGTCGAACAGGTGGAGCGCCTGGCCGTGCGTCTGCCGTATCTCGAGACCGGGGAACACCGGATTCGGCTGGAACCGGTGGACGACGGCTTCCTGGTCGGCCGTCTCGTGATCTATACCGGCATTCCCCGACCGACAGCCTTAGGCCCACGACCCAGCCCGCAGTACGGGCTACCGGTCGAAGATGCACCCGACCCCGCTCCGGGCGACCAGGACCCCGCTCTAGTGGAAAAGGCGGGGCGGGAGGTCGGTGTCTTCGGCGCCGACCCCCTCCCCGCGGTCGACGTGATCCATATTCCGCGTCACTACTGGGACAGCGAGACGACGTTTACCCGCACCCTGGCCACGGCCCAGTCCGGTGGCTCGGCGCCCCATCCGTTCTCGGTGGGCGGGCGGCGGAAGGACATCCTCGCGGATCTGCCCAAGGGTCCGGTCAGGGAGCACCGCGGAATCATCGCCATCGAGGTTCAGCGGGCGCTACGGAACACTCCCGACGCCTGGCTGAGCCCAAGCCTGGACACACCATCCGTCTCCTGGGTGCACACGCAGGCCGAGTCCACGCACGGCCGGCGGCTCGCGCTCCATGTCGATGAGCTCGATCGGCAATGGGACAAGGCGCACGATGCCCCCGGGATGCATTTCGCGACCCTCGTGACTCGGCCCGGGACCTACCGCCTGTGGGCTCTGGTGAAGTTCGACTCCGACCGCGACGATTCCTTCTTCATCGCTGTCGATGGCACCCCCCGGCCGCTGGCCGAACAGTTCAGCGGGGGAGACATGTTCAGCTTCGGTGTCGTTCAGGCTTGGGTGTGGGTCGAGATCACCGAACTGAACCTGCCGGCCGGACGTCACACCGTCTCGGTCCTGGCCCGCAAATCACGTCTCCGGATGGATCGGCTGTACCTGACGATCGGCGAAGAGTTCCCACCCGGCGATCACGACTGGGCGCAGCCGTAACCGGTGGCTGACCCGTCCCAGGCGCCACCCCCAAGGCGTTCGTCGAGGGCGACGAACGAGAGAGGATCCATGATGGCTCCCCGAAATGCCCGACGATCCGCCCGGGCCCTGCTCGGTCTGGCAGTAGTTGCCGCCGTTGTCACGTCATTCGCACCGTCAGGTTCTGCGCTGGCCGACGCCCCGTTGGCCAGCGTTGTGGCCGGCCCGCGTGATGACCTCGGCCAGTTGTACGCGTCCGTGACAGGCCTGCGTTCCAGGGACTACACCACCGTTTCCTGGCGAAAGTTCAGCCGGGAATACGCTTCCACCGCTGAATTGATGGCCGGTGAGCTCAGCGCCGAACAACGTCAGGCGGCCTATGCCGGTCTTGACGCCGCCGTCGCCGCGCTCGTCGAGACCCGGGGACTGCGAGATGATGTGGCCGAGTTCGCCACGAGAGACCGCCGTGACTACGAGGGCAGGGCCTGGAAGCGGTTCGCCATCGCGCTCGAAAAGGCCCGGGCTGTGCTGAGGGTGGCGGGTCCCAGCAAGAAGACGGTCGTGGCCGCCAAGAACGGTCTACTTGACGCTGCCGGTGGCCTGACGACGATCTCGCGGGGTGGTCTCGAGACGATCCAGAACAACACGTTCTGGAAGGACACCGACGGCAACCCGATATATTCCCAGGGCGGAGGTGTCTTCCGGTTCGGTGATACGTACTACTGGTACGGCGTGCAGTACACCGGAGCGGTCAAATACTACAGCAATCCGACGAACCCGAACTCTGACACCGCGTTTCAGGCCATCACGGTGTACTCCTCCCAGGACCTGGTGCACTGGAAGTTCGAGAACAACGTCGCCACCCCCGCGACTGCCGTCCACATCCCGACGAGCAAGGATGTCACCGAGGACTGGTTCTCCCGGATGGACACTCTCGCCGACACCTCGTGGCTGGGCCGTCTCGGGGTGACCTACAACGAGAACACCGGTAAGTACACGATCATCTCCCAGACGGGGACCAGGTTCGGCAGCGGCCCGACCGCCGGTGGGGACATTTTCCTGCAGAGCGACTCCCCGACCGGCGATTTCCGCTATGCCAATATCCAGGCCGGCTTCGAGGGAACCGGTTACCAGAGCACCGGGGACCAGACGGTCTTCACCGACGATGACGGCAGCGACTACCTCGTGTTCTCCAACCCTTCTGGGCGGGCCAACGCTTACGTGGCCAAGATCTCGGACGCGGACTCGCTGAGCGTCGGCCCGGCCACCCGGATCGGCTACGTCCCGGCCGGGCGCGAGGGCAACGCGATGTTCAAGGCGGACGGCCACTACTACGTCGCCAGTTCGGACCTGCACGGCTGGAACGCTTCAACCACCCACATCATCCGCTCGGCGGGAACTGACATCACCGGGCCCTACTCCGCCGACGCTGTTCTGGACGGTTCTCAGCAGGACTACAGCCACGTCACCCAGAGCGGCTTCTTCATCAACGTCACGGGCACCGAACAAGACACCGTCCTCTACGCCGGAGACCGTTGGTCCGACTTCGCCTGGAACGGCCTCGGCTACAACGACTGGGTGCCGATCACCGTCAACTTGGACGGAACCACACACTTCAACTCCCTCAGCCAGTGGAAGCTGAACGCGACAAGCGGGAAATGGGCCGTGGGGGAGGGCAACAACTACGTTCTGAACCCTGACTTCGCCGCGGACCGGGCTTCCGTCCCGACTATCACCGGTTGGGCGGCCAGTGCCGATCCGGGCACCACGAACACGGATTTCGTCACCAACAGCCTGCCGGGGGCGGATGAAACCCGATGGTCGGGCAAGCTGCGCAGCGCAACGGCCTTCTCCGGAGCCCTGAGCCAGACCGTTGCCGTCCCGGCCGGGACCTACCGTTTCGCCCTGAAGTCACTCCTTACCGGTCAGCTCGACCATGCCCGCGCGCACATCACCGGTGCGCCGGGGGAGGACTACACGCTCGATCTCAACGCTCCGACGGCCACCTGGACCGACCACGGACTCGAGAGCCTGCAACTCACTGGCGGTGAGGTGAGCATCCGGATCGAGGCCGGAGGCACCGGCTCGGCGAACTCAATCTGCGTCGACGCCCTCTCACTGATGCGAACGACGGACTGATGCCATCCAGCACCTCACCGTGGCCCGATCCGAGCCACGGCGAGGTATTTTCGACCCCAAGGCTCCGGTCCGGGAACGCGTCCGGACCCGGTCCCGCGAGAAAGGAGCATCATGAAGATCGTCAAGGCCGCCGTTATTCTCACCAGTCCCGACCGCAATTTTGTCACCCTCCGGCTGGAGACGGACGAGGGCCTGGTCGGGGTGGGGGACGGCACCCTGAACGGCCGGGAGCTGGCCGTGGTGGCCTATCTGCGGGAGCACGTCGCCCCGCTGCTGATCGGCCGGGACGCCTCGCGGATCGAGGACGCGTGGCAGTTCCTCTACCGCAGTGCGTACTGGCGGCGCGGTCCGGTGACGATGGCGGCGATCGCAGCGGTGGATACGGCCCTGTGGGACATCAAGGGCAAGGCCGCCGGGATGCCGGTGTACCAGTTGCTCGGCGGGGCCTCCCGGAATGGCCTGCTGACCTACGGGCACGCCTCCGGCAAGGAGCTGCCGGAGCTGTTCGACAGCATCCGCGCGCATCAGGCCCAGGGCTACAAGGCGATCCGGGTGCAGACCGGGGTGCCCGGCCTTAAATCGATCTACGGGATCGCGTCCAACGTCACCTTCGAGGCCAACACCGGAGTGCGCTACGACCACGAACCGGCCCAGCGCGGTGATCTGCCCAGCGAGGAGGACTGGGACACGCGCAGCTATCTGCGGCACGTGCCGACGGTGTTCGAGGCGGTGCGTCAGGAGTTCGGTCCCGAGCTGCCGCTGTTACACGACGCGCATCACCGGCTGACCCCGATCCAGGCCGCCAAGCTGGGTAGGTCCCTGGAGCCGTACGACCTGTTCTGGCTGGAGGACGTGACGCCGGCGGAGAACCAGGAAGCGTTGCGGCTGGTCCGCCAGCACTCCACGACCCCGCTGGCGATCGGCGAGATCTTCAACAGCGTGTGGGACTACCAGTTGATCATCCGTGAGCAGCTCATCGACTACGTGCGCGGCGCCGTCACCCACACCGGCGGCATCACCCACCTGAAGAAGGTGCTCGACTATGCCGGCCAGTACCAGATCAAGTCTGGGATGCACGGCCCGACCGACATCTCCCCGGTCGGCCTGGCCGCGCAGATGCATCTGGGGCTGGCCATCCACAACTTCGGCATCCAGGAGTATATGCAGCACGGAGAGCGGACGAACCAGGTCTTCGAGCAGTCCTTCATGTTCACGGACGGCCTGCTGCACCCGGGTGACCAGCCCGGCCTGGGAGTCGACCTGAACCTGGCCGAGGCGGAGAAGTACCCCTACCGGCGGGCGTATCTACCGTTCAACCGGCTCGCGGACGGCACCGTTCACGACTGGTAGGTCAACGGGGCATCAGGGTTCGAGCGTTGTCGCCAGCTGGCCGCGCGCCCATCCCGAGCTCCAAGTGATCCATCGGTACCTGTCTGAGGACCTGTATGAGAGGGCCGAAGGGCTCAGGGCCACCGACATGTACCAGAGCGGGCCAATCGGCCAGAGGCCTGAGCACTTCCAGCCGGTTGCCTTGATCGAGCACGATGCGACTGCGGCCGCTCAGCAGATGTACGACGAGAACACCCTCGGAGCCTCAGTCGTCAGCAATTCATAGAGCAGCTTGAGTACGACTACGACCAGCTCAATGGTGACGGCGGCTCCTTCGACGGCTGCCTTGCGTGTGACCGCCGAGCCTAGTATTACAGTCGCAGTTATGGGGGCTGGTGGCCACGTCGTCGGTAGTGGCAGCGCCGGGCTCGGGCTTGATGGGCCCGGCGCCAGGACGAGCGGTGCAGGACGTGGCTGGGGTCGGATATCTGGTTCCAGACGAGCTGGTTGATCAGGTGTCGGATTTCGGGAACGGTGAGCGGGATCAGACGGCCGGGGCCGGTGTGGATGGTGGGACCGTTTTCATGGTCCTCTTTTTCGTCCGGCCGGCCTGGGTAGTCGGGTGGCGTGATCGTTCCTGGGCGGCGGTGACGGTCAGGAAGGCGTGAGCGAGCATGGACAGGGTGATGTGCCGGTACCAGCCGCTGTACTGGCGGACCTGGTAATGATCCAGTCCCGTCTGGCCTTTCGCCGTCTGGAAGGTCTCCTCGATGGCCCAGCGAATCCCGGCGACCCGGGCCAGTTCCTCCCGTGTGGTGGACTCGGGGGCATAGCACAGGTAGTAGGCCAGGTCTGTGGGGTCCTCGATACTGCGGCGGGCCAGCAGCCAGTACACCGAATCCGGGTGCTGCGGGCCGCGAACCCGAACGCGGATCCGGGATCGTTCCCGATGATCACGCGCTGTTTCACCGCGACCGCCAGAACATAGCTGTAGCCGAGTTCTTCGCAGCGCACCCGCAACCGGTAGTGCTGCCCGTAGACCTCATCTGCCGTGACCCAGCCCGCGCTCACCCCCGCCCGAATCCCGGCGGCGTGCGCACGCTCCAGCATGACAATGGCCAGCTCGGGCTTGGTCGCGAACTCGACATCCTGCCCGATTCCCGCCCCGGCACAACGATCCCGGTCCTCGAACCAGCCCGCAGGCACATACAGCTCACGGTCCAGGAACGTGCGACCGGCCGGGCCCGCATACGCCAGGAACACCCCGATCTGGCAGTTCTCGATCCGCCCGGCCGTGCCCGAGTACTGCCGGGACACCCCCGCCGAACGCGTGCCCTTCTTCAGGAACCCGGTCTCATCCAGAACCAGGACCCCGCCCGGATCACCAATATTCGCCATCACGTAGTCACGCACATCATCGCGCACCAGGTCCGGGTCCCAGCCCGCGGTGGACAGCAGCCGCTGCATCCCGTCCGGCCGGGCATGCCCGGCTTGTTCCGACAGCGTCCAGGAGTTCTTGCGCTCGGTCGAGGACAGCAGCCCCCGCACATACTCCACAGCACAAGCCCGAGGCTCCGACCTGGCAAAACGCGCCCCGATCAGATCCCCGAGCCCGTCCAGACCCCCGGCCCACTCCTCCACCCGCGCCACGCACAGATCATCCCCCACCACGCATGATCACCACACGAAAAGCCGAGATCAGCACAGAAACACTCAAGAGTGCACCACAAGTGCGACTGTAGTATTAAAAGCACCTATGTCAAGAACGGTGCTTCCTACACCGGCATCGGCGACGCCGCCGACGGATCCGTGCGGACCAAGTCCACGACGATCAAGAACCCCGGAGACCGTCACCCGCAGAGGGTTGAAGCACTGCCTGCTGATCTGCTCAGGCCGGACTGTTTCCGCCTGTTCGCTGTCGTTCGGCCCGGCGCTGCAGACCGTTTAGACCGGTCCGCTCACCCCGGCGGGTGCGGTGAAACCTGAACGAACAGTTGAGATTGATGAGGTCGAAGATGATTCCGCGCCATCATCAACGCGAAAGAGAAAGCTCGGAGACGAGTTTTGGCGTCAACAGCTGCTGGAGGCCGGATTCGATGAAGGGTGCCAGGGTTTGCGCGTAGGTGGCGGTGAGGTGGTAGGCGTCGCGGTAGATCAAGACATCGCCGGTCACGGCGGGACACTGCCGGGCGGTGCAGATGTGGTCGGTGAGGTCTAGCGACGGGACCTTGCTGAGCTTTGAGGCCGCCTGCAGCACGCCGGCGTTGCGGGTGGCGCGGTCGCGGGGTGTGGAGCAGGTTGCTAGATGGCCCAGGTGCAGACTGACGCAGTCGGCCGGGTTATTCTGCACCGTCGGGGTCTCCTGCAGGGTGATGACGGAGATGTGCGCCCGTCGCAGCTGGGTCAACCGGCTGGCGGCGCCCCGGATCATCTCGTTCTGATTGGCTTTTCCGTGTAGCGGGGTGCCGTCTCGAGCCGTGACGTAGAGGTCCAGGTCGCTGGTCACCACCAAGGCCGGCGGGCTGTCGAGCAGCCGCCGCAGCACGGACTGATTCCAGGCCAGGCAACTGTCGGCCTGCTGGGCCGTGACCGCGCGCCGGGCATCGGTGAAGGGACAGCTGGCCTTGGTCATCGACGTCAGGTGCCAGTGGCGTTCGCGGGCCACTTCCTGCAGAGCAGGAAGCCACTGGGCCATGCGGGAGTCGCCCACAGCCACGACCGAGGGCCCCTTTCTCGCGGCGCGGTAGTCGTACTCGCACGGATGCACCGTGGCCTCGGTGAGGCCGGTCTGGCAGTCTCGGGCGTAAAGGTCGGGCAGGTCCTGCAGGGCATTCGCGGGTGAGGGGGCCAAGGTGCTGGCCGATTTCTGTACCTCGACCGGTCGTCCAGCCCCGACCGGGTTGACCGGGGCGCCGAGGGACGGTGCCTGGGTCAGGGCGATACCGGCTGCACCGGATACCAGCATGAGGCTCAGGCCAAGGGCGATGCTCACCCGTGCGGTTGAGACTATTCGCAACCGGCGCAGCGGGTTTTCGAGAAGGTACGAGGTGAGGAACGCCAGGGCAATACTGATCGGCACGATGGCCAGGCCGTCCCGGGTGCTCAGGGGAGCATCACGTGAGGCCAGGACGACCAGGGGCCAGTGCCACAGGTACAGCGGGTAGGAGATGTCTCCCACCCAGGTCAGGGGCCGCCGGGCGAGGATGAACGCCGAGGCGCCGAAGCTGACCAGGAGCATGGACGCCACGATCACCAGAATGGTCTGCGGCCCCGGCCATTTTGTGTCGGGCGTGACGAGAACCAGGGTCAGGCAGAGCAGCCCGAGTCCGATCCAGCCCAGTCCGGCCGAGGCCCGGCCGCTGCGTGGCTGCCCGGGGGGCACGGCTGCGCACAGCGCGCCGGCTGCCAGTTCCCAGACACGATGCTGGGTGGTGAAGTAGGACTGGCTTCCCGTCGAGGTCAGGGCCAGAGCCAGTGATCCGAGCAGTACCACGGCGATCCCGGTCACGATGACGGCGGCCCGGCTGCGCAGTTTCAGCAGGACCAGCAGCAGGAGTGGCCAGAACAGATAGAACTGCTCCTCGACCGACAGCGACCAGAAGTGCTGCAACGGGCCGGGAGCCATGCCCTGGTGCAGGTAGTCGACCGCCTGCCCGGCCAGCCGCCAGTTGAGCACGTACCCGGCCGCCGCGACGGCATCCAGACCGACCGTCCGCCACTGCGAGGCCGGCAGCAGGGCCCAGGTCAGTGCGCAGGTGGCCACCAGCACCAGCGATCCCGCGGGCAGTAGCCGCCGGGCTCGCCGGGCCCAGAACGACAGCAACGAGATCCGGCCCGTCTGCTCGTGCTCACGCAGCAGCAGACCCGTGATGAGGAAGCCGGAGATGACGAAAAAGACGTCCACGCCGATAAATCCGGAATCCGGACCGAGACCGGTGTGATAGAGCAGCACCAGAAGCACGGCCACGCCGCGCAGTCCCTGAATGTGCGGGCGATGCAAACTCTCCCGCCGGATCGGGCGAATGCTTGCTCGGGCAGGGTACGGGGCGGTCGGGGCTGGCAACAGAAGATCCTTGGGTCGGCGGTGGCGGTGCTCTTACCGTCGTCGGTGAACCGGCCCCGGCACATCAGCCCCCGATCGCATCTTCTTCGGCTCGCCACTGCAACTGGGGTCGTACAACGGCCCGGGAAAGATCGGTTCGCGGGTGGACACGTCGGCACCGGCCGGTAGGCCACGCTGATGGATAGGCGCAAGTCCCTCCACCAGATCTCGCGAGGACAGCCTGACGAGTTACGTACAGCCCGAACCGACGCGGAAAACAACCCGGAACATCGTGATCGCAGTGATGTCCTGGTTCTGCTGGCCGGCGTCTTCCTGGGGGTGAGTGTGCTCTGGCAGTCCCAGCTCGGCGCGAGCAAGGCGTCCGCGGCGGACTGCCGGAAGGCCCAGAAGCTGATCGACGACTCCCAGGACGTGCCCATCAAGAAGGCGGAGCGGGAGGCCTGTCACGTGACGTACGGCGCGGAATGGGAAACCCTCGAGGAGGGGTACCTCCAGAACTCGGTCGCCCAGGACGTCGAGGTTCATTACAAAAGGGCCGCCGGAGGCACATTCCCCCTGACCCAGAAAGAGTTCGACGACGTGGTCGACGGGGCGAACTCATAATGAGACACCGAGCTGAAGATGCCGGTCAACGTCCAGGTGAGCGCCAAGTGAGCACCGGCAGAGTGTTTTCCGCGGTCCAGGTGGTCAAGACCTACGGTTTCGGGGAAACCTCGGTGCGGGCCCTCGGCCAGGTCTCGGTCGGCTTCGAAAGCGGCCGGTTCACGGCCATCAAGGGCCCCTCGGGTTCGGGCAAGTCCACGCTCATGCACTGCCTGGCCGGACTGGACACGATCACCAGCGGCCAGATCTGGGTGGGCGGGACCGAACTGAGCACTCTGTCAGACCGTGACCTGACCCGGCCGCGCCGCGACCGGATTGGGTTCATCTTCCAGGCCTTCAACCTCGTTCCCCATCTGAGCGCGCTTAAGAACATCACGCTGCCGCTGGCCCTGACCGGCCGCCCGCACGGCCCGGGGCTGATGGATCACCTGGTGGGGGTCCCGGGGATCGGTGGACGTCTGTCGCACGGGTCGGCAGAGCTGTCCGGCGGTCAGCAGCAGCGCGTGGCCATCGTCCGAGGGCTGATCTCCCGGCCCGCAGTTGTCTTCGCCGACGAGCCCACCGGCAATCTGGACTCGCGCTCCAGTGACGAAGTCCTGAGCCTGCTGCAGAGCCTGACCATGGATCGGGGCCAGACCACGGTGATGGTCACACACGACGGCGCCACCGCGGCCTGCGCCCACCGGGCGGTGCTGCTGAGCGACAACCGGGTCGTGAACGACATCCCGGCCCCGTCCGTAGCCTCCGTCGTCGCGGCGATGGCGGGCCTGCGAGGTGCGTCATCGCCGCGCTGAACCTCACCGTCCTGGGGACCCAGGTCGCCGGGATGCGCCGCCGGCCCAGCCGCATCGCCCTGACCGGACTGGCCGTCATCGCCGCCTCGCTGATGGTCCTCTGCGCCGTCTTGGCCCAGTGGGTCACCACGGAGATCTTCTTCAGCTCCGTCCCAATCGCGGCCTCCGTCGTCGTCAGCGGCGCACCGGGTACCGTGCTTGAGCCGAAGACCCTGGCGACGATCCAGGGCCTGCCCTCGGCGGAATCGGCCGTGGGGCGGATCGAGGTCACGCTCGGGTGCCCGCCCACGGCAACCGCGAGCTCGTCCTCGCCTCGGACGCGGGCCAGGGCGACCTGGCCGAGTACCTGGTCACCTCTGGCACGTTCCCGAGTCACTCCGGCGAGATTGCGGTGAGCCGCGCCATGGCGAGGGACTGGGACCTCTGCCTCGGATCCACCTGCCCTCGGCCTGGTCGGGCTCGCCCTACTCGTCTCCCTGGTCGGGGTCACCACCACGATGTCCCTGACGGTCGTGGAGCGTACCCGGGAGTTCGGCTTACTGCGGGCCCTGATCTGTAACGCTCGGGGCTGCGGCGCCTGATCGGGCTGGAGTCCTCGCTGTACGAAGCGGTCGGTGCCGTGCTGGGCATCGCGATCGGGGTGCCCCACGCCTGGATGGCCTTCCGGACGCTCAATCTCGGCACCGGGCTGAGCGTCTCCGGGATTCGGCTCCTGCAGGTCGCGCTCCTGCTGATCCTGGTCACCCTGCTGGCCGGGCTGCTTCCCGCGCGCCGGGCGATCCGGCTCAGCCCGATGATGGCGCTGGGATCCGGCGCGGCATGAAGCCCTGACCCGTCACAGCCTTCCCGGCGGCCGTGCGACGCGAGTGGGCGGCCGTGGGATTCTGGCGGGCGCTGAGCCTGGATCTGGTGATCGCCCCCGGCTTCGGGGCGTTCGTGGTGAACGACGAGATCCACGGCGTCCGCGACCTGCTGACCGGACTGCTGATGGCGATCACCCTGGCCGGCCGGCGCTCTCGCCGACCGGGTGATCGGGACGATCCAGGCCTGTCCGTGGCCTATCTGTTCCTGGCCGGCGGCACCTTCCGGGTCGCCGACCTGGCGGTGATCGTGGCCAAGGCGGGGACCGTCGTCCTGGATCGCCGCCCGTCCGCGGTCTATCCGTCCGGAACGGCGACTCTGGCCTGGACCCTCACGGTGCAGATCGCCAGCAACGGTCTCCCGGCCGCGCCGAAGGATCTGGCCGGGCCGGGCAGCGTGGCCGCGGTCTGGCTCATGGCCTACGTGCTGCGGACACGATTCCTGATCATCGAGATGCTGAAGGCGCGGGCGGTTAAGGCCGAGCGCGAACGCGAATATCTATACCGGATCGCCCTGGCCGACCAGCGTTCGGCGATCGCCCGGGAACTGCACGACGTGGTCGCCCACAGCTCGGCCGTCATGGTCATCCAGGCCGACGGCGCCGGTTACGTCTTGCCCGCACAGGCCGAGCAGGCCCGGGCCGCCCTGAAGACGATCTCCAGTGTCGGACGAGAGGCCCTGGGAGACATGCACAACATTGTCGACGTCCTGCGCGGCGACACCGATGGGCTGGGGGACTCCTGGTGGCAGGAGAGTGGCTACCGTCGCGTCAGCCTTGACTCGCTCGAGGACATGGCCGAACGGGCCCGGGCCTGGCGGTCGACATCTCGGTCGAGAGGTCGCCGCATGAGGTCTCGCCCGGTGAGGAACTCACGATCATCCGGATCGTGCAGGAGAGCCTGACGCACACGCTGCGGACGCCGGCGCCTCGGCCCGGGTCTGGGTGCGGCTGGGCTTCTCCCAGGGCCGGGCCGTGCTCGAGGACGAAGGCCGCGGCACCCGGATGACCGCCGGCACCTCGTTGGAAAGGTACGGATCCGGATTGCTCGGCATGCAGGAACGAGTGAACACCCACGCGGGCGAACTGGCCGTCGGGCCGCGACCCGGCGGGGCTGGACGGCCCGCGCCGTCCTCGCACTGAAGGCGGCGCAGTGACCGTCAGGGTCGTCGTCGTTGACGACCAGGCCCTGATCAGTGGCGGTTTCGCCATGCTGATCCAGGCCCAGGACAACCTGAGCGTGGTCGGCAAGGCCGGCGACGGGGCCGAGGCCCTGCGGTTGCTGAGCCGGGTGAGGGCCGACGTGGTCGTCATGGACATCCGCATGCCGGGGATGGACGGTGTGACGGCCAAACGAATCTTTTGCGAAAGTGCTGATTCCCCCGAGGTCTTGGTGCTGAACACCTTTCGACACCAATGAGGACGCCTTGGCCGCCCTGCAGGCCGGGCCAGCGAATTCATGCTAAAAACCGTTCCGCCCGAGGAACTCTTGTCGTCCATCCGGGTAGTCGCCCTGCGGGTGACCCGGCTGCTGCTGGACCGTTTCGCCCGGCATCTGGCCCCGGACAGGCGCATCGACGACCGGCTGGCCGATCTGACCCAGCGCGAGCGGGAGATGCTGCGCCTGGTCGGTCAGGGCCTGAGCAACACCGAGATCGCCGAGGAACTGGTCATTGCCGAGGCCCCGGTCAAGACCCATCTGGGCCGGGTCCTGGCCAAACTCGCTCTGCGCGAACGTGTTCACGCCGTGGTCCTGGCCCACGAGATCGGCCTGGCCAGCCCCGGGGGGCGCTCCGTGACGCGGGCTTGGAGTGCGACTGCGGTATGACATCGGCAGCAAGCGATCATACCCGGATCGGATGACCGGACGTGGCCAGGTTCATAGGTTGGTTCACGTTGCCCAACCACAGTTCTTGCCACAGAAGAGGCTCTCGTGAAAATTGTCAGCCAGGCATCGGCTCGGGCCCGGACTCCCCGGCTGATCACCGGCACGGCCCTGGCCGTCTGCGCCGGACTGTCCCTGTCCGGGATGATGGCTTCGGGCATCACCCCGGCCAGGGCCTCGACGAGGGCCGTTCAGGCCGTCACCCCCGCCACGACCGAGGCCGTCCAGCCCTTCACCGTGCACCTGCTCACTGGTGAGCGACTGCGGGTGAGCGGCACCCCGGGGCAGCCGGTGATCGCGGCCGAGAAGTCGGTCCGTGGCGGTGCACCGCAGATCATCACCTACACCTCCGGCCCGGACACCTACGCCGTACCCACCTCGGCCCTGCCATACCTAGGGCGCTATCTCGACCTGAGCCTGTTCGACGTGGCCCAGGCACAGGGCTCTTCCGGCCGGGTTCCGGTGCGGCTGGCCTATCACGGTGCCAGGCCGTCGATCCCGGGACTGACGCTGACGTCTGCCGCGTCGGGTCACGCGAGCGGATACCTCACCCGGACGTCCTCGTTCGCCTTCGGCAGGGCCCTTACCGCCGCCTGGAAGAGCGACAGCGGGACGGGGACGACCGTTCGGGGCGATGCCCTCTTCGCCGGGATCTCGCGGATCGAGTCTGCGGCCCCCGCCGGCGCGCAGCTGGCCCCCAGTTATCCGATGGTGACGCTGAAGGTCAAGGTGACCAACGTCAAGGGCAAGCCCATGCCCAGCGGGCTGGTCGCTATCGCCAGCGTCGACAAAGGCCGAAAAACCACGATCACCGCGATGGTGGACGACGGAGTGGCCCGGATCAGCATTCCGAAGGGCAACTACAGCGCCGCGATCTGGGACTCGCAGTTCAACTCCCGCACCCAGAAGAGCACGATGCAACTGGACACGGTCAGCGACTACTCGATCAACCGAACAATGCAGACACTGAAACTGGATCTGCGCCGGGCCACCTCGGGCCGGACCACGGTCTCCGTTCCCCGTCCGGTGGCTCCGGCCTCACCAGACATGAACTGGCAGGTGCTGGCCGACGGCGGATCCACGGCGCTGGAGACCGGTCCGCTGAATCTGATGGACGGCGACGCCCTCGACATCCGGTGGAGGCCCACCGAGCCGCCAGTCCACGGCAAGCAGCAGCTCATCCTGAACTGGCAGCTGAAGAACCCCGCGGGCCAGCCGAACTACCGGTACACGGTGGCCGCTCTGGAGGACCACGCCGTGCGCGATCCGTCTTACGTGTTCACCGACGCCGACCTGCACACCGTCACCTCCACCTACGTCCAGGACCGGTGGACCAAGCAGTCGCGGCTGCTTCGCCTGCCCTCCTTCGCGCTGTCCCGCTCGGGCGGCGGTGCGCTGGAACCGACGACCCCCAAGGGCACCCGGCAGGTGGAGTACGCCGGGGCGTACGGAGGGGAGGTCGAATGGTTCGAAACCGCCATGCAGACCGGCAAGGCACCCGAGGCAATCTGGGCGGATTCCCAGAACCACACCCTGCCGGCCGGGGCCTCCTCCGAACAGGTCTGGTTCCGGGGGCCACTGACGCCGGGGATCCCCGACTACCATCCGACGAAGAGCATCAGTGGGATCACCCCCTTCTGCTCCTTCTGCCGAGCCGGACGACGCATGGCGCTCGTCCTCAATACGGGCCTGGACGCGGCCGGTAACCTGAACGAGAACTACCAGAACCCCGGCAGCTCGCAGCTGTACCGCAACGGCAAGCTGATTGCCTCAGGGAAGGACCGGCAGCTCCTGCTGGCCGCGGTCTCCCCGGGCCGGGCCACGTACCGGGCGGTATTCGACGTGGACCGCTCGATGGAAAGCGCCAAGCTCGCGAGTCACTCGCGCAGCGTGTACACGTTCGCCTCGAAGAAGGCCACGACCGGCCGGATTCCCTCCGGATTCGTCTGTCTGATCGGCAAAAAGTCGGAATGTCAGACGCTTCCGGTACTCCAGGCGCACCTGGACCTGCCGCTCGACGACCACAACGAACTGCCGATCGGGCACTCGCCGATCAGCCTGCACCTGGCCCAGGTTCAGAACGCGCCGGCATCACCGATCATCACGGCCGGGCTGAAGATCCGACCGGCCGGAAGCACCCGGTGGACGACGGTCGCGCTCGCCTCTCAGGGCGACGGAACCTTCACCGGCGTCGTGGACACCGGCAAGGCCGGCTCCACCGTCGACATCCAGCTCACCGGCAGCGACCGCGCCGGCAGCACGGTGAGCCAGACCATCACGAACGCCTACGCGATCAGGGCCGCCCGATGAGCCCGCGCCACCACCGGAAAGAGCTGAGAATTATGCGGTCACGACGATCGGTAGTCTCCGGTCTGGTCCTCGCCCTCGCGGCCTTTGCCCTCGCCGTCCCCCCGGCCACCGCGAACCCCGTCGCCGGCGCGACGGTGTCCCACGACACCTGCGGCGAGGCACCGGCCGGCCACATGCGCTGCTTCTCCACCTGGACCCCGGGCGAGAGCATGCAGGAGTTCGGCGCCAGCGCGGTCAAGCGGCCCAAGGGCATCAGCGCCGCCGACATTCGTTCGGCCTACAAGCTTCCCGCGTCGGGCGACAAGGGCAAGGGGATGACGGTGGCCGTTGTCGACGCCTACACCAACCCCCACGCCGAGAAGAACCTGAAGGTCTACCGCAAGGTCATGGGCCTGAAGCCCTGCACCACGAAGAACCACTGCTTCCGCACGGTGAACGGCTCCGGCGGCACGAAGATGCCCGAGGCGGACGCGAGCTGGGGCGTGGAGATCAACCTGGACGTGCAGGCCGTCTCCGCAGCCTGCCCGAACTGCAACATCCTGCTGGTGGCGGCCAAGAGCTCCGACGAGAAACACCTGGGCCAGGCGGTCCGTACCGCCGCCCGGCTGGGCGCCGACGTGATCTCGAACAGCTACGGGCGGGACGAGAACGGCAGCATGGGCAAGCTCGGCCGGACGTACTTCGAGCACCCCGGTATACCCATGGTGGTCTCGACCGGGGACGCCGGATTCCGGGCCGCCTCGTTCCCGGCCGTGCTCGGGACCAGCATCGCCGTTGGCGGCACCACCCTGAAGCACACCGCCGCCGGTAAATGGCGGGAGCGGGCCTGGGAGAACAGCGGGAGCGGCTGCTCGGCCTGGATCGCGAAACCGGCTTGGCAGAAAGACAAGCACTGCGGCATGCGGACCACGGCCGACCTCTCGGCCCTCGCGGACAACTTCGCCGTCTACGACACCTTCGGCCTGGGCGAAGAAAACGGCTGGCTCACGGTCGGGGGAACCAGCCTGTCCGCGCCCTTGGTCGCCGGAATGATCGCTCTGGCCGGGCATCCCGAGAAGGTCACTCCGGCCTCGGTGACCAGGAACCACGCTCTCCTGAGGGACATCACCAGCGGCCCCGCGAACGGCGACTGTGGGGACGACTACCTCTGCCAGGCCGCGACCGGTTACGACGCGCCAACCGGATGGGGATCCCCGCGCGGGCTCAAGGTGTTCTCCTGACGTCAGCTTCCCTGGTGGGGGATCTCCTCATCGGGCAGGCTCCGCCCGGCCGCTCCGGGCGCCGGTGTGTCAGCCTCGCCGCGGGCAACCGCGCAGCGGCTCGGGGCTTGCTCACCGGTGGCTGGTGTGGCTCCAGCGATCCCGTCGTGATGGTCATCGGCGCCCGGCCGCATATTGGCACAGCTGCCCACGCCGCGGAACCTCCGGACAGCTCCAAGCGGCAGTGTGTCAGCGCTGCGCTCTCAGCCGGATCCACCGCCCCGGTTTGAGTCGCTGAGTCCGGTGGTTTCCGGGTCAGGCCCTTTCGGGGAGTGGATAGAGGTTGCCGGTCAGGTGATGGCCCAGGGGGTGGCCCAGGTGGCGTTGGCCTGGAACGATCCCGAGGGCAGGTGGGCCAGGGCGCCAGCCTTGGCCTCGGCGTTGACCTGTTCGTGGTTCGCGTGCTGGCGGTGGTGTGCATCGGCCTGGAGCATCTCGAAGTCGCCGGTCACGAACACTGCGCGATGGCGCCAGAGATTGAACGGTTCTTGTTGTTCACTTTCCCCGGTAACGATTTTCGCCGATGGCGGGTTCTTGCGGCGGACGCGTCGCACGATCAGGCGGCCTTCGGCCCGCAGGGCCTTGCGTTTGCCTTTGAACGCGGTGAAAGGCATCTGAGCGACCTCGGCGTCGGAGACGAGTTCCCCGGTTTCCTCATCGACGAACGTGCGCGGGTGGTGGATCGCAGTCCAGGTCCCGCCCGCGGCGTCGTAGGCGGCGATCGCGCTGGTCACGGCTGGGTTGGCCCGGTGGGCAAAGACACCAGCGTTTTCGCCCGGCGAGCCGCGGCGCAGATCTCGGTGGTGAAGAACTTCGCATCGCCGTGTAGGACCAGAACGCCGGTGCAGCCGACCGCCCGCGCGGTGGCCAGAGCTTGTTCCACGAGCGATGTCGCTGCGCGCACGTCGGCGGCGTTGGTCTTGCGCATCCGGATCGCGGCCAGGACCGGACGCGACACAGGCGTGCTGATCGTCGCGATCAAAGGGTGCAGGGTCTTCTGGCCTTTCAGACGGCCGTTGACCGCGCCTTGTTTCTGCTATCCGTAGACCTGCCGGTGCATGGAATCGATATCCAGGAAAGCGATCACGTCGGCGTCCGGGAGCAGATCACGGGCGCCGGTGACCAACGCGGCCAGCACAAGCCGCAGGATCGCATGCGGTTGTTTTTGACGTGTCCGTGGGTGAACGAGCGCAGCAACGTCCCGCACGTGGACACAGCACGGCCACCGGTGAAGACCTTACCCATCGCGCCGTGACTCAGCCGGGCCAGGTCATCGAAACTATCTGCCCCGCAGATAATCCCCGCGATGATGGTGAGGACCGTCGCGCCGGCGTTCGCACCGCCGCTGTTGGGGGCGTCCTTGATCCTGACCCGTTCATCGACCAGCCCGGAGAGCGCAGGCCGCCGCGAGCACGCGGCTGCGGATTGCAGCAGCCACGAATGCTTACGTGCGCGGGTCTGTACGGGGACCATCCTTTCAGGAGGATCTGCCAATGAGCTCAACACGGTGCGCGACCGCCAAGGACTGATGATGCGCTGGCATCCAGCGCACTGATTCACCTTCATGCCCAAATTCAGGCAGGGCTCTCAAAGAGCTCCCCGATTCCTGCCGACAACGCCTACGAACACGCTGCGCAACCACCCGAAGAAACCGCGGATGCCTCAACCCCGGTGAACTTCGAAGAGTCACCAAGTCGCATCCGGCGACATCTTGCTACCGAGCGTGCACGATTACGAAGTGCCGCTGGAGTACTAGCCTCGCTATAAGCCACTGGTCTCATCACACCCTGCCGCGCAGGGTTTCGCCGCGCCGGTGAACTGAGCGGGGGTAAGCCCGTAATGTCTGACGAACGTCCGGTTCAGATGGCTGCTGTCAGTGAATTGCCATCGAACGGCCACTTTCGCGAGGGATCTGCCGCTACCGAGGGCCAGGTCTCGGCGCACTCCTTCCAGGCGTCGTCGGCGTACATAAGCCATAGCTGATTCTCCGGTTGCTGCGAACGCCCGATGTAGGGAACGGACTGAGATGTGTAATTCACGAGCCATGGCTGCGGGAGACAGGTCGGGATCCTGGAGATGTTCGTCCGCGTGACGGCGAGCGAGCTGCACCAGACTGGGTAACCGATTTGCGTCATTACCGTTGGCAACCTTGTGGAGCAATCCGTGCAGGAGCTCTACAACAGCGTCACGAGCGGCCTGGGCCCCGCTGTTGCTGAGTGAGGGTCGTAGTTCATGGGTGAGCGCAAGATGGCTGAGCAGAAGACGGGCCTCGGGCAGTGTCAGAGAGCCGGTGAGCTCCGCGTCGTCCAGCAAGGAAGGGAGGGCTTCCGCAGGCATACCGATGACGTGGGCCGTGGTCTCCGGCGCGATCTCGAAGCCGGTCAGGGGGATCGAGCGACGGAGCAGGAAACGGCGATGCCCGATGGAGGTTTCTTCCCTGACGCCGGCCAGGGCCCACGATCCGTGATGCACTGCGTACAAGCGCAGCTCACCGTTCTTCCCAGTGATGACCATTCGTGAACGTTGCCTTGACCTGGCCCGCATGCGAGTGATCGTGAGGTCTTGAAGCTGGATAGTGCTCGACTCCACGGTGCACTCGGCCTCGCCTTGAAGTTTCTGTGAACCGCTATTTGCTATGAACATCTGTGCAATCTGCTGGGGTGATGTGAAGTGTCTGCGCTGACGGCTACCAGTTTGGCACGCGAATCCTAACGGCTGGCACTCCGGTACACGACGACCCCAGGCACCCATCCCTACGCTTGGTCGGATCAGCCGTGAGTAAGGATGGATTTACAATGAGCGCACAGCATGTTTCCGAGCCAGTCGACTACATCGTCGTCGGAGCGGGGGCTGCCGGATCGGTTCTGGCCGCAAGACTGAGCGAAGATCCCTCGGCATCAGTGCTTTTACTTGAGGCTGGAACAGCTCTTGAAGGTTCGGCTTTCAGCGTCCCAGCACTAGCACTTACCTTGCAGAACCCTGACTCCCCTTGGTTTTGGGGGGATTCGAGCACTCCACAGCCCGGCTTGGGAGGACGCAGCGTGCCGCTACTGGCGGCTCGGGCCCTTGGCGGTGGTAGCGCCATCAACGGGATGCTCTGGTCCCGTGGTAACGCGGCTGATTATGACGGGTGGGCAGCGGCAGGCGCAAAAGATTGGTCATGGGCTGATGTCGCAACAGTTTTCGAGCGGGTAGAGCATTTTGAGACGACTTCTCCAGAGCGAGGCGTGGGCGGGCCCATGGCCATCAGCACCCCGCGTCATGTCGATGCCTGGTCCTCGCTGGTGGCCGCCGCGGCCGATTCGGCCGGTCTGAAGATGAATCCAGATTACAACAGTGGCGTGAACGACGGCCTTGGTTCGGTTCAATCCAATATTCGTGACGGCTCGCGCCACAGTGTGCTCGATGGCTACCTAAACCCGGCTCTTGGCCGGAAGAACCTCACGGTTGTCACCGGAGCCCGGGTGGACAAGATTCAGTTCGAGGGGACGACCGCGACGGGGGTGGAGGTCTCCGGCAGCGTCACGGGCGTGCTGAAGGCCCAGCGAGCTGTGGTTCTCACCGCAGGTGCCCTGCGGAGTCCCCAAATACTCCTACGCTCCGGCGTCGGTCCGGTCGAGCATCTCCGTGAGGCCGGTGTGCGAGTCGTCCATGATCTGCCTGGCGTCGGACAAAATCTTCAGGACCACCCGCTCATCACCGGTGCGTGGACGACCACGCTGCCCATCGGTGGACCTGGGGTCACCCCTGAACGACAGTACGAATTGTTGAGGCGAGGCCCCCTCAGCACGAACTTCCAGATCTCGGCCTGGCATCGACTCGCTGCCGAGGCGCTCGCCCCGGACGTTCAATTCAGCTTTGTCAGCTACCCGGTCTCTGCAGGAGGTGAGCCGCGGACGCCAACGTCGGTGATTGTCGCGGTAGCCATGCTGCTGAATCCGCACAGCCGCGGGCAGGTCAAACTGCGGTCGGCCGATCCCGCTGAGCGCCCGTGGGTCGATCTCGGCATACTGAGCGATGATCGCGATCTTCGCACCCTGGCGGAAGGGCTGAACTGGCTGCGAGAAAAAATGTTTCGGGAAACGACTTTGGCGGAACACGTGGGAGAGCCCATCCGGCCGCCCGCCGATTCCGATATGGACGCATACGTGCGTGAGAACGCTACCTCGAGCTGGCACTTCGCCGGGACCTGCCGCATCGGCGACGATCCCCACGCCGTGGTGAGACCCGATCTTGCCGTCCACGGCCTGCAGGGATTGTATGTGGCGGATGCCTCGGTCATGCCGACCGTTCCCCGAGGTAACCCACAGGCCCCGACCATCATGATTGCGGAGAGAGCCGCAACATTTATCCGTTTCAGCAGCTGATAGGTACATCCGGTGGACCGGGATTGCCCCGTGCCTCGTTACGCCGGCAGTTGGAAGGTCCCCATTCTAGTGATGAGGGCGTCAACGCCGTCGAGCAGGAGAGCAAGACCGGTCTCAAACTCTTCTTGGATTCCGACAGCTTCAAGTTCAGCGGCCTCGGGCTCACCGGGACATCGCGATGCCCGGACGTACGCTCGCGCTCCATGCAGTGCCCACCACCTTCGGACTCAAGGCGGCCGGATGGCGGACCTGGTGCTGGAGGCATCCCATCGGGTGCACGGGCTGCTTGATCCGCCTCTGCCCGTCTCGCTGGGCGGTGCGGCTGGCACTCTGGCCGGATACCTGGAGTACGCGCGCCTGGAGGGCGGTGATCCGGGCGAGGGCTACGCCCGGACGCTGGTGGATGCCTTCGCGAAGGAGACCGGGCTGAGCCCGGTGGTCCTGCCCTGGCACGCCTTGCGAGTCCCGATCGCCGACCTGGCTTCGGCACTGGCGTTCACCACCGGGGCGCTGGCAAAGATCGCGGTCGACGTGCTGGCGATGACCCGAACCGAAGTGGGGGAGGTGAGCGAACCGGGGCGCCCGGGCCGAGGCGCGTCCTCGGCTATGCCCCACAAACGCAACCCGGTCCTATCTACCCTGATCCGCAGCGCTGCGCTTCAGTTCCCCGCCCTGGCCGGGGCACTCACGCAATGCCTGATCACTGAGGACGAGCGCTCCGGAGGGGTGTGGCACGCCGAATGGTCGCTGCTTCGCGAGTGCCTACGGCTGACCGGTGGGGCCGCTCACACCGCGGTCGAGCTCGCTCAAGGGCTGCGGGTGAACGACACGCGGATGGCCATGAACCTGGAGCTGACGGCTACCCAGATCACCTCGGAACGCCTGGGGGTGGTGTTGGCACCCGTACTGGGGCGTGGCGAGGCCCGGGACCTGCTGACCCGGGTCTGCGCCGACGCCGAATCAAGTACTGGGGGGAGCAGGGCATTGCCCCGGAGGCTGCACGATGTTCCCGCAGTCGGGGCGCGATTCAGCCTGGAAGAGTTGGAACGGTTGTGTCGCCCAGGCGACTACATCGGGCTGGCAGGCGAACTGGTTGACGATGCTCTTGGCGGACCGTATTCCGGTCGGCCGGATCAGGCGGGCATCAGGGCTGTTGCAGTGTCTGGTGCCCGATCGGAGGACTTCTGAGGTAGCCGAGGTCAGTTGGTCCAACCTTGGCGAGGGAGATGAACCGGCTGCGCCGATCGACTGCGCCGATCGACTGCACTCGGCCGAGCACAGTCGATCGGCGCAGCCGGCATAAGCGAGATACTGGGCGGCGCTGTTCGCTGAGCGTGACTTCCAGGTCCAGGATCTCGTCCGCCACCACGTCTGGGGTTTCCCGGATGTCGAACCCGTCTACCAGCAGGACCTTCCGATCTACGCCGACGCTCATGCTCCGGCCGTCACGGCCGCGATCGAGGGTTCATTGCCGAAGCGCCTGCTCCTGCAATACTCGATCTGCTTCACCCTGGCATGCACCAGTGCTGGAGCTACTGGATCAAGCACGGCATCTCTGAAGCGCCCGAAAACTTGTCAACAGTGCCTGAAACGCCCGTACCTGAATGATCGGTAGCCGGCTGGCGGACGAGCCACGGCACGTCGAAGGAAGGCCGGTCTGTGTCTGGGATCGAGCTGCGCTACGGCATCAACCCGCGCAACATGAGCGCCAGGATCAAGTTTTCTGGTGAAGGTGCTGCCTTCTCCGTCCGGCAAGGGGACCTCGGCTACATCAACGTCTTGGACGCCGTCACCGATTGAGAGGTCGTCTCCGGGGCCAACGCGGCCCTGGGCACGCCGCGGTCCTGAGCGAGGTCAGGCAGAGCATGTTCGTCCCGCAGGCATGAGTGCCCCGGGCATGTTCACGCTGGTTGTTTGTGGGTTCGGTCGGTCGTGGTCTGTTTGATCCTGTGCCGGTGGTCGGCGTTCCTTCTGATCGGTGGCGGTCAGAAGGAACGCCGATGGTGGTGGCGGTCAGAAGGAACGCCGATGGTGGTGGCGCTGTTTACACCTGGCGGGCTGGTTCGGCTTCGTATCCGGTGATGCCGGCTTCCTTCATGGCGTTCAGGACGGATGCGCGCATCAGGGTGCTTCTGGACACTTGGGGCACGGTGAAGATGTTGTGCCCTTCGAGTTTGCGGGTGGCGATGACCCATCGGATCGGGATGCCGCTGGGCCCGATGTTGGTGTGTTCCTCGTCCAGGATGTCGTGCCAGACGGGGAAGTGCGGCGCCCAGTAGGGGTGCTGCTGGCCGTCTGGGGTGGTGACCGTGACGGGAAGCCACTGGATGTCGTCGTTGGGCCCGGCCTGGTCCTGCAGGATCTGGCGGCAGCGCGGTGAGACCAGGCGCAGTCCGTTGACGGCGGCCGGCCAGTCGGGCAGGACGTTGTCGGGCGCGTCGTACTGCAGGGCGGGAACGTTCTCGATCCGGCCGGGCTCGAACATGAGCCGGTACACGAACCGGTCCGGGTCCTGGGAACCCGGGGGGCCCTTGGGAGGCATCAGGTACTGGCCGGTGAGTTCGGTAGTGATCTCGTAAAAGATGCTCATGGCTTGTTCCGGTAACACTTCCAGTAGCTGAGGCGGACGATGGTCGGGTCGTTGTCCACGACGTCCGTCACCGATCCTGGCCGGGATGCCCGGCGGGTGCGGCGGGTGGTCAATCGGTAGCTGCGTGCGGGCAGTCCGCTTCCCACTGCGGTACTGGCGGTCGTGGGCTGGGCCGCTCCCGGCAGGACAACACTCTCAGTCCCGGGACGATTCTGCGATCCGTCGAGCAGATCGTCCTGAGCCCTGAACTGCTAGGACATCAGCAGCCGGGCCCTGAGCACCCGGGCCCTGAGCAGCCGGAACCTGGGATGAAGCAGGACGCCCGCGCAGAGGAGGACGTCGTGTCCCCAGCCGCTACTGAGATCCCTGACATTCAGGGGGATGCGCCGACCGGGGTGAGCGGATCGCAGATCAGCAACCTGGCGGGGCTCCCGGCCGGCGACATGGACCGGCAACCCTTCGGCCTGGCCCATCGCCCCGCAGCACCCGGTGCAACCGTCGTGGCCAGCGAGTAGTCCTGCATTAGGGAGGAGTCCTGTATCGGGTGTGACGCTGCCGGCTGGCCTGCGGCTGCCGGCGGCGCAGCAGCGGGCCCGCTGGGACGCGGCTGTCCCTGTGGTGCAGGAGTATCCGCAGATCAACGGTAGCGATCTGCGGGTCGAGCTGGCTGCTCAGGGCTGGCATGTCAGTGATCGCACGGCCGCGCGGATCCTGAGTGGGATGAAGCAGGGCGTGCTCGTCCCGCAGGGCTGAGTACCCAGGAGCCCGGGGGCATGGTCACCACGGGGTCACACGGGGCTGGGTGTCTCTACCGCAGCATGATCGGCCGGGCATGGCTTACGGGGTCACACGGGCGTGCACGGCGCTTCTGTGGCAGGCAGCAGGCAAGATCACAAACGGTGCTCTTCCTTGTGCCGTTTCGTGTCTGAAGCACCTTGAAAACCCTGGTGGCTGCTGGGTGGCGGCTGGATGGCAGCGGGGTGCGCCAGGGGAGAGCGACGGTCTTCTGGCTGCCAACCGGCGTGTTGCGTGGAGCGTCTTAACTATGCATTGATGTACAGGAATGTCCATTACTTTCTGTATGGCATAGGCCACGATCTGATTTCCGCGATGACATCCCTTGGTGGCGTTTCTGTGGGCAGACTGTGGGTGATCATCCCGGGTGCCTGTTCTGGTGCCTCGTAATGTCTTTCTTCCAAGGGGTTTTGCGTGCGCGGATCGTCTCGTCATGCCTTTTTCCGTTTACTGGGTGTTCGTGCTGGTGATGAGTCGGAGGTGACGGCGCCGAGACCGCCGGGTGCGTTGCCGGGTGAGTCGGCGAGCTTGTTGCCGGGGTGGCTGGCGGGTGGTGGCAGGGGTCGGCGGCCGTTGTCGTTCGCGGCGGCTGGTGTGGGTGTGGCGGTGGTGTGTTCGCTGGTGCCGGTGCAGAGCGCGATGGCGGCCACGGATTCTTCGGCGCCTGTGTCGGTGAAGGCTGCGGGCGCGGATGAGCGGCCGGTGAAGCCGGCGACGTCGTACACGCCGATGACCAAGGCGCAGGAAGAGGCGTTGAAGGTCAAGGCGCTGGCAGCGGCCAAGCCTGATACCGGTAAGAAGGAGCTGGTGGGTGAGCGGACGCGGATGTCGCGGACGTTCGCTGATCCGGTGAGTGGCACGCGAGTGACGCAGCTTTCGGCCTCGCCGCTGAACTTCAAGGATGCCGATGGTGACTGGACTCCGATCGACAACACCCTCAGGGCGGACAAGGCCGGCGGCGGGTGGACCAACGGCGCCAACGAGTACGCCCTGCAACTGCCCAAGTCCCTGACCGATCCGGTGAAGATCGCTGATGGCAGCGACCAGGATGCCTTCGTGTCCCTGGAACTGGCCCCGGACAAGACCCCGGTGGATGAGCTGACGGCCACCCCAGCCCAGCGCAAGACCGCCGAAAAGGCCACTGCGACGCCGTCGGCCACTTCATCGGCCACCTCGTCGGCCAAGGCAGCCGCGGCGTCGGCTGTTGAGGTTCCGGTGCTGGATGCTCCCGAGGTCTCGGACGTTGCCGCTACGGTGAAGAAGGCCGAGGCGACTTACGCCGAGGCGCTGCCGGGTGTCGACTTCTCCTACGAGGCGATCGGGGATGCGGTCAAGGAGACCGCTCACGTGGCTTCGCTGGCCGATCTGGACGCGCTGCCGGGCGGTTCGCTGAGTTTCGCGGTCAAGACCGGCGCGGGTATGAGCTTGAAGGTCAAGGAGTTCGGGGCGGTTGACGTCCTGGGCGCTGATGGCAAGGTCGCGTTCGAGATTCCGCGACCGGTGATGAGCGACGCGCACGGTGAGCCATCCACGGCGATCACGACGCTGGTTCAGAAGGATGCCTCGGGCGATGCGTGGACGCTGACGCTGACTCCGGATCGGGAGTGGCTGGCCGCGAAGGACCGGGCGTGGCCGGTGGCGATCGACCCGACGATCGGGGTCGGGGCGCCGATGGCTACCTGCACGCTGCAGTCCAACCGGGCCGAGTCCGAGGGCCCGTTGTGCTCGGGTGCGGAGATCCTGACCCAGTGGACGGCTGCTTCGGGTAATGAGCGCCGGGCGCTGCTGCGCTTTGACAATTTGCTGGACGTGATCCCGGCCGACGCGCAGATCGCCACGGCGCGCCTGAACCTGTTCGTCGTCAACGATGCGGCCTACCCGGCCAGCGCGGTGGATGTGCGGGCTCTGACCAGTGCGTTCACGACGTCGGCGACCTGGGGCACCCGTAACGGGTCCACGGCCTGGGGTACGGCCGGTGGTGACCGTTCGGCCGATGTGTACGAGCGTAAGACCCTCACCCCGAACGGGACTTCCCAGTATCTGGATGTTTCGCGTCTGGTGCAGGAATGGACCGAAGGTGGCTCGAAGTACAACGGTTTCATCCTGAGTAAGCAGGCCTCCACCACGGGTGGGGACCTCCTGCGGTTCGGTTCGGCCCAGGCCAGTGTCCCGCCCTCGATGTATGTGGAGTGGGAACCGCGTACCGGTGTGCGCAAGGGCAACACCGCGATCGTGAGTGAGCAGCTGTCCGACCGCACCAGCATCAGCATCAACCCGGCCACCGGGAATGCGGCGCTGACCACGAAGGAACTGTCGATCGCCGGGTCGGGGATCGACCTGAACGTGGCCCACACGTCGCAGTCGCTGGACACCGATGGTCTGGGTGCTCAGGGGTATGGGTGGACGTCCTCGCTGACCGGGACCCGCTTGTGGCCCTACGCCGGTGGCACCACGGGCGCGGCGCAGACGATGTTCTACCGCGACGGCGCCGGCGCGCAGTACACCTACCTGCGTAACCAGGCCGTGAACACGCGCTGGAACCGGCCGATGGGCCTGGACAAGGACCTGAGTGTTCCGGACTCCACGCACTACGAGCTGACCGACCGCAAGTCGAACACGGTCGAGCGGTTCAAGAACATCGGCACCAGCACCGACCAGATTTATGGTCTGGAGTCGGTGGCCGACAAGAACGGGAACAAGATCACCTTCACGTACGACGCCTCGGCGCGGTCGCAGATCGACGGGACGCTGATCCTGCGTTCGGTCACCGACACGCGTGGTCGGACGTTGAGCGTGACGAACTACGACGGGTACTACGACTCGTTCATCACGGACTCCTCGAACCGCCAGGTCATCTACAACGGATCCAGCAACCAGCTGGACTCCATCACCGATATCGCCGGTGGCACGGTGAAGTACGAGTACGACGCCGCGCACCGGGTCACCGCGGTGGTGACGCCGGAGAACCTGCGCACCGAGATGACGTACGACGCCACGGGGCGGATCACCCAGCTCAAGCGCAAGAACTCGGCTGCGGCCGGGGACTCGGTCTGGACGTTCTCCTACGGCACGTACACCCGCAACGCCGACGGCAAGCCCACCATCAAGAACACGGTCACTGACCCCAACGGTCACACCACCGAATACACCGCCAACGGCCGGGGCCTGGTCTCCTCGACCAAGAACGCCCTGGGCAAGAGCGAGGCCAAGACATACTCGCCCAACGACGACGTTGCCTCCACCACCGGTGCCACCGGTGGCGGCTCGCAAACCAGCACTAACACGTTCGAGGCAGCCACCGCCGGTGACACCTACCGGATGACATCCACCAAGATCCCGACCGGCGCCACGACCACGCTGGGCTACGGAACCGGGGCCGGCACGTACGACCTGAAGACGGTCACCGACGCGCGCGGTAACGCCACCGAGTACACGTACAACACCGCACACAACCCGACCAGCGAGAAGAAGACCAACAGCGACAAAAGCGAAACCTCGACCACGGTCAGCCTGTACGAAGGTGACACCGACCCCGCCTACGGTGATGTCGTGCACTGCGGTCCCGGTACCACCCCGGCCGCGACGAAGTCCGGTGCGCTGTGCGAGAAACGAGATGCCGAGTACGCCAAGGGCACCTCACGGGCCGCAACCGGTGGCCACCGCACGGCCTACCGGTACAACACCAACGGTGAACTGACCACCACGATCCCGTCCACCGGCGGCAGCCTGGCCAACCAGACCTACACCTACGACAGCCTCTCGCGGTTGCAGACCCTGACCGACGGCAAGGGCCAGCAGACCTACTACGGCTACGACGCCATGGACCGACTCACCTACGTCCAACACGCCGACGGGTCGATCGAGTCGTACTTCTTCGGTGGTGACAACTCCGGCAAGAACAACGGCTGGCTGCGCTCCACCACCGAGTACCCCTCCAGCGGCGCCACCCCGAGCCGGACCACCAACTACGGCCGCGACGACCTGGGCCGCCAGACCGCTGTGTCCAACATCCCGCTCAGCCAGGGCACCGCGTCCCTGACCTATGACAAGGCCTCGAACCTGAAGGTCTACGACGATGCCGGCGGAACCGTCACCTACGGGTACAACGACGCCGACCAGCTCACCTCCGTCCAGCTACCCGGTGGCACCTGCACCGGCCTGACCTACGCCTCACCCGGCACAGCAGCCAGCAGGTGCATCCTGCTGCAGGTCGATGACGACGGGCGTCGTACCGGGACCAAGTACCCCGGCGGCACCAGCGTCCAGACCAACACCCTGGACAACTCCGGGCGGATCAAGCAGATCGTCGCCAAGACCGGCTCCACCCCGGTCGCCCGCCTGGACCTGACCTACTCCTACACCGAGGCCAGCAAGGACACCGGCCTGGTCAACAGCGTCACCGACGCCCAGACGGCGAAGAAGACGACCTACACCCACGACGGTCAGGACCGCCTGACCGTGGCCTCCACCGCCCCCGCCGCCGGCGGGACCGCCAGCACCTACGAGGCGTTCTGCTACAGCGCTGCCGGTAACCGCACCAAGTACTACACCGCCGCCGGCGCCACCTGCTCCACCGCCAGCCCGGCCGCCACCTACACCTACAACACCGCCAACCAGCTCACCGCAGCGACCGGGACCACCCCCACCGGAGCCACCCTGGCCGGCACCGGATTCACCTACGACGCCAACGGCAACGAAACCACCGCCAAGTCCGCGACCGGCCGCACCACCACCTACGGCGACCGCGACCAGGCCACCAGCTTCACCCCCACCGGAGGCACCGCCACCACCCAGACCTACGCCGCCTCCGGCAACGCCAACCGCCTGACCTCCGGGACCACCAGCTTCATGGCCTCACCCTTCTCACCGGCCCCGGCCTGGTCCACGACCGGCACCACCAGCACCTGGACCGTCCGCGACCCCGACGGCAAACTCCTGGCCATCCGCATCGGCGCTACCACCAGCCCCACCCAGGCGAGCGAGTACTACCCCTTCACCGATAACCTGGACAATGTGCGCACCATGGTCACCGCCGACCCCACCCTCACCACACCCAGTGCCACGTACACGTACTCCGCGTACGGGGTCACCACCTCCACCACCGGCACCTTGAACCAGCCGTACCGGTTTGGTGGCGGCTATACGGACTCTTCGACTGGGTTGATCAAAACCGGGATCCGATACTACGACCCGACGCATGGTCGATTCACACAGCAAGACCCCACCGGCCAAGAAGAACACCCCTATCTCTACTCGAAGGGGTGCCCAAGCACCTTCAACGACCCAACAGGCGCAGATACCTGCGACACTCTGGAGGGTCTTGCTGCGGGCTTTGCGTTCAGCGGCCTGGTCTTCGCTGGCATCGCTGGCACTGCTGCCATCACAGGAATCGGAGCGCCAGTGGCTGCTCTCGCAGGGCAGATAGCTCTAGGGGCCGAACTAGTAGGCGGGTCTCTCGCATTCGGTGTGTATCTCGGATGCTGATCACCCTCAGAAGTATGAGCAATACGCGACCATCAACAGGAGCTGGACAGATGAACACTTTTTCCATCACGCTGACCCTTTCAGGCTTACTGTTGATGATCGCCGCCACCATGGCTATTAACAGTCGCAATAAGGCAGCAGGGCAACGGGGGGTGAAGGAAAATCAGTACTTGTTGACGTCGGTAGTCGGGCTCGGCCTACTGTTTTTTATTGGAGGTCTGGCGACAAATTTGACATAGACCCGTCTCCTTCTGAGAAGTGGTGCCCATGCGCTGCAGGCAGTGCACCAGCACCGGAATCTTGAGCTGGTCCTAGGCGCGGCGATACCGCCCAGGGCCAGTTCTACCGGTAAACATTCAGGTGGTTGTGTGAATTAGTGGCATCCATGGGTTTCTGGTGGCGGATTTCGGTGCATCTCAAGTACGAGAGGGGAGTGGGAATAGCTTTACGGCCATACCCGCTCCCTCTGGCTTGGTCAACGGTGTCCGATTACCCTTGCCACAACATAAAAGAGGTTATGTTGGGGTTATGGGTCTCCAAGACGAGATGCCATCGAACGCGGCCGTCGATGGCATCGGCGATACCGGACTCGCGGTAGCAGCGGCACCGGAAACATCGGCTGGGGCGGTGCCAGCGGTATCCGCGGTGTCTGGGGTTCCGGCCAGCGGGGAGAGGTCGCGGTCGTCGCGGCCTCCGGGGACCTGATGGGTCGGGTGCCGGTGCAGGCGCAGCGCCTCAGCACGCTGAACGAACTGCTGGCCGGGTTCCTGGCCTCCAAGCGGTCGGTCGCCACCCGTGACGCCTACCGTGCCGATCTTCAATCGTGGGTGCTGTGGTGCGATGGCGCTGGGGTCGAGGTTCTGGCCGCCGGCATCCACCACGCCGACGTCTACCTGCGGGCTCTGGCCGACCCGCACTTGGGTGGGGATCCCCGCACCGGCCGGGTCCTGGCTCCCTCCTCGATCGGCCGGCGCGCCTCCGCCATCCACGGCTTCTACCGCTACGCCGCCCGCCAGCCTGCCGTCACCGGATCCCCCTTCACCGGCGCCCTCCGCCCGGCCACCGACGACGAGTCCATGACCAGCGGCCTCAGCCCGGACGAGGTCCGCGCCCTGATCCGTGCCGCCCGCACCGACTCACCCCGTTCCGAAGCCCTCATCACCCTCCTGGCCCTGAACGGGCTACGCATCAGCGAGGCCGTCGCCTCCCGGATCGAGGACCTGGACACCGACCGCGGACACCGGGTCCTGCGCGTGCGGCGCAAGGGAGGCAAACGCGCCAAGATCCCCCTGACCCCCGCCGCGATCCGCTCCCTCAATGCCTCCATCGTCGGCCGCACCAGCGGCCCGGCCTTCGCCACCAGCACAGGCAAAGCCCTGGACCGCTCCGAAGCTTGGCGGCTCCTGCGGCGCCTCGCGAAAAACGCAGGCATCCCCGGTGCCGAACGCATCTCGCCGCACTCGATGCGCCACACCTACGCCACCACCGCCCTGGACGCCGGCGTCCCACTGCGCGACGTCCAGGACTCCATGGGCCACACCGACCCCCGCACCACCCGGCTGTACGACCGCTCCCGCGACAACCTCGACCGCAACGCCACCTACGCCGTCGCGGCCGTACTCGCCGACGACTGACGTATGAGCAACGGGATCGGTGTCAGCATGATCAACGGGATCAGGATCGCCACCGTGCGGTCGCAACTGGTGGGGCGGCGCTCTAAGCGGTGGCGCCTCACGGATCGGTTCATAGTTCTTACAGAGATTGCGGCGTGAATCGGATTGCGGTGGGAACGGAGCGCGGGCTGGTATGACACGGACTCGACGTGAGACGTGGGAGCGGTGGGCGGTAGGGATCTTCCTGGTGATGGCCGTGTTGGATGTGGTCGACATCGTTGCGTCTGGTGAGGTGCTGTCCTGGCGCTGGCTACAGGTCGTGATGTTCCTCCTGTTCGTGCTGCTCAACGCTCAGAGGGTCCGACAGAGGAACGCTCAACAGGAAGCCTCAAAGAGCCGACCCCGCCAAAAACCTGCTCGTGATTCCGCCGCACCCCGGCCTCCTTTTAAGCAATGACCGCGTGGCCCTGGGTCCCTGGCTACTTTTGATCGCTCTCGAGGAACGTGGTCAGATCGACGCCGCGATCAGTGACCGCGCCGGACACGAGCGTGTGGCCGTTGTCGCTGCCCGTCAGAACCCGGCCCAGGCGCACACGCGTCAGGTCGGTACCGCGCAAATCGGCCCCGCGAAGGTCACACGCTGAGAAGGTGGCGTTCCGCAGAGAAGCCCCTCTCAGGTCAGCGCCCCGCAGGTTGCACATCTTGAAATGCCCACCATCGAGGGTCGCCTGCCGCAGATCGGTGCCGACGAAGGAACACCGCTCCAGGAACAGGACGTCCGGCAGCCGTAGCGGCAGCAGTTGCAGGTCGTCGAAGCTGATGCGACGCAGTGTCTGGCCGTACGCAGCACGTACCAGCATCTCGCGTGTGCCCGCTGATATCAGGCCACTCATTCCAGTGCTCTCCCGGAAACGATTATGATCCGGCCCCGAATCCTAGGCTGCTCAGGGCATCTGCCAACCCTGATTTTCGACATGCCTTGTCGACATGAGCCACCCGCAGCAACGCAGCGTGATCTTCAGCGGTAGATGGCGCGGTTCCGACGGGCGTTCCTGGCAGGTCGATTGCGCGCGACCAGCGGTATGACCGTGAGTCGCTTTGCATCGAGACGTAGGACGGCTGGTGAGGGAACCGAACCTGACAGGCTCGACGCGGGCGTCATGAGACGCCGGTGGCTACCTACGCGACGTCGGGGCGGGTCATCAATGGCGACCGCAGATGCACCTCGAGGCTGGGACTGGTCAACGGCACGGTGCTCCACGTCGCGGTCGCCGTCCCCAGAGCAGCGTCGACCAGCAGCCGGACTCGGTGCGGAGTCCTGATGACGTAGAGATCAGCGACGAACGTGTCGCTCTGCCAGGCCCCGGTGGCCAGGACCGGACGGCCTAATGGTGAGCTCTCCTGCCAGCCGCCGTGACCGACGGCGACCTCGATGGACGGCCCCAGTCGCAGTCGCCATCCCCTCTGCGTCGGCTCAACGTTCACCGCGGTCGCCTCGGGCAGAGCCGACGTCTCCGAAAAGGCGTCGATCCTGGCTGTCGCTGAGCGGGAGGGGTCTGATGAGCCCTGCACAGGAGCGAAGGACAGCCCCCGCAACCGTTCAACGAGGACGTCGTCGTCGTGAGTGCTCCCAGGGTTGCCCATGCCGGGCAGCAGGCAGTCCCGCACGGCACTAACCAGCGCCCCGTGCGGACCGTCGCCGGCGGTCACAGCGACGACCAGGTCGTGCTTGAGGTAGACCATGCACAGCTGCTCGAAGGAGCCTTCACCGCGGTATCCATCCCGCGACATCCAGAACTGGTACCCGTACCCAGCGTCGGAGTCGGCGTCGAGCACATCAACGGCCGCTGATCGGGTCTCCACGTGCCGGCTGGTCGCCAGCCGCACCCAATCCCCCGGGATGAGCTGCCGGTCCTTCCAGGCACCTTCACGCAGCAGCAGCTCACCGAACGCAGCGATGGCTTCAGTCCTCAGATGCAGGCCATGGAAGCCGAACGCGGCACCGCTGGCGACCCGGTCCCATTCGGCGTGCTCGATGCCCATCGGCTGGAAGAGGCGCTCATCGAGCAACTCAGGAAGGCTGTGGCCGGTGGCCTGCTCCACCATCCGAGCCAGGACGTAGGTGGTCGCGTTGTCGTAGACGTGCCGCGTCCCCTCGGTCTCGGTGAACGGCACCCGCAGGAAGCCTTTGGTCAGATCGCCTGGTTCGAGCCTCCACGCCTCCTGGAGGCTGTCGGTGGCGTGACCGACGGTCATGGACAGCAGGTGGTGGACGGTGATCCGCCGTCCTTGTTCTGAGACGTCGAGCGGAACGTGGTCGGGCAGGACGTCCACCACCCGGTCCTGCAGGGACAGCAGTCCGTCGGTGACCGCGAGGCCCACCGCGATCGAGGTGAACGACTTGGTCAGGGAGTACAGCAGGTGCGGACGTTCGGGGGAGTACGGCGCCCACCAGCCTTCGGCGACGACGTGGCCGTGGCGCACCACCATGATGGAGTGGCACTCGACGGACTGTGCTTGAAGCCGGTCCAGCAACGCGGCGATGGCACCAGCCGAGACACCAGACGCAGCTGGTGTCGACCGTGGCAGCAGGACCGGCTGTGAACACATTCGGGTGACCCTAGCTGGGCGGGCTGCTCAAGTCCGGAAATTTTTCGGGTGGCTGTGAGCTTCCGCAATAGATGGCGCCGTTCTGCCCCTGACTGGAGCTCTTTGCTCAGGTGGCGCCGATGACGAGGGTGCTGCGGGCGGTTTCGATGACGTCGGTGGTGATGACGGTCAGATTGTTGATCTTCATGATGCGTTCTGTCTGGGTGAAGAGCCTCTGGATGAGGCGGAAGTTGCCGCGGGTGATCCGGGCGACGGCTGCGGTGGCCTGGGTGTCGGTGAAGTCGGTGAGGTCGAGTTCCAGGCCGAGGCGGCGCCAGTGTCGGGTCAGGACGAAGGTGAGTTCGTCGCTGGTCAGGGCCTGGTAGTGGTGGGCGAATCCGATGCGGCTGTACAGCTGGGGGTAGCGGGTCAGGCGTTTTTCGATGCCGGGCATGCCGATCAGGATCAGGCCGAGGTGGTGCCGGTCGAACCGGTCGCGCAGGTGTTTCAGGGCCGAGGGGGTAAGACATTCGGCTTCGTCGACGACCAGAAATTCGACGTGATCGAGAGTGCGCCGGGCGGTAGGGCCGGCCTCGCGGTGAATGTGCTGGTCGATGCAGACGTCGACGCGGCCGGTGAGTTGCGTGGTGGTGCGAACCGACGGCGGTGACCCACTGAGCCCAGCTCTGGCCCAGGTACTCGACACCTCGCCCGTGATCACCTGGACCGGGGTGACCGCCACGGATGGCAGTTTCACCGACCTGGACTTCTGGATGGCACCGGAGCCAGGTTTCGCCCGCGTGATCATGATGGCCGGTGGCATCGCCGCCGGTCTGGTCCGCCCGCAGTACTCCTGGGGGAGCATGGGCGCGACCAGCGGCACTGACGCACTGGCCTATTTGACGCTCCGTCCCGCGCCGGAGGGGGAGCCGGCCGCTGAGATCGGTGTGTGCGGGTATGGCGGCGGCGCAGAAGCGCTCGTGGCCCGGCTGGTCGAGCGCATCGCTGCCTGGGACAACGACCTGAATGGCTCCGGCGAGCACCTGTGGATCGAAGTGCACTCCGAAGGTACCGAGCCCACGGCCGGGTCCTTGATCCAGGTTCACCGCTTGGATAACCAGATCTTCGTCGGCCGCAGCCGTGCCGGCGAACGCGTTGACCCCGGCAGGCAGTGACGGTCCCTCTCAGGTTCGCACGGCTGCCACCTTGTTCTGGGGAACGTACCCTGCACGGACGTCGGCGATCCCGACCTCAAGGGTCAGTCGTAGGACGGCCCGTCTTTTGCCCCTGGCCAGCACGCCGACCGGTTGATTGTCCCGTAGGCCGACCGCCGCAGTGCGTCCATCATTCTCGAGCCGATCCACCAGGGCCGTCACGCCGGAGTCTTGGTTGAGGGAAGGCACGTCGGGGAGCCAACCTGGATGACCGGCGGTCGCCGGTAGGAATGACGTTCACGCCACCGGCGTGGTCGCCCCGCAATACAGGCGCGCCTGTCCCACTTTGGCGGAAGGCGACAGCATCGCCTACCTTCGCTCCCGAAGACCGGGAACGGTGTCTTCACCTTCGGCCTCGTACGAGGTCGCTGGAGGGTCGCTCCACCCGCTGAATAGGTGATTCTGGTGCTCTACGCAGGCCGAACGTGGTCTTGAACTCGACCAGTGAGACCAGTCCAGTTCGCTACGCGGACGGCAGTGGTCGAGCCAATCCAGTAACCGATTTCCGCCGGACCGCGGTCATTTCTCGGGCCGGTGGCTACCTCGGCCGCGTAGGTCGTCCAGTCTCCTGCGTTGGCGTGCTGCCATCGTACGGCGTTCTGGATGTCTATGCCGAGGGCCAGGATCGCTCTCGTGGGCGGTCTCGGCGGTGACCGTGATCAGGGCCTGGGTGAGGATGTCCAGTCTGGACGCCGAGGCGGCGGCCGCGGCCGTCATCGGCCGGCTGCGGGAGGACGGCGTGATCCCCGGGGAGCCGGGCTAGTGATCCCGAAATATGGTTTCTTACCAGGTCTTCTCGCCTAAAATGGGCTGATTCGTGATCTAATGATCTCGGGGGCACGGTCGAGGGAGAAGATTTTGAAGTTGCGCGCGCCGGGCTCACCCGGCATCTTCCGTCGGGGTGCCAACGCATGACCGGCGGGCCGGGGCGTGCCCCGATTCCCGACATCGATGCGGCCGGGATAGATCTGCTGGATCCATTGCTCCATCGCGATTACGACCTCTCTGCGCTGTGGCAACGGCTACGTCGTCAAGCGCCGGTCCGATGGCAAGCGGCCGGCCCGCAGGGGCCCGGATTCTGGGTTCTGACCAGGCATCGTGACGTGGCGGCCACCTATCGGGACTTTCGGCGATTCAGCTCCGGTCAGGGCAACATGCTCGAAACCCTGCTGCGGGGCGGTGATCCGGCCGGCGGGCAGATGCTCGTAGTGACCGACGGTCGGCACCACGCATCCTTGCGGCGACTCATGCATGGCGGTTTCGGCCACCGCGCTCTCGGCATCATCGGTGATTGCGTCCGACAGGCAACCGCTGATGTTCTCCAGGTCGCGCTCGAGCGCGGCGAGTGCAATTTCGTCCAGGACGTCG
The DNA here is from genome assembly GCF_021129235.1 of Kineosporia mesophila. GTDB lineage: Bacteria > Actinomycetota > Actinomycetes > Actinomycetales > Kineosporiaceae > Kineosporia > Kineosporia mesophila. The sequence continues at coordinate 81,341 of NZ_JAJOMA010000023.1, forward strand.
CCTCGGTCGTTCCGCTGGTCGCCATCTGCGAGCTGCTGGCCGTGCCGACCGTGGACCGCCCTGAGATATTGCATCTTACGCGTTCGGCTATGGGGTCTGGACCCGAGGCCCAGCGGTCGATGCAGGCGCGGGTGGCCCAGAGCGAGATCCTCATGTACTACTACCAATTGGCGATGGAACGGCGCCGGGCACCGGGGACCGACGTCGTGAGTCTACTCGCCAACGGTGTCGTGGAGGGGCGTCCGCTGACCGACGAGGAGGTGGTGGCGAACTGCTACAACCTCATTGTCGGCGGGAACGAGACCACGCGGTTGTCGATGGCCTCCGGCCTGCTCGCGCTGATCGAGCACGAATCGGAATGGGCCCGGCTGAGTCGGGGCGAGGTGGAGGTCTCCACCGCCGCAGACGAGATCCTGCGCTGGACCACACCGGTGATCCATGTCGGCCGGACGGCAACCACAGATGTCACCATCAGCGGAACGACCATCCGGGCAGGGGATATCGTCACTCTGTGGAACGCGTCCGCCAATCGTGATGAGGAGGTTTTCGAACGGCCGGACCAGCTGATCTTGGACCGGTCGCCGAACCATCACCTCGCGTTGGGTTTCGGATCTCATTACTGTCTGGGCGGGTATCTGGCCACGATGGAGCTTCGGGCGCTCCTGGAGCTGTTACAGGGTGAGGTGGCGTCCGTAGCCCTGAACGGGCCCGTGGAGTGGCTCAGCTCGAACTTCGTGAACGGTGTCGAAAGTCTCCCGGTCCGGCTCAGGCCGACTGTGCGCACAAGGTTTCCAAGAGCGTGACGTAGTCGCGCAGTAGGGCGAGCGCCGCGTCCTTGTCCCACAAATCGCCGGAATACTCCATCCACGCCTGGTATCCGTCGGCGACGTCCTCGAACTGGACGATCCCCATGGTCAGTTCCCGGCGCGAGGCGGGCGGAGCCAAGTCGTGGACGGCAACCGTCTCCACACCGGTGAAAGTCACCGCGTCCTCGAAGGTGTGCATGAAATTGAATGTTACGTTCGGGACGTCCGACAGCACCTGGTTCAGGGGTACTGCGTCGTCGAGCGCCTTGAGGATGCCCAGCGCGGTCGTGCTGATCGAGTCGGTGAACGAGGCGGCCTCCTTGACTACGAGGGGAACGGCCAGCACGCTCGCGGCAAAGGTGAGCATGGACTCGAACTCCAGCCGAGGGCGGTCGGAAAAACCCATCACAAGAACGATTTCTGTGCGTCCGGTTTGCCTGCTCAGCCAACGGGCGAACGCGGCCGCGATGACGCTGAACGGCGTGGTGTGCCGACGGCGGGCGAGTTCCTCGGCTGCCTTCCGGACGGACCCGGAGACCGGAATACGGACGGTGCCCCCGGTGCCGCTCGCCGCGACTGCGCGCGGGCGGTCCGTCGGCAGCTCCACCCGGGCACTCTTGCCGAGCATTTCCCTTTTCAGGGCCTCAATCTTGCGTTTGTTCGCGGTCCGGTCGGTGTGGGCGACCTGCCATCGCGCATAGTCGGTGCACTGCCGGACCGGGACCGGCAACCGGGGGATCGCGCGGACCACGGCTGAACGGTAGAACTCCGAAAGATCGCGGTACATCGTGCGTATCGCCCACGCATCGACACTGATGTGATGCAGCACGATCATCAGGACCCACTGCTCAGCATCCAGCCTCAGCAGCCGGCAGCGAGGGAAGGTGCCCTGGCCAAGGTCGAACGGGGTCCGGGCGAGCATCCGGCAGGCCCGGTCCACCGCGTGCTCCTGCTCGGCCGCCGTCCGGCCGCGTACGTCGACGATGCTCAGCGGTACCGGGCCCGGGGGAAGCTCCTGCTGCCGCCAGTCCTCGTCGATCATGACGAATCGGCAGCGTAGTGCCACGTGCCGCGCGGCCAGCTGATCGAGTGCCCAGCGCAGGGCATCCACGTCGAGCGGCCCGGCCAGCCGAATCTGGGTCGGCACGTTGAACACCCACGGTGTTGGTGAGTGGGTGACGCCCCCCAGCATGGTCCTCTGCTGCAGCGAGACCGGCGCCTCGTCCAGGGTTTCGGTGACGTCCATTCACCCTTCTCTCTTCGTCGCCACGTGCGAGGCCATGCGGTGGACGGTCGGTTCCCCGAAGAAATCGGCAATCGAATAAGCGACGCCGAACCGCTGCCGAACACGGTTCAGCAAGGTGATAGCCATGATCGAGTGCCCACCGAGATCGAAGAAGTTCGCTTCGTCACTGAAGCCGTTGAGACCGAGGACACCGGCCCACTCTTCTCTGACGGCAGCGATCACAGCGCCACCGTCATCGCCCCGGCCATCCTCGTCGGGGCTGCGGCCGCGGTCCCACTTGCCGTTCGGGGTCAGGGACAGATCGGTCACGATCTGCCACCGTTCGGGAACCATGGGCCGCGGAAGCACCTGAGCCAGCTGAGCTCGCCAGAGCCGGGCCTGCTCGTCGAGGTCGATCTCGCGTGACTGCCCGTCACCCACCAGCCGGACATGACCGGTGAGCACCGAGCGGCCGGTCCCGGCATCGGTGGTGGATTCGATCCTCGCGTCGGCGATGCCGGGCATGCCGCGCACGGCCCGGCCCACCTCCTCCGGCTCGACCCGCACGCCGCGGATCTGCACCTGATCATCGACTCGGCCGTGGTGTTCGCCGCTGCCGTCGTTACGCCACCGCACGAGGTCGCCGGTGCGGTACCAGCGACGTCCGTCACCGTCGACCGAGAAGCGCTCAGCCGTCAGCGACGGGTCGCTGTGGTAGCCCTTGGCGACCTGAAGGCCACCGACATGTAGGTCGCCGATGGATCCGGCCGGCAGAGGACGACCGGAGCGGTCCCTGATCTCGAGCAAGGTTCCGGGATTGGGCGTTCCGATCGAAGGGCTGCCCGCACCGTCGGCGGACACCGGAGTCGTCATGCAGAAGACCGTGCATTCGGTCGGCCCGTAGATGTTGATCAAGGTGAACGGCAGTTCCGCCCGGGGACGGGAGTTCAACTTCTCGCCGCCGACACACAGGTAGCGCAGCGTCGTGTGCGAGGGCCAGGGCTGCTCCAGCAGCGCCTCGCCCACGGCAGTGGGCAACATGACGATGGTGATCTGATGATCGGCCAGCCACGTCACCAGGTCCGAGGGGGCCAGCCGCAGATGGTCCGGGACGACGTGCACCTCGGCTCCGGTGGCGAACGCCGGCCACAGATCCAGCTGGACAGCGTCGAAACCGACGGCCGAGTACCAGCCGATCCGGTCGGCTCGGGTGATTCCCAGACGCTCGCAGTAGACCGCGAGCGTGGCGGCCAGATTGCTGTGTTCGATCGCGACGGCCTGGGGTTTGCCCGTCGATCCGGAGGTGTAGAACAGGCAAAGAAGGTCCTCGGCCGTCGCCTTGACCGGCGTCATTCCGGTGAGGGGGCGGGTGTCGCCGTCGTCGGGATGGACCCTGGCCGTGAAGGGCGCGAACGCCGGATCGAGGGCGGCCTCGCACACCAGGGCAGCGGGTGCGGCGTCCGTGATGATGCTGATCAGCCGGGGCCGTGGCTGGGTGAGATCCAGAGGCAGGTAGGCTGCGCCGAGGGTCCGGACCGCCAGAACGGCTGCGGCGAAAGCATGTCCGCGGGGTAGTCCGAGTGCCACCACGTCACCCCGGCGCACCCCGGCTGCGACCAACCGGGCGGCCAGGGTGTCCGACAGTTGCGACAGGGCCGGCCCCTCGTGCCGGCCGCTGTCATCGACGATGGCCGAGCGCACCGGAGAGGCTGGGAGCGTCCGTTCAGCGCCCGAAACAGCCGGCCGCGAACCGAACTCCCTCAGTTCCCGCCGATCGTCGGCGGTCAGTGCGGGAAGGTCACCGATGTGCCTGGCCTGCCCGGAGGCGATCGACTCCAGGACCAGGAACAGCTGGCCGAGATAGCGGCGCGCGGTGGTTTCGTCGAACAGCCCTGCATCGTAACGGATCCGCAGGATCAGACCGGTCTCGACCTGGACGGCCATCAACGACATCTCCAGGGGGGAAGACTGGGTTCCCTCTGTCACCGGCTCGGCCCACAGGCCTGGCAGCGAAATCGCCGACAGCGGGTTGGTGTCCAGGTCGATGGTGACCGGTGTCAGTGGGCGGACCGTGCCCGGATCCGGGTTGGCCTCGGCCAGAAGGGCGTTCAGGTCGGCTGAGCGGTGTTCGGCGGCGGCCAGGAGAAGGTCACGGGCGGCTCTGACCGCCTCCCGCAGGGTCAGGTCGTCCCGGAGCATGCCCCGCAGGGGCAGCAAAGAGCCGAACATGCCTACCACGTCGGGGGCCTGGGCCGGGCGATAGCCGAACGTGCTGCCGAGCAGGAACTCGTCCTGCCCGGAGAAGCGCCGCAACACCACGCGCCAGGCAGTGACCAAGGTAGCGAACAAAGTGACGCCCTGTTCGCCACTCCATCGCCGCAGCGCGGCCACCTGATTACGGTCGAGCGAGACGGTCACCGCACCCCCGGTGCCGACGACCGTCTCAGCGCGTTCCCGGTCGGTCGGCAGTCGCAGCACCGGCGTCTCGCGCAGATGATCTCGCCACCAGTCGAGGTCGGCATCCACTTCGGCCGGCTCCACGAGGTCCAGCGCAGATCCGGCCGGAGCGGAGAACTGGGCCACCTCGTGCTTGACCCGGGCCCGGTACAGCTCGCTCAGGTCCGCTGCGATGATCGCGGCGGAGGGGCCGTCGGTGATCAGATGATGAATGCCGAGCAGAAGCGCGTGGTCATCGGTACCGAGCCTAAGGAGATGGGCCCGCAAGAGCGGCCCGGTCGCGACTTCGAATGGCTGGCGGCTCTGGTCGGCCATCGCGTCCCGGATGGCGTCGGCGGCGTCCTGGCCGCGGTGGTCGGTCACTTGGATGGTGAGGTTCACCGTCTCCTGCACACACTGGAGGAGCTGATTGTCAGCGTCACCGAGGTGGAACACGGTGCGCAGACCTGGGTGACGGTCGACCAGAGCGCGCAGCGCGGCGCACAGAGCGCTCTCGTCCAGCGGTCCGTGCAGCCGGACCGCCTGGACCTCGTTGTAGGCGGAGGGCCCGGTCAGCTGGGTGGCCAGCCAGACCCGGCGCTGAGCCGCAGTGGCCGGCCCGCACCGGTGAGCCGGGGCCGGATGCGTGTGGGTGCCTGCCTGGCCGGCGTCGCTGTCCTGGGCGTCTGGGTGATAGCGCCGGCGCAGCGCATCGAGCCGGATCAGGCCGGCCGAGACCTGCTCGGCGGGCATCCCGAAGTCGACCAGGGCCGCGATCTCGTCGACGCCCGCCGCTCTCAGCGCCTCGACCACCTCGACGCAGCTTTCGGGCGTGCCGATCAGGGCCCGCCGGTCGCAGTAGCGGTCGTAGGCTCGGCGGAACAGGAACTCGAGGTGCTCGGGATCGGCGGTGTCCAGATCGTCCGAGGCGACGCCGCCAGCTGCGGCCGCGGCGTGCATGGACAGAGATGCCCGCAGGTACCGGACCATGGGCTCCAGCGCTGCGGCGCGGGCCGCGGCGTGTTCCTCGCCCAGGTAGGTGTGCAGCAGTACCGTGACCCGGCCCGTCTCCGGATCCAGTCCCGCATCCTTCCGGGAACGACGGTAGCGGCGGATGTTCTCGGCCAGTTGCTCGATCGATTGGTTCATCAGATTGGTGACCACGCCCAGATCCAGCCGGCCGGCCTGCTCGTAGGACTCAGTCTTCCCGGTGGTGGCGAGCCACATCGGCAGCGACTGCTGGAGCGGGCGCGGAAACACGCGTACGTCGATGTCCTCACCGGAGCCCGAGCGTCGGCGTACCGTCTCGCCGTGCCAAAGGCGGCGCACGTCGGACAGGCTGTCGATGGCGATGTCGCGCCGGTGCGTGAACTGGTCCGGTCGGAGGGCAAAGTCGCCGGCGTGCCAGCCGATGCCGATGCCGAGACCCACCCGGCCACCGGACAGATTATCGACCATCGACCACTCCTCGGCCACCCGCACGGGGTCGTGCAGAGGCAGGACGACCGAGCCGGCGTTCAGGCGGATCCGGTCGGTCCGGACCGCGAGCGCGGACGCGAGCACCGATGGGTTCGGGAACAAACCCCCGAACGAGTGGAAGTGCCGCTCCGGAAGCCATACCGCATGGAAATCATGGGTATCGGCGAAGCGGGCGGTGTCGAGGATCTGCTCGTAGGCGTTCGCAGTCCCGTCCGGATAGTCACCGAAGAAGTAGACGCTGAAGTCGGGTGCGGGCCGAGGGACCGCCGGAACCGGGACCGGTCGGGGTCTGCCACCCGGCAGGTAACCCGCTCCCCGAAGTTCCTGCAGGGAATCGCGGACGGCCTCGGCCACGTGCTCGAGGTCGGCATCGGTATGCGCGGTGGACAGATAGAAGCTGCGCCATTCCCACACGTACACGTCGCGGGCGAGCAGGTGGTGGTAGAGAAGGTCAACGTCGGCACGGGGCGTGAACCGGAACATCGAACCGAAGTGGTCCACCCGTAGCGGGAATTCCTCATCGAGGAAGAACTGGTTGAGCGTCTTGGCCAGGGTGTCGGTGCGGGCGTTAAGCGTCTCCTGCAGCGCGGGACCTTCCCGGTGCAGGTGCGTGAGCACGGCCCGGGCCGCCACCATCGACAAGGGGTGCTGCATGTAGGTGCCCCCGAAGAAGACGGTGTCCTGGCCGGGACCACTGTCGTCGCCGTACTGCCAGAACCCGCCGTCGACCCCGTCGAGGATGTCGGCCCGGCCCGCGATGGCGCCGATAGGGAAGCCACTGCCCAAAGCCTTTCCGTAGGTGGCAAGATCGGCGGTGACACCGTAGCGGTGCTGGGCACCCTGGGCGTGGGGACGCAGTCCGGTGAGCATCTCGTCGAAGATCAGGACGATTCCGTGCCGGCTGGTCAGCTCGCGCAGCGAACGGACGAACGTTGCCGGGCGAAGGCTCGGGTTGCGGCACTGGACGGGTTCGACGAGCACGGCTGCGACGCGAGTGGCTCGTTCGGCGATGATCTCGAGGCTGCGCGGGTCGCCGTATTCCAGGACCAGGACGTCTGCGACCGCGCTACCGGGAATGCCGGGGGAGACCGGAACCGTGCTGAGGTCGGGGCGGCCGCTGGGCCGGCCCAGGACGGTGTCGATGTGGCCGTGGTAAGAGCCCCGGAACATGACGATCAGACTGCGGCCGGTCGCGGCGCGCGCCAGCCGGATGGCCCCGGAATTGGCCTCGGTACCGGAGCTGGCGAAGGCGACCCGCTGCGCTCCGGTGAGTTCGCTGAGCAGCGTGGCGGTCTCGCCGACGTCGCTGGTGCGGGCGCCGAACTGCAGACCGCGTGAGAGGTGCGACTGCACGGCATCGGTGACGAAGGCGGGCTCATGCCCGAACAGCAGGGCACCGAATCCCATGGTGATGTCCACGTAGTGGTTGCCGTCCACGTCCTCCAGCCGGGCGCCGCGCGCCGCCCGGCTGGCGATGGGGTAGCGCATTTCCTTGGTGGCGCTGCGGAAACCCACCACGGCCCGGCTGTCGGCCAGCACATGACGGTAACGCTGGGCGATCTCTTTCGAACCCTGGGTCCGTCGGTTCAGACGGCGGGTCAGGTCCAGCAGATGCGCATGCTGCGTTTCGCCGGCCGCATCGACGGCCATCCCGGAGTCCTCCGCCACCGTGACCATCGGCCCATGCATCGAGAAGTCCGGCTCGGTAACCGGCTCGGCAACCGGCGGTGGCTCGATCGCCTCTTGCGCGGGGACGGCCGGGATGCGCTCGGTGATCAACTGGGCGGTCCGGTTCGGCGTGCCCGCGCTCTCCAGTAATTCCTGCATGCTGATCTCGATACCGAACTCGCCCTCTAACTGCACGAGCATGCCCACCAACTGCAGGGAATCAGCACCCAGATCGACAAGAGCCCGATCGGGGTCGATCTCCTCCGGGCGCAGACCCAGGTGCTGGGCCGTCAGCTCGACAACCCTGACCAGTACTGCGGGCTTGGCCATAACCGCCTCCAGGGCTTCGTGATCGTCGTAGGGATCCTGCGCCTCAACCACTACCGGGGACGGGCCGATCCAATGCCGGACGGGACGAAATGGATATGTGGGTAAAGAAATCCGATGACCACGACGGCCGTCGAGCACTGACGGCCAGTCAATGTCCGCCCCGGCGCGGTAGGACCGGGCCAATGCCTCGGCCTCCTCGTCCGGGCCGGGCCCGGACGGGGAACCGGACAGGTGGGCGGTCAGCGCCGCGAGCATCTCGCGCGTGGTTCGCCCGGTCACCGCGATCCGATGGGAAAAATGAGCGCGGCCCAGCGCCGAGGTCGTGATCAGGTCGGTCAAGGGGATCGAGGGATCGGCGCGTAGCCGGTCCCGGAACGCGGTGACGGTGGCGGTGAGCGCATCGGCGTCACGTGCCGACAGCGGCAGGACACCCGGCGCCCGGTCCTGGCCCTCCGGCGATGATCCGCCGGCCTGTTCCAGGACCACGTGCGCATTGGTGCCCCCGAGGCCGACCGAATGCACCCCCGCTCGACGTAGTCCCGGAAGCGGCCATGCGTGGCCACTTCCGGACAGGGTGAACGGGCTGCCGGCCAGCGTCAGGGCCGGGTTGGGCCGCTGGAAACCGACGAGCGGGGGGACGGTGCCGTGGCGGAGGGCCAGGACCGCACCGATCACCCCGGCCAGGCCGGAGGCACTGTCCAAATGGCCGATCCGGGACTTGAGCGTTCCCAGGGCGCAAAACCCAGTGTCTTCCGTGAGATCGCGGAAGGCCGAGGTCAGGCCCTCGAACTCAATCGGGTCACCCTTCAGGGTCCCTGTCCCGTGCGCCTCGAGATAGCCCACCGATCCGGCCGGGACACCCGCTGCACGGAAAGCGCTGAGCACAGCGGCGCGCTGACCGGCGGCGCTGGGCGCTGCGAAACCCGGCTTCGTGTCGCCGTCGTTGCTGATCCCTGAGCCGAGAATGACGGCATGAACGTGGTCGTGGTCGGCCCGGGCCCGCTCCAGCGGTTTCAGCAGGATCGCGGCGACGCCATTGCCCCCGACCGTGCCGTCGGCTGCGGCGTCGAACGGCCGGATGACGCCGGAGCGGGAAAGGGTGGACCCCTTGACCTGGGGAAATCCGGTGACCTGGGGGAAATGGAGGGCGGCGGAGGCGACCAGGGCCAGGTCCGTCTCACCGAGGAGAAGTGCCTGGCAGGCCAGGTGCAGGCTCACGAGCGAACTGGAGCATGCGGTGGCGACATTGATCGCCGGGCCGGTGAGCCCGAGCTTGAAGGCAACCCTGGTGGCGGCGAAGTCGGCGTAGTTACCGACCTGGACCTGCTTGTCGGACATCCATCCCCGCTCCCAACCGGCCGGCTCAAGGTTGGCCGCCAAGTAGCTGTGCAGGGAGTGGAGGCGGTATCCGGTGCTGGCGTAGACCCCGACCCGGTACTCTCGCGGGGCGAGGAATATCCGCCGTCTTCCAGTGCGTGGTAACACGTCTGGAGAAGAAGTCGTTGCTGCGGATCGGTCGTCGCCGCCTCGCGGGCGCTCATCCCGAAGAATTCGGCATCGAACCGGTCAATGCCCGACAACATGCCGCTGGCGGCCACGAAACCGGGTTTACGGTAAGTTGCCTTATCCATTCCGGCTGCCGCAAGCTCGGTTTCGCTGAAGTGATGAATGCGTGAACGGCCGGCTCGCGTTTCTGCCCACAGGGCCTCGGGCGTGTCAGCTCCCGGGAAACGTAGAGCGATCCCGATGATTGCGATGCGCTGGGGCCACATTTCCGTCTGCATCCCCACTGTCGCTGGCAAGTCTGACTTTTCGACTCCGGACTGCTATGACCGTGACCTGAAGCACGACGAAAAGAATGGCCACGCCGTGCGACATGGCGACAACTGAGAAGGGAGTGAACGCCTCCAGGAGCACTGCGCTCAGAGCCATTCCGATGCCGAACCCGAGGTACTCCAACGATGCCGAGAATCCGAATGCGCGGTCGCGGACCTGACTCGGCAGTGCCTGAAGATGACTGGTGTACGACACTTCGGTGAACCCGTCAGCACATCCGGCCACGAAAGCAATGGCCATGGTCGGAAGAGCCGGGAGCCCGGCGAAACCGAGAATGAAGGCGCTGGACATCAGCACGGTACCGGTGGCGAAGGCGTTCAGGCCCGCGATTCCTGCGCCTCGCCGGTCCAGGCGCCGGATCACCTGCTGGATGGCGATGTTGCCGATTGCCCAGGAAGTGAGGAAGGCGCTGACGAATACGGCCGGATGGGACCCGTCCAGCGAGGTCGAATAAACCGGAAGAGCCACGTTGTGCGAGGCCGACCCGAACGCGTCCACTCCGCGCAGCGCGATCATAGACAGCAGAATCCCGCTGAGCAGTCGGCCACTGTTTGCGCTCGCCGTCGGCCGAGCCTGCGGTCGTACCGGTTTGCTGTCGCGGTCCGGGAAGCGCAGCGAGGCCACCGCCAGCAGACAAAGGGCGAAGGTCAGCGCATCGAGGAGAAACGCCGTCTTGTATCCGGCGAACGAGACGACGATGCTGGCGGAGGCGAACCCGGCGACCATGGCCAGCGAGCGGCCGGTGACGAGCAGGGAGTTGGCCCAGGTGCGGCGCTCCTGCCCGACCAGGTCCGGTACAACGCTTCGCAGCGCGACCAGGAAGATGGTGTTGGCGGAACCGCCGATCACGGCTACGGCGACGAGCACAGGCCACAGCGCCGTGCTAGGAGTGCTGGCCAGCAGCGTCATCGCCGCGGCCTGGGCGGCGTTCGTCCACAGGAGTACGTTCTTGTACGAGAAGCGGGCGATGAGCCGAGGGGCGAGGGGACCGGACAGGCTTCCGGCGGCCAGTCGCAGGACCATGACGGCTCCCAGCCCGATCGGGCTGCCGGTCCATTGATAGGCAAACAGGTTGAGCGCAACCATGTTCAGCTGGCTTCCGAACGAACTGACGGCGTACGCTCCGGCCAAGATCGGAAACCTTCGGACCTGGACCATCGCGTTCAAGGTCACAAGATGCCCTTCGCGAGGCCGGGTTCGAGGTGAGCTGGCTTCGTCGGCATCCCGACGACGGAAGGCTCGAGCAGGCCGACGTCCACGCCTCGGGTCGCGGTGGCCAGGGCGGCGGGACCGACGGCGATCCCGGCCAGGAGGACGATGGCTGCCAGAACAATCCAGCCCACCGGCCCGAGGTGCACCGTCAGGAACACGGTCATCGCCGGGCCCACGATACTCCCCGCCGCGACGCAAATATTGAAGGCGCCAAGGTATTCGGCTCGGGCCGACTCGGGGGCGAGCGCGAACGACATGCCCCACCGGCTGGCCGCCTGACGCAGCTCGCCGGCCGTCAGCACGAGGACGGCCACGGCCAGGCAGAGAGCGCCACCGAGCCGGCTCAGGGCGGCGGTCCCGGCGATGCCCAGACAGCCGACCGCGACCAGCCAGCTCGACTGCCGGGCCGCCCGGGCCGACCCCCGTACCTGGTCGGTGCCCCGCGCGGCGTACACCTGCATGGTCACCGACAGCACCGTGTTCAGCGCGAACAGCGCGCCGATGATGGACGGGTCGATATCGGTGTGCCCGAGCACCCACAGTGGCATCGCCACCGTCATGATCGAGCCGTGCAGCCCGAGGAGGGTGGTGAGCCCCACCACGTAAAGGAACCGGGGGTTGCGCAGCGCGGCGAACCGACGACTGCCCAGAGCCCGGGCGACGTTGCGCGGTCGGGGCAGGGTTGCGATCAGGATGACGCAGGCCAGGTAGGAGAACGCGTTGGTCCCGACGAAGATGGCCAGTAGATGACCCGACCGCAGGCCGACGGTGGCCGCGGCGAGAGATGAACCGCCGAAGAACCCGGCATTGAAGATCGACCTGAGGATGGCCTTGTTGCGCACCATGCTTCCGCCGGTGGAGGTGGCCTCCGCGATGACGGCGTTGAAAGCGCTGGCCCGGCCGAAATCGAGGAACGAGATGGCCGCCACGATGGCCGCGAACTGCCAGAACGCGGTCACCAGGAAGAAAGCCAGGTAACTCGCGCACTGCAGGGCGGTCAGAACCAGCAGCACGCGCTTGTGGCCGAGACGGTCGGCTACCTGGCCCATCACCGACGTGGCGATCAGGCCGGCGAAACCGGCCAGTGATAGCCCGGTTGCGACCTGACCGGCGGAGAAACCGAAGATCCTCACGTAGAGCACCGAGCTGCCGGCCAGGAAGATGCCGCTGCCGACCGCATCGATGAGCTGGATGGCGGCCAGGCGCCGTAGGCGCGAATCGCTGATTACTTCACGCACCCAGTTCACTGTTGCACCATCGGGATGTCTTGACCTCTCAACGTGTTCTGAAGGAGAAGTGCCTGGTCATCTCCGGTTGTGGCGAAGGCTGCCTGCCAGGCCAGGCGCTGTCCGAACCTGGCCGGCCCCCTCGTCACGCGACCGTTATGATGCTCGCTATGGGCGAAGACAAGACGGATATCCGGTTGGTCGACCTCTCGGATGCCGAGGCTTTGGCCGCCCATCTGGCGCGCGATCGAGCGGCATTCGCCCGTTGGGAACCGGCTCAACCGGATGAATATTACACTGTTGCAGGGCAATCCGCTCGGATCGAGCGTCTCCTCGACCAGCACGGGCAGGGTCGCTCGTGGCCCGGCGTCGTCGTGGCCGACGGTGTGGTGATCGGCCAGGTCACCGCGGGGACGATCATTGCCGGGCCGTTCCGGAAGGCGTCGCTGGGCTACTGGATCGGAAGCCCGCACCAGAACCGGGGTCACGCCCGACGGGCCAGCACCCTGCTCCTCGAACGGATGGCTGGTGACCTGGGACTGCACCGGGCCGAGGCGAGCACGCAACTGGAGAATCTCCCCTCGCAAAGAGTGCTGAAGGCCGTCGGATTCTCCCCGTACGGGATCGCGCACGACCACATCTTCGTCAACGGTGCCTGGCGGGACGGTCTGCTCTGGGAACTGACCCTCGGCGACTGAATCCGGGGACGAACCGGGCCGAGGCTTCTCAGCCGCCGGCGACCGCGCTGAGGAGCGTGATGCGCTGCCCCGCAGCGATGATCGTGTCGAGACCTTTCAGGAAGCGGACGTCCTCGGCGTCGACGTAGATGTTCACGAACCGGCGGACGTCGTGCTCCGGAGTCAGCAGGAGGGAGCCGAGTCCCGGGTACTGGGCGATCAGGGCGTCCACGGCCTCGCCGACCGTTCGGGCCCGTACCTGCACGGTGCTGCTTCCTCCGGCCGCAGGCTGCATGACAAGGGGCAGGCCGACGGGGACGTCGTGGCCGATGCTGGTCGTATCCATGGAGTCCTTCTCCTGTCAGTACACGGGGAGTGAGGGATCGACGCGTGCCGCCCAGGCCAGCACTCCGCCGTCCAGATTGAGAACCCGCGGGAAGTCGGTACTCAGGACGCGGGCCACCTTCTCCGACCTCCCACCGCTCTTGCAGTAGACGATGATGTCCCGGTCCGGCGGGAAGGCCGCGGCCTGAGCGGCCATTTGCCCCTGCGGGACGAGCCGGGCCCCTTCGATGCGGACGATGTCCCACTCGAACTGCTCGCGTACGTCGACCAAGAGAAAGTCGTCCTCGGCCCGGCCGCGCCGCTCCAGGCGATCGGCCAGCGTCTCGGGGGAGATGGTCGCGACCGGCGGGGGCGCCGCGGCCGGGGAAGCGCACACGTAACTGAGATCGGTCAGGTCGGTGATTGTGGCTTCTGGGCCGCACAGTGGGCACAGCGGGTCCTTGTTCACCTTCAGGACCTGGGTCTCGACCTCGGTCCCGTCATAAAGCCAGAGCCGCCCCACCAGCGGGCGCCCGTGGCTCAGAATCAGCTTGATCGCCTCCGTGGCCTGCACCGCTGCGACCGAGGCGCACAGGGCGCCGAAGACACCGCCCTCCGCGCAGCTGGGTGCCAGTTCCGGCGGCGGCGCCTGGGGGTAAAGACAGCGGTAGCACGGGCCGCCTTCCACGTTGAAGACGCTGGCCTGACCGGTGAACTGGAACACCGATCCCCAGACGCACGGTATGCCGAGGAAATGACAGGCGTCGTTCACCAGGTAGCGTGTGGGGAAGTTATCGGAACCATCGATCACGACGTCGTAGTCCCGCAGGATGTCGAAGCAGTTGGCGGCGGTCAGCCTCTCGGTAACGGGGCGGACCTCGATTAGCGGGTTGATGTCGGTCATCCGCCGGTGGGCCGAGTCCACTTTGGGCACGCCGAGCGTGGACTCCCCATGGATGACCTGACGCTGGAGGTTCGACCGTTCGACGACGTCGTCGTCGATCACCCCGACGACCCCGACCCCGGCGGCCGCCAGGTACATGAGGGTGGGTGATCCCAGGCCGCCGGCCCCGACGACGAGGACCCGGGCGGACTTGAGGCGGCTCTGCCCCTCGACACCGACCGAATCGATCGAGATGTGCCGTGAATACCGCTGGAGCTCATCGGGGGACAGAGTGCTGACCATGGCGTTTCCCTACTCTTCGAGGAAGTTGGCGATGCTGCGGCGCAGTCCGGCCGCGTCCAGGCCGTGGGCGATGTCGTGCTGACGAGTGCTCCCGTAGTGCCGGAGTTCCTCCCGGCCCACGCCCAGCCCGAGCACCCGATGCCGCAGGCCGCGCAAGGCCGTCGTGACCTCGGCCACCGACGTACCGGCCAGGTAGGGCTCGACCAGCACGATCGCCAGGTCGTCCTGTCCGCTCGCCGCGGCCCGCAGCGTCCGGTTGTCGAAAGGGCGGATCCGGGTGGCGTAGAGAACGGTGACGTCGAGGCCGTCGGTCGCGGCGAGGACGTTGTCGGCCAGCGGGCCGACCACCAGCACGACGCCGCGTTTCCCGGTCCGTAACGTTGTGAAGCCCTCCTCAGCGCCGACGTAGGCGCGGGTGTTCGAGCGGTTCGACAGCCGCAGGTAGACCAGATCGTCGGTGACCGCCGCCGCCCGGAGCTGAGCCTCCGCCTCGTCGGTGTGACCGGGGACCTGGATGGTCCAGTCGGGCAGCGTGGCCAGGAGCGCGACGTCGCCGGGGGATTGGTGGCTGCGGCCGCTGTTGGCGATGTCGTACGAGCCTCCGGCGCTGACCAGGACGGCTCCGACACCCTGATGGTTGAGGTCCAGTTTGATCTGCTCGAAGGGCCGCTCCACCAGGAACGGGGCGAAACTGTGGGCGATCGGCCGCACCCCGGCCAGGGCGAGACCGCCGGCCATGCTGATCAGGAGCTGCTCGCGGATCCCGACATTGACCACCCGGTCGGGGTGACGGGCGCGAACGCCGTCGAAGGCCTTGGCGGTGAGATCGGCGGTGAGAACCGCCAGGCGCGGGTGAGCATCGATCAGCTCGGCGGTGACGTCGACGAAGCGCTTTCGCATGAGGCCCGGCATCTGCTTTCTCCTCCTCCGATCGGTGGGCTGGATCAGTGGGTGGGCAGCTGTTGCTCGACCTCGGCCACCACGACCCGCGGCCGGTCCGGATGATCTTCGGTGAAAGCGGCACCGAGGGCGGCGAGGTCGCGGCCGTCAGCCCGGGCAGTGGCCCAGCCCTCCACCGCGAATCGTTTCTCGATGCCGCCCGGCCAGCCGTGACTGGCGGAGGCGTTGTCGATGACCACGACGTTCAGCTGCCCGAACCCGGCGCGGCCGGCGAAGGCGATCGCCTCGTGGTTGGAGCCCTCGTCGAGCTCGGCGTCGCCGAGGAGGACCCACACCGATGGGTCGCCCGGGCCGCTGAGGCCACGGATGCGCAGGCCCAGCGCCGTACCGACCGCGAGGGGCAGACCGTGGCCGAGGGAGCCGCTGGAGATCTCCACACCAGGCACGAGCAGACGGTCCGGATGCAGTCCCAGGGGTGAGCGGAAGCGGCCGAAGCGGTCCAGTTCGTCGGCCGGGAAGAAACCCTTGGCCGCGAGCACCGCGTAGTAGGCCATCGGGCCGTGACCCTTGGACAGGAAGAAGCGGTCCCGTTCTTCTACCCAGCTCGGGTCGACCCGAAGCACTTTTTCATAGAGAACCCACAGCGTCTCCAGGGTGGAAGTGGCGGCGCCCGTGTGCTTCTCATCGCCGATCATGCGTGCCATCAGGGCTTTCAGAGCGGGGAACCCGGTCGCCGGGTCGGTCGCGGTAGTCATGACGGTCCTCCGAAGTCGTCGCCTAGTGCGGTGGTGACCTGGGCGGGGAGGGCGGTGGCGGACTGGGCCCGGGCGTGCGCGACGAGCGCATCCACATCCGTCTCGCCCACGGCCTTCGCCAGTTTCGTGACCAGTGTCTCGACCTGGTGCCGAAGGTCGTCCGGGTCGGCTCCGGCCAGCGGCGGAAGCATCTCGTCGGCCAGTAACCGGCCGACCGTCCCGGCAATGTCGTTGAGGATGTCGATGGCTTCCAGAGGACGAACGGCCAGGGTCAAGTGAATGCTCGCCCGGTCAGGGGCGGCTTGGCCATCGTGTCGCCATCCGCGAGGGATCCACAGCACGTCCCGCGGCCCGAGGGTGACGGTCGTGGGCTCTTCGTCGGCGAAAGATCTGAGTTTCCAGATTTTTTTGCCGGCCAGCTGGACCAGGAAAGCGCCGTACGGATCCGAGTGATCCCCGAAACCTTTGGCCCCGGGCGGGGTCAGGAACGCGTTGATGAACACCCGGGTGCCGAGGGAGTCCGCCAGCTCGCGCATCAGCTGCCCGGCCGGGGGATGGAACAGCTGCAGGCCCTGCAGGATGAGCGTGGAGCCGTCAGCCATCTCTTTGAGAACGCCTGCGGCGTCGACCAACTGGTTGCGCGGATTGCGAGCATCCTTCTGCGGGGCGACTGTGTAACGGGACACCGGGATCAATGCGCCGTCGCGGGCCATTCGGAAGGACGGCACCCGCAGGCCTCGCGTAGCCATGAGTTCATCGACGTCGCCGGGTGAGAGAACCTGCAGGACGGTGGGCGATGCGGTGCCGGTCAGCGGAGCCGTGGGCCACCCGTGAGCGAAGGCGTCCACGCAAAAGCCGAGATCACGCAAACCCAAGACTCCCCCAGGGATCGATCATTGATTACCCCCAACAACCAATCATGAATGTGCCCTATTTGCAATGTTTTTCTGATTGCTGCAGGTCAGGTACCCGTTCTGTCGGGTGGGAGGCGATCGGTGTCATTTTGTCTTGCGTGACTCCTCCGGGCCGTGCGAACGTGTTGATGCCCATCCGTAAACCATTGGAGGACATCATGAACGAGTCCCTGCTCAGTCCGTCGGAAGCTGAACTCCGGGCGGCTGCGATCGACGACGTGAGTGACTTCGACGGCGACGCGCCCATGGTGATCGAGAACATCGACTTCGCCTGAGTGGCCTGAGTCGTCCGACCGGATGACATCGCCGGCGGCAGGTGATCGTCCGCCTGCCGCCGGCTCCGTTCCTCCTTCCAACGGATCGGGAGCCGTAATGACCTCCAATGTGCTGTCCCCACTCGTCGCCGCCGGCGGGGTCCTCAATTCGGCCTACTACGGTTCGAAGGCCGTCCTGCTGGAGGACGCGGTCGACGTGGGGGGCCTGCCCTCCGTCGACGATGTCTTCGAGTGGATCGACGGCAGTCTCCTGCGCCGCCCGTACTTCTCGGTTCTGCACGACGGGGTGCGGCCGCCCGACAGCGAGGTGCTGGCCTCCCGGACCATCGACGGGACCACGATTAAAGGGTTCGTGGACCCGGCCGGAGTGCGTCGGCAGCTGGATTCGGGAGCCACGATCAAACTGAATCAGATCGAGGACTGGCACCCGCTCATCCGCGCGATGAACGACGAGATGAATGCGATCTTTCCGGCCGAGTCGAAGGCCTACCTTTTCTACACGCCCGCTGGGAAGCGTGGCATGAGGCCGCATCGTGACGGCTCGCGGGTGGTCGCCATCCAGCTCGCCGGGGTCAAGGAGTGGCACCTCTACGCCGAGCCCGAACAGGCCGGGGCCCGAGCCGGTCTGGACGTCGACACCTCGCAGGAACAGGTCGTCCTGCGCGGCCCGGGCGACGTGCTGTACCTACCGCACGGTTACGCTCACGCGGCGACCGCGGTGGACGGCCCTTCTCTGCACATAACTTTCACTCTGGCCGAGCCGGCACCCGACATGCTGGTGCGCGCCTATGTCGCCCAGTGGGTGGACTCGGGCGGCCCGGAGCGAGCGCTTGCGGGGCAGGACCCACATTCCTCGCTCGCTTCGGTCAAGGCATTGCTGGGTGACCTCGGCGACTCCGGCCGGACCGACGCGGAAACGCTGCTGCAGCACGCACTGCAGGCTGCTCGCACCAGGGATGCATCGTGAAGGGGGATACTATGAAAAACGTTACGGGTAGCTTAGATTCATGGCTCTCCGAGCTCGCCGAGGCGGAGACCACCGCTGTGGCGGTGCCATCCGGGCTGGATCTTCCGAATGCGGGCGACCTTCAGGCGGCGATCGACTGTGGCCTGCTGGCCTGGCCGTACGTGCAGGTGCTGGGTCTGGACGGGCCGCTCCAGCACGAAACCGTCTTCACCACCCGCACGGTGCAGAACCATGCGGTGCCCGGTTACGTGCACCGCAGTAACGTGCTGGCACTTCTCCGGGACGGAGCCACCCTGCGGTTCCCGTCCGTGAGCGACTGGCGCCCCGAGATCCGGCCGGTGGTGCAGGCCGCGCAGCGGGCGCTGGAGTCTGGAGTGGAGGTCACGGCCTGGCTCACGGCCAACGGCGCCGACCCGGTGCTTCCCTCGGACCACGGGGAAACCGTGGTGCTGGTCTGCTCGGGCAATCTGCGCTGGAGCCTGCCGCCGACCGGCCGGGCCGCCGAACTCGTCCCCGGCCAGGCCCTGAAGGTGCCGGCTGGCCCGGGGGCGGTTCAGGTGATCGGCTCGGACGACTGCCTGTTCCTCACCTTCGCCCGTCGCGTCCCCAGCGCTCGCGAACTTGTGACCGCGCTCCAGGACGCCGCGCTCGCGTACGTTGCCGGGCTTGGCCCCTCGGCCACTCATCACCTGATGCCGGCCAGTGAGAAGGCCGAGTGGGTCCGGACCGAGCTGAACCGATTTTACGCCGACCTCGACGCGGCCGACCTGCTCCGGTCGCTGGTTCGGGCGTCGTGACGGCGAGCACCACCCGATCTGTGGTCAGCGGGCTTGCTCTGCGCAGCCGGAGCCTGGACGAGGTCGAGGCACTGGCCGACGCTCTGCTCGAGCGCACCGGTATCAGCCGGGTCAGCGACGTCACCGGCCTGGACGTCCTCGGTATCCCGGTCTACCAGTCGGTCCGGCCACGGGCCGCGGCCGGGCTCAACACCGTGACCAGCGGCAAGGGCGTGACCGCCCAGGGTGCTCGGGTCGGCGCGAAGATGGAGGCCATCGAGCGTTTCCACTGCGAGCCAGCCGGCCGGACCGCTCTCCCGGTTCCCCTGTCGGTCCAGCGCAACGAGATGCTCACGCTAGACCCACGTCGGCTGATCCCGCGCCGCACGAACACCTGGACCCCGCAGACGCCGCTCTCCTGGTGGCCGATGCGCTGCCTGCGCAGTGACGCCGAAGTCGCCGTCCCGGCCCTCGCCGTCTTCACCCCGTTCCCGGGCGAGGCGGGGCTGATGCAGTCGAACACCATCGGGCTCGCGGCCGGTAATGACCCGGTCGATGCCACGGTGCAGGCCCTCTACGAGGTGATCGAGCACGACTGCACCGCGTTCGGTGAGAAGTTGCGCCTCGGTTACCGGATCCGGCCCGAAACGGTGCCGGGCCCGGCCCGGGAGCTGATCGAGCGTTTCGAGCGAGCCTCGATCAGGGTGACGGTGCATGCCTACACCGGGGGACTGCCGGTGCCTGCGTTCTTCGTCACCACGGAGGACACGCACGCCCGCGACGGCATGCTGTTCAACGGTGGCGCCGGTTGTCACCTAAATCCCGAGATCGCTCTGCTGCGGGCACTGACCGAGGCCGCCCAATCGCGCCTGGCCGTGATTGCGGGGGCCCGCGAAGATCTCGATGAGCAGGCCTACCGGCGGCATTCCTCCTACGATGAGCTGCGCGACTACCTGCACGAGTGGAGCGCCGGCCGCCCGGAGCGCTCGTTCGACGCGATTCCCGACCGCAGCAGCGGCGACAACGCGAAGGACCTGGCCCTGCTGCTCGACATCCTCGCCGAGAACGGGCTCGGGCTGGTACTGCGCACCGAACTCGCGCCGGCCGGCCTGCCGTTCACCGTGGTCAAGGTCATCGTCCCCGGCAGCGAGTTCGCGCACGTCGACAAGCTGCGCATTGGGGCCCGGCTGGTGGCGGCCCGAGACCACGGCGGCAGCGACTGGATCACGTCGTGACCCCGGTTCTGACTGTCTATGCCGGAAGCTCACTCACCGGAGCAGACTGCGAGCGCCTGGCCACCACAGCCGCCGGGTCGGGCGTCGAACTGCGGTTCCGGCCGGCCATCAAACGAGGCGACCTGCTGCACGCACCCATGGCAACCGGCTGGCAGGACCGCGTGCTGATCCTGGACGGCCACTTCGGACAGGACATGGCGGTCTCGGTGGCCGAGGTGCGGGCCTACCTGAACTGGGGCGCGTACCTGGCCGGTGCCTCCTCGATGGGAGCGCTGCGGGCCGTCGAGTGTTACCCGCTGGGCATGGTCGGCCACGGCTGGGTAGTTCAGCAATACCGCAAGGGACGGATCGACGCCGACTCCGACGTGGCCCTGCTGATGGCGCCGGACACCTCCGAGGCACTGACGATCCCGCTGGTGAACGTGCGCTGGCTGCTGTCCCGGCTCTCCGCTCAGGGGCTGATCACGCAAGCGGGGAAGGCGCTGGCCATTGCGGCGGCCCTGCACTACCGCAATCGTCTGCCCCAGATCCTGGCCGCTCGCTTCGCGGACGGCCTGCCGCCCGACGCCGCTCGGGTGCTGAGCGGATACCTCGAGCCGGAGGTGCTGCCCACGTGGGACCGGAAGCGGCTGGACGGCGTGGAGGCCACTGAATTCGAGATCCGGGCTCTGTCGGCCGGCCTGGCCGAGGTGTCCTGAGATGCTGGCGGATCTGCGGTTCGGGCTCAACCTGACCAGGCTCGAGGACCGTCTGGCGTGGATCGGCAAGTGCCGACGGGCTGAGGACCTGGGCTATGACGTGATCACAGTGCCCGATCACCTGGGCATGCCCTCGCCGTTCCCGGCCTGTCTGCTGACGGCCGAGGTGACCACACACGTGCAGGTCGGCACCTTCGTCAGCAACACAGCCTTCTACCCTCCGGCCCTGTTCGCCCGGGACGTGGTCTCGACCCAGGCTTTCACCGGCGGCCGGCTCGAGACCGGGCTCGGAGCGGGCTGGAAGAAACGGGATTTTGACGAGGCCGGAGTGCTCTTCGAATCGGCCGACCGTCGCGTCGACCGCCTCGAGATGACCTTGCAGGAACTGGACCGAGCGCGGACAACGGCGGTAACGGCCGGGCAGCCGGATCCGGTGGGTCCGCTCATGGTGGGCGGCAACGGCGATCGGGTGCTGCGCCTGGCCGCCGGCCACGCGGCCATCGTGTCGTTCGCCGGCACCCGGTTCGATCCGGCGGGGCGCGGAATGATCTACCAGACCGCGGAGCGGCTCGATGAACGGGTAGCCCTGGTCGACGCGGCCGTGTCCGCGGCTCAACGGGAACGTCCGGAGTACAACGTCATAGTGCTCCGCACTCAGGTGGTCGACGACCGGCAAACTGCGTTGGAGGAATACGCGGCGTTCCTGGGCGGCAGCTTTACCCCGCGCCAGGTCGGTGAATTGCCCGCCGTCCTGATAGGCAGTCCCGAAAAGATGGCCGACCAGGTGCTCGCCCGTCGCGAACGGTTCGGCATCACCTACGTCACGGTTCAGGAGGCTGCCTTGGAGGCTTTTGCGAAAGTCATCTCCTTGCTGCGCTGAGGAGGAGAGACCGCCGCTCGTGGTGGTGACAGCGCCTGGGCAGAGCCTCAGCTGGTTCGCGTACGTGCCACCTGCACAGGCACTTGGAAGCGCCGAAGATCTCCTCGGCCGATCTGCTGGGTTCGGCTGAGGACGCGATCGAGTCGGCTGTGCAGGAGGTGCTGGCCGACGACTGGGTGAAGTTCGTGAAGTCCGGGCTCACGCTCGACCCGAGGGAACGGTACGAGCGGATCGCCGCAGCTCTCGGCGGGAGCTGAGCGAGGTCGTCATCCGGCAGTATGAGCGTTTCGTAGTCCAGGGCTCCGTCAAAGTCCCTTTTCGCTGGTCAGGAGCATGATGGCCTTGCCTGGATGACGGCCGTGGTGCCGTAGGGCTGCGGCGATGTTGATGGCGGGGTCATGCAGTCGGTGCAGGCTGATGGCGGCTGAGCGCAGGGTGGCCATGACTCGGGGCGCTGATCCGGTGCGGATCTGGCTGCGGTCCTCGTCGAAAGTCACGTCCCTCACCCAGTGAAGACGGTTCTCGATGCACCAATGATGCTGGACCCAGCTGGCCAGAACATCGGCGGGTGCTTCGCGGTGACCGGCAGAGGTGATCACGTAGACGATCTCCACGGTCTTCTCCATCCGGCCAGACCTTTTCGAGTTCGGTCGGGTGGTCGTGCGACGGATCTTGGCGATCTGGGTCGCGCCGGAGAACTCGATCCAGGCTGGGACGGTCGTGACCTTGATGGCCCGGTGAGCGCGTCGACCGTGACCGGTCTGAACCTGCTCCTGGGTGGGAATGTGTTTCCAGGGCAGTCGTTTGCAGGCCTGAAAGAGGTTCTTCTGGTTTGCCTTCACGGTGAGGACATAGTCGGCGCCGCCCGCGACGATCTGGGCGGCGGTCTCGGTCTGGGTGTGCATCGCATCGAGAGTGACGACTGCTCCGGTCAGCATCCCGGCGTTCTCGAGTGTGCTCAGGAGTGTTCGGGCCGCGGGGATTTCGTTGCTGCGTGCCTCGACGCTGACCTGTCCCAGCACGGCTCCGGCCTGGTGCTCGAGCGCGGAGACCAGATGCGGGGCCCTCGCGCCAGTGCTGGTGCGGGTTCGAGCGCCACGGACGGTCTTGCCGTCGATCGCGATCACCCGGCGCCCGCCCGAGGCCGCGATACGCGTGTGAAAAAACGCGCCCAGTAGCGCATCCAGTTCATCGCCGTCAGCGGCGGTGATGACCCGGCGGAACGTGGCCTCCGACGGCGACCGGTTCAGGCCCAGCTGCCCGAGGAGATCGGGATCGGTCTCGGCGGACCACTGCGCGATCGCGTCGAACGAGCGGGCCCCGGCCAGCGTCGCCGACAGACCGGCGGCCAGGACTCCGGCGACTGAATGCCGAACTCCACGACACGCTCTCGGGTCGCTGACCTGCGCGAACACCTCCATCAAAGTCTGAGGGGCAGGAATCGGAACGGTCGTGGCAGCAGCAACAGCCGCGGTACGAGAGGATGACATCGACGGGTGAGGCCTCGGCTTGGACGGATCAAGGTGTAGGAACCTCCATCAAAGCCACCCAGGTCTCATCCGTCACCTATCGGGCAGGCCGTGTCGCCGTCCAAAACCCCAGTTCAAGCCCGCATCAGCCGACTTTGACGGCACCCTGGGTGCACCCCGTGTCGACAACCCCAGCAGCCCGACCAGATATGGATGGCTGGGTGGGAAACTTCGGTCGGTCGATGCCATGGGCGGCTTTGTTCTCATGGGCGTGCGGCTCTACGTGCCAAGGACTGCACGCTTCCTCAGCATCGACCCTGTTCTCGGAGGCAACGAAAATGCTTACGTCTACCCAAACGATCCCGTCAACAAGTTCGACATCACAGGAATGTGCTGGTCTTGGGCCAAAAACGCCTGTCGGCGATACAATGACATGAAGCGGCATCCGAATTACGTCAACGTCAAGACAAGCGCTCAGGTGGGTTGGGGTGTCTACAGTGTCATCGACCCATTCAAGAAGGGCATTGTCAAAAATCTTCGCCACCCGAAGGAACTTCTTTCGTGGGGCAAGAAAACATGCAAGGGTGGCGCCAGTTTCGGATGTGCATCGTCGGTTTTTGGCGCTGGAGGCTTGAAGAGCTCCTGGAAGTCATACCGAAAATCAATGAAATATGGTCAGGAGTGGCGACGGCAGGGCACGATCACCGGCCGTGATGCAGTCGAGAGGAAATATGGGTATCGATGAAAAAATTGGCTGAGTATCGCATTGCGGACTCCTACTTCATGCGGTGGTTCGTCTCGATAGCAGCACTCTTCACATGGCCAAACGTGTCGCCGCGATTCCTGGGCATCCTCATGATTGCCCTTGTTGCGTGGGGATTCTTCACGATAGCATTGGATGGAATCAATAGAATCCAAGGAGTGAAGTTGTCGGAGTCCGACGAAACCCATTGACTTCTCAGATTTCGGCTAATCTGCAGTCAATCCCTTTTAGCTGCCAGCAGTAGCTGAATCACATGTAATGTGCAGTGCTGCTGGCGACCAACAGCGGTTGCAGTTCGGCGCAGTGCTGAAACAGGCCTCGATCTTTCTCGGATACGGGTCGCTGCGGGCGTTACTCCAGCGGCCTTGGTAATCACTGGCAGCGACAGGGACGGAGATGCCAGCGGTTGGCATTGCGTACCGATGCGGGAGGACTCGCATGTCGATATCATTGTAGTCGACAGTGCAGCCGATAGGAGGTCATGAGTGTTTCGCAGGAAGAGCCCTCCCGGAATCCGGGTGTATAGCGGACTGTCGCGCCACCGCAGGGATGGAAGGCTCGACTATCTGCGTCTCGAATTGTCGGAGGGAGAGAAAATGCTTGCCGTGATGTTTGGTTCGCAAAACCAACCCGTGAAAATATCTCTCTCTCCAGGCTCGCATCGATTCGACTTTGTCTTTAGATGCAAGGAAGAAATTCTTAGCTCCATCTCTGAAGACGTCAATATTCCCGAAGACTCCTGGATGGACGTCCAGTGTGAAAGCGCGCTCGAAGGTAGACTTTGGCGCAGTAGCCCTCTCTATAGAGTTCGAGTCACTGATCATCATCCAAAACCGTGGTGGAAGAGAATTTGGTTGCCTTAGAGCGTGTCCCATTTGGGGCTCTGGAGCACAAACGGTGGGCCAGGTTCGTATCGGGGCTGAATTGCGTTCTATGCGATTTTGGCGTTCGTGTCTTGATGATCTTGCTGGCCTGCTGTTTCCTGGTGTTCCTTCGGTCGCCGTGGAGAGTGTCGTCGATCAGGCTGCGCTCGTGCGTTTGGAATGCCGTTCGATCGTCGAGGAAGCGGCCTGTCCGGGGTGCGGGAGTGTGTCGGGCCGCGTCCACGCCTGGTGCGCCCGGACGCTGGCGGACGTCGCGATGGGCGGCCGGCAAGTCGTCCTGGTCCTCCACGTGCGGCGGTTTGTGTTGTGGTGAGAACGGCTGTCACAGGAAGAGGTTCCGGGAGCAGGTCCTGGGCCTGACCAGGCGCGGGGCGCGTCGCACAGATCGGCTGAGCGCGCTGATTGTCACGATCGGTATCGAGGTCGCTGGCCGCGCTGGGGTCCGGCTCCTGCAGGCATCGGGTGTGAGGGTCTCGCGAGACACGATCCTGCGCACGGTCATGCGCCAGCGCTTGCCCTTGGATCTGGACCGGGATCCGATCCCGAAAGTTCTCAGCGTCGACGACGTCGCGATCCGCCGGGGCCAGCGTTACGCGACGATGATCCTGGACGCGGTGACCCACCAGCGCCTGGATGTCCTTCCTGATCGGCTCTCGGGGACACTGGCAGCTTGGCTGAAAACTCACCCCGGGGCTGAGATTGTCTGCCGTGACGGATCATCCGCCTATGCAGAGGCCATCCGGGACGGCGCACCCCAGGCTGTCCAGGTCAGCGACCGATGGCACCTGTGGCACGGCCTCGGCGGCGCCGTGGAAAAGACCGTCATCGCTCACGCCGGCTGCTGGAGACCACCGCCCGGCGCCGCTATGAAGCCGGTTCCGCCCGCGGCTGCAGCGGCCCGCACGAACCGGTCTCTCGACCAGCGAACAGCTGACCGGCACAAGGCCGTTCATGATCTCCTGGCCAAGGGGCACGGACTGCTGGAATGCTCCCGTCGCCTGGGCTGGGCCCTGAACACGGTCAAACGCTACGCTCGCGCCGAGACCGCCGCCCAGCTTCAGCTGCCACCACGTTTCCGGGCGACCCGGTGGATCCACACCGGGACTACCTGCGCCGCAGACTAATCGAGGACCCCCAGTTCCCTGTCAAGCACCTGCTGGCCGAGATCCGCGACCGCGGCTACCTCGGCAGCGCCCATCTCCTGAACCGTTACATCCACGACGGCCGACTGAACCTCGATCAGCAACTACCAGCGCCAAAAAAGGTCAAGGGCTGGATCATGACCCGCCCCGAAAACCTCGCCATCGAGGATCAGGCCGGCCTGAACGACCTGCAGAACCTCTGCCCCGACCTGCTCCGGCTCACCGACCTCGTCCATGGCTTCGCCCGCATGATCACCACACGAGACGCCAAGGACCTACCAGCATGGATGGAATCAGCGCACACCAGTGGGTTTCCCGCGGTCCGCAGCTTCGTCAACGGTCTGCGCCTGGACCTGAAAGCTGTCACTGCCGGACTGACCTTGCCCTACAGCAACGGCCCCATGGAAGGCGCCAATACCAAGGTCAAAATCCTCAAACGCCAAATGTACGGACGCGCAGGCTTTCCCCTGCTGCGACGACGGATCCTACTCAACTGATCCCAGTCGACCACCGTTTGTGCGCCAGAGCCGACTATCTGACACGCTCAGTGGAGGAGATATCGGTGACTGGGCAAGCAACGCGCAGCTCACGATCCAGTGCGTCTGGACGGCCCTGTGCTGCTGCCGGGTGTACACGGAGCGGACCGGTCCTCGGCGATAGCCAATCCAGCGCCTGCCGTCTTCACGCGTGAAGCCGTGAGTGTCAAGTTCGTCTAGAGCTCACCCGCCGATGCCATTGGCCGCCCGTACGTGCTCGAGGTCTGGTGCTGTGTCGGGCCCAGAACATCCTGCAGGCGGTGCGCTACCTCGATACCGGCACCACCGGCCAGAACCGGCGGCAACTCGATCGAACCGTCCGGATCGACCTCCCAGGCATCCAGCATCATCAGCATCTCCTCCCTGTCGGTCAGGATGAGTTGAGGCCAGCAGCTCAGAGCAACCCCTCCCTTTGACAGGGCGAGAACTGGACGACGAATCCGTGAGTATGACCGTGGCTGGGCCGGTGGCCCAGGATGGTTCCATGAGTCGCAGGAAGCCCCGCGAGGGTGGCCAGGGCCCGAGGCCGCGCCGGTCGTTCACCCCGGCCCAGAAGCTGGAGTTGCTGGCCGGATACGAACAAGCCGCTGCGGTCGGTGAAGGTGGCGCGTTCCTGCGGCGCGAGGGCCTGTACTCATCGCTGATCACCGAGTGGCGCAAGGCCCGTGACGGAGGCCTGCTGCAAGGCAAGGACGCCGGCGAATCAGTCGGACGACCCACGCCGGAACAGGCCGAGATTGCCCGCCTCAAGCGCGAACTGGCGGTGAAAGACCGCAAGCTCGCCACGACCGAGGCAGCGCTGGAGATCATGGGAAAAGCGCACAAGCTCTTGGAAGCCATCTCCGAGAGCGAAGCCGAGCAGCCACCGGTTCCGGACGCGTTCCGGCGCCCGAGCAGGCGCGGCGGATTCTGATGAACGCCTACCGACAGCTGACCACGACCGGAACCAGCACCCGGGCCGCGTCCGCACTGACCGGGCTGCCCCGCGCAGCCGAGGCCCGCGATCGGGCCCGGCCCACTCCCGCACCGGCGCAGCCGTCGCCGGTCAACGCCCTGAGCGAGGCTGAGCGTCAGGCCATCCGGGTGGCCCTGACCAGCGATGATCTGGTCGATCTGGCCCCGGCCGCGGCGTTCGCGGTGCTCCTGGAACAAGGCCGCTACCTTGGCTCGGTCTCCACGTTCTACCGCGTCCTGCGCTGCGATGACCAGGTCCGCGAACGCCGCCGACAGGCCCGTCACAAGCCGCGGGCGCGGCCTGAGCTGGTCGCGACCGAGCCCGGACAGGTCTACACGTGGGATATCACGAAGCTGAAAGGGCCAATCAAGGGCGTCTACTACGACGCCTACGTAATGATCGACATCTACTCCCGC
The DNA here is from genome assembly GCF_021129235.1 of Kineosporia mesophila. Classification (GTDB taxonomy): domain Bacteria; phylum Actinomycetota; class Actinomycetes; order Actinomycetales; family Kineosporiaceae; genus Kineosporia; species Kineosporia mesophila. The sequence goes on from NZ_JAJOMA010000023.1 coordinate 109,311, forward strand.
TACATCGTCGGCGTTCACGTTCACCGCCGCGAGAGTGGCTTCCTGGCAGCAGAAATGATGCGGGAGATCTTCGGCGCTCACTGGATCCCGCACGTCGTTCACGCCGACCGCGGCACCTCCATGACCTCCAAGGACGTTGCTGCGCTCCTGGACGACCTGGACGCCATCCGGTCGCATTCACGCCCGAAGGTCAGCAACGACAATCCGTTCAGCGAGGCCTGGTTCAAGACCGCGAAGTACTCGCCTCTCTTCCCGGAGCAATTCCCCAATCTCGCTGCCGCGCAACAGTTCATGACCGATTTCGTGAACTGGTACAACCACTGCCACCACCACCGCGGCATCGGCCTGCACACCCCGGCCGACGTTCACCACGGCCGCCACCACGCCGTCACCGAACGACGCCGTCAGGTCCTGGAAGCAGCCCGAATCGAGCACCCCGAACGCTTCACCACCACCCAGACCCTGCCCAAAACCCTCCGCCTGCCCGACCAAGTCTGGATCAACCAACCCGAACAGCCGGCCCAAACCCCAGCCGCCTAACACCAGCTGGCCTCAACTCCTTGACGCTCACCGCCTTCAGCACACCTAACGTCACCAACGGCGCACCCTCAAGATCAGGCACTAAGACCCGCTGCCACGCCCTGTCCCGCCCACCGCCAACGTCCCCGCTCATGCGCGGCACCGTACTGGGCACCTACGACACAACACCCAGAGCCAGGCACCCCGCCCGCAATCGCAGCCCGCCGTGAGGAGAACCAGCACCAGCACCGCAACATCCGAGAAGAGAACGAAGTCGTGATGGCCCGGCTGCAGCTGCGCGGCGAACTGCACACCGCAGTCACAGGCACCGCCCACCAGAGCGGCGGTACCCGCGGTGCACGTCCGCGCCCTATCCCGTCCAGCCAACTGGGAGAGCTGGGAGGGTTGGTATGAGGGTGAATCGTTAACAAGTCGGGCGGGTGAGGCGGCACCTCCCGACATGCGGAGGTAGATCATGTTCGGACCCGTCTCCACCAGCGATGTCCTCGTGGCGGCTATCAGCGCAGTGGGGGCTGTCCTGGCCACGGTGCTGCCCCCAGCTCTTGAACGTCAGCGACGGCTCACAGCAGCAGCCCCAACCGGCGGCCCGTCATCCACCCGGCTGGGACGGCGGATGTGGGTCCTGGTGGCCTTCATGTCGCTTCTCATCGCCATCCTGTCGGCCCGGCAGATCTACCAGGCCCTGAACAGGGGCCCCGTCGAAGCACGCGTGCTCACCCCTACAGCCGGAGAGAACATCAAAGGCAATAAATATGCTGGACTGGAGGCATACATCAAGAACATCCCAGAGGGTTTTGAGCCCACCATCAGCGTGTACGACCCTGGGTCCAAGAAATATAACCCATCAGATAAGCTGTGCACTGTTCGTAAAAATGGACGCCTCGACTGCCCAGTTGTTTACATAGGCAAAGATGACCCCTTCGCCAGCAAGTTCACCCTGCAAATTGTCGCCATTGACAAACAAGCACAGGGTGCATTTTCCAACTACAATTCAACCGCGGTAGAGCGACACTATCCTGGCCTTGTCACTCTTCCCGCCGGGACCCTGATCCTCAAGGAAGTATCTGTGACCCGGACGCAATGAGGTGAGAGGGTAGATGCGACGCGCGGCTCTACCTGGTCACCGGCAATAGGTCCTCTGGCATGGGCGGTAGTAGATGGGTTACTTGAATCTTGAGGTGCGCGTGCTGTGCCAGCCTATGCTTCACGGTGGGGCGGTTTGGTGGCAATACCCCTAGCGTTGTCGTGTCGTCGGTGACATGCTCAGCCCTCTGGACCTGTTCGCAACCTCTCTGTGCTGGCGTCGGCCGCGAAAGGCGCTTAGTACTCGACCGCCCACTTCTAAATCATTAGTTTTGTTTTATTGTACGACGCACAGAGCGAATCATTAGATCATTGAGTATAGGGAAAATTGGCAAAGTCGCGGTGTAATATGAAAGAGCCAAATCGTGCACAAAATCTGGGGTGACGTTCACCTCTAAATTCCAATCTCGGAGTTGTTTGAATTCTCCTCCTCGGCGATGGACGGTCTCAATATCTTCCCACGGGTCATGTATGAGCCGGTTTCTTTCTCCCTGTAAATTCAAAAATTTTGTATAAAGATCAACGATCTCACTCTTGCGTTCCTCGCTAATTGCCTCCGAAGGCGCAAGCGGAAGAATTTTTTGAATACAGTCAAGCCGCTGACTGGAATTGTCAAATTGAAGTTTTCCGAGATGGGAGAAGATGTCCTTACCCAAAAGGTCCGAGACAAATGAGCTCTTGAAGGAAGAGGAGACTGCGGGGATTTCCTCGCTCACCGGCAAGCACACAATGCACACCTGACCGATCAATGACACGGATTCCGCTTCGGCTCGTGAGGCACATATCAAGAGTCTTCCCAACTCGATTGACATGGCGTCCCAGGACTGAATGAAATACTTCCAATTCGACATACACCTAGCGTACAGGCGAGCGGACGCGCGCTTGGGTAATGTCAGCGGCTCGGCCATTCAGTACTAACCGGCATGTTCGGAACGCGCACTTCAAATAGGGACGTGGCTGCCTCGGCCCCCATGAGCTCCTATAGGTGGCTGGCGCACGCGTCCACTGAGGGTGCTGAGCTAGCTCTCATTATGCAATAACCGGCAATGCGTCATGTTCATCGCCTTATCATGTCTAAAATGCGCACTCCATCCAGTAAGTGCGAAGCACGGGCATACGACCCATTGACCAGTAAGGAACGATCGTGTCTTCACGAAAGGTTTGGGTCGGGCAGAGTTCCACAATTTTCGCATCTTTTCAGAAGCGCCGTCGAGGGCGTGTCGATGGTAGATCGGCATGCCTATCCATTAACGTGAAACCGCTACAGCAACTATCCGATAGCCTTTCGCGCTGAATCGAGAATTATATGTCCTACGCCTCAGCACCGACGTTTCCTCCGTACCCGGATGGGCCGTACTCACCGGGGTTTTTCGTAGGAGGGCAAGATGGTAATCCTTTCTTGGCCTGTGGCGGGACGGACGGTCGGGTCGTAACAACCATTGGTTTCTGGGCCGACAACGGAGGTGGCAAGGGTACCTATTTGTATGGCATGAAAGTTATCTTTAGTGACGGCTCAGAAACGATGGCCGGTGGAGTGAAAGAAGACTATACGGAAATAACTTTCGCTCCCAACGAAAGAGTGACGGCACTGACCCTCTGGGGGAACGGTGACGGAAAATACACAGGCCGCATTCAGCTCAAGACCAATTTGGGTCAGACCCTTGACTGGGGAAAGAACACCAACGGCCAGACGGCCTACTCTGCACCTGTCAACTCCGGGATCCTCGTCGGGGTCGCCGGACGGCAAAGCACCAACACGATCAACATGCTGTCACTTGTATTTCTGGATGATGTCATCTCAGTCACCATGCAAGATGTTGTTTACCCGACAACACCTAGCGCTCCCATTACTCCGGTCGCCGTTGCTCAGGCCACGTACGACCAGGAAAATTCACCAGGCTTAAATTTTGACTTCTCGGGATCGGTTACCCGCACTGAGACACAGGACTGGAGCGAGGCAACCAGTCAGCAGTACGGCGTCGGCCTTTCGGTCACCGCAGGAATATTTGGTATAGCTGAAGTGACCACGAACTTTAGCTGGCAGCTGACTGACACCCAGACTTACTCACAGTCTACAAATCAGCAATACGTCATGAATTACGGCCTGTCGGGATCTTTTACTGACGACCAGACGGTTACTGCCACTGCAACCTGCCAATACGGGGTAGCAGATGTGCCCTACACAGCCACCATTACCGTCACCATGGCATCTGGGTTCCAATTTACCTACGACACCAGTGGTATATTCTCGAATGTCGTCTATGCGTACATCAAGGCCAATGCGACTTACACGGAGGACACGGCAGAGGAGTCATTTGCGCTGAGATAACAGGAGTATGCCTGCTCAGTCCTGACCAACCATTAACCACAACGCCTCAAGAATGCGGTCGGCGCGCTCAAGTTCGCTGACCGGTCAGGTCCAGGCTCTCGTGCGCGGCTTAAGCGAGCCGACGGGCGCCGTTATTACCCGTCGCCTTGCCCGCCTCGATCAGGACGGTCTGACGGCCAAGCGAGCAACTACGCCCATGGTGCAGGCTCCGTCTACGGGTCAGGGGTGAGGCAAGGTCCGGTTTCATGAGGTCAGGACCAGGTTGAGTGGGCGTTGCCGGTCGTTGGCGTGGTGGCGTAGGCCAGCGGCAATGTTGGTGGTGCCGGTCAGCCCGAGGAGGCTGATGGCGGTGTTGCGGAGACTGGCCATGGTCTGAGGACCGCCCCCGGTACGGACGCGGGATCGGGCCTCGTCGAAATCGACACCACGTACCCAGTGGGCTTGATTTTCGCTGCGCCAATGGTTTTGGAGCCATCCGGCGAGGACATGCGGGGGTGCGGCGTGGTGGTCAGCCGACGTGATCACGTAGACGGTTTCAATGTTTTTCTTGTTCTTGCCGGGCTTTTTCGGGTGGGGCCGGTCACGGTCCGGCGGACCTGCGCCGCTTGGGTGAAGGTGATCCAGGCCGGCGCGACAACAACTTTGATAGTCCTGCAGGCCCGCCGG